>CAWANI010000036.1:0-73741 GCA_963783365.1 uncultured delta proteobacterium | reverse complement strand
TCGCTGTCGGGAAAGAGGTTCTTCGGCATGACGATCAGGCCGTAGACCCCGAGGACAAAGAACCCGGCGATGACGCTGTAGAGCAGGTAGGGCCGTTTATGAAAAAAATCGAACATGACGTCGCTCCGAGGTTCAGATGTTGGTGGTGACGTGGGCGTGGATCCTGACCGGCACCCCGGTGGTGGCCCGCAGCAGGATATCCGGCTTGGCCAGCAGCAGCGTCTTTCCGGCCAGGTCCTGCCGCACCATCACCCCTTCGCTCCCCCGGCGCAGAACAGTCACCGGGGTTTTGCTGCCTTGCCGTCTTCATAGACCAGCACGCTGGTCTCTCCCTCGCTCGGTGAGCAGGACATCGTTGGGGAGCAGCACTCCCTCTCCCGAGTAGAGCACCAAGGAGACGTTGAGGAATTCCCCTGCGACCAGGGACGTGCCAAGCGGCAGGGAGGCGCGGTATTCGCGCAGGCCGCTGGCGCCGGCCTGGTTTTTCGGCGTCAGGGGGAAGCCGTCTGCCGCCGAGCAGAATGCTCTCCGCATGGATCGAGGCCGGCAGGCTGACGTCCAGATAAAGCCCATCGGTCGCGGAGATCTTCAGCAGCGGCTTGCCGGGCACGGCCAGGTCGCCCGCCGACACCATCCGGGCGCTGAGGGTGCCGTCGATCGGCGAGACGATCCGCGTGTAGCTCAGCTGGGTGTCGATCTCTTGTTCGCTCTGCAGCAGTTCCTTGACGTTCGAGCGCAGCATGGCGATCGCGCTTTCGACGCTCTGCTTCTGGGCCCTGAGCTGGGCGATGGCGGTCTCTTCCCGGTCGTACTGCTCGATCGAGGCTCCCTTGACGTCGAGCAGCTCCTTGGTCCGGGCATGGCAGCGCGATCGCGTTTTTCAGGGCGGTGGCCAAGGCCTTGAGATTCTCCTTTTTCGCGGCGATGTCAAAGGCGAGGCTCTGCCGCTTGAGGCGCAGGCTCTCCTTCCTGGCCTGCAAGTCCCTGGCGTCGATCTGCAGCAGCAGCTCGCCCTTTCTGACGGCGTCCCCTTCGCGCTTGAAGACCTTGAGAACCCGCCCGCTGACCCTGGTCGAGAGGGTGGTGGAAAGATCCGAGGAGACCACGCCCATCGCCGGCAGGGTCAGGGTCACCTTCTGCGGCTGCAGGGTGACCGCATCGACGACGACCGGGAGCACGGCGGGCGGAGCGGCCTTGGCCAGGGCGGCCTTGCGTTTATGCAGCAGACCGATGGCGCCGACGGCAATCAGCAGGATGACTCCGATGACAATCAGCTTTTTTTTCATTGCACAACTCCTGTCAGTTCGTCGCCGAAGAGGACGGCCTGGCGGCTGATCACCTGCCAGCGCTCCACCGCGGTCTGATCAAGGGCGGCCGCGGCATCGAGGACCTGAGCTTCATAGCGCAGATAGTCCTCGGTCGTCATCCGGCCGTTGCGGTAGGCCACCTTGGCGATCTCGAGCAGATCGTCGATCGTTCGCGAGGGTGGTCCGGGCCAGTTCCGCGGAATGACTCGATGAGCTTGAGCTGCCCGTTCAGGCTTTGAGCCTCGGCATGCAGGTCGATCCGCAGTTGCGCGAGCTGCTCTTTTTGCCGGCGCAGTTGAATGTCGGCCTGGTCGATGGCGGTGCTCAGGCTGCGGTCGAACAAGGGAACGGAGAGTTTGACGCCGATGTAGTCGTAGCTGCGGTCGATGGAGCGGTCGGTGTTGTAGGCGTCCCCCCGGTTCTCGGAGAGAACCCTTCCAGTTTGAGCGCGGGATAGTGCCGGTCCCGGGCCTGCTGCAGTTCCTTTTCGGCGGCGGCCACTTTGGCCTGCTGCTCGGTCTGAGGCAAAAAGCCGCCCTGCGTCACCGCTCTTCTCAGGGTCATCCTCGACAAAATGGTCCAGCCGGATGCCGGTCAGCTGTTCGATCTGGCTGGTCAGGACCAGGGCCTGACGCGCCAGATCGTTCTTCTGTCTTTGCAGGTCGTTCGAGGTGGTCTCCACCTTGAGAGTTCCGATTCAGCGGCGCGTCCGTTAGAGACGGCCAGCTTCAGGTCGTCGCGGGTCTTGCGCAGTGAAGCGAGACGCGAATCAATGGCCGCGCTCAGGTGGGCGTTGTAAGCGCGAGACGACGCATCGAGCGAGACGACCTGCGCCTGCCGGGTGAGAAGCTTGATCCGGTATTGCGCCCGGCTCGACTTCTGGAGCTCCTTCACCTTGTCGGCCAGGCTGTAGAGCTCCTTGACGAAGAGCGGCATCTCCATGCGCAGGCCGTAGCGCGCGATCCGTTTGGAAAAGGGAATCGAGTCGCCGGCGGCGATGTTGACCTCGGTCGGCGGCATCGGCCGCAGGTTGGTCGGCGAGTTGTAGATCTCGTAACTGCCGAATGCGGTGAGTTTGGGATAGAGCGCAGCCCTCGCCTGCTTCAGCTGGGTATCGGTACCCTGCACCGCCAGGCGGCCGGCCTTGAGTCCCGGCTGCCTGGCCGCGGCATTCAGCAGATCGGTGATCGTCGGCTCGGCGGCCTGCAGGGGGAGGGCCCAGAGCAACAGCAAGAACAGGCATGTCAGATGCTTCATCAAGTTCCGTTCTCCTTTGCGGTTCCGCATGGCCGGTCCGGGGTTCAACGCCGGGCGGCGCCGTCTGCCTTTCATCCATTGCTATTCACATAAAACGCTTGGTCTTCCGACCAAATTCACGGATAAAAAATAGCCTGGAGCGGAATCAGCTCAGCGACAGGTCAGCCATGTCCATGGCGCAATTTGCGGAACTTTCCCGTCACGCAGGCACCGGTTTCGAACTGCAGGGTCACATGGTTGATGCCGAACCGCTCATGGAGCAGATTTTCGATGGCTTCGCGCGAGGGGTCCGGTTTCCTCCAGGGTTTCCAGGCCGTGTTCACGTGCGCTTCGAAATGAAGATCATGGTCATCCACCCGCCAGAGGTGGATGTGATGGACATTGCAGACCCCGGGGAGCTCTTCCAGCGTCATCTGCAGTTCATCCAGGGAGATCTCCCCCGGCACCTTGAGCATCAGCACGTCGATGGCGCTCTGGATGATTTTCCAGCTCTCCCAGCCGACATAGACGGCGATCAGCAGGCTCAGCACCGGGTCGACCCAGAACGCGCCAAAGAGTTGGATGGCGATAGCCCCGACGATCACCGCCACGCTGGAGACGGCATCCGAGAGCAGATGCAGGTAGGCCGAGCGGATGTTCAGGTTGCTCTTCGCACCGCGATGCAACAGCCAGGTACCGATGAGATTGGCCACCAGGCCGATGCCGGCGACGACCAGCATCAATCCGCCGTTGACTTTCGCCGGATGGAGCAGTTTGAGCGCCGCTTCCCGCACCAGATAGGCGGAAATCGCCAGAAGCACCCCGGCGTTGAGGATCGCCGCCAGGATCTGGGCGCGCTTGAGGCCGAAGGTATATTGGTTGTCCCGCGGTCTCCTGCTCAGCCGCAGAGCGACGTAACTGACGATGATGGCGATGCCGTCGCTGAAATTGTGCAGCGCATCCGAGATCAGCGACAGGCTGCCCGCCATCACCCCGCCGACGACTTCCACCAGGGTGATGGCGAAGTTGAGCAGCATGGTCACGACCATCCGGGTGCCGGAGAGTCGCGCCATGGTCGTGGTGGTGATGTTCCGCCATGAGCGTTCAGCCCCGGCAGGGGATGCAGACCGGCCCGGCAGGTGAATCCTGCAGCTTGTCGACAAAGGTCAGCTCCCCGCATTTGGCGCAGGGCCTGGCGTCGAACACCGCCTTGCCCTGGGGCACCTCGACCTGTTGGATCGGGCCGATTTCGAGGAATGCCTCCTCCGGCATGTTCAGGACATTGTCGACCAGCGGATCGGCGATTTCGGCCGGGATATCCTGCGGCGGCACGCCGGCCTTGCGCTGCTGGACGAAGGGGGAATTCAGCGCCTTGGCGAAGAACTCCGGTTTGAGCGACACCCGCACCGCACGGCCGCTTTTGGCGTCGATCAGGGTGAACGCCATCTTGTTGTAGTAGAGCTTCTTGATGTTCGACTTGCCGTAGGTGCAGCCGGTGGCGGTCATGATGCCGTCGAGAAAGCAGCCGGCGGCATGCCCCTCGCCGGTTTCGGAGAGAACCCGCAGCTCCTTGTCCTGGGAGCGCTCGACGCCGAGCGCTTTCATCGCCGCCAGGCCGGCGCGCAGTCCCATCGGCATGGCGGGGCATTTGTGGCCGTGAAATTTCAGTCCGGTTTCCAGAATCTCCTCAAAAGTCTGCATGTTCGTTGTCGCCATGAGAGGCCTCCCCTTTGCGAATTCCGTCAAGATCGTTTTCGTGCAGGTGATTTGTCTGGCTGCGGCGACAGGGCCGTCGCCGTCATTTCCTCATCCAAAAGAAGTACTGTAAACCAGCCACCCTCCACCGAGGATGACCAGAATACCGCAGATCTTTTTGAGCACCACGGCGCCTTTCGAGCGCTCGTTCCAGTCGAGATAGCGCTGGACGGCTTCGGTGAAGGTCCCGGCAAAGACGATCACCGCGCAGTGGCCGAGACCGTAGGCGAGAAGCAGCGAAGCGCCATAGAGCATGTTGTCGGCCGCCTTGCTGAAGGCGACGGCGAGTATCGGCGCCATGTAGGCGAAGGTGCAGGGGCCAAGGGCGATGCCGAAGATCAGCCCGAGCAGCAAGGCCGCCAGCATCCCCTTGCGGGCGATTCCCACCTTCCCCGGACCGGACCACGGCATAGGCAGAATGTCGAGCAGGTGCAGACCCACCAGGAAAAAGACCGCCGCCACCAGCCAGCTTCCCCAGGGGCCGACGTCTCCCATCATCCTGCCGGCTGCGGCAGTCGCGACACCGATCACCGCGATGGTGGCGAGAATGCCGATCGCGAAGAGGTTGGAGATCACAAAAGCGCGGCGGGTCGTCATCTGTCCCTGACCGTCGATGAAACCGACGATCAGCGGAATGCTCGTCAGATGACAGGGCGAGAGCAGGATGCTCAAAACTCCCCAGACGAGCGCCGCGCCGAGGGCGACCATCGGTGTGCCGCTGACGGCATGAGTCAGTGAGATGAATACGGAGTCCATTTCCCCCACCCTACTTGAAGTTGTAGCCTAGGGCGCGCCACTTGGCGAGGATGTCCTCTTTGGCGAAGAATCCCTGGTGCCGGTAGAGTTCCCTGCCGTCGGGAGAGTAGAAAATTTGCGTAGGAATCATTTTCACCCCATAGGTTTGCGCTTCTTCCTTGTGTTTCCACACATCGATGAATTCCACATCCAGTTTTCCGGTGTAAGTGGCCTTCAGATCATCAAGAACCGACGCCATCATCTTGCAGGGGATGCATTTGTCCGCACCGACGTCGACCAGACGTGGCAGGGCTGATTTGCCCGCTGCATTTACCGTAAGAGGAAGCAACAACCCGCCGACGAAAAGCAAACTCGCAACAATCTTCCGAATCGATTTCATGGAGTTTCTCCGCAGATCAACTGTTAAGGGGCACCTTGGGTTTCAAAGGTAAGCGTCAATGTTCGTCTTCACGTAATTCATAAATTTACCCTCGTCTCTCCGTGAAGGACCAGATATCCTCCAAGTTTCTCCAGGCGACAACCTTGCCGTCATGCACTTTTTCGACAATCAGAGCCTTGGTGAAGAGCTTGAATTGCTTGACGAAATGCTTGTTCTGAGGGGTATCCATGTTGAGAACGTGCCATTCGACTTCGCCGTCTTTCAGATCCTTTGAGAAATACTTATCCAGTGTTGCTTTCGAGTAGGCTTCAAACTTCATGCAGGTCGAGCAGCGGATCGTTTCGTGGAAGTAGTAGACGATGACCTTGTCTTTGCCGGGAGTCGAGGCGGCCGCAAAGGCCAGCGAACCGGAGATCAAAGCCAGCAGCGACAGGGCAGCGAGAACAAAAGCAAGACGACGAATCGACATCTGAGAGCTCCTTTTCCATTGAAGTGAGTTGAAGTCGTGGAACACTCCGGATCATATGGGACAAAAAAGTCATCCTCCCGGCTAAAGCACGGCGTTGAACAGATAGCCGACGCCGACGATCGTCACCGACATGATGCCGACGAAGACCACCAGCAGGCGCGGCTTGAGAACCTTGCGCAGAATCACCATCTCGGGAAACGACAGAGCGGTGACCGCCATCATGAAGGCGAGGACCGTCCCCATGCTCATTCCCTTGGACATCAGCGCCTGGACGATGGGGATCACGCCGGCGGCGTTGCTGTAAAGCGGCACACCGAGAAGCACCGCAATGGGAACGGCGAAGGGGTTGCCGGGACCTGCGTAATGCACGAGAAAGTCTTTCGGCGCATAGCCGTGGATAAAGCCGCCGATGCCGATGCCGATCAGGACGTAGAGCCAGATCTTGCCGAAGATCTCTGCGGTGTAGCCGCGGGCGTAGCCGAAACGCTCGGTCCAGCTCGGCACGCTGATTTCGCTGTCGCCAACCTTGATCTGGTAGACGTACTCCTCGACGTGGGACTCGAGGCGTAGCTTTCCGATGACGATGCCGGCGGCGAAGGCGACGAGCAGGCCGGTGCCGAGGTAGAGAGCGGCGATCTTCCAGCCGAAGAGGCCGTAAAGGAGGATCAACGCCACCTCGTTGACCATCGGCGAGCTGATCAAAAATGAGAAACGTCACCCCGAGCGGCACTCCCGACTCGACGAAGCCGATGAAGAGCGGAACCGCCGAACAGCTGCAGAACGGAGTGACGACGCCGAGCAGAGCCGCCGCGCCGTTGCCGAGGATTTCGCGGTTGTGGGCGAGGATCTTCTTGGTTTTCTCCGGAGGGAAAAAAGAGCGGATGATCGCCACCACGAAGACGATCAGCGCCAGCAGAAAGAAGATCTTCAGCGTCTCGAAGAGGAAGAAATTGAGCGCGCCGCCCAGGTGCCCTTTTGGGGAGAGCCCCAGCCAGGTGATGACGACCAGGTCGGCGAATTTTTGCAACAGGGTGAACATGGTTGACTCCGGAAAACATTTGCGAAACGCCGAGAATCGACACGGCGTCCGGAAGATTTTATTTCAGCAGCTTGGCGATCTCTTCAGCCTTGAGGGCTTTGCCCTGCGATACGACCTGACCGTCGACCACCAGCGCGGGGGTGCTCATCACCCCCCACGCCATGATGTCCTTGATCTCCGTCAACTTTTCGAATTCCGCCACAATCCCAAGCGAATCGGCCGCGGCTCTGGCATTGTCCGCCAGGGCGTTGCACTTGGCGCAACCGGTTCCAAGGATCTGAATCTTTTTCATGGCATTCTCCTTTTGTGTGCGAGTGATATCGAATATTCGACAACGTCTTATTTCTATTTTTGCCAAATGGCCAAATACTGAATCAAAAAAAATCCTTCTATCCCTCCCCGACTTTCGAGAGCAGGGTCGCGTGGACACGGGCCTGCGATTCCAGCACCGATTCGACACAGCCGAAAAAGTTCAGGATACAGGGCACCCGCAGCCGATAGAAAACCTGGTTGCCCCGCTTGTCGTCGACGACGATGCCGGCGTTCTTAAGAACGGAAAGATGCTTCGAGACGGTCGACACATCGGCGCCGATCATGGCGGTCAGGTCGCAAACGCAACGCTCCTCCTTCGCCAGCTCCTCGATGATGAAGAGTCTGGTCGGGTGGGCCATCGCCTTAAGGACCCGGGCGCGGGCTTCGAGATGGGTCTTGCGTTTTTCAAGCATAAAGTTATTCTCCTCAGTACCTATTTGGCATATTAGCCAAAAAGCCAATTTTTGCAAGTAAAAATTTTTCCTTCCATCCCTTTCTCCCGAGCACAGCGAGGGGAGCTGCATGCTATTTCTCTACAGGTATCTTCCAGAACAAACGGTTACCGGTGCCAGGGTCGCCCATCGGCCACGTCGCCGCAAAGCGGTTCCCTTCGTGGATGACCAGGCAGACTGGCATCAGGAAACCCTCGATGGCGCCGGCCACGGTTCTGGCAGAGGGGACCTGCAGGGCCTTCCTCACTGCTGATGCTTCTCGCAGCAGTAGGTACTGCGGCCCGAAACTTTCAGCCGAAGAATCTCCCCCCCGCAGCGGGGGCATGCTTCTGCCACCTCTCGATGGGGCAGAAGCCAGGAATCGGGCCAGCCTTTCTCTCCCACCCGGCATTCAATGGCGGTGTGCAGAACGTCTTTCAGGCGGGCGTAGAGATTGGTTCGTTCGTCCTGCGTCAGATCCGCCACTTTTCGGCGCGGATGGACGTCGGCGTGGAACAGGATTTCGTCCGAATAGACGTTGCCGATGCCGCACAGGGCCTGCTGGTTCATCAGCAGGCTCTTAATGGCTCCCCGCCGATTTTCGAGGATCTCGCCAAAGGCCTCGCGGTCGAAACGCTCATCGAGGGGATCGGGGCCAAGCCTCTTATCTCGGATGAATCTCGCCCGATCAATACACCAACCAATCTGTCCGAGTTTGCGCTGGCAGTCGTAGGCCAAACGGTACCCGTTGGCGAAGGAGACGAGCAGGCGAAGGTGTTTCGGGCTCTGGTTCTCCTTCTTGAAATATCGGAGAAATCCCGTCATGCCGAAGTGCAGAACCAGCCATCCCCTTTCCGGCCGCTGCAGCGAAGAGGTACTTGCCGTACCGCGCCACCTCGGTGAAGGACCGCCCGCAAAGCAGATCCTGCAGGCATTTCTCCGAGCCTCCCGACAGCAGTTCGGGAGAGAGGATCTCGACCCTGTCGATTTCCTGCTGCAGGGCGGTGGCACGGAAATATTGCTTGAAAATTTCCACATCGGGCAGTTCGGGCATGACAGATCGCTCCTCCCTGAGCACTCACCGGTTTCGCGCTGGGGTGGCCGGGAACCCGTTTCTTTTATCTTTCTACCAATCGATCATCGTTTGGCAATCGCAATAGAGGAACTTGCTTAACCGCGAAGGGTTCGGTATAGGGTTTTCATGGACTTCAAAAAAAATCCGAACACCGATTTCGAACCGATCGAGGACCTCTCGCGAGAAGAAGCCGAAAAAGAGGCCGCCGCGCTGCGAGAAGGGATCGCCTACCACGACCATCTCTACTACGTCGAAAACGCACCGAGGATCTCCGACGCCACCTTCGACAAACTCTTTTCCCGCCTGCAGGAACTCGAGGAGGCGTGGCCCGATCTGCGCTCTGCAACCTCCCCCACCCGGCGAGTGGGCGCTCCGCCGGCCGACGAACTCCCGCGGGTCGAACACGAGGCCCCGATGCTCAGCCTCAATGCGGCCCTCGAAGAGCAAAAGATCGCCGAGTTCTTTGATTTTATTCGGCGCGAGACGGGTCGCAAAGAATTTACCTGGATCGCTGAACCCAAATTCGACGGCGTCTCGGTGGAGGTGATCTACCGGAAGGGAGCCTTTCAGTCAGGTGCCACCCGCGGCGACGGACACACCGGAGAGGAAATATCCGCCAACCTGGCGACGGTTCGTGCACTGCCGTTGCAGTTGCGATCAGGCGACGTGCCGGAATTTCTCTCGGTGCGCGGCGAGGTGTTCCTGCCCAAAAGGGCATTCCAGGAACTGAACCGGCAACGGATCGAGGCCGGCCAATCGCCCTTCGCCAACCCACGCAACGCCTGCGCCGGGACTCTGCGCCGACTCGAATCGACGATCGTCGCCCGTTGGCCCCTCGATATATTCTTCTACGAAATCCTGCGGATCGAAGGGAAAAATTTCACCCGCCACTGGGAGGAACTGGAGGCCTTTGACCGCTGGGGGCTCAAAACCAACCCGCTCAATACGAAAATTGAGAGTTTGGACGATCTGGCCGATTACCGGGAGAGAATGAACGAAGTGCGCCAGGATCTTCCCTACGAGATCGACGGCATTGTCCTCAAAATCGACGACCTTGCGCTGCGCGGGGAACTCGGCACCCGGCATCGTTTCCCCCGCTGGGCGATGGCCTGGAAATTCGCGCCGAAGCGGGAAGTGACGGTCCTCGAAGAGATTGTCGTGCAGGTCGGCACCAGCGGCATCCTCACCCCGGTGGCCCTCTTGCAGCCGGTGGATGTGGGCGGCGTGACGGTCAGCCGCGCCACTCTCCACAACGAAGACGAGGTGATGAAAAAGGATCTGCGAGCGGGGGACCGGGTCCGCATCGAGCGGGCCGGGGATGTCATCCCTGAGGTGGCCGAGCGCATCGAGCGCCCCAACAAATACGCCCACAAATTCCACATGCCCAGCCGGTGCCCCTCCTGCGGCACCCCTGTGGCACGGCAGGGTGCCTATGTCCTGTGTCCGGCAGGGCTCTCCTGCAAGGCTCAACTGAGGGGACGAATCGTACATTACGGGTCACGGGAAGCGCTCGATATCGAACATCTCGGAGAAGAGACGGCGCGCCAACTGGTCGAACGGGGGATGATCAGCTCCCTGGCCGATCTCTATCGGCTGAAGGCGAAGGATTTGCAGCAACTCGAAGGGTTCGCCGAAAAATCCGCCCGCCAACTCGCCGAGGCGATCGAGGGCGCCCGCCGACCGCCCCTCGACAGGTTTCTCTATGCCCTGGCGATCCGACATGTCGGGCAGCGGATGGCCCAGACCCTGGCTCGTCATTTCGGAGGTCTGGAAAATCTGATGGCGGCGACCAGAAACGAACTGCGGAAACTCCCCGATGTCGGGCCGGAAATCGCCTGCAGCGTAACGAGCTTCTTCAGGGAAAATCGCCAGGCACTTCAGGATCTTCAATTGGTCGGTGTCACTGTGCAACCGGTGTCTACCGAAAAGGGCGACCAGCCCCTGGAGGGAAGAACCTTCGTCTTCACCGGGGCGCTGCGCGGGTATACCCGCGACGAAGCGCAAAAGGCGGTGGAAGCTCTCGGCGGCAGGGCAACCTCGAGTGTCAGCGATAATACCGACTACCTGGTGGTGGGGGAAAATCCCGGCAGCAAACTCGACGAAGTCGAAAACCGGGGAATCGAAATTCTGTCCGAGAAGGAGTTTGAACGCCTGTTGGAAAATTCGAACGAGGCGTAAAAGGAAAGATTCCCACTCGCTTCCAGCCGTCTGATTTAAGTACCCAAAGGTTCGCTCTGCGTCGTATCGCCTTATTTGGCCTATCCCATACTCCCCAGGCTGGCCAATGAGACCAGGGAACTCAGGTCGACTCCCTGCACAGGCCCCCGGACCATCAGATCGCACCGACTCCCCTCGGAAAAACCCACCGCAGCCAGAAGAGTATTGACGGGTGACGATGCAAGGACGTCTGTAATCAGCCCGCAACCTTCCCGGGCCGCACAGAGAATCGACGCAAGGATCCGGCGGTTTTCCCGTGGGCAGAGATTCGGCGAATACCACGGGCCGAGGATTTGAGGATTCGATTTCCTCTGCAACAGGGCGATCGCGTCCCCTGCCGCCAGCACCTGCCCCTCTTCGATTAGGGGTTCGATCAGCTTGGTGCGCCTCTCCCCCCACACTCGAGCATCCGCCGCAAGGAGGGTTTCCTTTCGACCGGGCTCGCCACACAAGGGGGCAGACCTTTCCGGCGTCCGTTCCCGCCGCACCACCTCGTCCACTTTTCGGAAGCCCTTTTTCTCATAAAGCGGCTTCCCCATGGCCGAGGCGGTCAACCAGATGGTTTCCATCCCTCTGTTTGTCAGTTCCGCAACCGCATGGTCGAAAAGACCGTTTCCATATCCCAGCCCCCGGCAGGCCGGATGAACGATCAGGTTACCAATCCAGCCATGTTTCTCGTAGGCCACGACGGTGACAAAGCCAAGCGCCTCCACATTCTCCCGCAGGGCAAAAGCCCCACTGGCCAGTGGTCCGCGGAACAAGTCCAGCTCCTGTTCCGGAACTCGCCAGCCTTCCTGAAGAGCTATGGCGAGAAAGATGTCCCAATCGGCGGACCTGAGAGTTGATATTTCCATCGTCTTTCCTCTTTGCCAGCGTTTCAGGCGACTTTGCGAATGGAGCGGCACAGGGAGAGAAGCTCCTGATCGCTCAGGAGCCGCTTGTTGCGCTGGGAGATGCTGCGCACCCGCTCCAGGATATCGCTCGTCTCGAGAGGATCGGGCTCGAACCCGAGCTGTCGCAGGCGATAGAGCAGCCCGTGCTTGCCGGAGTGCTTGCCCAGAACCATCTGCCGGGACAGACCGACCTCGGCGGGGTCGAATCCTTCGTAGTTGAGCGGATTCTTCAGCACCCCGTCGGCGTGCAGCCCCGACTCGTGGGCAAAGGCCCTCTCCCCGACCACTGCCTTCCATGCGGGCACCGGCCGGCGGCTCGCCCTGCCGACGAAGCGGGAGATTTCCACCAGACGATGCGTATCGATTCCGTGGTCGATGCCGCAGGCGTGCTTCAGGGCCATGACCACCTCTTCGAGGGCGGCGTTGCCCGCCCGCTCTCCGAGGCCGTTGACGGTGGTGTTGACGAACGTCGCCCCGGCCCGGATTCCGGCGAGGGCGTTGGCCGTGGCCATCCCCAGGTCGTTGTGGGTGTGAATCTCGAGATCGAGGGGCACGTGTTCGGCCAGGTATTTCACCTTTTCATAGGTGGCGAAGGGATCGAGGATTCCCAGGGTATCGCAGAAGCGGAAACGGTCCGCCCCCATGCTCCGGGCGATCTCCATAAGTTCCGCCAGAAAATCGAGATCGGCCCGGCTGGCATCCTCTCCGCCCACCGAAACGTAGAGGTCGTGCTCCTTAGCGAACCCGAGGGCGACCCGCAGCTGCTCCCCGACCCAATCGCGGTTTTTGCGCAGCTTGTTTTCGATATGGATATCGGACACCGAAAGGGAGATATCCACCGCCTGCACTCCGGTTTCCAGAGAGGCCTGGATATCGGCGACCAGCGCCCGGTTCCAGGTGATGAGGCGGGCGTTGAGGTCCATTTCAACCAGCGCCCGGATGCTCTCCTGCTCCTCTTTGCCCATGGCCGGGATGCCGCATTCCAGTTCGCCGACGCCGATTTCATCGAGCATCCGGGCGATCCGCATTTTCTCTTTCCGGGTAAAGACCACTCCGGCGGTCTGTTCGCCGTCGCGCAGGGTGGTATCGTCGATGATGACCTTTTTTTTCATCGCTGTTTTCATGGGACCCCCTTTGCTGAAAAAAAAGCCCCGGGACTTAATGTCCTGGGGCTTCGTTGCCGTTTGGCCCGGCTGCTTTGCCGGGGGCTGGGTGTTGTTTTCAATTATCTTTACAGCAGGAGGTATGCCAATCTCCAAACCGACCTGAATGGGGATCTTTACATTCGCGGAGAGTTGGATTTGCTTCAAATTTAGGCAGGGGTGCTTGGAATGTTTTCGTTCTGGGGATCAAAGTCATAAACCAAAACCGGCGGGTCGCGTCCCGCCAGACGCCTTCCTTTTTCTCCAGACGGCAAGAAAAAGGAAGCAAAAAGTGCCTCTCCCCTGCGGGGGGCATTTCTGTCGCCGGGGTTCGGAGCATCTCCCGTCGACAGTGCAGAGAAATAGGCCATCTCTTCGTGGCAACTCTTCGTGATTGGAACGGTGCTTTCGGGGGACAACCAGCGGGATAATATCGCAAAAGCGGTGTTTTTTCTTACGGCTTACAGCATTCAACCTATAGCCCAGCTCCGCCCCTCTGGCAAACCTTTTGCATTCTCAAAATCCCAAACAACTTTCCTCTTTGCTCCGGCACTGCTGCCGGCATCAAAATGTTCCCTCCCAAAGACGCGACGGAACTCCGAATCTTCAAGGAGACTCAGTCGTGGCCGGTAAACCGAAAATCAGAGAGCTGCTCGATGAGAGCGCTTGCGCCCACAATAAGACCAAAAAAAGTTCCTGCAACGCGCCCATCCCGGGAGCGACCACGGGGGGGTGCGCTTTCGAAGGGGCGCAGATCTCCCTCTTTCCCTTCGCCGATGCCGCGCACCTGGTGCACGGCCCGATCACCTGCCTCGGCGCATCCTGGGAGACCCGCGCCACGAAAACCAGCTGGGAGGAACGTGACCTGACCCAGATGGGCTTCACCACCGACATCTCCACCAACGATGTGGTTTTCGGGGGGGAAGAGAAGCTGCTGAGAGCGATTGAGGAGATCGTAACGCGGTACGCTCCCAAAGCGGTCTTCATCTACGCCACCTGCGTCACCGCCCTGATCGGCGACGACCTCGACGCGCTCTGCCGCCAGGCGTCCGAGAAGTTCCGCATCCCGGTAGTGCCGGTTCACGCCCCTGGATTCGTCGGCGGCAAGAACCTCGGCAGCCGGCTGGGAGGCGAAGCGGTGCTGCAGCACCTGATCGGCACGGCCGAACCGGATGTCACCACCCCTTTCGACATCAACCTGATCGGCGACTACAACGTGACCGGGGACATGTGGCAGTACACGCCGCTTCTGGAGGAACTCGGAGTCCGCGTTCTCGCCACCCTGAGCGGCGACGGCCGCATCCCGGCCATCCGCACCGCCCACCGGGCAAAACTGAACGTGCTGGTCTGCGCCAAATCCCTTGTCTCGCTGGCGCGAAAGATGGAGGAGCGCTACGGCATCCCCTGGGTCTCCCTCTCCTTTTACGGCAAGCGGGAGACCAGTGCCGGCCTGCTCGCCATCGCCGAGGCGCTGAGGGATGCCGACCTCAGTGGTCGGGCCCGGCAGGTGATCGCCCGCGAGGAGGCGAAACTCGATCGGGCGCTCGAACCCTATCGGACCCTTTTTCGCGGGAAAAAGGCGGTCCTCAACACCGGCGGGAATAAGGCATGGTCGATTGCCGCGGCCCTGCAGGATCTGGGGTTCGAGGTGGTGGCGACGGCTGTCGGCAAATCCACCGAGGCGGACCGGGAGAAGGCACGCGCCTGTCTCGGCCCCAACGGCGTCCTGATGACCAGGCCGGGGCAGGAACAGGCAAAAATCATCGACGAGACGGGAGCCGACCTGCTGCTGGCCGGCGGGCGCAGCCTCTACACCGCCATCAAGAAAGGGATCGCCTTTGCCGACGTAAACCAGGAGAAGAGGAAGAGCTACGGCGGCTACGGAGGGCTCTCGAATCTGGCCGAGGACCTCAAAAACGCTCTGGAAAACCCCGTATTCCGCAACGTCGTCAGGAGGGCTCCATGGGAGAAGTGATCCGTAATTTTGCCAAACCGCTGCAGGTCAACCCGATCAAGCTCTCCCAGCCGATGGGCGCGACTCTCGCCTTTCTCGGCATCGACCGGTGCATGCCGCTGATGCACGGGGCCCAGGGGTGTACATCCTTCACCAAGGTGTACCTGACGCGGCACTTCGCGGAGCCGATCGCCATCCAGACCACCGCGGTGACGGACGTCACGGCGATCCTCGACGGCGGCGATGCCGGCATCGTCGAGGCGGTAAAAAACATAACGGCCAAGGTCGCCCCCAGCCTGATCGGCCTCTACACCACGGGGCTGACCGAAACCAAGGGGGACGACGTCCGCGGCGTCTCTTCGAAAATCGACTTCCCCCTGGTCTGGGTCAACACCCCCGATTACGAGGGGGGGATGGAGAGCGGTTGGGCGCTGGCCGTCAGGGGCGTTATCGAACAACTGGTCGCGCCGACCGAGAGGATCGACGACGAAAAGGTGCTGCTGCTGCCCCACGTCAGCCTGACGCCGATCGAAGTGGAAAAAATCAAGGAGTTCATTGCCGGCTTCGGCTTCGAGGTTCTGGCCCTGCCCGACCTCTCGACCTCCCTCGACGGCCATCTCGGGGAGAAGCAGAGCGCCCTCTCCAGCGGAGGTATCGCGGTCGAGGAGATCCGGAGCCTGGCCGAGGCGGGGCTGGTGGTCAGCGTGGGCGATTCAATGAAGATCTGCGCGGCCGCCCTGCGGAAGAAAAACCCGTTTATCCGTCACCACCATTTCCCCCACCTCCAGGGCCTGAAGGCGACTGATGCCCTCGCCGCGCTGTTGCTGGAGGAAACGTCGCGGGCTGTACCGCCAGGAAGGCTCACTCGCTGGCGCAAACGACTGCAGGACGCAATGCTCGACAGCCATATTTCCCTGGGCCAGACCCGTTTCCTGGTCGCCGGAGAGCCGGACCAAACCGCCGGTCTCTGCCGCTTGCTCACCGATGCGGGAGGGAAAGTCACCGTCGTCATCTCCCCGGTCGATTCCCCGCAACTGAAAACTTTTCCCGCCGAGAAGATCCTGGTGGGCGATCTGGGGGACGCCGAAACCCTGTGCGGGGAGTTCGATCTGCTCATCACCAACGTCCACGGCGAAGCCCTCGCCCACCGCTGTCACAAAGGGTTGCTGCTGCGCGGCTACCCCATCTGGGAGCAGATCGGCAATCAGCTCAAAAACGACGTTCTTTACGAGGGGGGAGCATACTTTCTCAGCGAGGTGGCCAATGCGGCCTCGAAGAGGCATTAAGGCTTTTTCCGAGAACACCACGCGATCCGACCGATCGTTCGGATCCGTCGAATCAGTCCGATCGTTGTGCCTCATTTGGAGAAACGATATGAATACCTACACCGACACCATACGCCGCTATGCCATGGACGCACGTTACACCGGCACTCTCGCCGCCCCCGATGGCATCGGCGAGGTCGGGTTGGGTGCCGGCGAAGCGGGCAAGCGCCTGGCCGTGCGCTTCGCCTTGCGGGTCCGTGACGGTCAAGCCGAGACGGTTCGTTTCCAGGTCTACGGCTGCGGGTTCACCATCGCCGCCTGCGCCGCGGCGGCTGAGTTGGCCGAGGGGCGCCCCCTGGAGACGATGGAGGCGGTCGATCCGGCCGCCGTCGAGGCCGCCTTGGGCGGCCTGCCGCCCGAGCGCGGCTACTGCGCCGGTCTGGCCGTCAAAGCGCTGCGGGCAGCGGTCACCAGCGCCCTTAGCGAAACCCATTCCCTCCGGACCGCAGTGCATGATCTCTCTGAAGAGGAACACGGACCCCGCGTTTCGGCCGCCGACCCTATCTACCGCCGGTTGACGGGCAGCCCTGCCCCGCCCGGCACAACGGAGGAGGACCGCCACCTGTTCGCCTGCCTGCTGACCGTCGCATCGCAAGAACCCTGTAAACCGGCGACTGCCCTCGGTCTGGAGCCGATAGACATTGCCGGCATCTTGCAAACCTTTTTCCCGACAGCCGACCCCTGTCTTCTGGCACACGATCGAATCTACAGCCAGGGCGCTTCCCCCGAAGTCAATCAGGACGTCCTTCGCCTCCTCCTCTCCCACGTTCCCCGGAATCCGCACGGAGTTCCAGTCCCGACCTCCCTCTGGCTGGCCCACATCCTGGCCGCCCGCGCCGCTCAGCCGGGGCATCTCTGGATCGCCATGGGCTTTTTCGAGCGTCCGCAGCTCACAGCCGCCATCCGCCGTCATTTTCCCTCACTGGCATCGGCCAACAACCAGGGGATGCGCTGGAAACGCTTTTTCTTTAAACAGGTTTGCGACCTAAGTGGCGGAACCATGTGCAAGACCCCCAACTGCGGGGAATGCAGCGATTATGCGGTGTGCTTTGCACCTTTCTAGACTTTTCTTGGCAAACCCGCGCATCGGCGAAAACCTCGAATCCTGCCACAGACAACCAGCGATCATTTTCCGCGGCGCCGCCGGTCCAGCTCGCGAATATGTGCCGGGCCGATTTCGCAACAACCACCGACAACCGTCGCCCCCCGGGCGATCCAGCCATCCACAAAATCGACATTTGTATCAGGGACGGCTCTCGTCCACCGATGTGGGAGTTGGGCGTGGGCGAAACCCTAGCTTGGATGACAGCCTCTATCGAGCGGAAATGATGACGCAAGAGACGGGACTTTTTGGGAAGGACACTATTCCCCCAAGCCCGGTTCGGCGAGCAGCAGTCGGTTCTTGGGGGTGATCTCAGCGGGGATTGTCTGGGTGTGGACCCGGTATCCTGCAGCGTGCAGTCGGGCCACGCGGGTGGCGTCGATCGCCAGCGGCCCGTCCATCCATCCCTTCAGCCCGCCGCAGTCGCCGACATCCAGATCGTGGCAGCAGGGGAGCACCGCGACCCTGGCGCCGGCAGCGGTGGCTATCTCGAGCACCCGGTCGGTCAAGCCGCCGCAGGCATGCGCCGAGACGACCAGGTCGTTCGGGGTGAGGGCAATCCGCTCGATGCCTTTCTGCTCGAAGCGGATCCGCCCCTTTAACTGGGGCCAGTCCGCCTGCAGCGCCGCCGCCAGGGTGGCGGAGCTCTGCGGCAGTCGCAGGTCGACGGCAAGCGCATCGGGCGAATCGTTGTCGAGGAGCAGCAGGATTTGGGCGAGCAGTCCGTGGCCGCAGGCCATGTCGACCACCCGTCCGCCGCGAAACCGGCGCCGCACCCGGCGGGCCATCTCCCAGGCCTCGTACAGCTCCTTGCGCGGCAGGCAGCCGGCACGGCAGACCGAGCGAGCGATCCGGTCGAAAAGGGTTTCTGCGGGAAAAAGGTGCAGGTGGCGCCGGTTCAGGCGATTGCGGGATGATCGGTCCATATCTGATTCGCTGCTCGCAGGGAAAAGAATGGTGAGGTTCGCGGCTGGCTCAATGGTACCTGGAAACGGACGAACGGAACAGTCAAATCAGGTTGGAGCGCTGCCTGCGGCAAATCTCTCCCTTCAGAGGTTCTGGGAATCGGCTAGACCAGTCGCTCAATCCGTCAGGAACAACTTCTGTGACGAGGTAAAGGTCGACTTTGCCGGCAGAGGATTCATCACCACGTCTGGGTGGCGGAATCAATTGTAACGGCAAGTGTTGCCCGCAGCCAGCTAAAGGCCGACTTCAAGGCATCATAGTCGGGGCCGGATGTCACAAAAGCCGCCTTTCCCTTAATCAGGAATCCTGCGCCAGCTCCATGCAGGCCTTGGACCTTACTGCTGCCGAGAGTAATCAAAACCTCAGAATTGTGTTTGATGTTTTCTTCCGTTTTGTGCATGTAGCCGGCAGGGATCAGCATGCGGCCTTCGGGCGAGATGCGGATGTAACTGTTCCAGGTATTGACCATGTGTGGTCCCTCCTTGCCCAAGGTAGCGATCGCGACAACACCGTCTTTTTTGAGAATTTCCTGCAATTTTTCCGGGACCATACTCATCCTCCTGTCGTTATTTTGTTTCTCGGTTTTAGACATAAGGAGGTTACTTGATTACTGGCCTCATCAAAAGGTACAATTTGTGAAAAAAGCGTGGGGGCAGATGGCTCGCCTGGCGCTAAGTGATGTTTCAATCAGGTGGAGGCATTGAGCCTCCTTTCAGGGTCATACTCGTCATCCTGGAGCGTTCCCCTCGATGGAGGTGTTGCCATGTTTACATTGAATACCAATGACATCATGCCGCTGTATCGGCAACTCTACCAGCAGATTCGTGACCAGGTCCTGTCCGGCGAACTGCCGGCGCATTTCAGGCTCCCCTCGATTCGAGACCTGGCCATTGAGTTGGAAATAAGCCGCAATACCGTCGAGGGTGCTTTTCAGGAATTGTGTGCTGAGGGTTATCTCTACAGCAAGTCTCGAAGCGGATACTTTGTTTCGAACATTGATCAGGAACTCGCCTTAAAAGCCAAGGTGATTTCACCGCCACAAGACCTTCATCCCAGACTGGCGGAACGGTATCGCTACGACTTTCATCCTGCACGTCTCGACCCTGATGTTTTCCCCTCGTCTCTCTGGCGCAAATGCCTTATCGAGGGACTTCGTTCTGATCGCCGGGGCTTTTTCTCAGTATGGCGAGTCCGCAGGGAGAATGGGGTTTGCGGTGCAATCTTCAATATTATCTGGAACGTTCACGCGGTGTGCGCTGTTCCCCCGACCAGATCGTGATCTGTTCCGGATTGCAGCAGGGGCTGGATGTGGTTGCCCAGCTTATCAGGAGGCGGCACAGCTCTGTGGCGGTCGAGAATCCCGGATATCACCTTCCCCGTGAACTCTTCCGCAACCAGGGATTCACCATTGTCGCCCATCGATATCGGTCCAGACGGACTCGATCTGAATGGGCTAAAGGCGAGTGCGGTGCACTGTTGCCTATATCACGCCGTCGCATCAGATGCCGCTGGGGCATGTGATGCCGGTCGCTAGCCGGCTGGAACTGATCTCTTGGGCAAAGCAGGGGGAGCGGCTGATCATTGAAGACGATTACGACAGTGAGCTTCGCTATGTCGGGAAGCCCATTCCATCTCTTCAGGGATTGTATCCCCAAGGCGACATCATTTACCAGGGAACTTTCTCCAAGGTTTTCTCGCCGGCTTTGCGCTTGAGTTATATGGTCCTCCCGCGCACATTGTTGCCTGACTACCATCGACTTTTCCGTAATTACCTTTGCCCAGTCCCTCCGTTCATCCAAAGGGCGATGACCCAGTTCATGGAGCGGGGGCACTGGGACCAGCACCTCCGCCGATGTCGAACTTTTTATCGGAAAAAACACAGTGCAATGCTGAAGGCGATTGATCAATGTTTCGGGAGGAGTGTCAGGGTGATTGGCCAGGGAGCAGGTCTCCATGTCGTACTTGAATTGACCGATAGCCTGACCGATGAAGCCGGACTGATAGATCGAGCAAAACAAAATGGCTGTCGGCTATTGTCATTTTCCGATTTTTACGTTTCAGGGAGTTCCGAGACGAATAAGCTGTTGTTGGGTTTTGGGGGAATCGAGATGAACGATATTCTGCAGGGTGTGGAAACCCTCGCGGCTCTTATCGGCAACTAAGAACAGAGCTGGTATCATATCTCATAAATCACGAAAAAACGGATGTGGAAACCTGTCTTTGAACGTCCGGTGCTCAATCCGCCGTTGGGCTTTTCTTGGAAGCTGTTCTAAATTACAACCCTGCTTAGCCGAAGGATAAAGCGCACTCAAGGTAGACTCGGAAGAAAATGATTAGAAGCAGTTCTTCAACCGGCCTCCAGCACCGCCAGATCCAGGTCCTGCCCCACCACCCCGGCGGCATCGGCTCGACACTGCCGGCAGTGACGGGCCTGTGAGAGGATCAACTCGGCCTGATTGCGAACCATCTCCATGTCCACCGCCGAGGGCGGCTCGCTATTTCGGAACCGACCCACCGGGATCACCGGCATGATGTTCATCATGGTCGCCCCCAGTTCGCGCACCCTGACCGCCAGATCGAGGGTTTCATGGTCATTGACACCCGGGATAAGCACATGATTGACCTTAACCAGCAACCCTGATTCTGCAGCCAGTTTCAACCCCTTGAACTGCTGTGCAAGAAGGGTCGCCGCGCCCTCCTCCCCTTCTCGTTTCTTTCCCTCATATCTGATCCAGTCATAAACCTTGGCGCCGGTTACGGCCGTCAGCGCGTTGATGGTAACGGTCAGGCTGTGAATGTCGTACGCAAGGATCTTATCGATTGTTTCCGGCAGCAGCAGGCCGTTGGTCGACAGGCAAAGGGTCATCTCCGGGAAGGCCTCGCGGATCCGCTCGAAGGTTTCGAAGGTTCTGGGATTGGCTAGAGGGTCGCCGGGGCCGGCGATTCCCACCACCTTGAGGCGCGCGCCCCCCTGTTTCTCCATGTGCCGCTTGACCAGCCCTACCCGCTCCACGGCCTGTTCGGGGGTCAAAACCCGGCTGGTAACACCCGGACGGCTTTCGTTGGCACAGTCGAACCGGCGCTCGCAAAAGCCGCACTTGATGTTGCAGCCCGGCGCGACGGGGAGGTGAATTCGGCCCGCTTGGGCGTGGTCGCCGCCGAAACAGGGGTGATCGGTTTGCATTCCGGTTTTCATCATCGGACAGCCGCTGGCCATGGTCTCTCTCCTTTCGCGGCACTCCCGGTTTCTATTGGGACTGCCTGTCCTCTTTATGAAAAAAGCCCCGCAATTTTCTTTGCCGGGGCGTCTTTGCCACCATCGTCACGGGTACCGCCCGGTACCAACCGTTTCTAATTATGCTTCTGCCCCACCTTCGGGTCATCAGGGATATTTTAATAATTCCAAAGTGGAAAAAATCGGGCAGGCGGACTCATTCAAAACCCGGCCTGCCCATGCCGGAGGCTATTGCATCCCTGGAAAGACATGATCTTTCCCTTTCAGCCGCGGCCGGAAAGCCGGCCGTGGACTCTCAGAACAACCGGATCAATGGGGCCGTCGGCCGTCACCGGTTCGATGCCGGCTTTTTTCAACTCCTGACGGGGTAACTCCCCGACCATCGCCATTACGACCGCACTGCATCCCCGGAGGGCATCGACAATGGCACCGAATTGCTTTTCACGGAAAGGATGATCCACATCAAAGGAGCAGTACTTCTCCACTTTCACGTCTCCAACCAGATTAGGAACACCATCGGCACACTCATAGAGAAGAAAACGTTCGGCATGACCGAAGTGCTGATCGACTTCGGTTCCCGATTTTGACGCGACAGCAATACGCATGGAAACCTCCAAGACATCTTCGGGTTCAGGTTGGTGCGTCATACTTCGAGCCGATCCTGAAACCAGAAACGCAATTACTCGCTCTTAAATTGCCAGCGGCTTGAAACTGAAGGCCTTTTTGCTGCAGGTTACCCCGCAGCCGACGCAGCCGATGCAGTTGCTGTCGTCGACGATGCTCATGACCATGCGGGTCGATTCGGTCTCCTCGTCCTCCAGGTCCTCCGGCCCGAGGACACTGCGCGAGCAAACTTTATAGCAGCGACCGCAGCCGATGCACTTTTCATGGTCGATGGCCTCGACGAAGGTCGGGGTCCACTCTTTTCCGCTTTTGGTTTTGCCTGTATAGACTGCCATGGTGAGTCTCCTTCATTCATTTTTTTTGTAGGGGCACCCCCCTGTGGGTGCCCTGGCAGGGCAGGCACGGGGACCTGTCCCTACATGTTCGTTTATCTTTCTGCGAACCCCGGCCGTTCGTCCTTCAGCATCGCCTTTTTGAGCCAGGGCGGCGGACTGTCGCGCAACACCTCCTGGAGCTTGGCGACGACCTCGGAAATCGGCTCCCGATCCTTGCTCTTAAGCGGATGGATTCGCTTCTGCACCAGCCGGGCAGCCGCCGGACCGCCGATTTCAGCGACGTAAACCAGGGCGCAGTCGGTCAGGGCAGAACAGCGCGCCTCGATCTTGTCGTCGCGGTGACCGGATTCGGCCTCATCCCTGACCTGCACCACGCCGACGAAAGCTGCCGCATCGGTCCCGATCTCCCAGATAAAAAACTCTTCCGCCTGGCCGAAATGCTCGTCGATATGGATCTTGTCGGTACTGGCGAATGCGACTTTCATGCTCGATCCTCTCCCGGCCCTGCCGCCAACGATGTCGAATCTTCGGGTATGAATCATTTTTCCCCACCGCTAAGACGCCAAGAACGCAAAGAAATTCTTTCCCGTGGCGGGCTCGGTTCGAGCCGCCGCTAGATTTCTTAAATTTCAGAATTTAGGTTTTTCCCCAATACAGGTTTTTCCCGTTTTGGGATGGCAAGCGAGAATTTTGCGCCGAGGTCAAGGAAGCCAAGAAATCGCGAGGAGGCGTACATCGTACGTCGACGACCGATTTCGCAGGCTGACGCAGAGATCGGTGCAAAGGACCGCTTGCCGCCCAAAACGCTAGCGCATCATCTCAAACTGCCGATCGGGACAGCTCTCGTCGACGATGTCGAGAAACTTGTTGCAGATCGCAGTGAGCATGTTGATCGCCCCCTGGTAGCCGATGATCGGGCTGCGGTGCAGGTTTACCCGGTCGAAGACCGGGAAGCCGAAACGGAAAAGCGGGATACCTGCATCGCGGGCGATGAATTTTCCATGCGTGTCGCCGATCAGGCCGTCAACCGGGTCGGTCATCAGCAGGCTGCGCAAGTGCCAGAGGTCCTTGCCCATGTAGATCGTCCCCTGCTTGCCGTACAGGGACGCATCGAGCAGCGCCTGAATAGACTTCGCCACCTTCTTGCTCCCCTTGCTACAGAGGATGTGGTAGGGAACCGCCCCCATCTCCAGCAGGAAGGAGATGGTGCCGAGGAGCTGGTCGGGGTCGCCATAGAGGGCGAACTTCTTGCCGTGGATGTACTGGTGGGCGTCGGTCATGGCGTCCACGGCCCGGCCGCGCTCGGCCTTGAGGCTCTCAGGGACCGGTTTGCCGGTGAATTCGGCGATTTTCATCAGGAAGGCGTCGGTGTTGGCGATGCCGAGCGGCATAGGGAGCGCCGCATGGGCGCCGGCGAAGTTGTCCTTGACCCAGGTGTAGGTCTTGGCGGCCGAGAAGGGGCCGAGGCTGATGGTCGCCTTGCCGTTGATGGAATCGGCCGCATCCTCCAGCGGGGTGCCGCCGGGGTAGACCCGGTAGGTCCCGTCCAGCGGGGAGTCGAAGACGTCGGAGATGTCGCCGAGAATGGTGTAGGGCGCGCCGAAGGCGTCGAAGATCCGCTTGTATTCGCGGAAGTTGCCGGTGTTGGCATCGAAGCCGGGGATCAGGTTGACCTTGCCGGTGCAGCGCCCTTCCATCTTTTTCCCTTCGGTCAGGGTCTGCAGGATCGAGAGGAGCATGGCGTCGTAGCCGTGGATGTGCGAGCCGTTGAAGCTCGGGGTGTTGGCGTAGGGGGTCGGCAGCTCCTCCGGCACCAGCCCCTTGTTGCGGGCGTTCTTGATGAAGGCGGTCAGGTCGTCGCCGATGATCTCCGGCATGCAGGAGGTGAAGATGGAGACCATCTTCGGCTTGTAGAGGGCGATGGCGTTCTCCAGACCCTCGTGCAGGTTGTTCTGGCCGCCGAAGACCGCGCCGTCCTCGGTCATGGAGTCGGAGACGGCCGGCGCCGGCTCGCGGAAGTGGCGGTTGAGGGTCGAGCGGTAAGTAGGAGGCGCACCCTTGGGAGCCGTGCACGAAGGGCAGCGATCCTTCGAAGGCGTGGGCGACCAGCTCGGCCCCGAGCGGCTGGCAGGCGTGGGGCGGCATGACCACCAGCGCCTCGCGCTTGAAGTTGAGTTCCTTGTACTCTTCGGTATCGATCCATGCTGCGACCCGCTCAATCTCGGAGGCGGGGGTCTCAGTGACCGGTTTGACTTTTAATCCCAGGTTGTTGGCCATGTTGAACTCCTTATTGATTCGACGCGAGAGACCGAAGGACCAAATTCTTTTTCACCGCAAAGAGGCAAAGTGCGCAGAGTAAAAATCGTGTCTTTGGGTCAAATCCCTGTTTTTCGAATCCCTGCTTTTCGGGTTCAGATCTTCTTTGCGTCCTCTGCGCCTTTGCGGTGAATGATTTTTGATTACCGTTTTTTCGTCTAAAAAGGCGCCTTGACCAGCTTCCAGGTCGGGCTGTTGATCGCCATGTCGATGTCGCGGGCGAAGATCGGAAAGCCCTTGTAGCCGTGGTAGGGGCCGGAGTAGTCCCAGCTGTGCATCTGGCGGAAGGGGAGGCCCATCTTCTGGAAGACGTACTTCTCCTTGATGCCGGAGCCGACCAGGTCGGGCTTGAGCACCTCGACGAACTGTTCCATCTCGAACTCGGAGGCGTCGTCGTAGACCACGGTCGCCTTCGGGCATCTCCGGCGCGGTGCGGTCGTAGTCGTCGTTGTGGGCGAACTCGTAGCCGGTGCCGACGCAGGTCCATGCCCAGGTCCTCGTAGGCGCCGATGGTGTGGCGCGGGCGCAGGCCGCCGACGTAGAGCATCACCGTCTTGCCTTCGAGGCGCGGCTTGTACTCCTCGATGACCGCCTGCATCTGCGGGTCGTACTTGGCGATGACCGCCTCGACCTTCTCCTTGATCTTGTCGTCGAAGAGCTCGGCGATGCTTGCGCAGGCTCTCCTCGATCTTGGTCGGGCCGAAGAAGTTGTACTCGATCCAGGGAATGCCGTACTTCTCTTCCATGACCTTGCACATGTAGTTCATCGAGCGGTAGCAGTGGATGACGTTGAGCTTGCACCTGATGGGTGGCGGCGATCTTCTCCAACTCGCCGTCGCCGGTCCACGACCGACTTGACGTTGAAGCCGCATCTCTTCCAGCAGCGGCTTGGTCGACCAGGCGTCGCCGCCGATGTTGTACTCGCCGATCAGGGCGATGTCGTAGGGGCCGATCGGCTCGTCGAACTCGCGGGTCTCGATGATGTAGTCGCGGATCGTGTCGTTGGCGATGTGGTGACCCAGCGACTGGGAGACGCCGCGGAACCCTTCGCAGTTGCAGGGGATGACCGGGATGTCGAGCTCCTTGGCCGTCTGCTTGGCGACGGCGTTGATGTCGTCGCCGATCAGGCCGACCGGGCACTCGGAGAGGACCGAGATCCCCTTGGCCAGCGGGAAGAGCTCGTGGGCCTCGGTGAGCAGCGTCTTGAGCTTCTTGTCGCCGCCGTAGACGATGTCCTTCTCCTGGAAGTCGGAGGTGAACTGCATGCCGAACTGGTCGACACCGAGCTTGCCGCTCATCAGGTTGCGCCGGGTTCCCCAGGAGTACCAGCCGCAGCCGACCGGGCCGTGGGAGACGTGGACCATGTCGCGGATCGGCCCCCAGACCACCCCCTTGGCGCCGGCATAGGCGCAGCCGCGGGCGGACATGACGCCGGGAACGGTCTTCTTGTTCGACTTGACACAGGCCTTGCCGGAGAGCTGGTCGTTGGGCGCCAGGTGCGGCGCGCGCTTCTTCTTCCCTTTCTCGGGATAAACCGCCAGGACCTCGTCGATCATCGCCTGGGTCGACTCCTTGGTGATCCCCTCGACGGTCTTTTTCTCATTATTTTTTCAGACATGAAAGACTCCTGTGGAATAGGACCTGTTGGCCCGTATATGTCTTATGGGACCTGTTGTTCCTCTGACTATGCCGCACGCTTCCAGCCTTGCCGACGATGGCTCTCGTCCTCCGCCTCCATGATGCCGAACTCCATCAGCAGCTCTTCGAGTTCTTCCATCGCCAGCGGGGTGGGGACGACCAGCATCTTGTTCTCGGGAATTTTCTTGGCCAGGATGCGGTACTCCTCGGCCTGCTTGTGTTCGGGGGAGTACTCGATGACGGTCATGCGGCGCAGCTCGGCGCGCTGCACCTGGTTGTCGCGGGGAACGAAGTGGATCATCTGGGTGCCGAGCTTCTTGGCCAGTGCCTCGATCAGTTCGGCCTCGCGGTCGGTGTTGCGGCTGTTGCAGATCAGGCCGCCGAGGCGCACGCTGCCCGAAGAAGCATACTTGACGATCCCCTTGCAGATGTTGTTGGCGGCGTACATGGCCATCATCTCGCCGGAGACGACGATGTAGATCTCCTGGGCCTTGTTCTCGCGGATCGGCATGGCGAATCCGCCGCAGACGACGTCGCCGAGGACATCGTAGAAGACGAAGTCGAGGTCGGGGGTGTAGGCGCCCTCCTCCTCGAGGAAGTTGATGGCGGTGATGACGCCGCGACCGGCGCAGCCGACGCCCGGCTCGGGACCGCCCGACTCGACGCACTTGACGTCGCTATAGCCCGTCTTGAGCACATCGTCCAGCTCCAGATCCTCGACGGTGCCGAGTTCTCGAACCTTGTCCATAACAGTCGCCTGGGCTTTCGCGTGGAGAATCAGGCGGGTCGAGTCGGCCTTGGGGTCGCAGCCGACGATCATCACCTTCTTGCCGAGGGCGGCAAGGCCGGCCACGGTGTTCTGAGTGGTAGTGGATTTACCGATGCCGCCTTTGCCGTAGATCGCGATCTGGCGCAATTTCTTTTCAGCCATGACACTCTTCCTTTCTTTTCCGATGGGCGACAAACCCTCTGGTTTCCCCCGAGGCGGCATCCTCGTCGATGTGTCCGAGGCGACCAAAGGGTTCCGTCCGATGACCCAAAAAAAAGCCCCATCCGGACGATCCGGATGGGGCAACCCTTGCCCGTGCGGCCCCGCCATGGCGCCGCTTTTGAATGAAACCGTATTGAGCTGCTGAGGATTTTCGGTCTGAACTGCGAATCCGGAACTCCTGCCGTAATTCGCCTTGAAAATCTGCCGTTTGAAATAAAAAAAGCCCAAAGGAGAAAACTCCCTGGGCCTCTTCGCCGTTCAATCAAAGACACCTCCTCGTGTCTCGTTGACGTTACGATCTTTCCTTTAGCACAGGGCGTGCCAAACCCTTAATTATCCCCGTAAAAGCCTTTCCATGCTGAGTCGAAGGCCATTTCCCACTTCGCAAGGGCACAATCATCCGCAATCGGAATGCTCAGTTTTTGGGCAATCCATGCCCAGATGATGGGCTCACATCGCAAGACCCAAATATGTCGGCGAGGATCATAGGTCAGAAGGCCTTCTGCGACTCTCCCCAGGGCGAGAGGCGCACCAGGCGTTCGGCGGAGTCTTCCGCCTCGGCCCGCACCGGCTTGTCGAGTTTCTTCAGCCATTTCGCCGGAATCGCTTCCAATCCGTAAAACGCTCCTGCGATCATGCCGGCGATAGCCCCGGTGGTGTCGGCATCTCCCCCCTGGTTCGACCACGCCGATCAGACATTCCTCGAATCCTGCGGTCGAGAAGATGTAGTGAAAAACCGTCTGCAGCGTGTCGACCACGTAGGCGGAGGCCAACCCGCGATAGTGGTTGAAGCGGAAGGTCGGGTTGCGCTCTACGAGCTCGCGGGTAATGGCGTGCAGTTGAAACCGGTCGGCGCCGTAGATGGCCTGCTGAATCATGCGGCCGACGGTAATGCAGGCGGCGTCGGAGAGGGGATGATTGTGGGTGATCCGGGCCTGCTCCACGGCACAGCGCGCCAGCAGCTCTTCATCTCCGAGAGTGAAGAGGGCCACGGGCGCCATGCGCATCGCCCCGCCGTTGCCTGCATCCCACTCGTTGAAAGGGGTCTGGAGCTGCCCCTTCAACAGAAAATCCCGGATCCCCCGCCGACAGGTGGCGCCCACATCCTTGGGGTTGCCCTTCAACCAGAGCGAAAATTCCTCGGCGATCTCCCGCAGGTCCCAGGTTCCGGCCCGCAGCAGGGCCCGGGAAATACACAGAGACATCTCGGTATCATCGGTCACCTGGCCCGCCTTCAGGCCGAGCCATCCTCCTCCCACCATTTTTTGATGGACCTTGAAACGGGCCTGAATTTCACCAGGGGTCATGAACTCGGTCGTAGCCCCCAAGGCATCGCCGACAGCCAGCCCGAGAAAGGCAGCGCGGGCGCGATCAAGGACCCTCTGCGGAGCGATCGGAGGGGATATGGTGCCGGAAGCCATCGCTACCCTCTCTTTATCCGATACACACCTTGACCTCGTATTCCCCGCCGATGACGAGGACCTCTCCTTCCCCTTTGAGCAGGGAGGAGGGAAGCATGTCCCCGCGAAAGAAGATCTTCGGCAGAGGAACTGGGATCTGCAGGACCCGGGTGCCGAATTCCCAGGCTCGCTCGAAATCGGTGGTAAAGGAGTTGAGATTGTTCAGCTGCAGAAGATATCGGTTCCCCCCCCGCTCTTCGAGAACACGGTGGTCGCCGAAGTCGTGGACCCCCCGAAAGAGGGTGACATGGGACGTCTCCGGCAAACATCGGCACAGTTCGTACTGAACGAATTCGTAGAGAACATCGAACTGGGCGTTGATGGCGCTGGTACGGGCCGAACCGTTCATCCGGTCGATGGTATACAGAAAGTATGCCTCCGAATGGATGTCTCCGATCGATTTGCGGTGAAAGGTCGGCGGCAGCCCCAGGCGGCTCTCCACCCACCCTTTCAGGACCGCCCCTTCCAGGGAATTGGAGTCGAACATCCAGCCCCTGAGGAAACGAAGGTAACTGTTCTTGAGGCTTTTGCGTCCGTGCAGGGATGTCTCACGTTCCCACTGGTGGAGTTGGAAGGTGACATCCATGTAATCATGAAAGAGGGCGCCGCGCGCCCCCGGATCGTCCAGAACAGCTAGTCGTTCAAACAGCAACCGATTGGCCTGGCGCACCCCCTGGATTTCCAGGGGCTGAGGGTTGCTGTTAAACTGGTGGGAAGCGATGGCCCAAGGCGGCAGATTGCACAGATTGATCATGGAGAGTCAGGCCCGTGTCACGAGGGACGAGGGAACGCGAATTACGATTTGCAAATCACGCAAAACCAGACATTCCGGTTTCGCTCACCTCGTCCTCGGCCGTCTCCGTCTTCTACCCTTCCGTCAACAGGATCGCTTCTGCCACCTCTTTAAGTGATTTGCGCTTGTCCATGGCAAGCTTCTGCATCTTGCGGTAGGCCTCGGGTTCTGAAATGCCTTTTTTTATCAGCAGGCCCTTGGCTTTTTCGATGGTCTTGCGGGTCTCGATGGTCTCCGTCAGATTGGCCACTTCTTCCCGCAGGCTGGAAACTTCCACGAACTGGTGGATGGCCAGGTCGACGGCGGCATAGACCTGATCGTCGCGAAAGGGCTTGACCACGTAGCTCATCACCCCGGCGAGCCGTGCCCGCTCAACGGTTGAGGGATCGGCGCTCCCCGTCAGCAGGACGATGGGGGCCGATAGTACTTTGCCTATTTTTTCGGCAGCCGTGATGCCGTCCATGACAGGCAAGCCGACGTCCATGACAATCAGAAGCGGTTTGCGAAGGGTGGCAAGGTCCACCGCCTCCTGCCCGTCGGCAGCTTCGAGAATCTCGTCAAAACCGTACCGGGAAAGGGTTTCCGCCACCTGGCGGCGAAGCAAGGACTCATCATCGACAACCAGTGCTGTCTTCATCGAAAGTTCACCTCCGGTTCGTATCGCTGTTCGTTTCGCTTGGATGAGATCCTATCACTGCATAAGGGATGCCGGCCCCCACCAATAAGCTGAAGCGCTCCGAATCCGCACAGGCGAGCGGGGAGACGACGCTCTGCTAAAGTGGCTCTTCAATAACCCCTCACTAACCGGTAGGAGTTCCGAAATTTATTCAGCCACGACAAAAGGGCGACCGAGGGGGCGCCCTTTTGTCTTTCCCGGAAGATCAAGGAAACTGATTTTGTTGCCCCCTTGGCGTCGAGCGAAAATCTGCGGATAACGACGGAGTGAGAAAGCCTCGATGGTCTTCTGTCCTTAGAAAACGATCACGTCGAGCCGCTCGGGTCCATGGACCCCGATGGCCAGGGTCAATTCGATGTCGGCGGTGCGGCTCGGTCCTGTAATGAGGGTAAAGTTCGTCGGGGGGGAGGCATGGTGGGCGGTGAAAAAGTCGTCGAGGGTCGCGAAGATCTTCGCCCTGGGGAGAAGCGCGACATGGTGGGAGGGCAGAAGGCTCGACTGGACCGCCCTCCCCTCCACCCCGGCGCAAACGATGCTGCCGGTTTCGGCGATCCCGGCAAGCACCTCCTCGACGGTCACGTCCGCGGAGGCGTAGTCGTTGACGGGGCGGGAAAAGGCGGACGCCACCCCTTTTTCGAGGGCTGAAAAGCCGGGACAGTACACGGCCGCCGTCTCGGGCACTAGTTCGGAGAGCGCGCGCAGAAGCCCGGGCAGGTCTTCGACTTGCCTGGCTCCGGCGGCGGCTTTGACGGCATTTTCGAGAAAGCGATCGACAATCTCCTCGGGCGTCACGGCATCCTCCGATGGAACGGTTTTTCGACCGGCCGCGGCAGCCGGCCGGCGACCTTCTCCCCGCCGAATTTACGGATGAGGGGCCAGAACAGCCGGGAGCAGCGCTCCCCGAGGCCGAAAAGGGCGGGAGACTTGGCGGCGGCGCCGAACAGGCGCATCCCGAGGTTCGTCTTCGGGTCGGCGAACCCTTCCCCGACCCGGCGCTCCCGCAGGGTGAGGATCAGGTCGACCAGGGGGATTTTCACCGGACAGACCTCAACGCAGGCGCCGCACAGGGTGCTGGCGTCGACCAGGGGGTGGGCGTTCGCCATGCCGGTGAGCAGGGTGGTCAGGACCAGCCCCATCGGCCCTGGGTAGGTCCACCCGTAGGCATGACCGCCGACGGTCCGGTAAACCGGACAGACGTTCATGCAGGCCCCGCAGCGGATGCACTTGAGCATTTCCCGGCACTCTCCCTCAAGGATCTTCGAGCGGCCACCATCGACCAGAACGATGTGCAGCTCCCTGGCGCCGGTCGCCTCCCCCTCTTTGCGAACGCCGGTGATGACCGAAAGATAGCTGGTGATCGCCTGGCCGGTCGCCGAGCGCGGCAGCAGACGGATGAAGGTCGGCAGGTCTCGCAGGGAAGGGAGGATCTTTTCGATGGAGAGGACGGCCACGTGCAGCGGCGGGACGCTGGTCACCATCCGCCCGTTCCCCTCGTTGGTGAAGAGGACGAGGCTTCCCGACTCGGCGATGGCGAAGTTGGCCCCGGAGATGCCGGCATCGGCGGTGAGAAACTTCTCCCGCAGGATCCCCCGGGCGGTCCGGGTCAGCACCTGGGGATCGTCGCTGTACGGCACCCCGAGCCGCTCGGCGAAGAGCCGGCCGACCTGCTGACGGTTCTTGTGGATCGCCGGGACGATGATATGGGAAGGGGTTTCCTTTTCGAGCTGGATGATGTACTCCCCCAGGTCGGTCTCGACCACCTCGATTCCTTCCCCCTCCAGGTGGGCATTGAGGCGGATCTCCTCGGAAACCATCGACTTGCTCTTGACCGCCATCCTCACCCCGCGCTCCCTGAGGAGGGCGGCGATGATCTCCCGGGCGGAAGCCGCATCGTCGGCCCGGTGCACCCTGGCCCCGGCTTTTTCCGCGTTGATGGTGAACTGGTCCACGAAAGCCGGAAGGTTATCGAGCACCTTCATGCGGATGCCAGAGGCCCGCTCGCGCAGCTCCTCCAAATCGGGGATGGCCTCCAAGGCGCCGCTTCGCCGCATGCCGAAGGTGTCGGTCGCGTTGCGCATCGCCGCCCGCAGGGAGGCGTCTTCCACGGCCCGGGCCGCATTTTGGCGAAAGTTCAGGCTGGTCTGGGTCTCGCTCATAACCCCTCCGCCAGCACCTGTGCCAGGTGCTTCACTCGGATGCCGCTTCCCCGTTTTTTAAGCGCATCGGCAATGGTCATCAGGCAGCCGCTGTCGCACCCCGTCACCGTATCGGCCCCGCTGCCGATGATCGCCTCGGCCTTCTCGTCGGCCAAGGCGCAGGAGATCTCCGGGAGCTTGGCCATGAACATCCCGCCGAAACCACAGCAGCGGGTCGCATCCGGGAGGGGGACGAACTCCGCCCCGTGCAACGAGCTGAGCAGGGTCAGGGGTTCTTCGCGAACCCCCAGCCCCCGGGTCAGGTGGCAGGAGGCGTGGTAGGTGATCCTTCCCTTTCCGGCAAACCCGGCCTGGTCGGCCCCCAACCGACGAACCAGGAACTGGGAGAGTTCGTACACCCTGCCGGCCACGCTCTGCGCCTTCTCACTGAGGGTGGGGTGGTTCCGAAACAGTTCCGGGTAATGATGCTTGACCATCGCCGCGCAGGAGCCGGAAGGCGTCACGATCGAATCGGCGCCCTCGAAGACCGAGAGAAAATGCTCCGCCGCCCCCCGCGCCTCCGTCCGGTAGCCGGCGTTGAAGGCGGGCTGACCGCAGCAGGTCTGCCCCTGCGGGAAGGCGACCTCCACTCCGAAATGGCGCAGCAGCCGCACCGTCGCCTCTCCCACCTCGGGGAAAAAGGCATCCATCAGACAGGTACCGAAGAGTTGGACACGCATGGGTTGCCCCTATCGGTAGGATCGCTTTAACGCATTGGGATACGTAATACGTGAAAGGGAGCGATAATCAGGAGATCTGCGCGACGAGGACTGACCAGAATAATATAGCAGTCGAAGAAGGGGACGCAAGCGAAGGTTAAGCCGAACCAGGCGCGCGGCGAACCAAAAGCTACAAATCCGCAGTGCCATCCCCTCCCCGACCCAAAGGGTTAGGATCGGATCCTCTATCAATAGGAAAAAAAGACCGACTGAGACGCTCCGTTCCCGGCAGGATTGACAACCACGGGTCCCGGGACTATCTTGTGTCGTCACCGGACCGAGCAAAGCAATTCACCCGCCACACCCGCCGACCGGTCGATTTCGCCCGGGGGAAGACTTGCCCCGACACACCCCCACCCATTAATATAAGTGAGGGCTCGTCCTTGTCTGCCCGACGCATACCCGAAGCCGTCGGCCCTTCGAAACGGCGCCGTGGAATCATGCTGGCGGCGTCCGGCGTTTGCATCCTGAGCTTCGATTCGCTGCTCGTGCGTCTCGCCGGCGTCGATGGCCTGACCGTCCTGTTCTGGCGCGGGGGCCTGATGGCCCTCTCCCTGGCGGTCACGGCCCTCGTCTTAAAGGGGCGAACCACCCGGTCCGGTTTGCGTTCACCTGCAACCTGGACCATCGCCTGCTGTTTCTCTGCCAGCACGGCCGCTTTCGTTCTCTCTATTCTCCACACCCAGGTGGCGAACACCGTTGTCATCATCAGTTCCGCCCCGCTCTTTGCGGCCCTCTTTTCCGGGTGGTTCCTGAAGGAACGGGTACCGCCGCGCACTTGGGCAGCGATCCTGGTCGCCTTCGTCGGGGTGCTGGTCGTCGGCTACCATTCTCTCGGCGAAGGGGGGTTGTCGGGCGATTTGCTGGCGCTGGCCAACGCCGTTCTTACCGGCGCCGGAATGACTCTTCTGCGGCGTCACCGGGAGCTCAGCCGCATCCTGATCCTGGCGATCAGCGGCGGCTTTCTGGCGTTGGCGGTTTTTCCTTTTGCCTCTCCATCGGTATCTGCCCACAGCCTGCTCGTGTTGGGGACCATGGGGCTGGTGCAGATCCCCCTCTCGCTCTATCTGGTGACCGAAGCCACCTGCCATATTCCTGCCGCCGACGTCAGTCTGTTTCTGCTGCTGGAGACGATTCTCGCGCCCCTTTGGGCCCTACTTTTTCTGGGCGAAGGGGTTCCTCTGGCCACCCTCGCCGGAGGAACACTGATCGTGCTCACCCTCGTCCTGCATGCCGTTCTCCCGACGAGGCGGGGTGGCTGCCCCGGCGAGCAGGCAGGGCACAATGAAGTCTTGGATTCGAACCTCCGAGAATGATATGATGGGAGGAAGATTTCCCAAGCCTCCTTCCCCATGAAATGAAACCGCGATGACCGAAACCGAACACCCATTCCAGGCCCTGACGCCCAGCTTCATCATGGATGCGATTGAAAGCCGGGGGTTTGTCTGCGATTGCCGAACCCTCGCCCTGAACAGCTATGAAAATCGTGTCTACCAGGTGGGTATCGAGGAGGGGGAACCCCTCATTGCCAAATTCTACCGGCCGGAACGCTGGAGCGAGGACGAGGTTCTTGAGGAGCATCGCTTTTCATCCGAGCTGGCCGCTCACGAATTGCCGGTCGTTGCCCCCCTCTCCAACTCTCACGGGGAAAGCCTCTTTCACTACGGCGGGTTCCTGTTTGCCCTCTATCCGAGAAAGGGTGGCCACGCTCCGGAATTTGACAATCTCGACAACCTGCTGATCCTGGGACGGCTGCTGGGGCGGCTGCACAGCATCGGCGCAACCCGCCCCTTCCGCCACCGCCCTCGCCTCGACGTGGAGACCTTCGGACGAAAGAGCGTCGCGCTGATCAGCGAACGCTTTATCCCGCCGGATCTCAAGGCGAACTACGATGCCCTGGCCGCCGATCTTCTGGACGCAATCGCCGACATCCTGCAACAGGTCGCCCCGCGATTTCTTCGAACCCACGGCGACTGCCATGCCGGGAACATCCTCTGGCGGGACAATGCCCCACATCTCGTCGATTTCGACGACAGCCGCATGGCCCCCGCCATCCAGGACATCTGGATGATGCTCTCGGGTGACCGTGTCAGGCAGACGGCCCAGCTGTCGGAAATCGTCGAAGGCTACGGCGAGTTCTTTGATTTCAATCCGCGCGAACTCGATCTGATCGAAGTGCTGCGCACCCTGCGAATCCTCCATTTCAGCGCCTGGCTCGCCCGGCGCTGGCACGATCCCACCTTTCCGCACCACTTCCCCTGGTTCAATACTCCCCGCTACTGGGACGAACAGATCCTCGCCCTGCGCGAACAGATCGCCGCCCTCGCCGAGCCGCCCCTGCAGCTGCCGTGAATCGACGCATCCGCCGTAAATAAAAAGGGCACCCACAAGGGGTATAAAAAAAGGGCACCCACAAGGGGTGCCCTTACCTGTTTTTCGGCTATTTATCCTGCAATTCTTAATGTAACTTCTCAGAGAATCTCGACCAGCTCCACATCGAAGATGAGGTCTTCTCCGGCCAGCGGATGGTTGGCGTCCAGAGTGACATCTTCATCGGTCACCTCGACCACGGCGCCCACCAGACTCTCGCCCTCTTCGCCCTCAAGCTCGAGTTCCATATCGACCTCGGGAACAAGGTCGTCGGGAAACTGATCCCGACCGATGACGAACAGATTATCTTCGTCGTAATCGCCGAACCCTTCCGCGGCAGGAACCACGACCGTTTTCTTCTCTCCGGGGGCCATCCCGATCAGAGCCTCTTCGACGTGAACGAAAAAATCGTCGCCCCCGATAGTGACCTCCATCGGCCCCGTTTCGCAATCGCACCCGTCCGAGTGGCAGTCATCGGAACCGCACGCGTCCTCTTCAAACGTGGAACTGAATACGGTGCCGTCGTCGAGTTTGCCGGTGAAATGAATCCTGACCCGGTCGCCTTTTTTAACCTGTGCCATTCTTGTTTATCCTTCCGTGTCCAGATGAGTTTTCAATTTTTCCATGGTACGGGTAAGCGTATCCGGACGTCCACTATAAAATCAGGACCGATCGAAAAAAAAACCGCTACGACCTCATTTGGCAACGGATGAAATCTCCGGATCCTCATCTTCACGCCAAACGGGAAACCAAGTATCTGTGCAGTTCAGTAAACCACCGGCAGGGCCGGTGGTTTACTGAACTGCGCAATCAAGGAAGCGGCCGGAGAAATTCCGGTACCCGGCGGCCGGCCGCTTGACCGATCCCAAACCGGGACGAGTTTGATTTATTGGCTCGAATCAGGCGACAGGCTGCCAGCAACCATGGAAGCCGAGGGGAATGGGCCGATCCAGATGGACCTTGGCGATCGGACCGGAAGCAAGATGGCCGGCATCCAGCACCGCGAGAGTACTTTTCCGGAGCGTCCCGTCGTACACCTCGGTAAGAATCCAGCCGGGTTCGTCCTCCCGACCATGGCTGCCGGGCGCGGCGACGAAAACGGGTTCACTGCAGTAATTGGCCGCTCCGAAATCGAAGGTTTCCGTTTGTCCGGTGGTGAAATCGAAGCGGCTAACAGCGGTAAAAAATTTGCTGTTCCTTGGGATGCGGGCAAAGAACCCGAATCGATGTCGATAACCGAGCCTGGCATGATCGACCCAGGGAAATTCGAAATTGCCCGGATGAAGGACTTCCTCCCGCAACGTCTTTCCAGCGGGGTCGATATGATAGCGGCGCAGCTCACCGGGGAATTTATAATTTCCCATCCGGCCCTCCATGATGGCGAACAAGGCAGGGTCTTTACCGAGAAAATGATCGGGGTTGCGATAGCCAACAAAATCTGCCACGATGTTCCCGCTCTTTTCCACGTAAGCATTCAGGCTGTGCCACATCCAGGCCGCTTCCGCCTTCAGGACAAGGGGCGGGTCGTCGCTCCGGCGGCTGAAGACCAGCACCAGGTTGCCTTTCTCCGGGGCCCAGCGCAACGCGCCGGTCATGCTTTTCATCCCGAGCAGAAACCCCAAAGTATCCATCTCGATCGGGTGGAGGTTGAGAATGATGTGGCGATCGGTGACGAAAAAGTCATGGACATAGGCAAATCTTGGCAAAGCGTAAACTTGATGCTTCTTCAGGTGGCCGTCGGAGCCGAGCACGGTGAGATGAAGGACGGTATTCCTCCCGAAATCGAGGCCGTAAAAAATCCAGTCACCCGTTTTCGGATCGATTTTATTGTGGGCGGAGAAAACCGTCTGCCCGGCGTCGAGCCCCAGCCATGATTTTTCCACGGTCTCCAGGGTGTCCGGTTGGAGTTCGTAGGGAGGCTGGAACTCATCGAAGGCGAAAAGTCGGCCATCGCGAACGACCGGACGAATGCCGGCCTGGTTGGCAAAATGACCTCCCCCCACATTTTTCCAGAATCCATTCGGGGCCTGGGTGGACCAGGTGGAATAGAGGTATTTGCCCGCGGCGGATTCTTCGCGATATTTTTTGGTGCGCACGAAACGGTTGCGGTAGAAGGCCTTTCCATTGACCAACCGGAAAGACTGAACCATGCCGTCGCCGTCGAGAAGGCACCGTTTGCGTTCGCCGTCCCGGTCGAAGCGACCCGGTCCGTTGCGGAACAGCACCCCCTGCAGTCCCGCCGGAATCGTTCCCTCGATGCGCGGCGCGAAACTAAATTCCTCCGCCAGGGTGGTCGCAAGGCCGAGAAGCGGCAGTCGTCGATAGTCATCGGGGGGAAAAGGTGATATTTTTCAAAGGTCCCTGTGCGGCCTTACACCCCGGCAACAACAGGCTGCACCCTGCCGCCACTCCAAGACGAAGGAAATTGCGCCGATCCATTACTCCCTGAGATTAAATGGATCCTCCAAAACCAAAAGTGCAGACACCAAACCTTAGAACGTTTAGATCAACTGGCAAATCCGAAAATAAAAAAACCGTCCAGCCGACGATCCGTCGGCTGGACGGATCCTTTACCCTATGAAGAACGCACCAGCCCTTCCCTCCTGAATTCACCCGAGATTTTCAACGCATCTTGAAATACTCCCACAAGGCCATATCCGCGAGAAAAACCCCAACCCCTGTTTGAACGAGATCGGAAAAAAAGGGACCCTGTGGCAAAAGAATCTGAAGGCTTGAGTGTTGATGAAAAAGGGGAGATTCAGGAAGAGAGATCCTTCCCATCCTCATTGCAGATTCGAGGGACGGCAGGTGGCTCCTTCCCTTTTCGGAAATACAAGGGTTGCAGTCATTATTTCAGCCTCCCCGGAATGGCATAATTCCAGCCTGGGCACAGTTAAGGCACAGGGAAGGCACAAACTTGACTGATTAGGGAGGGAATCAAGAACCGCCCTGCCCTGTAACCGAACAAAACATCAAGAAGACAGGGAGCAAGTCATTGAAAAAGCAAAAAGAAAAGGGACCAAGTTCTTGACTTGGTCCCTGTAGTTTCTTGGAGCGGGAAACGGGATTCGAACCCGCGACTTCAACCTTGGCAAGGTTGCACTCTACCACTGAGTTATTCCCGCTCATTTTTTGATGCTGCCGCTCGCGAGCGGGCTTATTAATAGCAAAAGGCTTTGGCAAGTCAACAAAAAATTCGCAGAAATTTTTGTTGCCGGCATCCCCGTTCATCTGGCGATAACTTTAAAGAATTTGACGAGATAGTCTGCACCCGGACCAGATCGTCAGGACCAGGGCGATATAGAAAAAGAAGATTCCGGCGATGCTGCATGGGGCATGGAAGATCTCCCAGCGCAGGCCGAAAAACCAGTAATAATCGTAGTGCAGCAGCAGGCCGATGATCGCCACCATCTGGAAGATCGTCTTGTACTTGCCCAGGTCGCTGGCGGCAATGACGATCCCTTCGGAGGAGGCGATGGAGCGCAGGCCGGTGACCACCATCTCCCGGGCGAGAATGACGAAGACCGCCCAGGCGGGCACCCGGCCCAGGGGAATGAGCATGATCAGCGCCGCCATGACGATCAGCTTGTCCGCCAGGGGATCGAGAAACTTGCCGAGAACGGTGACCACCCCCCACTTGCGGGCCAGCCAGCCGTCGAGCCAGTCGGTCACCGCAGGCGGCGGAGAAGACCGCCGCCGCCCAGAAGCCGGCATTGCGGGTATCGAAGAACAGCAGGACAACCAGCTGCCGGGATGGCGGCGATCGCGCCCCAGAGTGAGCAGGTTCGGCAGGTTGAGCAGTCCCGGAGCGCAGATTCATAGCAGGTTGTCCCTCTTCCTGCCGATAGTAGTCCAGGTACTGCTTCACCCGATCGACGTAGTTGCGGTCTCGTGGAAAGGGGGAATGCCGCCGTATCTGCTGCACCGCGGAGGGGCCGGCGTTGTAGGCGGCCAGAGCCAGATCGAGATTGCCGTCGAAACGATCGAGCATCAGACGCAAATAGCGGCTGCCGCCGCGGATGTTTTCCACCGGATCGATCGGGTCGGCAACGGCCATATCCCGGGCGGTTTCGGGAAAAGCTGCATGATCCCCTGCGCCCCCCGGGAGGAGACGGCATGGGGGTTATAATCGCTTTCGACTTTAATGACCGCCTTGACCAGCGCCTCGTCGAGGCGGAAGAGCGATGCATAGCGCCGGATCAGCTCGCACCGATCGTCCCTTGCTGGGTCGCTTCTTTGATGAACAGATGGAACTTCCCGGTGGTCGGGGTATCGGTGAAATGAACCGTCCCGCCGGCATCGACATACTTATAGATGTCCCCCCACCCGGCAACGGGATGACAGAGCATCGTCAAGACCCCCCATAAAGTGCCAATGCAAACGAGACGAACCATAATTAAAACTTAAATTCAGATTGATGGAAAGTTGGACTATATCCCAAAAATGGTTGTATTTCAACCTATTTGCCCGGGGCAAAATTCTTGACAAGCGGGCTTCGGAATCCGATAATGCCTCATTCGCAAATCAGAACATCACCAGCCTGAGGATCCCCGCCCCGGGATCGTAACATCAACCCCTCGCCCGGAAAGAACCCTCCATCGGTTTCTGCAGTTGGCGAATCGTCCCTCCAGTGAGCCCATTCTATGAAGATTACGTCCGATTTTCTGGTCATCGGCAGCGGCATCGCGGGCCTCTCCTACGCCCTGAAGGTGGCCGACCGGGGATCCGTTTCCATCGTCACCAAGCGGGAGATTTCCGAAACGGCGACCAATCTGGCCCAAGGGGGAATCGCTTCGGTCATTTCAGCCGAAGATTCCTTCGAGGCCCATGTCCGGGATACCATGGTCGCCGGAGCTTTTCTCTCCCACGAGGATGTGGTGCGCATGGTGGTCGAGAGCGGCCCCAAAGCGATTCAGGACCTGATCGACTGGGGGGTTCAATTCACCAAGAAAGCCGACAATACCTACGACCTGACTCGGGAGGGAGGACACAGCCAACGGCGCATTCTCCACGCCGAGGACCTCACCGGACGGGAGATTGAACGGGCGCTGGTGGAGGCGGTCCGCGCTCATCCCAACATCACCGTCTACGAAAACCATATCGCCGTCGACCTGATCACCGAAGCCAAGGTCACCCATCGGCCGGCAACTCCCGACCGCTGCCTGGGCGCCTACATTCTGGATATCAACGCCCGCAAGGTGGCGACGTTCGAGGCGCGGATCACCATTCTCGCCACGGGCGGCGCAGGAAAGGTCTATCTCTACACCTGCAATCCGGACGTGGCCACGGGGGACGGCGTCGCCATGGCGTACCGGGCGGGCGCCGCCATTGCCAACATGGAATTCATCCAGTTCCACCCGACCACCCTCTACCATCCCCATGCCAAGTCCTTCCTGATTTCCGAGGCGGTCCGCGGCGAAGGGGCGATTCTGCGCCGGAAGGATGGAACGGCCTTCATGCCTCCGTACCACGAATTGAAAGATCTCGCCCCCCGGGACATCGTCGCCCGCGCCATCGACAATGAGATGAAAGTGCATGGCGACGACTGCGTTTTTCTGGATATCACCCATAAAAGCCCGGATTATGTCAAAGAACGCTTCCCCAATATTTACGAAACCTGCCTCTCCTTCGGCATCGACATGACCCGGGAGCCGATTCCCGTGGTTCCGGCGGCCCACTACCTCTGCGGTGGGGTGCAGATTGACACTTGGGGGGAATCGGATCTGAGGAATCTGTTCGCCATCGGCGAATCCTCCTGCTCGGGGCTGCACGGCGCCAACCGGCTGGCCAGTAACAGCCTGCTCGAAGGGATCGTATTCGCCGGTCGAGCGGCCTGCCGCTCTCTGGAGCGGATGGACGAGTCGCCCTTCCAGTTTCCCTCGACGCCCTGGAATTACGGTAGTGCCACCGACAGCGACGAAGAGGTCGTGGTGGCCCACAACTGGGACGAGATCCGCCGCTGCATGTGGAATTATGTCGGCATCGTCCGATCCAACAAACGGCTGGTGCGAGCCTTGCGCCGGGTTGAAATGATTCAGGAGGAGATCACAGACTATTACTGGGATTTTCACATCACCTCCGACCTGATCGAGCTGCGCAATATCGCCACCATCGCCAAGCTCATCATCCGCTGTGCCCTTGAGCGTCAGGAAAGTCGCGGCCTGCACTACAACATCGACTATCCGCAGACCGACGACGCCAACTGGAAGCGGGATACGATTATCCGAAAGATGTATTAAAGCAACCCATTTAATGCGGAGGATATCCTCAAATCGATTTTTTATGGTTTATTCTCGGCGTCCTTGCGTCCCGAGAGAGCGAAGCGAACGGGCGTTAAAATAAGAAAATTTGATTGAGTCTCAATATTCAAACATAACTTGTCAGAACAGGAGATTCCCATTGGATATCGGCCAAATCCGTGACGAGATCGACCATCTGGACGATACGCTGCTTGCCATTTTCAATCGGCGCGCCGCCCTCGCCCTGCAAATCGGGAAGATCAAAAAAGAGAAAGATCTGCCCGTCTACGACCCGAATCGGGAGAAAAAGATCTTCGAGCGGATGAAAGCCGCCAACCCCGGCCCTCTCGACGACGGCGCCATCGTCCGCCTTTTCGAGCGCGTTATCGACGAATCCCGGCGTCTCGAGCGCATCCGCACCAAGGGAGACTAACTATGCTGATCGTGATGCGAAAAACAGCCAATGACCAGGATCTGGAGCAGGTCAAACAATACCTGATCGAGCGTGACTACGATTTCCACCAGTCGACCGGCGCCAACCGGGTGATCCTCGGAGTCATCGGCGATACCGCCGCCATCGACCAGAGTGCCCTGCGCGCCCTGCCAGGCGTGCTCGAGGTATTCAAAATTCCGGAGGAGCCGGAGTAGGCCCGGGGACAGAGGCTCAAGCCAATAAAAAAGCGCGGGAAATCCGCGCTTTTTTCGTTTCGATATTTATCTCGGGCCTGTCGTACCTGTTTTATCCAACAACCTGAGTGCGAGTAAAAACCGCCCGCAATGCCATTCCCTGCCCTTCGATATTTTCCCGGGCGCCTTCTTCCCGGTCAACCAGGGTCACAATCCCGACCACCTCGAGACCTTCCTGACGGGCGCGTTCGACCGCCTTCATCGACGATCCGCCGGTGGTGGTGACATCCTCGACGATCACCACCCGCGATCCGGCAGGAAGATTCTTACGTCCCTCGAGCCACTGTCCGGTACCGTGGCCCTTCGGTTCCTTGCGAATGATGAAGGCAGCGACCGAATCGCCTTCGAGTTGGGCGGCGATACTGGTAGCGGTAGCGATCGGATCGGCTCCCAGAGTCAGCCCCCCTACCCCGTGAATGGGGCCGGCGAACTGCTTTACTTCCCGGTAAAATGCCTTGCCCACCAGCAGGCCGCCGCGGGCATGCAGCGTGGTTTGCTTGCCATCGAAATAAAAGTTGCTCTTACGCCCGGAGGCCAGGGTCACTTCCCGCTCCTCGTAGGACAGCTCCCGGATAATCTGCATCAGTTCGTTGCGCTCTTCCTGGGTCATGACAAAATTCTCCGATAATAGTTTCAGGTATCGGGCTTCAGGTATCAGGAAAATTCAAAAAGCCAGCTTCCTGAGACCTGACCCCTGAAGCCTGTAATTAAAACAACCCCAATTGGCGATCGGATTTGAGCCTGGGGAATTTAACCGGATATTTCCCGCTGAAACAGGCATCGCAGAAGTGTCCGGACCTCCCCTCGGGAACACCGGCGGCGGCCAGCATGCCCTCGATGGAGAGATAACCGAGAGTGTCCGAGGTGATATAGCGGTTGATCTCTTCGACGGTATGGGAGGAAGAGATCAATTCCTTCCGGGTGGGAGTGTCGATGCCGTAAAAACAGGGAAAACTGGTGGGAGGGCTGGAAACCCGCATGTGAATTTCCCGAGCGCCCGCATTGCGGATCATCTTGATGATTTTGCGCGCTGTCGTGCCCCGCACGACGGAATCGTCGACGATCACCACGCGTTTCCCTTCGATGACCTCGCGAACGGGGTTGAGCTTGATCTTGACCCCGAAGTGGCGAATCGATTGCTGCGGCTCGATGAAAGTGCGTCCGACATAGTGATTACGGATCAGACCGAGCTGAAAGGGGATACCGGATTCCTCGGCATAGCCGACCGCGGCCGGTACCCCGGAGTCGGGGATGGGGATCACCACGTCGGCCTCGACGGCATGCTCCCGGGCCAGTTGACGGCCGAATTCCTTGCGCACCCCGTAGACCTCACGGCCGAAAATACGGCTGTCGGGGCGGGCAAAATAGATATATTCAAAAATACAGGGAGACGGCCTTACCTGAGCGAAGGGATGAAACGATTGGAGCCCGTCCTTGTCGATGACCAGCACCTCGCCCGGTTCGATCTCGCGAATGAACTCGGCCTCGATCAGATCGAAGGCGCAGGTTTCGGAGGCGACCACATAGGCACCGTCCAATTTCCCCAGGGCGAGGGGACGAAACCCGTTCGGGTCGCGGGCGGCGACCATCCGGGTTTCGGTGAGAAAAACCAGGCTGTAGGCTCCCTTTACCGTCTGGAGGGCGTCGGTAATCCGGTCGGCTAAGGAGTCGCTCTGGGCGTGAGCCAGCAGGTGGATGATGACTTCCGTGTCGGCCGTGGTGGAAAAAATCGATCCGCTGTTTTCCAGTTTGTTGCGAACCTCCTGGGCATTGACGAGGTTGCCGTTGTGGGCGACAGCGACACTGCCCCGAACGTAGTCGACCATGATCGGCTGGATGTTTTTCATATCGTTGCCGCCGGCCGTTGAATAGCGGACATGGCCGATGGCGCTGGAGCCCGGAAGATTTTCGAAAACGGCATCGTTTTTAAACACATCGGCCACCAGCCCCATTCCCCGGTGAGCACGGAGACGGTAGCCGTCGGAGGCGACAATACCGCAGCTTTCCTGGCCGCGGTGCTGCAGGGCATAAAGCCCGAGATAGGTCAGGTTTGCGGCCTCAGGGTGTCTGAAAATGCCGAACACCCCGCATTCATCCTTAAATTTATCAAACATGTAACCGGCAACTCCTCTGATGGAGGGTTTGATGGTTAAAACGGGTGGATAGGACCGACCTTCGGGCGTAGTTTAGCACAGCTTGCCGGAAAAAAGATACCCATCCGCACAGAGCGCTTTTCACTTTAAAATACAAATTGTTTTAAGAAAAACTTAAAGTAGTTCCTCGCGAATAAAGCGGACCGCATTCTGATACAGCCACAGGCCCATTCCCTCCTCCGGCAGAGCCTCCTCGCGGGTCCAGCGAGGATGATGCGTCCGGTGGACGTAGGCCTCGGGATGGGGCATCAGGCCGAAAAGCCGTCCGCTCTCGTTGCAGATCCCGGCGACCGCCGCCACGGAGCCGTTCGGATTGAAGGGATAGTCCATGGTCGCCGCCCGATAGCCAGCATCGCTGTATTTCAGGGGGACCAGATGCTTCTCTTCGATTTTGGTCAGAATCTCTTCGGATTCGACCACGAAGCGCCCCTCGCCATGACGGATCGGCAGATAGATCCCCTTCAGCCCGCGGGTAAAGACGCAGGGAGACTGGGGATCGGCCTTGAGATAGACCCACCGATCTTCAAACCGCCCGCCGGCGTTGAACGTCAGGGTGGCGACCTGGGTGCGGTAATCGTCGTCCAGAGCCGGCAGCAGGCCCATCTTGACCATCAGCTGGAATCCGTTGCAGACCCCGAAAATCAGCTTGCCGTCGGCGATGAAGCGCTGCACCTGATCGATCAGGTGCTCGGCCCCTCCCCGGACCGGGGCCCGCCGCAGGCGGTTGGCCCCCGCCTTGGCGCTGCCGAGGTCATCCCCGTCGAGAAATCCGCCCGCCAGGTTAAGCAGCTGATAATCGTCGAGCCGGACCCTCCCCGCCAGCAGTTCGGCGATATGGACGATATCGGCGACTTCGGCGCCGGCCAGGCGGCAGGCGTGGGCCACTTCCCGCTCGCAATTGGTGCCGTTACCGGCAATAACGATGGCGCGAACCTCTTTGGACATCGCTTACAGCTCCTTGAGAGGCGACTGCCAGGCCTCTTTGAGATCAAAAATATCGGACCGGATCAGGATCTCTCCATCCAGCCCCGTCACCCGCAGCTCGCTGTCCTCGGAAACGGCTCCCAGCAAAGCGGCATCCCGGGTCGCAAACAGGTCCTCGAAGCGGCCCCGGTCCTCGGGACGAACCGTCACCAGAAACCGCGTCGGAGTCTCGGAGAAGAGCAGAGCGTCCTCCCGCAGCGTTCTGTCGGTTTTGGCGGTCCGCAGATCGACATGCATCCCGAAACCTCCGGCAAAGGCCTTCTCCGCCAGCGCGACCCCCAGACCGCCGTCGGAGAGGTCGTGACAGGAAGCGAGCAGTCCTTCCTCCTGGGCGCGGTTGATGGTTTTGAACAGGTCCAGGGCATAGGCGGCATCGACGGTGGGAACGTTTTTGCCGAGGAAACCGAGCATGTCGTAGTATTCCGACCCGCCCAATTCGTCGCGGGTAATCCCCAGCAGGTAGACCAGATCACCGGGGCGCTTGACATCCATGGTGACGGCCTTGCGCACGTCCTCGATTTTGCCGATCACCGAAAAGAGCACGGTCGGCGGAATCGAGATCTTGGTGTCGCCGATCTGGTAGTCGTTTTTCATCGAGTCCTTGCCCGAGATCAGCGGCACGCCGAAGGCGAGGCAGTAGTCGTAGAGGGCCTTGTTGGCACGCACCAGCTGGGCCAGCTTATAAGGCCCCGTCCGGGGTCTTTTCGCTCTGGACCGGATCGCACCAGCAGAAATTGTCGAGCCCGGCCACGTGTTCGATAGGCCGCCGCCGACCGCCGACGTAGTTGCGCAGCGCCTCGTCCATGGCGCAGGCCATCATGTGGTAGGTGTCGATGTCGCTATAGCGCGGGCAGATGCCGTGGGCGACGACCACCCCTTCGAAGGAGTCGAAGAGCGGCCGGACAACCGCGGCATCGGCCGGGCCGTCGTTGCCACCCCGACCAGCGGTTTGACGACGCTGCCGCGCCTGCACCTCGTGGTCGTAGCGGCGCACCACGCTCTCCTTGGAGCAGATATTGAGCCGCCCGAGCAGCTGGCTGCAGGGCTCCCTTCGAGATCGAGGGCTGCGGCGGCAGTTCGGGCTCGCGCGATGGTCCTTGCGCTTCCCACCGGGCGGGCATCGGCATCTGCGGCACCCCTTCGTGGAGCAAAGGCCATGTCCAGGTAGGCCACGGTCTCGCCCTTGTAGAGGCAGTGGAATTAGCCCGAATCGGTGAACTGTGCCGAGCACCGTCGCCTCGACGTCCATCTCCTGGCGCCAGGGCCATGAACGCGTCGAGTCTTGTCGGGCGGCACCGCCAGGGTCATGCGCTCCTGGGCCTCGGAGATGAGGATCTCCCAGGGCTGCAGGCCGGCATACTTGAGGGGCGCCCGGTCGAGATGCAGCTCGAAGCCGCCGGTGTCCTGGGCCATCTCCCCCACCGAGGAGGAGAGCCCGCCGGCGCCGTTGTCGGTGATGGCAGTTGTACAGGCCGCGGTCGCGGGCGATCAGCAGGAAGTCGAACATCCTCTTCTGGGTGATGGGATCGCCGATCTGCACCGCGGTGACCGGCGAGTCCTCGTGCAGCTCCTCGGAGGAGAAGGTGGCGCCGTGGATGCCGTCCTTGCCGATGCGGCCGCCGGTCATGACGATGCGGTCGCCGACCTGCGCCTTTTTCTCGTGGCCCGGCCGGCCGTTGAAGCGTCGCCGGCATCATGCCCGCCGTGCCGCAGTAGACCAGAGGCTTGCCGGCGAAACGGTCGTCGAAGACGATCGAGCCGTTGACCGTCGGGATGCCGCTCTTGTTGCCGCCGTGCTCCACCCCTTCGACGCACCCCCTCGAAGATCCGCCGGGGATGCAGCAGCCGCGGCGGCAGCGGTTTATCGTAAAAGGGCGAGGCGAAGCAGAAGACATCGGTGTTGAAGATCAGCTTGGCGCCCAGGCCGGTGCCGAAGGGGTCGCGGTTGACCCCGACGATGCCGGTCAGCGCGCCGCCGTAGGGATCGAGGGCGCTGGGCGAGTTGTGGGTTTCGACCTTGAAGACCAGAGTCCAGTCGTCGTTGAAGCGGATCACCCCGGCGTTGTCCTTGAAGACCGAGAGGCAGAAGTCCTTTTCCCCCTTCTGTTGCCCGGATCTCGCGGGTCGGCGCCGCACGATGTAGGTCTTGAACAGGCGAGTCGATGGTTTCGCGGTTGCCCTCGCCGTCCTCGTAGTCGATGCTGGCGGAGAAGATCTTGTGCTTGCAGTGCTCGCTCCAGGTCTGGGCCAGCGCTTCGAGTTCGGCGTCGGTCAGCCGCTCGCCGAGGCCGACCGCCGCCGCGCGCGGGCTGCACCGCGGATCGGCGACGTAGGCCTGGATCGCCTTCATCTCCTCCAGGTTAAGAGCCAGCATCCCCTCTTTGCTGATCCGCAGCAACTCCTCGTCGGCCACCTCGAGGTCGATCTCCGCGCCGGGAAGCGACTCGTGGGACCCCACGATCAACTCTGGGAACAATGAGCCGGCAGTCCCCCTGCCGCGATCGAACCGGGCCGCCGGCACGACGGTCCAGCGCTGGATCAGTCCGTTGGCCAGCAAACCCGCAGGCGATCCTTTCGGCGGCCTCGGCGTCGATCCGCCCCGTGAGCAGATATTGAACCGATGTGTAAATGCCCTCGCCGACGGCAAAGGTCCGGCCGGCCAGGTACTGAATGGCCTCTTTGGCGGTGCGTCCGACATTGTCGGTGACGCCGGGGCGAAAACCGACCTCGATCAGAATATCGAAATCCTCCGCCAGGGGAGCATTGATCGCCACCTCTTGGATCACCGGGTCGCAAAAAGGCCCCTCGGCGGCCGCCCGCACCTCCTCCTCGCTCAGCTCGGCATCGACGGTGTAGATATCCAGCGTTCGGACCGCTCGAGGGCGATGCCCAGGTGCTCGCGGATCTCCCGCCTTGACGCGTTCGCCGCGGGCATCCCGGCGCCATCCTTCAGTCCGACTACGATTCTCCAGGCCATAATTTCTCCTTCCGGCCATTATCCCACAACTTTGAAACCGGTTACAACGCTCGGTTATAGCATTCTTCAAAAACCCCGGTTCAAGCGCCCGCAAACGAGGCAAACTTCTTTTTAACGCCCGTTCGCTTCGCTCTCTCAAGACGCAGAGAATGTCGAAAATTGGCGCCGGTTTTGACTTCGAGAAGTCTATTCACCCGCCCTCGAACACGCGGCGGAAGATGGTGTCGACGTGCTTGAGGTGGTAATTGAGGTCGAAGGACTCGCGGATCTTCGCCTCGCCCAGGGCCCTGCACCACGTCGGCGTCGGCCAGCAGTTCGGCAAGGAAATCCTTCCCTTCTTCCCACACCTTCATGGCGTTGCGCTGCACCATGCGGTAGGCCTCCTCCCGGGAAACCCCGGCCTGGGTCAGGTCGAGGAGGATTTTCTGGGAGAAGACCAGCCCCTTCATCTGGTTGAGGTTCTTCAGCATGTTCTTCGGGTAGACGACCAGGTTCTTGATCAGCCCGTTCAGGCGGCGCAGGGAGAAGTCGAGGGTCGACGGTGGCATCGGGGCCGATGTAGCGCTCCACCGAGGAGTGGGAGATGTCCCGCTCGTGCCACAGGGCGACGTTCTCCAGGGCCGGCATGCACGTAGCCGCGGACCATAGCGGGCCTGGCCGGTGAGGTTCTCCGAGAGGATCGGGTTGCGCTTGTGGGGCATGGCGGAGGAGCCCTTCTGCCCCTTGGTGAAGAACTCCTCGGCCTCCAGCACCTCGGTGCGCTGCAGGTGGCGGACCTCGACGGCGATCCGTTCCATGGACGAGGCGATGATGGCCAGGGTGCAGAAGTACTCGGCGTGGCGGTCGCGGGGAATGACCTGGGTCGAGACCGGCTCGGGGGCGAGGCCCATCTTGGCGCAGACGTACTCCTCGACGGTCGGGTCGATGTTGGCGAAGGTGCCGACCGCCCCGGAGATGGCGCCGGTGGCGATGGTCTCCCGGGCCGCCTGCAGGCGCTTGCGGTTGCGGTCCATCTCGGCGTACCAGGTGGCCAGCTTCAGGCCGAAGGTGACCGGCTCGGCGTGGATGCCGTGGGAGCGCCCCATGCAGACGGTATCCTTGTGCTCGAAGGCGCGCTCTTTGATCGACGTCCAGCACCTGGTCGAGATCGGCGAGCAGCTCGTCGGCGGCCTGCACCAGCTGGACCGAGAAGCAGGTGTCGAGCACGTCCGAGGAGGTCATCCCCTGGTGGATGAAGCGGGCCTCGGGGCCGACGTACTCGGCCACGGAGGTGAGAAAGGCGATGACGTCGTGCTTCACCTCGGCTTCGATGGCGTCGATGCGGGCGATGTCGAATTGCCCCTTTTCGCGGATCACCGGCACCGCTTCCTTGGGAATCACCCCCAGCTCGGCCTGACGCTCGCAGGCCAGGGTTTCTATCTCCAGCCAGATCCGAAAACGGTTCTCCGGCTCCCAGATCCGGGCCATTTCCTTGCGGGTGTAACGTTCGATCATGGTTAATTATCTCCTGTTTCGATAATTTGGATATAAGGCAATGAGAACAAAAGCAACTCTACTTTAACGCCCGTTCGCCTCGCTCTCTCGAGGCGCCAAGGCGCCGAGGATAAAAGCGTAATAAAAATGGAAAGAAGGTCCTCTGCGTCTCCGCGCCTCAGCGTTAAACAAAGGGTTCGATTTTCATCACCTTCGAGTGGGCCGCGACCCTGTGTAACTAACTGGGGAATTATCGGTATCTCTCTTCAAAGCGTGAAACAGACGCTGGCCCGATCCTGGGTGCCGATGATCACCTCGGGGCAGCAGAGATTCTGGCGACCAAGGGTTTCCCCGGCGCAGGCTGCCGCCAATTCCGGTTGGTTGTTCACCTCGCTGAGGTGGGCCAGAAAAACGGCCTCAAGGCCCTCCCAGAGCACGTCGCCGAGAAGGTCCGCCGAGGCCGAATTGGAGAGATGGCCGTGGTTGCCGCGGATGCGCTGCTTCAAGTGCCACGGATAGGGACCGTCGCGAAGCAGCTCCTCGTCATGGTTCGATTCGAGGATCAGCGCCCGGCACCCCCTGAGGCGATCGGTCACCAGCCGAGTGGCGATACCCAGGTCGGTCGCGATTCCGATCTTGCCTTCCGGAGTTTCGATCGCGTAGCCAACGGGAGCAGCGGCATCATGGGTAATGGGAAAGGTTTCGATCCGCAGATCTCGCAATTCGAGAATGTCGCCTGCATGAAATTCTCTGAGATCGTCAATGCGTCCCAGCCCGGGCAAGGCCTTTCGCGTTTCCGGATGAAGAAAGACCGGCACTTCGAAACGACGGGCGAGCGGTCCGATACCACGGCAATGATCGCCATGCTCATGGGTGACCAGCAGCCCGTCGAGGCGTTCTCCGCAGGCATCGATTTCGCTCAGTCGGCGCTGCAGTTCCCGGCAGGAAAAGCCGGCGTCGATGAGAACCCGGCTTTCGCGGCTCTCCACATACACCGCATTCCCTTTGCTCCCGCTGCCAAGAAGACAAACCCGCAAAAAAATTCTCCCTCGTCCCCCCCGTTGGCGCTGTTTATATACCGGAATTCGAAAGGCCCTGCAAGGATAAAACCGGTGCCTTTTACTTCATTTCATCCCACCGCAAAGGCCAAAGCGAATTCGGCGACAGGGATGCCATTCGATTTGGCTCGTGTCTTCCTGGGAGAGCTTTGCGCTGAAGGTGTGATTTCAAACCAGGTCTTCGCCTGCGTTTCAACCCGGCAAGAAATATGATGCTTCCGCAAGAAAGCAAAATTCCGGCCCCTGCGGATTTGACCTTTTGGCAAAATCTTGTACTTTTGTACCTTGATTTGAGAAAAGAGCGGTTCCCATCAGGATGCCGAACACGGCCAAATTCCGGAAGAAGGAGACTTGGCGAAATCCCGAGAACCTGCTGCAAGAAGAATCGTTTTCACCTGAGAACAGATAGCATATGGACGACAAAAGAGCAATGGCCCAGTGAGGACAGCCGCGAAAGATCATTTGAAAAATGTTGACGACCCTTAATCGATTGGATATGATCCACCGGAAAATAGCGATCTATTTGTATTAATTGGTTAATGATCCCGTTCTCAATTCATTTTGTCCCTTAATCAAGGAGATTAAACCATGGCTGCGAAAGTCGCGATCAACGGTTTCGGACGCATCGGACGCAACGTGTTCCGTGCCGCTTGGCAATCCCGTGAAATAGAAATTGTCGCCATTAACGATTTGACCGATGCGGCAACCCTTGCCCATCTGCTGAAATACGACTCTGTTCACGGCACCTTTGGAGCGTCCGTCAGTGCAGAAGGCGAAAATCTGATCGTCGGCGATCGAAAGATTCATGTATTCAAAGAGAAGGATCCGGGTGCATTGCCCTGGAAAAAACTCGGCATCGACATCGCGATCGAATCGACCGGCCGTTTCACCAACCGCGACGACGCGGCGAAACATCTGGAAGCCGGCGCCGGCAAGGTCGTCGTCAGTGCCCCGGGGAAAAATGCCGACCTCACCGTTTGCATGGGGGTCAATGAGGCGGAATACGATCCCGCCTCTCACCATGTGATCTCAAATGCCTCCTGCACCACCAACTGTCTGGCGCCCGTCGCCAAGGTGCTGATGGAAGAATTCGGCATCGTCAAGGGCCTGATGACGACCGTGCATTCCTACACCAACGACCAGCAGATTCTCGACCTGCCCCACAAGGACCTGCGCCGGGCCCGGGCGGCGGGCCTCTCGATGATTCCCACCACGACCGGAGCCGCCAAGGCGGTTGCCCTGGTTCTGCCCCAATTGAAGGGGAAACTGGACGGGATGGCGGTGCGTGTCCCGACCCCCAACGTCTCCCTGATCGACCTCGTGGTGGAAACGGAAAAACAGACCACGGCCGAAGAGGTCAACGCCGCCATGAAGAAGGCCGCCGAGGGGCCGCTGCGTGGCATTCTGGAGTATTGCGACCTGCCTCTGGTGTCGAAAGATTTCAACGGCAACCCCGCCTCCTCGGTGGTCGATGCCCTGACCACCAGCGTCATCGGCGGCAACATGGTCAAGGTCCTCTCCTGGTACGACAACGAATGGGGCTACTCCAACCGGATTTTCGATCTGGTTCGCTACGTCGCCCGTAAATAGAAATTTTTCGGATACTTTCAAAAGGCAGGATCGAGCGATCCTGCCTTTTGACTATTGATCGCGATTCAGTCCAACGACAGGAGTTCGCAATGCTCAATAAAATGACCATCGAAGACATTGACTGCAGGGGGAAAAAAGTCTTCTGCCGGGTGGATTTCAATGTGCCGTTGAGCGAGGCCCGCACGATCACCGACGACACCCGGATTCAGGCTGCCCTGCCCACCATCCGGGCGATTTTGGGCCAGGGAGGGCGACTGATCCTCGCCTCTCACCTCGGTCGTCCCAAAGGCAAACCCGATCCCAAATACAGTCTGGCCCCCATTGCCCCCTACCTCTCCGAGCTGCTCGGCCAGGAGGTGACCATGGCCACCGACTGTGTCGGCCCGGAAGTCGAAAAGCTGGTCGCCGGGATGAAGAACGGCGACGTCGTTCTCCTTGAGAACGTACGTTTTCATGCCGGAGAAGAGAAAAACGATCCGGAGTTCTGCCGCCTGCTCGCTGACCTGGCCGACCTCTACGTCAACGATGCCTTCGGCACGGCTCATCGCGCCCATGCCTCCACCGAAGGGGTGGCCCACCTGCTCTCGCCGGCGGTGGCGGGTTTTCTGATGGAAAAAGAGATCCGCTACCTCGGCGAAGCCCTGGCCGATCCGAAGCGACCCTTTGTCGCCGTATTGGGCGGAGCCAAGGTGAGCGACAAAATTCCTGTTATCGAAAACCTCCTCGCCAAGGTAGATACCCTGATCATCGGTGGCGGCATGACGTATACGTTTCTCAAGGCGCAGGGCTACAACGTCGGCACGTCCCTGGTGGAGAAGGACCGCATCGACCTCGCCAAAGACCTGCTGGGCCGCGCCGAGGCCAAAGGGGTGCTGATTCTCCTGCCCGAAGATCACGTCATCGCCCCCGAGTTCAAGGCCGATGCCGACCATAAAGTCTGCTCGACGAAAGAGTTTCCGGAGGGTTGGATGGGACTCGATATCGGTCCGAAAGCGATCGAAACGTTCACCGAGGCCCTCAAAGATGCGGGCACCGTGGTCTGGAACGGTCCCATGGGAGTCTTCGAATTCGACGCCTTCGCCACGGGGACCTTTGCCATCGCCCGGGCTCTGGCCGATTCGAGCGCCCTCTCCATCATCGGCGGCGGCGATTCGGTTGCGGCCGTCAACAAGTCCGGCCTGCAAGAGAGAATGACGCACATCTCCACCGGCGGCGGCGCATCCCTCGAGTTTCTTGAAGGGAAAAAGCTGCCCGGAATCGAAGCCTTGACCGATAAAAGAGGGTGATCCCAAAGATCCGTCACCGTTTTCCGATCATTTTTGCGACGCCATCTTAATTGATGCTTTCGCAAAAACTCATGGGATGGCTAAGCAAAAATTTCGTCCTACAAGGCTTGGTGGTTTTTCGGGGGCGAAGGCCACCATCAGGGTGGTCGAGATCCTGAAAAAGCGCCGTAACGCCGGAGGGCGGACTTTTTGCGACGCCATCTTAATTGAATGAGGAGGAGTCACCATGCGCAGACCACTGATCGCCGGCAACTGGAAGCTGAACAAAACGGTCGCAGAAGCTCTGGATCTGGTCCAGAGTCTTAAAAACGAACTCAAAGATATCGAGGACGCCGATATCGTCGTCGCCCCCGTCTTCACCGCTCTTGCCAAAGTGGCAGACACCTTGTCCGGAAGCAATGTCGCCATAGCCGCCCAGAACTGCTATCCGGAAAAAAGCGGTGCCTTTACCGGAGAGGTCTCCCCGGCGCTTCTGAAAGAGGCCGGGTGCGGCTACGTCATCGTCGGGCACTCGGAGCGTCGCCACCTCTTCGGCGAAGCCGATGCCTTTATCAATCGCAAAGTGAAAGCCGTCCTCGCAGAAGGGCTAAGGGTAATCCTGTGCGTCGGCGAAACCCTCGAGGAGCGCGAGAGCGATCGCACCTTCGACGTCGTTCGCACCCAGATCGGCGAGGGCCTCGAAGGTCTGTCTGCCGCGGATATGCAAAACGTGGTCGTCGCCTATGAACCCGTCTGGGCAATCGGCACCGGCAAAACGGCCTCCGACGAGCAGGCTGAGGAGGCCCACGCCTTTATCCGAGGGCTTCTCAACGGAACATTCGGTGAGGAAACGGCCGCTGCGACCCGGATTCTGTACGGCGGAAGCGTCAAACCGGAGAATGTCGACGGCCTGATGGCGCAGGAAGATATCGACGGCGCATTGGTCGGAGGGGCAAGCCTGAAAGCCTCCGATTTCATCCGCATCGTCCGTTTTCGCCGGAGTTAAATTTTGATGCTTTCGCAAAACCCACTGGATGGCTAAGCAAAAATTTCGTCCTACAAGGCCTGGTGGTTTTTCAGGGGCCAAGGCCATCATCAGGGTGATCGAGGTCCTGAAAAAACGCCGTAAGGCCGCAGGGCGGACTTTTTGCGACGCCATCAAATTTTCTCCCTTTTCATCTGCACCATAATGTGGTAGTTTGCTCCAGTTTTGGAAACGAATCCCACAAGGAGTCAGTTCGTCCTATGTTCGCTTTACTGATTGTCTTTCACGTCCTGATCTGCATAGCGCTTATCATCGTTGTCCTTCTCCAATCCGGCAAGGGGGCTGAAATCGGTGCCTCCTTCGGCGCCGGCGCCAGCCAGACCGTCTTCGGCGCCTCCGGGAGCAAATCCTTCATGGGGAGAATGACCACGACCCTTGCCGTGGTGTTCATGCTGACCAGCCTGACGCTGGCCTATTTCTACGGCCGCCCCGGTTCCTCGAGCGTCATGCCGACCTCTGTGCCGACAGCAACGTCTCCGGCGCAAAAGGCTGCGCCGCCGACAGCGCCCGCTGCTCCCGGAAAAGCGACACCGGCACCTGCAGCTTCTCCGAAAAAGTAAAAAAACAGCGCTTTTGAGGTTGACAGAGACGGGTCAAATCAGTATAAATACTCTCCGTTCTCAGCCGAAGTGGTGGAACTGGTAGACACGCCATCTTGAGGGGGTGGTGACCAATTGGTCGTGCGAGTTCGAGTCTCGCCTTCGGCACCAAGAATCAAAACTTCTTGATTTATTTAGATTTTTCAAGCAGGTTGACAGCGCTACACAAAACGCTACACACGAAGCGTAATTGTGGGCGCTGTTTTTTTATCTAGAATACCCGGCAACAGGTTGATCAGAAACGGTAAGTATCATTACAGGCGACGGATACCTGCTTCCCTCGCAGGTCTATTCGGGCGCAAGGAGGTAGCAAAGTCCCCTCTATACCTTTATACCACGAAGCCGCTTGAGGCAACCCGCCTAAAAAAACCATCTCGACGGTCAACTAGAGAAGCCTTTCCATGCATGTAGGTTCAACCCCCTGTCTTCAGATGTAGCCAAAGCATGTCTGCACGCCATCCTACATGGTGGCCCTCAGCCCGACACCTCCCGAAAGAATAAATCCTCCCTGCTCTATCTGGCTAATTGTGGGAACTAACAACGGTCGCTTTCACAGCCTCAAGGTTATGATGTGATACCCAGCTTTGGGGCACTGCCAGACATGAGGTCAGCAGCGTTTACCCCCTTTCGGGCCCCTCCCCAAACCACCTCCCATGCAGGTGGTCTGCGACTGAAAAGTTCCCCAATGTTACCAAAGGGGAACAATTTCATTCTCCCCCAGTGAGCTTCTACATTTTCAGCAGGTTTGGCAATGAAGGTCTGGGCAAATGAGGGTTATTCTCCCCTCAGGACAGGGCCGAACTGCGCCGGTGCCCCTCAAAAACCTGCCGGGGAAATCCTGCCGCGGAACCAAGTCGACCCCTTCTCCGTGCCTGTTTCGTTACGAAGAGGCAACGCAATCGAGACAACGGTAACGATTCGGTAACATTTCAGCCCTGTTTCTAATGTTCAATGGTTTGCCGCCTGCGACCTAAAATGGATTTACACTATAATTCAAGCTACTTAGAATGACAGCAATGGCTTTGGCACGCTCCGTGATATTAAAGAGCGACGGGACGGTTGCCCGCCTTCCCGAGCACCTTGGCGCTAAGCCAGTGGTCACCTTTAATCAACAGGAGGTAAAAAGAATGCAGAAGCACCAGCAGCGTAGTACGGTTTCATGGCTGGGCTGGGCCCGGCCCTTCTGGCCGGTATCCTCGCCGTTTTTGTTGTGGGAAGCTCAGCTCAGGCCGCCCTGCTGAACGATCTGGCAGGAGCGGTTAAAAAAGGCACTCCGACCCTTGAGCTACGGCTCGGCTTCGAATACTCGGATTTGGCCGACAACGGCGCGGACCCTGCTCACGGCCTGAACCTGCGGACCCGCCTCGGCTACCGTACGGCATGTTCGGCTCCGGGCAGTGGACGGTGCAGGAGGGATATGCCGCCGTCAAGCTCATGAAGGCTGGAATCGGCAGCAACAGCCTCGACCCCAACGCCCGCTTCTGCATGGCGAGCGCCGTGGGCGCGTTCATGAACACCTTCGGCGCCGACGAGCCGATGGACAACTACGCCGATCTCGACCAGGGGGACACCTTCTTTCTGTGGGGGGCCAACATGAGCGAATGCCACCCCGTCCTCTTCTCCCGCATCACCGCCAATCGGCTCAAAAACCCCAAGGTGAAGATCATCGACATCGCCACCCGCTACACCCGCACCTCCCGCGAAGCGGATCGGTACGTCGAGTTCCGCCCCCAGAGCGACCTGGCGCTGGCCAACGGCATCGCCCACGTGATCGTGCGCGACGGTCTCTACGACAAGACGTTCGTCGAGGGCAAGGTGGTCTTCAAAAAGGGCAAAACCCATATCGGCTACGGCCTGGAGGACCGCTTCGCCTTCCATGACAAGGGGCAGCCGATCTCCTTCGAGGAGTACCGCAGCTTTCTCGCCGACTACACCCCGCAGAAAGTCGAAGAGATCTCCGGCGTGCCGGCAAAAACCGTCGAGGAGCTCGCCCGCCTCTACGCCGACCCGAAACGGAAGGTCTGCTCCTACTGGACCATGGGCTTCAATCAGCACACCCGCGGCACCTGGGTCAACAACCTCGTCTACAACATCCACCTGCTCACCGGCAAGATCGCCCAGCCGTGCCAGGGCCCCTTCTCTCTCACCGGCCAGCCCTCGGCCTGCGGCACCGCCCGCGAGGTCGGCACCTTCGCCCACCGGCTGCCCGCGGACATGGTGGTCATGAACCCGAAACACCGGGCCAAGGCTGCCAGGATCTGGAAGGTTCCGGTCGATCGCATCCCGCCCAAGCCGGGCTTCCATGCCACCGAGATGCTGCGTGCCCTCGATCGCGGGGACATCCGCTTTCTCTGGGTGTCCTGCAACAACCCCTTCCAGGCCGCACCCAACGTCTCGCGTTTCCGCGAAGGGGCGCGCAAGCCCGGGCGCTTCGTCGTCGTCTCGGAGGCCTACCCGACCCGCTCCACCGAAGTGGCCGACCTGATTCTCCCTTCGGCCATGTGGGTCGAGAAGGAGGGGATGTTCGGCAACGCCGAGCGTCGCACCCAGCACTGGGTGAAGATGGTCGAGCCCCCCGGTGAGGCCAGAGGGGACCTGTGGCAAATCGTCGAGGTCGCCAAGCGGCTCGGTCACGGCAAGCTCTTCTCCTATCGGGAGCCCAATCTGAACAAGGCCCTGTTCGAGGAATACCGCCAATTCACCCTCGGCGTCGGCCATGATCTGGCTCCCTACGAGGTATACCGCAAGGAGCGGGGGGTCATCTGGCCCTATGTGCACGGCCATTCGGTGCGCTGGCGCTACAACGAGAAATACGACCCCTACGTTCCCAAGGGGGGAGGCATCGATTTCTACAAGAACAAGAAGACCGGCCACCGCGCTGTGATCTGGGCCCGCCCCTACGAGCCGGCCGCCGAGGTGCCCGACGCCGAGTATCCCTTCTGGCTGTGCACCGGCCGGGTCCTCGAGCAGTGGCATACCGGCTCCATGACCCAGCGGGTACCGGAGCTGCATCGGGCGGCCCCAGAGGCGCTTTGCGAACTCAACCCCGAAGACGCCAGGCGGCTCGGCGTCGCCGACGGCAATCGGCTGCGCCTGACCACCCGACGTGGCAGCCTCACCATCAAGGCGAGCGTGGACGGTCGCGGCGTACCGGGCAAGGGGAGCATTTTCGTCCCCTTCTTCGACGAGAGCCGCATGATCAACGAGCTGACCCTCGACGCTTTCGATCCGATCTCCAAGGAGCCGGATTTCAAAAAATGCGCCGTGCGGGTCGAGAAGGCTTGATGCCGGCATTCGCACGCCGATCCCCCACCCTCCGGACAACGGCGTTTGGGGGACCGGCCTTTCACGATCAAACCACCTGCCCTCAAGGAGGCTCTCCATGAAGCGCTCACTTTTGCGAATACTCGCCTGGGGCCTTTTCGCCGCGACCTTGGCCGGCTGCCAGACCGTCATGCTCGGGCCCCATCAGCCGACTTTCGCCCCCACCATGGCCGCGACCGACAACCCACCGATGATTCCACATCCGGTGGTCGAAGCTGCCAGCGGCAAAGACTGCCTGTCCTGCCACCGGGACGGTCTTGCCGGGGCGACGAAAACACCCCACCCCCAGTGGGTGAACTGCCGCCAGTGCCATATCTCCGAACAGAACGATGTGGCTCCTTTCTCACCCTCCTCCTGAATGACGGTCCTGATGGACCAGAAGAAAGAGGGCCCCGGCAATTGCCGGGGCCCTCTTTCTTTTTTCCTAACCCATGTTTGATGGCGTCGCAAAAACTCACCAACTGCTGCGTTGCTGCGATTGCTCTCGCTGCTTCAACGTACGTAAGTACACCTCATTGCTCGACAATCGCGCGCCTTGCATTTGGCGCTTTTTGCTTAGCCATTCCTCAATTTGCTTTTTTGCGAAAGCATCATGTTTAACACCTTGAGGCTAATTTCCAGGATTTTTTCGGGGTCACGAGCGAAAAAACCTCATAATTTCAACATAGAGGCGTTGGGTTTTGGTTTGTAGTGCCATAAAATATATTTCGCCGCCACCACGCCGCTCTCTAAGAATGGAGAGGAAAAGATTCATTTCAAAATATACCTGCCCTGCTGAAGAATAAAATTTCCTCTCATCGTTGCCACAGGATAGGGGCGCCTTCCAGGGGAACCGCAATGCCTTTGCGATACGGTATCACACGCGCTGTATAGTCGCCGGCCGGACGTGTTGCCGGTACCTGCGCGACATAGTTGTAGCCGTTTTCCGCTCCGATCAGTTTTATGCCACGCGTCATCTCCTTGGCTACAGGATCGCCGCCTTGAACGCCTTCCGCATATAATTCGACCCGTACCGCATCGGGATCGAGGCCGTTGAGATAGACCTGAACCTCAAACAGGTGCTGGTCCCCGTCGTCGGTAATCGTCGATTCACCGAAGCGCAGATTGGCCCACTCTCGTTCCAGGGCCTGTCGCCAGCTGACCACCTGCACTCCTGCCCCCCCCTTCTCTGCGCTGCGCTCGCGGTAGGCGGCTGCGGCAGGGATGTAGTACTGCTCGGTGTATTCGCGCACCGTGCGGTTGGCGGAAAAGTCCGGTGTCAACCGCGCCATGCTTTCGCGCATCCGCTTGACCCAGGCGGTGGGGATGCCGCTCGCATCTCGGGCATAGAACTCCGGGATCACCTCCCGCTCGAGCAGCTCGTAGAGCGCGTCGGCTTCGATCGCGTCCCAGACGGGATCGTCGTCATGCTCGAGGCCGTCCCCCAGGGCCCACCCCACCTCAGGGCTATACGCCTCGGCCCACCAGCCATCGAGTTCCGAGAGATTGATGCCTCCATTGACGAGCACCTTCATGCCGCTCGTTCCACACGCCTCCCAGGGCCGCCGCGGCGTGTTGATCCAAACGTCCACCCCTTGCACTAGGTTCTCCGTCAACAGCATGTCGTAGTCGCTCAGAAAAACGACGTGGGCTCGAGTCTCCGGCCGCCTGATGAAATGGATCCATTCCTGAATCAGGTTCTGCCCGGCCTGATCTGCCGGATGGGCCTTTCCGGCGATAATCAGTTGTACCGGACGATCCGGATTGCTTAACAGACGCAGCAGCCGCTCCGGGTCGTGCAGCAGCAGGTTCGGTCTTTTGTATGTCGCGAAGCGGCGTGCAAAGCCCAACGTTAACCTGTTGGGATCAAGAAGATGTTTCGCCTCGTTAACCGCCTCTGGCGACGCGCCGGAGGCGGCCAGTTGCCGTGACAATCGCTCACGGGCGTAGGCAACCAGAGACTTGCCGGCGGCGAGGCGGAATTGCCAAAGGTTAGCATCGGAGACCCTGCGAATATCCTGTTCCAAAGTTTTCATCGTCCCCAGCCAGCGGTCTTTCCCACAGGCTTTTGTCCAAAGATCGTCGGCCGAAGCCGAGTCCCAGGTCGGCACGTGGACTCCGTTGGTCACATGGCCGACAGGAATGTCATCCTGCGGCCAGCGGGGGAAAAGAGGCGCAAAGAGGTGCCGGCTGACTTTCTCGTGCAAGCGACTCACACCATTCACCGCTCCGCTTCCCCGGATGGCCAGATAGGCCATGTTGAAACTTTCAGAGAGATCGTTCGCGTTCCGGCGGCCCAGAGCAAGCAAGTCGTGGCCGGTTATGCCGAGCTTCTGCTCGGCATAACCACCGAGGTATTGCTCGATAAGCTCCGGAGGAAAACGGTCAAAACCGGCGGCCACTGCCGTGTGCGTGGTGAAGAGGTTGCCTGCTCGAGTGACGGCCAGCGCGACGTCGAAGGGCTGCCCGGTCTCCTGCATGAAAGTGCGGGCGCGTTCCAAGACGGCAAAGGCCGCATGCCCTTCATTCAGATGACAGACTTCGGGCTGAATGCCCAGCGCACCGAGCAGGCGCCAGCCGCCGATCCCGAGGAGCAGTTCCTGTTTGAGCCGCAGCTCCGGCCCGCCACCATAGAGCTCGCTGGTAATCCCGCGATGCGCCGGAAAGTTAGCCGCGTCATTGCTGTCCAGCAGGTAAAGTTTTACTCTGCCGACCTGAACCTGCCAGGCACGCAGCCAGACCGAGTAACCGGGCAAGGCGATTTTCAGGCGCAACCACTCGCCATTGGCCTGACGCAAGGGGGTGATCGGCAACTGTCCGGGGTCGTTATACGGAAAGAGGGCCTGTTGCGCCCCGTCCTTGTCGATCACCTGTCGAAAATAACCTTGCTGGTACAGCAGTCCCACGCCGACCACCGGCACACCCAGATCGCTGGCGGCTTTGAGCTGATCGCCGGCCACGTTGCCAAGCCCTCCCGAATAAATCGGCAGCGCCTCGCTCAGCATGAACTCCATGCTGAAATAGGCGACGCAGCTCAGAGGCGCTTGCGGATGATGTTGCTGAAACCATGCGGGCGCCGCCTGCGCTTGCCGACTGGTTCGCACCAGGCCATCCACGTTTTGTGCGAAAAGCGGGATCGGCCAACACGCTCTCGATCCGGTCGCGCGAGACCGTCTGCAGGACCACCCAGGGGTTATGGGTGAATTCCCACAGCTCGGGATCGAGCTGCCGCCACACCTCGTCGGTGGCATGATTCCACGACCAGCCCATATCCAGGGCCAGTTCGGCCAGGGAATCGAACCCTTCGATTTCCGTGGGAAGCAGATTGTAGAGCGGGTGGATAGTACGGGTTGGTTTACTCATGGTTTCCCTTCCAACTTTTCGAATTCGATTCTGCCATGCCCCAGCAGTGGTTTCACGCCCGTCTATTCCTCAGAGTCAGGCCCCTCGGAGCGGTCCGGGGACGGGGTTGGCTCAGTGGACCCGTCGGCTTCTGCTGATTCGAGGCGCAACAACTGCGCGTCGATGTCCGCAAGCAATTTTTCCTGAACGGCCTGACTGAGAAGTCCGCGGTGAAAGGCGCTGATCACCGCGTTTTTTTCCACCACCTGCAGATGCCGACGGGCCCATTGCAGCTCCTCGGCCTGCAGTTGCTCGCGCCCGAGATTCAACTCGTCCAGAGCGGCACTGTCGCGCTCGATATTCTGCTCATAATCTCGGCGAAGGCTTGCAAGCACCTTCGGATTGGTGAAATGGACGTGCGACATCTGGTCGATCTCCGCCAACGCGGCACGGGCTGCCTGCAGCTTGCCGCGCGTCAATTCGTAGGCGGCCCGTTCCTGCTGCCCGCGCACAATTCCCAGCCATCGCAGCAGCGGGGACATCGTCAAGCCGTGGACCAGGATCGATAGAAGGACCACCCCGAAGGTCATCGAGACCAGCAAGTCCCGGTGCGGAAAATCCTCTGAGAGACTCAGAACCAGCACCATCGGCAAGCCGCCGCGCAATCCGCCCCAAGTCAGGATGAGGCTCCACGCCCAGGGGATCCGCTCCCGCGTCCGGCGCAGCAGCGACGAGGCGCCGAAGATGATCAGCGCCCTGCCTCCGGTGACCACGAGATAGGCGACCAGGATCGCCTGCCAGGAGGCCAGCAAGGCCTCGAAGTGGACTTCGAGGCCAATCAGCAGGAAGACGATCGAGTTTAGAGCGAAGGCGACGTAGGCCCAAAAGGTCTCCACGGCGATCCGGGTCGATGGCGACATGCCGACCCGGGCGCCGTAGTTTCCGCAAAGCATCCCCGCCGCTACGGTGGCAATCACTCCGGAGTAACCGAAGTGCTCGGCGACCAGGAAGGAACCGTAGGCGGCAATCGTGGTCAGGGTGATCTCAATCATCGGGTCATCGACCTGTTTGATGACTTGCGAAACGGCCAGACCGACTCCCGCCCCGATGAGCGCCCCGACGCCGACGATCTGGATGAAATCAACGGCCAGACCGCGGGCCGTCACCACCTTCCCCGTCACGAGCGCCATGCTCAGCGTGAAGAAAACGATGGCGGTGCCGTCGTTGAGCAGGCTTTCACTTTCGAGCAGCACCGAGAGGCGTTTCGGGACCCCCAGGCTCTTGAAGATCGCGACGACGGCAATGGGGTCGGTGGCGGAGATGATCGCGCCGAAGACCAGAGCGTGTTTCCAGGAGAAATCCTGAACGAAATGAAGGGTGTTGGCGACCGGCGGCAAAATCAGGGCCGTCAGTGCGATCGCCGCCACCACCCCGGGCAGGGCCAGCGAATGAATGGTGAGGCGGTTTCGCCAGAATTGTTTGAACTCGATGTAAAATGCGGCCTCGAAAAGCAGGCCCGGCAGGAAGATGTTGAACAGCAGCGCCTTGGTCAGGTGGGGCGCCGCGAAGGCATGCAGCAGTCCCAACCCGAGGCCGGTGAAGACCAGGGCCACGGTATAAGGAATGGCCAGCCGTTGCACCGCGATCGCCACGGCCGTGGCCACGATGAAGAGTAAAATTAAAATGGTTTCGGTTGCCATTGCGGCACCTTATCTCCGCCCATCATTCCTGGTGGCATGCCCCACCTATCGGGTCTCAATTGCCGGTTTCGGCTACTTGTCTTTTTTGGCAGCCGATTCCGCCGACTCCTCTTGCGCCTGCTTCGGCTGCCAACGCTCCTGCAACGCGGCCATATTCTTGCTGTGCGTGAGAACCACGACCTCATCGTCTTCCTGCAGCTTCGTCTCCTCGTCGGCGAGCGCGAACCGGCCCTCGCGGTAATAGCAGACGACACGGGCCTCGGCGGGCAGCTTCAGCTCTTTGACCGGGACCGCGTCTTCTTTTTGTGCGGTGAACGTGAAAAACCGGGCCTCGTCCTTGATGACCGCGGAAAGCTCCACGTTTTCGGTGCCGCCGACCATGTCCTCCAGGTAACGGCTGATGGTGCGGGAGGGGATGATCGTGTCCTGCAGCCCCAGCTCATGGCAGATGCCCTCGAACTGCGGATCGCCGATGCTCGTCACGACCCGCTTGAAACCGAGGGAGCGGCCGACGAGACTGGCGATGACGTTGGCCTGGTCGCTGTCGGCAAGGCAAAAGAGGACATCGGTCTGCGCCGGATTGACTTCGCGCAGGATGTTCGGCTGGCTGCCGTCGCCCTGCAGGAAGCTGCAGTCCATCTCTTCGGACAATTCATCGATCTTGGCCTTGTCGGTCTCGATGATGACGACTTCGTGGCCCTTTTTGATGAGCGCCTTGGCGGTTCCGATACTCACTTTTCCGGCGCCGATAAAAACCGTTCTCATGTTCCCTCCATTCTCCGGCCGAACCAGGTCCCGGGATACAGCATGACCAGCCACGCGATGATTTCAAGTCTGCCCATCAGCATGTCGACGCACAAGATCCCCTTGAGCAGTGCGGGCAAACCTGCACTCGTCACCCCCACCGAAAGCCCTGCCGTTCCCAGTGCCGACGCCACTTCGAACAGGGAGTCGAGCGGGCCGTAGCCCATGGCCACGAACGGCAGCCAGGACAACGAGGCGACGACGACGAACAGCACGATGAGCAGCAAGGCGGCGCGGATCTCTTCATCCTGCAGTCGCCGGCCTGCCAGCCGAGGCTCGATGACGGCATGTTTCGGCAGGCAGGTCCGCAGCAGGATCACCCGAAACACGCTCGCGGCCATCAACAGCCGCAGCAGCTTGAACCCGCCGGCGGTCGATCCTACGCCGCCGCCCACGAGCATCGAGAAGATCAGGACCAGTTTCGAACCGGCATCGAGTTGCGCGCAGGGCATCGAGGCAAAACCCGCGGTTGTCTGCGCGGAAAAGGCGAGCAAGGGGGCGTGATGGAACACCTGCGGCCACCCCATGCCGCCGCTCAGCCGCATGGAGGCGCCCACCGCGAGGGAAGCGACCACGCACGCGATGACGACGGCCTTAAGCTGCAGATTGCCCACCGCACCGCGCCGCTTCGCCTTGAACCTTTGATGATAGAACATCAACGGAATCGCACCCGCGAGGCAAAGCAGCGTGATCCACCCCTGCGCGAGCCAACCCAGGCTCGCGAGGCTGTCGTCGTGGGGGGCGAAGCCTCCGGTCGAGACCGCCGCAAAGGTATACAGCAGGGCGTCGAAAAACCCGACGCCGGTCGCCAGGGAACCGATGACGCCCAGGGCGGTCAGGGCGCCGTAGACTTTCAGGACGCGCCGGGCATAGGCCCGCGTGCCGCCGGCCAGATCGTCGCTTTCGGCCTCGGTGACGGCCAGGCCTTTCGCCACCAGTCCCGGCTCCATGACGAGGGCCAGGGAGAGGACGACGATGCCCAGTCCCCCATACCACTGCATCCAGGCGCGGGCAAAAAGAAAGGTCGCCGGCGCGCCGACGAGCGTCGCCTTGGTGCTCAGCCCCGTGGTGGTCACGGCGGAGACGGCTTCGAAGAGAGCATCCGGGAAGCTCAGCCCCGAGCTCATCATCGGATAGCTCATGGCGAGCGGCGTAAAGAGGAACATGAGGGCCACCAGCACCATGCCCTCGTTGGCCTGCACGTTGGAAGGAGCCCGCAGCCGGGCCGTCCCCCACCCCAAGCCGGCGAGCCCGCAAACCACCATGGCATATCTGAGGGTGATAGACCTCTCGCCGAAAATCAGCGACACCGCCAGAGGCACCATCGTCAGCACGGCGAGGACGAGGCACAGTTGTCCGAAGTACTTGAAGACGACACGGAAACGAACCGCGTACCGAAGTTCGGTTGCCTGGTTAGCCACGAGCGAATCCTCCCTTCTTTGTAACTGTTCCGTTTCGTCGATGCCGGTCTCGAAACGCCCTTTCCATGGGCCGCCTAAAAGCGGCTAGTCGAGCAGTTTCAGTCGATCCAGCCGGCGGTCTTCCTTTTGCTGTTGCCGGATATAGTTTCGAATGACCTCCTCGTCTCGACCTTCTGTCGAGGCAAAGGAACCACCTACCCAGAAATTCTTCCCCATAATGCTCCGAGCTCGTCCTGCAAGCGTTTGGCGGATAGCTGTGTAAGGATAAGGACCTCATAGCTGCTCCATGGTTGGGCATGGAGAACAGGCTCAGGTCGGTGTGGGGCGCTGAGAAAAACGGCCCACCGCCAACAACGGGTGGGCCGTTCAACTTTTCCCCAAGAATCGAAAACTGTTGTCTGACTCAGGGGTTGCCTCCAACTCCAGATACGATCAGTCTGTTTAGTTGATGGTAAGCTTTCTGACCTTTTCCTTTGCCGCTTCGGTTTTGGGAATCCGCACTTCCAAAGTTCCGTCTTTGAAGGAGGCTTTTGCCTTGTCGGGCTGGATTTCGGCAGGCAATTGGCACTTTCGGGTAAAGGAACCGGCGGAGCGCTCCACCCGGTAGAAATCTTTCCGTTCCACCTTCTCTTCGGACCTTTTTTCCCCGATGATGGTGATGGTGTCCTCGGAGAGATTGACGTCCAAATCTTCCTTTTTCACCCCCGGAATCTCCGCTTTGATCACCACGTCGTTTCCTTCTTCGAAGATATCTACCGCGGGATAGACCTCTCCTCGCTCAGAAAACCGCAGCCGCGGCAGCCATGGCGGCCCGAAAAAGGGCCTGCGAAAAAAATCATCAAACCACTGCTCCATCTCGCCGAAAGGCGCCAATCCGCCTTTCCTTTCCGGTACCACAAAATCCTTGCCCTCTTTTTTCTCCATGACAAATCTCCTTCCGTGGTTGTCGAAGTGTCTGTCGCCATCCAGGCGAAAGACACCCATTCCATGGGCGTTCCGAGCCTAGCTGGCTGAATAGTTACTTTGTTCTTTAGCTGAAAGAAAATTAGCACTTCTTTATGCTTTGTCAACAGACGGAAAAAGGCACAGATACAGTAGGTTAAAATTTTCAAGGTGGGGTAAAACCAGGGTCGTTCGCCCCTTACTACGCGACGTGAGCTGTTAAGCTCTAAGCGGGGCCCCCAAGAGAAAACGGCCACCCGCGATTCCCATTCTGAAAAGGAGTTGGACCAATGAACCAAAAGACCAGGCATCCCCAACCGACATGCCAAGTCTGCGGCTGCAACCGGCATTGCGATCTTCACCCCGCAATTATCGTTCGTCCCGTGGTTTCCGATCTGATCCGCCGGGAACGGGGGGATTGGGCTGAGGACGGTTGGATCTGCACAGAGGATCTCCAGAATTATCGGTACAAGTATGTCCAGGAGCTACTTCAACAGGAAAAAGGCGAAATCAGTTCTCTCGATCAGGAAGTCATCGAAAGCCTCCGCCAGCATGAAATCCTGGCCCGAAATCCTGATGAGGAACATCTCGCAAGTCTGACCTTCGGTCAGCGGATGGCCGACGGTCTTTCGACCTTGGCCGGAAGTTGGGGGTTTATTCTGCTTTTTTCAGGGATTCTGCTTCTCTGGATTTTAATCAATACGATTGGCTTGTTCAAACAGCCCTTTGACCCCTATCCCTACATCCTACTGAACCTGGTGCTCTCCTGCATGGCCGCGATCCAGGCGCCGATCATCATGATGAGTCAGGGCCGCCAGGAGGACAGGGACCGCCTGCACGCTCAGCGGGATTACCAGGTGAACCTGAAGGCCGAACTTGAGATACGCCATCTCCACCAGAAGATTGATCACTTGCTCACCCAACAATGGGAGCGACTTGTGGAGATTCAGCAAATCCAGATGGAATTGATCACCGAGGTGAAACGAAGAGGATAAGGAGGGAGAATATAGCAACTGGCCCGAAGGAAACTTCATCAGAAAGCTCGTTCGGAAAGGAAAACGGGCATGTTGCCTTACAGCGAGACGACCAAAACCGGTTTTGATCCGCCAATGGGTGCCCATATTTGCGGAACCACCTGTGCGAGCCAACCCAGGCTCGCGAGGCTATCGTCGTGGGAGGCGAAGCCTCCGGTCGAGACCGCCGCAAAGGTATACAGCAGGGCGTCGAAAAACCCGACGCCGGTCGCCAGGGAACCGATGACGCCCAGAGCGGTCAGGGCGCCGTAGACCTTCAGGACGCGCCGGGCATAGGCCCGTGTGCCGCCAGCCAGATCGTCGCTTTCGGCCTCGGTGACGGCCAGGCCTTTCGCCAACCAGGCCCGGCTCCATGACGGAATTAACCGCACGGGACACTGATATGGCTGACAGTTGTCAAGAGGAAAAATCTTCTCCTGCCCAACTGGTTTTCAGCGGTTCTTCTACGGTGATGTTCCAGGGCACCTGCAGAGGCGGAACTTGTATAGCGACGGCTAATCGGACTGATATTCGCGGGTTGGTTACCGCCTGACTTGTCTTCGTCGCGGAGCTGCCTCTTTCTAGGAACGTGAGTTCGGCCAATGGCCTTATCCGGTAGTGTCCTCGAGGGTTCTCCTGACCGTGGTTGCGCCCCTGCAGGTGCCCTGGAATTTTGGTTTTGTTTCGATACGCCTTCTCCAACCGGTTTTTTGAGATGGTTGAGTTTTGGTTTTGTTACGCCTGGCCCTGTATCTCCACCTCATGGGCTATGGCCCACATGAAGGCGCAGAGTTCTCTGGCAAGAGCCGTCACGATCACCTGTTTGGATTTGCCCTTCGCCAGCAGGCGTTTATAGCGGGTACACAAGCGAAGTTGGGCTTTCCAGGAGATCGCGCAAATCTCTTGCGAGAGACCTTCCTGTCGGCGAAGCAGGTCCCGCCCGACCCGGGCGGGAGGACGATAGGCCCAGGAGGCTTCCACCAGAACCCGGCGCACATGACCATTGCCTGTTTTGGTTATACGAGCCGCGCTTCGTCGTCTCGCCACTGGAGTGCTCTGAAGGCACCAGACCGAGATAGGACATCAGTTCGACCGGGCTCTCAAAGCGCTTCAGATCTCCGATCTCGGCGACCGTCGTGGCCGCAACGATCAAGGAAACGCCCCGTAAACTTTGGAAGGCTTGAGCGACCGGAAACATTCGCCACTGGGACAAAAGCTCTTGGATCTGCCTGGTGAGCCGATCCACGCGTTGCGTGCACTCGCCCAGGGCATCAACATACTCCTGAAGGGTGATCTGCTGAGCCGGGTGGAGCATTTTGATCCGAGCGATCCAGCGCAAATGAGCCGCACTCCAGGGGGTTCGTCCGCTGAAGCGGTGGCCGCTTCGAAGCAGAAAAGCCCTTGAGCTGTGAGATGGCGGTAAATCTCATATCCGCAAGGACCGGCTTCGTAGACAAAATGCAGTTCACACCCTTTGGAAACCAATTTTCTGATGACCTTGTCGAGGCAGGCCAAGTCTCCGTCGATTTTGCGCGTAACTGCGGATTTCGCCGTTGCGACCAGCTTCAGCGATAGCAATCTCGATGGAATTTTTGTGGACGTCCAACCCGACAAACATGCTAGACTTCTTCATGACCTGCCTCCTTGGTTTTGGCTCTGTGTTGGGGTTCAGTGAGATTCCAACATAACCCACGTTTGCAAGGGGCAGGTCTTTTTTTGTCAATTGTCAGCCATTATGTCTAGGCGCGCGTGGCGATCTGCGGAGTCCCGTCGCCGGATTTTTTACCCAACAGGGGGGCAGCGGTCGGATCGAAAACCCGATACGCGAGGAGTTTCACCCGATCGCTCACCAGGAACCACGCCAGCGCATAGCCCCAGACGAACAGCGCCCAGCCCCAGCCGAGGGGCGCCATAAACACCCCATACACCGCGATCAGAGTCGCCGCCAGTTGGGTGCCCATCACTGCCATCAGCAAAATCCGCGCGGGCCGGATCGACCAGAACGGCCCGCGCGTGCGCGTCAGGAAAATCGTCAGGTGACCCGCCACCGACAGCATCAGATACATCAGCGTCTGGATGTGCGCACGGTCGAGGTGGTAGACGCGCTCGCCGAGGTAAAACAAGCCAAAGGCAGCCACGGGTCCGATGAACGCCCAGCACCGTGGCGACCCCCAGCACCATGCGCATGTTCCAGGCCTCGGGCTTGTCCTTGTAATGAACGTTGTCATAGGCAATGGACAGGATCGCCCCGTCGTTGAGCAACGCCAGCATCACGATCATGACCGCCGTCAACGGATAGAAGTTGAAGATCAGGATCGCCAGCGTCATGAACAACAGCACGCGCAGCGTCTCGGCGATGCGGTAGATCGCGTAGCTGTTCATCCGCTGGAAGATTTTCCGGCTCTCCTTGATCGCGTCGATGATCACCGACAAGCCGGTGTCATCAGCACGATGGAGGCCGCCGCGCGCGCCGCGTCCGTCGCGCCCGAAACGGCGATGCCGCAGTCGGCCTTCTTCAGCGCGGGGGCGTCGTTCACCCCGTCGCCCGTCATGCCGACGATGTGGCCGCGTTGCTGCAGGACGTCGACGATGTGGAACTTGTGTTCGGGAAACACCTGGGCGAAGCCGTCGGCGTTCTCGATCGACTCCGCCAACTGCGCCGTCTCGTGATGCTTGGTGTCGCCGAAGCCGCTGGCATCGAGAATATTTGCGCCCAACCCCAGTTTCCCGGCGGTTTCCCGAGCGATGGCCACTTGATCGCCGGTCACCATCTTGACCGTTCACGCCCATCTGCCGAGCGGTCGCGATGGTCGCCTTGGCTTCGTCCCGGGGCGGGTCGAACAGGGGCAGCACGCCGAGAAACTGCCAGGGGCCTTCTGCCTCGGCCCGCGCCACGCCCAACGAGCGGAAGCCGCGCGCCGCGAATTCGTTGACGGCCTGCTCGATGGCGGTTTTCACCTGCCCGGCATTGGCCGACAACTCCAGGATCACCTGCGGCGCGCCCTTGGTCACCTTGAACTGCTTTCCGTCCGCGGCCTTGACGGTCGCTTCGGTGCGTTTGTGCACCGGGTCGAACGGCTGGAAATGGACCACCTGGTAGGCATTCAGGGCCTGATCGTTTTTCAGACCGCCGAGCACGGCCAGATCGATGGTGTCCGTTATTCTCCGCGCGCGACGCCAGCGCGGCGTTGAGGATGACCTGATCGGCAGGGACGCCGTCCACGCAGAACGGATCGCCCAGCGTCAGCTTGTTCTGGGTCAGGGTGCCGGTCTTGTCCGAGCACAGCACGTCCACGCCCGCCAGTTCCTCGATGGCCGCCAGCCGGGTCACGATCGCCTCTTTTTTGGCCAGCAGGCGCGCGCCGACCGCCATGGTCACCGACAAGCACCGTGGGCATCGCCACGGGAATCGCGGCCACCGTCAGCACCAGGGCGAACTGCAAGCGTGGTCAGGATCGGGTCGCCGCGGAAGAGCGCGACGGCGATAATCACCGCCACCAGGGCCACCGCGAGGATGATCAGGTAATTGCCGATCTTCAGCACCGCGCGCTGGAAATGGCTGACGGTGTGCGCCTCCTGCACCAGTTGCGCCGTCTTGCCGAAATAGGTGTTGGCGCCGGTGGCATAGACCAGGGCGCCGATTTCGCCCTGGCGGATGATCGAACCGGAAAACACCGCCTCGCCGGCTTGCGCGTGGCGGGCAACGACTCTCCGGTCAGCGCGGACTGATCCACCTCCATCGGGTCGCCCTCCGAGCAGGCGCGCATCCGCCGGCACGATGTCGCCCAGACGCAGGCGGATGACGTCGCCCGGCACCAGCTCGCGCGCCGCCGGGGTGATCCACTTCCCGTCGCGTTTCACCCGGGCCTTGATCGCCAGCTTGGCCTTCAGCGCGGCGATGGCGTTGCCCGCCTGGTGTTCTTCCCAGAACCCGACCACGGCGTTGGCCACAAGCAGCAGCAGGATGATGACAAAGTCCGGCCAATGCCGGGCCACGCGCCGAGAGGATCACCGCCGCTTCGATCATCCACGGGATGGGACCCCAGAAATAGGTGAGAAATTTCAGAAGCGGATTGGTCTTCCTTCTCCTCAATCTCGTTCGGCCCGTATTGGGTCAGCCGTTTCTGCGCCTCGGCCTGGCTGAGGCCGTCCGGCGACGACCCTAGTTTCTGCCTGCACTTCCGGCATGGGCAGGGATTTCAGATCATCCTTCGCCGGGGCGTTCGATCCCGGTTTCGATTCGGGAGCCCTGCGTGCTCGGTTGCGGTATTGCGCTTCTCATTGGGGGTCGCGCTCCACTCCAGTTCCGGATCTCCGGCATGTCCTGGCCGTACTTGTCGATGTACTGCTTGTGCTCGATCAGCTTGTCCTGGAGCCTCTGCTTCAGGTAGACGCCCTTTGTCGCCGGTCTGCGGCAGGCGGTCGATCACGTCCTGCACCAGATGGAACCGGTCCAGATCGTTTAGCACCCTCATGTCGAAGGGCGTGGTGATGGTGCCCTCTTCCTTGTAGCCGCGCACGTGCAGGTTGCGTGGTTGGTGCGGCGGTAGGTCAGCCGGTGGATCAGCCACGGGTAGCCATGGAAGGCGAAGATGATGGGCTTGTCCTTGGTGAACAGCGCGTCGAAATCCTCGTCGCTCAACCCGTGCGGGTGCTCGCTTTGCGGCTGCAGCTTCATCAGATCGACGACGTTGACCACCCGGACCTTCAGCTCGGGCAGATGCTCGCGCAGGATGGAGACGGCCGCCAGGGTCTCCAGCGTCGGCACGTCGCCGCAGCAGGCCATCACCACGTCCGGCTCGCGCCCTGGTCGTTGCTGGCCCATTGCCAGATGCCGATGCCCTCGGTGCAGTGCTTGACGGCCTCGTCCATCGTCAGCCACTGCGGCGCCGGGTGCTTGCCCGCAACCACGACGTTGACGTAATGCCGGCTGCGCAGGCAGTGATCCAAGACCGACAGCAGGCAGTTGGCGTCCGGCGGCAGGTACACCCGCACGACCTCGGCCTTCTTGTTCACGACATGATCGATGAAGCCGGGGTCCTGATGGGTGAAGCCGTTGTGCATCCTGCTGCCAGACATGGGAGGCCAGCAGATAATTCAGCGAGGCAATTTTCCGCCGCCACGGCAGTTCCGCCGTGACCTTCAGCCACTTGGCGTGCTGGTTGAACATCGAATCGACGATATGGATAAAGGCCTCGTAGCAGTTGAATAAACCGTGCCGGCCGGTGAGCAGGTAGCCCTCGAGCCAGCCCTCGCACTGTGCTCGCTGAGCATCTCCATGCACGCGGCCGTCGGGCGCGAGGAATTCGTCGTTGGCTGCGTTCGTGCGTCCCACTGCCGGTTGGTGACTTCGAAAACGGCGTTCAGGCGGTTGGAGAGCGTCTCGTCGGGGCCGAAGATCGAAAATTGCGCTGATCCCGGTTCAGCTTGGCCACA
>CAWANI010000035.1:0-75614 GCA_963783365.1 uncultured delta proteobacterium | reverse complement strand
GCGCGGGCCGCCGCAACACAGGTCGCCAGCTCTTCGGGGCGGCTGACATGCGGCCAGGTTGGTCGGAGATGAAGCCGACCGCGGCAGCATCCCCGGCCGAAAGGCGGACATCAGCGATATCCGCGGCGATGGCTTCCGCCCCTTGCTGGTAGGCGGGCACCTCCAGCCGGTCGGCGACTGAGGCCAGGGCCGCGAGGTCGCTGCCCTCACGCCAGCACAGGCTGTTGGGCGTCTGGACCGAGGGGATCACCGCCAGCTTGACCTCGCGCGGAAGCGCCTCTCGCAGTTCGGCGACGAGCGTCGTCACGGTGCGGGCGCGGCAGGCGGTCAGGCCGGCCCAGTCGGGGTCGGCCAAAAGGTCGGGTATCGCTGCGGTGCCATCGGCGAGGAAACCGTCCAGCGCGGCCTGCGCATGGCGGGCCAGCGCCTCGGCATCCAACCCCTCGTCGCTTGCGCGGTCCGGCAGGCGGGGCAGAAACAGGTGCCGAGCAGCGTTTCGGCGGCGAAGGACAACTCGACCAGCTCGAACTCGTGGTGGTGGCCGTGGCGCTAGGTCTGGAAGCCCGGCGTCTCGACCGCGATCTCGCGCACGCCCGGCTGCGAAGCCCATCCCGGCAAAGCTCGGTCAGGTAATGCCGCACTTCCGGCTGCGACGGGCATAGCGCGTTGGGCAGGGGATCGCCGAAGGGGGTCTGGCAGGCCAGGTCGGGATGCAGGCGGCCGAGGCGGGTATTGTGCAGCCCGACCGTCCAGGCGTTCACCTCGAAATCATCCGCCTTCCCGGCAAGATCGGCGAGCGCGTCGAAGGCCTCGACCATCGGCGCGGCAACCGGGACCAGACGGCGATAGCGCGAAGGCTCGGGCCGGAAATAGACCGTACCGTCGTCGGAAACCATACGCGGTCGCGCGGGGCGTGCGGGCGCAGGAACTTGCCGGCGTGATAGGCGGTGGCCAGCGACACCGCGTCGAGCCCGGCGCCGCGAAGCCGCGCAGCCACCTCGGCAGTGCCCTCCTGCCAGAGGTCCCAGGGATAAACATACATGCAATGCTGCATCGACCGCCTCCGGTGCCGGCCTTCACCGGGTTTCAGGGCTATGCGCGAAACCCGGCCCGCTCCAATGCCATCCCCGCATGGCCGGATCCGGGTTACGCATTCGCCTTTTTCGCCCGCTTGAGGCTAGCTGACAGTACATACACGGCGGAATTCCGACGCGGCTGCCCTGGGCGACCGGGTCGGCGGCATTTCCGGCAAGTGACAGGCGGGAAGACCCATGAAAAACATCATCGTCACCGGCGGCAGCGGCAAGGCAGGGCGGGCGGTCTGCCGTCATCTGGTCGAGCGCGGCTTCGAAGTGCTGAACATCGACGTACAGCCTTCCTCGGATCCGGTCTGCCCGACGCTGAAGGTCGACCTGACCGATTTCGGCCAGGTGATGGATGCAATGCAATGGACCGGCGGCAAGGACCACCCGTTCCGCAAGTTCCGCACGCCCGATGCCGTCGTGCATCTGGCGGCGATCCCTGCGCCCGACCTGATGCCCGAGGAAGTCACCTTCCGCACCAACATCGTCGCGACCTACAACGTCTTCGACGCCGCCCTGCGCGCCGGCGTCCGCCGCATCGTCTGGGCCTCGTCGGAGACGACGCTGGGCCTGCCGTTCAGCCCCGAAAATCCCCCGGCCTACGCGCCCGTCGACGAAGATCACCCGATGCGGCCCGAAAGCGCCTATTCGCTGTCGAAGGATCTCGGCGTCCCGCCGTTCGGGCGCTTCGAAGGAGAGATCCTCGAGGAGCTTCTCCATGATCGTGTGCAGACGCCGGGCGCCGATATTCTCGGTGCGTTCGTTGACCACCGTGGCGGTGCGGGCGATCTCCTGCACGGCGTCCCGGTGAAAGACCAGCTCCAGCGACTCGGTCTTCATCAGGGCGGCGTACTGACGGATGAGGGCGTTCTTCGGTTCGGTCAGAATCCGTACGAATTCCTCTTCGCCCAGGTTTTCGAGTTCCACCCGGATGGGAAAGCGCCCCTGCAGCTCGGGAATCAGGTCCGACGGCTTGGCCACGTGAAAGGCCCCGGCGGCGATGAACAGCATATGGTCGGTCTTGACCGGGCCGTATTTGGTGTTGACGGTGCTGCCTTCGACGATGGGCAGAATGTCCCGCTGCACCCCCTCCCGGGAGACTTCGGGGCCCTGGCCGCCCTCGCGGCTGGCGATCTTGTCGATCTCGTCGATGAAGATGATGCCGCTCTGCTCGGTGCGCTCCCGGGCGAGGGCGTTGACCTTCTCCATGTCCACCAGCTTTTCGGCTTCCGACTGAATGAGCAGCTCGCGCGCCTCGGCGACCTTCATCCGCCGCCGCTTGGTCTTCTGGGGGAAGAGGTTGCCGAACATCTCCTTCATGTTGATGCCCATCTCTTCGGTTCCCTGCGGGGTGAAGATTTCCATCATCGGCATCTTGTTGCTTTGGCTCTCGACCTCGACGGTGCGGTCGTTGAGCGCCCCTTTGCGCAGCAGCTTGCGCAGCTTTTCGCGGGTCGACTCGCGATGTTCCGTCATCTCCTGCCCGGGTTCGCCCTCGGCAGTGCTTTCGCCCGGCAGCAGCAGGTCGAGGAGACGCTCTTCGGCGAGGTCTTCGGCCTTGATCCGGACCTTTTGCGCCTCCTCCTCCTTGACCATGATGATGGCCAGATCGAGCAGGTCGCGCACCATGCTCTCCACGTCCCGCCCGACATAGCCCACTTCGGTAAATTTGCTCGCTTCCACCTTGATGAACGGCGCCTGGGCGAGTTTGGCGAGCCGGCGGGCAATTTCCGTCTTGCCGACGCCGGTGGGCCCGATCATGATGATGTTCTTGGGGGCGATCTCGTCGCGCAGCTCGGCCGGCACCTGCTGGCGTCGCCAGCGGTTGCGCAGGGCCACCGCCACGGCCCGTTTGGCCCCCTTCTGGCCGACGATGTAGCGATCGAGTTCGGAAACGATTTCCCGGGGAGTGAAATTGGTCACGGCAGCGCCTCGATGAGAATCTGGTTGTTGGTGTAGATGCAGATATCGGCGGCGATCTTCATCGCCTCTTCGACCACGGCGCGCGCGGCGAGGTCCGAGTGGCCGATCAGGGCCCGGGCCGCAGCCAGGGCGTAGGAGCCGCCCGAGCCGATGGCGGCGATGCCGTCGTCAGGTTCGATGACGTCGCCCGCTCCCGAGAGGATCAGGGTGGTCTCCTTGTCGGCCACGATCAGCAGGGCCTCGAGGCGGCGCAGGATGCGGTCGGTGCGCCAGTCCTTGGCCAGCGCCACCGCGGCCCGTGGCAGATTGCCGCGAAATTCCTGCAGCTTGGCATCGAACTTCTCGAAGAGGGTAAAGGCGTCGGCGGTGCTGCCGGCGAACCCGGCCAGCACGCGGTCGTCATACATCCGGCGGATTTTTCGGGCGGTATGCTTCATGACCGTATTGCCCATGGTCACCTGGCCGTCGCCGGCCAACGCCACCTCCCCCCCTTTTCGGACACAAAGAATGGTGGTTCCTTTAAACATCGTGTAATTCCTCAAGGAATGGCTGTGATCGTAAAATTATCAATATATCACAGCCTTTTTTGCAAAAAAAGAAAAATGCCGCGCTCTGCCATTGACCCGCCAGGGTTTTTTCGGAGAGGCGGCACCGGGCAACGAGGGCGGTGCACGTTTCAGCAGGGCAGGGTCAGCGTGGCGACCGTGCCCCGGTTGGGCGTACTTGACAACAGGACGTTTCCGCCGTGGCTCAAGGCGAACTGCCGGGCGTAAAACAGGCCGAGACCGAAGCCCCGTATCTGCCCGGTGCGGGCGGGGTCGACCTGGTAGAATTTCTCGAAGACCTTGGGCAGATCGCCACGGGAGATTCCCGGGCCCGAGTCCTGGATGACCAGCCGGACCATGTCTCCGTCTGTTTTGCCGGTGAGAGACACGGTGCCTCCGCAGGGAGTGAATTTGACGGCGTTGTCCAGCAGTTCGCGCAGGGCGAAACCGATTTTTTCCCGATCCAACTCCATCGTGACGTCCAGCCCGTCGAGTTCGTCGATCAGGGTGATTCCCTGTCGCTTGGCGATATCTTTCATCTCGTTGAGGACCGAGTGGGCGAGATCCTGCAGGCTGACTGTGGTGAGTTCCGGCGGACCCTCCTGCAGGATGATCTCGCTGAAGTGCAGCAGGTCCTGGATCAGGTGTCCCAGGTAGTTGGATTCCTCCAGAACCTGATCCAGGGTGTGCCGGAAATCGGGATCGCTCGGATCGCCGATGCCGCGGGCCAGGTTCTGAACGAACAGGGAGATGACGGTGGTCGGTGTCTTCAGTTTATGGGAAATCAGACCGAGGAACTCGGACTTCAACCGGTCGATATGTTTGAGGTGGACCACCTCTTCCTTCAGGGCTTTTTTCTCGAGAACCTGGTCGATGGTGGTTTTGAGCTGCAGCAGGTTGATCGGCTTGGTGATGAAATCATCGGCGTCGGCCCTGAGCGCTCGCAGGATGGTTTCCCGGTCGGCGTAGCCGGTCATGACGACCACTGCCAGCGTCGGCTCCCGCTCCTTGGCGATTTTCAACAGTTCCAGCCCGCTCATGGCGGGCATCATGACGTCGGTGAGAACCAACCCGACCCGCTCCTGCTCGAGGAGTTTGAGGGCCTCGTGGCCGTTGTCGGCCTGCAGCACCGGGTACTTGTCCAGAGCTCTGGAACACAGGTCCCGAATCATGGGGTCGTCGTCGACCACCAGGACCGGGTCCCTTTCGATTTTCATCCCCCAAAGGGATTCGACCGCATGTCCAAGGCGCAAGGCTTTCTCCGTGTGGCCGGGAGCGTTTTTGAAGGGTGCGAAGACCTGTTTCCGAGCCGGAAAGGAACCGCCTCCGGATCGGAAATTATTTCAGGGGCGGAGTAAAGAGCGCGAGCAGCTCCACCGGCTCGTCCCCGGCGTTTTTCAGCCCGTGCAGCACCCCTGCCGGGGCCACCCCGCAAGAGCCGGCTGAGAAAGGAACCTTCTCCTCGCCCATGGTGCAGATCGCCTGGCCGGCCAGGATATAGAAGGTCTCGGTTTGCCCCTCATGCACATGGGGGCGGATCTCCCCGCCGGCTTCGATGCGGCCCCGGTGGACCGAGAGGTCGGGGTTCGCTGCGGCGGTCACTACGTCCCGCAGAAAAAAGCGGTCGTGCGTGGGGTGCTGATATTCTTCCTGCATGGCTGTTTTGACAGTCGATCCCTTCATCGGTACTCCACAAGTGTGAGATGTCAGTATAACATTCTTTGCCGGCGTTGCGACGAGGCGGCCGGAGGTGCTCCGGCCGCTCAGCCCTGCAACTCCGCCGAAACCTTGTCGGCAACGGCGGCGAGGGCTGCGGCGAGGCCTTCGGGACGGTTGCCGCCCGCCTGCGCCAGGTCGGGGCGTCCGCCGCCCTTGCCGCCGACCTCCTCGGCCAGAGCCTTGATGATCCGGCCGGCGTGCAGCTTGTCAGTGAGGTCCCGGGTCACCGCCACCAGCAGATTGGCCTTGCCCTCCTTTTCGCAGCCGAGAACGATAACCCCCGAGCCGAGGCGGTCGCGGAGCTGGTCGGACATCTCCCGCAGCTGTTTGCCGTCCAGATCGTCGAGACGGGCGGCGAGCACCTTGACGCCGGCGACTTCCCGGGCCTGTTCGAGCAGCTCGGCGGAGCGTCCGGCGTTGAGCCGGGACTGGAGCGTCTCCACCTCCCGCTCCAGCTCCTTCTGCTGATCGAGAAGCTTCTTGAGGCGCCCCTCGAGCTGGCCGCGCTCGCTTTTCACCAGGGAGGCAACCCGCTCGAGGGTCTCCTCTTCCTGACGGATGAAGTCGAGGGCGCGGGCGCCGGTGAGGGCCTCGATGCGGCGCACGCCGGCGGCGATCCCGGTCTCCTGGACGATCTTGAACAGGCCGATATCCCCGGCGGCCCGCACGTGGGTGCCGCCGCACAGCTCCATGCTGAACTCCCCGAGGCGCACCACCCGCACCCGGTCGCCGTATTTTTCGCCGAACAGGGCCGTGGCGCCGGCGGCAACCGCCTCATCGGTGGCCATCTGCTGCGTTTCCACCTGCTGGTTCTCCCGGATCCGGCGGTTGACTTCCCGTTCCACCCGGGCGAGCTCCTCGGCGCTCATGGGGGAGAAGTGGCTGAAATCGAAGCGCAGTCGCTCGGGGGTGACCAGGGAGCCGGCCTGCTTGACATGATCGCCCAGCACTTCGATGAGCACGGCTTGGAGGATGTGGGTCGCCGTGTGGTTGAGGGCCGTCGCCTGGCGGGCCTCTCCGTCGACGGTCAGGTCCGCCGCCTCGCCGGTCTTCAAGCCCCCGGCGGTGACTTCGGCGACGTGAACCGTCAGGTCGGGCACCGGTTTTTGCGTATCGGTGATGCGCGCTTTGGCCTTACCGGTGCTCAGTTCGCCGGAATCGCCGGTCTGGCCCCCCGACTCGCCGTAAAAGGGGGTGGTGGCCGTGACGATTTCCACCTTGTCCCCCTCGTGGGCCTCCTCGACCCGCCGGCCGTCCTTGATCAGGGCGAGGATGGTGCCATAATCGGTCAGGGAACGGTAGCCGGTAAATTCGCTCCGGATCCCCTCTTGGCGCAACTCCCGATAGATGGCCGCCACCGTCTCTTCCCCTGAGCCCTTCCAGTGTTCCCGGGCCTGTCGGCGCTGGCGCTCCATGCAGGTCTCGAAACCCTTCTCATCAAGGGTGAACCCTTCGCCCTCGACGATGTCGGCGGTCAGGTCGGTAGGAAAGCCGTAGGTGTCGTAGAGCCGGAAGACCACTTCGCCGGGGATGGTGGTTGCGCCCTGCCGGCGGAGCCGGTCGACCTCGTCGTTGAGGATGCGCAGGCCGTTGTCGAGGGTCTGGATGAAGCGCTCCTCTTCGTTTTTCACCACCCTGGCGACGTAGTCGCGCCGCTCGGTCAGCTCCGGGTAGGCCCCGGCCATCGAATCGATGACGTGGCCGACGGTGCGAAAGAGCATCGGTTCCTGAAAGCCGAGCATCTTGGCGTGGCGGGCGGCGCGGCGCATGATCCGGCGCAGCACGTAGCCGCGCCCCTCGTTGCTGGGCAGCACCCCGTCGCCGATGAGAAAGGCGGTGGCCCGGCTGTGGTCGGCGATGACCCGCATCGAGACATCGTCGTTGGCGTCGGCGCCGTAGGCTTTGCCGGCGAGCTGTTCGACAAAGGCGATGATCCCCCGTAACAGATCGGTGTCGTAGTTGCTCTGCACGCCCTGCACGATGGCGGTGATCCGCTCCAGGCCCATGCCGGTGTCGATGGAGGGTTTCGGCAGGGGAGCCATGGTGCCGTCGGCGCTGCGGTCGAACTGCATGAAGACCAGGTTCCACAGCTCCAGGTAGCGGTCGCAGTCGCACTGGCCGATGCCGCAGTTCGGTCCGCAGGCCATCGCCTCGCCCTGGTCGATGTGAATCTCCGAGCAGGGGCCGCAGGGTCCGGTATCGCCCATCGCCCAGAAGTTGTCCTTCTCGCCCATGCGCACGATGCGCTCTTCGGGAATGCCGATCCGGTCGCGCCAGATCTCGTAGGCTTCGTCGTCCTCGCGAAAGACAGTGACCCACAGCCTGTCCTTCGGCAGCCCCAGCTCCCCGGTCAGAAACTCCCAGCCGAAGGCGATGGCCTCCTTTTTGAAGTAATCGCCGAAGGAGAAATTGCCCAGCATCTCGAAGAAGGTGTGGTGGCGGGCGGTGCGGCCGACGTTTTCCAGATCGTTGTGTTTGCCGCCGGCGCGCACGCATTTCTGCGCGCTGGTGGCCCGCACGTAGTCGCGCTTCTCCCGGCCCAGGAAGAGGTCCTTGAACTGGTTCATCCCGGCGTTGGCGAACAGCAGGGTGGGGTCGTTGTGGGGGATCAGGGAGGAGGAGGGGACGATGGCGTGCCCGTGGCGTTCGAAATAGCTCAGGAAGCGCTGGCGGATCTGGTTACCGGTGATCATGGCGTCTTTTTTCTACCTCTCTTTTGCGTTGAAAAATGTCAGCACCGTGGCCAGGGAAAAGCCCCGGCGCAAAAAGTAATTCAGGACCCGGCGACGTTCCTTGTCCGTCGCCCGGGCGGCATCGAAGCCGGCGAAGCGCCGCTCGAAGAGTTCGGCCAGCAGGGTCTCTTCGTCGGTCCCGGCGGTGACCTCTGCCAGGGCTTCCCGGGCGAGCGCTTCTGAGACGCCCCGCATCCGCAGATCGGCCAGTACCCGTGGGCCGACGGCGCGGCCGTTCTGTACCAGGGCGCGGGCCCGCTCCCGGGCGAAGCGGGCGTCGTCGAGATAGCCCCAGCGGCGGCAGCGCTGCAGGACCTCGGCAATCGCCTCCTCGGTAAAGCCCTTTTGCTGCAGGCGCCGGCTCAGCTCCGCCTCGCTGCGTTCCCGAACCGTCAAAAGGCGCAACGCGACGCAGAGGGCGTCAGAACCGTTCAATTTCCGGAGCGCCGGGTCCCTCCGCCGGCGATTCCTCTTTCTCGAAGTCGTCCCAGGAGAGGTCCGAGGTGGAGGAGATGCCCGAAACCTTGAGGCGAAAATCGTCCGGATTGGAGGACTGGCGCAGCGCCTCTTCGAGGGTGATGAAGTTCTTTTTCAGCAGTCCCATGAGCGACTGGTCGAAGGTCTGCATGCCGTAGCTCTGGAATCCCTGCTGAATGGCTTCTCGCAGCTGTTTGGTCTTCTCCTTATCGTCGATCAGCTCCCGGGTGCGGCCGGTGGAAATCAGCACTTCAACCGCCGGCACCCGTCCCTTGCCGTCGGCGCGGGGAACCAGACGCTGGGAGACGATCCCCTTGAGGACCGAGGAGAGCTGCAGCCTGACCTGGCGCTGATGATAGGGTGGAAAGACCGAGACGATCCGGTTGATGGTTTCGGTGGCGTCGATGGTGTGCAGTGTGGAGAGGACCAAGTGGCCCGTTTCGGCGGCGGTCAGGGCGGTCTCGATGGTTTCATAGTCGCGCATCTCGCCGACCAGGATGACGTCGGGGTCCTGGCGCAGGGCGCTTTTCAGCGCCACGTCGTAGCCCTCGGTGTCGAGGCCGATCTCCCGCTGGTTGATGATGCAGCGTTTGTCCCGGTGCAGATATTCGATCGGGTCCTCGATGGTGACGATATGGGCGGCGCGGTTGGTGTTGATATGTTCGATGACCGCCGAAAGAGTGGTCGATTTGCCGGTACTCGTGGCGCCCGTCACCAGGACCAGCCCCCGGGTCTCCATGGCGAGTTTCTGGATGGCGGGGGGCAGATTCAGGTCCTCCAGCGTCCGGATTTCGATGGGGATGGCGCGAAACACCAGCGACACAGAGCCGCGCTGGGCAAAGGCATTGACCCGAAAACGGCCCAGCCCCGGCACCCCGTACGCCAGGTCGACCTCATGGACCCCCTCGAAGCGGGCCCGTTGAATGTCGTTCATGATCGCCATGGCCATCTTGCGGGTTTCCCCCGGACCGATCCGGCCGGCCTTGGGCAGGGGCCTCAGGTGGCCGTCAATGCGGAAGATGGGAGGCAGCCCCGCCTTGATATGGATGTCCGAAGCCCTGGCTTTCAAGGCGATGGAGAGGATATCGTTCAGCTCCATGGGTTATGCCTTCTCGGCCGCCCCGGCCCCCTCCCCCAGTCCGAAATGCTCCAGAAGTCGCTCCTCGATGGCGCCGGCGGTCTCGGTGTGCTCGCGGAGGAACTGCTTGGCGTTCTCCCGGCCCTGGCCGATCCGCTCGCCGTTGTAGGAATACCAGGCGCCGCTCTTTTCGACGATGCCGCTGTCGGCTCCCATGTCGACCAGATCCCCTTCCCGGGAGATGCCCGTGCCGTACATGATGTCGAATTCCGCCTCCCTGAAGGGCGGGGCCACCTTGTTTTTGACCACCTTGACCCGGGTGCGGTTGCCGATGGTGTCCTGCCCCTGCTTGAGGGCGGCGATCCGGCGGATGTCCATGCGCACCGAGGCGTAGAACTTGAGGGCGTTGCCGCCGGTGGTGGTTTCCGGGTTGCCGAACATGACGCCGATCTTCATCCGGATCTGGTTGATGAAGATGACGCAGCAGTTCGATTTGCTGATGGTGGCGGTAAGTTTGCGCAGGGCCTGAGACATGAGCCGGGCCTGCAGTCCCATGTGGGAGTCGCCCATCTCCCCTTCGATTTCGGCTCGAGGCACCAGGGCGGCGACCGAGTCGACCACCAGCACGTCGATGGCGCCGCTGCGCACCAGCACTTCGGTGATCTCCAGGGCCTGCTCGCCGGTGTCGGGCTGGGAGACGAGCAGGTCGTCGGTCCTGACCCCCAGTTTGCGGGCATAGGAGATGTCGAGGGCGTGTTCGGCGTCGACGAAGGCGACAATGCCCCCTGTTTTTTGCGCTTCGGCGGCGATGTGCAGGGCGAGGGTGGTTTTTCCCGAGGATTCGGGGCCGTAGATCTCGATGATCCGCCCCCGCGGCACTCCCCCCACGCCGAGGGCGATGTCGAGGCTCAGGGCGCCGGTGGAGATCGCCTGAACGCCGGGCAGGGCCATGTCCTCGCCGAGGCGCATGATGCTGCCTTTGCCGAACTGCTTTTCAATCTGACTCACGGCCAGGTCGATGACCCGGTTGCGGTTGGAGTCGGCCATAGAAAAAATCTCCCGAAAGGTTGCCGTTTGGGTGTCTGATGTAAACGAATGAGGGAGAGGCGCGGGGCGTCCCTCAGTTTCCGAGCATCACTGTTTTAATGGGCACGTGAAGCGCGCCCGCAGGTCGCAGGCGGCTTTCGAAGAGAACCACTTTGTCTACCGGCAGGACCCCGCAGCCGACCTCCCGAAAGGCGTCGGGCACCTGGCGTGCCCCGATCGGCCCGCTCCGGGCGCGGCCCAGGGTGAGATGGGGAGCGAAAGGACGCTCCTCCGGGGCGATGCCGACCTGCGCCAGGGCGCTTTCAAAACCGGCGTGCAGGGTCTTGAGGGCGGCGGCGTCGCGGATGCCGAGCCAGATGACCCGCGGCCGGGCCGGGGAAGGAAACGCTCCGACCCCTGAAATTTCGACCGAAAACGGGGCGTTTAAATGCCCTATCGATAGCATAACTTTCCCTATTTTTTCAAGGAATTCTTCCGGGATGTCGCCGAAAAACTTGAGGGTCAGATGCATCGTGTCCGGGTTTGTCCAACGTACCCCCGGCATCTTTTGCGCCAATGCCTCCTGCACCTGCTGCACTTTGGCCAGAAGTTCGGCGGTCAGGGGGATGGCGAGAAAGGCCCGCACCCGGCGTTTGCCGTCTCCCGATGTCGCCTCAGCGCGACCGCTTCGCTCGTCAGCTCCCATGGCGAACTCCTTGTTTTAGGGGTGACGTGTGACCAGTAGCGCGTGACGCGGAAACCCAAGACCAAAGGCTCCGATCCGTCGTCGTCTTTTACCCGTATTGCATCCCGCATCACGCGTCACGGTGGAGTTCTGCCCCTTTCGGCTCCGCTTGCCAGCCGGTTTTGCTCTCGCCCGTCGGGCCGGAGGCCAGCGGCAGCAGGATGTGGAAGGCGCTTCCGGTCTCCTGCTCTTTGGTCCCCCGGCTCTCCACCCAGACCATGCCGCCGTGCGCCTCGATCAGCCCCTTGACCAGAGTCAGGCCGAGGCCGACCCCCTTGCCGCCGAACCGTGTACGGGAGGTGAAATGATGGGTGATCTCGCCGACGCCGTAAAACTTCTCGAACACCTGAATCTGTTCTTCGGGGTCGATGCCGACGCCGCTGTCCCGCAGGGTGAGCTGCAGCAGGGGCCCGGCGGGGAAGGCCTGGAAAAATCCGGGGGAAAAGGGACGCAGCAGCGGCTCCTGCCGGCGGATATCCCGCGGGGTCCGAACGGCGAATTGGAGGGCGATCCGACCGCCCTCGGGAGTGAACTTGATCGCATTTTCCAGAAGGCGACCGAAAGCCCTCTTCAGATGATGCGCATCCCCGTGGAGTTCCAGGGAGGCGGGGAATTCATCGAGGGTGAAGGTGAGATCCCGTTTTTCGAAGACCGGCTGATATTCCTTGAGGAGCTCGGCCAAGAGATTCGGCAGATCGATCTTCTCTCTGGCCAGGTAGAGGCTCTGGGACTCGATCTGGGCGACCTCGATCAGATCCTGGACGATCCTCTCGAGCCGCATGCCGCCCTGATAGATCGCATCCAAAATCTGATTTTCTTCGCCCGAGAGGCGATCGCCCATGGTCGAGAGCAGCAATTCGGAGCCCGAAAGGACGTACGTCAGAGGGGTGCGCAGCTCATGGGAGGCGAGGGCCAGAAAGTTGCTCTTCATCCGGTCAAGCCGTTCCAGCGCCCGATTGGCTTCCTCCATCTTATCGAGGTTCTCGCGCAGCAGCCGTCGCGAACGCTCGATCTCCCGATTGCTGGCCCGGGTGAGGCGATGTTGCCACTGCAGATCCTCGAAAAGCTGCGCTCCTTCCAGGGCAATTCCCACCTGCTTGCCGATGGCCAGCAGCAGATTCACTTCCTCACGGCTGAAAATCTGTTTCGACAGGCTGAAGAGAAAGAGGACGCCGATGGTTTTCCCCTTCGCCGTCAAGGGGATCCCCTGAAATCCCTGCCAGCCGGCCTGACGGGCGGTCTGGGAAAAGACGCGCCGATCGCTCTGGACATTCCTCGAGGAGCGCGGCCGTCCGCTGGTGGCAATGCGGCCCGCCAGCCCGGCGCTCGGCAGCATGTTGCCGATCTCCTGTAGAATTTCTTCGTCGATTCCCTGGTGGGCGGTGAGCTGAAGCAGGTTGCCGTCGCTGCGGAACAGGTAGATGCCGCCACCGTGGGCGCCCATCGCCTGGACGATTTTGGCCAGAACGCTGTGAAGCAGACTCTTGAGGTCGCGGTTGGCAGCGGTCAGATGGGCGATTTCGTTTGCCAGGGTCAGGTCCCGGTTCTTCTTGCGAAGCTCCTGCTCGATCCGTCTGACGTCGGAGACGTCGCGCAGCACGCCGTGGACTACGCGGGTGTCGCCCAGATTGCCCAGCCGGACGTGGACCGCTCCGGTGAAAAGATGGCCGTCCTTGCGGCGGAACAGGAGGTCCTGCTCTTCCGCATAGTCGTTTTCGCGAACGTTCTTGAGCAGGCGCAGATACCGGCGCCGCTGCCGGGAGGGGAAGAGCTCCGCCGGGGACAGGGCCCGAATTTCCTCGGCGCTGTAGCCGAGCAGCTCCTCGGTCCGCCGGTTGACTTCCAGCAGGCCGCCGGTAAAGGGATCGATAAAGAAGATGGCATCGCCGGCATGGTCGAGAAGCTGTCGAAAGCGCTGTTCGGAGCGTTCCAGGTCTTGCTCGAGGCACCGGCAGTGTTCCCGGTAACGGTCCCGTTCTTCGACCAGAAGACGGTGCCCTTCTTCCTTTCGGGTGATGGAGAAAGCCCACCACAGAGCCGCAGCCGCGGCGATGCCGAGCCCGATCAGGAGGGAGGCCGGGCCCGCCGCGCCCGGAGTCGCGTCGGGCCCCGGAAGAGCCGTGAGCCCGACGTAGAGGAGAGCCGTGGCGATCAGGCCGGTGGCGATCACCAGGAATTTTCCTTTGGCATGTCTCGAGCGGCTCATGTTCATCGAGAATCCATCAACGGGTCATTCTTCGAGGCGCAGGCGGGAGATGCGGACGTGTCAGCCTCGTAGAGCGGGAAGGTTGTTTAGGTCCCTGCGATTTCCTGGCGGGCGCCGAGATAGCGCCGCAGCCACTCCAGGGCCATGTTGGCCGCCAGCAGGCGGATCTGGTGCCGGTCGCCGGCGAAATGGTATCCTTTGACTTTTTCTTCATCGCCGGTCGCCAAGGCGAGATAGACGGTGCCCACCGGTTTCTGGGGGGTGCCTCCCGTCGGGCCGGCGATGCCGGTGATCGCCAGACCCAGGGAGGTGCCGGCACTTTTCCGAATGCCCCTGGCCATGGCGAGGGCGCACGCTTCGCTCACCGCGCCCTCTCTGGCCAGGACCTCGGCGGGCACGCCCAGCCAGGCCTCTTTGGCGCTGTTGGCATAGGTGACGGCGCCCCGCTCCAGGAAAGCGGAGGATCCGGGGATCGCGGTAAGCAACTCGGCGAGGAGGCCGCCGGTGCAGGATTCGGCCAGCGCCAGGGTCCGATCGGCGGCCCGGAGCAACCTGGCAACGTTTTGGGCCAGCGTTTCGGCGCCGGCGGCGACCACGAAATCCCCTAACGCTTTGCGCGCCGCGAGTTCGGCCCGGTCGAGGAGGGTCGCGGCACTCTCTCCGTCGGCCCGGAGCTTGACATGAACCATAGGGAATTCTACCCCAAAAGCGAGGCGTACGTCCAGCGGCAGGACGCTTCCCTCCAGCAGCTCTTCGACCTTCGGTTCGGAGAGGCCGAACACCTTGAGGATCCGCTCCTGACGGGGAAAGGTCCCGCCGCTTCGTTCCTGCAGGGCGGGCAACACCGAGCCTTGGAGAATGGCCGTCATTTCCAGGGGAACGCCGGGCAGAAAGAAGAGGTCCGCGCCGTTCGGGTGGAGCCTGAAGCCCGGTGCCGTCCCTGTGGGATTGGAAAGGACCGTGGCCTTCTGGGGCAGGAGGGCCTGCTTCTCGTTGCGGGGATGCATGCCGCGGCCGAGGCGGCGGAAATGGTCCCGAATCTGCGCCAGGGCCGTTTCGTTCAGAACCACGCGGCGCTCGAAGGCGCGGGCGGCCGCCCGTGCGGTGACGTCGTCGGCCGTCGGTCCCAGGCCGCCGGTGACGATGACCACCTCCCGCGTTCGGGCGAGCCTCTGCAGGGCCTCCGCGATGTCCTCCTCCCGGTCGCCGACGCAGGAGGATTCGCGTACCGCAAACCCGTGGGCATCCAGTATCCCGGCGATGCGGGCGGTGTTGGTGTCGGCCATCTCGCCGTTCAGCAGTTCGTCCCCGATGGTGAGGATGGCGATGTCGAGACTCACGATCGAACTCCCAATAATGAGTGCAGAAGGGGCAGGCTCACCCGCAGGGCCAGCGCCCCGTAGAGTCCCGCCACCACATCGTCAAGGACAACCCCGACGCCGCTTTTCATGTGCCGGTCGATCCAGTTGGCCGGGGGAATCTTGATGATGTCGAAGAGGCGGAAGAAGACAAAGCCGGCTACGGCGGTGAGCCAGGAAAAGGGCAGAAAGGCGACGGTGACCAGATACCCCACCAGCTCGTCGATCACGATGCGCCCATCGTCAGCGACGCCGTAATAGCGCCCGGCGGCCCCCGCCGCCCAGAAGCTGACCAGGAGCAGGCCCGCCCAGACAGCGAGATACCGGTCCGGCGAAAGAGAGGCCATCAGGAAAAAGACCGGGATGCCCGCCAGGGTGCCGACGGTTCCCGAGGCGAACGGAAAATAGCCGAGGCCGGCGTTACTGGCGAGAAAGAGGATCAGTCGACGCATCACAAGACAATCGTAGGTTCGAGGTTCGAGGCCCAAGGGGCAAGCCGCTGGTCACTGGTCACTGGATTTTCATCCTCCGCCGCCCGCTCAACGATCCGGTAAACCTCGGGCAGGGGGCGGCCGCTGCTCTCGGCGAGGCGCCGGCAGCCTTCGTATTCGGGGGTCGTCCGTACCAGTTCGTTCCCTTCGTAGAGACGCTTTACCGGGGCTTCGCCCAGGGGGGTGGTAACGGTGGCCGCCTCCCGGCGCAGCTTGTAGCGGTAAGTTTCGGTGCAGCGCACGCCGATGGCGCTCGTTTGGCGCAGTAGCAGGCGGGAGAGGGCCGCCGCCGCGGAAGGGGGCGCCACCACGGTGATCCGGACGCCGGGGCGGTTTTTTTTCATCTGCACAAACGCATACGCGACATCGAGGGCGCCCTCCTGCGGCAGCCGCTCCATGAGGGCACCGAGCCATTCGGGGTTGGCGTCGTCGAGGTGAGTTTCGAGCACCGCTACGCGGTCGGTCTCGAGGGCCGGCACGGCCTCTTCGTCTCCGAGAATGCCGCGCAGCACATTGGGGCGATCCGGCAGATGACGCTCGCCCACCCCGTAGCCGACCCGCTGCACGGTCAGGGCGGGCAGGGGGCCGAAACGGGCGATTTCGGCGGCAATGGCGGCGCCGGTAGGGGTGACCAGCTCCCGGTTCGCACCGCCGTCCCTCACCGGGCAGCCCGTGAGAATTTCCACCGTGGCCGGCGCGGGCAGCGGGAAGGGTCCGTGGGCGGTTTCGACCATGCCGTGCGCCAGGGGCAGCGGCGCGCAGACGACGTCTTCGACCCCCAACAGGTGCAGGCCGGCCGCGGCTCCGACGACGTCGACGATGGAATCGACGGCGCCCACTTCATGAAAATGGACCGTTTCCAGGGGGACGCCGTGTACCTTGGCTTCGGCCTCCCCGATACGGCGAAAGATGCGGCGGGCCAACTCCTCCACCGGGGGCAGTAACCCGGCCGCACCCAGCATCCGGTCGATATCGGACCAGCTGCGGTGGTGGTGCTGGGGTTCGCAGGCCACGGCGATTTTCGTCCCTTCGATGCCCTGGCGCTTCTCCCGGCGCCGCTCGAGGCGGTAGCCCGAAACCGGCAGTTTCCGCAGCTCGGCCTCGAGAGCCGCAGGGTCCACCCCCAGATCGACCAGCAGGCCGAGCACCATGTCTCCCGAGATGCCGGAAAAGGGATCGAGATAGAGAAGATTCATGTCGAACCGATCCGGTTGATGCGGGTCGCCGCGAAAGCAGCGCCGAAGCCGTTGTCGATATTCACCACGGTTACTCCGCTGGCGCACGAGTTGAGCATTCCCAGCAGCGCGGTAACCCCACCGAAAGCGGTGCCGTATCCGGTGGAGGTCGGTACGGCGATCACCGGCGTCGCCACCATGCCGCCGATCACCGAGGGAAGAGCCCCCTCCATCCCGGCCACGACGATGATGACCGCCGCCTCCTGCAGGCGCTCGGCTCGGGCCAGCAGGCGGTGGATGCCGGCGACGCCGACATCGATCAACTCCTCTACCTCGTTGCCCAGCATCCGGGCGGTAATCACCGCCTCGCGGACTACCGGGATATCCGAGGTCCCGGCGCAGACGACCAGCACTTTGCCCCGGCCGGGGACCTCGAGAGGCGTCTGGACGAGGGTGAAGGTGCGGCCGTCCGCGTCGTAGTTGCCGTTTGGATGGCGCTTCAAGAGGGCATCGGCTTTTTCCGGCGAGAGCCGGGTCACCAGAACGTTCCGGCCGCCGGCGGCCATCGAATCGACGATGGTCGCCACCTGCCCGGCGCTCTTGTTCTCCCCGAGAACGACCTCGGGGGCGCCCTGACGCAGTTCCCGGTGATGGTCGATCAGGGCAACGCCCACATCCTGAAAAGGAAGGGCCCGCAGGCGTTCGATCCCTTTTTCAATACTGAGATCGCCGCGCTGGACCGCGGCGAGAAGGTTCTTCAGTTCGTTTTCGTTCATGGCGTTTCCGGGCAGGTGGAAGGCTGAGGTTTTCCGGAAGCAGGCCTCCCCCGTCGGGCGTTGACGGGACGTTGCCCATAGGTAGAGGGTTCGTCGTTGCGGCTTGGGAGAGGAGCCGGGGAATATTACCGAAAGTTCAGCATAGCAACTTACCGGACATTTTCAAAGAGAGAATTGCAAAAACTAGGAGATAAAGTAATATTAGGGTCTTATGCCCCATCGGCTGCCCGGGGCCTTCGCCCAGCCGTAGCCGTTTTTTCCAACGATTCGTACCGCCGGCCTGCGGAGCGTTCTATTTCTCAGGAGACTGTTTCATGGAATCGAAGAAGTTTGATCTCAAAAAAATCGGTAAACTCAACGATCCCAGCCGCCTGCAACGGGAAAATCCCGACCTGATCTGGCAGGTGCTGGCCCTGGAAAACCCGAAAATCTTAGTGGACATCGGTGCGGGGACGGGATTTTTCGCATCGCGCTTCGCCTGGAAGCTCGATTGCGGCAAAGTGTACGCCTGCGACATCGAGCCGGTGATGATCGACTGGATGAAGGATCATCTGCCCGAGGTGGATGAGGGGACGGTGATTCCATTGCGGATGACGGAGCGGGCCGTCCCGCTGGCCGACGGCATCGCCGATCTGGTCTATATGGTCAACCTCCATCATGAGCTCGAGGACCCCGAAGCGATCATACGGGAGGCGTTCCGCCTGCTCAAACCCGGCGGCAAACTGGCCATTGTCGATTGGGCCAGGAGTGCAACCCCCGAGGGCCCCCCGCAGCAGATTCGGGTAGCGGCAGAAACCATTCGCGACCAGATGGCGGCGGGCGGATTCACCGAAATCGCCGTTCACGACGAGCTGCCCTATCACTCCTTTATCGAGGGACGAAAAGGGTGAACTGCGCCGGTCAGATTCCGTTTTTTCGTTGGCCGACCCACCACAAGATTCGGCCGAACTGCGTCCAGAACCATTCCTGCAAGCGGTGCCAGCGGGGGCGCCGCAGCCAGAGTTCGTAGCTGATCTCCAGGGAGTTTTCGAAATCCGCTGCGAATTGGAGTGCCACGGAGGTGGCCAGCGCCGGATCGGCGGCTTCTTGATTGGCCTCCAGGTTGAAGCGGTAGTTCCACCGATCAAGGTTGCTCGAGCCGATGCTGACCCAGTCGTCGCACAGCAGGACCTTGGCGTGCAGGAACGAGCGCTGGTATTCGAAGATTCGCACCCCCGCCCGCAGCAGCCGTCCGTAGTAACGCCGGCCGACGTGACCCACCGAGGGGTGATCGGTGAGTCCCCCGGGGAGAAGCAGTCGCACGTCTTTTCCCTGGCGGGCAGCGCGGCGCAGGGCCTTTCGCAGTTTCCATGAGGGGACGAAATAGGCGGTGGCGAGCCACACCCGCTGCCGGGCCCGCCGCACCGAGCTGAGGTGGCTGCGCATGACCTCGGAACGGCCAGGGAAGGGATGCTGCAGGATGACCCGCCCCGCTTCGCCTTTCGGCACGGAGGGGGGGAGTAAGCCGTCCAGGCGCAATGGCGTATCGGCGGCATCGTTCCAACTGGTGAGAAAAAGGTCCTGCCAGTCGGCGACGCACGGACCGCTGGTTTCGAGCACCGTTTCGTGCCAGGTCCGTTTCAGCCCGAACTCGGGGGAGAAGTCGTCGGTCAAGCCAAACCCGCCGGTATAGGCAATCCGGTTGTCGATCAGCAGCAGCTTGCGGTGGTTGCGAAAAAGCAGGTGGCGCCGGCGGGCGAAAGTGAGTGGATGGAACAGGGTGACCGCCACCCCCGCGGCGGCGAGTCGTTGGCGGTCGGAGCGCTGCAGGTGATAAGAGCCGAAATCGTCGAGCAGCAGGCAGACCTGAACCCCCCGCCGGGCCGCCTCGGTCAGTGCTTCGATGAAGCGGTTTGCCACGTGTCCCGAGGCGAAGAGGTAGAGCTCGAGCAGGATATGGCGCTTTGCCCCCGCGATGGCGGCAAGCATGGCGGGAAGAAACCGGTCGCCGTCGACCAGCAGTCGAAATCGGTTGCCCCGGCGCCAGGGATAGGCATATTTTCTTCTTCCGGCAGGATTCATGGCAGTCGGGGAAATCTTCTTCATCTTTTAAGCATAGCACGAATCTCTCCACGCCTTTGCCGGGATAAAATCAATTTTGCGGCCCGAAAGGTTGCTGCCCCTGCAATATGTTTTCCTCCGTGCTAAAATAGAAGTGGTAAGAGATTGCGGGCGGGGGGGTGGTGTTCAACTGCCGCCCAAGGCGGGGAAAGGAGTCCGCCATGTTGAAACCTGAATTTGAAGCCCTGTGTCGAGGGGTTGAAAAAGGTGAGAAGAGATTTGTTGAAGAAGAATCGCTCCATCAGATCGGCAGGGTCGAGGCCTGTGAAGGGAATCATCTGCGGGTCGAAACCGAAGGCAAGCACCAGAGCTGGCCGAGCGAAGCCTGTCGGGACCGGTTGGATATTTCGATCGGTGAAAAATCCTAGCTCGGATTTTTTGGAAATTGCCGATAACGCGTAAGGAAATCGATTTTCAAATAACCGCCATCCCGCTCGCGAAGGACAGACGAAACTCCCCTGAAAAAGGGGAGTTTTTTTTATGGGCTGAGCTATTTTTCGCACCCTGCGAAAAGGCGAAGACTCCCCCCAGCGCAGCGCCTCGACGATCGTTCGGCAGAAGGCCGTCTGCTCCATGGGCTACCTTCTTCTGCGTTTTCGCCGCAGAAAGAGCACCTCATAGATCCCGAACCAGAGTGCCGCCAGGGCCAGGGGGAGAAAGTAGTACATCGACCGGAACACCAGCAGCGAGCCGAGGGTTGCTGTGTGTGAGGCGGAATCGGGCAAAAGCAAGATGAACATCGATTCGAAGACGCCCAGGCCTCCGGGAACCTGACTGGCCAGACCGATTACCTGGGCCAGCATGAAGATACTGAGAAAAGCGGGATACCCGAAGGGGAAATCGCCGGGCAGCAGGGCGTACAGGACGCTGCCGACGAGGGCCCAGTCGAGGGAAGCGAGAAGGATCTGGATCAGGGAAAGCTTCATCGGCGGCAGATTGAAGCTTTTGATGCCGATGATCAGCGGTTTTTTTCGCAGATGGACGATGAGCAGATAAAAGGCCACCAGGGCCAGGAAAACCAGGCCCAGGACCCGCAGAATGTGCTCAGGTACCGGCAGGGACGGGGGCAGGGGAAAGGGTTCGAGAAAAAAGACGGTCCCGCCCAGAAACAAAAAACCGAGCCAGAAGGTAAGAAAGCAGAAAACCACCACCTTGGTGACCTGCAGCGGCGTGAGGCCCCAGGCACTGTAGAGGCGAAAACGCACCCCGCTGCCGGCGACGACAGAGAGGCTGCCGGTGTTGTTGCCGACGGCGTAGCCGATAAAGGAGGCCAGGCCGATCTTCTGATAGGAGAGGGGGTGGCGCAGGTAGCGAAAGGCCAGGGTGTCGTAGCCGGTCAGCAGCAGATAGGAGAGTCCCGTCAGGAGGAGCCCGAGAAACAGGTGGGAGCGGGGCATCTGCCGCAGCTGAGCGAGAATCCTCTGAGGGGGATACTGGTGAAGTTCCCGATGGAGAATCCACAGGGCCAGGCAAAAGAGAAAGAGCCCGAACAGGGCCTCGAGAAGATGAAGAAGTCTCTTTCGTTTCATGGCTTACTGAAGGACTCCTGGCCGAAAGGCAGAACCGGAGCGAAAATCTTTCCGTCCGTCACAACCATTTTTTCCGTCTGAAAAACCAGAGCAGCCCCACCGCGATGGCGACCATGACCCCCCAGACGGTCGGGTAACCCCAGTGCCATTTCAGCTCCGGCATGTATTCGAAGTTCATGCCGTACACCCCGACGATAAAGGTCAGCGGAATAAAAATAGTGGCGATGATGGTCAGAACCTTCATGATCTCGTTCATCCGGTTGCTCATGCTCGAAAGATACAGGTCGACCATGCTGGAGAGGATGTCGCGGAACGTCTCGACGGTGTCGACCGCCTGGATCGTGTTGTCGTACACGTCGCGGAGGAAGATCCCCGTCGATTTCTGCACCAGCGGGGTTCCTTCGCGCTGCAGGGCGCTGATGAGTTCGCGCAGGGGCCATACCGATTTGCGCAGCAGAATCATCTCGCGCTTGAAGTGGTGGATTTTTCCCAGGGTGCCCGAGGTCGGATCGACGACCAGCTCCTCATCGAGAAATTCAATCTGGTCGCTGACCTGCTCGAGAATGGCGTAATAGCTGTCGACGATGGCGTCGATCAGCGCATAGGCCAGGTAGTCGGCCCCCGCCTTACGGATGCGCCCCTTTTTGTTGCGGATGCGCTCGCGTACCCCCTCGAAGACGTCCCCGCGCTGCTCCTGAAAGGAGAGGACGTAGTTCGGTCCGAGGATCATGCTCACCTGCTCGGCCCGGATTTCATTGGTCGCCTCGTCGAAAAAGAGCATTTTCAGAACGAGAAAGAGGTAGGCGTCGTAATCCTCCAGCTTGGGGCGGTGCTCGGTGTTGAGAACGTCCTCGAGCACCAGGGGGTGAATCTGGAAGCGGGCGCCGATCTGCTCCAGCAGTTCCACCTGGTGCAGGCCGTCGATGTTGATCCAGGATACCGTGTTCTGGTCGAGATAGGCGAAAGCCTCGTCGAGACTCGCCACCTCCTTTTCTTGCAGGCTGGACTCATTGAAGTTGATCAGGGTGATGCGGACCTCTTCGGCCTTGCGCTCACCGATATGGACCAGGCTTCCCGGCGGCAGGCCGATTTTCTGTTTTCGTTTTCGTACCAGGCTCTTGCGCATGGACCCTCCCCCTTGCCGTTGCCGGCGGGCAACGGGCCATCTGTACGATGTAGGTGTTCAAATCACCCAGGACGCAAACCAGTAGAGCCGTCTGGCCTCATGGGCAACTAGTCGGCCCGTTGCCGCTCAAGAGTCATCGTAGTAAGTTTTGGGATTGGCGCCAATCTTTTTTTTGGATGAGACTGTTCATCTGGTCATTACCGGGGTAATTTCGCGCCGGACGCCTGCACCAGGGGTCAAAAAACGCCCCGCCACTTGGTGACGGGGCGTTGTCGGGTGACGCGCGCGCCGAAAAGCAGGCTCGTGATGTCAGGCCTTGGCGATCTTGACCGACACCCTGCTCTGACAGGCAGGGATGGTCTGTTGGATGGCAAGATCGGCGAAATGGTAGGGAGCGAACAGGACGCCGCGCGGAACGTTGCCGCTGATCTTCGCCTTGCCCTCCGCGCTGCCGACTTTGGAAGTGACCCGCACCCGATCGCCTTCTTTGATGCCGGCGCCCTGCGCGTCATCGCCATGGATCTCAATGTATCCCTCGGGAGCCGCTTCGAGATTGCCGTCGGCAAAGGTCGAGGTGGTGCCGAAATGAAAGAGAATCTTGCCGGTGATGAGTTGCATCCCTTCCGGCGAGGCTGCCGCTTCCACCGGTGTGAAGCTCAGGCTCTGCTCGCCGGGGACGAAGGGGAGGGTTCCGGATGTGCCGGGTTGCCGGTAGAGATCGGTCAGTTCCTTAATTTCTTTGGCCACCGCGCCCGGAGCCGCCGCCATTTGCGCGCCTGCCACCCGGCTGAAAATTTCGGCGAAGATCTCACCGTCTTGCCAGCCCTCGCCGGCGGTGGGGACGGCTTTGGTCAGACGGCCGATGCGGCGGTCGAGGGAGGTGACGCTGCCGCTTTTTTCGGCGAAGGAGACGCCCGGCAGAACCACATCCGCCAGGGCGGTCAGTTCGGAGGAAAGGATGTCCTGAACCACCAGAAAGTCCACCTTCTCCAGCGCCTTGCGCCAGCGGCCGCTCTCCGGAAAGGAGACCAGAGGGTTGGTAGCGGCAAGGTAGAGGAAGCGGATCGCCCCTTCTTCGATGCCCTTGAGGATCTCCAGGGCGTTGCGACCTCCCTCAGGCAGGTTGACATTCCAGGCCCGTTCGAACTTGTCCCTGGCCTCTTTGTAGTCCTGATGGCCGGGCAGCGACTCGGGATAGACCCCCATGTCCAGCAGGCCCTGGGTGTTGCCCTTCTCGTCCACCGGAAAAAAGCCGCCTCCCTCCTTCTTCAGGGCGCCGGTAACCAGGGCCAGGTTGGCGAGGGCTGCCGTAATCTGTTCGGCCCGCTCGCCTTTAAGGATGTCGCCGCCAAAGACGATGGCGACCGATTCGGCCTGCCCGAGCTGACGCGCCGCCTCTTCGATCTCCGCCAGGGGAAGGCCCGTGTCGCGGGCCGTCTGCTCCAGGTCGATGGCCTGGAGGTGGGCACGCAGCTCGGCCGAATTCTTCACCGCGCGCTTCAGGAAGTCTTCGTCGGCAAGCCCCTGGTCGAGGATGATGCGAGCGAGCGCGCCGGCGAGCTGGACTTCGCTGCCGGGGCGGTAGTTGAGAAAGCTCTCGGCGTAGCGGGTCAGTTTGACCCGGCGCATATTGGCCACCACCAGAGCGGCGTCGCGCTTGCGACAGGCCTGTTCGATCTGCCAGTCGATGGCGGGGGCTTCGGCGGTGACGTCGGAGCCGAAGACCAGCACCGCCCCGCTCTCGCCGATACGGGAGATGGGATGGCTCGCGCCTTTCAGGCCGAGGGGCTTGGCGAGGGCCTGCTGCGCCCGCAGGGCGCCGAAGCGGGCCTCGCTGTCGATGTTGTTGGTGCCGATGGCGGCTCGGAAGAGCTTCTGGAAGAGATAGTTTTCCTCGTTGGTCAGCCGGGGCGAGGAGAGGCCGGCGATGCCGTCGGGGCCGGTTGCCTCGCGTACCTCCGCGATCTTGTCGGCCACAGCGGCAAGGGCATTCTCCCACGCGGTCGGGGCCTGGCCACCCTCTTTTTTCAGCAACGGCTGCAGGAGCCGCTTGGGGGAGTGGACGTAGCCGTGGCCGAAGTAGCCGCCGATACAGAGGGTCCCGTCGTTGACGGTCGTGCCGTCTTCGGAGGTGACCCGGTAGACCTTGCCCTGCTTGACGTTGATGTCGATCTGGCACTGGCTGCCGCAGTAGGTGCAGACCGACGGGACTTTGCGCAGCTCCCAGGGACGAGCCTTGTATTTGAAAGGCTTCGAGAGCAGGGTGCCGGTGGGGCACTCGTCGACGCAGTTGCCGCAGAATTCGCAGTCGAGGCGTTTGCCGTCATGGGTGTCGATGAAGGCCTTCTCTCCGCCCTCGCGAACGACCAGAGCGCTGGCCCCCACCGTTTCGTGGCAGACCTTGACGCACTTTTCGCAGAGGATGCAGCGCGAGGGGACCTGCTGGATCAGCGGCCAGTCGTTGATCACCGGATGGCTGACGTCGTCCGCTTCGAAAGGCTGCTCGGTGACGTCCTGGGCGTAACAGACGTCCTGCAGGTCGCACTCGCCGCCGGCATCGCAGACCGGGCAGTCGAGAGGGTGGTTGACCAGCAGCAGCTCGACCACCTGGCGGCGGATCGCTGCCAGCTTCTCCGACTGGGTGGTCACCACCATGCCTTCGACGGCCACCGTGTTGCAGGCGGTCATCGGCTTGTCGGCGCCCTCCACCTCGACGACGCAGATCCGGCAGGCGCCGGTGGGGGAGATTTTTTTCAGAAAGCAGAGGGTGGGAATCGGAACCCCGACCTTTTCGGCAGCGTCCAGAATGGTCGCACCATTTTCTATCTGAACCTCTTTGCCGTCGATCTTAAGACTGACCATGAATTTCACCTTTTATCCAATCAAGATGGACCCTGCAGGGGCCTTCCCGCAGAAATGGCCGCCCGCAGGCGGCCCGATCAAAATCAGGGGGATATGCCGGATCAAAGCGGGCTCAGTTGACCGCCACCATGGCCACCCGGTAGCAGCGCAGGCAGCGCTGGGCTTCGCGGACGCCCTGGCTCTCGGGCATGGCTATTTCGATCTCCTCGTAGTTTCTGGCCCGCTCGGCGCCGGCGACCTTCGGCTGGTGCTCGCGGTGCAGGCCGCCCAGGATGCCGACGTTCTCATCCGGATCGAACACGCCCAGGTTGTTGACGATATCCTCCATGGCCTCCTCCTCGCTGAGGTAGGCCTTGCCCTCGGAGAGCCAGCGGTGCATGACCCGAGCCGCCCGCCGGCCGCCGCCGACCGCGACCACCACCGTCATCGGCCCGATCTCGCAGTCGCCGCCGGCAAAAACCCCCTCGCTGTCGGTCATCAGCAGGCCTTCCTTGGCGACGATGGTGTTCCAGCGGGTGGTCTTGATGCCCAGATCGTCTCCTTCGAGAAAGGAGAGGTCGGGGTCCTGGCCGATGGCGGGAATCACCATGTCGCAGGGGATGACGTACTCGCTGCCGGGGACCGGCTGCGGGCGGCGGCGGCCCGACTCGTCCGGTTCGCCGAGGGCCATCTTGACCACCTCGACGCCGACGATCTTGTTGTTCTCGGCCACCAGCCGGGTCGGGTTGCGCAGGAATTCGAACGTGACGTTCTCTTCCTCGGCATCGTCGACCTCGTAGGACTCGGCGGGCATCTCCTTGCGGGTCCGGCGGTAGACCAGGATCGAGTCCTCGGCACCCTCGCGCAGGGCGACCCGGACGCAGTCGATGGCGGTGTTGCCGCCGCCGACGACGATGACCCGCTTGCCGGTCTCGATCGGCTGGCCGAGCGCCACCGCCCGCAGGTAGTTGATCCCGCCTTCGGAGAAACCCTCGTAGCCGGCGTCCTCACCCTCGACCCCCATCGGTTTGGAGCGGAAGGCCCCCATTCCGAGGAACACGGCGTCGTACTGCTCCTTGAGCTCTTTGAGCGACACGTCGCGGCCGAGCTTGGTGTTGTACTTGATCTCGACCCCCAGACTCCGGATGATCTCCACGTCCCGGCGCAGCAGGTGGCGGGGCATGCGGTAATCGGGAATGCCGACGGCGACGGTGCCGCCCGGTTCGGGCAGCATGTCGAGGATGGTCACCGGATAGCCTTCGAGGGCCAGATAGTAGGCGCAGGCGAGACCGGCGGGGCCGGCGCCGACCACGCACACCTTCTTATTCTTTTTCGCCCCGCCAGGCATCGGCGGCCGCTGGTGATGCATCCATTCGTAGTCGGAAGCGACCCGCTTTAGGACCATGATGCTGATCGGCTCATCGACCAGGGCACGCCGGCAGGCCGTTTCGCAGGGATGGGGGCAGACCCTGCCGCAGACCGCCGGGATCGGCATGTTGCGCCGCACGGCGGCGAGGGATTCGCCGAACTGGTAGTCCTTGACCGCCTCGATGTAGGCGGGAATGTCGATATGCGCCGGGCACTTGTCCATGCAGGGGGCGGTCAGTTTCTCCTTGTAGGAAGCCGCCCGAACCGGTTTGCGCTCGCCGCGGATGTAGGCGAGGTAGTCGTCGCGGAAATGTTTCACCGTGTCGAAAACGGGAATGGCCGAGGTCATGCAGAGGGTGCACTTGCAGTTCTCCAGCAGGTTCGCCAGCCCCTCGATGATCTCCAGATCCCGCTCCTCACCGTGCCCGTCGACGATCCGGGCGAGAGTGTCCTGCAGAATTTTGGTCCCCTTTTTGCCGGGGGTGCATTTGGCACAGCAGTAGTTTTCCTGGACCCGCTTCATATATTCGGCGGCCATGACGACGATATCGGTCGCGGGGTCCATGACGACGACGCCGTCCCATCCCATGAAGGCCCCGACTTTTCCTTCGTTCAGATAATACTCGGGGAGTTTGAGCTTGAGCGCCGCCAGGTCGGCCTCGCCTCCCTTGCGGTTATCGACGACATTTCTTCCCCAACTGGAAAATACTACCTGAGTCAAAGTGACCTCCTCTCAGACCCGTTCCCCCGGGTGCTCGCAAGGGGGCGCGAAACGTCCGGAAAAAGCGCAAAACCGCTCTTGTACTGGAGTCGGTTGATTTCGTTTTTGTATACAGTATGCAGCTAAATACCACAAGGAGAAGGTTTAAATCAAGGAGAAATTTGCCGTCTCGCTTCCGGTCGCCGGCAATAAACTCCTGGAATGACGGATTATTTTTTCCTGCCTGACAGTGGCGAGAGGAGCGGCGGGGGCCGCTGTGGTCGGCCTTCAGGGAAAGGCAGGGAAGGCGGAGACGATGCGCCAGGTTCCGAGATGGTGCGCATCGCCGCCGAGGTACTGCCATTCGAGGCGGAAACGGAATTTTTTGACCGCAATGGAAGGCAGCAGATAGTACTGCATCACCGTTCGGGTCACCATGCGGTTTTCCGTCTTTCCGGGGGTTACCGACTCCGCCTGGACGTCGACGATCCGAAGATCGTCGAGGGGGCGGAATTGGCGGAGGAACTCTTTTCGGTAGGGTTCCTCCAGGTACTGGGCGGCGCCCTCGAAGTCCTGCCAGCGCAGAAGTTGCAGAAAGTCCCGATGAGTGTTGGAGAATCGCGCTGCCGGCGGCTGAAGGGTGGCGCAGGCGGTCAGCGTCCAGAGGGCTAAAAGGAGGGCAAAAAGCAGGTGCGAATAACGGTTCATGGAAACTCCTTTCGCCAAGTATCTTGCAACTTTTCCGATCTGGGGTAGAATATCCCTCTTTATGACGATGTCACGGAGGACGCTGCGATGAAGAAGGTTGAAATCTACACCAAGAGCTATTGTCCCTTTTGCCACCGGGCGAAAGAACTGTTGCACATCAAGGGGGTGGACTTTGTCGAATACGATGTGACCAGCGATCCCGCCAGGGAACGGGAGATGACAGAGCGCTCCGGGCGGGAGACGGTTCCCGAAATATTCGTTGGCGGCACCTTGCTCGGTGGGTGCGACGATCTTTTCGAACTGGATGAAAAGGGCGGTCTGGATCCTCTGTTGGGCCTCAAGCCGGATTCCGGCGAATAAAATCCGTCAGCTCAAGAGCCAGTTCCACTTTGCCGAAGGGCGGCATCAGGTAGTAGCCGCCGACTTTCCCCCGGCCCGCCTCCACCAGCTCCCGGGCGATGGCCATCCCTTCCCGAACCCCTTCCGCTCCGCTCTTGCCGCGCATGCGACGACGCACCTCGTCGGGAAGCCGGATTCCCGGCACCTCGTTATGGAGGAACTCGGCGTTGCGTTCGCTGACCAGTGGCAGAATCCCCACCAGGATCGGCATCCCCAGCGACGCGGTGCGTGTCAGAAGTTCCTCCAGAACCCGACGTGAATAGACCGGCTGGGTCTGGACGAAACGGGCGCCCGCGGCCGCTTTTTTTTCCAAGCGTCTCAGTTGCCCCTCCATGGAGGGCAGGTTGGGATTGAAGGCGGCGCCCAGGAGGAAGCGGGTCTGTCCGCCCAGCTCCGTGCCGAGCAGGTTCTGCCCCTTGTTCAGCGCGGCGAGAAGCTCCAGCAGGCCCACCGAGTTGAGATCGAACACGCTGGTGGCGCCCGTCTCGCCCCCCACCGAAACCGGATCTCCCGTGACGGCCAGAATCGTCCGGACCCCCAGCAGATGCGCTCCCATGAGTTCCGAATGCAGACCGATCAGGTTGCGGTCGCGGCAGGTGACGTGGGCGATGACCTCGATGCCCGCCTCTGCCTGAATCTTTGCCGCCAGAGCCAGATTGCCCATGCGGATGCGGGCCAGGGGGTTTTCCGCCAGGCTGATGGCGTCCACCCCCCGGTTGGCGAGGGAGCGGGCATCGTTCAGGACCTTGCGGCAGTCGAGGCCGCGGGGCGGGTCGAGCTCGACGGTAATCGTCGGACGCCGGCCCCAGGTGGAGAGAAACGTTCCTTCGAAGCCGGGCACGCCCTGCGGGGCCGGCTTCGGCGCCGCCGCGGCGCGAGCCGGCGCCCGGGAGGGAGGCCTCTGACCGGCGACGGCAGCGGCCAGGGCCCGGATATGGTCGGGAGTGGTGCCGCAGCACCCGCCGATCAGGGAGACGCCCGTGCGCACCAGTTCCCGGGCCATGGCGGCGAAGTATTCGGGAGTGGCCAGATAGATGTAGCGCCCGTCCACATACTGGGGAAAGCCCGAGTTGGGAAAGGCCGACAGCGGCTGGGAGGATGCTGCGGCCATGCGGGCCAGGATCTTCACCATCTCCCGGGGCCCCGCGCCGCAATTGGCGCCGAGCACGGCGGCCCCGGCCTCGGTCAGCCGGCGGGCCGCCTCCTCGGCCCCCACCCCTTCGCGGGAGCGGCCTTCTTCGAGAAAGGCGAGCTGGGCCACCGCCGGCAGTCCCAGTCCCCGCGCAACGCCCAGCGCGATCTCCAGATCTTCCATCCCGGAGAAGGTCTCGAGGATAAACAGATCGACTCCCCCTTCGGCCAGGGCCTCCATCTGCTCCTGCAGAAGAGAGCGTTTCTCCGAGACGGAGAACGCTTCGGTTTCTCCGCGGGGCCGGATCAGCGGGCCGACCGAGCCGGCCACGAAACGATCCTCGCCGGCGACCGAGCGGGCCAGGCGGGCGCCGGCGGTGTTGATCGCCCGGACTTTGGTTTCCAGCCCGATCGCCGACAGGCGCGCCCCGTTGGCGCCGAAGGTGTTGGTCTCGATCAGCTGGGCCCCGGCGCGGAGGTAGTCCTCATGAACGCTGCGGACCGTATCGGGCCGGACCAGGTTGAGGTGTTCGAAGTTGACGTCGAGGGGAATGCCGCGACCGTACAGGAGGGTGCCCATGGCACCGTCGCCGATCAGGACCTCGTGGGCCACCCGGTCGAGGAAAGAGAGGGTGCGGGGATTGGTGATGGTTTGGGACATGGAGATTTCGATCCTTGGCCGGGCCTTGGGGGCGCGTGACGGGAGAGCCCAAAAAAGGCGTGACGGAATAAAGATGCTAGGATGAGTTATGCCACAATCCGCTGGAAAAATAAAGGGAGGCGGCAAAAGCCGGTGCGCATCACGCGTAACGGCAAGAGTCCGTCGTGGAATCCGAACGAGGGAACCGCCGCAGATGACCGTTCCCCCCCCCTCTACTCCCTGAGGATGGCGGTATAAAACAGGTGTCCATCCGATTCGGCTTCCGACAGGGAGAGTTCGAGGGGCAGGGGGGAGCCGTCGCGGCGGCGGCCGGTGATCCGGTGGGCTTTGCGGACCAGTTCGCCGGTTTTGTGCTGCAGGTAGTCCGTCACCCCCATCTCATGCAGTGAGGTGCAGTCTTCATGGATCAGTTCGGTGACGGAGACCCCGAGGACTTCCCGCTTGCTGTATCCGAACAGCCTTTCCGCCTGGCGGTTGAACAGAATGATCTGGCCATTGCTCAAAAAGGAGATGATGGCGTCGTGGGCCGTTTCGGTCAGAATCCGGAAGCGCTTTTCCGATTCCTCCAGGTGCTCGGTTTTCTCCTTCAAGTGGTCGATCATCTCGTTGAATCCGTCGATGAGTGAGCCGATTTCATCGCGGCCGCGCCGGGGGATCTTCTGCTCGAAGCGTCCGGTGCGGACGATGGCGGCGATAGCCGTTCCGAGGCGGTTCAGGGGGCGGGTGACGGCCACCTTGACCAGCAGTCCCAGGCAGGTGATCAGAGCCAGGAAGATTCCACCGGTATAGAGTCCGTCGTGCAGGGCGTTGGCGTAGATCCGGCGGTAGAGGGTGTGCATGGGAATGGTCACCGAGGCGGCGCCGATCACCTGGCCGATTTTATAGTTGTACGCCTGGTCCTTGTCCCTGGGGAACAGGGTCTTGATGAAATCGGGAGCGTTTTCGGGGCTGCCGTGGCATTGCAGGCAGCTCTTTTTGGCGGTAAAAGCGCGCAGATAGAGGAAAACCGGCGCTCCTCGGACTGAAGTAATGGCGTAGTCTTCTTGCAGGGTGGGGTCGGCGTAGAACTTTTGGAGCATCTGCGACTCGAAGCGAGTGGGGGCGTCTTGTGGATTGCGGTACCGGTCTGAGATCTGGCGGACGCGGTAGCCGAGGTCCTGTCCCACAAATCGGCCGATGCGGTTCGAAGCGACCACCGGGATCAGGCCGTAACGCTGGACCGAGAGCCGGACCTGGCCGAGCTGGTACTGATTGGAAAGATATTCCCGGGTGCGGATCGCTTCGAAGGCGAAAATCCGGGCCTTTTCAACAGCCTCTTCGAGAATGAACGCTTTTTGCTGGCGGTAGCTGAGGTAGGTGGAGAGGGCGAACAGGATGAGCAGGATGGCGGCGATGACAAGGTTGATCTTCGTCAGCAACCCGCGGTTGCGAAACAGATTCATGATCGGGCGGGCTCCCTCTGAAAAACCAATCTCTCCGGGACCCGTCCGGGAACCCGGACGGAATCAAGAGCGTCTCTGTCGCGGACAGAAAATTTCCTCTCGTTGAAAACCCTTATAGTTTAGCCGCTGTGCGCGGGGATGCAAGATCCCCCGGTGGTGAAGTCCCGGGGAGATCCTTTGCGGCCGCTGCTCAGGAAGCGATTCCGGTCCGCTGAAAAAACTGGCGCAGAATGGCGGCGGTGAGCCCCCAGATCTCGTGGGCGCCCACCGTGTAGAAATAAACCGGATGGACCCGTCCCCGACGGCGCCAATCCTCCTGACGGAAGATAGCCGGATCGGTCAGGGTCGGCAGGGGAACGTCGAAGACTTCGGAAATCTCCTGGGGGTTGATCCGAAGCTCATAGGGCCACGGAATGAGGCCGACGAAGGGCGAGACGCGGTAGTTGTAGCTTGACACGAAATCGTCCAGACGGCCCAGGATGGTAACGTCCTTGGGGCGGATTCCCACCTCCTCCTCCGTCTCCCGCAGCGCCGTATCGAGCAGATCGGCGTCGTCGGCCTGGTGCTTGCCGCCTGGAAAGGCGATTTCCCCCCGGTGGTGATTGAGGAACTCGGTGCGCCGGGTGAACAGGAGGGCGTCCTCTCCTTCGCTGACGAATAGCGGGAGCAGAACCGCTGCCGGTTGCAGGGTCTCCTCGTCGATGGTGGTTACGGGATGGGTGGCCAGAGCCTGTTGGATACGGTCGACATCGAGCATCAGATGGTCACGGAGGTGGCGTTTTCCCGCAGCGCGGCGATGGTGCCGGCGTACTCGGGATGGTTGAAAACGGCGCTGCCGGCCACGAAGACGTCGGCACCGGCGGCGGCGATGCGCCCGATGTTGTCGGGCTTGACCCCGCCGTCCACCTCCAGTTCCACCGGCAGCCCCCGCCGGTCGATCTCGCGGCGCAGCGCGGCGATCTTCGGCAGGCAGGAGGGGATGAAGCTCTGGCCGCCGAAGCCCGGATTCACCGTCATGACCATGACAAGGTCGAGATCCTCGAGGATGATATCCAGCGTCGAAACGGGGGTGGCGGGATTGATGGAGACCCCCGCTTTCTTACCGAGGCTGCGGATGAGCTGGACGGTACGGTGCAGATGGTGTACCGCCTCCTGATGGACGGTGATGATGTCGGCTCCGGCTTCGGCGAATTCCGGAATGTACTGATCGGGATTTTCGATCATCAGGTGCACGTCGAGCGGCAGGGTCGTGGCCTTGCGGGCCGCAGCGACCACCAGGGGGCCGATGGTGAGGTTGGGGACGAAGTGGCCGTCCATGACATCCACGTGGATGTAATCGGCGCCGCCGTCGGCGACGGCCCGGATCTCCTCTCCCAGCCGGGAAAAATCGGCCGAGAGGATGGATGGAGCGATTTTGATCATTGGTGGGACTCCTGTTCGTGGTCCGCGGACCGTAACGTTTCACCGTTGTCGCGAAGGGTCTCAGGCTGTCCTCTGCAAGGGCCGCATGGACCGATCCGTGGGGCTTGACCGCCGCCATCCGGGCGGCCCCAGGCAATCTTTCCGGGGGAAGCCTGAGACCAGCCGGATGGAATGGTTGCCCTGGTCATTGGTTTTACCACGGACCACGGACACCAGACAACGGACAAGAAACAGATTACCGAATTTTTCTGAACCGCGCGGCGAAAAAGGCGTCCATGCCACCGTGCCGGTGGGGGAAGGTCCACAGGTTGCCCTCCGCGTCGAAGAGCTCGCGCCAGCTCTCCGGGGTGGTGCCCCGCAGGTCTTCGCGGACGAAATCCGGATGGTCCTTCAGGAAGGCGGCGAAGACTCCGTTTGTTTCCTCGGGGGTCAGGGTGCAGAGGGAATAGACCAGGCACCCTTCGGGGCGGACCAGCGGGGCGAGGCCGTTCAGGATCGCCGACTGGCGGACGGCCATGGCGGTGATCTCCGCCTCGTTTCGTCGCCAGCGGGTTTCAGGATTGCGCCGCAGCACCCCAAGCCCGCTGCACGGGGCGTCGACCAAGACCCGGTCGAAGCTTTCCGCTTTGAGAAAGGGCGCCGGGACGGTGGCATCCCAGGGCCGGGCTTCGATCCCCCGGCACCCCAGACGGGCGGCCCCTGCCGCCACCAACTGAACCCGCTGCGGATGCAGGTCGAGGGCGAGAACGGCGGCGCTGTTTCGGCAGAGGGCCGCCATGTGGGTGGTCTTGCCGCCGGGCGCGGCGCAGGCGTCGAGAATCCGGTCTCCCGCGGCGGGAGCGACGAGGTGCGCGATGAGCATGCTGGCCTCGTCCTGCACCTGAAACCAGCCTTCGTCGCCGCCGGGCAGAGGGCTTTCACTCCGGTGGACGATCGTGACCCCTTCGGGGGCGTACTTGGTCGGAACCGCCTGGTGGCCGGCCTCTTCGAGACGGGACAGGTACTCCTCGCGGGAGAGCCGCAAGGTGTTGACCCGCAGCGTAAAGGGGGCGGGCCGGGCCATGGCTTCGGCCAAGGCGATCGCCTCCTCGACTCCGTATTCTTTCAGCCAACGACGGGCCAGCCAGCGGGGCAGGGAGAGGACCTGTTCCAGGTAGGCCGCCGGGGAGGTGCCGGCCTTGGGCCAGGGGATGTTCGCCCGTTCGCGGATGAGGGCGCGCAGGATGCCGTTGATAAAGCCGGTGGCTCGCTCCAGGCCCTCACGGCGGGCCAGTGCCACGGTTTCGTGAACCGCCGCCCGGTCGGGGATCCGGTCCAGGATCAGCAGTTGATACGCCCCCAGGCGCAGCAGGGCGAGCACCCGTGGTTCCACCTTGGCGAGGGGTTTGCGGCAAAACCGGCAGAGGGCGAAGTCGAGACGGCCCCGCAGCCGCAGGCTGCCGTAGACCAGTTCGGTGGCCAGGGCGCGGTCCCGGGGGTCCAGGGTCGGGCGGTCGCTCAAGAAGGCGTCGAGGGTGAGGTCGGCGAAGGCGCCTTCCTCGACGCGAAGGAGGATGTCAAGGGCGATTTTTCTGGGGTCGGATGATTTCAAGGGGAGACCGTTGGGGGAAAATTGTAATGAATTGGAAGATCTTCTTGGCGTTTGCTGATGGATTTGAAAAAGTTCGAAATCAAAACCGGCGGGCCTGGCCGCCAAAGCCTTGGCGACGGCGGATCGCGTCCCGCCGGACGCCTTCCTTTTGTCCAGGCGGCAACAAAAGGAAGCGAAAAATGCCTTTCCCTGCCGGGAGCATTTCTGTCGCCGGGGTTTGAAGCCTTTTTAAGGGACCCTGCCAGTGACTACGGCAGTACGTCATGGCACCGCCACGTGGGCGGGGCGGTGTTTAGGAAAGGCCCCTCGCGGCGCATTTAGATAGAGCCTTCTCTTGGAAGCTCAATAATCCTTGCCATCGGCCATCGGCCAGCTTCCAGCTGGGTTTCATAACACCGTCATGTTCTCCAGTCGGCGGATGCGCTCCTCGACAGGAGGGTGGGTGGAGAAGAGGGATTTGATGCCGTCGCCGCGCAGGGGGTTGACGATGAACATGTGGGCGGTGGCCTGGTTGACCTGTTTCATCGGCATGCGGGTGTTGGCCGCCTCCAGCTTGCGCAGGGCGCTGGCGAGGTAGTGGGGGTTGCCCGAGAGCTTGGCGCCGCTCTTGTCGGCCTCGTACTCCCGGGAGCGGGAGATGGCCATCTGGATCAGCATGGCGGCGATCGGCGCCAGGATGATGGTCAGAATGAGGGCGATGGGGTTGCTGTCCCGATCGTCCCGTCCGCCGAAGCCGCCGAAGAGGGCCGCCCACTGAGCCATGGTAGCGAGGTAGGAGATCGCCCCGGCAACGGTGGCGGCGATCGAGCCGATCAGGATGTCCCGGTGGCGCACATGGCTCATTTCGTGGGCCATAACGCCCATCAGTTCCTCGCGGGAAAGGATCTGCAGAATCCCCTCGGTGGCGGCCACCGCCGCGTGTTCGGGGTTTCGCCCGGTGGCGAAGGCGTTGGGGGTCGGTTGCGGCAGGATGTACACCTTGGGCATCGGCAGGTTGCCGCGCAGGCACAGATCCTTTACCACCTCGTACAGGGTGCCGCTTTCGACCTCACGCGCCCGGTACATCTTGATCACGATCTTGTCGGAAAACCAGTAAGAGCCGAAGTTCAGAGCCCCCGCCAGAATCAGCGCGAAAAGGGCTCCGCTGCGGCCGCCGACGGCGCCCCCGGCGGCCATCAGGATCGCGGTGAGAACGGCCATGAGGATTACGGTTCGAAGCGTATTCATTCGGTTGTCACCTTTCGTGGACGGTTGTCCCCCTGTTCACGCATCGCAAATGCCCGTGGTGCTCATCCTTTTCAGGTGGGCGAAAAACGCATCCAGAGTATCGCATACAATAATAATTACGGCAGGCGGGAAAATCAAGATCAGGACACCAGATGGTCTTCGAGAGCCTTTTCCACTTCAGCGAGGACCACATTGGTGTTGAAGCAAGGGCCGTGGGGTCGTCGGTTGAGAATGCCGATGACCGGCAGCGGGTAGGCGTCCCGGATGCCCGAGGTCAAGTCCCGCTCGCAGGCCACGGCCAGAATGAACCGAGGACGTCTCTCGACGATGATCTTGCGCGCCAGCGTCCCGCCGGTGGCGACGGCAATGGCGACATTGTGGGTCTGTGCCAGTTCGGCCAGACCCTTGATGTCGCACTGGCCGCAGCGCACGCACTTGTTGACGTCGCCGGTGATCTTGATGGCGCAGTCGAACAGCTGGATGCAGTGGGGCAGCAGGATCAGGGCTTTTTCAGGGGGAACCCGCAGCTTTTTGGCGTACACCAGCTGGTTGTTGAGGGCGATGAAGGATTGCTGCAGGGTGTCCCGATCGATGCCCACCAGGCGGCCGATGCCGATGATGGCGGGAAAAAGATAGCGGATGACGATGCCGCGCAGCCGTTCGGAGAAAAAGAGGTCTTTGCCGGTGAGCAGGGTCAGGATGAGCAACGAGAGGCCCGCCACGATCAGCAGGCACAGTCCTCCGAGGACCGAGCCCAGGACATAGGGCAGAATCGGGCTGATATTGACCAGTCCGACGCTGGGAACCCACCACAATAAAAAGGCCAGGCCGACAACGACGGCGCAGGCCAGGGCCAGCAGCCCGATGAAGAGGCGCTTGCGGGGGTGAAACGGATCCTCCGAGCGGGTGGCGTCGGTCACGTCAGGACTCCAGGCGAAGGCCGGTGGGCAGGGTTTTCCCCCGCAGAAAGTCGGCGGCGGAGAGGCGTTTTTTGCCGGGCAGCTGCAGTGCACCCACCCGCAGGACCCCTTCGCCGCAGGCGATGCGAACCCCTTCGGGGCCGGCGCTCAGAACCGTCCCTGGCGCTCCGCCATCGTTGAGCTCGGGGCGGGTGTCGGCGATTTTGAGAACCTCCCCCTCCAGCGTGGTGTAGGCTCCCGGCCAGGGATCGAGGCCCCGCACCTGGTTGTGAATCGCCTGCGCGCTTTGCGTCCAGTCGATGCGGCCGTCCTCCTTTTTCAGCATCGGGGCATAACTGCTCAGGCGCTCGTCCTGGGGTTCGGCGCTCAGGGTGCCGGCGCAGAGGCGGCGAAGTGTCTCCTCCATCGCATCCCGGCCGAGACGTGCCAGGCGGTTCTGAAGTTGGCCGGCGGTCTCCTCGGGGGCGATGGCCGTGGCGCGTTTGACCAGCATGTCGCCGGTATCGAGGCCGACATCCATCAACATGGTGGTGACGCCCGTTTCGGTCTCGCCATCGATGACCGCCTTGTTGATCGGCGCCGCTCCGCGGTAACGGGGAAGGAGCGAGGCATGGACGTTGATGCAGCCGAAGCGAGGGATCTCAAGCACCTCTTTCGGCAGAATCTGGCCGTAGGCCACCACGACGATGAGGTCGGGAGCCAGCTCCCGAAGGCTTGCCACGGCCGCCGCATCCCGCAGCTTGATTGGCTGCAAGACCGGAATGCCGCGCTCTGCTGCCAGCGCCTTGACCGGCGGGGGGGAAAGCTTCTTTCCCCGCCCTTTGGGGCGATCGGGCTGGGTGAAGACGGCGCACAAATCGACCCCTGATTCCATCAGCCCGTCCAGGGTGGGGAGGGCGAATTCGGGGGTCCCCATAAAAACGGTGCGGATATCCCGCGGGGCGATGGTCACAGCTGCTCCTGTCGCTGGTCGAGGAGTTTTTGATATTTCTTCCGGAAGATCCCCTTTTTCAGGGGCGAGAGATGATCGATGAAGAGAATGCCGTCCAGGTGATCGATCTCGTGCTGAAAGGCGATGGCGAGAAGATCCTCGGCATCCAGTTCGACCGTTTGCCCCTCCAGATCGAGAAAACGGATCCGCACCCTGGCGCTGCGGGTGACCCGGGCATAGTACTCGGGGACCGACAGGCACCCTTCTTCCTCGTTGACCGACCCTTCCCGGGAGACGATTTCGGGGTTGATCGCCGTAATCAGATTGGGCGGCTCTTCCTTGCGGGCGCAGTCGAGAACCACCAGCCGCTGACCGATCCCGACCTGAGGCGCAGCCAGGCCGACCCCGGGAGCGCCGTACATGGTTTCGGCCATGTCTCGAGCCAGGGCCTTGACCTGGGCATCGACGACCGGCACCGGTGTGGCCGCCATTTTCAGAAAAGGATCGGGGTAATGGAGAATCGGTAATATTGCCATGGCTTGTTCGGACTAATGATTTATTGGGAACTTAATGATTTGGAACGAATGTGTCGTCTCTCAAGATGATCTATGGTTCTGATTATTTTAAGGGGACCTGATCGACAAAGTCAACCGTAAGGGTGGGATTTTCGCCGGTGTCGGTGGGGAAAAGAGCTTTATTCTTTCGATCAAGGATCAAAAAGGCCCGCCATGGCGGGCCTTTTTGATCGAGTTTCTTGCCGTGACCGCTTATTTTATCCTTTGAGCGCCGTGCTCATGGCACTTCCCATTCCGGTGGGGCTGTCGGTTACCGTGACGCCGGCTTCCCGCAGGGCCGCTATCTTGTCGCCGGCCATGCCTTTGCCGCCTGAGATGATCGCTCCGGCGTGGCCCATGCGCCGTCCCGGAGGGGCTGAAGAGCCGGCGATGAAGGCGCCGACCGGCTTTTTCATGTTTTCCTTGATCCACGCGGCGGCCTCCTCTTCGGCCGAGCCGCCGATTTCGCCGATCATGAAGACCCCTTCGGTGTCCGGATCCTCGTTGAACAGATTCAGAACGTCAATGAACCGCATGCCGATAATCGGGTCGCCGCCGATCCCGACGCAGGTGGACTGGCCGAGCCCGGCATCGGTCAGCTGCTTGACGGCCTCGTAGGTCAGGGTGCCGCTGCGGGAGACGACGCCGATTTTGCCCTTCTTGTGGATGTAGCCGGGCATGATGCCGACCTTGCATTCATCGGGGGTGATGAGCCCCGGGCAGTTGGGACCGATCAGCACGGTTTTGCTGCTGCTGATAAAGCGTTTGGCCAGAACCATGTCCCGGACCGGTACGCCCTCGGTAATGCAGACGGCGAGATCGAGTTGGGCTTCGCAGGCCTCGAGCAGGGCGTCGGCGGCGTGGGGAGGGGGTACGAAAATCATCGAAACGTTGGCGCCAGTGACCTTCTTCGCCTCTTCCATGGTGTCGAATACCGGAATGCCTTCAATGTGGATTCCGCCTTTTCCCGGCGTGACCCCGGCCACGATCTGGGTGCCGTATTCCCGGCACTTGCGGGTGTGAAAAAGACCGGTCTTGCCGGTAATCCCCTGGACGACGATGCGGGACTCTTTATTGATCAGGATGGACATGTCAATCTCTCCTTGCTGCTGCGAATGGTTGGTGAGAAAAAAGGCGATTGAGCGCTTTTCCGCTATTCACCCTCTTCTCCGGGCGGAGTCTTGCCTTTTTTCTTGGCATCTCCCTTCACCATCTGCACGATTCTTCCTGCGCCCTTGCCCAGCGAATCCTCGCATTTGACATTGAGTCGCGACTCGAGCAGCAGCTTTTTCCCTTCCTCTACGTGAGAGCCGTCCATGCGTACCACGATCGGCAGGGTGCACTGAATTTCGGAGGCCGCCTCGATGATCCCCTGGGCGATGACGTCGCAGCGCATGATGCCGCCGAAAATGTTGACGAAGACCCCTCTGACATCCTGGTCCTGAAGAATGATCTTGAAGGCTTCGGCCACTTTCTCGCGGGTAGCACCGCCCCCCACGTCCAGGAAGTTGGCCGGTTCGCCGCCGGACTCTTTGAGAACGTCGAGGGTCGCCATGGCGAGGCCGGCGCCATTGACCATGCAGCCGATGGAGCCATCCAGCTTGATGTAGGAGAGATCGAACTTGCCGGCGGAGATTTCGAGGGGATCGAGCTGGGAGTAATCCATCAGGTCGTGGTATTCCCAGTGGCGGAAAATGGCATTGTCGTCGAAGGAGATTTTGGCGTCCATGGCCAGCAGCCAGCCGGCCTTGGTGATGACCAGGGGGTTGATTTCCACCAGGGAGCAGTCTTTTTCGATCAGTGCGCGATAGAGACTGAGAATGAGCTGCACGCAGTCCTCGCACAGGGCCCCCTTGAGGCCGAGAGCGAGGGCGATTTTACGGGCCTGGTAGGCACGCAGCCCCGTAAAGGGGTCGATGGTCAGGCGGTGGATCTTTTCGGGGGCCTTGGCGGCCACCTCCTCGATCTCCACTCCGCCTTCGGCCGAGGCGATCACGCAGTAGCGGGAGTTGACGCGGTCCAGGGTGATGGACAGGTAGAATTCGGACGCGATTTCCACCGGCTCTTCCACCAGGATGCGGCGCACCTTGAGGCCGTTCGGGCCGGTCTGGGACGTCACCAGGCGTTTGCCGAAGAGCTCCTTGGCGAGTTCGTGGGCCTGCTCGGGGTGGTAGACCATCTGCACCCCTCCCGCTTTGCCCCGCCCGCCGGCATAAATCTGCGCTTTGACCACGCAGCGCCCGCCCATCATTTTGGCGGCACGCTCAACCTGGTCAGCGGTCAGACACACCCGGCTTCGCGGGACGGGAATGTCGAAAGTGTTGAGGATTTCCTTGGCCTGGTACTCATGAATGTTCATCTGCTTCCCCTGTGAAGGTTGGAAAAGTGCCGCCCGTCCCCTGTCGGATCGGTGCGGCCAAGCGAATGAAACTGCTCCGTTTGAGCAGGGAGATCCTATCGAAAGGTGGTCCGGGGCACTGTCCGTCTCCGTTAATGGCAAAATCGGTGCCATCCCTGTGGATGGCCCGAAAAACCTTCTTTTCCTGCTGATATGGCTCTGATTTACCCCGCCTTGCCCCCTTCCGGATGGGCGGAAGACCGCCCGAATCGGTGAAATATAACCGGGGTATTCGTTTGGAGTGGTCAGACCAATAATTTTTTAGTTATCACATTAAATATGGGATATTTTCCCTTAAATTTTAAAGCAAAATAAAAAAAACAACGTTTTCCCTATAGTACTTAATCCTTTCTCCGGGCAATGTCAACAGGCCTTACCATTTATTTTCGCTCATGATCCTGCGGGCCGCAACCCCCGGATTCAATCTCGGTCTTCCTTGGGTTCGCACGAGTCGGTCGACAGGGCGCGTGCTGCCACCGCAAGGGGTGTTTGCCACCGCAGGAGCGGCGGTCAAACCCCGGGGTTCCTGCGGTTCTTGACGATTGAACGGTTATCTCACCTTTATTTTACCCTAGAGCGCCGGGTGGGCTAGTCTCGAAGTCGTTTCCGGTGATTTAGAGGGCGCTTTGCCCCGCGTCCTCCAGGAATTTCTTCAGCCCGGCATCGGTGAGCGGGTGTTTTTCCAGTTGCTTGAGGACGCCGAAGGGGATGGTGCAGATATCGGCGCCGAGCAGGGCGGCGTTGAGTACGTGCAGCGGATGGCGCACCGAGGCGACGATGATCTCCGTGGTATAGCCGTAGTTATCGAAAATCGTGCGGATCTGATCGATCCCCTCCATCCCCTCATGACCGATGTCGTCGAGTCGTCCGACAAAGGGAGAGACGTAGGTCGCACCGGCCTTGGCAGCCAGAAGGGCCTGCAGGGGGGAGAAGGCCAGGGTGACGTTGGTGCGGATTCCCTCGGCCGCGAAAGAGCGGGTTGCCTTCAGCCCCTCGCCGGTCATGGGGACCTTGATGACGATATTCTTCGGGCTGATGGCGACCAGCTCCCGGCCTTCCCGGATCATGCCGGCGGCATCCTGGGCGATGACCTCGGCCGAAATGGGACCGTCGATAAAAGAGGCAATCTCGGTGATGACCTCTTTGAAATCGCGGCCGCTTTTTTTAATGAGGGAAGGATTGGTGGTGACGCCGTCAACCAGCCCCTGTTCGTGGGCGGTCCGGATCTCGGCGACCTCGGCGGTGTCGATAAAGAACTTCATGGTACCTCCTGGAAAAAGTTTCGTTTGAAGTTGGTGTGAGTACAGAATCCAGCTTCACATTAAAACCCAACCGGAGGAACATTTCCAGGTCAAAATGAGAGGAGAGGCGGCGCCGGTGGCGACCACAGAGTCTCAACAGGGGAAGGTGGGCTACTTTTTTTGCAGGAAGGCGTCCCGGCAATCCCGGGAGCAGAAGAAGTGTTTTTCTCCCTTGACCACCTTTTCGACGGCGTCTCCCCGGGGAACGTACATGCCGCATTGGGGGTCGCGGACCATATCTTCGCCGCGCGAGGTCTTCTCTTTGGGGGGCGTTTTCCCGCCGCCGGACAGAGAGCGGAAAAAGACGTCGTAGAGGGTGTAGCCGAGGAAGAAGAGCAGGGCCAGAAGCAGAAGACGGATCATGGGATCACCAGGATTGGCAAAGGCGCGAAACGCCTTTAGCGGGTTGCAGGGAATCGGCGAGATCCCGAATGGTTTGCCCCGAGAGGGGATGGACGAAGTCGGGGATCAGCTCCGCCAGGGGAATCAGAACAAAGGGCCGCAGGTGCAGGCGCGGATGGGGCAGCTCCAGATCGGGCTCGCAGCGGATTTCCCGGCCGAAAAAAAGCAGATCGACATCGAGGGTTCGCGGTCCCCAGGTGGCCTCTCGTACGCGGCCGAAGCGCTGTTCCACAGCGAGGCATCGCTCCAGCAATCCATGGGGGTCGAGGGCGGTTTCCACCATGAGGACCGCATTCAGATAGGGGCCCTGCGCCGCCGGCCCGCCCACGGGCTCTGTTTCGTAGAGCCCGGATGAAGCCGTAACCCGAAGGCCGGGGGAAGTGTGCAGGGCATCGCGCGCGCCCCGGAGCATCGCCTCCCGGTCCCCGAGATTGGAACCGAGGGCCAGGAATGCCGTCGTCATCCGTGTGTTGTCTCCGCCGAAAAGCACAATTTTCAAATTAAACCACAGCCCGGCGCAGCCCGTCAACTTTTCGGTCGCTGCTCCGCGTTGCCGGCCAAATCCCGTGCCTTCCCAAGCGGGCCGCAGAGCGGGGTCGGGCCGGTCTGATTCCTTGCAGATGCCGGTTCGCCGGAAACTTTTCCTCCCCGAGGGAGATTTTTTCCGCCGTATGGCTTATAATGGCTTCCTTTGATATTTCGGGAGCAAAGAACAGATGGCGTCGCAAAAACTCGCCAACTGCTGCGTTGCTGCAATTGCCTCGCTGCTTCGACGTACGGTAGTACGCCTCATTGCTCGACAATTACGCGCCTTGCATTTGACGCTTTTTGCTTAGCCATCCCAACATTTGCTTTCTTGCGAAAGCATCAAGAACAGGGGGACCATGAAGGAAAACCGAAGCGATACGATTGTCGGCGTCATCGATACGTTGGCCGGCCGCCATCTGCAGGGAAAGAGCCGGGCGGTGCGGCTGTCCCTCATTACCTTTCTTGCCGGCGGCCACCTGCTGCTCGAGGACATCCCCGGTCTCGGCAAAACGACCCTGGCCCTCGCGCTGGCAAAGGCCCTCGGTCTCTCCTTCGGTCGGGTGCAGTGCACCAGCGATCTGCTCCCCTCTGACATCACGGGTCTCTCCGTCTTCGACCGGGAGGAGAACCGCTTTCGCTTCGTTCCCGGCCCGATCTTCAACAACGTGGTGCTGGTCGACGAGATCAATCGGGCCATGCCCAAGACCCAGAGCGCCCTGCTCGAGGCGATGGAGGAGCGGCGGGTGACGGTGGAGGGGAAGACCTATCCGCTGCCCGACCCCTTCTGGGTGATCGCCACCCAGAACCCGGTAGAGAAGGTCGGCACCTACCCCTTGCCCGAGTCGCAGCTCGACCGGTTTCTGGTGACGACGGGCATCGGCTATCCGCCCAGAGAGATCGAGGCCGCCATCATCCGCGGCGGCAGCATCCGCGAGGAGATTCGCCACATCGATCCGCTGCTGGGGCTCGAGGAGATTTTCGCGGCCAAAGCCGCGGTCCAGAACGGAGTCTATCTCTCCGAGAAGGTGGCCGATTTTATCCTCTCCCTGGTGACCGCCAGCCGGGAGCATCCCCTCGTCTTCTCCGGCATCTCCACCCGCGGGGGGATCGGACTGGCGGCCGCCGCCCGCGCCGCCGCCTTTCTCGACGGCCGCGACCATGTGCTGCCCGAGGATGTCAAAACCGTCGCTGTTCCCGTCGGCGCCCACCGCCTTATTCTGCGGCCGGAAAACGAGGGCCTGAACAAAGAGGAGGTTCTGCAATCGATCCTCAAGGACCTGCCCGTGCCGCGGGTCTGAAGCTGACCCGGGCGGGGGCTCTGTACATCGGCATGACCCTGCTGCTCGGCTTCGCCGCCGTCAACACCGGCAACAACCTGCTCTATCTATTGGTCTCCGCCCTGCTGGGGTTCATGGCGATCTCAGGGATTCTGGGTCGGGGGAACATTACCGGGCTGGAGGTGGCCGTCGAGACGCCGGACGAGATCTACGACGGTGTGCCGACCCTGCTGCGGGTGCGCCTTGCCAACCGGCGGCGCTTCCTGCCCGCCTTTCTCATCCGGATATCGGTCCGGGAGGGCACCGTTCTCTTTCCCTTTGTCGACCGGGGGGCGAGCGCCTCGGCGGTGGTCTCCGCCGTTTTTCGGAGCCGGGGACGCTTTAGCGTGGGCCCGGCGCGGATCTGCTCCAACTTTCCCATCAATTTTTTTGTGCGATGCTGCCCGGCGGCCGGGGAAAGCCCCGTGACGGTCTTCCCGGCGCCCGTGGGCAGCCGTGCCCTCGGCGCGGGGGAGCGTGGTGACCTGCGGGGAGAATCCCCGGCACCGCCCAAGGGGTTGGAGGGGGAGATGCACGGCATCGCCGACTACCGCGGCGAGCCGCTGAAGCTGATCCACTGGAAGCTCTCGGCCCGCCACGACGAGCTCAAGGTCCGCGAGCTCTCCGCCGTGGCCCGCGAGCCGGTGGTGGTCGAGCCGGCGCGCCTTCCCGGCCGGGACCTCGAGGAGCGACTGCGGCGGGCCTCCTTTCTGCTCAACCGCTACCAGCGGGAGAACCGGCCCGTGGGGCTGAAATTGGGGGAGCGCCTGATTGCGCCTGCCGCCGGCCGCGCGCACAAGCTTCGCCTGCTGACCGAACTGGCGACCTATGGTTCGCATTAGACAGCCCCTCAACCTGCTGGCCTACGCCGCCGCCCTGCTGGGGGCGGCGCCGGTCTTTGCCTTTCTCGATCCGCTCGGGAAGTTTCTGCTGCCCCTCGCCCTGGTCGGCGCCGTGCTGCTCGACCGGCGTGAAACCTATCCGCTCAAGCCCCTGCCGGCCACCCTTCTCTCCCTCGCCTGTTTCCTCTTCTATCTCTTCCAGGTCGGCCGCGATAATCTGGTCGGCCCTGCCGTCAACGTCCTCGCCCTGCTGCTGGCGCTGCGGCTGCTGACCGAGAAGACCAGCCGCAACTATCTGCAGATTTTCGTCCTCGCCCTCTTTGCGCTCGCCTCCTCCTCGCTGTTGAGCCTGAGCCCCCTCTTTTTCCTCTACCTGGTGGCACTGGTGGTGGTCGTCACCGTCGGCCTGGTGCTGCTCTGCTTCCACGCCACCGACGAGCGCCTGGCCGTCAGCGGTAGCGAGCTCGGTAAGATTTTCGCCACCGCCCTCGCCCTGCCGGCCGTCTCCCTGGTGTTGATGGTCGCTTTTTTCTTCATTCTGCCCCGCACCCAGCATCCCCTGTGGAATTTTCTCAATCCCGCACCGACGGCGAAAACCGGTTTCAGTGATACGGTGCGTCCCGGGGACTTCGCCGGCATCGCCGCGGATAAGCAGCTTGCCTTCCGGGTGCAGTGCGACAAGCTTGCGCCCAATCAGCTCTACTGGCGTGGCACGGTGCTCAATGTCATGAAAGGGGGCGCCTGGGTGCGCCGCGCCCCTCCCGAGGGGGAGCGAAGCCGGCCCGTCGGCGGAAGGACGGTGCCACAGACGGTCTATCCCTGGCCGGGGAAGGAGCGCTTTCTGTTCACCCTCGATGCTCCCCTGGCGGTGGCGGGGATTCGCCACCGCCAGGCTCCCGACGAAATCTTTACCGCCCGGCACGCCATCGATCGCCGGCTCGCCTATCGCGTCGAATCCCGCGTCGGAGGCGAGCTCAAAGCGGGTGGCCGGATCGATCGGGCCTTTTACCTGCGGGTTTCGGAGCCGCAGTCGCCCCGGGTCCGGGCGGTGGCGGCCCGGATCGCCGCCGCCGGCAGCGCCCGCGAGAGAATCGAGGCCCTCGAGAAATTCTTCGCCGGGCAGCACCTCACCTTTGCCACCAGCGACCTTCCCGGCGGGCGCGATCCGGTCGACGGCTTTCTCTTCGGCAAAAAGCGGGGGTACTGCGAGTACTTCGCTTCCTCCTTCGCCGTGCTGCTGCGCCTGGCGGGGGTGCCGGCACGGCTGGTCGGTGGCTATTACGGGGGGAAATACAATGAACTGGGGGGCTACTACCTGATCACCCAGGACGACGCCCATGTCTGGGTCGAGGCCCTGGCCGGCGGCCGCTGGGTGCGCATCGATCCCAGCCGGCTCGCGCAAAATGCCGGGGCGACCCTGGGCGCGTCACGCTCTGCCGCACTGGGGGTCGGCAGGCGGCTTCTCGACGGCCTCGATTATCTCTGGAACCGGGCGGTCATCACCTACGATCTCGGCCGCCAGCTGCAGATCCTGCGCCTGGCGAAGGTCAAGCTCGGCTCGGGCTTGGGCGCCCCGCGATTCTGGCGTGCTCTGCTGGTGGTTGTCGGCCTTGCGGCTGGCGCCGCGGGTGCGATCTGGCTGGTGTGGCGGATGCTCTGGGTGAGCCGGGAGGAGAAGATTTTGCGCCGCTTCCTGCGCCGGGTGGCGCGCCGCTACGGCGTGGAAGCGGTGCGGGAATCGCTTGGCTTGCGGGAGATTGCCGAGCGTCTCGATGATCCCTGGTGTCGGGAGTTCGCCGAGATTTACGGCGGGGCGGTGTATCGGGATCGGCGGCTGACGGGGCGCGAACGCAGGCGGCTGGCGGAGGTCATCCGCCGGATCGGCGGGCGTCCGGGGCGAACAGGGAACCAAGCCTGATCCCCGATCCCTTCCCAGTGGGAACTCAGGTTTCGGTTTGGGGGTTATTGGACTTGGTTCGTTCGCCCCTTCCCCGGCCCCGACGGCGGCTGCGCCGCCGCTTCGTTTTTTCCCGGGAGGGCGGGGGCTGGTCGACGCCCGCCAGGGTCTCCCGCCAGGTCGCGGCCAGAGCCGTCATCTCGTCCTGCCCCTCGGCCCACAGGGAAAACAGTTCCAGGGCCTTCGGGGTTCCCGGATGCTGCAGGAAGCGCCGCTCCCCCCGCTGCCCCCGTCCGCGGCAGAGGCGGAAGAAACCGACCAGCAGCTCCCGGGCGGCGTGGCGGATGCCATGGGCCACGTGAAAGTAGTTGCAGTGGGGGGAGAGGATCAGGCCGGCGAGGCGCACCGCCTCGGTCACCGTCTGCTCCCTATCGGGCGGGCAGGCACGGCGAAAGCGGGAGAGAAAGAGGGCGGCCAGCGCAAAGGGCTCCTCGATGGGAATGCCGGCGCCGGTGCGGGCGTCCACCCGCTCGAGCAGCGCGAAGGTGTCCCCGTCCCCCTCGAACCCGGCCAGCAGGTGGGGCAGCAGACCCATCGCCTGCGCATTGGCCAGCACCGGGCCGGCCACCCGGTGGCGAAAGAGCTCCATCAGCTCTTCGCGGATACGGGCCGGAGCCGCCTCGGCGATCAGCGGACCGCACTCATAGATCCCTTCACGGACGGACTCGTCCAGCGAAAAGCCGAGCCGGCCGGCGAACTCCAGCGCCCGCAGCATACGGACGGGATCTTCGGTGAAGCGCACCGATGGCTTGCCGATGATCCGCAGCCGCCCCTCGGCCAGGTCTTCCAGTCCGCCGACGTAATCGATGACGGAGAAGGTCTCGATGTCGTAGAACAGCCCGTTGATGGTGAAGTCGCGGCGGAAGGCATCCTCCTGCGGGGTGCCGAATACGTTTTCGGCGAAGGTGAAATGATCCGCGGGATCCTCCGGCAGATCCTCCGGGCGGGCCTTGCGGCGGAAGGTGGCCACCTCGACCACCTGATCCGCGCCGAAGCGGATATGCGCCAGGCGAAAGCGCCGACCGACCAGAAAGCAGTTGCGGAAGAGCTTCTTGACCTGATTGGGAGTGGCGTCGGTGCCGACGTCGAAATCCTTGGGAGTACGTCCCAAAAGCAGGTCGCGAACGCCGCCTCCCACCAGGTAGGCCTTGAAGCCGGCACGGTGCAGGCGGTAGAGGACCTTGAGGCTGTTTTCGTCGATGTTCTTGCGGGAGACGGAGTGCTCGGAGCGGGGCAGGATCACCGGTTGGTCGGAAGAAGGCGCTGCGGTTTCGGATATGGATTTCGTCATGAGACTCAAGGGTCGAAGGGGGGAAAGGATTTTAAACGATCCCGGCCGAAGGGGCCGGCCAATTCTTGCCAAACTATCAGAAATCGGTGGAAAAAGGAAGAAAAGAATCTCTCCCTGGGGGCGCAGGTATTGAATTTTCCCTGGGAAATGGATACAGTGCGAACCGTCCTGCAGGGAGTACGGTCTTCTGCCGCCAGGCATTGTCTTATGCAAGAAAGGAACCCGAATCAATGGTACGATGGTCATGGAAGGTCACGACGGCGCTGGTTCTGGTGGGGTTTTCCCTGGCGTTGGGCGTGGTCCATTTTCGCACTGTTTGGCGACGCGCGCACCCTCTTTTTCAACCTCGGCGTCGGCATCGTGTTCGTCCCGGTGCAGGTGCTGCTGGTCACCCTGATCATCGAGCGGCTGCTCAACGAGCGGGAAAAGCAGGCGCTGATCAAAAAGCTCAACATGGTGATCGGCGCCTTCATGAGCGAGGTCGGCGCCGGCTTTCTGCGCCGGGTCGACTCCTTCTGCGGCGAAGAGCCCGATCTCGCCCGCAACCTGGCGGTCACCGAGGCATGGGGCAAGGCCCACTACCGGCAGGCGGCCCGCTTTGCCGAGTCCTACCAGAGCCACCTCACCGCCGACGCCGCAGCGCTGGCAGAGCTGCGCGACTTTCTCCTCGCCCGGCGCCCCTTCGTTCTCGGCCTGCTGCAGAACCCGAACCTGCTCGAACACGACACCTTCACCGACCTGCTCTGGGCCGTCTGCCATCTTACCGAGGAACTCGAGGCGCGGGAAGATTTCCCCACGCTGCCCTCCACCGATGTCGCAGCACCTGTACGGCGATATCCGGCGGGCCAACAGCCTGCTGATCCGCGAGTGGCTCGGTTACATGCACCACCTGCAGCACGACTATCCCTACATGTTTTCCCTCGCCACCCGGATCAATCCCTTCAATCCCGATGCCACGGCGGTGGTGGGGTAAGGGCGGCTGCTGGACGCTGGACGCTGCCTTTTAATCCTTGAACCTTGGGCTTTCTACCTTGAACCTTGATCCCGATTTCAACCTGCTCGTCATCCTCGGCCCGACCGCCTCGGGCAAGACCCGCCTCGGGGTGGAGGCCGCCCGGCGGCTCGGCGGCGAGATCATCTCCGCCGACTCGCGCCAGGTCTTTCGCGGCATGGACCTCGGCACCGGCAAGGATCTCGCCGAGTACGGCGAGGTCCCCCATCACCTGATCGACATCCGCGAACCCGGCGCCGAGTTCAGCGTCTTCGACTTCCAGCGCCTTTTCTTCGAGGCCTTCGCGAAGATTCGGGGACGGGACCGGCTGCCGGTGCTGGTCGGCGGCACCGGCCTCTACCTCGACGCGGTGCTGCGCGGCTACCGCCTGGTCGAGGTGCCCGAGAATCCCGCCCTGCGCGCCGAGCTCGCTTCTCTCCACGACGAGCAGCTGCGTGCGCGCCTGCTGGCCCTCCGGCCCGCGCAGCACAACAGCACCGATCTGCAGGCGCGCGAGCGCCTGGTACGGGCCATCGAGATCGCCGAGGGCGAGGCGTCCGCGGCGGCCGGACTGCCGCCCCTGCCGGAGATTCGCCCCGTCGTCTTCGGCCTCGCCTGGGAGCGCAGCGTCCTGCGGAAGCGGATCACCGCCCGGCTCAAGGAGCGGCTGGCGCAGGGGATGATCGAGGAGGTCGCCCGCCTGCACGCCGCAGGGGTTCCCTGGGGGCGCCTCGAATTCTACGGCCTCGAATACCGCTTTATCGCCCAGCATCTGCAGGGTCGGCTCAACAAGAACGACATGACTCAGAAGCTCGCCAGCGCCATCCACCAGTTCGCCAAGCGCCAGGAGACCTGGTTTCGCCGTATGGAGCGCCAGGGGACGGAAATCCACTGGCTGGAAGGGGCGGGGGAGCCGCTGAAAGAATTGCTGGCGATGGTGGGTCGACCTTGCGAAGTCGGGGAGGGGACTTGATTCCCTTGGCGCACTGACGGCAGCGCCGAAACGGGTCGAAATTGGAGCGACTTATTGCCTGCCGGGTTGAAAAATTGTTAAATCCTTAAATCTTCGTGCCGTGTAAATCGATCTGTTTTGCCTCAGCCATTCAGCCGTCCTTCTTTAATTCTCCCATTTACCTTTTGATCCTTTCAACCGCCTCGACGACGGCCTCCATATGCCTTAAAGGCCCTTCCCCGGAGGCCCTAATCGCAATCCGGCATCACTTCTTAAACAGCAGAAAGACGCCGACCACCGCGCTGACCGCGCCGCCGATATAGCGGTACATCACCTCGTTCGGCATGGCGCCGGTCAGCTTACTCGAAAGCTGGGAGGCGAGGGAGCCAGAGATCTGGTGTCCCCAGATCCCCAGGCCGATGCCGATCACCACCAGGGCGAGACCGAGGGCCTTGAGGCCCGTGTTCGAACTATTGGCCATTTCTACACATCCTTTCCAAGCGAGAGGGAGGCCTCAACGGACGCCCATCGAAAGAGTCAAAGAGACATTATTAGTTTGTCATTTAATGAAGGTCAATAAAAAATTAGTTAACTGATAACAACATCCCCTCTTGATTCCCTCGATATTGACACCCCGGGTCTTCATGGTCTAAGTAGACCTACGGTTAATGCTTTCGCAAGAAAGCAAAATGAGTAGACTAGTGTCCCGTTTGGTTAGTCCTTTTAGAGAATTCTGAGGTTTTTTGTTCGTTGGCAAGGCGCGTCGACACAGGCCTATCCTGCGCTAAGCCGAGGAGACGGAACGTAGCCAGCGGGCAAAAGGACCAGAATTAATAAATGGAATTAACCAATCGGGACACTAGCAATAGCATAAGCCGAGGAGGCGCAACGCATGGGGGCAGTGGGTCATGGGGTCAGGTTTGACTTTCGGATATTTTGTTCCCACACATCCCGAGAACTTTCCTAAGGACGGGGGCCAGGCGCTCCGTCGCGACAGCTCGTTGCGCCGCTTTCCCCAGTGCCGACACGTCCCGATCCAGCATCTTCCCCAGGTCCGTCATACGCAGGTGGGAAGAGGACTGTACGATGGCTGCGGAAATGGCCCGAGCTTCCGACATCGGGCGCTGCTTGCCCGGTGCTTTTAGCCTCTCCATAGAAATTTGGAAGTAGGCGCACACCGCTCCGACAACCTCCTCCAGCGAGCCCCCGCTGGCTCTCGGCTGATTCGCGTTGGCCAAAATCGCATCGGCGAACGCCTCGTCCCCCAGGATTCGCCCTTCACAGTTTCCGTCATGAAATTCTTCTCGGCGCCCTTCTCCCACCCCATCAAGAACGAATTTCCGGTAGGCTCTCCGGGCCTTTCCGACATCCTCTGAGAATAGGGGCAGGACAAGGTCCGTCGACAACCAGGGAAGGCACTCTTTACCAAGATACCCGTGATGGCCGGTCCATGGATAGTCTTCGGAGGCCGCGACAGCGCCTGCTCGGACCGGATTCAAGTGAATATATCTGACCAGTTCGAGCAAATACGCATCGGCATCGACTAAGAGGGCTTTGTACCTTCCCTGGAAGAGGTGGCCGGTCCTGGATTGCGTGAAATTGATCCACTTCGTGAAACGCAGCGAAATATTCTGCATAATCCGAGATAACGGAATTTCATCGACCTGCACCAGGAGATGCACATGGTTTCTCATCAGGCAAAAGGCGTGAATTCGACAGTGGAATTTTTCTACGGCTGCTTGCAGGATAAGATAAAGCCGGTACCGGTCCCGATCGTCGAAAAAGATGGGATCACCAGCGTTTCCGCGCAGGATTACATGATAGAGAGCTTCGGGAAAGTGGATTCGTGGTTTACGAGCCATGGGAAAAGCTTAGATGTAAATATCCAAATGTCAAGCCTGACCCTAAAGAGTGCCCCTAAAGAGTGCCCCTAAAGAGTGCCCCTAAAGAGTGCCCTAAAGAGTGCCCTAAAGAGTGCCCTAAAGAGTGCCCCTACACGGCGATCAACGGTATCGACTACCTCGGGTCGGCCCTGGCGGAGCTGGCCGGCCGGGATCTGCTCCCGCCGTGGCATTTTGACGACGAGGGGCGCCTGCGTTTGATCGCCCGCGAGCAAACCTTCGAAAGCGCCTTGACCGCCGCTTTCGATCAGATCCGCCGGTACGGCCGCCGGGACGCGGCCGTTACCCTCAGCTTGCTGGAGACCGTCGCCGTGGTGCTCGCGCGTACCCGCAACGAGAGCCAGCGCCAGACCCTGCTGCGACAGGCGGCGATGATCGAGCGCGGCAGCCGCGAGGGGCTGCCGGAGGAAGAGGACCGGCGGGCGGTTCGCGGAGCGTACCTGCGGGTATTCGGCACCCTGGTGGAGCATTTTGGCCTGAGCGGTGAGTTCGATGGAGGCGAGGTGCTGGCGGCTACCGACGAGGCGGCTGACAAGAAGGATGAGAACGGCGCAAAGTGACTTTTGTCTTGGAGAATGTTTCTTCGGTTGGTATGCCAACAGCTGAATCCGTTGAAGGGGACATTCTAGAGTGCCGGAGTCAGGATTTTTCGGGAGAATCCTCTCCCACCAGAAATTCGAAATCCTCCCTGGTGAGCGGCACGCTGCCGCCTTCCCGCCCTTCTTCCAGCAGCGCCTTGAAGAGCCGCTCCTTGCGGGCCTTGAGGACCATCATCTTCTCTTCCACGGTGTGGCGCATAAGCAGGCGCAGGACTGTGACTTTCCGTGTCTGGCCGATGCGGTGGGCGCGGTCCGAGGCCTGGTTTTCCACCGCCGGGTTCCACCAGGGATCGAGATGGATTACGTAACTGGCCCGGGTCAGATTGAGGCCCCGCCCGCCGGCTTTGAGACTGAGCAGAAAGACGAGGGGCTCGGCGCTGCCCTGGAATTGCATCACCATCCGTTTGCGCATCTCCACGGGGGTGCTGCCGTCGAGGCGCAAAAAGGGGATCTGCTGCTCGACAAGGGCACGCTCGACCAAATCGAGAAAGCTGGTGAACTGGGAAAAGACGAGGACGCTGTGTCCTTCGTCCTGTAGCTCGGCGAGGTGGTCGCTGAGGGCTTCGATCTTGGGGGCTGGGGAATGGTGTCCCTCCTCGCCGGTGACCAGCCGCGGGTCGAGGCAGAGACGGCGAAGCCGGGTGAGGGCGGCGAGGGCCGTGATGCGGGCCTGGGCGGCGTTCTTGTCGCGGTAGGCGGCGGCGACCTCGCTGCGGATCTGCGCGACGGTGGCCTGATAGAGGCTCCTTTGGCGGGCGCTCAGATCGAGATGGAGATCGATTTCAACCTTGTCCGGCAGCTCGGCGGCGATTTTCTCCTTGGTGCGGCGCAGCAGAAAGGGGCGGGTGCGGTCGATGAGGCGCTCCACCACTTCGGGCGGGACCTCGGTGCGCGTGCCACCAAAGGGGCGATAGTCGCCGAGCAGGCCGGGCAGGACCAGATCGATGATCGACCAGAACTCACCGAGGTGGTTTTCAAGGGGAGTGCCGGTCAGCGCCACCTTGAAGATCCCCTGCAGGCGGCGGACCGCGCCGGTGACGGCGGCCCGGACGTTCTTCACCGCCTGGGTTTCGTCGAAGATGATGACGTGAAACGGAATCTCGGCGAGTTCGGCGATATCGCGGCGCACCAGGTCGTAGGAGGTGAGAACCACCTCGGCGTCGGAAAAGTCTGTGTGCCTCCCCTTGCCCCGGTAGACCCGGGTGCGAAGTGCGGGGGCGAAGCGGGCGATTTCGCTCTCCCAGTTGAAGAGCAGGCTCGGCGGCACGACCACCAGGTGGGGCGCATTTATCCGGTCGTGAGAGGTGAGGACTCCTTGCTGCAGCGCAGCAAGCAGGCTGATCGCCTGGATCGTCTTGCCCAGCCCCATGTCGTCGGCCAGGCAGGCGCCGAATTTGTGCTCATAGAGAAAGGCGAGCCATCGGTAGCCGAGTTGCTGGTAGTCCCGCAGCTCGGCGCCGAGCCGGGGGGCGGGGCGCTCGGGAAGGGCCTCGAAGTGCTCCAGGCTGTGCAGGATGTGCTCGTCCTCCGGCGTCAGCTTCAGCTGTGCGCCGAGCCGGCGCAGGGTCAGGCAGTCGAGGATGTGCAGCCGGGGGATGCGCACGATTTCACGCTGTTTTTTGTCGGTCTCGGCCCCTCCCTCTCCCAGACCGGCCAGAACCGCCAGTGCCTGACGGCTCGATTCATCGAGCAGGTGCAGTTTGCCCCCCGCTTCGAACATGCCGTCGGCCAGAGCCCGACGCCAGTCCCGGTCGCTGAGAAGCTCGCCCTCGCAGCGGATTTCCGGGTGCAGCTCGAACCAGTCGATGTCCCGGGAGGTCGCTTCGACGGTGATGTCCAGGATGGTCGGGGCGGCCTTCCGACCGTCGAAGAGCAGTTCGATCCCGGCCTTTCGCAGATCGGTGAGCAGTGCCGGAAGCCGGGCGAGCAGGGCATCGCGGGGCACCTGGAGCTCGCCGGGGCAGGCCGCCTTGCGAAACGCCGGTTCGCCGAAGTGCCGAAAGAGAATTTCCAGCAGGGCGGCCTCCCGGTCGTGATCGCGCCGGAACAGCTGCCAGTGCCCCTCGACCCAGTCCAGGTGCCAGGTGGCCGTCCGGTCGCGCTCCAGCAAGGGCTCGAGAAGTTCCCGGGCCTCGCGGGTGAGCGCCCGTTTGCGGAAATCGGGTCCTTGCAGAACCCGGCGCAGGATGCGGCTGCGTTCGGTTCTGCTGCCAGCGGTGCGGGCCGCGAAAAAGGCCTCATAGAGGATTTTGCGGCGCTTGAAGGCCCGCAGGGGCGGGGTGACCTGTCGAAACACCCCCTCGGCAAAGAGGGCCAGTGCCTGTGGATCGAGGAGCAGCGTCCGTTCCCCCAGCGAGACGCTGCCGAGCAGGGTTAGGGAGTCGCCGGCGGCATCGCTTCTGATCTGCAGACAATAATCTTCCAGGAGCGCCGTGACGGGCTTTTCTTCCCGGCCGCCAGTGTGAAGGAGAAATTCTTCCAGCGGCGGTGTTTCCTCCGATTCTTCCGGTATTTCAATCCCGCCGAAATTCACGATGCCGGACCGCAGTCCGGAGTCCGCAGTCGGGCCGGTGGTGTCGCTCAGGTCGTTCCAGAGCGACCAGGCCTCCGGCGCTGAAAGGCGAATAAGCCGCCGCCGGTCGAGGTCGGCGACCCAGGAGCCGAGCCGGATCAGGCGCTCCCCCAAAAGAGTGCCGTCGTCGAGCACCCGGCCGATTCTCAGACCGTTCTTCGCGGCATCGATCAGCAGCCGGCCCTGCCGCTGGTCCGGCGGCTCGACGGCGAGAGGCTGCAGGTTCGTTCCATTCCGCCAGAGCACCGGCCAGGGGAAGGCGCCGGCATCGAGCAGGGCGCTCAGAGCCGCCGCCGTTCGGGGCCCGTAGCTGTTGAGGCCGGGCTGGAGCGAGCGCAGGGGGGGCGGAAGGCGCCGGTCGAAGGAATGGGTCGGCCGGCCGTTGTGGGTGACTTCGACGAAAAGGTAGCCGGCGCGATCCTCCAGCACCACCGCCCAGGCGTCTTCGGAGGGGGCGTCCGCGGCGTTTTCGGGGGCGGCCTCGTTGCCTCGGCGGACGGCGATGGCAGGATCGACCAGCGCCTGGCGGACCTCGGCCAGCTCCTTCGTCATCCCGGTTAGGGCGGAGTTTCCTTCGGGAGACAGGGCCTTTTTCAGGGTGAAGAGAACCGCCAGGCGGTGGCGACAGGTTCCGGCGGTGCCTGCCTCCCGGCATCCGCAGGATGCGCTCAATTTACCTTCTGCGAGGCTCAGGATAATCTTTCGGCCCCGCCCCTCCGCGACCCCAACGGCCAGCTCCGAGCGGCCCCGGTTCCACTGGGGAGGGCGCACCGCATTTTGTCGGCAGAGCCGCAGGGCCTCAAGAACCAGGGCCTTGTCGCCCAGGGTGTAGAGCGAGCCGGTCGAGAGCTGGCGCAGCGCGGCGAGCAAAGGGGATTCGGCGGTAGCATGGGCTTTGATCATGATCGACTACGGTGATAGATGGAAAAGGTTTTCGGCCCGGCGATTCGCGACAGGGCCCTGCACGGTAAGCGCACAGGATACCACCGACGTCAAAGAAAGTGAAGGAAATGTCCCGACAGGGTATTTCCGGAAACGCCAAGCGTGGTATGCTGCCGGCTCTGGAAGGAACAGAAACAGGCCGCCATCCGGGCAGTCAAGATGCTTTTGCAAAAATTCATGGGATGGCTAAGCAAAAATTTCGTCCTGCAAGGCTTGGTGTTTTTTCAGGGGCGAAGGCCACCATCAGGGTGGTCGAGGTCCTGAAAACACGCCGTAACGCCGCAGGGCGGACTTTTTGCGACGCCATCAATCAAGGTAAGTTCTCGTATGATCCCCTGTTCCGTTGAAAAATATCTCGGCACCCGCTGCTTCCCGGGGCCTTGGGAAATCGCCGGCACCGCGCGGGCCGACTTCAGCGCTGTTGTGGTGATTCCGGCCCTGGCCGAGGGCGGCCATCTCTTTCTCACTCTCGAGAGCCTCGCCCGGAACCCGCCGGAGGCGTTGCGGCACACCCTCGTTCTCGTGGTGGTCAATCACCGCGAGGATGCCGCTCCGGAGGAGAAGGCCGACAATCACGCCGTCTTGCACCGGTTGGCGGCGGGAGAGGGCGTGCCGCCGGGGCTGCATCTCGCCTGGGTGGACGCCGCTTCGCCGGGGCGCGAGCTGTCAGCGAAGGACGGGGGAGTGGGACTGGCCCGCAAGATCGGCTTTGACCTGGCGCTGGCCAGCCTCGACTGGGGGCTAAACCCGGTTCTCGCCGCCCTCGATGCCGATACCCTGGTGCGCCCCGATTATCTGCCGGCGTTGCAGGGCCATTTTCGCGGCGCCCGGGAAGGAGGGGCGGTGATCCCTTTTCGTCATCAGCAGGGCGCCGGTGCGGCGGGGGAGACGGCGATCGGCCGTTACGAGCTCTTTCTGCGTCACTACGTGCTGGGGCTTTCTCTCGCCGGTTCCCCCTATGCCTTTCATACCGTCGGCAGCACGATGGCCTGCCGCGCCGAGGCCTACGTGCGGGCGGGGGGGATGAACCGGCGGCCGGCCGGGGAGGATTTTTATTTTCTGCAGCAGCTGGCCAAGACCTCGGGGGTCGGGGCCGTGCGCGGGACGGTGGTGTTCCCCTCGGCGCGCCCCTCCGGCCGGGTGCTCTTCGGCACCGGGCCGGTGGTGGCCCGACTGCTGGCCGGGGAGCGGGACGCGGTCCGTTTCTATCCGCCGGAGAGTTTTCGACTGCTGGGGGACTGGCTGCGCCTGGCGGCGCTAGGCTGGGAAGAGGCGGGAGAGGTTTTGCAGGGGCGGGCGGAAGAGATCTCCCCGGCCCTGGCAGAATTCCTCTCCGCGGCCGGCTTCGCCGCGGCGTGGGACCGGCTTGCCCGCAATCACCGCCACCGCGAGCAGCGCCTGCGGGCGTTTCACGGCTGGTTCGACGGGCTGCGCACCCTGCGCTTGATCCACCATCTGTGCGCCGGCCCCTTCTCCCGGGTGGGACCGGAGGAGACCCTTCCCCAGTTGCTGGCCTGGGCCGGCCTTTCCCCGGCGCCCGGGCCGGACGAGCAGCTGGCGCTGCTGCGGGCACATCAAGGGGCCTATGAGGGGGGAGCGGAAAATGTTTTTCCGGTTATGCCCTTTGCGTCATTAAGCCTTTCGAAAAAGGATGAGCCGTCTAACGATAAGTAGCGCTTCGGGGAATAGGCAGACAGCGGATTCCGCGCCACGGAGCCCAGATGGTGTCATTCGCAGAAGAGGTTGACAATCGCCGAAGTCTCTGGCGACAGGAGTGCCCACCGCAGGTGAACGTCCTTTCTTTGGTGACTTTCTTTGGACGATCAAAGAAAGCCACCCGGCTGCCGGCCGGGACCGGCGAATTTAAGCTTTTAACAACTGGTGGCTCAAAAAAAACCAAGACCGCGGGCGCTGCGCCCCGCCCCCCGCCATACTTTCTTTTTATCCCGCCCAAAAGAAAGTATGCAAAGAAAAGGGCGGCCCCTGCCGGGGAGGCATTTCTGTCGCGACGGTTCAGTGGGACTGGCGAACCGCTGTGGTAATGACGATGTTGGTGCTTTGTAGAAATGAAGCCGGTGCGTCGCCCACCCTATCCCCCGGTTAACGGATGGATCGCAGGTCATTTGACCAACCTTGAGTAAAGCTGATGGCGTCGCAAAAAGTCCGCCCTACGGCGTTACGGCGTTTTTTCAGGACCTCGACCTACCTGATGTAGGCCTTCGCCCCTGAAAAACCACCAAGCCTTGTAGGGCGAAATTTTTGCTTAGCCATCCGGTGAGTTTTTGCGAGTGCATCAAAGCTGAATACGCAAAAAACGCCTCACCCCTTCCCGATTTCCCCCATCGTCTCGAAAATCAGCGTGGCCAGCCGCCGGTAGGCGCCGTCGAAATGATGGGCTCCGGGCAGGGCCACCAGCCGGCGTCCCGGGCCCGGCTTCAGCACGCTGGCCAGCCCGTTCGCGTCCTCCTTGCCGTAGAGGCAGAGGAGGGGCGTGCCGGTGAGCCGCGCCGATCTCCGGCAGCAGCGGCTTCTCCCCCGGGTCGGTGCCGCCGAGCCAGTCGCTCAGGTGAAAGTCGAAGGAGGCCGTTCGGTCCGCGCCGAGCAGGGCCACCAGGCGGACCTTCTCCCGCAGCGGCGCCGGCAGGCGGTTGGCCAGAAAGGGCAGGACGTCGGCACCGAAGGAGTAGCCGGCGAGCAGAATCCGCTTCTTGCGCCAGCGGGCCAGGTAGACATTCGAGGATGCGGGCGAGGTCGTGCGCCGCCCCGTCGGGGGTGCGCGGCGTCCAGAAGTATTTGAGGGAATTGAGCCCGACCACCGGCAGGCCCCGCTCGGCGAGGGCGTTGCCCAGCTGGCGATCGATGGAGGCCCAGCCGCCGTCGCCGGAGAGGATGACCGCCAGGGTGTCTCCCTGGGGCCCGGTGGCCGGCACCTCGACCAGCGGCAGATCCTTCACCCTCTGCGGTTTGGCGGAGGCCGGGGGCGCCGGCGGCGCGGTCAGCTCGGCAAAGGCCTTTTTGAACTGGGGCATCCAGTGGCGCTGCACGGAGAAACCGTGCCCGACGTTGGGCAGCATCACCACCTTCGCCCCGCCGATCCTCTCGACGAAGGCGCGGGTCGCTGGAGGATTGCAGACTTGGTCGATGGTGCCCTGGAAGGCGACCCACGGCTCGGGCATCTGCGGCGTCGGCAGAAAATCCACACCCGGCCCCTTGGGCAGCGGCGTGTAGCGCAGCTCGCGGCCGCGGCAGAAGGGTTTGGCGAATTCGAGGTCGGGACAGAAGCCCGAGGCTCATCCCCCCGGCGAAGGTGCTGGCCGGGGCCTCGACGAGAAGGGCGTAGACGAGGGTCGCGCCCGAGGAGTAGCCGACCAGGATGGGCGCATGGTAGCTCGGGAAATCCGAGCTTTTTCTGCACGAATTGGCTGAAGGCCTCGAAGTCGGCCGCCGGGTAGACGCAGCGCTCTTTGCTGTGCCCCAGCGCGCTTCAGGTAATGAGGGACGCTGATCCCCACCACCAGGGCGTTGAGACGGCTCAGGGCCCGGGCCATGTCGATTACGCCCAGGTTCCAGCCGCCGTCGCCGGAGACGAAACAGCACCACGTGCGCCGGGTGGGGCCGGTGGCGATAGAGGGTTACGGTGCCGAAGCGGCCGAAGTGCAGGGTTTCGGCCGCCGTCGCGTGCAGGGGCATCAGCAGCAGGAGCCCGAGCAGCAGAGGAACGGTGAGTTTTTTCATTTGCCGATGACTCCTTTCACCCCGCCCGAGATCAGGGTGGCCAGGTTGGCGAGCACCCGCGGCAGCGCCAGGCCGCCGGGGGAGGCCAGATAGCGGGGGACCCAGACCGGGTCGAACTTCTCCTTGTAGTCGCGCAGCCCCTGGAAGTTGTAGAAATGTTCGCCGTGCCGGTAGAGCAGCGCCCCGAGCCGGTTCCACAGCGGCGCCTGGGGACGGTTCTCCAGTCCCGCCAGGGGGGCCATCCCCAGGTTGAACCAGCGGTACCCCTCTTCTTTCCCCCAGAGCATCAGTTCGATGAAAAGGAACTCCATGACCCCTTGAGCTTCTTCGGGCAGGTAGCGCATCAGGTCGACGGAGAGCTCCCTCTTGCCCGCGCCCGGCCAGAGATTGGCGAAGGCGATCGGCTCGCCCTTCCCGGTGGAGGAGGGCCACGGGGCACAGGGAGAGATAGTCGGGCTGAAAGTAGCCGAGGGAGAACCCCTTTTCCCGCGTCTTTTTGGACGCCAGCCAGGCGTTGGACACTCGTTGCAGATGGGGGAGCAGCGGGGCGACCTCGGTTGCGGGGACCACGGAGAAGGTGACCCCTTCCCGGTCCATGCGCCGCCGCGCATAGCGCATGCCCCGTCGGGAGCCCCCCTCCAGGGAGAAGTCGGCCAGCGGGACCCGCGCCTCCTCGCCGAGCTTGAGCAGGGAGAGGCCGAGTTCCAGGTAGATGTCGAGGTTTTCGCTGCCCACCTCGTAGAAGACCGGCCAGCGGGCGTGACTGCTGCAGAGCTCCTGGAAGCGCCAGGCGAGCTCGCGGATCTCCTCGCGCGGACCCACCGGATCGCCCATGGCGACCATGCTGCGTCCCTCCGGAGCGTACATGAGAAAGGCGGTCCGCGCCGGATTGAAGAGCAGGTGCTTGTCGCCGAGCATCGCCAGCCAGGCCGAGCTGTCCGGCGCCCGGGCGACGATCTGCCGGGCCGCCTCCCGTTCCTCCCGATCCGGCAGCTCCGGCTCGGGGGCCGCCGGTCGCAGCAGCTTGGCCACCGCCACGCTGCAGGTGAAAACCAGCACCGCCACCATCGCCCGCATGAAGCGGGGCGCATCCCCGTGCCAGGCGAAGCGCCACCACAGCTCGTCCGAATACTCCACGTGCCGGTAGGCGAACAGGCCGAGCCAGACCGTGCTGGCCAGCACCAGGGCGATGGTCGCCATCCATCCCCAGGTGAAACGCTCGCTGAAAAAGGAAGCCCGGCGGTAAAAATGACGCCGGCAGGGGAGCAGCGCCGCCAGCATGACGGCGAGGATGATCGCTTCCTCGTAGTCGCCCCCTTTGAGCAGGGAGAAAAGACTGCCGGCGGCGAGCAGCAACGCCGCCAGGTGGTAGGCGATATCGAGGCGTCGCTGCAGGCCCCAGGCGAGAAAGAGCAAGCCCGCCCCGGCCAGGCTGCCGAGGAAGTGGGAGAGCTCCATCACCGGCAGAGGAAGAAAATGCTTGAGCCAGTGCAGCCGGGACTGGACCTCCGGGGTTGCTCCCGAGTAGAGCAGGACAATGCCTCCGACCAGCACCAGCAGAGCGAGACTCTGAGGCACCAGGAAGGCGAACCATCCGGCCAGCAGACGGGTATAGCGAAAGACCCGTTCCCGGCGGCGCAGCATTTCGTGGGCGACGAGCAGGATCGCCGCCACCAGCAGGGGGATCAGATAATAGATCACCCGGTAGACCACCAGGGCGCCGAGGAGGCTGGCCGCGGGGACCTGAGGGATCAGCATTACCATCACCGACTCGAAAACGCCGATTCCGCCGGGGACGTGGCTGATCAGGGCAAGGGTCTGCGCGGTGAGAAACAGTCCGAGAAAGGCGGGAAAAGAGAGGTTTGCTCCGGCCGGGAGCAGCACGTAGAGAACCGCGCCCGCCAAGGCCCAATCGAGAGCCCCCAGAATGAGCTGGGAAAAGGCCAGGGGGAGCGAGGGCACGGCAATGGGCCAGCCCCGCAATTGCCACGGCTCACGGCGCAACGCGCACACCCCCAGATAGGCGGCGATGAGCAGGACGATGATCCCCCCCATCGGCCGCAGGGCGGCGATCCAGGGAGTTCCGAGCCGCACCAGGGACGGCGGCGCCGTAAGGAAAACCGCCCCGGCGACGGTAAGAATCCCAAGCCAGAAGGTGGTTACCGTAAAAGCGATGACCCGACTGATCTCCCCCGCCGACAATCCCCAGACGGAATAGAGCCGAAACCGCACCGACCCGCCGCTGAGAAACGACAGGCCGATGTTGTTGCTGAAGGCGTAGCCGAGAAAGGAGGTAAAGGTCACCTGTTGCCAGGGAAGAGAACGGCCGAGGTAGCGTACCCCGAGCCGATCGTAACCGGTCATGACCAGGTAACTGAGAATCGTCAGAAGAGCGGCCAGCCCCTTTTGACTCAAGGGGATCCGGTGAAGGTGGCGCAGGATGTCGCGGAAATGGTAGAGCTGGAGCGCATGATGGAGAACGGCGATCGCGACGCCGAACAGCGCCAGACCGAGCAGTGATGTGAGGCGGGGAAGTGACGGTTTTTTCATCAACAGGCGGTCTTCATGGGGAGCTGGCCGGCTGAAAATTCTCCAGATGGACGCGGCGTGAAAAAGTCATCAGAAGCAAACAGCGCACATTCTGCCGGTCCGGGAAACGGCATGCCGAACGGTGCAGACGATACGCTCATCCGGCGTTTGACGCAAGCCGAAAAACACCTCAGAGAAGCGGCCCGCGTTTCAGTGGATTTAGCTCTTTTGCAATCCGCAAAAATACGTTAATATGTCACAAATATACGTCATTTCCTCCGAGACTCTCAAATACCGGGATTTCGATGAACCAGAACCTCGAGCAACCCGCACCCCAGGCCAATCAGCGAAAAAACTTGCGTTCCCCCCTGATCGTTCTGAAAGTCAAACTGGAGGAGGGGAAAAAGTCCCTGTTCGGCTATGCCAAAAATATCAGTCGCGGCGGTGTCTTTATCGCCACGGTCAACCCTCGCGAACCGGGAAGCCGGTTCAAGGTGGAGATCTCCCTGCCTGAGCCGATTTCCCAGACCATCCAATGCGATTGCGAGGTGGTCTGGAAAAGGCACTTCAGCAGGAAATCCGACTATGAGCCGGGGATGGGCGTGCGTTTCCTCGATATGCCCGAAGAGACGGCGGAGGCGATCGACCGCTGGGTGAAGAGCCAGGAAGCATAATTACAGTTCACCAGCATAGGGAGAACGTAGGAAGGGCGAGGCCGGCGGTCTCGCCTTCTTAATATTTAACGCCTAAGGAAAGTCGCGGACTTGCTATTCGATAGCGAGTCACCCTTGCATAATACCGGCGATCGTGTCACTCTTTGGCGGGTTGGGAATAAGTCCGGAGGGGAAAAACAGGGAGGTCTGTCGATGCGTGGATTGTTCATTCGCTGGTTGATTCTGACCGCCGCCATCATGGTCGCATCCTACCTTCTTGGGGGCATCGAGGTGAGCGGCTTTTTCTCTGCGTTTTTCGCCGCCGCCGTCCTCGGGATTCTGAACGCCTTTTTCCGGCCGATCCTGTTTCTGCTGACCCTGCCCCTCACGATTCTCACCCTGGGATTGTTCACTTTTGTCATCAATGCGCTGCTGCTGATGATGGCATCGGGCGTCATCGGCGGGTTCCAGGTGCATGGCTTCGGCACGGCAGTGGTCGGTTCGCTGATCATCAGCCTGGTCAGCTGGCTGCTCACGTCCCTGGTGAATGATCAGGGGAGGGTCGAAGTAATCGTTCTGAACAAGAAACGCGGCCGCTGGGAATGAGGCGGCCGGGTATCCGCTTCGCCGGGTAGCGACAGGGCTCGAGCCGCCCATGTCAGGTGGTTGTGCTCGCGGCCCAAATTGATTCAACACACTGCTGGAAAAGGAAAAAGGATTGTGAAAAGTTCGACGTTTATTTTTCTGGTTCTTCTTGTGGTTTTGGTGGCCGGCGGATTTTTCTATTTTAGGGACACCTCCGGTCCGCAAATTTCGCTGACCCCCGCTTCGGGGCCGATCTCGGGAAAGCATCCCCTCGATCTGAAGCTTGCCGATTCCCCCTCGGGGATGAAAACACTGGAGGTCTCCGCCAGCCAGAAGGGCAAAACGGTGGTGCTTCTGACAAAAAGCTATCCTCCCGCAACTCCCGCAGCCGAAGAGAGTATCCCTCTGGCGAAGGCGGGGTTTCAGGATGGGCCGCTCACCATTCGGGTCGACGCCACCGACCATTCCATTTACCATTTCGGTAAGGGCAACACCACCGAGCAGGTCTTCACCTTCGATTACGATACCCGACCGCCCGCCATCTCGGTGCTGAGCACCGCCCACAACCTCAGCCACGGTGGATCGGCCCTGGTGGTCTATACCGTCTCCGAGAAGGTGGGGAAAACGGGGGTGACGGTGGGCGATCTCTTTTTCCCCGGCTATCACCAGCGAGGGGATCTCTACGCCTGCCTTTTCGCTTTTCCCTATGATATGAAAAGCGCTCAATTCCCCATCCCGAAGGTGATCGCGGTCGACGGCGCCGGAAACGAGGGGATCGAAGGATTTTATTATCATCTCATTCCGAAGACCTTCCGGCACGCCAGGATTTCTCTCTCCGACCAGTTCCTGGAAGCCAAGGAGCCGGAGTTTCAACCGAAATTTCCCGAGACCCAGGATCCGCTGCAACTCTTTCTAAAGGTCAACCGCACCCTGCGGGCCAAAGACCGCAAGGAACTTCACGCGATCGGGCTGCAGACCTCCCCCGTTCCCCTGTGGCACGGAGCCTTTTTGCGCCAGCCCGACTCGGCGACAATGGCGACCTTCGGCGACCATCGCACCTATTACTACAAGGGTAAAGCGGTCGACAAGGAGACCCATCTCGGTATGGACCTCGCTTCCGTAGCCCATGCGCCCATTCGGGCCGCCAACGCCGGCAAGGTGGTTTACGCCGACCCTTTCGGTATCTACGGCCGGTGCGTCATTATCGACCACGGCATGGGCCTGCAGACCCTGTACGGCCACATGAACCGGATGGCGGTGAAAAAGGGTGATGCGGTGAAAAAGGGGCAGGTCATCGGCTATACGGGAACGACCGGTCTGGCCGGCGGGGACCACCTTCATTTCGGCGTTCTGGTGTCGGGACTGCCGGTGAATCCGGTGGAATGGTGGGACCCGAACTGGATCAAAAACAATATCCTCAAAAAACTCGCGCTGGGGAAGAAAGTCGCTGCCCAGTGAGACAAGGGGGAGTGCCTTAACATTAAAAGAAAAGCCCGCGGTCGCCGGGAGTTCCCTCCCTAGCGGAATCATTGTCGGAAGATAAAAAAATCCCCGTTCTCTGAACGGGGATTTTTGTTTTGCGAGAGGGAAATCCTTCGCCGAAGGCCCCCGGTGAAAATGCCGGGTTCAGGGAGTTTTTCCGTACGATGTGCGACGATCGATCATCTTGACAGGAGGCGTTCGACCGATACCCTTTTACGGGGGCAGGGACTGGAGTGCCGGTCCTCGTGCCGAATCCTCGGAGATGACATCCTTAGGGACAGGGGAGAACTGAGATCATGGATAGTGTGAAGGCTTTCAACTGGGGGGCGGTTATCAACGGCGGCATCCGGATTCTGATCATTCTGGCGGTTGGATGGGTGGTCGCACGGGTTCTCAAAAAGTTGCTCGACCATCTCGAGAGTCGTCTGGTCAAAAAGGGCGAAGAGGCCGGGGAGCCCCCGTCGGAATCGGCCAAACGGGCGGATACGCTGGTTCGGCTGCTCCGCCAGGCCGTCTATCTGCTGCTTTGGCTCACCGTCGGCCTGGTGGTTCTGCGGGAAATCGGGGTGAATATCGCTCCGATTCTGGCCAGCGCCGGTGTCCTCGGCCTGGCGGTCGGTTTCGGCGCCCAGAATCTGGTACGCGACATCATTTCCGGGTTCTTCTTCATTCTCGAAAATCAGGTCCGGGTCGGCGATGTGGCGATCATCAACGGCACGGGAGGCCTGGTCGAAAAAATCAATTTTCGGACCATGGTGCTGCGCGACCAGGCGGGAACGGTCCATATCTTTCCCAACGGAGCGATCACCTCGCTGAGCAACATGACCAACGAGTGGTCGGCCTATGTTTTCAACATCGGCGTCGCCTACAAGGAGGACACCGATCGGGTGGTGGAGGTCATCAGGGACGTATGCGCGGGGATGAAGCAGGACGAAGCCTTCGGTCGGCAGATCCTGGAGGTGCCGGAGATCTTCGGTGTCGATCAGCTCGGCGATTCGGCGGTGGTCATCAAGGGGCGGATCAAAACAAAGCCCATTCAGCAGTGGTCGGTCGGCCGCGAGTTCCTGCGCCGGGTGAAATACGCCTTTGACGAAAAAGGGATCGAAATCCCCTTTCCCCACCACTCCGTTTACTTCGGCGAGGCGAGCAAGCCCTTCGATATCAAAGTGTTGGAGAAGTTGGAGGGGAATACCGGCGAAGCCGAGCCGGAGGGGTAAGAAACGTCCGGGGATTTTTCTTCAGCTCGCCATGGCGATCGTCTGGTTGCGGCCGGCCCGCTTGGCGTCGTACAGGGCGTAGTCGGCTTCGCGAATCAGCTCGTCCACAGTGGCGATCTTCCCCCCGGGAAAGGATGCCACCCCCAGGCTGATGGTAAGCTTCAGGGCCGGTGCGATGGCCGGGAAGGAGAGGGCGGCTGCCGCGGCGCGCAGGCGCTCGGCAACCTGAGTTGCCTGCTCTATACTGGTGTCGGGAAGAACCAGGGCGAACTCCTCTCCGCCGAACCTGGCGGCGGTGTCGTATTCGCGCAGGTGATTCCGCTGCAGGTCGGCGAGGGCGACCAGAACGGCATCGCCTTTCTGGTGGCCGAAGGTGTCGTTGATTTTCTTGAAATGATCGATATCGATCATGATCAGCGACAAGACCCCCTTGGTCCGCTTGACGCGATTGAATTCGCGCAGCAGGATCTCCATCAGGCACCGCCGGTTGGAGAGGCGCGTCAGGGGATCGGTATTGGAGAGTTCCAGCAAAAGCTGATTGCTCTTTTTCAGGCTGTCCTGCAGCGACTTGATCTTGATCTGAACTTTGACGCGGGCCAGCAGTTCAGCCGCATCGAAGGGCTTGGTGACGTAGTCGCTGGCGCCCTGCTCCAGCCCCCGCACCTTCGCCTCCTGATCCTCCCTCCCGGTGATCATGATGACGGGAATATCTTTCAGATCCTCCCGGGCGCTCATCATCTTCAGGAACTTGAATCCGTCCATGCCGGGCATTTCCAGGTCGCAGAGGATGAGGTCGACCGGGCGGTTCAGAACCATCTTCAAGGCTTCGACCCCGTCACCCGCTTCAAAATAGAAGCGGAACAGGGAAGACCCTTTGAGGATGTGAATAATTTGTTGGCGGACGCTCTTCGAGTCGTCGATAATCAGGACCGAGGATTCCATAAGCACCGATCGGGGCAGAAGGTTTTCTTCTAATCTAGTTTTTTTTCTCCCCGTTGTAAAGAAAATCCCTGCCTCAGATCCGGGCATCAAGAAAACATCATTCTATTTCTCTCCGGTGTGCCGGCTGAGGGCCCCGTTTTTGGAATCGAGTCGCGAAATGCCAGCAAAGAACTTGGTTCCCCGGAAGCGGTCGGCTATGATTTAAATCGGATCGGGAAAATGCGGACGGGGCGGGAAGAGCGGCAAACCGAGACTTCCCTCCTCAGACACATGATACAGAAACGCCATTATAAATAATTCTCGGCAAAGGGATCCGGAGCATCGGCGGAAGAAAAATCTTTCAAAGAGAAGGGGCGGCTCATGGGATTCGACTTCGAGGGGTTTGCATCCACAATCGACAGAGAGCTGGCGCGGGATCTGAAGGAGGTCAAAACCCCGGGAGGGCTCGCTGCTGCCCTTCGCCGGGCGGTGACGGCGGCGGAGGAAGAGCTCGCCGTCCGTCTCGACGCTGCCGAAGGAGACCATATCGCCTGCAAGGCGGGGTGCGGCATCTGTTGCATGGTGAATGTGGCGGTCCTGTTCCCGGAGGCGGTGGCGATTGTCGACTATCTGAAGCGGCATTTCGATAAGAGCGAAGCCGCGCTGCTCAAAGAGCGAGTCGCCGAACTTTACCGGCAGATCCGCTGGCTCGACGAGGAAGAGCGGCTCTTTTTGCGCCGGCCCTGCGCCTTTCTGGATGAACGGGGCAGCTGCTCCATCTATCCGGTGCGGCCTCTGCTCTGCCGCTCGGTGACTTCCATCGACCCGGAAGACTGCCGACAGGCCATTACCTCGCCGGCGCTGGGCGAGACCCGGTCGGTGCTGATGAATCTTTTCCAGAAAACGCTTATGGAAGCGGCCTTCCGCGGAGTGGGAAACGCTTTGACCGACGCGGGTCTGGATGCCCGGGGAATGACCCTGACTGCCGCAGTGAAGCACCTTGTGGACGAGCCGGAGATGGCCCGGGCCTACCTCGGGGGCGCTGCGCTTCCCTCGGACTGAAAGAACCTCACTCTGAAAACCCCCCGTCTTTTTCGCCTTGACAGGGCCCATTACCGAAATAAACTCGACATATCGGCAAATCCTTTTAAATAACCTCTTGATATCCGACTTTCCTATCAACGTGAGGAAAGTCGCTCCGGCGGGACGTTGGTGTCTCGCCATCTCAGCGTGAGAGGAGGTGAAAAAGGGATGAGGAAATCGGTCAGCGAGGCAGTGTTGCGGCAGGAAGCGGCCTTCTGGGATACTCTGAAGAAAGCAGCGACGGAAAATCCCGGCAAGCCATGTCACAAGTGAAAGAGCTGAAAAAGCGGAAGCTGAAAGCTGCCGGTTCGGCGGCTAAAAATTGACGGCAGATACGGAAGGGAGGACGCCGGGCGGTCCCCGGTACATCCCTCTCCCTATCTGCCGCTCATTTTTTGATGGCGTCGCAAAAAATCCGCCCTTGGCGTTACGGCGCTTTTTCAGGATCTCGACCACCCTGAGGGTGGCCTTCGCCCTTGAAAAACCACCAAGTCATGTAGGACGAAATTTTTGCAGAAGCCATCCCAGGAGTTTTTGCGAAAGCATCAAACAGGGAAACGTTCGGGAGAGAGCAATGGCAATCGCTCAGCCTTTTGATTTTTTTCTGCAATGGCACATCACCAATCGCTGTAATCTGCAGTGTCGACACTGTTACCAGTCGGGTACGTCGGGCGACGAACCCACGGTGGCGGAAATCGGCGAGGTGGCGACCGAGGCGGCGGCCATGCTGAAGGACTGGCAGAGACTCTACGGCGTGACCTTTTCTCCCAGCTGTACCGTGACCGGCGGCGAGCCCTTTTTGCGCGAGGATCTCCCTGCCGTCCTCGAAGCCATCGGCCGGGAGGGGTTCGCCCTCTATTTGCTCACCAACGGCACCCTGGTCGATCGCTCACGCGCCTTGACCCTGTCGGCGCTCGGGGTAAAAGGGGTGCAGGTCAGCCTGGAGGGGCCCGAGGCGATTCACGACAGCATCCGCGGGGCGGGAAGCTTCCGGGCGGCGCAGGAGGGAGTCGGCGCGCTGCTCGAGGCGGGGTTGCCGGTGACTCTGAACGTGACCCTCTCCAGGCTCAATGCCGGCAGCGTGGCGGAGATGGCCGCTCTGACCCGCCGGTTGGGGGCGCAGCGCCTCGGCTTTTCCCGACTGGTGCCGGCGGGGCGGGGCGCGGAGTTGCAGCGGCAGATGCTCACCCCGCAGGAAGTGAGATCCCTGTACGAAACGCTCTTCTCCCTCGAAACGCCCGACCTGGAAATCGTCACGGGGGACCCGGTCGGTGGCCAGTTGCGCGCGCCGGGCACCTATCGGCAGGGAGGCGGGCCTTTCGGCGGGTGTGCCGCCGGCGTTTCCGGCCTGACTCTGCTGCCCGACGGCACCATCCTGCCCTGCCGCCGGCTGGAGATTCCCATCGGCAACGTGCGCACCGACTCCCTTCGGGAGGTGTGGGCGAGTTCGGAGGTCCTGGCCGGGTTGCGCGACAAGTCACGGTACCGAGGCAAGTGCGGCGCCTGCCCCCGCTGGTGCGGATGCCGGGGGTGTCGGGCGATCGCCTTCGCTGCCGGAGCCGAGCCGGGCGATCCTTTCGGAGCCGACCCGCAATGCTTTTTCGAAGACTGACCCTCGTCCCGTCGGCGTTTCTCTCTCCGCAGGGCGCCCCCGTTTCCGGATAGACCTCTTCTGCGTACCGACAAAGAAACCTGGAGGCTCTTGGAAGTTCCCGAGAACTTGTGCTAGGATTATTGAAAAAATCGTTTCCGGTCGGTATCTGTTCGGTAGGGAAAAGGCCCGCCCCGTGCTGCCCATGGGATGCACGGGGCGGGCCGGTTACCCCCATGTCAGTTTATTGGTCAGTCTGAAGTGTCTACACTATCCCGGACACACAAAATGAGGCATTATGCCTGACCATGGAGGTGTGTCCAATGAGTTCAAGTTATTCATCCGAGTTCAAACAAGATGCTGCCAAGCTGGCCGTTGAATCCGACCAGTCGGTTGCCCAGACAGCGAGAGATCTGGGGGTTAATCCCAACACGTTGTACACCTGGATAACCAAGTACCAACAACCTGATTCTCCGGCAGGCATTAAAGACACTGGCGACAAACATCCCTACGAAGAGTTGAAGCGCCTCCGCCGGGAGAACGCTCAGCTTAAGGAAGAGCGTGACATCCTAAAAAAGGCGGCGGCGTACTTTGCAAAAAACAGTCGGTAAAGTACGCCTGGATGAAACAACAGACTGGGTTTGCTATCGGTGCCATGTGCCGCGTTCTCGAGGTCTCCCGGAGTGGCTATTATGAGAGCCTGAGACGGCCCCCCAGTGACCACAGCATCGAGGATGATAAACTCCGCCCCCAGATCAAGGCCGCTTTTGAAAAGGGGCGAAAAAACTATGGGACCCGGCGGATCAAGAATGCATTGGAAAAACAAGCTACTCGTGTCAGCCGCCGCCGCATTGGCCGACTAATGAGCGAGGAAGAGCTGCAGGTCCAAACCAAGCGGAAATTTAAAATGACAACTGATTCGAACCACGACAAGCCGATTGCACCGAACCTGCTGGAGCGTGAATTTACCGTCAACACCCCAGACACGCTTTACGTTGGCGACATCACCTACATCCCGACCCGTGAAGGATGGTTGTATTTGGCCGTCGTCATCGATCTGTTTTCCCGGGCCGTGGTCGGTTGGTCCATGAGCTCACGCATGACCGCCGGCTTGGTCAACGGCGCCATGCTGATGGCGCTTTGGAAACGAAAGCCCGCCAAAGGTCTGATTTTTCACAGCGATCGGGGCAGCCAATACGCCTCTGACAGCCACCGGAAGCTTCTGAAGGACCATGGCTTTAAAGCCAGCATGAGCAGAAAGGGTGATTGCTGGGACAACGCTGTCGCCGAGAGCTTCTTCCACACCCTGAAAATCGAACTGGTTCACCATTGTGACTTTGAAACTCGCGAAGAAGCCAGGGCTGCAATCTTCGAATACATCGAAGTATTTTATAATCGCCAGCGGGCACATTCCGCTAACGGATATGAGGCTCCTCTGGCCTTTGAGGCAATGCAGGAAGCTGCGTAAACTTTTGTCCGGAAAAGTGTTGACAGTTCAGTCTGAGAGAAGATCCGTGAGTAAGAACGTGCCCGAAGGGGAGGCGAAGGTTGTTGAGCAAAGCAAGACCAAAACAGCCCGCCCCTCCCTGTTCAAGGTGTTGATGCATAATGACGACTACACGACGATGGAATTCGTGGTCGATGTTCTCGAGAGTGTTTTTCATAAATCGCCCCCGGAGGCGACCCGGATCATGCTCAACATCCACCTCAAGGGAGTGGGCCTGTGCGGCGTCTATCCCTTTGAAATCGCCGAAACCAAAGTCGATCGGGTGCATGCCATTGCCCGTACCGAGGGATTTCCTCTGAAGTGCAGCCTCGAAGAGGCGTGACCGGCGGTGGGCACCGCTCTGTCGGTCGAACATCCGCGCGCCGGCATCAACCCGGACAGGCTCTCCAGCCGTCTGATTAAGGAAAAGAAAACCCTCTATGTTCAGTCAGGAAGTGCAGATAACGTTTTCATTGGCGGTTCGGGAAGCACAACGCCGCCATCACGAATACCTCACCACCGAGCACGTTCTTTACGCGATGCTGTTCGAGGAGAAGGGGCAGGAAATCCTGCGCAGCTGCGGCGGGGATCTGGCTTCGCTGCGCGATCTGCTGGAGGAGTACTTCACCCAGCAGATGGAAGAGCTGCCGGCGCAAGAGGATTTTGTGCCCGAGCAGACGGTAGGGCTGCAGCGGGTCCTGCAGCGGACCGTGATGCATATGCATGCGGCCGGACACAAAAAGATCTCGGTGGGGGATATTCTGGCGGCCATCCTCGAGGAGAAGAACTCCCACGCCGCCCGCCTGTTGGGAGAGCAGGGCATATCCCGGCTGGATGTGCTGAACTACGTTTCCCACGGGGTCGCCAAGGTTCCCCGGGCCGAAAACAGCAGTGACGAGCCCGCTTCCGAGCGCGAGGAGGGGCCGGCGCCGGCGACCAAGAGTGCCCCCGGCCGCGATCCGCTGGTCGCCTTTACCGTCAACCTGTCGGAGCGCGCGCGGCAGGCAAGATCGATCCCCTTATCGGCCGCGCCCTCGAACTGGAGCGCACCATTCAGGTGCTCTGCCGCCGGCGCAAGAACAACCCCATCTACGTCGGCGAGCCGGGGGTGGGCAAAACGGCCCTGGCCGAAGGACTGGCCCTGATGATTCAACGGGAGGAGGTGCCCGAACTGCTGCGCGAAGCCGAGATCTACGCGCTCGATATGGGGGCGCTGCTCGCCGGCACCAAGTTCCGCGGCGATTTCGAGGAGCGGCTCAAGGCGGTCCTGGCGGCTCTTGGCAGAGAAGCCCGAGGCGATCCTCTTCATCGACGAGATCCACACCATCGTCGGCGCCGGCGCCACCAGCGGCGGCTCCCTTGATGCCTCCAACATCCTCAAGCCGGCGCTGGCCGCGGGGGAGCTGCGCTGCATCGGCTCCACCACCTATGAGGAGTACAAGAACCTCTTCGACAAGGACCGCGCCCTCTCCCGGCGCTTTCAGAAGATCGACATCCTCGAGCCGACGGTGGACGAGACGGTGGAGATCCTCAAAGGGCTGCGGGAGTCACTACGAAGAGCACCACGGCGTGCGCTACAGCGAAGAGGCCCTGCAGCGCTGCCGCCGAACTCTCCGCCCGGCATATCAACTACCGGCACCTGCCGGACAAGGCGATCGACGTCATCGACGAGGCCGGGGCCTATTCTCGCCTTCATCCGCAGGAGAAGCGCGTCGTCGGCGTGGCCGAGGTCGAGGCGGTGGTGGCGCGAATGGCGCGGATTCCGGCCCGCAGCGTCTCCAGTTCGGACCGCCGGCGGCTGAAAACCCTGCGACCGCGATCTGAAGCGCCGGGTCTTCGGCCAGGACGAGGCCATCGACGCCCTCTGCCGCTCCATTCTGCGCGCCCGGGCCGGGCTCGGCCATCCCGAGAAGCCGGTCGGCTCCTTCCTCTTCACCGGCCCCACCGGCGTCGGCAAGACCGAGGTCGCCCGCCAGCTGGCGGCCAGCTCGGGGTCGAGTTTCTGCGCTTCGACATGAGCGAGTACATGGAGAAGCACTCGGTGGCCCGGCTGATCGGCGCGCCTCCCGGCTACGTCGGCTTCGACCAGGGCGGGCTGCTCACCGACGCGGTCGTCAAGCACCCCTATGCGGTGCTGCTGCTCGACGAGATCGAAAAGGCCCATCCCGACCTGTTCAGCATCCTGCTGCAGGTGATGGACCACGGCACCCTGACCGACAACAACGGCAAGAAGGCCGATTTCCGCAACGTGGTGCTGATCATGACCAGCAACGCCGGCGCCCGGGAGATGAGCGCCAACCCCATCGGCTTCGGCGGCGGTCCCCCCGGAGCGCCGCGCCAGGCGGTGGAGAAGACCTTCTCCCCCGAGTTTCGCAACCGGCTCGATGCCGTGATCCCCTTCGGCGCTCTGAGCGAGGCGGTCATGGAGCGGGTGGTGGACAAGTTCATCGCCGAGCTGCAGGGTCGCCTGGAGGAAAAGAAGGTCACCCTGGCCCTGTCGCCCGCCGCCCGCCGCGATCTGGCCCGTCGGGGCTACGACCCGGTCTTCGGCGCCCGGCCTCTGGGCCGGCTGATCCAGACGGAGATCGGCGACGTCATCGCCTGGGAGATCCTCTTCGGCCGACTCAGCCATGGGGGGCACGTGCAGGTCGGCACCCGGGCGGGCGTCTTGACCTTCCGCTACCGTTGAGCGTTGCTCCCTTCTACCTGACCTCTTCCGCATGGGAGTTCATGCCAATGCCCCCTTTTTTTTTTTCTCGATAAGCGTCCCGTGCCTGTTTTCGTCTGATCTCTCAACTCGTTTTTCCCCCTCCCGATCTGGCCGAGCCCGACGGTCTGCTGGCCGTGGGCGGCGATCTCTCCCCCGCCCGTTTGCTGCTCGCCTACTCCATGGGGATTTTCCCCTGGTTCAACGCGCAAGATCCCATTCTGTGGTGGTCCCCCGATCCGCGCTGCATTCTGGAGCCCGCCGAGTTGCACGTGTCGGCAAGCCTGGCCAAGGTTCTGCGCAAAGGGGTGTTTTCCGTGACCTTTGACCGCGCTTTCCGGGAGGTGATCACCGCCTGTGGCAAGCTGCGCGAAGCGGGGGCGGGGACCTGGATCACCCCCGAGATGCTGGCCGCGTATTGCCGGCTGCATGAGATGGGGTTCGCCCATTCGGTGGAGTGCTGGCACGATGGGAATCTGGTCGGGGGGCTTTACGGGGTGAGCCTGGGGCGGTGTTTTTTCGGCGAGTCGATGTTTCACCGTACGTCCAACGCCTCCAAGGTCGCCTTCGTCACCCTGGTCCGGATGCTGGCGGAGCGTCGCTGCGAGCTGATCGACTGCCAGCTGTCAAACCCTCACCTCGAGTCCCTGGGGGCCCGGGGAATATCGCGCCAGGCGTTTTTGGCCCGCCTGCGTCGCGGCGGGGTCGCTCCGTCCATCCGCCCCCGGCCGGGGGAGCTGTTCCCGGGAAGTAAGAAGGGAGAATAACTGTTCAGCCGGTCGGGGTCGGGGTGGCCATGGAAAGGGGAGAGATTCAGCCCAGCGGTCCCCGCAAAGTCCGGGCGTTGTGCTCCTTCATCTGCGAAACCAGCTGCTCCACCTCGGCGGGGGTCAGCAGGCCCTGCTCGACGAAATACTGTCCCAGTTTTTGCTGTTGGCCGCGCTGGTACCAGAGCAGGGTGCGCACCTGAAAGGTGCTCAGCAGGCCCAGGGCGACGGCCCGCTCGCCGAAGCGGCGGTAGGGACCCCGCAGACGGTTGACGCGGCGGATGCTCTCCTCGCTCAGCCAGCCCCAGCGACGGGCGACCTCGCCGATGGAGGGGCGCTGGGCTCTCTGCCAGACCAGGGCGAGGATCAGCGTCCGGTAGGAAATGACGCCCCGGGAAAGAAGGTAGGAGCCGAACTTGAAGATTCGAGGTGGCAGCTCCCCCGGGGAAGGTGTGGGGGAAGTCTCCCGCTTCGACCAGCTTCTGGCCGAAGGGCTCGAGGCCTCTTCCCAAGTTCGGGAAAAGACGCTTTCCGCCGGCGTCCAGAGACCTTTTTCGCGCTGCTTGAGAAAGGAGTCGACCACCTCATAGGCCCGCTTCACATTCTGGAAGGCGCGGGTCTTTTGCTGCTGCAAGTGTGGTTCGCAATGACCGAAACGGTCCGGATGCGTTTCCTTGGCCCTGCTTCGAAAGGCCGTCTTGAGTCCTCCCGGCTGCAGGTAAAAAAGAAAATCGCGCTCGAGGTGAAGCTCTGATCCGAAGAGCACCCGGCAGGCGTGCAAGACAGATGTTTCGCTAATTTGAGGCATCGCCCTCTCGTCCCCTTCGCCGAATCAGAACATCGTGGAGTTCTGCTTCTTTAATACTACAGGAGCGCAAGGATC
>CAWANI010000034.1:0-35408 GCA_963783365.1 uncultured delta proteobacterium | reverse complement strand
AGTGGCTACACTATACCGGACACACAAAATGAGGCAATATGGCCGACAATGGAGGTGTGTCTAATGAGTTCAAGTTATTCGTCCGAGTTTAAACAAGATGCCGTCAAGTTGGCAGTCGAATCCGACCAGTCTGTTGCCCAGACATCGAGAGATTTGGGTGTTAATCCAAACACTCTGTACACATGGATAGCGAAGTATCATCCGCAGGAGTCTCCGGCCAAAAAGGGCACTGGAGAAAAGCATCCATACGAGGAGTTGAAACACCTCCGCCGGGAAAACGCCCGGCTTAAGGAAGAGCGTGACATCTTAAAAAAGGCGGCGGCGTACTTTGCAAAGAACAGTCGGTAAAGTTCGCCTGGATGAAACAGCAGACTGTGTTCAGTATCCAAGCCATGTGTCGCATTCTTCAGGTTTCCAGAAGTGGCTACTATGAAAGCTTGAAGCGGACTCCCAGTGGCCACAGCCTCGATGATGATAAACTCCGGCCCCAAATCAAGGCTGCTTTTGGTAAAGGCCGAAAGAATTATGGGACCCGGCGGATAAAGCGCGAGCTAAAAAAACAGGAAACCAAAGTCAGTCGCCGCCGCATCGGTCGGTTGATGCGCGAAGAAGACCTGCAGGTCCAAACCAAGCGGAAATTTAAAGTGACAACGGATTCAAAACACGACAAGCCGATCGCACCGAACCTGCTGGAGCGTGAATTTACCGTCAACACCCCAAATACCGTTTACGTTGGAGACATCACCTATATTCCGACGCGCGAAGGCTGGCTGTACCTGGCCATTGTCATAGATCTGTTTTCTCGGGCCGTGGTCGGCTGGTCCATGGAATCACGCATGAAAGCCGACTTGGTAAACGATGCCATGCTAATGGCGATATGGAAACGAAAGCTCGCCAAGGGTATTATCTTTCACAGCGACCGAGGCAGCCAATATGCCTCTGACAGTTACCAGGAAATCCTAAAACGCCACAGCGTTAAAGCCAGCATGAGCAAGAAAGGTGATTGCTGGGATAATGCTGTAGCTGAGAGCTTTTTTCATACCCTAAAAACTGAACTGGTTCACCATTGCGACTATGAGTCTCGCGAGGAAGCTAGGGCTTCAATCTTCGAGTACATCGAAGTGTTTTACAATCGACAGCGGCTACATTCCGCTAACGGATATGAGGCCCCAATGGTCTTTGAGATGAGGCAAGAAGTTGCGTAAACTTGTGTCCGGAAAAGTGTTGCCAGATCAGTCTGAGAGAAGATCCGTGAGTAAGAACGTGCCCGAAGGGGAGGCGAAGGTTGTTGAGCAAAGCAAGACCAAAACAGCCCGCCCCTCCCTGTTCAAGGTGTTGATGCATAATGACGACTACACGACGATGGAATTCGTGGTCGATGTTCTCGAGAGTGTTTTTCATAAATCGCCCCCGGAGGCGACCCGGATCATGCTCAACATCCACCTCAAGGGAGTGGGCCTGTGCGGCGTCTATCCCTTTGAAATCGCCGAAACCAAAGTCGATCGGGTGCATGCCATTGCCCGTACCGAGGGATTTCCTCTGAAGTGCAGCCTCGAAGAGGCGTGACCGGCGGTGGGCACCGCTCTGTCGGTCGAACATCCGCGCGCCGGCATCAACCCGGACAGGCTCTCCAGCCGTCTGATTAAGGAAAAGAAAACCCTCTATGTTCAGTCAGGAAGTGCAGATAACGTTTTCATTGGCGGTTCGGGAAGCACAACGCCGCCATCACGAATACCTCACCACCGAGCACGTTCTTTACGCGATGCTGTTCGAGGAGAAGGGGCAGGAAATCCTGCGCAGCTGCGGCGGGGATCTGGCTTCGCTGCGCGATCTGCTGGAGGAGTACTTCACCCAGCAGATGGAAGAGCTGCCGGCGCAAGAGGATTTTGTGCCCGAGCAGACGGTAGGGCTGCAGCGGGTCCTGCAGCGGACCGTGATGCATATGCATGCGGCCGGACGCAAAAAGATCTCGGTGGGGGATATTCTGGCGGCCATCCTCGAGGAGAAGAACTCCCACGCCGCCCGCCTGTTGGGAGAGCAGGGCATATCCCGGCTGGATGTGCTGAACTACGTTTCCCACGGGGTTGCCAAGGTTCCCCGGGCCGAAAACAGCAGTGACGAGCCCGCTTCCGAGCGCGAGGAGGGGCCGGCCCCGGCGACCAAGAGTGCCCCCGGCCGCGATCCGCTGGTCGCCTTTACCATCAACCTGTCGGAGCGCGCGACGGCAGGCAAGATCGATCCCCTTATCGGCCGGGCCCTCGAACTCGAGCGCACCATTCAGGTGCTGTGCCGACGGCGGAAAAACAATCCCATCTACGTCGGCGATCCGGGGGTGGGCAAAACGGCGTTGGCCGAAGGACTGGCCCTGATGATTCAACGGGAGGAGGTGCCTGAAATCCTGCGCGGAAGCGAGATCTACGCGCTCGATATGGGGGCGCTGCTCGCCGGCACCAAATTCCGGGGCGATTTCGAGGAGCGGGTCAAGGCGGTCCTGGCGGCTCTTGGCAAGAAGCCCGAGGCGATCCTGTTCATCGACGAGATCCACACCATCATCGGCGCCGGCGCCACCAGCGGCGGGTCCCTTGATGCCTCCAACCTCCTCAAGCCGGTGCTGGCAGCGGGGGAGCTGCGCTGCATCGGTTCGACCACCTATGAGGAGTACAAAAATCTCTTTGAAAAGGACCGGGCCCTCTCCCGTCGGTTTCAGAAAATCGACATTCTCGAGCCGACGGTGGACGAGACGGTGGCGATCCTCAAAGGGCTGCGGGAGTACTACGAAGAGCACCACGGTGTGCGCTACAGCGAAGAGGCCCTGCACGCTGCCGCTGAACTCTCCGCCCGGCATATCAACTTTCGGCATCTTCCCGACAAGGCGATCGACGTCATTGACGAGGCCGGGGCTTATTTTCGTCTCTATCCGAAGGAGAAGCCCCTCGTCGGGGTGGCCGAGATCGAAGCCGTCGTTTCGAAAATGGCGCGCATTCCGGCCCGCAGCGTCTCTAAATCGGACCGCCGGCAGCTGAAAACCCTGGACCGGGATCTGAAGCGCCGGGTCTTCGGCCAGAATGAGGCGATCGACGCCCTCTGCCGCTCCATTCTGCGCTCCCGGGCGGGACTGGGCCACCCGGAGAAGCCGGTCGGCTCCTTTCTCTTCACCGGCCCGACGGGGGTCGGCAAGACCGAAGTGGCCCGTCAGCTGGCGGGCCAGCTGGGGGTGGAGTTTCTGCGCTTCGACATGAGCGAGTACATGGAAAAGCACTCCGTGGCCCGGCTGATCGGCGCCCCTCCCGGCTACGTCGGATTCGACCAGGGAGGGCTGCTGACTGACGCCGTCGTCAAGAATCCCTATGCGGTGCTGCTTCTGGACGAGATCGAGAAAGCCCATCCCGACCTGTTCAGCATTCTGCTGCAGGTGATGGATCACGGCACCCTGACCGACAACAACGGCAAAAAAGCCGACTTTCGCAACGTGGTGCTGATCATGACCAGCAATGCCGGCGCCCGGGAGATGAGCGCCAATCCCATCGGCTTCGGGGGCGGTCCCCCCGGAGCGCCGCGCCAGGCGGTGGAGAAAACCTTCTCCCCCGAGTTTCGCAACCGGCTGGATGCCGTGATTCCCTTCGGCGCTCTGAGCGAAGCGGTGATGGAGCGGGTGGTGGACAAGTTCATCGCCGAGTTGCAGGGTCGCCTTGAGGAAAAGAAGGTCACCCTGGCCCTGTCGCCCGCCGCCCGCCGCGATCTGGCTCGTCGGGGGTATGACCCGGTGTTCGGCGCCCGGCCTCTCGGCCGGCTGATCCAGACGGAAATCGGCGACGTCATCGCCTCGGAGATCCTGTTCGGCCGACTCAGCAATGGGGGGCACGTGCAGGTCGGCACCCGGGCGGGGGTCTTGACCTTTCGCTACCGTTGAGCGTTGCTCCCTTCTACCTGACCTCTTCCGCATGGGAGTTCATGCCAATGCCCCCTTTTTTTTCTCGATAAGCGTCCCGTGCCTGTTTTCAGTCTGATCTCTCAACTCGTTTTTCCCCCTCCCGAGATGGCCGAGCCCGACGGTCTGCTGGCCGTGGGCGGCGATCTCTCCCCCGCCCGTTTGCTGCTCGCCTACTCCATGGGGATCTTCCCCTGGTTCAACGCGCAAGATCCCATTCTGTGGTGGTCCCCCGATCCGCGCTGCATTCTGGAGCCCGCCGAGTTGCACGTGTCGGCAAGCCTGGCCAAGGTTCTGCGCAAAGGGGTGTTTTCCGTGACCTTTGACCGCGCTTTCCGGGAGGTGATCACCGCCTGTTGCACGCTGCGCGAAGCGGGGGCGGGGACCTGGATCACCCCCGAGATGGTGGCCGCGTATTGCCGGCTGCATGAGATGGGGTTCGCCCATTCGGTGGAGTGCTGGCACGATGGGAATCTGGTCGGGGGGCTGTACGGGGTGAGCCTGGGGCGGTGTTTTTTCGGCGAGTCGATGTTTCACCGTACGTCCAACGCCTCCAAGGTCGCCTTCGTCACCCTGGTCCGGATGCTGGCGGAGCGTCGCTGCGAGCTGATCGACTGCCAGCTGTCAAACCCTCACCTCGAGTCCCTGGGGGCCCGGGGAATATCGCGCCAGGCGTTTTTGGCCCGCCTGCGTCGCGGCGGGGTCGCTCCGTCCATCCGCCCCCGGCCGGGGGAGCTGTTCCCGGGAAGTAAGAAGGGAGAATAACTGTTCAGCCGGTCGGGGTCGGGGTGGCCATGGAAAGGGGAGAGATTCAGCCCAGCGGTCCCCGCAAAGTCCGGGCGTTGTGCTCCTTCATCTGCGAAACCAGCTGCTCCACCTCGGCGGGGGTCAGCAGGCCCTGCTCGACGAAATACTGTCCCAGTTTTTGCTGTTGGCCGCGCTGGTACCAGAGCAGGGTGCGCACCTGAAAGGTGCTCAGCAGGCCCAGGGCGACGGCCCGCTCGCCGAAGCGGCGGTAGGGACCCCGCAGACGGTTGACGCGGCGGATGCTCTCCTCGCTCAGCCAGCCCCAGCGACGGGCGACCTCGCCGATGGAGGGGCGCTGGGCTCTCTGCCAGACCAGGGCGAGGATCAGCGTCCGGTAGGAAATGACGCCCCGGGAAAGAAGGTAGGAGCCGAACTTGAAGATTCGAGGTGGCAGCTCCCCCGGGGAAGGTGTGGGGGAAGTCTCCCGCTTCGACCAGCTTCTGGCCGAAGGGCTCGAGGCCTCTTCCCAGGTTCGGGAAAAGACGCTTTCCGCCGGCGTCCAGAGACCTTTTTCGCGCTGCTTGAGAAAGGAGTCGACCACCTCATAGGCCCGCTTCACATTCTGGAAGGCGCGGGTCTTTTGCTGCTGCAAGTGTGGTTCGCAATGACCGAAACGGTCCGGATGCGTTTCCTTGGCCCTGCTTCGAAAGGCCGTCTTGAGTCCTCCCGGCTGCAGGTAAAAAAGAAAATCGCGCTCGAGGTGAAGCTCTGATCCGAAGAGCACCCGGCAGGCGTGCAAGACAGATGTTTCGCTAATTTGAGGCATCGCCCTCTGGTCCCTTTCGCCGAATCAGAACATCGTGGAGTTCTGCTTCTTTAATACTACAGGAGCGCAAGGATCTCAAGATTTCTGCGCGGGTTTCCAGATCGAAATTGACCATGCCTATTCCTTCGGAAGGGTTCGCGACGGCATGAGCGGGGGAATTCGCGTCCGGCTAAAACGGTGAAATGGCCATTTTGGAGTGGCAAAAAAGGTCGGTTCAGGGGATGCTGGAGAGCTCTTCTTGCTCGTCCTGCCGTCCGGCGGCATGAATGAGCCGGGCGATTTTTTGCTGATCGGATTCGAGGATACTGATAAAGCGCATCCCCGCCGTGTGCTTGTCACTTCCCTCCTGCCCCCTTACCCACACCACTTCGGCGAGCGTGCAGACCGGTGCGCCGGTTTTGCCGAGGTTGAGCAGCAGCAGGCAAAGGTCGGCGATCTCCGGGGAAGGGCTGAGGCTGAAGCGGATGCCGCCCGGGCTGAGATTGACCGGGCAGATGGGGAAGGGGGGAAGCTTCGAGAGATCGGGGGCCGATTTGAGGATTCGGATGTTTTTCTCCCACTGGTTTCGGAAGGAGCGCAGGGTTCCCCGGCCCCGGGTGTAGCGCAGCCCGGCCCGGAGATCAAGCCGGGGCGAAATGCGACGCTGGAACAGCTGCAGGTCGTTCTGAACCTTGACCCGGATCAGTGACCCGCCACGGCGGTCGTGGAAGGCGCCTGAGAGACGGATGCCGAGGCCCATGGCATCGGAGAGGATTTCGAAGGGCATTTCCGGGGCAAAGGGATACTCTTCGCCCCGCCCTCCCTGATAGGGCAGGCTCAGGTCGAAGTAGCCCGGCCCGAAGTCGTGGAGGAAGCCGGTGAGAGCTTCGAAATGGCCCGAAAACGCTCCCGGATGCTGCGCGCGCAGCAGGATTTTCTGCCCCTGCTTGAAATACCTGGCAAAACGCATCGATTGCGACCTTCTCATAGCGTGGAGGGGAAAAGCACTCCGGATAAAATACAAAAAGCATTCCATCCCGCGCCGCGGAAGGTCAGTCGAGCGGTTTGCCGATAGTTCCCTCCAGAGAGAGGCGCCCGCTGAGGTCGTCGATAAACTGGCGGGCGACCCGCCCCGAGCGAGCGCCCCGCAACAGCGCCCACTGCAGTGCCTCCTGCTCCAGCTCCTCCCCGGCGATGTGCAGGCGCCGGCGCTCGGCCAGGTGGCGAATGATGGCGAGATAAGTCTCCTGGGGCATCGGGTAGAAACCGAGGGTGATGCCGAAGCGGTCGGAGAGGGAGAGTTTCTCCGAAACCGTTTCTTCCGGGTGAATCTCCTCGTCGCGGACATTTTCCCGAAACCGCTCCGGCATCAGGTGGCGGCGGTTGCTGGTCGCATAGACCAGCACATTTTCCGGTCGCGCCTGAATCCCCCCTTCGAGCAGGGCTTTGAGCTCTCGATAGGCCACCTCCGTTTCGTCGAAGGAGAGATCGTCGCAGAACAGGATGAACCGGTAGGGAAGTTCGCGCAATCGGGCGGTGATGACCGGAAGCTCGAACAGATCCTCTTTCTGCACCTCCACCAGGCGCAACCCCTGCGGGGCGAACTCGGGAAGCAGGCCCTTGACCGAGGAGGATTTGCCGCCGCCGCGCTCGCCCCAAAGCAGGACGTTGTTGGCGGGAAAACCCCGGACGAACTGCAGGGTATTCTGCCGCAGTCGCCTCAGCGCTTCGTCGATCCCCACCAGTGAGGCCAGATCGGGAAGATCAGGAAAGGGGACTTCGGCCAGGTAGCCGTGCCCCGGGGACGGCCGGCGCTTCCACAAAAAGGCCGCATGGGTGCGGAAAAGATCCGGATCGGGGCGGTCGTCGCTCAATTGCCGGGCGAGAAGCTGCTCGCCGGCGTCCATCAGGCGGCCGAGGCGTTGCAGCAGATCGTTCCAGTCGATTTTCAATTCGCTGAGGGGCATGATGATGGGACTCCTGGGATGGGGTGGCCCGAAAGAGGGCAGGCCGAAAGGCGAAAACGAACGGTCCAAATATAAAGGATGGCAAAAGAAAAGTCGATAATCAAAAGATTGCGGACACCCTGAAGGGGGCCCGTGTTGCAGGAGGAGCGCCTTTTGAAGAAGACAGCGGAAAGACTGTTCGTCGTAACCGCCCCGGGGCTCGAGGGAGTGTGCGCGGAGGAGCTGAACACCCTCGGCATGGCGGAGGTCCGTGAGACAGCCGGAGGGGTCGCGTTCACCGGCGCCTTGCGGGATCTCTACCGGGCCAATCTTTGGCTGCGCACCGCCAGCCGGGTCCTGGTCCGGGTCGGGGAGCTGAAGGCCACCGATTTTCCCGAGCTGTATCGCAAAGCTGTGCGCCTGCCCTGGGGCAAGTTCGTCCGGCCCGAGGCAAGCGTGCAGGTGCGGGCCGTCAGCCACCGCTCCCGGCTCGGGCACAGCGGGCGCATCGCCGAGACCGTGGCGCAGGCCGTCGACCGGGCGCTCGGGCGGACGCCGACGCTCCAGAACTGCGGCCAGCAGATCGTGGTCCGCTTCGAAGACGATCGCGCCCTGCTGTCGGTGGACAGCTCGGGCGCGTTGCTGCATCGCCGCGGATACCGGGCAGATGCGGTTCCGGCGCCTCTGCGGGAGACCCTGGCGGCGGGCATCCTGCGCCTTCTGGGGTGGGACGGCTCGCTGCCCCTGGCGGACCCCATGTGCGGCTCCGGGACCTTTGTCATCGAGGGGGCGCAGCTTGCCATGAACCGGGCCCCGGGGCTCGATCGGGAGTTCGCCTTCATGGATTGGCCCGGCTTTCGGCCGGGGCTCTGGGAGGTTCTGCGGGCCGAGGCCGAGACCGAAATTCATGAGCCGGGCGCACCCCTCTGGGGGGCGGACCGAGACCCCGGGGCGGTGGCCGCCGCCCGGCGCAATGCCGAGCGGGCCGGCGTGGCGGCGCACGTCGACTTCCAGGTGCGGGAGCTCTCCCGAGAGACCCTCCGAAAGGGGCCGGGGGTGGTGGTCTGCAACCCCCCCTACGGCAAGCGGCTCGAGGGGGAAGAGGATCTCATCCCCCTTTTCCGCCGGCTCGGCGAGGTCTACCGCCACGCTTTTCCTGGCTGGCGAAGGGCTTTTCTGTGCCCTGACGTGCGTCTGGCCGGGGCCAGTGGATTGCCGCTGGAGAAGGTGGCCACCCTCAACAACGGGGGAATCCCCGTGACGCTGTGGGGGGTCGCCGAGAGCCGCTGAGGGGGGGGCGTCGGCGATTCATGCTTGACAGGCTGCGTCAATCTAGCGTATTCCTCTGTATCGAAAAAGTCGTCAGTCCACCGGTGCCCGCAAGGGCCGAACAGGGAAGCGGGGTGAAAATCCCCCACGGACCCGCCACTGTAAGCGAAGACGAAGGGCCAGCATGCCACTGATCGCCACGATCGGGAAGGCGGCCCGGAGGAAGAATCGCGAGTCAGGAGACCTGCCGGATGGACACCCCACTTGAACCTTCCCGGGATATGGGAGGGTGGGCAAACACGGCACGCCTTCAGGATTTAGCGTCTCTCTGTCGATAGACGGCCTCCTTCTCCTCCCGTGTCCTCTTTGCGCCCATCCCGCCTGGGGCACGAAGAGGAGCCCCGATGAAAAACCTTTTGTGTCTTGTCTTGAGTTGTCTCTGCCTGCTCGTTTCGCAGGTCGCCGATGCCAGGACCTACACCCTTGCCCCCGTGGTGGTTACCGCCACCCGCACCCCCCGTCACCTCGACCAGATTGCTTCTTCGGTCAGCGTCATCACCGCCCGGCAGATTGCCGATTCAGGCGCCACCAGTCTCGCCGAGGTGCTGCAGGACGTGGCGGGAGTCAGCGTGGTCGACGAGGGCCCTGCCGGCAGCCTGGCCAGCCCCAGCATCCGGGGATCGGAACCCGCCCAGGTGCTGGTGCTGTTGGACGGCGTACGCCTGAATTCCCCGCAGAACGGTCAGTTCAACCTCAGCGATCTGCCGGTGCCTCTCAGTGAAATCGAACGCATCGAGGTGCTCCGGGGCCCGGCGTCCACCCTGTACGGCTCTAACGCCCTGGGCGGCGTCATCCAGATCATCACCCGTCGCCCCGAGGCGGCGCCGCTGACCCGCCTGAGCTGGCGGGAGGGGCGTTTCGATACCCGCGATCTGGGCTTTTCGACGACGGGGCGCAAGGGGCCGCTGGGATACCGTTTTTCGGCATCGCGCCGGCATTCGGACGGCTATCGGCCGAACTCCGATCTCAGCCAGAACGACCTGAACGGCCTGTTGCGCTTCGCCCTGCCCGGCGGCATGGACCTGGAGGTCTCCGCCTATCATCTGCAAAAAAAACTGGGGGTGCCTGGCTCCGTCGCTTTGCCGTCGCCGCAGGCGCGGCAACAGGATGAGAACACCTTCGTCGGGGCGACGCTGAAGGGCCCCGTCGGGCCGGTGGCGATCAGGGCGCGGCTGAGCTACGACCGGCTCGACAATCGCTATCGGGATCCGGGGGCTTACGTGCCGAGCGACGACCGCCATCTGGCCCAGACCCAGGGAGGAGAGCTGCAGGGGAGCTGGACGGGCGGATTGGAGACCCTGACGGTGGGAGGGAACGTCTATCGGGATACCCTCGACTCGACGGTGGTTGGCAAGATCGGGGAGAACCGCTGGGCGCTCTTCGGCCAGTCGGAGACGCGGCTCAGCCCCCGCTGGTCGCTGCTCTTCGGCCTGCGGTACGACGCCCATGAGAATTTCCGCAACGAGCTGAGCCCCCGGGCGGGTTTGCGGGTGCAGCTGACCCCGGCGACGACCCTGCGGGCGTCGGTGGGGAGGGCGTACCGGGCTCCCTCGTTCAACGACCGTTACTGGCCCGACGAGGGGTTCGACAAGGGGAATCCCGACCTGCGCCCGGAAACGGCCTGGGAATACGAGCTGGCCCTCGATCAGAAGCTGGGTCAGTGGGGGCGCGTTTCGGTCGACGGTTTCCGGCGCGACGCGCGCGACCTGATCACCTGGCAGCCGGACGCCGGCGGCGTCTGGATACCGGTCAACGTCGGCAAGGCCCGCATTTGGGGGGTGGAGTCGTCGGTGGTGGTGACGCCGGCGACCTTTGTCGAGGTGGGGGGGAATTACACCTACCTCCATCCGCAGGATCTCACCACCGGCGATTTTCTGGCCGGCAAGCCGCGCCACCAGGCGGGCGCCTATCTGCAGCTGACGCCGGCGCGCCACACCCGGCTGCGCCTGGACGGCCGCTACGCCTGTTACTATCCGCAGCCCGACCAGCGCTCCGACAGTTTCACGACCGTCGACGTCGCCCTCACGCGCACCTTTGAGGTGGCGGGTGTCACCGATCTGGAGCTGACCCTGGCGGTCAAGAACCTGTTCAACCAGGATTATGAGATCAATCCGGGATACCCCATGCCCCCCCGGGAATGGCAGCTGGGGCTGGCCGCGTATTTTTGATCCTCTTCCCACGACAGGAGCTGAAAAGCGTGCGCAAGTCTGATCGAAAAAAACCGATCGGCCCAGAAGCCCCGTCCCGAAGTCCGACGGCGCCGGGACGGTTCCGCCGGGTTATCCCGGGTGTGCTCCTGATCCTCCTATGGCTGATCCCCCGCCCGGCGGCGGCCGCCCGCTATACCGATGCTCTCGGGCGGCAGGTGACGGTCGCGGCCGTCCCCCGGCGGATCGTCTCGCTCGTGCCGAGCGTGACCGAAACCCTCTTTGACCTGGGGCTTGGCGAGCGGGTTGTCGGGGTGACCCGCTTCGCCACCTATCCTCCCGCGGCGCTTCACAAGCCGAAAGTGGGCGGCTACGCCGATCCTTCCCTGGAGGCAGTGGTGGCTCTGCGGCCGGATCTGGTCTTTGCGGCGGCGGATGCCACCAGCGCCGCCTTCGTGAAACGCCTGGCGGGGCTGGCAATCCCGGTCTACGTGGTGTACCCGCGCACGCTGCAGGAGACGGTGCGAACGATTCGCCGCATCGGCGCCGTAGCCGGTGTTCCCGCGGCCGGGGAGCGCCTGGCCCGGAGACTGCGCCGCGCCGTGCGGCGCCTGAAAACGGCCCGCTCGCACCGCCCGCGTCCGCGGGTGCTGCTCTGCGTCATGCTCCATCCGCTGGTGGTGGCCGGCCCTGAGACCCTGGCCGGCGATCTGATCCGGACCGTCGGCGGGCGCAACGTGGTGCCGTCGGGGCCGGCCCGCTATCCGACCTGGGGGCCGGAAGCGGTCCTGGCCGCCGATCCCGACGTCATTATCGTCTCGCCCCACCCCGGGGAAAAGAATCCGGTCGGTTTTTTCAGCCGCTGGCCCATGCTGCGGGCGGTCCGCACCGGTCATGTCGTCGCCATCGACCCGGACTGGGTCGATCGCCCCGGTCCCCGTCTGGAGTGGGGGCTCAATGCCCTGGCTGCCGTCCTTTCCCGCCGGGCACCAGAGCAGAAGGAGGCGCCATGACAACTTCGGAGCGAAGCGTCAAAGCCGCCTCCTGGTTGCCGGTGCTCGGCCTGGCATCGGTTCTGGCGCTTGCTTTTTGTCTCGGCGTGGGACCGCTGCACCTTCCTCCAGCCGAGATCTGGCATATCCTGATCGGCAAATCGGCCCCTCCCACCCATGTCGCGGTGGTGCGGGAAATCCGCCTGCCCCGAGCCCTGCTGGCGGCTCTGGTCGGGGCGGCGCTGGGCGTGGCGGGAGGGGCGTTTCAGGCGGTGCTGCGCAATCCGCTGGCCGACCCTTACATTCTCGGCGTCTCGGGCGGGGCGGCGCTGGCGGCGGTGGCAACCCTCGCCCTGGGCCTCGGTGGACTCGCGTTGCCGGTGGCGGCGTTTTGCGGTGCTCTGGGCGCCCTCGGGCTGGTCTACCTGGTGGCCGGAGCCCGCCACGGCTCTTCCCATACCCTGATTCTGGCGGGAGTGATGGTGGGGAGCCTCGCCTCGGCCCTGCTGCTCTTCATCCTCTGGAGTGCTCCTGTGGCCCCGGCCCGCACCGCCATTTTCTGGCTGGCCGGCGACCTGTCAGCCGCACCGCCGGGATGGCTGCCCGCCGCCGCCTTGCTGTGCGGGGCCGCTTTCGTGTTGTTGTGGCTGCAGGCGCCGGCGCTCGACCTGTTTACGCAGGGAGAGGAGGTGGCTGCCGACCTCGGCTTGGCGGTCGGCCGTGCCCGGCTGTGGGTCTTTGCCGCCGCCGGCGTCCTGACCGCTACCGCCGTCGCCCTGGCAGGGCTGGTCGGGTTCGTCGGTCTGGTGGTGCCCCATGCCGTGCGGCTGCTGTGGGGACCGAACCATCGTCGCCTGCTGCCCGCATCGGCGCTGCTGGGAGCGGCATTTCTGATGACGGCCGATGGTGTCGCCCGTCTGCTCTTGACGCCGGCCCAGATCCCGGTGGGGGTGGTGACGGCGCTGGTGGGGGCGCCTTGCTTTCTCTACCTGCTGCGAACGAGAGAGGGGCGATGATGATTACCATCGATGGGCTGACCTTTGCCTATCACCGCTCCCCGGTCCTGCGAAGGATCGATCTGGAGGTTCGGGCCGGAGAGATTCTCGGCATTCTCGGGCCGAACGGCAGCGGCAAGTCGACCCTTCTGCGGCTGTTGCGGGGCCGGATGCGACCCGATGCCGGACGAGTCCTCTGGGATGGCCGGCCCGCCCATCGGATCACGCGCCGGCAGATGGCACAGTTGGCGGCGGTTGTTCCCCAGACGGCTCCGCCCCCCTTCGCCTATGGCGTGCGCGAACTGGTCGCCATGGGTCGCTATGCCCGGGCCCGCCGTGGCGGCGGGCCGACGGCTGCCGATCGGTTGGCGATCAATCAGGCGTTGCAGGCCGCGGATATCGTCGCCTTGCAGCATCGACCGGCGACCGAACTCAGCGGCGGTGAACTGCAGCGGGTGCTGCTCGCCCGGGCGCTGGCGCAGCAGACCCCTGTCCTGCTCCTGGACGAATCGACCAGCCACCTGGATCTGGACCACCGGCTGGCCATGTCCGATCTGCTGGTTCACCTCAACAGGGAACAGGGCAAAACCGTGGTGCATATCTCCCACGATCTGGACCTGGCGGCCGGGATTTCCCACCGACTGCTGTTGCTCGCCCCCGACGGTTCGGCGGCGGCGTTGGGAACGCCGGAGCAGGTTCTTACGGCTGAAAATCTGCGCCGGGTCTTTCGGGTCGAAACCCGGATCGAGGCCAATCCCTTTACGGGAGCGCCACGGGTGCTGCCCTTGCCCTCCCGCCGGGAAGGTGAGTGAACAGAAGGTGGCAAATTTCCCTTGCTTTTGGGCTTTTAATATTTTATAATGCCAGCTTGTTCCCTGGGCATGTTAAATGGCTGCGGGAATAGACGCGTATGGAAAGCGAGGTGATTCGTCCGTGGAAATTCAGGTCGTCGACAACAATGTCGAAAAAGCCATCCGGGTGCTCAAGCGCAAGCTGCAGCAGGAAGGGTTGTTTCGTGAGATGAAGCAGCGCAAATTTTACGAAAAGCCCAGTGTCAAGCGCAAGCGCAAGGAGAAGGAAGCCCAGCGGCGCCTGCGGAAAAAAATGCGACTGATGCGACAGGACTGAGCCTTGCTTTTTTGCAACCTGTGATCAAAAAGGGCCGTCCCGGCAAAGGGACGGCCCTTTTTTGTCTTTCTCCGGGCTGAGGCGGCTGCGCCCCCGTTTTCCCTTTTTAATTGAAACGCGTTTGTCCTTCGGTGGCTTCTGTCCGCGTCCCCTGGCCGGTCGTTGACAGTTCCGTTCGGGCAGTGGTAGATTATAGCGCTTTTATGTCCTATCTTGCCGGCCAGGGAGGAGCATCCCCGTGGATCAAAAACTTCAGATACTCCTCGATACGGTCAAAAAGCTCATTCGGCGCGGAGCTTATCCCAATCTCACCAAAGTCATCGCCAAATCCCACCCCGCCGACATTGCCCACCTGTTCCGTTACCTCGATCTGAAGGAACAGCGCATCCTCTTCAATCTCATCGATAACCCCGAAACGGCGGCCTACGTTCTTTCGGAAATCGATCACGGCACCGGTGCCCGGCTGCTGGAGCAGATCGAAAAGGAGACGATCACCGAGGTCCTCCAGGAGATGCCCTACGACGATGCTGTCGAGATCATCCGCAATATGCCCGAGGAGCTGGCCGAAGAGATCCTCAGCATCATGCAGGATGAGCACTCGGAGGAGATCGAACAGCTGCTCCTTTATGAAGAGGACACTGCCGGGGGGATCATGTCGACGGAGATCTTCTCCCTGAGGCAGGAGATGACCGTCCGGGAGGCGATCGCGGCGCTGCAGGAGGCGGTGGACGTCGAGATGGTTTTCTACCTCTACGTCACCGACGAGCACAACCATCTGGTGGGGGTTCTCTCTTTGCGGCAGCTGTTGATCGTGCCGCCGGCGACCCGGCTGAAGGACATTATGACCACCGATGTCATCAACGTCCGCACCGACACCGACCAGGAGGAGGTGGCCCAGGTGGTGGCCAAATACAACCTGCTGGCGGTCCCGGTCGTCGACGAAGGGAACAAGCTGGTCGGGATCATCACCGTCGACGACGTCATCGACGTCATGCGCCAGGAGGCGACGGAGGATATCTACAAGATGGCCGGCGCCAGCGAGGAGGAACTCCTCTACGGCGACCAGGCCCTGAAGATTGCCCGCCTGCGCCTGCCGTGGCTGGTGACCAATCTCTTCGGCGGGGTCATCACCGGGTACCTGATGTGGCTCTTCAAGGCGACCCTCAAGGAGGTCATCGCCCTGATCTCCTTTATTCCCGTCATCACCGGCATGGGAGGAAACGTCGGCGGTCAGTCGGCCACCATCGTGGTGCGCGGCTTTGCTACCGGCCGGGTCGATTTCTCCACCCTGCGCCAGGTCTTCTTCCGCGAGATGCGCGTCGGGCTGATCATGGGAGTGGTCTGCGGCGCCGTTATCGGCCTGATTGCGCTGGCCTGGCACGGCAACCCCTATCTGGGGATGGTGGTGGCGCTGGCCATGGTGACGGCGATGACGGTGGCAGCGAGCATGGGGGTGCTGGCTCCCTCCTTTTTCAAAAAGTTCGGTATCGATCCGGCCATCGCCTCCAGCCCTTTCGTGCAGACGGCCAACGATATCACCGGCATCCTGATCTATTTCGGCACAGCCACCCTGTTCCTGCGACATCTGCATTAAAAAGGTCGACCCGCCTTCGCCAAGGCTTCGGCGGGCAAGCCCTCAGTGCGGCGTTGTCTTCAGCCTTTATTCGACGCGGCGTTGGCTTTGGGCACTTTTGATCAGCTCTGGGCGGGGTTTTTCAAGACAACGTAAGCCCCCCGTCGCGCAATCCGCCGCGCTGAGACCGAACCATGCAGACCTACGTTGACGACGCCATTGTTCTACACCATCTCGATTACGGCGAGGCCGACCGCATCGTCACCTTTTTCACGCCCCGCTACGGCCGCCTCAAAGGCTTCGCCCGGGGGGCGCGCAAGAGCCGCAGGCGCTTCGGCCCGTCTCTTGAACCCTTTGCCCAGATTCGCCTTTACTGGACACTGCCGCGTAGCGGCGAGTTGGTGAGCTTGAAGGAAGCCGACCTGGTGGATCTGCGAACCGGGTTGCGGCGCGATCTGGTCGCCGTGGCATTGGCGGGGTACGGCTGCGAGTTGCTGGAGGGAATGCTGGGGGATGGCCAGGAACACCCACGGGCGTATGCGCTGCTCCAGGCGTTCCTCGATCATCTCGCCGCACGGGGCGGGGTTCCCGCGGCCCGCCTTCTCTTCGAACTGCGGCTTCTCTTTGAGGCCGGCTACGGCCCCCACCTGCTGCACTGCTGCGCCTGCGGCGGGGCACTGGCGGAGGGGCCGACGGCCTTCGATGTCGGCCGCGGGGGCAGTTTGTGCCAGGCCTGCGCCGGCGGCCGAGCCCCGCTGCGGGTCGATCTGCTGACACTGGGAACGCTGGCCCGCTGCCTGCAGGCGCCGCCGACTCTGTTCGACGGTTTTCGCCTGAGTTCCAAGACCCTGCAGGAGGGGGGGGCGGTTCTGATGGCGGCGCTCGGCCACCATCTGCATCGTCCCCTCAAAACCCTGTCCTTTCTCGAACGGATGCTCGCGGCCGACCTGGGCTCGGATGCGCCTAAATAGCGCTTTTGAGGGAGATTCCGGCTTGACAGGGCCCTCCCGGCAGGGTACACTTTTCATCTTTCAAAGTGTATGCAGTATACCTTCCCCCGATTCCTCGGGGCGATCCGCTCCCGCTTTTTTCTTCCGGAGGCAACGTGACCTTTCAAGATCTGATTCTCTCGCTGCAGAACTACTGGGCCAACCAGGGGTGCATCATCCAGCAGCCCTACGACGTGGAAAAGGGGGCCGGCACCTTCAACCCCGCCACCTTCCTGCGGGTTCTCGGCCCCGAGCCCTGGAAGGTCGCCTACGTCGAGCCCTCCCGCCGCCCCACCGACGGCCGCTACGGCGAAAATCCCAACCGGCTGCAGCACTACTACCAGTTCCAGGTGATCATCAAGCCCTCGCCGATGAACATCCAGGAGCTCTACCTCGATTCCCTGAAGAGTTTCGGCATCAACCCTGCCCAGCACGACATCCGCTTCGTCGAGGACGACTGGGAGTCGCCGACCCTCGGCGCCTGGGGGCTGGGCTGGGAGGTGTGGCTCGACGGCATGGAGATCACCCAGTTTACCTACTTCCAGCAGGCCGGCGGCATCGACCTCAAGCCGGTTTCCGGGGAGATCACCTACGGCTGCGAGCGCATCGCCATGTACCTGCAGGGGGTCGACAACGTCTACGACCTCGAATGGATCAAGGGGATCAAGTACGGCGATGTCCACCACCAGAGCGAGGTCGAGTTCTCCACCTACAACTTCGAGGAGGCGGACATCGAGATGCTCTTTCGCCTGTTCAATATGTACGAGAAAGAGTGCACTCAGGTGGCCAAACGCCACTGGTCTTTCCCGCCTACGATTTCGTCCTGAAGTGCTCCCACGCCTTCAACCTGCTCGACGCCCGCGGGGCCATCTCGGTGACCGAGCGGGCCCATTACATCGGTCGGGTGCGGAATCTCGCCCGCCTGTGCGCCGAGGAGTACGTCGCGCAGCGCGAGCGCCTCGGATTCCCGCTGTTGAAGCAGGGATGAAACGGAGGAGGCGGGTTTCAGGATGCAGCCTTCAGGAAGACCTTGCACCTTGAACCTTTGGCCTCGGGCCTTGCACCTCGAACCTGATATCCGACACCTGGAGTCTTTACATGTCCGCTGAACTTTTTCTTGAAATTGGCACGGAAGAAATCCCCGCCGGCTTTCTCAAACCGGCGCTGAGCGATCTGGAGCGGCTGCTGTGCAAGGAGCTGGACACCGCCCGCATCGGCTTCGGCGCGGTGCGCACCTTCGCCACGCCCCGCCGCCTCGCCATCGCGGTGGCCGATGTGGCCGCCGAGCAGGAGCGCCAGGAACTGACCGTTTCCGGCCCCTCGGTCAAGGTCGCCTTCGATGCCGAGGGGAACCCCACCAAGGCGGCCCTGGGATTCGCCCGCGCCAACGGCGTCGAGGTCTCGGAACTCTCCCGCATGGAGACCGACAAGGGAGCCTACCTCTTCATCTCCAAGGTCATGGAGGGCCGGCCCAGCGCTGATCTGATGCCGGAAATCCTGCCGCGGGTGATCGGCAACATCCCCTTTCGGAAATCGATGCGCTGGAAGGATCTCGACACCCGCTTCGCCCGCCCCGTTCACTGGATCGTCGCCCTGTTCGACGGCGCCGTGGTCCCCTTCGCCTTCGGCAACCTGGAGAGCGGCAACCTCTCCCGCGGCCACCGTTTCATGGCGCCGGAGGCCTTTTCGGTGCAGAGTGCCGATGGCTGGCTGGCCGATGCCGAGCGGCACTTCGTCATTCCCGAGATCGCCAAGCGCAAGGCGATCATCGCCCGGGAAATCGAACGGGTGGCCCATGCCGCCGGCGGCGAGCTCAACCCCGACGAAGAGCTGCTCGACGAGGTCGCCTGCCTGGTGGAAGACCCCAGCCCCATGTCGGTACCTTCGAGGAGAAGTACCTGGAGCTGCCCCGGGAGCTGCTGATCACCACCATGCGCGAGCACCAGCGCTACTTCACCCTGGTCGGCAAGGACGGCAAGCTGCTGCCGCGCTTCATCACCATCTCCAACACCCGCCCCGAGGATCCCTCGGTGGTCGCCAAGGGGAACGAGCGGGTGCTGCGGGCGCGGCTGGCCGACGCCATGTTCTTCTGGACCGAGGACCGCAAGGTCAAGCTCGAGACCCGCCTCGAGGCGCTGAAGAACGTCGTCTACCAGGCGAAGCTGGGGACCAGCTACGAGAAGGTGATGCGCTTTCGCGAGCTGGCGCTGGATCTGGCCGACCGGCTCGATCCGGCGGTGAAGGATCTCACCGACCGCGCGGCGCTGCTCGCCAAGTGCGACCTGGAAACGGGAATGGTCTACGAGTTCCCCGAGCTGCAGGGGATGATGGGGCGCGAGTATGCCCTGCTCGAGGGCGAGGACCCGCGAGTCGCCATGGCAATCCACGAGCACTACCTGCCGATCCAGTCCGGCGGCGATCTGCCGAGCGACAACGTCGGCGCCTTCGTCTCTATCGCCGACAAGATCGACACCATCTGCGGCTGTTTCGGCGTCGGGCTGATTCCCACCGGCACCGCCGATCCCTATGCCCTGCGCCGCAGCGCCATCGGCATCCTCAACATCCTTCTCGACCGCGGCTATCGCCTCTCCCTGCGGGATCTGGTGGGCCGCAGCATCGCACTGCTGGAAGCCAAACTGACCCGATCCGCCGATGAAACGGCCGGAGAGGTTCGCGAATTCATCCGTCTGCGCTTCTTCAACATGCTGACCGCACAGGGGTATCCCCAGGACGTCGTCGACGCGGTCCTCGCCGCCTCCTTCGACGATGTTCTCGATGCCCTGGCGCGGGTCAAGGCCCTCAGCGACCTCAAGGGGCAGGAGGATTTTCAGCCGCTGGCGGTTGCGTTCAAGCGGGTGGTGAATATCATTAAAGGCGGAGTCGCCCAGACACCGGACCCGGCCCTCTTCGAAGCACCCTGCGAGGAAGAGCTTGCCGCGGCCCTGGCGCAGGTCGGGGCCGAGACCGAAGGGCTGGTGGGTGCCGGCGACTATGCCTCGGCGCTGCGCACCATCGCCTCGTTGCGCGAGCCGGTCGACGCCTTTTTCGACGGGGTGATGGTCATGGCCAAGGATGAGCGGGTGCGGACCAACCGTCTGGCCCTGCTGACCGGCGTGGCCCGGCTCTTCGCAGGGATCGCGGATTTTTCCAGGATTGCCGACTGAGGCGTTGGGGAGAAGGCTCTAGCGCCGAAAATTACGGGGAGACGGCTTTCCATTTATCTCTTTTTGGGAGGAGGCTACAGTTGATGAGTGCCAAGTACGTGTATTTCTTCGGCGAGGGCAAAGCCGAAGGACGGGGCGACATGAAGAACCTGCTCGGGGGCAAAGGGGCCAACCTGGCGGAGATGACCGCCATCGGTCTGCCGGTTCCCTCCGGATTCACCATCAGCACCGAGGTCTGCACCGAGTTTTACAAGAACAACCGCGACTATCCCGCCGGACTCGAGCAGACGGTCGAGGAGAACCTGAAGCGGGTCGAGAAGCTGATGGGGAAAAAATTCGGCGATTCGCGCCGGCCCCTGCTCGTCTCGGTGCGCTCCGGCGCCCGCGCCTCCATGCCCGGCATGATGGACACCGTCCTCAACCTCGGCCTTAACGACAAGACGGTTCAGGGCGTCATCGCGCAGAGCGGCGACGAGCGCTTCGCCTATGACTCCTACCGCCGCTTCATCCAGATGTACGCCAACGTCGTCCTCGGCATGGACGGCGACATCCTCGAGCACCTCCTCGAGCAGATGAAGGAGCACCGCGGCGTCCAGCAGGATACCGAGCTCACCGCCGACGACCTCAAGGAGCTGGTGGGGCTGTTCAAAAACCAGGTCAAGGAGACCCTCGGCCGCGAATTTCCCGAAGACCCCGAGGAGCAGCTCTGGGGGGCGATCGGCGCCGTCTTCGGCTCCTGGATGAACCCCCGGGCCATCACCTACCGCAAGCTCAACAACATCCCCGCCGAGTGGGGGACCGCGGTCAACGTCCAGTCGATGGTCTTCGGCAACATGGGCGACGACTGCGCCACCGGCGTCGCCTTCACCCGCAACCCCTCCACCGGCGAGAACTTCTTCTTCGGCGAGTTCCTGGTCAATGCCCAGGGCGAGGACGTGGTGGCCGGCATCCGCACCCCGCAGCCGATCAACAAGAGCCAGCGGCGACGGCAGTCTCCCCTCGATGGAGGAGGTCCTGCCGGAGTGCTATGAGCAGCTGATGAAGATCCGCAGACCCTCGAAAACCATTACCGGGACATGCAGGATATCGAGTTCACCATCGAGAAGGGCAAGCTCTACATGCTGCAGACCCGCAACGGCAAGCGGACCGCCAGGGCGGCGATGAAGATTGCCGTCGACATGGTGAAGGAAGGGCTGATCAGCGAGAAGGAGGCGGTGCTGCGCGTCGAGCCGCCGCAGCTCGACCAGCTGCTGCACCCCTCCCTCGATCCCAAGGCCCACAAGGAAGTGATCGCCAAGGGGCTGCCGGCCTCTCCCGGCGCCGCCGGCGGCGAGGTGGTCTTCTACCGCCGACGAGGCCGAGGAGGCGGCCAAGATCGGCCTCAAGGTGATCCTGGTGCGGGTCGAGACCAGCCCCGAGGACATCCACGGCATGCACGCCGCCCAGGGGATTCTCACCGCCCGCGGCGGCATGACCTGCCACGCGGCGGTGGTCGCCCGCGGCATGGGCAAGTGCTGCGTCGCCGGCTGCGGCGACATCAAGGTCGACTACCGGGCCCAGGAGATTCACCGCCAAAGACGGCCTGGTGATCAAAAAGGGGGATGTCATCACCCTCGACGGCTCCACCGGCGAAGTGATGAAGGGGGCGGTGCCCACCGTGCAGCCGGAGCTGACCGGCGACTTCGCCACCCTGATGACCTGGGTCGACAACTTCCGCCGCCTCAAGGTGTCCGCACCAACGCCGACACCCCCCACGATTCGCCAAGGTCGCCCGCAAGTTCGGCGCCGAGGGGATCGGCCTGTGCCGCACCGAGCACATGTTCTTCGAAGGGGAGCGGATCATGGCGGTGCGCGAGATGATCCTCGCCGAAGACCTCGAAGGCCGCAAGCGCGCTCTGGCCAAGATCCTGCCGATGCAGAAGGGGGACTTCCTCGGCCTCTTCCGCGAGATGAAGGGGCTGCCGGTCACCATCCGCCTGCTCGACCCGCCGCTGCACGAGTTCCTCCCCCACACCGACGAGGAAATCGAGGATTCTGGCCAAGGGATGAACGTCTCGGTCCGCAAACCTCAAGGCACAAGGTCGACTCCCTGCACGAGTTCAACCCGATGCTCGGCCACCGCGGCTGCCGCCTCGGGGTCACCTTCCCCGAGATCTACGACATGCAGGTGCAGGCGATCATGGAGGCGGCCTGCGAGCTGGTCAAGGAAGAGGGGTACCAGATCGTCCCCGAGATCATGATCCCGCTGGTCGGCGAGGTCAAGGAGCTGGCGATCCTGCGGGCCAACGCCGTGCGGGTCGCCGACGAGGTCATCTCCCGCTACGGCGTCGCGGTCGAGTACCTGATCGGCACCATGATCGAGCTGCCCCGTGCGGCGCTCACCGCCGACGAGATCGCCCAGGAAGCCGACTTCTTCTCCTTCGGCACCAACGACCTGACCCAGACCACCTACGGCCTCTCCCGTGACGACGCCGGCAAGTTCCTGCCCTACTACGTCGAGCGCGAGATCTTCCCCGTCGACCCCTTCGTCGCCCTCGACCAGGACGGCGTCGGCCAGCTGGTGCAGATGGGCTGCGAGAAGGGGCGGGCCACCCGGCCCAAGATCAAGCTCGGCATCTGCGGCGAGCACGGCGGCGAGCCCTCGAGCGTCATCTTCTGCCACAAGATCGGCCTCGATTACGTCTCCTGCTCGCCCTTCCGGGTGCCCATCGCCCGGCTGGCGGCGGCCCATGGGGCGCTGCTGGAGGAGCAGTAGGGAGGATCAACGCCGAACGATTAGAGTCAAATGCCAAAGCCCCCGGGAATCCCCGGGGGCTTTTTTTGTGAAACCACATTCGGCGGCGGGCGAAAAAACTTGACAGACTCCCGGGAAATCGCTTGGATGAAGTTTACGGTCTTGCCGGATGGTCACATCTCAGGGTTGCTGTTCCTGATCTCCAGCGGTCAGGGGGAGAATTCTCTCCCCGAGCCTTTGCCACAGGATCGCATATGCGTCAATCGGCGGAATTCAGATCGCAAATCAAGGCTGACAAGTTTTATCCCCCCCAGGTCGATACCCCCCAGTTTCTTTACCGGGAACGGGTCGTCGACAGTCTTTTGCACCAGAGTGCCCGGCGGTTTCCGACCATACTCGTCGAAGCTCAGGCCGGGCAAGGCAAGACCACGGCCATCCAGCAATTTCTCAATCGCATCGAGGTCGCTTCGGTCTGGTACCAGATCGGCCCCGAAGATGCCGATCCGGTCCTTTTTCTCCAGGCCATCCTGGCCTGCGTCAACAGGCAGGTGCCGGACTGTCCCTCAGCCGCAACCGCCCAGATCCTGATGGAAAGCGATTTTGCCATCTTCGATCTGGAAAACCGGATTAACCTGTTGCTGAATGATCTCAACTCCTGCCTGGAAGAGGACCTGTACATCGTTTTTGACGATCTGCATGAGTTGATCTCTCAGGAGTCCAGCCTATTTGTTCTGAATCATCTGCTCGAAACGGCACCCCCCAAGCTCCATTTCATCCTCTCCTCGCGCGAACCCCTGCCGCTGAACAACTTGCGGTCGATCGCCCGCAAGCGGGGCCTGCTGCGTCTCGGCAACCGGCATCTGGTGCTGGACGAGAGCGAAACCGCCGACCTGTTCCACCAGGTCCTCGGTCTCGATCTTTCGCAGGATACCATCCGGGAGATCGCCCGTACCACGGACGGCTGGGTCATGGGGGCCCTGCTGCTCGGGCTGCAGATCGAGCGGCAGCACGGCACGGCTGCTCTTCCCGTCCTAGTCGACCACGGGGAAGCCGACGGTCAGGCGATCCTCAGCTACTTTCGTCAGGAGATCTTTACGCCCCTGGAACCGCGGTTGCACCGATCGCTTCTGGTCCTCTCCCTGCTCGATGAAATTCCTGTTGATCTTGCGATCGAACTTACCGGCGAATCGCAGATCGGCGCAGACCTTGACGATCTCGCGCGGCGCAACCTTTTTGTCCGCCGGCTCGACCCGGAGGGGAGAATATTCGGTCTGCACCAGCTCTTTCGGCAATTTCTGTACGAGAAGGCGCTGACGGAACTCGGTCCGGAAGCCGTCCATGAAATATCCCGCCGGGCCGGAGAGTTTTGTGTCCGACAGAAAGAACCGGCGCAGGCGTTGCGGTATCTGTTGAGGGCCGAGGCCTATGACGATGTCGAATCCGTCCTGGCCGAACATGGGATGTCGTTCCTGGAGATCAATCGGGCAGCGACCCTCGCTGCGATTCTGGAGAAGATCCCTGAGGAGTGCCTGCAGAGGCAGCCCTGGTCCTCTTTTTTCCTGGCCCTGGCCAATTTGGACTTGGCGCCGGCGCGGGCCCTGCCGCTTCTCGACCATGCCTTGGCCGTCTTTGCCGGCAGAGAGGATCTGGTGGGCGAACTGCTCTGCCTGGCTCATATCATCTCTATCCATATCACAACCACCGGGGACTACCGGGATGGGGCGGATAGGCTCATCCGCGCGGAACGGCTTTTTTCCAGGACCGCCGAAATCCTGCCCTCCTCCATGACCGTTCTCATCGCCCGCAGCCTGGCCATGGGATACGGCATTTTCTTGGGGGATATGGTAGAGGCCGGCAAGTTTGCCTCTATGGCTCTGAACCTTGCCCGGAAGGAGGGAATGGTCAATTTCGAGGCGGCTCTTCTCATGGTCATGGGGTACATCCAGATATTGGCAGGACATTATGCCGCTGCCAGGCCGTATCTGGAGGAGGCCGAAACCTATGTACATCGGCCCGAGGTCGGAACCTTCAACGGCCTCGTCATTCGGATGATGCTTTTCGATTTCCTCTTCCACGAGGGCGATTTCGGCAACTACTTCGACCAGAAAAATCAGCTTGTGGAGGCCGTTGGTGCCACGTTGTTTTCTCAGTCTGTCGCTGGCCCTTTCTGTCACGTACTGGAGATGAATATCGCCATTCATCAGGGGAATGTCGAGGACGCCCTGGCCCTCGCCGACCAGGCCCTGACCAGGTATCCGTTACTTAGCCCCCACATGCGCAGTCAGATCCTGCAGTTCAAAGCCCTGGCTTTGGCCTTGGGGCATCAGCCGGAACACGCCTTGGCGGCGGCCGGGGAGGCGACGCGCTTGCGGGAGATATCCGGCGGGCCGTATTTCCTTTGTGTAAACAAACTGGTGGTGGGTTTGACCCGCGTCCATTGCAACCGCCGGGAAGACGCGATCGAGCTGCTCGGTGAAGGGATCGGCGTTGCCCGGCAAATGCCGAGCGGGTCGCTCGAAGCCTGCGGCCTCCTGCACCGGGCCGCGGCCTACCTTGAGACCGGAGCGCATGAGCAGGCCGGGCTGGATCTCGAACTCGGCCTGAGGTTGATGCGTCGCAACGGCTACCGTCATCTCTGGGCCTGGACATCTGAGGCCATGCAGCGCACCCTTGAGTATGCCGTGACGCACGGGATCGAACCCGATTACGCCCGGGCCCTTGCCGCCGACCGTTTGGGCCTGGACCTTCAGGACGACGGCCATGCCATTCCCCTGCTCGCCATCCAGACCCTCGGCGGCTTTAAGATCCTGCGGCACGCCACCCCTCTGCTCCAGGCCGAAGACCTGAAGCCGCAGCAGCGCGAACTGCTGTGCCTGTTGCTGGCGGCTCCTGATTTCAAGCTGCCCCAGGAGACCGTTCAACTCCACTTCTGGCCCGACAGCCCCACGGACACCGTCAACGTTAAGTTCGACACTCTGGTTTCGCGCCTGCGCAAGACCCTGGCCGACGCTCTGCCGCAGGTCTCGCCCCACCTCTACCTGAGACGGGAAAAGGGGATGATCTGGCTGGCCCACTGCCGGCTCGACGCACTCGATTTCCTGAACGCGGTCGGCCGCGGCCTGCGCCATCTCCGGTTTCAGGAGAACTGGCAGGCCGGAAACGCCTTTACGCTGGCCGATTCGCTGTGGCGGGGCGAGTTCGCGCCCGGCGTCGCCGGCGAAAGCCAGATCCGCGCCTTTCGGGAAAAACTCACCCGGGCGTTAACGGAGATGACCATTGCCTGGAGCGGCATGTTGGCCGACTCTGGTCGTTTGCCCCAGGCGATCCGGGTTGCGGAAAAAGCATTGTCTTACGCTCCCCTTAACGACCTTCTTTATGCCCTTCTCTACAGGCTTCAGGGACAACGGTCCGCTGTTCTTGCCAAAAAAGTCCTCAGGCAGTTCACTGACGCACTCCATAACGAGGGTTACTCTACCGATGAGATCGCCGAACTGATTACAGCGATCAAAGTCGAGCCAACGCCCTGAAAACAAACTCACTTCTCGTCTTTCCGCTCTCCCGGATGCCCACCGTTCGAATGGCAACGTTCCCGTTGCGACGCTGTGGGTTTCTATTTCTTCACTATATTTATCCTCGGGTTCTCTCGTCCGTGTAAGGAAATTGACAGGATCGTACGGTAGAGTGGGCCGACTTGGCTGGTGCAATGCCGAGCAAGTGCCAGGTCCGCTGGCGCCGATAGGAGCTTCCGCTTTTTACACTAAACGGCCGGGCTGAACAAACCAGCTGAATTGGAGGCAATAGGATGGCAAGGGAATTTCGGACTGGAAAATGGTCGCGGGTAGGCTTTCTGTTGACGGCCGTGGCGTTGTCGCTGCTCGTCGGAGGTTGTGGAAGTGGTGATGTCGGGGCCGCTGGAGCCACGGGGGCCGACGGATCGAACGCGCTGGTCGCCACCACAAGCGAGGCCGCCGGGGCGAACTGCGCCAGCGGCGGTCAGAAGATTGCCAGCGGCCTCGACGGCAACGGCAACGGCGTTCTCGACCCGGCTGAGGTTACCCAGGTCAACTACGTGTGCAATGGCTCAACTGGCGCCAACGGTGCCACCGGCGCGACAGGCACTGACGGTCTGACCTCTCTGGTCGCCACCACGAGCGAACCCGCCGGGGCGAACTGCGCCTATGGGGGGCAGAAGATCGCCAGCGGTCTCGACAGCGACGGCAACGGTGTTCTCGACCCGGCCGAAGTTACCCAGGTCAACTACGTGTGCAACGGCTCAACTGGCGCCACCGGCGCGACAGGGGCCGACGGGTTGACCTCTCTGGTCACAACCACGAGCGAACCCGCCGGGGCGAACTGCGCCAGTGGCGGGCAGAAGATCGAAAGCGGCCTCGACAGCAACAGCAACGGCGTTCTCGACCCGGTTGAGGTCAGCCAGGTCAACTACGTGTGTAACGGGGCGACGGGCTCCTCGGGAGCGACCGGAGCCGATGGTCTGTCTTCGCTGGTCAATACCACGACGGAGCCTGCCGGTGCGAACTGTGCCAGCGGCGGGCAGAGGATCGCCAGCGGTCTCGACAGCGACGGCAACGGCGTTCTCGACCCGGCCGAGGTCAGCCAGGTCAACTACGTGTGCAACGGCTCAACTGGTGCCACCGGCACGACAGGGGCCGACGGGTTGACCTCTCTGGTCGCCACCACGAGCGAACCCGTCGGGGCGAACTGCGCCTATGGGGGGCAGAAGATCGCCAGCGGCCTCGACAGCGACGGCAACGGCGTTCTCGACTCGGCCGAGGTGACCCAGGTCAACTACGTCTGCAATGGCGCGACCGGCCCTGCCGGCCCCGTGGGGCCGGTCATCGAAAATATGGCCGTGGATGGCAACCCGGTAGCCCCTGGTAGCGCCCTGACTGCCCTGGTCGACGCCTCCAGCGCCGAGGGGCTAGTCCTCACCTACGCCTGGACGGTTCCCTCCGGTTGGGCCGTAACCGCCGGCGCCGGCACGGACACGGTCTTCATCTCCGCCCCACCGACCTACGGCGCCAGCGGCACCGTGACCGTCACTGTGACCGACAACAACGGCACGAGCGTTTCGGGCCGCCTGTTCGTCAGCACCGAAGGCGATACGGCCCCCACCATCGAGACCATGAGCATTTCCCCGCAGCCGGTCTTGACCTGGGCCAACCTGTCCTGCAGCGCCTATGATCCCAACGGCGACCCGCTGAGCTACACATGGACGATAGGCGGCATCGACAGCATTGCCACCGGCAACAGCGCCCTATGGGCCTCGCCCGGCATTCCGGGCGAATTTAATGTCTCCGTGGCGGTCAGCGACGGCCTGACAACCGTCACGGGGACAAGCGCGGTATCGGTGAGAAGCGCTGCCCCCTGGCCGCGCTTTCACCGAGGTCTCCAAGGCACCGGGCTCAGCAGCGTCGATACCAGCACGACCACCGGCACCCTCAGGTGGAGCTATCCCACGGGGGCCTGGATAACCACCTCTCCGGTGATTGGTGCCGACGGCACCGTCTACGTCGGGTCGCGCGACGGCAACTTCTACGCGCTCAACTCCGAGGGCAGCTTCAAGTGGAGCTCCACCGTCGGAATCTGGATAACCTCCTCGCCGGCGATCGGCTCCGACGGCACCGTCTACGTCGGGTCGTATGACAATAGTCTCTTAGCGCTCAACCCCACCGGCACCCTCAAGTGGAGCTACCCCATGGGGGGCACGGTATACTCCTCGCCGGCGATCGGTGCCGACGGCACCATCTACGTCGGCTCTTTGCACAACGGTCTCTACGCGATTAGCCCCGACGGGAGCAAAAAGTGGAGCTACCCCATGGGGGGGGCGGTAAACAACGCTCCTGCAATCGGCGCTGACGGCACCATCTACGTTGGCACGGGAGACCACTATCTCTACGCACTCAACCCCGACGGCAGCCTCAAGTGGCGCTACGCCACAGGAGACTGGGTAGGCACGTCACCGGCGATCGGCGTCGATGGTACCATCTACATCGGTTCGAATGATGGCTACCTCTACGCACTCAACCCCGATGGCAGCCTCAAGTGGCGCTACTCCATAGGGAATGTAGTGTACTCTTCTCCGGCGATCGGCGCCGACGGCACCATCTACTTCGGCTCGGAGGATTACAGTCTCTACGCGCTCAACCCCGACGGCACCCTGAAATGGAGCTACGCCACAGGGAATGCAGTGCAGTCTTCTCCGGCGGTAGGTGCCGACGGCACCATCTACTTCGGCTCGAACGACGGCAGCCTCTACGCGCTCAACCCTGACGGCAGTCTCAGATGGCTCTACACTATTGGGTTTGGGCACTCGGTAAACACCTCGCCGGCGATCGGCGCTGATGGCACCATCTATGTCGGCTCGCTGGACGGTTCCCTCTATGCCATACACTGAGGTCGAAATAAGCTTTGGGCGTTGTACATCGAAAGCCTCCTTTTCTGGGAACCTTTCCCGGTTCGCAGAGGGGAGGCTTTTTATTGTGAATCAGTGTCTTCCGACTCCCCACGTGCCCGCTCACCTGAGCCTGGATCTCCCCAACTGCAAGGCAACCGATTATGGCGGTGTAAACCATTTTCGCGCCATTTACACAAAATAGTTTACACCGCCTCCATGAAGGGCAATGCTCTAATTTTTCGTCTACCCTCTACTACCCACAGATTCTGCGGAAGGGGCAATTTTTTTTTCATCCCATCCACTGGCAGTAAGGAAATTGTCAGGTTCGTGCTGTAGAGTCTGTTCCTAGAGACCTGTTCTAGGAGTGGGGCACATACGTATCCAAACACATCCAAAATCTTCTTTCTTTTCAAAATTGCGGCAAATTTTATTCCAAGGAGGTTTAAAATGAAAATGCTTCGCTTACTTCTTCTCGCTGTAGTAATAACTACATTGGTATCGGCATGTGGAAGTGACAGAGACGGTGATAACCAGGCTGATAACAGCCAGTTAGTTCTCGGAACATTTAAGCAGGAGGTGGCCAAAAGTCTTGTTCTTGGTCTTGCAAAGGGGGTGGGAAGCGAAGTCGGTGGAGATGCAACAGGTTGGGTGGTCGGAAATCTATTTGGCGGGGCTGATGACCCTAGCGCGCCTGATGCCGCCACAGAGGACGCCATTAAGGAAGTGGGAGGCAAAATCGACACACTTTCTAGTCAGGTAGAGAATTTTCAAAATGAAGTTGATAACGCGCTGAAAAAACTCTACACGCAAGGACAAAAAGTCCAGTATTCTACCATAGTGCAACCGCTTGAGAAAACTATGGCAAATATCAAGCGTATTAATAATGACCTTGTGAGGCTTGAAACCCAGATAGCACCGAATACCGAGGACTGGAAGACTCTTGCCACTGAGATCAAGGACAAAGACCTGGTGATAAGTGATCGAAAAACCGACCTCATACAAATACAGACAGCTATGGAAAACGGAGAACTCGACGGTGCGATCCAGCTGTGGGGAGACATCACTATCGATAACCTGAAAAGTAGCAATGCAGAAGATTGCTTCTGGTCTGTCATGAATCAATTTCAACGGTATTATCTGGCACAAGCCGATCTGCTGAACTTTATCATAGAAAAAGCACATAAAAAATATGCGGACTCTAACTCCGAAGCCTCTCCTGATCTGAAGTTATACCGCACAGAAATGTTAAAGCAGTCAAAAATCTTCTTGAACCAAGCAGAACGCATTTTGGCATTCTTTAATAATGTTTACGTCAATATGAATTTCACCTTCCATAATGACTGGCATATTCAGGATGGGTTCAATCTTGTGGATTCCAGTGATTACCAGTCTCCACACCTGGCAGTCGCAGATGAGATCGTTGGCCAAGCTATGGGGTGGAAAAACTCGCTGACCATCCGTATCGCAGATATATACGCAGGCGAAGCGCATGAACTCTTGTCGGGTATCACGGTAGTGCTAGTCAATAAAGCAGGAGAAGAGTTTCCTGCCGAGACATATGCGGCACAAATAAGCCGAAGTGTGTATTCTAGTCAGAAGGCTAGTGATCCTTTGTATAAAGGTCAATATTATCAGTGGGATATCAAGCGATTTGTTTTCAATGATTTGCCGAATGGGCAGTATCGCTTAAAAGATGTTTATTCCGATTACGCGATTTGGTTTGAAGGCAAAGATATCAAGCTTCTGGATGATGAATATCTTGACCACGTTTTTATCATCAAAGATGGCGTGTACAAAAATATGCTGTGTCTTACCTATCAACAATAATTAACATATGGTTCGCTTGGCCAGAAAAGTCGGATTCTCACTTGCCCTTCCTTGAGGGGAATCAGTCAGGCTAACTAAAACCCAGACAGATATAGGACCCAAACCCGCCGGGAACGTCGGCGGGTTTGGGAATAAAAGGAAGTAAATTTATTTCAGGGTATAAAGAAAATAAGTCTCCTTTAAATGTTGAATGAAGTACGGACGATTTCGGTAATAAGGACGTAGGCGCGTTTCAAGGCGCAACAACTACATATCTTGAGTCACGCCTCCTTCACTCCGCAACAAGCTCAAGCGAATCCTCGAGCCGGATACACCCGGTGACGCTCATCGCGCCGGGGCACTTCTCAATGTAATTGTCCATGGCCCAGCGGGCGTCGGCTTCCTCTTCGGGCTTCACCTTCAGCGTATAGTGAACGCGAATCACGGTAATTTTGAGCACGCCGTTGACGTTCTCGATGTCGCCTTCGACGTCGGCCCGATATCGGTCGGTATGGGTCCTGATCTTTTTTGTCGCCAGCACGCTGGCGAGAGTTCCCATCATTCAAGCGGCCACCGCGCCGACGATGTGGTCGAGGGTGGCGGCGTGCTCCTCGACCGGATCGACGTTGTAGAACTTCTGGATGCCGCCGTGGATTCCGTAATAAACCGGGTCCTTGAAGCCCTCGATCCGTGCAATCCTGACCGGCCCCCGCTCCCGGGTGATAGTGATGCGTGAGGTGTGGATGATCTCTGGCATGGCAGATTCTCCTTTCAATGAAAACTGGTCGCCAGTCACTATTTTAGCAGATGAACGTGGTAAGGGCGTGAGAGCGAAAAGGAGAGGCTTGCCAGAGCTTAAAAAAATCCGCCGGCCGCTCAGAACCTGAAACGGGGGAGAGCCACCTTAATCAACTGCTATGGCCCTGGTCAGAACCCGGGTCGACGATCGTGGTACGGTAGTGGAAGCTCTCGCCGACCACGGCGCCGATCACCGAACCAATGACGGCGCCGGCGACGAACTCGGAAAACCAGTGGATGGTCATGGAGACGCCGACGCCGACATAGCCGGCATAGAGAATGGCGGCATAGCGCAGAAGGCGGTTTTCGGGGAACAGCCTCCAGATGGCCGCGGCCATGGCGAAGGCGACGGTGGTGTGCGAGGATGGCCAGCCCCAGAACATGCCGCCGCGCAGAAAACCGAGGCGAAATCCGTGGCTGGTGTCGACCAGGGCCTCGTGGCTGAAGCCATGGGGGGGAGGGATTCTGCCGGTGAAGGCTTTGTAGAGAGACGAGATGATCAGCCCCAGGAACGCGGCCTGCCCGAGGGCGAAGGCGGTATTCTTGAGTTTGGGGGTTTTTCGCAGTGCGGCAGCCGCCAGCAGGCTCAACGGCACCAGGACCGGCAGGACCATGCCGAGCCGGACCGCAGGGAAAAGCCAGGCGCGCAGTCCCGGTATCCGCGTCGCGGTGAAGTAGCTCCAGTCAAAGCCGGAGGTGACGATGAGCCAGGTCAGGCCGATCGCCAGCAGATGCCACAGTAAATTGAGCCCGCGGAAACAGCGGAGGGTATTCCCGGGCAATTGGTAGAAAAATCCGCGCATGGAATCACAATGGGCGTTTATGGGCCTTGATGCGTTATCGGTGCCGTCGGCTTCGCTCTGCCTCGAATGTTTACTGAGCAGAAAAAAACCGGCAGAGTGCCACAGCGAATTCTCTGCGGCACCCTGCCGGTCGGTGCGCCCAGGCAATGCAGTTGCGTTAAATTATCCCTTGTGGCAGCCCCGGCAATCGGTCGGCCCGGCGGCTTTGCCTTCGCTCTTGCGCTTCTGGTGACACGCTTTGCAGAGATCGTTCATGACTTGCATCTTGTGGAGGGTTCCGGCCTTAATGGCGCTCTGAATGGAGTCGGCTTTTTTGGGGAACAGCTTGTGGCAGATTTGGCAGTTGCCCAGGGTTTTCTGATGAACACGGTGGGGGAACTGCACTTTTCCCATATGCCCGCTGGCGTCCAGAGTGATGGTGGCAGGGCCCATGCCGCCGGCAAAAGCCGTTCCTACAAAGGCCAGTGACAGTACCGCAATTCCGATGATAATCGCTTTTTTTAGCATGTCTTTTCTCTCCTGAAAAAGTCTTTTCGTTATTGCCTGAGAAGCACGATAAAGGATCTGGGCAGACCCGTTCCGCTGTCGATGATTCCGTCACGAATCCTTCCTTCCGGCGAGCGGAGGCTCGAGGGGGGAAAGGAGTTTGCTCTTGGGAGCGGTGCGCTGAGCGCCTCTTCGAACAGGCTGCCCGCAGACTTTCTTTTGGAAGCCGGCCAGCCGCTTCTGTATAAATCAGAGTTGTCCCCCCGTCAAACCAAAAAAATCTCATAAGACTAAGCAGAAAAAGCGAATTACAGCTGAAAATTCTCAAATTCGAGTCTAGTTCCTTCCGTCAAAGCCGACAGCAACTCTCAGGGCGATAGCACAATCTCTTGGGACAACGAGGCGGACGTGTTTTTTGAATTTTGCTGTGTCGTTGCGTCGTTGTGTAAGGCCGGACCATGGGGGACGCTCTTATTCACTGCTGCGGTTTTCCCCGCTTGCGGATTTTAGCCACCTCCGCCTCGGTCACCGTCGGCGCATCGTTGCCCCAGCTGGTGCGTTCGTGGTTGATGACTGCTGCGACCTCCCGGTCAGAGAGCTGGCCCGCCCAGGAGGGCATCGGCGTGGCGTAGCTCACTCCGCTGACTTTTCCACCTTTTTTCCCGAACAGCACCGCTTCGATGTGCGCCGTGGGGTCGTCCGCCGTCACCACCGGGTCGCCGGCCAGCGGTGGGAAGGTGTTGGGCACGCCTTGACCGTTGTTCTGGTGACAGCTGGCGCAGCTGGTGCGGTAGAGTTCGGCGCCTTTAGCCGCCGGCGTCTCGATCTGGCCGGGAACCATGGCCAGGCTCCGGTAGGTCGGCGTATTGGCGTATTTGGGTGTCGGTCGCCACTGGGCGACGGCGTAATACAGCGACCAGGCGCCGATCAGGATGACGACGATCCACGCCCAGGTGGGGACCGGCGAGGGGGTTTCTGCCCGACTCGGCTCCCATTTATCTTCGTAGGCGCCGCCGTAGGCATTGACGAGGATATTGAGGTTGCCCTCGACTACGTCATTTTCACGAATGCCGTCGACGGCGATGCCGGGGCCGTTGCGCACTTCGAAAGGAATGTTGCGGATACCGCGTCGTCCCGAGCGGTCGATGGCGACGATGCGCAGCCGATGGGGCCCGTCCTCAAGGGCGGTGACGTCGAGTTCGAAACGCTCCGGCGGGGCAAAGCTGGCGTAGGGATCGGGCTGGTCGTCGAGATAGACCTCAATGCGGTTCTCGTTCTGGCTCATTCGTCCTCTCCGCCGTGCGGGCCGTCGTCGTCGAGAATCTTCCGCTTGATGTGGTTCTTTTCTTTTTCCCGCGGCCGCAGCAGGTACTTAAAGAAGAGAGCTCCGGCGAGCCCCAGGATGATGAGGGAGAAGACGACGAGCAGATAATCCCAGAAGCCGGGCGGCCCTTCCACCATCATACTTGACTCCTATTCTTCATGATCCGGTTTTCCCTGTTTTCGGATCTTGGCCACTTCCTGCGGAGTGACCGTCGGCGCGTTATTCCCCCAGCTGATTCGCTCGTGGTTGACCACCGCCGCAATCTGCGCATCGGAAAGATCTCTGTGAGCAGGCATGTCGGCGGCGTAGCGGACGCCGTTGATCGCTTTGTGTTCGAGCCCGAAAAGCACGATTTGGATGTGGCGGCTCGGGTCCTTGGCCGTGATCACCGGATCTCCCTTGAGCGTGGGGAAGACCCCTGGCGTGCCGCCGCCGTCCTGCCCGTGACAGCTGGCGCAGCGGTTTGCGTAGAGCGAGGCCCCCTGGGCGGTCTCTGGGGATTTTGCGCCGCCGGCCGCGGATGCCTGCGGGGCCGGGGCGGCCTGACTCGGCCCCCCGACCGGTGCGCTGCCAGGAATGGGGAGCTGCTTGAGAGTCATCAGGTAGGCCACCAGGTCCTGGGCCTTCTGCGTCGCCACCACCTGGCCATGGGGCGGGGCGTAGGCCTTGGGGACCGGCACCGCCACGTCCTGCGCTCCGGGCGTTCTCCTTGACGATAAAGAGCCACGGGTAGGCCTGCATCACCGAGGCCTTGACCACGGCGCGCGGGTTGTAGAGATGGAGGTAGTTCCACGTTTTGCTCGACTGGCGGGAGGCGACGTCGCTCAGGTCGGGGCCGGTGCGCTCGGTGCCGAGCATCTCCGGCGCCATCCGCCACAGATCCTGCACGTGCACACGCGCATAGTCGGCCGGCGCCGAGGGGCGGCCGTAGGGCTTGTCCAGAGGCAGCGGCCGCACCTGCTGGGTATGGCAGTAGAGGCAGCCTTCGGCGACGTAGATGTCGAGGCCGCGCTGCTCTTGGGCGCTCAGGGGTTTCGAGCCGGGCAGCGGCGGGTTGTTGTCCTGCACATAGAGCGCCGGCGCGATGGCGATGATCACCGTCAGAGCGATGAACCCGAAAAAGACCACGCCGAAGAGCAGCCGATGGTTTTCGTGAAAGTTCAGCTTCATGCCATCTCTCCCGCGGGCTCGACCTCCTCTGCGCGCTGCGCTCCCGGACGCATGCGCCAGACGTTGTAGGCGAACAGCAGGTGCGCCGCCAGCAGCAGGCTGAGCAGCACGATGAGCCAAGAGGAAACA
>CAWANI010000033.1:0-17896 GCA_963783365.1 uncultured delta proteobacterium | reverse complement strand
TCACCTACCAGGCCATCGTCAAATTTTGCAAGAAACACGGAGTAAAATTGATACGAAATTGTAACCAATAAATAAAAAGGGGCTAGCCAATCGGCTAACCCCTTGATTTTTGGTGGGCGTTACTGGGATTGAACCAGTGACCCCTGCCGTGTGAAGGCAGTGCTCTCCCGCTGAGCTAAACGCCCTTATTCCTCGTGCGTGAAGTGGTTATATATCAATTCACCCGAATGATGTCAACTGGTTTCTGGCCGGAAGCGGGAACTAATTATTTCAACCTTTCCTTGAGGATCTCTTCGACCGCCGTGTAGGGATCGAGTTCCCGGCGGGCAATGGCCCGGATCGTGTTGTCCAGATGGTCGCCGGTGCTGATGTGCTGGTAAACCCGGCGGAACAGCCGCTCCTTGAGCAGCTCGATAAAATGGATGGCGCTCTTGTTTTCCTCGAAGTGTTCCAGCTTGCCGGACTGCTTCAGGAAGGCCCGGTGCTTTTCGATCTCCTCCATCAGCTCGGCGATCCCCTCCTGCCGGCTGGCGACGGTCTGAACGACCGGGAGCGCGCCAGCGCCCCTCCCCCGGGTGAATCATATCGATCATCATCGACAGATCGCGGGCAGTTCGGTCGGCTTCGGGGCGGTCGGCCTTGTTCACCACGAAGATATCGGCAATCTCGAGAATCCCGGCCTTGATGGCCTGGATGTCGTCCCCCAGCCCGGGGACCATCACCACCAGCGAGGTATGGGCGGAGCGGACGATTTCCACCTCGTCCTGGCCGACGCCGACCGTCTCGATGATGACGACATCCCACCCCATGGCATCGAAGACGCTGACGATATCGTTGGTGGAGCGGGAGAGTCCGCCGAGGTGTCCGCGGGTCCCGAGAGAGCGGATGAAAACGCCGTCGTCGGTGGAGTGCCGGTTCATGCGGATGCGATCGCCCAGGATGGCACCGCCGCTGAACGGGCTGGTGGGATCGATCGCCACCACGGCCACGGTTTTGCCCTGCTGCCGAAAAGCCTCGATCAGCTTGTCGGTCAGGGTGGATTTGCCGGCCCCGGGCGGGCCGGTCACTCCCAGAACGAAGGCCTTGCCCGTATGGGGATAGAGCTTTTTCAGTTCCGCGACGGCACTCGGCATGCCGTCGTCGATATCCCGCATCAACCGGGCCGCGGCCCGGATATTACCTTTTAAAATTTTCTCGGCTAACGTCATCTTCCCATCTCTGCTTCGAAAAAGGATTAACTATTCGACAACAAAGCAAACCTTCTAACGTCCGTTCGCTTGGCTCTCTCAAGACGCAAAGATTTCGTATTCAAGGAAAACTTCTGCGCCGCCACGCGGTAAAAACGACCGGCTTTTTTCAAGCCCCTTTACTCTTTTTTCAACTCGCGCGCGATGACCATCCGCTGAATCTCACTGGTCCCTTCGCCTATTTCGCAGACCTTCGCGTCGCGCAGATAGCGTTCGACGGGCGATGAGCGCAGGTATCCGTACCCGCCGAGGATCTGGATGGCCTTGTTGGCCGCGCGGCTTGCCGTCTCCGAGGCAAACAGCTTGGCCATGGCAGACTCCCCGGTGGAAGGCTGCCCAGCGGCCTGCATCGATGCCGCCCGTTGGACCAACAGACGGGCCGCGTCAATCTCGGTAGCCATATCGGCCAGCATCCACTGGATTCCTTGAAAAGAATCGATCGGGCGACCGAACTGCTCCCGCTTTTTGGCGTGCGCCCGCGCTTCCTCCAGGCATCCTCGGGCCAGGCCGACGGCCATCGCCCCGATGCCGATCCGTCCGCGGTCGAGCAGTTGCAGGGTATCGACAAAGCCTTGGTCGACCTCTCCGAGAATATTCGCCTCCGGAACAAAGACATTTCGCAGGGTCAGATTAGCCGTATCGGAGGCCCGGCATCCCATTTTCTTGCGGATTTTGACCGCCTGGAGACCTGGCGAGCCCGCCTCGACGATAAAGGCGCTGATGCCGTGTTGTTTTTTCTGGGACGTGGTTCTGGCCAGAATGATGTACACGCCGGCGACCGACCCCTGAGTGATAAAGGTTTTGGCGCCGTTGAGGTTCCAGCCCCCTTCCACCTTTTCGGCCCGAGCCTTGAGAGCGGCCGCGTCGCTGCCGCTGGTTGCCTCGGAGATCGCCCAGGCCCCGAGGATTTCACCACTGGCTAACCGTGGGAGAAGCCGCTGTTTCTGCTCTTCACTCCCGGAAAGCAGAAGATGGCCGCATGCCAGAGAGTTGTGGGAGGCCACCGTGATGGCCATCGAGCCATCGTGCCGGGCGATCTCTTCGATGGCTGTGACGTACGCGAGCGGATCGAGTCCCAGACCGCCGAAGAGCGGCGGAACGCACATGCCGAAAAGGCCCTCCTGCGCCAGGGTGGCGACCGCCTCGAGGGGAAAGGTCTCCTCCTCATCCCAGCGCGCCGAATATGGGGCGATTTTCGTCTCGACGACTGTCCGGACCTGCCGGCGGAAACGCTCCTGTTCTTGATTGAGACCGAAATCCATGGACGAACTCATCCTTTACGGGAGAAAAATGCGGAAACCTGTCGCCCCACCAAATCTGAGGAAAAAAGAGTGGAAAAAGCGCCCAATTCCATCACCTGACCGTTATGCAGATCGATATCGGAAGATGCGTTGATCAGTTTTTTGGCGTAAGTCAGCGCCGTCGGGCTGTTGGCGGCGATCCGTTCGGCAAAACGGGTGACTTCGGACCAGAATTGCCGGTGGGGGTAAACCCGATCCACCAGACTCATCCGCAGAGCCTCGTCGGCACCGTACGTTTCCGAGGTCATAAAAATCTCCCGTGCGAAATTGCGCCCGACCTGCCGTGGCAGCTTTTGAGTTCCCCCAAAGCCGGTGATGATGCCCAGTTTGGCGCCGGGATGGGCAATTTTAAGCCGGTCGCTGGCGAGGCGGATATCGCAGGCCAGGGCCAGGTCGCACCCGCCCCCCATGGCGATGCCGTTCAGGGCTCCGATGATCGGCTTGTCGGCGCTTTCCATCTGGTTGAAGAGTGATTGGCCGTGCTCGGAGAACCAAAATCCGTCGAGGGGGGTAAAGTCTTTCATCTCGGCGATATTGGCTCCAACGGCGAAGCTTTCTCCCTCCCCGCCCGACAGCACGATGCAGCAAACCTCGGCGGTGCCTTCCAGTTCCTGAAGCCCCCGCTTCAATTCCGTAATGCAGCGGGAATGCAGGGTATTGAACCGGGTTCCGTTGTCCAGGGTCAGATAGCCGACCTTTTCTTTTACGGCGATTCGAAGGGTCTGGTACGACATGGAGTCCCCACTAAAAAGGGAGCCCTCCGGAAGAGGGCTCATGGGAAACCGCAGCAGGCAGTCAAAAAACGGTCCGACGCAGCCGGGGCGGTCAGTTCCTGGGGTGAATGTTCTCGCGCACCCATGTGTTGATGTCTTCGGTGCTGGTGCCGGGAGTGAAAATCTGTTTGACCCCGGCTTGCTTCAGTCCGGGGATATCTTCATCAGGGATGATTCCCCCGCCGAAAACCGGAATATCCGCCGCCTCTTTCTGTTGAAGGATTTCGATAACCCGGGAAAAGAGGGTGTTGTGGGCTCCTGAAAGGATGGACAGGCTGATTGCGTCCACGTCTTCCTGAATGGCCGTATTCACAATTTGTTCGGGGGTTTGGCGAAGTCCCGTGTAAATGACTTCGAACCCCGCGTCCCGAAAGGACCTGGCGACGATTTTTGCGCCCCGGTCATGGCCGTCGAGGCCAGGTTTGGCCACCAGAAGTCTCAGTTTTCTTTCCATCATCAGGTTATTCTCCTCAAAAAGGTTCGGCCGGATATCAACTACCCAAGGAAGGTTCGAGGGAACAGGATCAACTTCAACGCACAAGGTGCTCTGGGTCCTGAACCCCCACCTTCAGGATTCGATTCCCGTTCTGGCATGTTGCCCGGAGTTGTAATAATGCTTTACCTCGCGCATTTCGGTCACCAGATCGGCCATTTCGACGATCTCGGGATGGGCTCCCCGTCCCGTCATCACCAGCTCGGTACGGAGGGGTTTGAGCCGCACCAGTTCCTTAACATCATCGAGGGGAACCAACCCGAAATCGACGGCACAGTTGATCTCGTCGAGGATCACCAGGTCGTAATCCCCAGAAAGGACGATTTCCCGGGCCCTCTCGAGCCCGTGCCGGGCCATATCCACATCCACGGGATCCGGATGGCTGCGCGAGACGAAGGTGTCCCGGCCGATCTGCTCGATCGTCAATTGGGGGGCCAGACGGCGAGCCGATTCCAGTTCGCCGTAAACGGTACTTCCTTTCATGAATTGAAGGACATAGACCTTGAAGCCGTGACCCACAGCCCGAAAGGCCAACCCCAGGGAGGCGGTTGTTTTTCCTTTTCCGTTTCCGGTGTATACCTGTACCAAACCGGTTTCCAACAGGCTGTCTTTCATCGGCTGCGGGCCCCCATCCTTGCTCGTTTGATTACTTGCCTTTGAATTTTGCTTTGCGCTTTTCGACAAAAGCCCCCATCCCTTCCTTCTGGTCCTCGGTGGCAAAACAGACGGCGAAGGCGTCCCGTTCCATGAGGCAGGCCGCAGCCAGGTTGACATCATAACCGGCATCGATGACCTCTTTAGCCAACCTCAGAGAGAAGAGTCCACGGCTGCAGATGGTGGTCAGCAGGGCCAGGGACTCGCGGCGCAACGCTTCGGCGGGATAAATGCGATTGACCAGACGGATGGCGGCGGCCTCGGAAGCAGTGACCGTTTCAGCGGTAAAAATCAACTCCTTGGCTTTCGACTTGCCGACCAGACGCGGCAGTCTCTGGGTACCGCCGAAGCCGGGAATGATTCCGTATTCGATCTGCTTGAAGCCGAACAGCGCAGTGTCCGAAGCGACGATGAAATCACAGGCAAGAGCCAGCTCCAGGCCGGCCCCAAGGGCGTATCCCGACACAGCGGCGATCAGCGGTTTGCCAAGCCGCTCCATGGCGTGGCAGACAGATTGTCCAAGTTCCGCAAACCGGGTTGCTTCCAGAGGGGACAGGTGGCCGATTTCCTTCAGATCGGCCCCGGCAGCGAAATTGCCTTCCGCCCCACACAAGAGCACTCCGCGAACTTCGGACTCCTCTTTAAGCATGCGGAAGGCTGCCAGGAGCTCTTCGAGGGTTTGCATCCCCAGAGCATTCAACACCTCCGGACGTTTGATTTCAACCAGCGCCAGGCCGTCTTGGCGGACAATTTCGATGTGGAGTTGCCTCATTGATGTTCCCGAAAGGAAAAACAGCGGTTGGAAAAGCATGCGACTTTTAAACCAGACTAGAAAAATTTAGTCCGACGGAATATAACAAACTGGGGAAAAAGGTGTCAAGAAGGTTCGGCGTCTCTATAACTGTTTTTTATTTCCCCGGTTCACCGAGGGTATTCCCGTCCTATCTCCTCCGTCAAGGAAAAGTCCTAAAGCTTGACGGTAACCGGGCTCGGTACCCATGGTTTTATCAAGAATGACCCGAATACGCTCCGGGGGCTTTCCGGGAAGAATTTCCGCCAGGTTGACCAGGGCATCGGCATCCCAAAGAATGCGAAACTCCGGCGAGTCGACACCGGCGGGAGTATGGTGCTTGCCGACCAGCGTGCAGACGGCTTCGATAAAGGTCTCATCGGCTCCGATCTGTCGGAGGAGCGCCCGGGCCACGGGCGGCCCCTCCTGTTCCTGATAAGATCCGCCGCAGGAGCCGTATTTGCGCTCGGCTTCCGGAATGCCGATGTCGTGCAGATAGGCGGCTGTCATGGTGATGCTTTCGTCGGCATCGATAAACCGAAGCAGATCTTCGGCAAACGTCGCTACCTTCAGCGCATGGTCGATGCGGCGCTCATCGGGGCCGAAATAGGTTTCCATGGCGGCACGAACCCGCTCGAGAAATGAAGTGGTCATTCCCCGCCCTCCCCGTTTCCGAAGCGACCGAAATGGAGTTTGTCGAACTGCAGGCTCTCTTTTGGATGCCCCGGCTTGACCTCGTCCGGGTAACCGATACCGATAATCGCTTCAACGGTAAACCGTTCCGGGATGTCAAGCAGTTGCTTGAGATACTCCTCGGAGCTCTTCCCGGCGTCATGCATGCGGCGGCGAATCTGCACCCAGCAACAGCCAAGCCCCAGAGATTGAGCCGTCATCTGGATGAGAATGGCGGCGATCGAACAATCCTCTATCCAGACGTCGCTCTTTTCCGGATCGGCACACACCACCACGGCCAACGGCGCTCCCTTGAGAAAGGCCGAGCCATGTTCCTTGGCCCGAGAGATCGCCTCCATCCTTTGGGGATCGGAAACGACGATGAACTCCCAGGGGGTGAAATTGCGCGACGAGGGTGAGCGCAAAGCCGCCTCAAGGATGAGGTCGCGTTTTTCTTTCTCGATCGGCCTGCATTGAAATTGGCGAATACTACGACGTTTGTTCAGAAGGTCAAGCATCGATCCCTCTCCGTTTGTTGCGCTGATTCAGTTTTTGTCGAGCCTGTTGATATTTATCAGATGTGCTAATGATTTTCCGCCAAACAACGGTTCACTGCATTGTACTGAAAGCACCTGCCGGAGGCCAGACAAAAAAGGCCGAATGCCCCCTTCAGGGGCATTCGGCCTCGTATAAAAGCCACCAAAATCATCTGTTTCGTATCGACTAAAAGCCCCTTGTGCTTTCCTGCCCGGTAGATCTGTACCGGCCCCTTTGACCGATACCGCAAGCCGATGGAGGTTACTCCTTCAGCTCGCCCCCGATCCCAACCTTGACCGTTTCCAGCGGTACCTCACCGCCGTACTCGGCGATGGCCCGGCGGGCGATCATCACCAGACCGGAACAGCAGGGGACTTCCATGTGCAGAACCGTCAGGCTGCGAATGGCGTTTTGCCGCAAAATCGCCGTCAGCTTTTCCAGGTAGGCCTGACCGTCATCGAGCTTGGGGCAACCGATCAGCAGCGTTTTCCCCGAAAGAAAGTCCCGGTGAAATTCAGGATAGGCAAAAGGAACGCAGTCGGCAGCCAGCAAGAGATCGGCATTCTTCAGAAAGGGGGCCGTTGGCGGCACGAGGTTCATTTGCACCGGCCACTGGCGCAACTGGGAGCCCTGCCTTTCGAGAGCGGTCTCCGCCGATCTTACCGACGGCCGGTCCGAGGTTCCCTTCTCCGTGGGAGATCCTTCAAAAGCATGGGGCGAAGACCCGTCACTCCAACTCACACTCTGTACCGATGGACACCCCGCGGCGCCCTGAGGAGAGGATGTCGCTTCCGGACCGGCCTTGGTGAGATGCCGACTCACCGCCTCTTCGTCGAAAGCCTCGGCAGGCCGCTGTTCTATAATCAGGGCATCTTGGGGACAATGGCCGAGACAGGCCCCCAGGCCGTCGCATAGATTATCCGCGATCAGCCTCGCCTTCCCGTCGATGATCCGGATGGCGCCTTCGGCACACGAAGGCACACAGTCCCCGCATCCATTACATTTTTCCTCATCGATTTTAATTACTTCACGAATCATAATTGATATCCGTTCTTAGATCTAAAGCTGTTACCGTTTACGGTTAAAACCTGCTTCTTTTTGCCGTCGCCGTGCCAAAATTGGGCAAAGACCGGTCACGGTCAAAAGACCCCAGGCACTTAGCAGCGCAATCGTAAATAGGCCCAACAACATCGAGAATCTCCTCGGTTTCTCCCCCCCCCAACATTCCACTAGATCGAAAAAATGCACTCGCAAAAACTCACTGGATGGCTAAGCAAAAATTTCGCCCTACCAGGCATGGTGGATTTTTAGGGGCGAAGGCGAGGTCCAGAGAAATCGCCGTAACGCCGTAGGGCGGACTTTTTGCGACGCCATCAAAAAAGGTAATGCCACAGCAGATCCAAGCGGCCTTTTCGAATTAATTTTTTCCCTGAAAAGCGCATGATTTCCCGTACTTTTTCCCGATGACCGGGGCGATAGCAATGAATGCGGCAATGCTTACAGGTCGGTTTCGGCTCCAACGGGCATTTTATCCGCCGTTGGGCAGCATAGGAAAGAAAATCCTGACACTCCGTACAGAGTTGGAGCCCTTTGCGGCCCATCAGGGTGGACCAGAAATCGCCTGCAGAGAAAGGACGTTTTTCTTCGCCATGGCACTCCCGACAGTACAGAGCAGTAAACAGGCCGAGGACTTTGAGGTCCTTGCGTTCGTTTCTGGTCAGCCCTTTCGAAAATTCCGAGTCGGCTATCATGCGGTTTTTCTCCCAAAACATGGGGACTTGCAAGAAATAACTTGGAGTCAATCGCGCTAAACAGGACACATGGTAACAGCTTGCGGGAGAGGAATCCTTGACGCGAATCAAGAATCGAGATGCTGAGGGAAAAGATTAAGCAGATCACCAACAAAAAATCCCGGCCGAAGTTTTCCTGCCGGGTGCTGACCCCTTTTGCCTCTTCCGATGGGGGTCACTCCTTAAAGGTCTCAGCCAGATCTTCAAGGCGGTCACGGTCGTGAATGGCGATGATTTTGCCGCGAACTTCGAGAATTTCATCATCACTCAGCTTGCGGAATGTGCGCGACAATGTCTCGCTCACGGTCCCCAGGTTGGACGCCAGCTGTGACTTGGAAATGGGAAGCTCGACGCGGCTCCCCTCTTCTCCCGCCACCTCCAGAAGATAACGGGCCAAGCGAGCGGGGACATCCTTGAACGTGAGTTCTTCGATCTGCGTGGTGAATTGTCGCAGGAAACGCGAGAGGCCGCCGATCATATTGATGGCGATCTGCACATGTTCGTGCAACAATCCGAGCAGCTCTCTCTTGGGAAAAAAGAGAAGAAGGGATTTTTCCAGGGGCTCGGCATAAGCCGGGTACTGCCCGTTGCCGAAAATGGCCGCCTCGGCAAAGGTTCCAACCGGATGTACGATGTGCAGAATGCGCTCTTTTCCTTCGGGGGAGAGCTTGTATATTTTTACCTTGCCCTCGGCCAGCACATAAAAGCCGCTGGCCTCCTCGCCCTCGGAAAAGAGGACCTCCCCTTTTCCCACTTCGCGAACTCTGCAGATCCGGGCCAGATAATCGAGGTCGTCGTCGTTGGTGCCGGCAAAAAGGGGGCAGCGTTTGAGAGCAGGCTTAATATCCATGGCGTTGGAGTGTACCAAAAGGGCGCAGAACTGACAAGCACTATGCCATCGTAAGTGTTAACGATAATTTAATGGTTAATTTTTGATTATCTTTCTGCTATAGTGCAAAAAAAGGCATCTATCCATTACCCTTCCTAAAAAGTTACTCGAGAGACCAATGAGACCCAGAGCCATCATTTTCGAAGAGGTCGAATCCCTGCGCAACCTGCTGACCGTTGCCCTTCGAGACCGGAATTACGACGTCTGCAGTTTTCCCGATCCGAGCATCTGCCCTCTCTACAATGATTCACGCTGTACCTGCCCGCAGGAATTCCCCTGCGGCGACCTGCTGATCCTCGACAATAATTTCCCCCGTATGTCCGGGCTGGCACTCATTCAACGACATGTGGAGAAGGGATGCAAGGGCCCGGTCACGAACACCGCCATCATGTCCGACAACTGGAGCGCCGAAGACCTTGAAACGGCCCGTAATCTCGGTTGCAAAATCTTCGAAAAGCCTTTCAGATTCAAAGACTTTTCAGATTGGCTCGACAGCCGCGAAAAAACCTTCGACCCACAGCGAAAGATCGGGGATTTGCCCAACATGAAATCGGCCGGCCCCACTTCCGATCATCGAAGGCTGTAGTTGAACACCCGCCACTGCCCGTCATCCTCCAGCATCGTGGTAACGACCTCCACCGCGTGTTCCTTGTGCGCAAAAGAGGAATCGAAAAGGATGATCACATACTGCCCGTCGGGGGCTTCGGGATAGGAATCGCGAAAGTGCACCGATCGCACCGCCCGGCCGAGGACCCTGCCGATAAAAGGACGGATACCCTCGAGCTTTTCCCCCCATCTTTGCCGACCGCACCGTACCTGGAAAATGCGCGACGCGCTTTCCCAGCTTGCCCCATAGTTGCCGTTATCGATTAATTCGAGAAAGTTTTCCGCAGACTGAAGCGCCGCGTTTTCATCCTGGAAGTAACCGAAAGCAGGGTTTACAAATAAAAGTGCGGCCACAACGGCGAAAAAAACCAACCTTCGCGCCATATCCCCCTCCATAAGTAGATGCCGAATTTTTGCCAGGTGCCTCTTGATGCACTCGCAAAAACTCACCGGATGGCTAAGCAAAAATTTCGTCCTACAAGGCCTGGTGGTTTTTCAGGGGCGAAGGCCTACATCAGGTAGGTCGAGGTCCTGAAAGAACGCCGTAACGCCGTAGGGCGGACTTTTTGCGACGCCATCCCTCTTGATGCGGTCCACTCAGCCGGAGCCGCCCAGCTGAGAACTAATTCAGTAGCGGACAGGCGGGAGTGGTGCTTTCCCAACGCCCTAGCCCGCAGGTGGCGACACCCTCGAGCCAGTAAACGATTTCTTCGAGAGCGGAAGCCGTTTTAATGCTTTTACAGCCAAGGGATTTAGCCAAATGCAAATCCGACGCTGGCCAGGTCGCTGCCATTACGGCACGGTTCGGAAAAATTCTGTCACACCCCGTATCCGCCAAGAGCCGCAAAAAATTCAGACCGGACATCCGAGGCAACCGGTCACCGACGATCAGAGCATCTCCCTCCGGCAAGCTGCGGGCACAGATCCGGTCCCTGCCGGTATAAAGAGGGCAACTTTCGGGTTCAGAGAAGCTACTGACATCATAGCCTCTGGTTTTCAAGATGGATGACAATAGAACCCGCACGGATTCTTCCTCGTGAAAGAGAATGACCCTAGGCTTCATTTTCTCCTCCCCCCTCAAATGAGATATCGCGCCATACATAGCTCCCGTGAAAATTTCCATCCAGGCTAAAAAAACGAGAAATTATTCCACGAACCGATTAGAAACTCCTCGAACCTGAACTCTTGAGAAATTCGGTCTATGCCACTTATTGCTGGAGGTGGAATCAGTTGCCCGAGAAACCGGGCACGTCCCTTATCACTTAATCTGAAGCCAATGTCGATTCGGGCAGCAGGCGAGCGAGAATGTTCTCCTCGGGAGGGCGCAACCTCTGATCGGGGGGGGGTTACAAGGAAGGAAATGCAGATACCCCGCGACGGTTACTCTACCTGGTACTCAAGCCCCCCAACTTCTGACCCAGGCTGATCTCATTATTATCAGGTTTTCATCCCGCTTTCAACGGCAAAATCGCGCATATTGTGAAAATTATCGGAGCGTCCCGTCGCCCCCCCCGCCCCAAGCTCATCGGGCAATACCTCCTCTTCGTCCGCTCCGCTGGACTTGTCCGTCAATACCCAAAAGGGGGTTAGCGAAAAATAGCTAACCCCTTTTGGGTATTGGTGCCGAAGAGGAGATTCAAAAGACCGAATCTAAATTCTTGAAATCATATCAACGCAATCCGTCTCAGTTGCCTGGTTACGGGGCACGATATGCAACCCATCTGCAACCCGATGTCACTCCACTCCTTTTGCCGATCCGGTTTTCACTTCCTATCGCCCTATCCTTCGCCCCTGCAGCGAGATTCTAGCAACCAAAATCTTCCTCTTTTTCGGAGCTGTTGTCCGGAGTTTTTGGTTGAGGCGCCACTTTACGTGTTTTCTTGAGGCCATTTAAAGGATGATGATTTTTTTTCAGCCAGTCCACGTAGGCTTTGTACCCGCCACGCAGGGTGAAGGCGCTGTCATAGCCGAGTTCCCTGAGCAGTACGATAACGTGGTTGGCCCGGTGCTGGGTGTTGCAGACGACAAGCAGCGGTTTTCCGGTTTGAGGCCCTGGCAGCACATCCAGATGCCGGAGAACCTGCCGAAGGGGGACATTGACGGCACCCTTCATGTGCCCATCGTCAAATTCACTGGGTTCACGCACATCCAGAATGAAGTAGTTGCCGGTGCCGTTTTGGCTGTTTTCGTAAAAGGTTTGGATATCGACACGATACCGATTGGGTGGCATGGTCCGAAGATAGTTGTTCCCGGAGCGGGCGAGAACAGCTCGGTCGTAAAGAGTCCATAGGAAACGGTCGCCAGGCACTTGGGCCAGAATGCTTCGCAGCAGCGAAACGGTTTCGTCGTATCGGGCCTTTGTGAAGTCTTTCTCGGCCTTCTGCAACGTCGTTTCGATTTCCGAGGCGCTGGCCTTTTTGAGGGTACTCGGCGCGTTGACGGCCTGCGGATGGGAGGTCGGCGCCGGAGCAGAATGCTCCGGCGCCTCTTTGTTGCAGGCGCAAAGAACGAGAAGCAACGCCAGCAGCCCTATTCCCATTTGGATCGACCTTTTCATCGACCCCTCCCCTGAATCAGGCTTTAACAACATTCACCCGGGAATCATAGAAGGAACAACTCCCGCCGATGGGATCGGACAGACAGGTGTTCTTCACCACCGGATCCACGGCCATAACCGGGTTCGGGCAGATACCGGTGCCCCTGCGCGGGTCTCCCTTGACCGTCCGACCATCCACATTCACATCCCGACTCCCGTAGGCCCAATGGCCGTAACTCCAACTGGCGGCCACGGTCCCGGGGCGAATGCCTTCGATAATCTTAAGCCGGCCGACCACGTCTTTGGTCTCCCTCTCGGTCAGGGGAATCGTGCCGGAGGGATTGCTCTCACCGACCAGGCGTACCCGGTCGCCATCTTTCAACCCCAGCTTTTTGGCATCTATCCGGTTCATGAGGACGGCATTCTCTCCTTTCTCCGCCGTCATGATCCAGTAGTCGCTGATGGTCCGGGATTGCCCTCCGGTGATCAGCTTGTAAGTGATCAGTTGGAAGGGGTAGCGATCACTGAAGCGAAGGGCCTTACCCGACGCATCCTGCACCGGCAGATAAATCGGCATACCGGCCAGATTTTCCCCGCTCATGCAGTTTTTGCCCAGGGCCACGTGTTCGACGAACAGGTTGAACTGGCTCTTGAACTGGTGACGGACCTTGCCGCCCTCATAGGCAGCGCTGGCGGGCTCGAACCGCCCTCCGCGATTGAGAACGGTGACCATCCGCCGCCAGAGATCTTCGTCTCCGCCAACAGCCGTTTTCCAGCGTTTTTCGTCAAAAACAGCCGGAGAGAAGTGATTCCGGGCCTTGCGGAAGATTTCCATCTCCTCGCCGGAGGCGAGGGGCACCTTGTCCGCTCCGTCTTTGTCTCCGAAGGCGATATTCGCCACCTCCTTGAGGTAGAAATCTTCGCTGGTGGCAAAATCGAGCCCGTTGCCGAAGCCGTTTTTGCCAACCCCCGGGGCCTTCAGCTTTTCACCCAGAGCGAGCAGAACCGCCTCCATGGAAATGTGCTGTTTTTTGCCGAAGACCGTGCAGGTCTCGTTCATGGATTCCACGACCGGCTGCCGGACCTTACTGCCGGCAGTTAGAATGGCCGGAGTTAGATGCGGCGTACCCCAGCGCTCCCAGATCGCCGTATCGGGAAAGATGTAGTCGCAGTACATGGAACTCTCGCCGATGACGATGTCGTCGGCCAGAAGCAGAGGGATCTTTTTCGGATCGCGCAGAGCCTCCAGAGTGGAATTGGCCCCCGGCACCGAGAACCCCGGGGTCCCCTTGTGCAGATAGAGAGCCTTGATGGGATAGGGGTAGCCATCCGCGGCGCTGGGAATAACCTCCTGGTAGACACTGCCGGTAAAGGGGTACCAGGTGCGCTTGGCGGGATAGCCGTGTTTTCTGAAAAGACTGGTGTCCTCATAGTGAACCGTCTCCCGGCTGAGGGGTACCCCGAAATGAGCGATCTTTCCCGGATGCATCTTGCCCAGAGGAAACGGCTGGCCGGTTTTCTGATCCGACTTCGTGCCAATGTCCGCCACCGGCCATGAGCCCCCCCTTCCAGTCGCCGTTGCCGACCAGGAGGTTGAGAGTGAGAATGGCGTGCCCGTTGTGGTAGCCGTTGGTATGCTGCACCGGCCCCCGGTACATGTCCGCGACGGCCTTGCGGCCGTGGCTGGAGAACTCCCTGGCCACATCGATGAGCTGGTTCGCCGGGATGCCGGCCTCCTCCGCCCACCCCTTCACCTCGCGCTCCATGACGATATCGCGCAGGAGGGCAAAGCCCGTCTTGTACTTGATGCCCTTGATCTCGCCTTCGGCGAAAAGGTCGCCGACCAGGGGGGCATCTTTTCCCTATAGGGATCGACGGCGACAAGTTTGCCGTTGACGCTCACCAAGTAGTCCTCGGCGCCTGCGGAGATTCCGCACTCCTTGCCGCGCAGCATCTTGACGCCCTTTCTTGCCGTCATCGCTCAACCGGACCAGGTGCGTGGCGTTGCTCCAGGTGGTGTCGCCATTCGGTTTGGCGGCGCTACGATTGGCGGCTCGTAGATACGGCTCGTTGTAGCGCTTGTTGTCGATGATCCAACGCATCATCCCCAGGGCCAGGGCCGCGTCGGCTCCCGGTTTCACCGGCAGCCAGTAATTGGCCTTGGCGGCGGTATGGCTCAGGCGGGGGTCGAGCGACGGCAAATTTGAAGCCGTTTCTGGCCTGAGCATTGGTGAGATACGAGGCCCAGTTGGTGGGACCGAAGTTGGCTTCGAAGGGACTTGTGCCGAAAAACAGGACGAACTCGCAATTCGGCACATCGGGCTTCATGTGTTCCTTGCCGTTGTGCCACTTGCCGTCCTTGTATCGCCCGGTGAAATTCTTGTAGGCGATATGGTGGGATTGCTCGCAGACGGTGGTGTGCTCGAACCAGTTTTCAGAGCCCATCGCGTCTTTTATGATGCGCTGGGAAAACTCCTTGCGCCCGTGCTCGATGCGCCCGGCCAGAAAAACGAACTGATTGTTCTTTGGCCCGAGATCAGGATGTTCGGGATCGATCAGCAGGTCGAGATCGCCCCGGTGGGCGGCTTTGAACCGGCCAACGCTCATCTTCCCCTTGGCCTACCTTCGCCGCATCGGCCTTCAAGGCCGCCATCTTGCGCCGGATCGCGCACGGCGAGGATACTCTTCAGCCCTTCGACCTCCCCTTCGCCGAAGAGGTTGCCGCCGTTGACGATTTCATCGATGGCCTTGTCGAAATCGATGGTGACCCATTTGTTCTCCCCCCGCTTGGTGCCGGGTTTTCTTTTCAGCACCTTGCGAATCCGGTAGGGGTCGTAGAGAGTCTGCACGCCGGCCTGTCCTTTGGGACAGAGGCGGCCGTCGCTGCGGGCGGCTTCCTGGAGGTTGGTGGCATAGTCGATATGCGGGTGCATATTCATGGGGCTGTAGGGGTTGCCGTCGACCTTCACCATGACCCCGTTCAGGATCTTGGTTTTGATGGTGCAGGCGGTGTGGCATTGCAGGCAACAGCTATAAATGACGTTTTCCGCCTGATCCAGTGGGTAGGCGTCGATGAAACCGTCCGCCGCCTTCGCCGTCCCGGCGAGAAACTTCATCCCGGCCAGTTGGCTGGCGGCTAAAACTCCGCCATAAAAGGCGGTGTTTTTTAAAAAGCAGCGCCGACTCATCGGCAAAACCACGCCGTCGATTTCCACCCTATCGCTCAGGGCAAGGTCCTTATTATTTTGTTTATCGCGTTTCATTCCGCCACCTCGCTGTTCTCCGTGCCTGCAATCGGAAGAAGTTTTTCGCCAATCAGAAAGAGGAGCACGCTGAAAGATGTCACCCACACCGAAACCAGCCATTCCATGGCACTGGGCAGATAGGTGTACTGCAAGCCGGGACCGGTGAAGGCGGTCTGCAGCCCCGCGATTTCCGGATTGATCTGCGCGGGGATGACGATGTTGAGCCGAACCGCCAGAAAGGTCACGACCACCAGCAGGCAGGCAACCGCCACTGCCCCTCCGGCCCGTCGACCGGAGGAGCCTGCGGGCACCGCCCATTTAAAAAGCAGGAAGGAGGGCAGCACAACGCCCAGGAGAAAATGGACAATCCAGAACACATACCAGTGCGGCCCGGTCAGCAGCGCTTTCAACGGCATACTCTCGGCCGGGATGCCGGGATAGAGTCCGACGAGAATCTCCGAAATCTCCAGGAGAAAATCGAAGAGCACCAGGGCCAGGACGACCTTACCGAGAAAGCGCATAACGTCATCGAGTTGATCCTTGTCCTCGTATCCGCCCCAGAGATAGGTTGCAACGGCAAACAGAGCCCCGCCGGAAGCCAGAGCGCCTACCAAAAAGGCGATAGGGGTCAGACCGCTGTGCCAGTGGGGCCTTGCCCCGACCACGCCGAACAGCGCCCCCACCCCACCGTGGAAGGCAATCGCCAGGGGAACGCCGATGACACCCAAAACCCGAAGCACCCGCGCATCCCGTGTTTTGGCCTCTTTCGAGATGTCATTGCTTCCGAAACTGAGAACTTTCGCCAGGAAAGCGGAACCACCCTTTCCCGTGCCGGCCGTGGCGATCAGATCGACTCGCATGGCAAACCACAATTCGATAAGAATGACCAGGAAATAGGAAGAATAGAGGATTCCCATCCATGACATCATCGATTCGAAATTGGGATGGAAAAGCACCCGGTAGACCCTGAATTCATGGCCGATATCGAGCCAGATGGAGATCAGCGCCGCCACCAGACAGGCGAAAGCCGTAAAGAGGGCGAGTTTGCCGATCTTTTCCAGCTTTTCGATCCGCGCCACGTAGACCAGGGTCGACAGGAGAAAAGAGCCTGCGGACAGCCCGATGAAATAGATGTACGCCGCCACCCACAGCCCCCATGGGATGTAGGAACCGTAATTGGTCAACCGGTGTCCCGTGGAGAACCGCAGGTACATGCCGTAGAGCCCCACTCCGAAACCGATCACGGCCAGCACCCAGATAAGCCCTTTTATATTTCGTTTCATCGACAGGCCTCCTTTTTAGACCAGATATGCGGTCGTTGGCTTGGTCCCCTCTTCGCTTTTCAGCCTCTTGAGCCGGGGGGAACCGAGAAGCTGGGCGACAAGACTCTGCGAGTCGTTGGCGTCGCCGAAATAGGTCGCATCGCCGAGACAGGTCGTCACACAGGCCGGCAGCATCCCCTTCTCCAGCCGATGGAGGCAGTAAGTGCATTTTCGCGCGTTGCCGACGGGCGAACTCTCCCGGTTTTTCCGGGGCCACTCTTTGCCGTATTCAAAGCTCGGCAGTTGCTCGTACTGCGGGATGTACGGGGTGCCGTCGGAATAAAAGAACCCCTTGTCGAAGGTCCGAGCCGAATAGGGGCAGGCGGTAACGCAATAGCGGCACCCGATGCATTTCTGGTAATCGATTTCCACGATGCCGTCGGAGCGCTTCCAGGTGGCACTGGCGGGACAGACCTTCACACAGGGCGGCTTATCGCACTGCATGCAGGGTCGCGGCAGGAAGGACTTGCGCACATTGGGGTATTTCCCATCTTCGGTTTCGGTGACGGGCCGGTACACCACTCCTGGCGGCAGATGATTTTCCGCGACGCAGGCCGTGGTGCAGGCCGTGCAGCCGATGCACTTGCCCAGATCGATGACCATGGCCCAATGCCGCTTGTCGGTGGGCTTTTTCAGGGCGCGCTGCAAATCGTCCATCATCTGCGCCCTGATTTCACGAGGTTCGATGTCAATGAGTGCCATTGTCTTCCTCCCTACACTGGTTTGCTCTCAGGTACCTGACGCGGGGGTAAGGGACTCGGATTTCCGAGCGTGCGGAATGAAAGGTTAAAAACCATACTGTTTAGCGTGGAATGATATGTGTCGGGAAGGAAGAAAAAAAGCGGGGATAGTTTGATAAATTGTCGGGGAAATCCCTACATGGCAAGGAAGGGAAGAATGCCAAGGGGCAAGAGACCCTATGAAGAGAGTGGATTGTTACTGAAGTTTTCCGAGTTTCAAGGCCAGCTCGACGAGTTCGGACCGGCTTTTCAGGTCGAGCTTGGCAAGGCCGCGGGAACGATAGGTGGCAACGGTCTTTTC
>CAWANI010000032.1:0-210307 GCA_963783365.1 uncultured delta proteobacterium | reverse complement strand
AACTGGCAACACTTTTCCGGACACAAGTTTATGCAGCTACCTGCGTTGATTCATAGACCAGCGGAGCTTCGTATCCGATAACGGAATGTGACCGCTGACGATTGTAAAACACTTCGATGTATTCGAAGATTGATACTCTGGCTTCATCACGGGATTCATAGTCGCAGTGGTGAACCAGTTCGATTTTCAGGGTGTGGAAAAAACTCTCGGCGACAGCGTTATCCCAGCAATCGCCCTTTCGGCTCATGCTGGCCTTAACACCATAGTCGCTGAGAATCTGCCGGTAACTGTCGGAGGCATATTGGCTGCCCCGATCACTGTGAAAGATCAGACCCTCGGTGGGCTTTCGTTTCCATATGGCCATCAGCATGGCACTGTTGACCAAACTTGCAGTCATGCGTGAGTCCATGGACCAGCCAACGACGGCCCGGGAGAACAGATCGATGACAACAGCGAGATAGAGCCACCCTTCGCGAGTCCGGATGTAGGTGATGTCGCCGACGTAAACCGTATTGGGCGCTGTAACGGTAAATTCACGCTCCAGCAAGTTTGGTGCGATCGGTTTGTCGTGATTCGAATCTGTTGTCATTTTGAATTTCCGTTTGGTCTGGACTTTAAGATCTTCTTCGCGCATCAGCCGACCGATGCGGCGGCGACTGATATTGCTGGGACTGATATTGGTCTCTTGTTTTTGCAACGCATCTTTGATCCGCCGGGTGCCGTAGTTTTTACGCCCCTTTTCAAAAGCGGCCTTGATCCGGGGGCGAAGTTCTTCATCTTCGATGCAGTGGTTACTGGGAGGCCTTTTCAGGCTCTCATAGTAGCCACTCCGGGAAACCTGGAGGACCCGGCACATCGACTGGATACGAAACTCAGTCTGTTGTTTCATCCAGGCATACTTTACCGACTGTTTTTTGCAAAGTACGCCGCCGCTTTTTTTAAGATGTCACGCTCTTCCTTGAGCTGGGCGATTTCCCGGCGGAGGCGTTTTAACTCATCATGCGGATGGCATTCTCCAGAGCCTTTATTGGCCTGAGATCCCGGCTGACGATATTTTGTTATCCAGTTGTACAGCGTATTGGCGTTGACACCTAAATCTCTTGCTGTCATGGCGATAGGTTGATCGGATTCGACGGCTAAATTGACAGCATTTTGTTTAAACTCGGACGAATAGTTTGAGCTCATTGGACACACCTCCGTTGCCGGGCATTATGCCTCAGTTTGTGTGTCCGGGATAGTATAGCCACTGATATGCGTCTCTTGAATCCGATTGTCTTATTTCTACTGGCCTGGCAGAAAAGGCCCCGGTCCTCTGGCCGAGGCTTTTCGTGTTTGAGAGGGGGTGAGTTTTGGGACGGATTCAGAGCACCGCGTATTCCCATTACGATCAGGCCAGTGTTTACTTTTTCCGCATGTTGTATGATTTCCAGGAAACTTCTCCGCCTTCGATAAGGGTAATAGAATGCTGAATGCCTTTTGCTTCTGGATAACACGAAAGATAATTTCCGACGCTATCCTCGGCATCCTGTTTTAAGGAGTTGAGAGTTAAGGCGATTGTGAAGAAAGTGGCTGGGATAGAATCGAGCGCAGAGAAACCACATTGGTGCCTTCCACCGGATGAAGGCGTCAGTCTCTTCGGCTCGCGGGAACTGGAGATCGCAACCTAATGGAGTCAGTCAGAGGTTATGCTCAATTTTTTCCGCCATTCCAATGTCCAGACCTGGCCCAAGGTCCCTATTTTTTCTGCCACGATTCCCGCAGGAAGCGATAGAAGTCGGAATCGGTGGAGATCACCAGGCGCGCGTTCTTTCCCATCGTTTTACGATAGGATTCCAGGGTGCGTACAAAGGCGAAGAACTCGGGGTCCTTGCGGTAGGCTAAGGCGTAAATCGCAGCCGCCCGGGCGTCGGCTTTGCCGCGGATCTGTACCGATTGGCGGTAGGCGTCGGACTCGATGCGCTTAAGTTCCTTCTGCATCTGTCCCAGGATATTGGCCTTTTCCCCTTCTCCCTCGGAGCGATACTGAGAGGCGACCTTTTTGCGCTCCGAGATCATCCGCTCATAAACCCGCTTGCGGACCTGCTCCACGTAGTTGATGCGCTTGATGCGCACGTCGATGAGGTCGATACCGTATTCCGGGGTGCTCTTGCGCGCCTGGGCGAGGATGTCAGTCAGAATTTGTTCGCGGCCGAGAAGATTTTCGACGGGGACCGTCTCCCCTTCCAGCTCGATGACCTCCGTCCCCCCTTGGGGAGCCTGATAGTCCCGGCCTCGAACGAGCTCCACCAGCAGATGGCTGGAAACGGCATCGCGCACCACAGAGTCGAGGATATCGTCAAGGCGGCTCTGAGCGCCCTGCTCGGTAGCTACAGTGGTGTAAAAAAGAAGGGGATCGGTAATCCGCCAACGGGCGGTGGTATCGACCCAGATGTAGCGCTTGTCCTTGGTCGGGATCTGATTGGGATCGCCGTCCCATTTGAGGATGCGCCGGTCGAAGCGGCGCACCTCCTGGACCAGGGGAATCTTGAAATGCAGCCCGGGAAGCTGGATGCCCCCCACGGGCTTGCCGAACTGGGTGACGATTGCCTGTGCCCCTTCGTCGATAACGAACAGACCTCCATTGGCCGCCAGCAGGGCAAGGACCACTATCAGGAGGAGCAGCAGTTTTTTCATGGCCCGGTCACTCCTTTCCCCGTGCGCAGCGGCAGCAGCGGCAGAGCCCCCGCCCCGTCTTTGTCCATGATGTAGATCTCATCGACGGTTGGCAGAATCTTCTCCAGGGTCTCAAGGTAGAGCCTCTGTCGGGTCACCTGCGGCGCCTTTTGGTACTCGGCGAGCAGGGCCAGAAAGCGGTCGGTCTCTCCCCGGGCCTGGTTGATGCCGCTCCAGTGCGTACCCCTCGGCTTCGAGAATCGTGCTCTTGGCCACCCCGGCGGCCTTGGGGACCTCGCGGTTGTACTGCTCGCGGGCCTGGAAGATCATGCTCTCTTTTTCCTGCTCGGCCTCGTTGACCTCGTTGAAGGCTGCCTTGACCGCCTCGGGCGGATTGACGTCCTGGAACTTGACGGTGACGATGCGCACGCCGATGTCATAGCCATTGAGGATCTGCTGCAGGTTTTTCTGGATGGTCCCCGCGAGCAGTGCCCGCTCGGTGGTCAGCACCTCGGTGACATTGGAGTTGCCGATCACCGTGCGCACCGCCGCTTCGGTAATGTCGCGGATCGTTTCCTGCGGATTCTTGATGCGATAAAGATACTTGAAGGGGTCGGCGATCTGGTACTGGACGATCCATTCCAGATCGACGACGTTGAGATCGCCGGTCAGAGTCAACGACTCCTCGTCAAGCCCCTCGGTGGCGTAGGTGGTCCGCACCCCCGGCTGCGACGGTGCGAAAGCCGAACTCCTCCTTGAGGACGCGCCCGGTCTTGACCATGGTGACGGTGTCGATCCCGAAGGGGAGCTTGAAATGCAGCCCAGGGGCGGCAAAACTGTTGAAATGGCCGAAGCGCAGCACGACCCCCGTTTCCTCGGTGCCGACCTCATAGAAGCTGCTGACCGCCCCCCAGGCCAGAAACAGGAAGGCGATCACCAGGGCAATGATCTTCACCGGCGGCTTGCCGCTCTTGAACCGGGCGACCATATCCGTGACCTGTCGTTCCAGGTTTTCAGGGTTGATCCGATCCTGCCAATCCTGCATGGTGCCTCCTTAGCCGCGGCGGCAGGCTCCAGTGCTCATACCGACTATAGAAATTTCTAATTTCAGTCAGTTTAACACGGTCTTATCAAAAGCAAAGGGAAGGTGAAGACGGGTTTGAAATAATGGCAGAGGAAGGTATTCTCTTCTGTACATCGTCGCTTCATTTCCCCAGTCATCCATTCTGGTCTTCGCGACCGTACCCGCATTTGTCTTTGTTTCAATTCTCTCGCTGTCGGGTGTGATTCCGGAATCTTGGAGGTATGATGAATCCGGCACAAAAGCAGGAAGAATCTTTCTCCCCTCCCAACAAATGGGCCACTCTGTCCCTTCCTGAAAAGCAGAGGCAGTTCAAAGAGTTGGCGAAGAGTCCTTACTGGCATTTTCTGCCGGAAGAGATCAAGGAAAGAATACGAAGGCTCGCATCGGTCCAGGATGAATAAAGAATTTTCTACAGGGAAGGATCTCTAGCGAAAATCGATCATGAAAAGGAAACAGACATGTCCGACTCGCCTTCGGCGATCCCCTGACATGCCCTTTCCTCCCAGGAAATCTTCATTCGACTGAACAGCCGTCCCTCCGGGCTTAACGCAGAAGAAGCTGCGGAGCGTCTGACCCATTTCGTCCCCAATCGCTTGCCGCCCCCTCGCAAAAGAGGGCCTCTGCGCCGCTTCCTGATGCAGTTTCACAATGTCCTGATTTACATCCTGCTCGCTTCCGCCGCGGTGACGTCCGCTCTTCGCCATTAGGTCGATGCCTCCGTTATTCTGGGTGTGGTATTCATCAATGCCCTGATCGGTTTTCTGCAGGAAGGAAAAGCCGAAAGGGCACTGGAATCGCTGCAGACTTTTCTTTCCCTGCAGGCGGGGGACAAGGTCCCGACGGATCTTCGGCTCCTGCACGTGCGGGAACTGCAGGTCGAGGAGACCATGCTGACAGGAGAATCGCTCCCTGTCCGGAAAGGGACCGACACCGTTGCCGCGAGCGCCCCTCTGGGTGATCGACTCGGGATGGCGTTTTCCGGAACGATTATCACCAGCGGCCAGGGTTCGGGGATGGTGGTGGCCACCGGTGAGCAGACTGAACTCGGTCGCATCAATGCCATGCTCTCGCAGGTGCAAACCCTGACCACGCCCCTGCTGCGGAAGATGGACGCCTTCGCCCGAGTACTGACATCGCTTCATGGCCTCCTTGCATCACAACCATTGCGGGCGAAGGTTCGTCCTCCTGAAAGGAGCGCCAGATCGCCTTCTGGAAATGTGCTCTTTGGAGCGCGGAGGCGGGGGAGTTGTCGCCATGACGGGAGACGGCGTGAACGATGTTCCCGCCCTCAAGCGGCCCGACGTCGGGGTGGCCATGGGGATCAAAGGGACCGAGGTGGCTAAGGAAGCGGCTGAAGTTGTCCTTGCCGACGACAATTTCGCCTCCATCGCCCATGCCGCAGAGGAGGGGCGCACCGTCTATGACAACATCCGCAAGGCGATAATTTTCATCCTTCCCACCAATGCTGCCGAAGCCCTGATCATTCTTACCGCCGTTTCCGTTTTTCTTTTGGTGGAGGTGGAGAAGCTCCTTGCAATGGGGTTCTCGAAGATCAAAAGGCTGAGGAGGTGAATGTCAGAGTGGAGGGGCTTTTCAGGTTCAAACCGAAGTGACCTTTCAGGGTCTTCCGTTTCTCCCCCCTCTGCGGTTGGAATTCTTCCGTCTCCTTCGGAAGGGAGCCGGACTTTTGGAACCAAATCGAGACTACTTCTGGTTCTCCTTTCCCACCCCATAGCCGCGCAACGTCTCGGCCATCTCCCGCAACCGCTTGTCAACCCGCTGATTCACCGACCCCTCCGGCCAACTGCCGTCCTCCTGTCTTTGGCCGGCGGGCACGCCGGTGAGGATCTCGATCCCCTCATCCACGGTGGCTACCGCCCAGATATGAAACTTCCCGTCCCGAACCGCGGCGATGACCTCTTCCTTCAGCATGAGATTTTTCACATTCTGGATCGGAACGAGCACCCCCTGGTTTCCTGTGAGCGCTCTGGCCTTGCAGACGGCATAAAAGCCCTCGATCTTCTCGTTGACCCCGCCGATCGGCTGAATCTGTCCCCGTTGGTTGACCGAACCGGTCACGGCAATCCCTTGGCGGATCGGTACGCCCGCGAGTGAGGACAGCAATCCGTACAGTTCGGTGGAAGAGGCGCTGTCCCCCTCGACGCCGGAATAAGACTGTTCGAAGCAGATCGAAGCAGCCAGGGAGAGGGGCTTGTCCTGGGCGAAGCGATCGCCCAGGAAGCCGGCGAGAATCATGACGCCCTTGTCGTGTATCGGACCGGAGAGCTTGGCTTCTCTCTCGATGTTGATGACCCCGCTTTTCCCGAGGTAGGTACGGACGGTGACCCGGGAAGGCTTACCGAAGGCGTGATCGCCCATCAGGTAGACCGAAAGACCGTTGAGCTGCCCCTCTACCGCCCCCTCGGTATCGACCAGCAGGGTGTTTTCTTCGATCATCTCCTGGATCCGCTGTTCCATTTTGTTGGAACGGTAGATTCTGGCCTCGATGGCCTGCTCGACGTGAGAGCGGCTGACCCGGTCCCGGCTTTCCTGCTCTCCGTAGAAACTCGCTTCTCGGATGATATCGGCGATGTCCAGAAAACGGGAGGAGAGGCGTTTCTGGTCCTCGATGAGCCGGCCCGAATACTCGACGACCCGCGCCACCCCGGAGGGATCGAAGGGCAGCAGATCTTCCTCCTGACATTTGGAAGCGACGAAAAGCGCGTACTGGTTCACGTTCTCCGGGGTATTTTTCATCATCCGATCGAAATCGGCCTTCACCTTGAAATACTTGCGGAAATCGTTGTCCAGTTGATACAGCAGATAGTAGAGGATCGGCGTTCCGATGATGATAATCTTGCAGTCCAGAGGAATCGGTTGGGGCTTGAGGGAAACAGTGGCAATCAGGCGATACTGCTCCGCCATGTCCTCGATCTTGATTTCGTGATTGCGGATAGTCCGTTTGAGTGCTTCGTAAGAGAAGGGATTGATGAGCACCTCGCGGCAGTCCAAGACGAGATACCCCCCATTGGCCCGGTGCAGGGCACCCGGCTTGATCATGGTGAAATTGGTGGAGGCGTTGCCCATCTGGATGATGTGTTCGACGCGGCCGAAGAGATTGAAATAGGTCGGGTTGGTCTCGAAAACCACGGGTGCCCCTTCAAGATCGCCGTTGTCCAAAAACAGATTGACGCGGTAGCGGTCGAAGGAAGGTTCCTGCTGGCCGGTTTTCAGCCCCGGCAGGGAAATCTGCGGGCCCTGTTGGGGACGGAATTCTTCAAGTCGCTCCAGGATATCCTTTTTGCAATTACTGAAATGCGTCAGGATGCAGTCGAATTTTTCGATACTTCTCCTCCAGATCGTCGAACAGGTGACCGATGGCATAAAGAAAAACATCCTTCTCCATTTTGGCGACCGCCTCGCGCATTTCCTTCTCGCGGGCGCGGACCTGGCGCAGAACGTCATTCAGTTTTTCCTGCAGAGCGCTGCCCCGCTCGTCGATGGAGGTCTTTTCCTCGGCGGAAAGGTCCTCGTACTCCTGCTGGGACAGAGGATGTTCATCCTTGGTGGGAACCAGCGCCAGACCGCTCACCGTCCGCTGCAGCAGAAACCCCTGCCGGCTCGCCGTTTCCTCAAGCTTCTGGAACAGGTGCTTGTTTTTCTCCTGGTATTCGCCGGTGATGCGGTTTTTCTGCTGTTCGTACTCCTTACTCTCGAAAACCTTGGGAATCTCTTCGGCCAGGCGGCTCACGAGTTGTTCGACATCCTTCAGCAGTTCCTTTCCCTTGCCAGCGGGGATCTGGAAGTTCTTCGGCCGGCTGCCGTCGTTGAAATCATGCACGTAACACCAGTCGTCGGGGACGGACTCATCTCGCGCGCGGGCCTTCAGAAGTTTTTTGATGGTCGAAGAGCGCCCCGTGCCCGGTTCGCCCAGAACGAAGATGTTAAAGTTGTCGTTTCTAATCCCAAGGCCGAACTGAATCGCAGACAGTGCCCGGCTCTGCCCGATGGTCGCCTCCAGGGCGGGCAGGTCGCGGGTGGTTTCGAACTGAAACTGACCGGGGTCGCATCGCCAGCTCAGATCCTCCGGAGAAAGTCGATACTGTTCCATCTTTTTGACTACTCCTCTCCGTCGCCGCAGCTGATGAGCGTCACCGGCGCTTCTAGGTAACTCTTGACCGTAGCCAGAAATTCAGCCGCATCGGCACCGTCGAGAATCCGGTGATCGGCCGAAAGAGTCAGACGCAGGATCGGGGCGAGGACCGGCTCTTCATGCTCGTCGATGACGATTTCGCCCTTGACCGTGCCCACAGCCAGAACGGCAGCCTGGGGCGGGGTGATGATGGCACTGAAGGATTCCACCCCCAACATGCCCATGTTGGAAAGGGTGAACGTCCCGCCTTCGAGCTCTTCCGCCGACAACTGCCCCTGGTGCGCTTTGTCGCTCAATTCTTCGGCCCTGCGGCCGACTTCCTTCAGGGAGAGGCCGCCGCAATCACGCAGAACCGGATTGTACAGGCCCCTTTCGGTGGCTACCGCCAGGGCAATATTGATGGATGACTGCTCCACCGCTTCACCCTCGACCCAGTGGCTGTTGACCCAGGGATGTTCTTTCAGCGACCGGGCTGAAGCGGCCAGAATGAATCCGTTGATACTGACCCCGAGATTTTTGCGGAACCGAACCACGTCGGTCATATCCACAGCCACGGTCACGTAGAAGTGAGGAATGGTCTGCCAGCTCTCCGCCATTTTGCGGGCGACGATACGCCGAATTTTCACCGACTTTTTGCCACCGGCCCTGGGGCGCCCCTTCTTCTCGGGAGCCTTGCCGCCCTTCTCTTGCCCGGCCTCCAGATATTTTTCGACATCGCGCAGCACGACCCGTCCGCCCGGCCCGGTTCCGCGAACCCGGGTCAGATCAATCCCCTTCTCCCGGGCCAGGCCGCGGGCCGCGGGCGAGGCCGCCATGACCGCACGGGCGGTCTCGGCTTCTTCGGCCTGCTCTTCGGCCTGTTCCGCTTTCTCCCCCGCTTTCATCCCTTTTTCTTGCGCTTCCGCGGGTTCTTCGGCCCCTTCAGCGGCTTCGGCCTCCTCGGCTTCTTTCTCGGCCGTCTCAGCCTTCTCCTGCGGCTTCCGTTCTTTTTCTTCCGCAGGCTCTTGGGTTTTCTGTATCTGCTCGGCAGACTTTCCCTCTTCCGGCTCACCCGCCGATTTCTCTTCCCCTTCCCGGGCGAAAGTGGCAATCACCGTCCCCACGGGAACCGTATCACCCTCCTCGACCTTGAGCTCCTGCACCACCCCTTCGTCAAAGGCCTCCATCTCCATGGCGGCTTTGTCCGTTTCCACTTCGGCGATGATATCCCCCTTGGAAACCCGATCCCCGCTCTTGATTTTCCATTTGAGGAGAGTCCCCTCCTCCATCGTATCGCTCAGCTTGGGCATGGTGATTTCGATCGGCATGGTTTGCTCCGCTCCTTGAAGATTGATGGCGACGCAAAAAGTCCGTCCTACGGCGTTACGGCTATTATTCAGGACCTCGACCACCCTGATGGTGGCCTTCGCCCTGAAAAACCGCCAGGCCTTGTCGGACGAAATCTTTGCTTAGCCATCCCATGAAGTTTTTGCGAAAGCATCAAGATTGCGACGACGAATTAACAGATCTCCCTGACCCGGGATACCACTTCTTGGACATCAGGAATGGCGGCCTGTTCCAGCTTCTTCGAGTAGGGCATCGGCACATCAGCGCCGCCGACCCGCAACAGGGGCGCATCGAGTTCGTCAAAGACCTGTTCGGTGAGCCGGGCCACAATTTCCCCCCCCAGCCGCCGGTAAGCCACGATTCTTCCACCGTAATCGCCCGGCGAGTCTTGCGAACCGACGCGATGAGGGTCGGCATATCCAGCGGATTGAGACTGCGCAGGTCGACGACCTCCGCCTCGATCCCATCCTCGGCCAGCCGTTCGGCCGCCTCCAGGCAGACATAGACCATTCGGGACAGGGTGATCAGGGTGACGTCCCTGCCGTGACGCTTAATATCCGCCACGCCGATGGGGACGGTGTACTCGCCGTCGGGCACCTCCCCCTTGACCCCATACAGCCCCTCGTGTTCGATGAACATCACCGGATCATCGGAGCGGATGGCGCTTTTCAGTAACCCTTTGGCGTCCGCAGGCACCGACGGAACCACGAGCCGCAGCCCCGGACAGTGAAGGAAGAGGGATTCGAGGGAATGGGAATGCTGGGCTCCGAGCTGATGGCCTCCTCCCCCCGGCGCCCGGATGGTAAGGGGAATCTTCACCCCGCCGCCGAACATGTAACGGCACACGGCCACATGGTTCATGATCTGATCCAGGGCGACGATCCCGAAGTTGACGGTCATCAGTTCCACGATCGGCCGCAATCCGGTCATGGCCGCTCCGCAGCCCATGCCGACGATGCCGGCCTCCGATATCGGCGTATCGATCACCCGCTTCTCGCCGAACTTGGCCAGCAGGCCGCGGGTCACCTTGAAAGAACCTTCATAAAGTCCGACGTCCTCACCAAGGATGAAAACCGCGTCGTCCCGCTCCATCTCCTCGTGCAGAGCCTGATTCAACGCATCACGACAGGTGATTTTCGGCATGACAAACTCCCAGATAACATCGTAGCGTTTCCCCTCTCCCATGCGGAGAGGGGTGCCCGAAGCGCGGGTGAGGGGCGCTTGGTCTTTCGTGACAGAGAATGAGCTTTTAACCTGCCCCTTCTTTAACCCGACACTCTACACATACACGTCGGTCCACAGCTCTTCTAAATCCGGATCGGGACTTTCCTCGGCAAACCGGATGGCATCCTCGATTACTTTCTTTTCCTCCTCATCGATCCCGGCGATCTGCTCGGAGGTGGCGTGTCCGTTTTTGGTCAACCAGTCGGCAAAGTTGGGAATCGGATCGCGCTCCTGCCAGATCTTCTTCTCCTGTTCGCTGCGATAGGTGCCGGGGTCCGAGATGGAGTGGCCGCGAAAACGGTAGGTCAGCGCTTCGATGTAGCTCGGCCCCCCGCCCTCCCGGGCACGCTGCACCGCTTGACGGACCGTCTCGTAAACGGCCAGCACGTCCATACCATCCACCTTGACACCCGGGGTTTCGTAGGCGCAGCTTTTCTTGTAAAGCTCCTCCACGGCACTGGCCCGGGCGACGCTGGTGCCGATGCCGTAGCGGTTGTTTTCGCAGACGAAGACAACGGGCACCTTGTAGAGCGCCGCCATGTTCATTGCTTCATGAAAAACCCCCTGGTTGGTGGCGCCGTCGCCGAACAGGCAGATCACCACTTCGTCCCCTTCCCGGTACAGGATGGAATAACCGAGGCCGACCGACAGCGGCAGGTGCCCTCCCACGATGCCGAAGCCTCCCATGAACCGGAGATCGGCGTCGAACATGTGCATCGACCCGCCCTTCCCCTTGGAGACGCCGGCCGGTTTGCCGAAGAGTTCGGCCATGACTTTTTTGGGCGGGACCCCTTTGGCGATAATCAGGCCATGTTCCCGATAGGCGCTGATCATGTAGTCGTCCTGATGAATCGCATGGGCGACGCCCACTCCCACCGCCTCCTGGCCGCTGTAGAGGTGCAGAAAGCCCCCCAACTTTCCCTGGCTGTAGAGCTTGGGGCAGGATTCCTCGAATTGCCGGATCCGTACCATATCTCTATAGAAGGCAAGCAATTCACCCGATTCGAGAAGGGATCTCTCTTTCTTGACTTTCATCGGCTGCCCTTTTTCAAGGATTATTAAAGGTTTCCGGTAGTTAGCTTCAATACTATCAACTCCGGAGACAATCGCAAGGAACTTGCGCCTTCGCTAACCGACATTGGGAAATATCTCTTCGAAGGCCGGCTTCCAGATCTCAACGGGGGGCAGCAGATAACGGGGCTTGTCGTGGTGGGGATTGAATTTGGCGAGCCGCAATTGAACGAAAGAAACCAGATTATTCTCAGCCTTGCGCCGTCCCTTATCGTTCAACTTGCCGTATCGCTCGAGTATTTTGGGACCAAGCACCAGGCGAACCTCTTTCGACCAATTCTCCATCCGGCTGAGGCCAAGCCGCCACCCCACAGAGAGAACCCGACTCCCATCAGCCTCCACGGAATTGACGAAAAGTGCTTCCTGGGGGAACAACGGACGAACGATTTCCGTGATCTGAGCGTCGGTTTTCTCCGGCATTTTCTGCCTCCTTCGAAGAGCAAATAAGCCAATTCAGTTGGTGGCTTCCTTGTAGCGGTTCTTAAAGGTCAGGCAGTCGGCCCGGCCCTGGCGAATGCCAACCTTGATCCGGTAGGCCATACACATCAGGTCCCGATTGTGCAGGCACATGTACATCGCGCAGGCTCCGACTGCGGCGGGTCCATTGCCGCCACGCGTACTGGTGCCTCCCGGAAGGAAGGTTTTGCAGGCCGCACGACCCTCCCGGCCAAGGGTTATCGCCTCGGCCCGGCAGCCCCGACGGACATTGAAGGCACACCCCGTGGCTGTACAATCGCGAATATAGGGCATTTCAGATCCCATGTGTCCTCTCCATGTGAATTTCATGAAAACAAATACCGCGAACCGAATGCTCCTGATCACATCACTTGACCACCGTTGTTTTAGGTTTAACAGGAGGCCGCTCCATGTCAATCCGCCATACACGCCTCCTCTGCCGAGTCGGCAGCGACACACGGAAAAAGGCCGGAGGCTTGCGGCCCCCGGCCTTTTTCGAATAGATACGCCTTCTCAGCCGGCGCTGTATCAGCCGATAAAAAGGTTATGATTGCGTGCTCTGTTGGCCAAAATGGTCGGATCGAGGACTTCTCCACAGGAGCAGCACTTCCACGCGTCGAAAGAACGCACGAAATCGTAGTATTTTTCCGCGTACATCCGGCCTTTGCATTTTGGACATTTCATAATCGTTGTACCCCCTTTTGAAGAATATATGGGTTTGCTAGCTGGATTCGCCTTTTGCGCTATATAGGTATTACATGAGACGTGCCAGCTCGAAACGACAACGGGAGCAAAACGACGAGAGTCCTCGGCTGTTTTATTTTTATCCTTTTATTTCAACAACCTATGAGACTGTTTTTCCTTTCGAAAAAATTTTTCCCATTCCTTTATATGCTTCGGTCCGATCCCCTGCACCCTTTGCAGCGCCTTCAGGGAGCCAAAACCGCCATTCTGTTGACGGTCGATTTCGACTCTCCGAGCGAACGCCGGCCCGATTCCCGGCAGGGCCTGCCAATCCCGAAAGGACATGCGGTCGACGCGAAGCGGAATACCGAGGGTCATCCTCTGCCGTGCCGGCATCCAATTCCTTTTTACTCCAATGACTTTCGCTCCGGAACGGACGATATCCAGAGCTTCACCAGACAGAAGGGGGCGAGAGGCCGCCCCCTTTTCGGCCAGTTCCGGGCTCGGCAAGAACGGCGTCATTTGAATGACGCTCAAAGGAGTCGCTCCGTCAGAAAATTGATAGATACCAGGTTGGGGGAATCCCGGGCCGAGAGCAACAAGGATTCCCGGGTGTTTTTCGACAAAGAAGGCCGGAGGTCCGCTCCGGGAAAGGAGAGACCTCCGGCCATATTGGACGGCCAGGCCGGCCAGCAGAAGGATCAGCAGCAGAGAGGTACCGCGGGAAGCCCGCACCGGTTACCGCCCCTGGTCTTTGATCAGTTTGTACTGAAAGGCATCGATCAGGGCATGATAGGAGGCGTCGATAATATTGTCGCTGACCCCGACCGTTCCCCAACGGGAGGTTTTGTCGCCCGATTCGATGAGAACGCGCGTAACGGAGGCCGTGCCCTTGCCGGCCGGTAGAACCCGAACCTTATAATCGAACAGGCGCATTTCCTTGAGTTGGGGGTAGAAATTTTCCAGGGCCTTGCGCAGAGCGTGGTCCAGCGCATTGACCGGGCCGTCTCCCTCGGCGGCGGTGTGCTCGATCCTCCCACCTACCTTGACCTGTACAGTGGCCTCCGACAGAGGTTTTTCCTCCTCGTGCCGCTTGGTGTCGATCACCCGGAAGCCGATAACCGAGAAGAAGTGGCGCAGGGTTCCCAGGGCTCGGCGCATGAGAAGTTCGAAGGAGGCCTCGGCCCCTTCGAACTGGTACCCCTTGTTCTCCATCTCCTTGATCTCTTCGAGGATCTCCAGGGTGACCGGATCCTTGCTGTCCAGATTGATCTGGAACTGTTCGGCCTTAGCGAGGATATTGGAGCGCCCGGACAGATCGGAAACCAGGACGCGGGTCACGTTCCCCACCCGCTCGGGGCGGATGTGCTCATAAGTTTCGGGGTGGCGCTGGATGGCGGAAACGTGCACCCCGCCCTTATGGGCGAACGCGGAGTTGCCGACGAAGGCTTGGTGTTTGTCGGGCACCAGATTGGCCAGCTCGTAGATGGTGCGGGAAACCTCCCGCAGCCTCGCCAACTGCTCGTCCGTGACGCATTCCTTGCCCATTTTGAGCTTCAGGGAGGGAATGATGGAACAGAGGTTGGCGTTGCCGCAGCGCTCGCCGAAACCGTTGATCGTTCCCTGCACGTGCACGATGCCGAGGTTCACCGCCATGAGGGAATTGGCCACCGCACATTCGCTGTCGTTGTGCGTATGAATCCCCAGCGGGGTGCTCACCGAATTTTTGACGGCCGCCAGAATTTCGGGAAACTCCTGGGGCAGGGTGCCGCCGTTGGTGTCGCACAGGACGATACAATCGGCGCCGGCCTCCTCGGCCGCTTTCAGCGTTTTGAGGGCATAGTCGGGATCGGCCTTGTAGCCGTCGAAAAAGTGCTCGGCGTCGTAGATGACCTCCCCGACGTTCTCTTTAAGGTACGCCAGCGAATCGTAAATCAGCTCCAGATTTTCCTCCAGGCTGATGCGCAGCGCTTCGCGGACATGAAAATCCCAGGTCTTGCCGAAGATCGTAACGACATCCGGCTCAGCCTGGATCAGGGTCCGGATGTTGTTGTCCTTGGCCGGGGTCGTCCTGGCCCGTCGGGTCGAGCCGAATGCAGCGATTTTGGCCTGCTGCAGGGTGACCTTTTTGATCTCCTTGAAAAAGGCGATGTCCTTCGGATTGGACCCCGGCCACCCTCCTTCAATGTAGTGGATACCGAGCTCGTCGAGCTTCTGGGCGATGCGGATCTTATCGGCCACCAGAAAAGAGACGTCTTCTGCCTGGGTTCCATCCCTGAGGGTCGTATCGTAGAGCTTGACAAGACTCATTTCATCCATTCCTTGTATATCCGCACAACAAAAAAAGGGTGCATCCACCAGCTACGGCAAAGGCGCAGCAAGCTGCGCCCTGCGGTTCGTCAACGGGGGCGACCCATGTCACTCGTCACTGCCTTTACTGCTCCGCCTGAATGTCCTTTTTGGCCAGGCCGAAGGCATCGTGCAGCACCCGTATGGCCAGTTCGGTATATTTGGCGGCGACGACACAGGAAATCTTGATTTCACTGGTAGAAATCATCTGAATGTTGATCCCTTCCTGGGACAGAACCTGAAACATGGTGCTCGCGATGCCTGAATGAGAACGCATGCCGACGCCGACGATCGATATCTTGGAGATATTTTCGTCGCTGCTGACGCCGCCCGCGCTGATCTCCTTCGCCGCCTCTTCAACGATCTTGAGAGCTTTTTTGAAATCAGGCTTGGCCACCGTGAAGGTCAGATCGGTAGACCCCTCGTGGGAGACGTTCTGAATGATCATGTCCACGGTGATGTTGGCGTTGGACAGAGGGGAAAACAGCTTAGCAGCGATGCCGGGCCGGTCGGGAACCCGCATCACGGAGATCTTCGCTTCATCCTTATTGTAGGTAATCCCCGAAACCAGAACACTCTCCATATCGGCATCCTCCTTCATCACCAGGGTCCCTGGATTATCGTTAAAGCTCGAGCGGACATGGATCACCACCCCGAATTTCTTGGCGAATTCCACCGAGCGGATCTGCAGAACCTTGGCCCCGAGAGAGGCCATTTCCAGCATCTCGTCGTAAGAGATCTTCTCGATTTTCGACGCGTCGGAAACGATGCGCGGATCAGTTGTATAGACGCCGTCCACGTCGGTATAAATCTCACAGACATCGGCCTTGAGCGCCGCGGCCACGGCGACGGCCGAAGTATCGGAGCCGCCACGCCCCAGGGTGGTGATATTTCCTTCCCGGTCCACTCCCTGGAAACCGGCCACCACCACGATGGAACCGTTTTTGAGGTCCTCGCGGATGTTTTTGTCTTCGATCTTATCGATCCGGGCCTTGGAAAAGGCGCTGTCGGTCCGGACCGGGATCTGGTGCCCCAGAAAACTTTTGGCCTTGTACCCCATCGACTGCAGACACATGGACAACAGGGCAATCGTCACCTGCTCGCCGGTGGAGACGAGAACATCGTATTCCCGCTCACTGGGAAATTCGCAGATTTCGTTGGCCATCGCCACCAGTTTGTTGGTTTCTCCCGACATGGCCGATACGATCACCACCACGTCGTTGCCGTCGTCGTACGCTCTCGCCACCCGCCGGGCGACGTTGCGAATTCTTTCGATGGTGCCGACGGACGTCCCACCGAATTTCTGTACAACCAGGGCCATAATGCCACGATCCTCCTTTTTTTAACCAAGCGGCCCTCAGGGCCGCGGGAAAATTCAGCCTTTACGTGACGCGGACCCGCCGCCACGTTTTCGTCCCATTTTGTGAATGGCCGCCCCCTCGGTATCCTCGGCGGCTTCCTTGACCATCTCGGGAAGAGTCGGATGAGAGTGAATCACCCGTCCCAGCTCGGCCGCACTCATCTCGCGACGCATGGCCACCGCCACCTCGGCCACCAGGGTGGACGCCTCCTCGCCGACGATGGACGCGCCCAGAATCTTCCCTCCGTCCTTCTCGGCCACCACCTTGACCATTCCCCGCGGCTCGCCGTCACAGAGCGCCTTGCTCGAGGCCTGGTAGGAAAAGCGCCCGACCTCGACCTCCAGCTCCCGCTTTTTGCAATCCTCTTCGGTCAAGCCGACGTGGCCGATCTCGGGAAGGGTAAAAATGGTGCTCGGGACGACCCGGTAATCCGCCCGTGCGTCCCCGCCGAGGGCGTTGGTCACGGCGATGTCGGCCTGGTAGGAGGCAACATGGGCCAGCTGGATGATGTTGGTGACGTCGCCGATGGCATAAATGTCCTCCACCGAGGTCCGCATGTGGTCGTCGACCACTACGGCGCCCTTCTCCATCTTCACCCCGGCTTCGGCCAGCCCCAGACCTTCGGTGTTGGGCACCCGGCCGACAGCGACCAGAACCTTCTCGGCGGTGACCGTTTCGCCTCCGGAGAGGGTAGCGGTAACCGATCCGTCCTCGACCTCCAGGTTCTCCACCGACGTGCCGGTACGGATATCGACCCCCTGTTCCTTGAAGGCCTTTTCCACTTCCCGAACCACCTGTCGGTCGCTCTGGGCGAGGATCGTGGGAAGCTGTTCTATAATCGTCACCCGGGTGCCGAAAACGGAAAAAATGCCTGCAAATTCGCAGCCGATGTACCCTCCTCCGATCACCAGCAAACTTTCCGGAAGCTCTTTAATAGCAAGAATTTCACTGCTGGTCAAAACATTTTTCCCATCGATGGGCAGGGCCTTGGGGCGGGCAGCCAGAGATCCGCTGGCCAGGATGACCTTCCTGGCCCGGATATGGCCGATCACCCCCTCGCTCTGAATTCGGATTCTCCCGGGCCCTTCCAGCGAGGCGTGGCCGTGGAAGATATCCACGCCGTTGGCCTTGAGAAGCTGCTCCACTCCCCCCACCAATTTGGCGACCACCTCGTTTTTGCGCTGGTCGGTCTGGGCAAAATCGAGCTCAAGGCCCTCGACCCGGATTCCGTGTATCTGCGAATTACGCATCTTTTTCAACAGGTTGGCCGAACTGAAAAGCGCCTTGGTCGGGATACACCCCCGATTGAGACAGGTGCCGCCGACCTTATCCCGTTCCACGATGCAGACGCAGGCTCCCTGCTGGGCCGCCCGGATCGCGGCCACGTAGCCGCCCGGGCCAGCACCGATAATGGCGACATCGAACTCGGTCATGATCTGCTCCTCCTGGTTCTCCAAGAATTTCCCAGGTGTTCCAAAAAGCGCTCGTAGCGCTCCCCCCGGGCCTGAAAGGCTACTGCCCGGGAGGTCTCGTCGAGGCGGGTCAGATGAATCAAGAGCCCTTCGATCTCCGGAGCGGGAACCCGGTCGGCCCATTCCACCACCGAAACGCCCTCCCCGTGGAGGATCTCGTCGAACCCTAAGTCTATCACATCGTCGGGGTGCGAGAGGCGGTAGAGGTCGAAATGAAATAAATCCAGCCGCCCCCGGTACTGGTTCATCAGGGTGTAGGAGGGGCTCGTGACCGGTTCCTTCTCAGAAACGCCCATTCCCCGGGCGATCCCCTGGGCCAGGCAGGTCTTGCCCGCCCCCAGGTCGCCGGTCAGAAAGAGAACCGCCGGCTCGTCGAGCATTTCCCCCAGGAATTTGCCCAAATCGGCCGTTTCTTCCGCGGAAGCGGTGGTCGCCGTCCACTGGCGCACGCACTATCCCCCCATGCTGCGGATGATATCGAGGCGGGCCACCACCCCCACCACGCGATCCTGCTCGACCACGGGAATGAGATGGACCTTCCGCTCCACCATCAGGGAGGCGATCTCGCCAACCGAAGTTTCCGGAGTGCAGGTGACGACCTCGGTTCGGCAGATATCCCCCACCTTGCGGGCGGAGATCCTTTTCACCTCGTCGCGGAAACTTTTTTCGCTCTCCAGGTAAATAACCCAGTCGAAGAGGGAAATGACCGTGGGGATATGCAGCGTCTTGTCCCGCTCGACCAGGTCGGTTTCAGTGACGATCCCCCGCAAGCCCCCCCGCACGTCGAGCACGGGCATGGCGCTCACCCCTTTTTCGACGAATAGCCGGGCCAGTTCTTCGACCTCGGTGTCAGCGGAAACCGAAATCACCTCTTTGGTCATGATATCTTTGGCAGTGAGCATAGGTATTCCTTTCAATCTGGCATGGGTCTGATCCCCAGCGGCTGAGCATTTGAAAAAGCTTCGGTCAATTCTCTGAAATCAAGAACGAACCCTCGTTTAACGCCCGTTCGCTCCGCTCTCTCAAGACGCAAAGACCCCAAGAAGGGAAACGCAAAGTCAATAAAAGCAAAACCCCTGCGTTATAATCTCCTGCGACTTTCCCCCTTCAAAGAGCCTAAATCCTGGCGTTCGCCTTCAGAAGCTCCCGGCGCGCAGCGGGGATTTCCTGCAGCAGATCGGTGGCGACCATGCCGGCGTCGCCCAGATGCTCCAGCAGACGGTCCCCGGCCGCGCCGTGCAGGTAGACGCCGAGGACGGCGGCATCCTCCGGCGAAAGACCCTGGGCGAGCAGCCCCCCGATCAGCCCGGTCAGGATGTCCCCCATGCCACCGCTCGCCATGCCGGGATTGCCGCTGCCGTTGAGCCGCACCCGGCCGTCGGGAAAGGCAGTCACCGTGCGGGCCCCCTTGAGGACCAGGACCACCCGGTACCGGTTGGCGAAGGCGCGCGCCGTGCCGATGCGGTCGGCCTCGACGTCGGCCACCGTCCCCCCGGTCAACCGGGCCATCTCCCCCGGATGAGGAGTCAGCACCGGCGTCGGACCGCCCCGCTCGAGAAGAAGATCGACCCCGCCGGTGAGGGCGTTCAGACCGTCGGCATCGACCACCAGCGGCAGCGGGCAGGCGCGCACCACCTGCCTCACCACCTCCCGGGTTCCCTCGGCCTGCCCCAGACCGGGACCGATGGCCAGGGCCTTTTTGTCGGCCCAGAGACCTTCGATGTCGCCGAAGGCCTCGGTGCTCAGGCCGCCATCCTTCGCGGACAGCGTCGCCGTCATCACCTCGGTCAACTTGATTTCGAGAACTTTGCGCACCGACTCGGAACAGGCCACGGTCACCAGACCGGCGCCGGCGCGAACGCCCCCTTCAGCGGTCATCGCGGCGGCGCCGCTCTTGCCGGCGGAGCCGGCCACCACCAGCAGATGGCCAAAGGTCCCCTTGTGCCCGGTCACGGGGCGCGGAGCGGCGAGGGCGCCCGCCTCGGTCGCCTCCACCAGCAGGTTCCGATCCTCCACGGTTCGGGCAAGAGAGATCGGAATACCGATGTCGATCGTCTCCAGGTCGCCCGTGTACTGTGCGCCGGGGTAGAGCACCTGACCGATTTTGGGGAAGGCGAAGGTAGCGGTGAGGGTGGCCCGGACGCCCCGCCCCAGAATCCGCCCAGTGCCGGCGTCGATCCCTGAAGGGATGTCGATTGCCACCACCGGCACACCGGCGGCGTTGATCCAGTCGATGGCGTCGCCGTAGCGGCCGCGCACTTCCGAGGAAAGGCCGGTGCCGAAGAGGGCGTCGACTACCAGGCGGGCCCCTCCATGATGACCGAGTTCCCGAGCCAGCCGCCCTTCATCCGGGGCGAAACTCACCGACCCTTCGGCTTTGAGCAGGGCGGCCAGGTTGACGCCGGCATCGCCGCTGATCGCTTCCTGCTCGGCGAGGACCACGGTCCGGACCTGCCAGCCGCGATTGAGCAGATGCCGAGCAACAACATAGCCGTCTCCGCCATTGTTACCCTTGCCGGCCAGCACCAGCACGGGGCCCGGGAGCAGGTGGGCAAATCGGCGGCAGAGGAGGTCGGCGGCCCCGCGCCCGGCATTCTCCATGAGAACGATTCCGGGAATGCCGATCTCCTCGATGGTCCGGCGATCCAGCTCGCGCATCTCTTCGGCAGTCAGCAGTTTCATGGGGTCTCCAGGACCACGGTGGCAGTCGCGTAATCGCCGTCGTGGCTGTAGGAAAGATGAATAGCGCAAAGACCGCGTGCCGCACCGATCTCCGCGGCTTTGCCGCTCAGGCGCAGGGAGGGGCGGCCCAGGGGGTCGCGCACCACCTCCATATCCTGCCAGGTGATCCCTTCGCGCAGCCCCAGCCCGAGAGCCTTGAGAAAGGCCTCCTTGGCGGCGAAGCGGGCCGCCAGGTGGGGGGCCGGATCCCGCTTGTCAAGGGCATACTCCTTTTCCCCGGCGGTAAACAGGCGGTCGATGACGCCGGAGCGCTCGGTCACCAGGCGGCGAAACCGGCCGACCCGGGCCAGATCGACTCCGACCCCGTGAACGGGCACCCTCTCAGGGCTCCCGGAGCAGGTCCGCCATCTCCCGCACGGCCCGCTCCATGCCGACCAGCACTGCCCGTGAGACGATGCTGTGGCCGATATTGAATTCCTCGATGCCCCCGAGGGCCACCACGGCCCGCACGTTGCGGTAATCGAGGCCGTGTCCGGCGTTAACCCCCAGCCCCAGCTTGCGCGCCGCGCGAATGGCCGCCTCGATTTTGGCCAGTTCCGCCTTGCGGACCTGGGGCGTGTCGGCGTTGCAGTAGGCACCGGTGTGAATCTCGATAAAATCGGCGCCGACGCGGTGGGCGGCCTTGATCTGCTCGAGATCGGGGTCAACGAAAAGGCTGACGACGATTCCCCCCTGGCGCAGCAGCTCCGTCTGCCTTTTGAGCAGGTGGCGATGATGACTGACATCCAGGCCCCCTTCGGTCGTCAGCTCTTCGCGCCGTTCGGGCACCAGGGTCGCGCTGTCCGGCAGGATTTTCAGGGCGATCCCCACCATCTCGTCGGTGGCGGCCATCTCCAGATTGAGGCGGGTCTGGATTGTCTTGCGCAGCACTTCCACGTCCCGATCCTGAATATGGCGCCGATCCTCCCGCAGATGAACGGTGATCCCCTCCGCCCCGGCAAGTTCTGCCAGGGCCGCCGCCGTGACCGGATCGGGCTCGCGGCCTCCCCGGGCCTGACGGACGGTGGCGACATGATCGACATTGACTCCCAATCTGGCCAAGACTACTTCCCCTCCTTCGTGCCGCCGAGATGTTTTTCGATGGCGTCCCCGATCTCCCGGGCGAGCCCGGTGATCTCGTATTTGTCCTGGCCCTCGATCATCACCCGCAGCAGCGGCTCCGTGCCCGAATAGCGCACCAGCACCCGTCCGGTCTCGCCGAGTTTTTCCTCCGCGGCGGCGATGACCTTGCCGACCTCGGGAACCTCGGAGAGGTCCCTGCGCTCCGCCACCCGCACGTTGACCAGCACCTGGGGCAGAGAAATCATCACCTTCGCCAGCTCCGACAGGGGTTTTCCAGTCCTCTGCATAATGGCCAGCACCTGCAGGGCGCTGATGATGCCGTCGCCGGTGGTGTTGTGATCGAGAAAGATCATGTGGCCCGACTGTTCGCCACCCAGGGTGTAGCCGTGGCGCAGCATCTCCTCGGCCACGTAGCGGTCGCCGACGGCGGTCTTGACCACCTTGCCCCCCGCCCGGCGGATGGCGATATCGAGCCCCATGTTGCTCATCACCGTCGCCACCAGCGTGTTCTTGGCCAGCTTTTTCCTCTCGAGCAGATCGATGCCGCAGATCGCCATGATATGGTCGCCGTCGATCTGGTTGCCGAACTCGTCAACGAAAATGACCCGGTCGGCATCGCCGTCAAGGGCCATTCCGACGTGGGCGCGGTGCTCCTTGACCGCCTCGGAGATGACCTCCGGGTGGAGCGAGCCGCAGCCGGCGTTGATGTTGGCGCCGTTGGGCGAGATCCCCAGGGGAATGACTTCGGCCCCGAGCTCTTCCAGAACGGCGGGCGCGGCCTTGTACGCGGCACCGTTGGCGCAGTCGAGCACGATCTTGAGCCCCTTCAGGTCGAGATCCCGGGGAAAGGCATTTTTGAGAAAGACGATATAGCGGCCGCGAGCGTCGTCGAGCCGAAAGGCCTTGCCCACCTCGGAGGCGATGGGGCGCAGCGAATCGATTTTCTTCGAAAAGATCAGCTCCTCGATTTTCAGCTCCATGGCATCGGGGAGTTTGTAGCCCTCGGCGGAGAAAAACTTGATGCCGTTGTCCTGATAGGGATTGTGGGAGGCGCTGATCACCACCCCGGCGTCGGCCCGCATCGATGAGGTGATGAAAGCGATGCCGGGGGTCGGCAGCGGCCCGACCAGCAGCACATCCACCCCCATCGAGCAGATGCCGGCCGCCAGTGCGTTTTCGATCATGTAGCCGGAGAGGCGGGTGTCCTTGCCGATGACGATACGGTGACGCTTGTCACCTTTCTTAAACACATAGGCAGCGGCCCGGCCGAGCTGCATCGCCATTTCGGTGGTCATGGGGTGGATGTTCGCGACACCGCGCACCCCGTCGGTTCCGAAAAGTTTCTTGTTCACTTCTTTCGTCTCCTGGCTTTTTTCTTCGGCGCCGGTGGGGGCTGGGGAATCGGCTTGATCTCCACCCGCACTTCGACGGTCTGTTGATCTTTGAGAGAGGTGTACTTGCCTTCATAGTCCAGGGGGACCATCAGCGTGAAGCTCTCCTGGACCCCCTTCAGTTTCACCGCCTCGGTCTCCACCTGGCTGACGTCCTTGAGCTCGCTCTCCGCCCCCTCCACCGTCACCCGATCGGGGTGGACCGACACCTTGCCGACTTCGAACCCCGGCGCCGGAGCGCCCTCCAGCACAGGCTTCACGGGCACCGATTTGTCCTTGATCCGTTCGAGCTTGACGTCCACGAAGGAGGGAGAAACGCGGGTCACCTTCAGGCCGCTGGGGATGTTCAGGCGCTCATCGAGGCGCCGGAAAGTGGTCAGCCCCGGCTGCAGATCGCTCAGGTCCACGGAGATGCTGATGTCGCTCGGGCGCAGATTCATCAGCAGAGTGCGCGGTCCGCTGATGCGCACGTCGATCAGGCTGGGGACGTCGTTGGCGACCATCAATCCCTTGGGCTTGTTCTTCAGCTCCAGGGGAACGGCATACCCCACCTCCAGCTTCTGCTCGCCGGTGACGAAAAACCACAGGGTCACGGCAAAGGCCAATGCCAGCAGTTTCAACAACCAGTTTTCCCGGAGCTTCTCCAACATGGCTACTTTTTCTTCTTCTGGGCGGCCCGCGGCTCGAGCAGCCGCTTCAGCACCCGCCTCAGCGTGGTGGAATCGAGATCCCGGGTAATCCGGCCGCCGACCACGACCGATATTTTACCGGTTTCCTCCGACACCACAATGGCGACGGCATCCACCAGTTCGGTCAGGCCGATGGCCGCCCGGTGTCGGGTACCCAGAGCCTTGCTGATATCGGGGTTCTGCGAGAGGGGCAAAAAGCAACCGGCGCGTTTCAGCCGTCCCTGCTGAATTACCAGGGCGCCGTCGTGAATCGGCGAATAAGGCAGAAAGATGGAGGTGATCAGGTCGCTGGAGACCTTGGCGTCGATCTCGACCCCCACTTCGAGAAAATCCTTGAGCCCCGTTTCCCGCTCGATCACGATCAGGGCCCCGATCCGCTTGCTGGCCATGTTGACGCTGGCCTGAACGAGCTCTTCCATGACCTCCGTCTCTTCCCGATAGGAGAGATCGGCGAAAAAGGGATTGCGCCCCACATGGATGAGAGCGCGGCGGATATCGTTCTGAAAGAGAACGACGATAACCAGGATAATGGAGGAGAGAAAGTTGTCGAGCAGCCAGTGCAAGGTGTAGAGACCGGCCACCTGGGAACCGACGTAGACGATCAGAATAACCGCCAGCCCCAGCAGCATCTGAACCGCCCGGGTGCCCTTGATGAGCAGGATAATGCGATAAATGATGAAGGCGACAATGCCGATGTCAAGCAGGTCGAGAAGCCATCGCAAATTTTTGAAATTTTCCAGGATCCCATCCATGGCGTATCGACTCGCTCGCAAGCACTGGCAAATACTAGATTCTACTTCCCGTCCTGTAAAACCTCGCGACAGATGGCCCAGGTCATCAGCGCCGTTTCCCGGGCGGGCCGAACATCGTGCACCCGCAAGATCGCGGCGCCCCGTTCAACCCCCATCGCCACCGTGGCCATGGTCCCGTGCAGGCGCTCCCGCGCCACGGGCTGATCCAGAACCCGGCCAATGAACCCTTTGCGGGATGTCCCCAGCAGAATCGGTCGTCCCAGGGACTGGATCTCGCCCAGCCGCCGCAGAATCTCGAGATTGCCCTCGACACTCTTGCCAAAGCCGATCCCGGGGTCGACGGCAATCCCCTCTTCGGCAACGCCGGCGGCCAGCGCCAGCTCAATCCCCTGCCGCAGATAGTCGATCACCTCCCCCACCAGATCGGCGTAGGAAGTTTCGCGCTGCATTTCCGCGGGCCGGCCGCGGGTGTGCATGAGGAACACGCCCGCTCCGCCGGAAGCCACCGTCGAAGCCATTTCGGGATCGAACTGCAGGCCGCTGATGTCGTTAATAAAATGGGCGCCGGCGGCGAGCGCCGCCTTCGCCACGGAGGCCTTGTAGGTATCGACCGAAAGTGGCAGATCGAGTTCCCGGGCCAGCGCCTCGACCACCGGAATCACCCGGTCGAGTTCCTCCTGCAGGCCCAGTTCAGGGGCCCCGGGGCGGGTACTTTCGCCGCCGATGTCGATGAGGTCCGCCCCCTCTTCGGCCATCCGGCGCCCTCGCGCCACGGCCTGTTCCAGCGAGGCGTGACTGCCCCCATCGGAGAAGGAGTCCGGGGTGACGTTCAGAATCCCCATAATCCTGGGGCGGCTCAAGTCAAGGCGACAGGCGCGTCCCGAAAGAACGCGCGGCGGGTGGTCCAACTGCTCCAGCAGGCGGGCAAGTTCCTCCCCCAGAGCGGGAAGGCCGAAGGGCTGGCCCGCCAGACGCCGGCACAACCAGCGCAGCTTCTTGAGCGAACCGATCAGAACCACATCGGTTTCCGGCAAGGAACAGGCGACGGTTCCCCGGGCGACGGCGGCATCTCCGCCGAGAGCGAGCATCTCTTGTTTGAGAATGTTGGCGGCACGGCAGGGAACGGCCGACAGCTTGATCAGTCGACGCATCATTTTGGCCGCCATGCGCTCCACACCGGCGGGATCGGTCCCTATCTTCAGCAGCTCCCGGCGGGCCCCATCTTCATTCTCGACCCAGAGCGGGCGCGGCCTGAACGACATCTAGACTCCTGGCGTGGTCGCGCCTTCTTCGAGACAGGGGCCATCCGCGGGCGCCACCGTTTCACCCCCGGCAGGGGAAACGTCCGCAGGGGGCTCCCCGAAAACCATCCGCCGGATTTCCGCCCCGTCGAGGTTCTCCCGCTCGAGCAGTGCCTCTGCAACCTTGATCAGAGCATCGCGGTGGTCCGCCAAAATCTGCCGAGTGCGGTCGTAGTTTTCCTGGACGATGCGCCGGATCTCCGTGTCGATGTCCACAGCGGTCGCTTCGCTGTAGTTTTTGACATGGCCCATGTCCCGGCCGAGGAAGATCTCGCCCTCCTTTTCGCCGAAGGCCAGCGGACCGAGTTTTTCGCTCATCCCCCACTCGCATACCATCTTGCGGGCGATGGAGGTGGCCCGCTCGATATCGTTGCTGGCACCGCTGGTGATGGTCGAAAAGGTCAGCTCCTCCGCTACCCGACCGCCCAGCAGGGTGCAGATGATGGTGTGCAGCCCCTCCTTCGTCTCGTTGTATTTTTCCTCTTCGGGAAGATACATCGTCACCCCCATGGCCCGTCCCCTGGGAATAATCGAGACCTTGTGCACCGGATCGGCGCCGGGGATGAAGAGGGCCACCAGGGCATGACCGGCCTCGTGGTAGGCGGTCACTTTCTTCTCCTTCTCAGTGATGACCATGGAGCGCCGTTCGGAGCCCATCATCACCTTGTCCTTGGCCGTTTCGAGATCCTCGTTGTCGACATGGTCCTTGTCCGCGCGGGCCGCCAGCAGGGCAGCCTCGTTGACCAAATTAGCCAGATCGGCCCCGGAGAAACCCGGTGTCCCTTTGGCCACCGTCTCCAGGTCGACGCCCGGAGCGAGGGGCACCTTGCGGGCGTGAACGTTGAGGATCTTGGAGCGTCCCTTGATATCGGGACGGGGTACGACCACCTGGCGGTCGAAACGGCCCGGCCGCAGCAGCGCGGGATCCAGCACGTCGGGGCGGTTGGTGGCGGCAATGAGGATGACCCCCTCGTTCGCCTCGAAACCGTCCATCTCCACCAACAGCTGGTTCAGGGTCTGCTCCCGCTCATCGTGACCGCCGCCGAGGCCGGCGCCGCGATGACGTCCGACAGCGTCGATCTCGTCGATGAAGATGATACAGGGGGCGTTTTTCTTACCCTGGACGAAGAGGTCGCGGACCCGGCTGGCGCCAACGCCGACGAACATTTCGACGAAATCCGAACCGGAGATGGAAAAGAAGGGGACACCCGCCTCTCCGGCAATGGCCTTGGCCAGAAGGGTCTTGCCGGTCCCCGGCGAGCCGACCAACAGCACCCCTTTGGGGATGCGGCCGCCCAGCCGGGAAAACTTTTTGGGATCCTTGAGAAAGGAGACGATCTCTTCGAGCTCGTCCTTGGCCTCATCGATGCCGGCCACATCCTGAAAGGTAATCTGTCCCTGGGATTCAGAGAGAAGCTTGGCCTTGCTCTTGCCAAAGCTCATCGCCTTGCCGCCGCCGGACTGCATCTGGCGCATGAAGAAGATCCACACCGCGATCAGCAGCAGAATCGGCCCCCAGGAAACGAGGAGGGTGAACCAGAAGCTGTGATCTTCGGCCGGCTTGACCTGGATAGTGACCTTGTTTTTCCGCAATTCGGGAATCAGCCCGGGATCCTCCGGGGCCGTGGTTTTGAACTGTTTCTGGTCGGAGTACTTGCCCTCGATATTTTCCCCCTGGATGGTCACTTCCTGGACCTTGCCCTTATCGACGGCTGACAAGAATGCGGTGTAGGTAATCGGTTTCTGTTCACCTTGCTTTTTGGTCATCGTATTGAAGAGCAGGATCATCACCAGCGAAATGACCAGCCAGAGCGCAAGGTTTTTGTAAAATTGGTTCACTTTACCCCCTAAATTGTCTTTTTTCAGTGCCGGCCGCCACACGGGAGGCCGCAGCACCGGGCGCTGGAACGCTACCGAAATCTATCATAAACCCTCTGATTTCACAAGTGAATTGTCGGCGGGGCGACGGGAGTTGCCTGGAGCCGCAGAACCGGACCATTATCGCCGGGACGCCATCCGTCGCAGCGGCGCACCCCGACTACCCAGAGGATCTCCTCGCCGACGACCAGCGGCAGCTGCCGCCGCCGCTCCCGGTCGATTCCGGCGTCAATGAAAAAATCCTTTAGTTTTTTGTGCCCTTCCATCCCCGAGGGGCGAAAACGGTCGCCCTGCCTGAAGGAGCGAACCGTCAGGGGCAGGCGCACCCGGGCGGCATCGAATTCCGCCGCCCATGTCCCTTCCCCCTGTGGCGAGGGACCAACCGTAAGCCGCAGTTCGCCGCCGCCGGGCAGCGGGAAAATTCCGGGGGCATCCAGGGTGAGGCAAAATGGGGGCGTCGAAGCGAGAGCGGCTCTCCGCAGCAGGAGACGCCCATAGCGAACCCCCGCCCAGGCATGGGGCAGATGAAGGTCGCCCTGGGGGCGATCGCCGACCACGAGGGCGTCCAGACTCGCCAGGTGCCGCGAAGAGACGCCGTGCAGCCCCCCCCGCACCTCCTGCAGCGCTCGCCGCAGAACCCGGATGCGCAGGGCTGGATGCAGGGCGGCCAGTCCCTTGCGGTCCAGTTCGCCCTCTCCTTTTTCGAAAGAGGCCAGGGCGGCCAGCCGGCCCTCCTCCTCCCGCCGCCAGAAATCCTCCTCCTGGCCGATGCGGGCGCTCAGGCGGGCGAGATGCTCCTCCACCCGGGGATTGAAGGTTTTAAGCAGGGGGAAAAGGTCCCGGCGGATGCGGTTGCGGGTGTACCGCGTATCCCGGTTACTGGCATCCTCCACGAAGGCGATCCCCTCATCGGCGAGGAAGCCGAGAATCCTTTCCCGGCCAAAGGGCAGCAACGGACGGATGAAGGGGCCGCTTTGCAGCTGCATGGCGGCCAGCCCGGAGAGCCCGCTGCCCCGCAGCAGACGGTGCATCACCGTTTCCGCCTGGTCCCCGCGATGATGCCCGAGCGCGATGACGCTGCAGCGGCCGGCCGCCGCCGTCTGCCGCAGGAACTCCCGGCGCACCTCGCGGGCCACCTCTTCCACGCCCCTCTTCCGCTCCCGGGCCAGCGCCGGGACATCCGCCCGCGAGACGGTCAGCGAAATTCCCGCGCCGTCGCAGAGCCCGCGGACGAAATCCGCATCCCGCCCGCTTTCCGGGCGAATGCCGTGATCGAGATGGGCGGCCGCCAGAGTAAAGCAGAGATCGCTCGAGAGGGCCCGCAGCAGGTGCAGCAGAGCCATCGAATCGGGTCCGCCCGAGAGGGCCACCAGCACCCGCTCGCCCGGCTTCACCAATCGATGGTCCAGCAGGACCTTGCGAAAAGCCTCTTTCATATCTCCCTATTATGCCCTAGACAGCCGAAAAAACGAAACCCCTCCCGGGGATTCCGGGAAGGGTTTCGTTTTTCATATGGTGGCGGTGCAGAGATTCGAACTCCGGACACTGCGGATATGAGCCGCATGCTCTAACCAACTGAGCTACACCGCCTGAAATGATATAAAAGAAACCTCCCGGGGGAGGTCCTGTTGTTTTGGTTGCGGGGGGAGGATTTGAACCTCCGACCTTCGGGTTATGAGCCCGACGAGCTACCAGACTGCTCCACCCCGCGTCAAGAAGATGAAAATTTACCCGGATTGCAGATGGATGTCAAGGAGAAATTTCGCTCATTTCCGCGGGGCAGTTACCCCTCATCCGGCTGCTCCCGGAACCATGCGACAAATCGGGGGATCCCTTCCTCCAGCGCCACCTTCGGATCGTAGCCCAGCACCCGCCGCGCCTTGTCGATATCGGCGAACGTGCACACCACGTCCCCCGGCTGCATCGGCAGGCGTTCAAGCTGCGGTTTTTTCCCCATCGCCTCTCCCAGCACCCGCACCAGGCTCGACAGCTCGACGGTGCGCGACTCTCCCAGGTTGAAAAGGTCGTAGACCGGCGCTTCGGCGGCGGCGAGCCAGTCGAGGGCTCCGATCACCCCCTGCAGGGTATCGCTGATGTAGGTGTAGTCGCGACGGGTGGTACCATCGCCGAAAAAGGGGAGCGGCCGGCCGGCCCGGATCAGCCGGGCGAACTTGTGGATAGCCAGGTCCGGTCGCTGGCGCGGGCCGTAGACGGTGAAAAAACGCAGGCAGGCCACCGAAAGCCCGTATAGATGATGATAGTTATGGCAGAGCAGTTCCCCCGCCTTTTTCGTGGCGGCGTAGGGCGAGATGGGACGATCGACGGGATCGCTCTCGGTAAAGGGCACTTTCTGGTTGTTGCCGTAGACCGACGAGCTCGACGCGAAGGCCAGCCGCAGGATGCCCGCCTGGCGGCACGCTTCGAGCAACCGCAGGGTGCCGGTCGTGTTGACATTGTGATACAGAAGAGGATTTTCGATCGAGGGGCGCACGCCGGCCATCGCCGCCAGATGAACCACGGCCGCCTTCTCCGGCGATCCAAGAGCGGAAACGGCCCTCTGCAGGTCCTCTTCCCGGCGGATATCGCCCTTGAGGACCACAAGGCGCCCTGCCACCTCCCGGGCGGTCCACCGCACCGCTTCCAGGTTGGCTTCCTTGATGCCCGGGTCGTAAAAGGCGTTGAAATTATCGAACAGCACCACGTCGCTGCCCCGCCGAAGAAGGGCTTCGCACAGGTGGGAGCCGATAAATCCGGCGCCGCCGGTCACCAGAACCGCCGAGAGATCTTTCATCGCCACTACCTCAGCGCCGCTTGACGAGGACCGAGAGTCTTTCTTCGGCCGTGAGCCGGTCCGCCACTCGATCCGCTTTGATCGAACTGGCAAAGGGCCCCACGAAGACGCGGTTCCACACTCCCTTGGCCCCGAGATCGGCTTTTCGGATGAAAACCGTATACCCTTTTCCAATCAGCCGCTGGCGTAGCGCAGCGGCATCCTCGGCCCTGCGGAAGGAAGCCACCTGCACCACGATCGATCCGGCCGGCTTCACAACGGGTTTCGAGGTTTCCCTGGTGCCGGGTGCCGCGGCCGGTTTCTGCTCTTGTGGCGTAGCAGCGACGGATTTGTTCTCCGCGGCCGGTGCCGGTGGGGCCGTCGCTTGGTGCGCTGCCACAGGAGCCGCCGAAGCGGCCTTCTCTTTTTCGGGGGTTTTTTGCCCTGGCGGCAGATTGATGCCGCTGCCCATGGGGGGCGCATTCCCTTTGGGCAGGGTGTCGTAAAATGTCAGCTTTTCCTTCCCCTGCGCCGATGCCTTGGGGGCAGCGGCCGGAGCTTCCGGGTTCGCCGCCTGCTTGGCGATCGGCATCCGGGTCGGCGCTGCCGCCGCCGGCGTCTGGGTCGCAACCGGGGTCGAGGGGCCGTTTCGTCCCACCATCACCCCCAGGGAGAAACTCACCAAGGATACCGCCAGGACCAGAATCAGCAAGAGCAGCGTCTGTTTTTTTTCCATCCGGCGCTGGCTTCGGGGCTTGATCTGAGACGCCATTTAAGAACCCTCCCTGTTACATCGTCTCCGGGGCGGACACGCCCAGCAACAGCAACGCATTCTCCAGAACGATGCGCACGCTGTTCACCAGGTACAACCTGGCCCGGCTGGTTTCCCGGTCCTCGGTCAGCACCCGGTTCCGATTGTAATAACTATGGAACTGGGCGGCCAGCTCCTGCAAGTAAAAGGTGACCCGATGCGGCTCGAAATTTTGGGCGGCCCCTTCGACCGTTTCCGGGTAACGAGCGAGGCATTTGGCCAGGGCCAACTCCTCCTCGAGAATCAGGCGGTCGAAGTCGACCTCGCCCAGCGCTGGAACCGCCATCCCCTGCTCGGCGGCATTGCGGTTGATGCTGCACACCCGGGCATGAGCGTACTGGACGTAATACACCGGGTTTTCCGTGCTCTGCTGCTTGGCTAGATCGAGATCGAAGATAAGCTGTGCGTCGCCGCGGCGCATGAGAAAGAAGAAGCGGGTGGCGTCGCGCCCGACTTCATCGATCAGGTCCCGCAGCGTGACGTAGCTGCCGGCCCGCTTGGAGATCTTCACCTCCTCGCCGCCGCGCAGCACGGTCACCATCTGGTGCAGCACGTAATCGGGCCACCCCGGCGGAATGCCCTCGTCGAGGGCCTGCAGGCCGGCCCGCACCCGGGTGACGGTGCTGTGGTGGTCGGCGCCCTGCTCGTTGATGACGCGGACGAAACCCCGCTCCCATTTGCCCAGGTGATAGGCGACATCGGGAACGAAATAGGTGTAACTACCGTCGGCCTTGCGCATCACCCGGTCCTTGTCGTCGCCGAAGGCGGTGGTGCGCAGCCACAGGGCGCCGTCCTTCTCATAGGTGTAGCCCTGCTCGGTCAGGCGCCTGACGACGGCGTCGACGCGCCCCTCGGCGTACAGACTCGACTCGAGGAAGTAGACGTCGAAACGGACGTCGAAGGCCGCCAGGTCCTGATCCTGCTCCCGCCGCAGGTAGGCAACGGCGAAGCGGCGCACGGCCTCGAGGTCCTGCGGGTCGGCGCCGGCGGTGACGCGCTGATCGCCCGCCGCCACCGTCTCGCCGGCCAGATACGCGGCGGCGACGTCGCGGATGTAATCTCCCTGGTAACCGTCGGCCGGCCAGCGCGGGTCGTCCGGCCCGATGCCGAGGCAACGGGCCTGCACCGAGAGGGCCAGGTTGCTGATCTGGGCGCCGGCGTCGTTGTAGTAGAACTCGCGGGTGACGTCCCAGCCGCTGGCCTCCAGCAGGCGGCTGATGCAGTCGCCCACCGCCGCGCCGCGGCCGTGGCCGATATGCAGCGGCCCGGTCGGATTGGCGCTGACATACTCCACCTGAACCTTTTGCCCGGCGCCGCTGCGGCTGCGGCCGTAGTCGACGCCGCCTCGGGTTACCTCGTCGAGAACCCCGTACCAGCAGCGTTTGGTCAGGAAAAAGTTGATGAAACCGGGGCCGGCGATCTCCACTCTGCGCCACAGCCCGTCGCCGGCGCCGAGGGCAGCGATCAGGGTTTCGGCGATCTTGCGGGGAGCTTTCTTTTCCTCGCGGGCCAGCACCATGGCGAGATTGGCGGCAAAGTCGCCATGCTCCGCGTGGGCGGGAACTTCCAGGGTAAACTCGGGGAGCGCCCCGGAGTGCAGGGTACCTTCACGATAACAGGCCTGCAGGGCCTGGGTCAGGTGGTGTCGCAATCGTTCTTTCATCGCCGTATCGTTCTTTCTTCGTCTCTGGTCTGTGGGAGCATGGCCAGCCTCGCGCCGCCTCTTCCAAAGACTGCGGGCGCCCATCCCCGAAGTTGAGGATCTGTATGTTATCCCCCGCAACCGCCGGTGTCAAGAAAGGGGAACGGGCTCGCAAAAAAAGATCGACCCCCTTTCGGTCAGGGTCGATCTCGGCACCTTATCCATTCAAGACGCGACGGTTTTCCCGCTGGAGCGCGCGCAGTATTTTCGGCAATCTCCGCCGAGGTCGCGCTCTGCGCTCAGGGTTTTGGTTCGGGGGAAATCCTAGAGGAGGACCGTCGTGCCTTTGTCCCCTTTTTCGGAGGGAATTGATAGATCCGTTCGCCCTTCTTCACCATTCCCAATTCCTGGCGGGCAATCTCTTCCACATAATGACGGTCCGACCGCAGAGCCCCGATTTCTTTCCGCAGTGCCGCGTTGGTCGCTTCGAGCTGCGCCACCTCCTGCTCCAGCGCGGCTTTCTGCCGATCGGCCTGCAGCAGCCGCAGGATCCCCTGGTTTCCGAACAGGGCCAGACCGAGCAGTAGCAGAATCAGAAGCACCGGCACGACCGGCAACTTTCGGGGACGTCCCGGTTGTGATTGTGGTTCGGTTGCAGCCATTGACTCTCACGTACGGCGGCGGGAAAAAGGGCACCCGCCGCAACTTCCGGCGGGTGCCGCAGGCAGGATGTTTACTCGATGACGATCCGTTTCCGGATCTTTTCCAATGTCTTGGTGCCGATCCCCTTGACCTTCATCATGTCTTCAAGGGAGACGAACTTGCCATTGGTTTTGCGGTAGTCGATAATCCGGGCGGCCGTCACCTCGCCGATACCGGGCAGACTCTGCAGTTCCTTGGCGGTGGCGACATTGACGTTTAGCGCCGCCACGACGGTGGCCTGTGCCGGTTTCGCGGCGGCCGGAGCCATAACAGGCGCGGTAAAGACCAGACAGATGGCCATCAACAAAAGACTGACAAGTTTTTTCATGGTCCCCTCCTTGTGAAAAAGATTCTGAAAAAGCGCTTTTCTCGTCAACAGTTTCCTTTCCCCCTCCGGCCCCCTTTCTTTGTGGAATCGACAGTCCGCCGATCACCTTGGCCCCGTCACGAATGCCTGAAACTCGCATCGGCAGGATCATCCGACACCTCGGAAAGTGCGCACCGCCATACCTTGACAAGCAAAATCAGACACCTAACCGGCAGCTGTGCCGGTGCCGGGGATAGGCCACTGTTTCGGCCCCGGGCGAAACGAGCTGATTTTTAATTGGAATAATTAAGGGTTACCTAACATGGCAGCCGAGGAAGGTCAACCGGTTTTTTCCCGCGGGGCGGGACAATTCGGCGCCATCGGGCCGATACCCTGCCGCCATAGCGGCAAGACTCACTTCTCGGGCGGGCGCAGATCCCCCCCCAGCTTGGCCACCTTGGTCAGCCCGGAGAGAGAGAAGTTAATCAGGTATTCCCGGTTGTCGAGCCGGTCCCGGAAGGTAAAAAAGACGCTCCAGCACTGGGCCCGGTACTCGAGGTTCACCACTTTTTCCAGGGTGCGCCCGGAGGAAAAATCCACCCGATGCTGATAATCGAGAAAGACCGGCTTGAAAAGGGCCAGATCCAGTCTCCCGGTGAAATAATCGACCGCCTCTCGCTGGTGGCGGTAATCGAACGCCAGGCCGTTTCCGGCCCGGTCCCGCGCTTCCCCGCGGATGTTGATAGTGGCGAAGGCCCCGGCATCGGTGTCGTAACTCCCATCGAGGTCGAGGTTCGCCCAGGATGCCGGCCGGTAGATGAGTTCGCCGCGCAGGGCGGAGAAAGGATCCGGCTGCTCCCAGGGATACAGAAGCTCGGGGCGCGAGTGGTCGAAGTCGTAGTCTTCAGCGAGGCGCAGATAGAGAAATTCGCGGTAGAGGGCGCTGCCGCCCGCCGAGGTGCCTTTGGAGATAAAGCGGTTGGTCAGGCCGACGCTGATTTTGTTCTGGGGCCCGATCCGATCCGCGGCATCGAACTGGGGCAGCTCCTCCTCGTCGGCATCGGGGATATAATGATAGGTGACTTCCGGTTCGAGAACGTGCTGAATCTTGGTAATCCCACCGCCGCCCGTGGCAAACACCCGGGAGAGACGGGTGGAGACGCGGGTGGAGAAATCGAACAACCCTTTTTGGCGATCCCCCTGGGAGGTGCTGTAGAGGCGCTCGCGATACCCGATCTCGGGGACGATTGAGAGGGCGTCCGCCGGATGAAAGGCCGCCGAGAGAGCGGGACGCAGGCTGAGGCGTTCCCCCGTCAGTCCCCGCTGCCGCCAGAAATAGTTGGCATCGGTATCGAAGCGAAAATAAAAGGGCGTCCGGCCAAGGCGGCGGCGGATCACCGCCAGTCGGATTTCGGGGAGCCGCTGCAGGGTCTCCTCGTTGCTCCGGACCAGATCCTTGATGTACTTGACCTGCCCGGTCAGATTGATCTTGTCCCAGTTGCGCTGCAGGTAAATCACCGACTGGACCATGTCCTTGTTGTATTCGCCTGCGGCTTCACCGAAATCGGAGAAGTAGTGCCGGTCGCTGACGTATTCGGAGTCGGCCGCGAGCTGAACGCCGCCGGGGAGAAGGCCGAAATGCCGCCAATCGAAAGCATAGCGATCGGCCGCCCCGTGCAGGCCGGTGATCTGATAGACGTGCAGCGTCCCCTTGGTGCCTCCCTCCAGCAGGTACCGGTATTCCACCCCTTTGCCCACGCCCAGCTTGGAGAGATAATCGAGATAGAAGGTGGCGTCCATATTGGGGGCGATCACCTGATAATAGGCCAGCGACAGCTGCATGCCGCGCTTGGTCGAATAGCCCGCAAGGGGCATGAGAAGCCCGGACTGCCGCTCGCGATTGGCCGGATAGATGAGGTAGGGCAGGTAGAGAACGGGAACGTCCCTCAGGTAGAAGACCACATGCCGGGCGGTGGCGTAGCCGCCGGGGGTGATCTCGACGCGGGATGCCCGGAATTTCCAGGAGGGGGGCTGACCGTTACAGGTGGTAAAGGTGCCGTTGGTCACCCGGTAGCTCTGGGCGCCGAGCTTTTCAATCTTGGCGCCGGTCAGGTGGAAGTTGCGTTTTTTGAGGAAAATCCGGCCGTTGCCGAGGCGTCCCCGGCCAGAGAGAAGATTGAGGTGCAGGGTCTTCCCCTGCATGACGCCGGCGGGCTCCACGACCCGCACATGGCCGCTGGCGGATGCCTGGTTGGCGGCGGCATCGAACACCATGCGGTCGGAAAGAAGCGTCAGCTCTCCCCGGCGCAGAAGCACCCGGCCCGTGGCCTGATAGGTGTTGGAGGACTTGTCGTAGGTCAGCCGGTCGGCCTGCAGGGTGACGGGCGCAACGGAATGTTGCCCGACGTCAAGGGCGAAGGCTCCCTGCCCCAGAAACAGAACAAGGAGAAAAGCCAGAAGGCCCCTGCCAAGCCACCCCGAACGGTTCACGATCTTCACTCTCTCAGGACAATTCATCCGACCGAAGCCCGTCCTGCGCCGAAGGCGCCGCCGGAAGATCGCTGCATCAGAGCCTCGCGGGCGACGGCCACCAGGAAGAGGGAGCCCGCCACCAGCACGATCTCCCCCGGTCTGCGCTCTGCCAGGGCGGCGGCCAGGGCCTCACGCGCCGTGGCATAGGCGCGGGCCGGAATCCGCGCCTCCTCCCCGCGCCGAACCAGTTCGGCCGCCGCGACGGCCTCCTCCACCGGGGGTTCGGTGCAGTAAAGCGCCGAGGCCAGCGGCAGCAGCGGCGCCAGAATGTCCTGGGGGCGCTTGTCGCCCTTCATGCCCACCACCCAGCGGACTCCAGCCGGCTGCAATTCCCGGAGAAACTCCCCCAGCACCCGGGCGCCGCCCTCATTATGGGCGCCGTCCAGCAGCACCTCCCGTCCCCCGTCCCACCATTCGAGCCTGCCGGGCCAGCGCACTTCCGCAACCCCCGCGCGCAGGGCCGACTCGGGGATGGCGACTCCCTGACGACGCAGAATCCCGGCGGCGCGCAGAGCGAGGGCCAGATTCCCGTGTTGATGGGCGCCCGCGAGCCCCGGGTGCAGCCCATCAAGGCGCACCTCATCGTCTCGGTAGGACAGGCCCCCGGGCACCATTCTCATGGTGAAGTCCCGGCCGAAGGCGGACAATGGCGCCCCTTGTTCCCGGGCTCGCTCCGCGAGGGCCCGAAAGGCATCGGGCTCCTGCTCGCCTATCACCACCGGCACCCCCGGCTTGATGATGCCGGCCTTCTCGCCGGCAATGGCCGCAAGCTCGCCGCCGAGATGCTCGGCATGGTCGCGGCACACGGCACTGATGACCGATACCAGCGGCGTCACGGCGTTCGTGGCGTCGAGCCGCCCTCCCATCCCCACCTCGAGAACGGCGAAATCCACCTTCTCTCGTTGAAAATAGCGCAGGGCCAGGGCCGTGGTGAATTCGAAAAAGGTGGCTGGAACGTCCGGCGCGAGGGAGCGGATCTCATCGGTCAGCCGGGCAACTTCCGACTCGGCGATCGGACGGCCGTCGACCCGGATGCGCTCGGTAAAGGAGTGGAGATGGGGCGAGGTGTACACCCCGACCCGGTAGCCCGCCCGCCGCAGGATCTCCCCCAGGCAGGCGCACACCGAGCCCTTGCCGTTGGTGCCGCCGACGTGGACAATGCCGAAGCTCTCCTCGGGGCACTCCAGGCGCCGGAGCAGGGCCCGGATGTTCTCCAGCCCGAGCTTGATTCCGAACCGCTGGAGGCTGTAGAGGGTGTCCAGGCTCTGCCGATAATCCACGGCTCAGCTCTTGGTGAGAATGTGCAGGATCTGGGAAAGTTTCTGTTTCATCTCCTGGCGCGGCACGATCATATCCACCATGCCGTGCTCCAGGAGGTATTCGGAGCGCTGAAAGCCCTCGGGGAGCTTCTGACGGATAGTCTGCTCGATCACCCGCGGACCGGCGAAGCCGATCAGCGCCTTGGGTTCGGCCATGTTGATGTCGCCGAGCATGGCGAAGCTGGCGGTTACCCCGCCGGTGGTGGGATCGGTCAGAACAGAAATGAAGGGAATGCCGGCGGCCTTGAGACGCGCCAGCGCGGCGCTGGTCTTCGCCATCTGCATCAGCGACAGGATGCTCTCCTGCATGCGGGCGCCGCCGGAGGAAGAGAAAATGAGAACGGGGCTCCTTTGTTCCAGGCCCTTTTCGATGGCGCGGGTGATCTTCTCGCCGACGACCGACCCCATGCTGCCCCCCAGGAAACCGAAGTCGAAGACCGACACCACGACGGCCAGACCGTCGATCATGCCCGTTCCGCAAACGACGGCGTCGCCCCCGCCGCTCTTCTTCAGCGCCGCCTTGATCCGGTCCTTGTATTTCTTGGAGTCCTTGAACTCGAGAAAGTCGACCGACTGCATGGCGGCATCCATCTCCACAAAAGATCCCTCGTCCAGAACCAGGTCGATTCGCTCCCGGGCACTGATGCGGAAATGGTAATCGCATTTCGGGCACACCTTCAGATTGCGCTCGATCTCCTTGGTGTAGATGATCTCGTTACAATTTTTGCACTTGGTCCAGATCCCCTCGGGCATCTGCACGGTTTTGGTTTCCACCGACGTAATCGGCGCCTTCGACTTTTTGAACCAAGCCATATGTCTACCTCGTGTCAGTCAGAGATCGATGCGACAGGCCGTCCGGCACTCGTGGCCCCGGAAGAGTTCCCGCCTGCAATCGTGCAGGCGAACAGCCCGCTCAGAGTACGCTCCCCGCCATGGCCCCCTTGAGCGCCCGAATAAACTCCCGCACCCTGTCAGGAAGGTCCGGGGAAGAACCACAAGTGGCGATGATTTTCACCAGGGCGCTGCCCACCACCACGGCATCGGCAAAACGCGCCACCGCGGCTGCCTCGGCCGGGGCCGATATGCCGAAGCCAACCGCCACCGGCACCGGACTCAGGCGCTTCACCTCCGCCACGGCCTCCTCGATGGCGGCCGGGTCGACCTGCTGGGCCCCGGTCACGCCGGTCATGGAGACATAGTAGAGAAACCCTTCGCCCGCACCGGCCAGCCGCGCCATCCGGGCGGGAGGCGTGGTCGGGGCAACCAGGGTGATCAGACGGAGTCCGGCACTGCGCAGAAAACCGTGGATCTCTCCGGCTTCCTCGGGGGGAAGATCGACCAGCAGCAGGCCATCCACACCAGCGGCCGCGGCATCGCGGGCAAAGCGCTCGGCGCCGTAGTGGAGCACCGGATTGTAATATCCCATCAGGACGATGGGCACATTGGTATGCCGGCGCACCCGGGAAACCATCTGCAGGACGGCCGCAAGAGTGGTCCCTGCCGCCAGGGCCCGCTCCGAAGCCGCCTGGATGGTGGGGCCGTCCGCCATGGGATCGGAGAAGGGAAAACCGAGCTCGATCAGGTCGGCCCCGGCCTCCACCAGGGCGTGGACCACGGTTTCCGTAGTCGCCAGGTCCGGATCGCCCGCAGTGATAAAAGGGACCAGAGCCTTGTGGCCCTCATGACGTAAAGAGGCAAACGTCGCTTCGATTCTTCCCATGGTCTCCATTCCGGTTGCGCTCAAATTTCGCCAGTTTAATGGAACGGTCCGGTCATTTCAACCGTTTTCTCCCGTCGACCGCTCCCCTGCCGGGGCAGGATCTGCCGTCATTTCGGCTCTTTTTTCTCTCCCCCGCGCCGTCGGCGGGGGCTGCGGCGCCGCTTGCGCGGCTCGGCACCGGCCTCTTTTTCCGGCACAGGCGCCTTCTTGCGCGGGCCGCCGCGCTTGTAATTCCAGTGGAAATCCTCCTCCTCGGGAAAGGCGCTGGGAATCTTGCGGCCGATGTACTCCTCGATATCCGGCAGGTGGAAGACCATGTCCTCGTCGGCGAAGCTGATCGCCTTGCCGAGCGCCCCGGCCCGGGCGGTACGGCCGATGCGATGGACGTAGTCGTCGGCGTCCTGGGGCAGGTCGTAGTTGACCACGTGGGTCACGTCGTCGATATGGATGCCCCGGGAAGCGACATCGGTGGCGACCAGAAAATTGAGACGGCCGTCCTTGAAGTCGTCGAGGATACGCATCCGCTTGTTCTGCGGGATGTCGCCGGAGATCACCGCTGCCTTGAACTCGTTGACCTTGAGGCGCTCGGCGAGGTGCTCCGCCTCCCGCTTGGTGTTGACGAAGAGCAGCACCCGCTGCGGCTGTCGGCTCCTTCTTCAGCAGGCCGAGCAGCAGGGGAAACTTCTCCCGCCGGCCGACGTGGTAGAGGATCTGCTCGACCCGCTCGGCGGTCACCTGCTCGGGGGCGATGCGCACCTTTTCGGCCAGATCCATGAACTCGTAGGCGAGCTCCATGACCCGCGACGAGAGGGTCGCCGAGAAGAGCATCGTCTGGCGCTTCTCGAAGGGTGGCAGCTTGCGCAGGATGTAGCGCAGATCCTTGATGAAGCCCATGTCGAACATGCGGTCGGCCTCGTCGATGACCACCGCCTCGATCGCATTGAAGGAGAAGACCCGCTGCTTGGCGTAGTCGATGAGCCGCCCCGGGGTGGCGACGATGATGTCGACCCCCTCCTGCAGGGCCTGGCGCTGCTTGTCGTAGTCGACGCCGCCGAAGATCGCCTCGACGCGGAACGGGCAGCAGGCGCCCAGAGCCCTGGGCGTCGTCGCGGATCTGCACCACCAGCTCCCGGGTCGGCGCCAGCACCAGCGCCCGCGGGTCCCTTGGCCGCATCCGCGGTCGCTGCGCAGCAGCCGGGTGAAGAGGGAGATCAGAAAAGCGGCGGTCTTGCCGGTGCCGGTCTGCGCCTGGCCGGCGACGTCCTTGCCGGCCAGGGCCAGGGGAATCGACTCCTCCTGGACGGGGGTGAGCTCGGTGAAACCGACCTGGGCGATCCCCTTGAGGACCTCCTCGGGCAGGTTCAGTTCGGTGAATTTCATGAGTGTTCCTTTGGAAACAGGAATGCGGGTCTCAGATCGCAGGATTCAGGATTATCCTGACAGTCTGAGACCTGGCACCTCGAAGCCTGACGTTACAGTTCCACTCCCATGGCTTCGGCGACGGTATGAATATCCTTGTCGCCGCGGCCGGAGAGGCAGACGACGATCGTCTGCTCCTTGTTCCATGGTCGGGGCGAGCTTGAGGACGTGGGCGATGGCGTGGGCGCTCTCCAGGGCGGGGATGATCCCCTCCAGCCGGGTCAGCAGCTGGAACCCCTCGAGGGCCTCGGCATCGGTGATCGAGACGTACTCGGCCCGCCCCAGGCTCTTGAGGTGGGCGTGCTCGGGGCCGACCCCGGGATAGTCGAGGCCGGCGGAGATCGAATGGGCATGCTCGATCTGGCCGTCGGCGTTCTGCAGCAGGAAGGTCTTGTTGCCGTGCAGCACGCCGACCGCGCCGGCGCTGATCGAGGCGGCGTGCTTGCCGCGAGTCGATGCCGAGGCCGGCGGCCTCGACGCCGATCAGCCGCACCGCGGCGTCCTCGACGAAGGGGTAGAAGAGCCCCATGGCGTTGCTGCCGCCGCCGATGCAGGCCACCGCCGCGTCGGGCAGCCGCCCCTCGTGCTCGAGGATCTGCTCCTTGGTCTCGCTGGCCGATCACCGCCTGGAAGTCGCGCACCAGCTCGGGTAGGGATGGGGGCCGGCGACGGTGCCGATGACGTAGAAGGTGTCGCGCACATGGGTCACCCAGTGGCGCAGGGCGTCGTTCATGGCGTCCTTGAGGGTCGCCGTGCCGCTGGTCACGCCGTGGACCTTGGCGCCCAGAAGCTTCATGCGAAAGACGTTGAGGGCCTGGCGGCGGATGTCCTCGGTCCCCATGAAGATCTGGCACTCCAGGCCGAAGAGCGCCGCCACGGTGGCGGTCGCCACCCCGTGCTGGCCGGCGCCGGTCTCGGCGATCACCTTCTTCTTCCCCATGCGCCGGGCGAGCAGGACCTGGCCGACGGTGTTGTTGACCTTGTGGGCGCCGGTGTGGTTGAGATCCTCGCGCTTGAGGTAGATCTTCGCGCCGCCGCAGTGCTCGGTGAGGCGCCGGGCGAAATAGAGGGGGCTCGGCCGGCCGACGTAGTCCTTCAGCCAGTAGTCGAGCTCCTCGCTGGAAGGTCGGGTCGGCCTGGGCCGCGCGGTAGGCCTCCTCCAGTTCGAGCAGCGCCGGCATCAGCGTTTCGGCCACGTAGCGGCCGCCGAACTCGCCGAAATGTCCCTTTCGTCTGGGTAGTTGTACATGATTGCTCCGTATGAATTCTCGTGGCGCGTCACGCGCGATCGTGCCACGGCCTTCGCATTTGCGGATGAACGCCGCCACCTTCTCCGGGTCCTTCTTCCCCGGGGCCGCCTCGACGCCGCTGGAGACGTCGACGGCGTAGGGGCCGCACCGCGGCCACCGCCTCGGCCACATTCTCCGGCGTCAGGCCGCCGGCGAGAATCACCGGCCGCTTCCGGGCGACGCTCGCGGCAAGCTCCAGTTGAAGGTATGGCCGGTGCCGCCGTAGGCGCCGGGCACCCAGGCATCGAGCAGCAGCGCCGCCACCCGATAGTCTCCGGCGCGCGCCAGGCTCTCCCCATCTCTCACCCGCAGCGCCTTGACCACCCGCCGTAGGGCGCAAAGTCACACTCCTGCGGCCCCTCGTCGCCATGCAGCTGGACCACGCCGAGGCCGCAGAAATCCGCCACCTCCGCGACCCGCCCGGGCGCCTCGTTGACGAAGAGGCCGACGACTGGTGACGAAGGGGGGGAGCGCGGCAATGATCTCCCGCGGCCGTCTCCGGCGCGATGCAGCGCGGGCTCTTCGTCGTAAAAAACGAAGCCCAGCGCGTCCGCCCCGCAACCGCAGGCGTGCAGGGCGTCGTCGAGATTGGTGATGCCGCAGATTTTGACTTTCGTCATGAAACCTCCGAAACGCGGCACGCGAAACGAGGGACGGAAAAATCCTGGTTTCGGCTGTTCGCGTTCCGCGTCCCTACCCTTCCACCTTCGGCAGATGGGCCAGCGACTCCTCGATCGCCTCCTCGGGATAGTCGTAGTCCTCCAGCTTCCCGGCGAAGTAGGCGTCGTAGGCGGCCATGTCGACGTGGCCGTGGCCGGAGAGGTTGAAGAGGATGGTCTTCTCCTTCCCTTCCTCCTTGGCCTGCAGCGCCTCGTCGATCGCCGCCGCGGATGGCGTGGGACGACTCGGGCGCGGGAATGATCCCCTCGCTGCGGGAGAACAGCACCGCCGCCTCGAAGCAGGCCGAGCTGACCGACCGCCTTCGCCTCGATCGACCCCGGCGTGCAGCAGCTGCGAGACCAGGGGCGAGGCGCCGTGGTAGCGCAGCCCCCCTGCATGGATCCCCGGCGGCATGAAGTCGTGGCCGAGGGTGTACATCCGGGCGATCGGCGCCATCTTGCCGGTGTCGCCGTAGTCGAACTCGTAGACCCCCTTGGTCAGGGTCGGGCAGGAGATCGGCTCGGCGGCGAGGATGCGGACCTCCTTGCCGCCGGCTCGGTCGGCGAGGAAGGGGAAGGAGATTCCGGCGAAGTTCGAACCTCCTCCGTGGCAGCCGATGACCACGTCCGGGTAGTCACCCACCAGTGCCAGCTGCTCCTTCGCCTCCAGGCCGATCACCGTCTGGTGCAGGCAGACGTGGTTGAGAACGCTGCCGAGGGCGTAGCGGGTGTCCTCGCGGGTCGCCGCATCCTCCACCGCCTCGCTGATGGCGATCCCCAGCGAGCCGTTGCTCTCGGGGTGCTCGGCCAGGATCGCCCGGCCGGCGTTGGTCTGGTTCGAGGGCGAGGGGATGACGTTCGCCCCCCACAGCTGCATCATGCTCTTGCGGTAGGGCTTCTGGCTGAAGGAGACCTTGACCATGTAGACGGTGCACTCAAGACCGAACATCTGGCAGGCCAGAGCGATGGAGGACCCCCACTGGCCGGCGCCGGTCTCGCTGGCGATGCGTTTCGTGCCGGCGATCTTGTTGTAGTAGGCCTGGGCGACGGCGGTGTTCGGCTTGTGGGAGCCGGCCGGCGAGACCCCTTCGTACTTGTAATAGATCTTCGCCGGGGTCCCGAGGGCTTTTTCCAGTCGGTGGGCGCGAAACAGCGGCGAGGGACGCCACAGCCGGTAGATCTCGCGCACCGGCTTCAGGAATGTCGATCCAGCGCTCGCTGCGAGACCTCCTGCTCGATCAGCCCCATGGGGAAGAGGGGCAGCAGATCGTCCGGCGTTACCGGCTGCAGCGTCCCGGGATGAACCACCGGCGCCAGCGGCCCCGGCATGTCGGGAATGATGTTGTACCACTGCTTCGGGATACGGTCTTCGGGGAGCAGGATCTTGGTTTGCATGGGCGTCTCCTTTGAAAAATCATGTAGGGGCCAATCGTGTATTCGCCCTGGGCAAGCACAAGGATCGCCATGGCCGATAAAGGCGGGCGGTCACCAGGATCGCCCCTACCGTCCTGTGTTCGCCCAACAACTCGCCCAGCTTCGCCCCGATGTCGGCCTCGCGCATCAGGCTCTCGCCGACGAGAAAGGCGCGGGCGCCGGCCCGCAGCAGCCGCTCGACATCGACCCGGCGGTGGATGCCGCTTTCGGCGACGATCAGGCGGTTGCCGGGGACGAGCTGCGCCAGCCGCTCGGTAGTCGCCAGGTCGGTGACGAAGGTGCGAAGATCGCGGTTGTTGATGCCGATCAACTCGCAATCGACCTGCAGCGCCCGCTCCAGCTCCCGCTCGTCATGCACCTCGAGGAGAACGTCGAGGGAGAGCTCCCGGGCCAGGGCGGTGAAGTCGCGCAGCTGCGCCAGATCCAGCATGGCGGCGATAAGCAGGACGGCATCGGCCCCGAAGCCGCCCGCGCCTCAACGATCTGGTAGGGATCGCAGATAAAATCCTTGCGCAGCAGCGGCAGCCGGACCGCCTTGCGGATTTTCGCCAGGTACTCCAGCTTGCCGAGAAAAAAATGCTCGTCGGTGAGCACCGAGAGGCAGGCGGCGCCATTCTCCTCATAGGTCTCGGCGATGGTCAGCGGGATCGAAATCGGCCCGGATCACCCCCTTCGAGGGCGAGCCCTTCTTCACCTCGGCGATCATCGGTGTGCGCTCGGCCTCCTCTGCACTCTGCAGAGCCCGCACGAAGCCCCGCGTTTCACCCGCCTGGGAGAGCAGCACGCGCAGCTCGGATAGGGGCCGGCGCACCTTGGCCGCGAGAACTTCCTCTTTCTTGCGGGCAACGATTTCGTCGAGAATCATGGGAAAAACCAGGTTACAGGATTCAGACAACAGGTAACAGGCTTCGGGTTTCCTGGCTCCTGAAACCTGATCCCTGATCCCTGATACCTCTCTTTCATTGGTTCGTCAGCCGCGCCAGCTTCTCGACCTGGGCCAGCGCCCGCCCCGAGTCGATCGCTTCGGCGGCCAGCTCCAGCCCTCGCCGGAACGTCCGCGGCCATGCCGGCGGCCACCAGGGCGTAGGCGGCGTTGAGCAGCACCACGTCGCGCTTCGGCCCCGGCTCGCCGGCGAGGACGGCGCGGACGATGACGGCGTTGCCCTTGGCGTCGCCGCCGCGCAGCTCCGCCATGGCGACAGCGCGTGCAGGCCGAACTGCTCCGGGGCGATGCGTTCGAGGACCACACCCTCCGGTGAAACAGCGGCGACGGCGGTCTCGCCGGTGAGGGTGATCTCGTCCATGCCGTCGCTGCCGTGGACGACGAAGCCGCGCCGGCAGCCGAGGTTGCGCAGCACCTGGGCAAGCGGCTCGACCAGCTCCTCGCGGTAGACCCCCATCACCTGGCAGTCGGCCTTGGCCGGATTGGTCAGGGGGCCGAGGATGTTGAAGATGGTGCGGATGCCGATCTCCTTGCGCGGGCCGATGGCGTACTTCATGGCCCCGTGCAGCGCCGGGGCGAAGAGAAAGCCGATGCCGATCTCGTCGATGCACTGCTCGACCACCTCCGGGGTGACGTCGAGGTTGACGCCGAGGGCTTCGAGAACGTCGGCGCTGCCGCAGCTCGAGGAGACCGAGCGGTTGCCGTGCTTGGCGACCTTGACCCCGCAGGCGGAGACGACGAAGGCGACGGTGGTGGAGATGTTGAAGGTGTTGGTGCCGTCGCCGCCGGTGCCGACCACGTCGAGGATCGTCTCCTGGTCGATGTTGATGTCGTCGCGGTCGATGTCGAGAATGCCCCGGCCGACCCGGATCGGGGTGGCCCGCTCGCGCATCACCCGGGCGGCGCCGGTGATCTCGGCGACGGTCTCCCCCTTCATGCGCAGGGCGGTGATGAAGGCGCCGATCTGCGCCGGGGTAGCGCCGCCGCGACATGATCTGGTCCATGACCTCGATCATCTCCGCTTCGCTGAGATCCTGTCGCTCGACGACCTTGGCGATCGCTTCTTTAATCATGGCTCACTCCGTTCGCCGCAACGCGGTGCGCCGGTATGCGGGACGCGGACAATCCTGAAAGCAGGTCTTCCTCGTCCCTGCGTTCCTGCTCAACTCAACTCCAGAAAATTCTGCAGCAGCCGTCTTCCCCTCGACGGTCAGGATCGACTCGGGATGGAACTGCACCCCCCAGAGCGGCAGCTCGCGGTGCTCGAGCCCCATGATCCTGCCGTCCTCGGTCCAGGCGGTCTGTCGCAGGCAATCGGGGACGCTCGCCGCTCGACACCAGCGAGTGGTAGCGGGTCGCCGTCGAAGGGGTTCGAGAGGCCCCGGAAAATCGCCGCTGTCGTCGTGATGGATGGGGCTGGTCTTGCCGTGCATCAGCTGCGGGCGCGGATCGACCCGGCCGCCGAAGGCATGGCCGATCGACTGATGGCCGAGGCAGACGCCGAGCATCGGGATCTCGCCGGCGAGATGCCGGATCGCCGCCACCGAGATCCCGCCTCGGCCGGCGAGCAGGGCCCCGGGGAAATCACCAGCGCCGCGGCGCTTGCGCGCCGGATCTCGCTCCACGGCGATCTGGTCGTTGCGGTACACCTCCACCTCCTCCCCCAGCTCCTGCAGGTACTGGACGAGGTTGTAGGTGAAGGAATCGTAGTTGTCGAGCATCAGCAGCATAAGAGTCTCAACATCAGTGATCAGCAGATCGTTCTCCGCCCGCCTCACTCATCCTAGGAGTTGAAAATTTCGACATCCCCAAGGCTGATCAAAAATGTCCAGATGCAAGGCGCCCGCAGACCTTCGGAATAAGGCGTACCGCGAGGTACGTCGTTGACGAAGGGCAAGGGCGACGCCGCAGATGGGCGTTTTTCATCAGCCCGCTAATCCAGCCCCTCCCGGGCCAGCTCGATCGCCCGCGCACCCCGCGCGCCTTGTTGAGCGTCTCCTGGTACTCGGCCTCGGGGTCGGAGTCGGCGACGATGCCGGCGCCGGCCTGCAGGTGGATGCGGCCGTCCTGAACCACCAGGGTGCGGATGGCGATGGCCATGTCCATGTTGCCGGAGAAGGAGAAGTAGCCGACGGCGCCGCCGTAGATCTCGCGCCGGCAGGGTTCGAGCTCGTCGATGATCTCCATCGCCCGGATCTTCGGCGAGCCCGGAGGGTCCCGGCGGGAAAGGTCGGCGCGGAAGACGTCGAAGGCGTCGCATGCCCGGCTCCAGCTTGCCGCGCACGTTGGAGACGATGTGCATGACGTGGGAGTAGCGCTCGACCACCATCAGCTCGCTGACCTCGACGCTGCCGGTGCGGGCAGACCCGGCCGACGTCGTTGCGCCCCAGGTCGACCAGCATGATGTGCTCGGCGCACTCCTTGGGGTCGGCGAGCAGCTCCTCCTCCAGCGCGCGCGTCCTCCTCGGCGTTGCGCCCCGCGCGGCCGGGTGCCGGCGATGGGGCGCACCTCGACCCGCTCCCCCTCCTTGCGCACCAGCACCTCGGGGGAGGCGCCGACCACCAGGGTCTCGCCGAAGCGCAGGAAGAACATGTAGGGGGAGGGGTTGATGGTGCGCAGCGCCCGGTAGATGTCGAAGGGATCGGCCGCCAGCGGCCCGGAAAAACGCTGGGAGAGGACCACCTGGATGATGTCGCCGGCCCGGATGTACTCCTTGCAGCGCTCCACCGCCGCCCTGAATTCCGGCGCGAGACGTTGGGCTCGAGGGCGGCCGCCGGCGCGTCCGAAACACGGCTCCGGCGGCGCGGCAGGGGCTCGCGCAGCCGGGCGATCAGGGTCTCGATTTCATCCAGGGCGCCGCCGGTAGGCGGCCTGCGGGTCGACATCCTCGGCTGCAGGTGGACGTTGCAGACCACCTTGATCTTCTGGCGCATGTTGTCGAAGATCAGCAGCTTCTCGGTGAGCAGAAAGCAGGCGTCCCAGGCGCCGATCTCCCGGGGGTTGGCATCGGGCAGCGCCTCGACGAAGCGGACCATGTCGTAGCCGAGGTAGCCGACCGCGCCGCCGAAGAAGCGCGGCAGCCCGGGGAGCTGGACCGGCCGGTAGGGGGCCATGAAGCGCTGCAGCTCGGCCAGCGGATCATCGCCCTCCCCGCTGGAGACGATCCGGTCGCCGTCGAGAATCTCGTAATGGCGGTCTCGGCTGCGAAAGAGCCGGCCGGGGCCGCTGCCGAGAAAGGAGTAGCGGGCCCACTTCTCTCCCCCCTCGATGCTCTCGAGCAGGAAGGAGGTATGGCCGTCGTCGATCTTCCTAAAAGCCGAAACGGGGGTTTCCATGTCGGCCAGGATCTCCCGGTAGACGGGAATCAGGTTACCCTGATCGGCATGGGCGAGGAATTCTGGCAAAGAGGGTGAATACACGGGTGGACTCCGGAATTTTAAGTGGGTCACAGTAGCACGGCGGGAGGGAAAGCGTCAAGAAATTGAACGGACGGTTGGCCGGCGAAGAAAGGACCTCTCGACGGAGGAGCGGACCCATGGGTCTGTCCGTCTTTCCAGAATGCAAAGCCGCGCGGGCGAACACAGCGATTCGCCCCTTCTGCAACGATTTTGGTGATGATCGAGGCAGCGCCGCAGGTGGGCGTTTTTCTTCAGCCGCTCAGATCAGATACCGCGCCCCATATGGTGCATCCCCGCCATGAACCCGCCGAAAAAAAGGCTGATCAGGCCGAAGAGGATGGAGAGAATGATGAAAGCGGGGATCGAGGCGATGACCCACTTGATCATGAACAGGACCATCGATGTGAAGGGCATCTTGATGTTGGTGACGACGACTTCCTGACGGGATTCCATCGGGTTCCTCCTTTCAACTCTGAAAAGAATCGGACTCACGCGAAGGCGCGAAGCCCGCGAAGGACAACGCTGCTCATTGGCAGTCGAAAAATACCGGCATCGATCCAGCCCGCCGGATTAAGGACCACACCCTCGCAACAAAAACCGGCGGAGTGATAAGCCAAAGGAATTTTAAGCTTCAGGAAGAGGCTGCTCCCCACCTTGCCGGACGGCAATTCACCCAGGCACCGATCCGCTCCCGTAGGGCTTGCCACGCAGCTCGGCTCTGGTTCCCCTTGCGGTCGTACACAAAAGCCCGGAATCCTGGCGACAGAAATGCTCCCGGCAGGGAAAGGCACTTTTGCTTACTTTTGTTGCCGTTTGGACAAAAGTATGGCGTCCGGCGGGACGCGACCCGCCGGTTTTGGTTTGATCATTCTTTTCGCCCGACGGCCTGAATTCGATTGAGTCCTCCCCCTACGCCCTCATCCGCGCCAGTCGCCGACCGGCGCGGCGGGTCCGGCGAACCAGGCGCCGGTCCAGGACGGGCCTCTCCGCGACGGCCGCCTGCCCGGCGTAGAGGGTGGCGGCGGGGCGGGCACCGACGACCTTGGCGGCCTGTTTCAGGGTCCGCATCGCCCCGGTGGTAAGGCGCGCCATGAACGCCGGCATGGCGCTCGAGGTGACAAGCACCGCCACCTTGCGCGGCCGGCCTGCCCGACGCAGCTTTGGCGCCGGCTGTCCCCAGGGCCAGTAGACGAAGCCGACCAGCCGCTCGATGAAGCGCTGGGTAAGGGCATTGACGCCGCCGGAGTTGACCGGCGCCCCCAACACCAGGGCGTCGGCACTCTCGATGGCGGCGATAAGGCCGGCCATGGCGTCCTGGTGGATGCACGGGCCGGGATCCGGTCCCGGCGCCTGGGTGCAGCGACGACAGTTGGTACAGAATTCGACGTGCCGGTCGAGAAGGTAAATCTTCTCCACCCCGGCTCCGGCCTCTGCGGCCCCTGCCAGCACTTCGGACACCGCCTGGTCGATGGTGCCCCCGCGCCGGTAGCTGCCGACGATCCCGAGAATTTTTGCTGCCATGAAGCTCTCCCTGCCGCTGGTCGCTGACTGCTTGAATCTTGAACCTTGGCCCTCAAGTTTTCCGTTTCCCCTGAAGCCACAGATCATAGAGCCTTGTGATAATCTCGAGGGGGATGATGGCAACGGCGACGGCGATCGGAATGGCTATCAGGGTCAAGATTGTTTCCACTGCTCCCATGACTGTCTCCTCCCAAAAACAAGCGGGTAAAAGTCTTTAACGTCAGCGTCGTCAACCTAATGCCTCCACCCCTCCCCATCGACCCGCTCGGCCCACCCTTTCAGCATCTCGATCACCCGACTGGCCTCGCGCACGGTCAGCCGGCGCAGGTCGTCCTTGCCGGTGGCGTGCGCGATGAAGGCAGCCAGCGCCTTCTCGCCGGGATGTTCGATGGCGCCGGCGGCCTCGAGGCGGCGCCAGAGGACATGGATGAGCCCCCGCTGGCCGAAGGAAGCGGGACGCCACCCTTTCTGCCGGAAGAGATCGATCAGGTCGTCGGCCTCCCGGTCGGTGAGCTCGGCGGCCGAGTCCTTGCGGTAGCGGTCCCACAGCACCCCGCGATAGGTGGCATCGTCGAGCCTCAGGTCATGCTTGGCGATATGGATCAGGGCCAGATGGCGACGGTCCGGCATCGGTGTCTCCTGCACTCTTGCTCTCAGACGAACTTCGGCACTTCATTTTCCTCCCCCTCCTCCTCCCGCCCCTGCTTCAGGACCCGGGCGGCGAGCGGCACGGTGCTGGCCGCGCCGGTCAGAAACAGGGTCCAGCCGGCGGTCTTTCGCTGCCCCGGGGTAAGCTGGTCGGCCAGCAGCAGGCTCAGCCCGGCCCCGAGCATTCCCCGAGTGATGGCGATCAGGCTGAGCAGCGGCAGGCTTACCGTCATTTTGCGCATAATCCCTCTCCTTTCCGGCGGCCGTTGCAAACCGGCGCCCCTATCTCTATTATACCCGAAACAACAGCGTGTTCAGCCGCCGGCGGGCGTCGGCAACGACTCGGCTTCTCACGAGGCGCACCTCGCGGAAATCCCGGCAGCGGCAGGGAGTCTTCCGAGAAATATGCGGCTCGCCTGATAAAATAAAAAGTATACAGGCCGCATCCAGAGGAGGGAAAAATGAAACACCTGCAGATCGATCCTCAGCGAGGATTCCACGTTCTGGCCGGGACCGAGCGCTCGGAGGTCGCCACGTTAGTGCTCGACGCCGGCCAGTCGACAGGGGGACCCGACAACACCCACCAGCGCACCGACCAGTGGCTGTTCGTCCTCTCGGGACGGGGCCGGGCCACCGTCGGCGGCGCGAAAGTGGAGCTGGCCCCCGGCGACATGGTGCTCATCGAGGCCGGTGAGCCCCACGAGATCGACAACGCCGGCGAAGAGCCGCTGCGCACGCTCAATTTCTATGCCCCGCCGGAATATTAAAATCGGTCTGGCCCTCGGGGGCGGCGCCGCCCGGGCTTTCTCCCATATCGGCGTCATCGCCGGCCTGGAGCGGAACGGCATCGCCGTCGACCTCGTCACCGGCACCAGCATGGGGGCGATCATCGGCGCCATGTACGCCGCCCGCCGCGACGTCGCGGGGGTCAAGGACCGGCTCCGGGACTACCTGCAGAGCGAGGAATTCGCCCGTTCGGGTTTCGATTTTTTCCGCGAGCTTGACGCCCCGGGCGAAGGGGTTCTCTTCCAGATGGCGCGCATGGTGCGCCGCGGGGTATTCAACGCCCTGATGGTGACCCGCTCGGCCCTGGTCAGCGACGAGATCGCCGCCTGCAATTACGCCTACCTGGTCGACGATCTGGCGGTGGAACAGACCTGCCTCCCCTTCGCCGCCGTCGCTCTCGATCTGCGCAGCGGCGAGCGGGTCGTCCTCGACCGCGGCCGGCTGCGCGACGTGGTCGCCGCCTCCTGCGCCATGCCCGGGGTCCTCAACCCGGTGGAACTCGACGGCCGGCTGCTGGTCGACGGCGGCTGGACCGAGGCGGTTCCGGTCCTCGCCGCCCGCCAGCTGGGCGCCGACTTCGTCATCGCCGTCGAGGTCGGTGACGCCCCCGAAGGATTCCCCCCGCCGCGCAACGCCCTCGACGTCATCGGCCGTGCCGACGAACTGGTGCGCAACGCCCTGGCCAACGAACAGCTCAAGTCCGCCAATTTCATCCTCGCCCCGCACAACGGCGTGTCCCACTGGGCCGATTTCTCCACCGCCGAGCAGGCGATCGCCAAGGGAGAAGAGGAGGTCGACCGCCGCATCCCGGCGCTGCGCCGGGCGCTCGCCAGGGGCAGGCGAAGAAGCTGGTGGCCGCTGGGCCGCACGCGAGCTGCCCGACCGGAGGGCCTAGTAGATTCGGGGGAGGGTGAGTTACCTTGAACCGCGGACCTTCGACCAACCGGAGCGGCGGCGCCGAGGGCCTCAGATCGTGAACAACGGCAGGGGCGAGGGACAGAGGTCCGTGATGCGCCGCAGGTCTTCGGCGGTACAGTATCCCTTGAGAAGATACCCCTCATCCAGGCCTCTGCGGGTCAGAATCTGCAGGTGGGTATGGTGGAACCAGTTGCCGTTTTCATGAAAATCGCCGATCCGCCCGAACGCTTCGCCCGCCCTTAGAAGCCGCCCCTTTTCAGGCAGTTCCGTCCTTTTCAAGTGGCCGTAAAAACTGTAAAAGCTTTCGAAGTGGGGGCTTTCGTGCAGGAGCAGAACATACCCGCCGTAATTGCCGTCGCCCGCCTCGTAGCCGGTGTGGGCCACGGCGGCATCCAGGGGAGCGCACAGGAGCGTTCCCAGCGGAGCGATGATGTCGAGACCCAGATGATAAAAGCGCCGCTCCGCGACCATCTGCGGGCAGAAGCGAAGCAGGTATTCGCGGTTTTCCAGGTAGCCGGCCAGCCCCCAGCCGTTTTTCCCCCGCATTGCCTCTTCCAGGCGCCGCTGCAGCGCCGCCTGGTCCCTGACGTCCAGATCGGCCAGAAGGGGGCTGCGTGAGGTCATCGCGACCACCAGCGGGTCGCCTTCCAGCGCAGGGATCAGCGGCTGCGGCGAAACGTTTTTACTGTAGGCGATATAGGGATACGCGATCATGGCCAAAGCGATGGCGCCTCAAGGCGGACTTTTTGCGACGCCATCAGTCCTTCAATAACCGGCAATGCTCCGGGGCCACCTTCAGGAAAACGGCGTCGCCGACGGCATACGGGGCGTAGCGGACCAGGCCGATGGCGTGCAGCACCTGGCCGCTTTCCAGCTCGACAAAATAACTGACCTCCCCTCCCATATAACTGCGATCGATAATTTTGCCGAAAAAAGCGTTCATCGCGTCGTCATCGACGAACGCGCTTTTTTTGTCCAGGGTGAACTTCTGGGCCCGAACGACGATCTCCGCCTTGTCGCCGGCCTTGAAGTCGATATCGGAAACGCAGCGGCAGAGGGTCCCGTCCGCCAGCCGCACCTCGACGGTGCCCTGTTCCTTTCCGGCAACGGTTGCATTGAGGAAATTGGAGTGGCCGAGAAAATCGGCCACGAAATGATTGGCCGAATTGTTGTAGACCTCCTCGGGAGCGCCCTCCTGCTGAACCACCCCCTGTTTCATGACCACCACCTTGTCCGACATGGAAAGCGCTTCGCGCTGGTCGTGGGTCACGAAGATGGTCGTCACCCCGATCTGCTGCTGCAGCCGGTCGATTTCCCGGCGCATATCCTCCCGCAGGTTTTCGTCGAGAGCCGACAGGGGCTCGTCCATCAACAGGACATCCGGCTCGATGACGATGGCCCGGGCGAGGGCGATCCGCTGCTGCTGCCCTCCCGAGAGCTGGGCGGGCACCCGGTTGCCGACACCGGGAAGCCGAACCATTTCCAGGGCGGCTTCGACCTTCTCGCGGATCTGGTCCTTGGGAAAGCCGCGGTATTTCAGGCCGAAACCGATATTGTCGAAGATCGTCTTGTGGGGAAAGAGCGCATAATTCTGGAAGATCATGCCGAGATTTCTTTTGTGGATGGGAATGTCGTTGATTCTTTTCCCCCGGATATAAATATCCCCCCGGGTCGGCATCTCCAGGCCCGCCAGCATACGCAACAGCGTCGTCTTGCCGCACCCCGAGGGGCCCAGCAGGGTGACGAAGGAGCCTTCCGGGATCTCGAGATCCATCTCTTTTACGGCAACGACCTCGTCGAAACGCTTTTCGATCTGATGAAATCGGACAAAAGCCCTGTCTTTTTCCTGGTTCAACGTGGATATCTCCTGATATGGGCCCCAGGAGTCCGCGACCGCGAACTCCCGGGGCGTCCGTCGCAATGCTTATCCGGCCATGATCCTGTCCCACTTTTCGCCCCAGTCGACCTGATGGCTGTTCCAGTAGGAGGGTTTCGCGAACAGGTAACCGTCGAGCTGCCCCGTGGGATCGAAGGCCGGGAGCTTCTTGATCGCTTCGGGCATGGAAACCTTCCTCGGGTCGAGACTCGGCGGATAGTTCTGCCCCTCGGCCACGGCAATGGCCGGCTTCGGCTCGAGCATGAAATTCAGCAGTTTCTCGGCAATACCCAGATCGGTCCCCTTCAGGACGTACATGTATTCCATCCAGGAATAGGTTCCCTTGGGCGCCAGATAGCCGATCGGGTACCCCTGTTTCTGCAGCGCCGCCACCCGACCGCTCCAGGCGACGGTCGCGTAGATTTCGCCGTTGGCGAGCAGGCTCATCAGTTCCGACCCGGAGGCCCAGTATTTCTTGATCAGGCTGCGCTGTTCCTTCAGGGCTTTCCAGACCGCATCGACGTCCTTGATATTGTTTGGATCCTGCCCGGTATAGAGTGCCGCATACCACATATTGGTGCGGAAATCGCCCCCCCAGGAGCCGAGTTTGTCTTTAAGGTTCTTGTCGTAGAGCAGGGCCGCCCCGAGCTTCTCGGCCTCGGCGGGTTTGATCTTTTCGGTATTGTAGGCGATCCCGGTCTGGCCGTAATCGTAGGGCACGGCCGAGAGCTTCCCGTCGGTGATGTCCCGCAGGGTGTCCGTCATCTTTTTGATGACGTTCTTGAGATTGGGGATCTTCGACTCGTCCAGAACGACATTGAATCCCAGGTTCTTGTAGCGGGCATAATCGTACACCGCGCTCAAATGGGCGATATTGAATTCCCCGCCCGGCGGATAGGACGCTTTGACCTGGGTAAGAAAGGCGTCCATGCTGGTGAATGCGGCATCGACCACTTCAATCCCGGTTTTCTTGGTGAAGGGATCGAAGGCATACTTTCGCAGCGCGGCAGACGTCGACCCGCCCCAGGAATAAAAGGAGATCGATTTTGACGCAAAGGCATTTTTCGCCAACCCGAAGGGGCCGCCCGCCAGTCCCAGGGCAGCTCCCGCGATGCCGACGGTTTTGACAAAATCGCGCCTGGAAACCCTGCCTTCCCGATACCCCTGGTAGAGATCATCCAACCTCTGCTCAAGATCCTTCTTCATCGTTCTCTCCTCCCGGCCCCAGCGGATAGTCAATTCAGCCACCTGACGAGGGGCAGTCTCAGGTTGCTGCATGCTCCGCCCGAGCGGCGGTCACGCCGCCCGGGCCATTGTCACGATGCTGCAAATCTTCTTCTCGCCCAAGAATCGAGGGCGGGTTCCCCCGGCCCCCGGCAGCCGTCCTCACGCTTTTTTCGCCCCCAGGGCAAACTTGCGCGACAGATAGCCCGCAACCAGGGGGATCGTCACCGTGCAGAAAATCATGACGGCCCCGAGGGCGTTGATCTCCGGACTGATGGAGTTTCTCAGCATGCCGAAAATTTTGACGGGGACGGTCTGGTTCCGCGCCGTCGCCCAGAACAGGGTGGCCGTCACGTCGTCAAAGGAGATGGTGAAGGAAAACAGCATGCCGGCCAGCACCGCCGGCGCGAGCAGCGGCAGGGTGACGGACCGGAAGGTCTGGAAAGGATTCGCGCCCAGGGAGAGAGCGGCCTCTTCGTACTCCTTCTTGATGCCGACCAGCCGGGCCTGCACGATGAGCAGCACATAGGGCAGCGTGAGGACCACGTGGCCGATCAGCAGCAGCAGAAAGCTCTTGGGCTGCTGCAGCCAGCGGATGAAGAGCAGCAGCGCCACCCCCAGGATCACCTCGGGAACCATGATCGGCGCAAGCAGCAGGGTGTTCACGAAATCCTTGCCGCGAAATTCATAGCGCATAAACGCCATGGCGGCCGGCACGCCGATGAGGGTGGTGATCGTCGCGGTGAGAGACCCCAGCTCCAGGGAATTCTTGAACGCTTTGAGAATGGTGGAATTGTGCGCCAGCTTGACGAACCACTTGAAGCTGAAGCCCTCCATGGGGAAGGAGCCGAACTGATGCGGATTGAAGGCCAGAATGATCACGGCGACGATCGGGGCAAACATCCAGAGATAGACGAGAAAGGTATAGATCTTGATCAGGGACCATCCCGAAAAAATTTTCTTCATCGCGCTTTCCAAAAATAAAGAGACGTTCCGCGCTGCAAAAGACCCCCTAAAAAGTCTTTGAATGGCCGCGGTTCATAATTCCACCCGTTTTTGATTCGGAAACCGGCTACCCTTTGCTCAACGACTTGAAGATCTGATTGATCCCCATGTAGCGGTTGTAGGTGTAGACGATCACCGCGAGCAGAGCCATGAGAATGACGCTGATCGTCGAGCCGAAGGGCCAGTCGAGGGTCGTGATGACCCGCTTGAAAATCAGATTGGCGATCAGCTCGTTGCCCGGACCGCCCAGGATCATCGGCGGCAGATAGGTGCCGCAGGTCAGGACGAACACCAGCAGGCATCCGGCACTGACCCCGGGGAGGCTCAGCGGCAGGGTCACCTCCCTGAAGGCCTGCCACTCGGTACATCCCAGATTTTTGGCCGCCTCGATGTAGCTCTCGTCGATGCCGTCGAGGCTGACGTAGATATTGAGAATCATGAACGGCAGCAGGTACTGCAGAAGCCCCATCAGCACGGCCCCCTCGTTGTAGAGCATGGGCAGCGGCTGGTGGATGATGCCGATCTCCATCAGCACGTGATTGATCAATCCGGAGTCGCCGAGAATGTTGATCCAGCTCAAGGTGCGGATAATAAAGCTGATCCAGAAGGGCAGCATCACCAGGAGCATCAGATAGGGTTTGAAGCGCGATTTGGTCCGGTAAAAGAAGTACGCCGGGATATACCCCATGATCAGGCACAGAACCACCGATTCGAGGGCCACGCGCAGGGTTTCCAGAAGGAGGGAGGGATAAAAGGAATCGGCGAAAAACTTGGCGTAATTGCCGAACTGGAAGGCCGGAATGTCCTGGCCGCTCGGGGCCCTGAGCCAGAAACTGTACACCACCACGAAACAGACGGGGACGACCAGCAACAAGAATACCGCGGTGAACGAGGGGGAGAGCAGCACCCAGGGTTTGAGCGATCTGTTTTTCATGAAATATCCTGTTTTCCAACCGGCCAGGTATCTTCACAAAAGCAAAGGTTTCTTACCGGTGCCGTTCAGCCGCAGGGGACATATGGCGAATACGCAGATGAGAGACGAACGGGAATAGGGCAGCAGCAGGATATATGTTTTCACGATAAAATTCAAACATTCCACCATTATTTGAATTTTGAAGGCTGAATAATAGCGCAAATTCAACGAGATAAATGCGCTTGACTGATTTTCAAAGAAGCTCTTTCCGAGACTGAATCTGATGCTTTTTCAATTAATCAACCACGACTGAATCTTTTATTTCAATGATCGTTTCAGAGAAAATCAATCGCACGCCTTGAAGGCAGAGAAGGGACTATATGATCAGGGGGATTTCCCCAAACATGGCAGAAACAGGATCGTATTGTGATCGATTTTTTTATGCCGCCCTGAATCTCATTGGATTCATCACGCTTCTGTGTGCTAAAGTCTGGACGGGCGATTCATGCCATGATAAATCCATGCGGGAAAGGATCGTTCTCTTCCAGGAAAAAGCGATGGACGCCGGTCACATGGGCCAGTCCTTCAATTTGCACGACAACGCCCTCCAGAGGGCCGATCCGCTCGGTTCTGACGACCGTCGCGGCAAAGGAGGAGAGCAGCGGGCTGTAATTGACATACCTTTGCTGCAGGCCGATTTCCCCCCTGTGGTGCAGCAGGGTCAGCTTCGCCGCCGTGCCGGTCCCGCAGGGGGAGCGATCGACATGCGCTTCGCCGTAGACGACCATGCCGCGGCCGGAGGCCCGCCCCGCCACCGGCTGCCGATCGTAGAACTCGGCGACGTCCACCGTGCCGACCTCCGGGCGCAGGGGATGGGCGACAGTCAGCTGTTCATTGGCAGCCTGAATGATCTTCATGCCCAGATCCGCAAGGATCTCCTTATTTTCCAGTACCGGCGCAAGCCGCAGCTGAGCGGTATCGACCATGGCGAAGAAGCCGCCGGTACAGACGAGATCCACCGCGATGCGCCCGAAGCCGTCCACCTCAAGCTCGCGGCCGGTGGCGTACACAAAGGAGGGCACCATGGTGAGGGTCACGCCGGCGACGGCCCCGTCCCGAACGCTGACGCCGGCCTCTACGAGCCCCGACGGCGTATCCACCGGGACCCGGTTTTCCCCCTCCGCCAGGGCCAGAAAACCCGTTTTCGCCAGAGTCACCAGCGCGCCGATGGTGGCGTGGCCGCACAGATAGGGGTAGCGCCTTGCATCCATGTAGATCAGCCCGAAGCGGGCCTCTGCGCTGACGGCGGGGGTCAGCAGGGCCGCCATGATCTCCCGCGAGCCCCGGGGTTCGCGGGTCAGCAGGGCACGGAGATGATCCCGGTCGGCCTTGACCGACGCGAGCTTCTCCGCCATCGTCCGCCCCGCGACGGGGCCGAACCCAGCCACGATCAGCCGGGTCGCCTCCCCCGCCGTGTGGGAATCGATGGTGGTGACGCCGGCCCCGAAAAGATCGGCCAGACGGGCAATATCAGAATGGGATTCCATGAGTTAAGTCCTCGGTGAGCAACATATGAAGTGGCAAAGGCTCGACGGGGAGAATCGAGAGCCGAGTGCCCAAAAGATTTTCCCAAGCGCCCTCCCAACCTCAGACATGCGGCGGAACCGTGAAGCACCGCCCGCTCACGTGGAGGCGCCACGAAGCAAGGGCCCGGTCAGGAACATAGCAGTGTAAAAAAGAGTACCATCTAGGAGACAGAAATGCCCCCCGCAGGGGAAGGCACTTTTCGCTTCCTTTTGTTGCCGGACAAAAGGAAGGCGTCCGGCGGGACGCGACCCGCCGGTTTCAACCAAAGCCTTTCGCCCAAAGGACAAATCCTCAAGAATTATTACAAATTTAATTCCACTTGTCACACCCGCCCTCCGGCACGGAACGGCAAGAGCAGAAAAAAGCAACTCCAAGGAGGCCCCCCCGATGCCGATCCCGAGCGATAAAAAGGCTCCCTTGCACCACCCCGGCTCCCCGGACCCCCGCCAGAACCTGGACCACCGGGGCCAGGAAATCTTCGATCGCACCCTACGCCTGGTCTCCCTGCCGAGCGAGACCGGCACCCCGGGCGAGACGGCCATCGCCCGGGCGGTTCGCGACGAAATCGCCGGCTGGCCCTACTTCCTCGCCCACCCCGAGTTTCTGCGGATGCACCCCGTCGAAAACGATCCGGCGGGCCGGCAGAGCGTCGTGGCGCTGGTCAAGGGCGAGGCGGCCCCGGCCACGGAGACCGTCGTCTACCTCGGCCACGTCGATACGGTGGGAACCGGGGAGTACGGCGAGCTGAGGCACCTGGCCTGCGACCCGGCGGGGCTGGCGGCAGAACTCGCCCGCCGGGAGCTGCCGGCGGAGGTCCGCCGCGATCTCGACTCGGGAGAATGGCTCTTCGGCCGCGGCGCAGCGGACATGAAGGCCGGCGTCGCCCTCCTGATGCAGCTGCTGAAAGAGGCCGCCGAGGGGGCGGGCGAACTTTCCGGAAACATTCTGCTCGCCCTGGTGGCCGACGAGGAAGCGGATTCCCGGGGCATGCTCTCCCTCGCCCGGCCTCTCACCGAATGGATGGCGCGGGAAAACCTCGCCCCGGTCGGCGCCGTCAACACCGACGTGGTCTGTCCCCTCGCGGCGGGCGAGGAGGACCGGCGGTTCATGTACCTCGGGGCCATGGGAAAAATCGTCCCGGCGGTCTATGCCGTCGGCAAAGAAGCCCACGTGGGCGAGGGGCTGCAGGGGTTCGACGTCAACCTTCTGCTCTCGGAGCTGACCTGCCGCATCGACCTCAACATGGACCTCTCGGACCGCTTCGCGGGGATGGTCACCTGCCCGCCCCTCTCGCTGAAGCAGGCCGACCTGAAGGAGCGCTACAACGGCCAGCTCCCCTTTGAGGGGGTCGTCTATTACAACTTCCTCAATTACCGCCGCGGTCCGGCCGAGATTCTCTCGCTGATGAAACGGGAGACCGAAGCGAGTTTCCGCACCTGCCTGCAAAAACTGGCGGCGTCCCGCCGGCGCTACCTTGACGAGGCCGGGGGCGAGGCGATCGCGCTGGAGCTGACGCCGCGGGTTATGACCTACGACGAGCTGCTGGCCGCAGGGGTTGAAAGAGCGGGGCAAGCCGTGGTAGAGAGGGAACTGGAGGCGGTGACAGCGGCCTTCGGCAATGAGCCGGAGCTGGAGCTGAGAGCCCTTTCCCTGGCCAGGGTCCGGGCGCTCTGGCGGCTCTCGGGCCTCAGCGGCCCCGCCGCCGTCATCTTCATCATGCCGCCCTACTATCCGCCCAGCAACCCCGATGGCGGGGATGAGACATTCGAGCGATTCAACCGCATCGTGCGCCGCACGGCCGCAACCTTCGGCGAGGGGACCCGCTACGGCATCGAGGTTCGTCCCTTTTTCCCCTATCTCTCCGACGCGAGCTTCTGCTCGTACCAGGAGGGCGAGGGCGATCGGCTCGCTCTGGAGAGCAACATGCCCTGCTGGGGCAGAGGCTGGCGGATCGACATCGACAGCGTCAGGAAGCTGAATCTGCCCGTTTTCGACATGGGGGTCCACGGCAAAGATCCCCACAAGGTCCACGAACGGCTGCACGTCCCCTTCGCCATGGGCGTGCTGCCCGGCCTGATCGAAAGGATGACCCGGGAGCTGCTGGCGGGATAAAAAAAACGGGAGACGTTGACTTGCCGCCGAAGGGCTCTCCCGTCTTCGACCTCAAGTTCGAACCGTGAAGCACCGCCCCGGCGACGTGGACCCGCCACGGAGCAAAGTCCGGGTCTCTTGCAAGGCTGTTTAAAGGTGCTCCAAACCCCGGCAACAGAAATGCCCCCCGCAGGGGAAAGGCACTTTTCGCTTCCTTTTGTTGCCGGACAAAAGGAAGGCGTCCGGCGGGACGCGACCCGCCGGTTTTAACAGGTTTTGAGTCACAGACCACCTGCATAGCAGGTGGCTTGAGGAAAGCCCCTGAAAGGGGCTAACACCTCGCTCTCTTCCCCTGTGACGCAGCCGGAGCGAAGTGGACGTTTTGAGAAAAAGGCGGGCAAATGTCCGAGCGAAGCGAGTTTTTGCCCGCCCTCAAAACGTCTGCTTAGCGCAGGGGACCCGCCGTCGCCCGAAGGGCTATGGCGGGCTGGGAGCGGGGTGCCCTTTCTCTGCTTACTCTCTTTGGGCAAGCAAAGAGAGTAAGGCGACGTCTGGGGGCGCAACCCCAGGGTTTTCGATGGGGCTGGATGCCCGATGGACAAAGGCCGCCGCAACGGCATAGCCTTTTTTCGTCACACCGGCAGAGCCGGTGGTTTACTGAACTGCTCAATTACCAAAGGCTTGCACGATGCCCACCCCAAGACTCGAAATCAACCTGTCGAAAATCGCCCACAACACCCGGCGCCTCGTCGAGCTCTTCGGGTCACGGGGCATCTCCGTCACCGGCGTCACCAAATGCATGCTCGGCGAGCCCCGCGTGGCCCGGGCGATGGTCGGCGCCGGCGCGGCCACAATCGGCGACTCGCGCATCGAAAACATCCGGCGCATGCGCCGCAGCGGGGTCGAGGCCGTTTTCGTCCTGATCCGCTCTCCCCTGCCGAGCCAGGTCGAGGAGGTCGTCCGTTATGCCGACATCAGCATGAACTCCGAAGCGCAGGTCCTGCGGCGGCTCTCCGAAGCGGCCGTCCGCCAGGGCACACTCCACAGGGTCATCCTGATGGTGGAGCTGGGCGATCTGCGCGAAGGTATCCCGCTGGAGGAGCTCGACGCAACCGTTGAAACCGCCCTCCGCCTCCCCGGCATCGCGCTGGCCGGGATCGGCACCAATCTGGGCTGCATCGGCGGCGTGGCCCCCACCGCCGAAAAAATGGCACAACTCTCCGCGCTGGCCGAGCGCCTGGAGAGATCCTGCGGCTGCCGACTCGAGATCGTCTCCGGGGGGAATTCCGCCAATTTCAACTGGTTCAGAGACCACGAAGAGACGGGCCGGATCAACAACCTGCGGATCGGCGAGATGATTTTTCTCGGGCACGAGACCCTGGGGTACGCCCCCGTCGAGGGCCTCTTCACCGATTGCGTGACCCTGGTGGCCGAGGTGATCGAGTTCAAGGTGAAGGACTCGGTCCCCGCCGGGCAGATCGCCTCCAACGCCTTCGGCCAGGTTCCCCGTTTCCGGGACCGGGGCGCCATCCCCCGCGCCATCCTCGGGCTGGGGCGGCAGGATGTGGCGGTCTGCGGCCTTACCCCCCTGGCAGAGGTCGAGATCCTGGGCTCGAGCAGCGACCATATCGTCGTCGACGCGAAGGAGCTGCCCCTCGCGGTGGGGGACGAGCTGCGCTTCCGCCCCGATTACGGCGCCCTGCTGAGCGCCATGACCTCGCCCTACGTCGCAAAGGTGTTCCTCGGTGGCGGGGAGGAAGAGGCAAAGGGCTTTTAACGCCCGTTCGCTTCGCTCTCTCGAGACGCAAAGATGCCGCGGGGAATGCATGAGATGTCACTGGCCTTCAGCAAAACGGGTGGCTTGGGGATAGCCCTTAAAGGGGGTTGAACGCTCCCCTCCCCTCCCCCTGTGACGCCGCCGGAGCGAAGTGGACGTTTTGCGAAAAAGGCGGGCAAATGTCCGAGCGAAGCGAGTTTTTGCCAGCCCGCAAAACGTCTGCGGAGCGCAGGGTACCCGAAGGGCAAGGAGCGGGGTGCCCTTTCTCTGCTTACTCTATTTGGGCAAACAAAGAGAGTAAGGCGTCGTCCGGGGGCGCAACCCCGGGAATTATCCGCACCTTTGCACGTCAGCGTTTAACGTTTAAATATGAATGAACTATTCATCGGTTTCGCTCGGCCGCTGGCCCACGGGACCTGTTATCATTGTCAAGCACTCTGACGAGAGGGAGGATTTATGAACTGGATGCTGCCGCCGTACACCCCCCCCGATTTTTCCAGCCCCGCCCTGGCCGACGCCCCTCCGGCCCGGCTCGAACCCGCTCCCGCCGACGGGGTCGCCCCCCGCAACTTTCACGGCACCTCCAACCACCCCGAGTACGTCCATCTCGGCGGGGGACGCTGGCTTCTCGCCCCGGAGAGCCGCATGGACGGGGTTCTGATGCTGCGCGGCGAGGCGCTCGACGTGGTCGAGCCCCGGCGCCTGAAAAAGGGGGATCCGGTGGTCGTCGGCCGCACCGAAAACGGCGAGGAGGGAATTTTCGTTCACGTGACCGGCTTTCAGCCCCCCTCCGCCGGATCGGTCGACAAGTTCTCCTTCCGCACCCGGGGCACCCGGGAGACCCCCTTCTCCCGCTCCTACGACGATCTCTACCACATTCTGCGCCACGACCGGGACCACGGCCACATCGTCTGGGTGCCGGGCCCGGCGGTGGCCTTCGACCACGACAGCCGCCGGGCGCTGCAGTGGCTGATCGAAAACGGCTACTGCCACAGCCTGCTGGCCGGCAACGCCCTGGCGACCCACGACCTGGAGGCCGCCTACCTGGGCACGGGGCTGGGGCAGGACATCTACTCCCAGACCCTCAAGCCCCTGGGCCACTACAACCATCTCGACCTGCTGAACGAAGTGCGCCTGGCCGGCTCCACCCGACAGGCGATCGAGACCCTGGGGCTCGACAACGGGATCATCTATGCCTGCGAGAAAAAGGGGATCCCCACCGTGCTGGCCGGCTCCATCCGCGACGACGGTCCGCTGCCGGAAGTCATCGCCGATGTCTACCGGTCACAGGATGCCATGCGCGCCCAGGCCCGCCGGGCCACCACGGTGATCACCCTGGCGACCCAGCTGCACTCCATCGCCTTCGGCAACATGGTGCCCAGCTACCGGATCATGGAGGACGGCACGATCCGCCCGGTCTTCTTCTATATCGTCGACATCTCCGAGTTCAGCGCCGACAAGCTGGCCAACCGCGGCTCGGCCCAGGCGGTCAGCATCCTGACCAACGTGCAGGACTTCATCGTCAATCTGCGCAACGCCCTTGCCAAAGAATGAGGACGCTTCGGCAAAAAGGGGGCGCAGGAGCGACTCCCGCGCCCCCCTCGCCTTGTGTTTTCAGCAGGTTATAAGTATTCGATTTTCAGTTGAATTTTGTCGCTTGACAAGCCTCGGGACTGCGCTAGAGTAAGATCAAACGGTGACGGAAACGCCGACGAGGGAAAGTAGAGCGGACGGCCCGCAAGGTCGTTAATGGGCAGGGTTAAAACTCCTGTCAAGAAAACGCTTGAAGATCCGGGAGAGCAACACAATCCGGAAAACCCTGTGGCGCTATCCGTCATCGTTGTTTTCTGGGCTCGGCAAAAAACCAACCCCTCCCCAGAGGCATCCCGGTCGTACTCCGCGACAGCGCCTGTGTCTCCCTTTATGCCTCTGATCGCTATGAATAACAAACCAAAGCACTGAGGCACTTGAGGCGGGATCTTTCCGCGAATTGAAGGAGTTTCAATTTTTCCTTAGCGTCCCCTCAGGCCTTCCGCACCAACGGTGAGAGGCTCAGGGTCTGGCCATCGCAGTTCAGCCAGACTTCGCCATCTTGAATAGTGCACTGCAACTGCATGCTGCGCTGCACGAGCCCCGCCAGGCCCTTGCTCTCGGCCTCGGCAAGCGCGACCACCCTGAGGTTGGCAAAGCGTTGCAGCTTGTCGGCGTTTCGCTGCCACCATAGCTCGGCGGCACGGCCGCCGTAGAGATAGAGACAGACCCGCGCGGCCCGGCCGCACGCCTTGCGCAACCGGCGCTCATCGGGCAGGCCGACATCGACCCACAGCTCGATTTCGCCGGTGAGACTTTTCTGCCAGAGATCCGGCTCGTCGTCGGCGCACAATCCCTTGGTGAAGTTCAGCCTCTCGTCGGCATGCAGGGCAAAAGCGAACAGTCGCACCATCATCCGCTCGTCGGTCTCCGAGGGATGGCGCGCCAGGGTCAGCTGGTGCTCGCCGTAATACTGGCGGTCGATGTCGGAGATCTGCAGGGTGGCTTTGAAGATGGTGGAAGGAAGAGCCATGTGGGTTCCTTGGAAAGTAGATAACGCCGATTTCCGGGCGACCTTCGCCAGCCGGAGCATCAGGTGAAAAGGGACCGGTATGAAGAGGCCCGTACCCTAATGGGGAACGATCAGCAGAAAAGTCCCCCGATAAACCGCTCCAGCAGATCAAAATACTCCCGCGCGTTGACGGCCATGATGCTGTTGTGGTCGCCCCGTGGAAAAATCCGCAGCTCTTTCTTCCCCGCCGCCCACCGGTAGAGCCGCTCCCCGTGGCTGACATCGACCAGCCCGTCATGGCGGGTGTGCATCACCAGGACCGGGCCGGGGAAGCGGGCCAGCTTCCGCCGGTGATCGAGGCGCTCCCCGACCGCCCCGGCCAGCGCCTCCGGGCTCGCCCCGAGCTCCTCCGGAGCGACCCGCAGCAGCAGCCGCTCCTGCACGTCGGCGACGCCGCTCTCCAGCACCAGCCCTGCCGCTTCCGGAAAACGGGCCACCGCCTCGATGGCGAAGATCGAGCCGACCGAGCGGCCGAAGAAGATCAGACGGCGCGGATCCCCCGCCGCCCGGACGATGCACTCCACGTCGGCCAGCATCCGCCCCAGCTGGGGCTGCCCCTGGGAACGCCCGTACCCGCGGTATCCGACCAGGAAGGTGTTGCACCCCATGCGGCCGATCAGCTCGACGAAGTCCCCCAGGTAGTCGTCGACAATATCGCCGTTGCCGGGGAAGAGGACCAGGGTGGGGGCGGCGGGGTCCACCTGGTGGAGGTGGCAGGCCAGGCGGACGTCGCCCGCGTCCACCCAGGTCGGATCGGCCAGGGTACTCGGGCGGGGGAAGAAGTAGCGCTGGGTGATGAGAGGATGGTCGAGCAGATCGCCGGTCATGGGTCTACTTTATCCCTGCGGAGTCTGGATTGAGGGCTTCTTCAAGAAGTTGATTTCACGTATTTATAGCACGCGCCCAGGCACCGGCAAAACAAAAAACCATGGTGGAGATCGGCCGGTATTGGCTGTGAAACAGGGACGTTCCTCCTCGGCGATGATGTCATCCCCGGCGGCGATGCCCCGTCGCTTGAGTTCCTGCGCCGGTATGGTTTTCATATCGGTACTTCTTTTGGTACTTGTTTGAGTACAGAAATCATTCCGGCAATCGAACCGAAAGGCCCCTTTTGTCCTCATCCCCCGGCGCGCTTAACCGTCCAGCCCTGCTTCTTGAGTTCCCCCACCAGTAAATCGCAGTGATCTCCCTGAATTTCGATGACCCCGTCCTTGACCGTCCCGCCGGAGCCGCACAGCTGTTTGAGGCGTTTGGACAGCGCTTTGGTGCCGGCGGCATCCAGGGGAACGCCGGTGATGAGGGTCACCCCTTTACCTTTGCGCCCCTTGGTCTGGCGGGATACCCGCACGACAGCGTCCGGGGGTGGGGCCGGCTGCTTTCTGGAGCAGGCGCACTCTTTTATGGGAAGGTTGCACCCGGGGCACATGCGGCCCTGCTCGCTGGAGTAGACCAGGCCGCCGGTGTTCTTTTTCAATGCCATTGTGTTCTCTCCTTTGCGAAGCAGCTTGGCTTCTCTGATCGGCCATTCAGTACCCCTGCCTGGCCGGTATCATGCCGCGCACCCCGCCCCGTGGGTCTTTGGTGTCGCCAGCATAGCGAGGGAGGGGGTGGATGTGAAGTTTTTTACGGCCTGACCTGCGGCGGGTGCGCCATGATGGCGGTGGGGTGGGCGGCGACCCTGGTGATAGGGGGAGAGGATTTTAAAGCGGTGATTTTGATACTAAAAACAGACCTTTAAGCTGGTTTTGGGCTTTAATTTTCGAGGATTTCGCTTCGATTCCAGGGAGTTGGCTTGGTCCGACCCGGCAGCAGCTGGTCGAGTTCCTGCGCCGGTATGGTTTTCATATCTATACTCATTCTGGTACTTAATCGAGTATCGAAAGCTTACCATTAAAGGGTCCGGAAGGCAACGGAGGGTTCCTGCCGGGTGTTAAATCAGAGCTTATGGTCACGATTCCGGCGTCAAAATGGCCATTTTAAGGCCGGAAAGCGGCTATTTTCGTCAATATTTATTCATCATTTCAGGCCCTTAGGTTGGTCCGACCCCACATCCTGTATGGCCGATCCCCAACATTAGAATACGGGAAGTGTCCCTCGTTTTTTCCCGGGGTGGTCATGGTCAAACATGACCCCATTACAACCCATAACCTGGTGATCGATGTTGCTTTAGCTTGTTCCGACCCCACATCGCTGGCTGGCTAAAATGTTTGACTTGCGCTGACCGGAATGTAAAACTGAATCCATATCAGGCGCACCACACGAGGCCGAATCCCAAGGAGATGGATGATGCCCACAGCCAGAGACCTTGTTCAGGAAATTGAAAAACTTGCGCCCGCCGACCGTGTCCGGCTGATCGACAAGGTTATTCGGGATACCATAAAGCCCGACGCCGAAATCGAGAAGATCTGGATCAAAGAAGCGGAAGCACGCTGGACGGCTTTTGAGCTTGGCAAGGTTGAAGCAGTACCTTACGAAACCGTGATGGCCAAATATCGCGATACACAATGAAAATCGCTTTCCTGCCGGCTGCCCGGGCCGAGCTCGATGACGGCTTTACCTGGTATGAGGAACAAGCTGTCGGGCTCGGTTACGAGTTCCTCGACGAACTCGACCAATCCCTCCGTCTTATCGCAACATTCCCCCAACTCCAACCCCTTGTCGGCAAAAAAGTCAGGCGATGCCTGGTCAACCGGTTTCCTTACGGCATTTTCTACGGTGTTGCCGATAATGCCATCATCGTGGTCGCTGTCGGCCACCTGAAGCGAAAACCTGCCTTTTGGTCTGGACGGATAGACACCGATAAATCCTGAATGGTCGAACGGCCTGCGACCAGTAGTTAAATATACTGTTCCCGGAACACCCCCTCAAAATACAATAATGCAAGGCCTGACCCTATGAGGTAGTGACACCTCTGGCTGTTCAAAGCAATTTTCCGTTGCAAAATCTGCCAATCCAGGCAATATGACATCAATTAGGGGTCACATGACATAATATGTATGGAATGTGACAGCCCCTTGAGGTCGCCATGCTTGAATCCCTTTTTGGGTCAGTGAACAAGGAACGGGCACTTCTCTTCCTGCTGGTCAGGGAGGAGGGGTACCCACGGGACATCGCCCGCTTTTTCGCCACCGGCCTGGCGCCCGTCCAGCGGCAGCTGGATGCCCTTGAACGGGGCGGAATCCTGGTCAGCCGCCTCGCCGGCCGGACCCGTCTCTACACCTTCGACCCCCGCTATCCGCTGCTGGACGAATTGAAGGCCCTGCTGGAAAAGGTCCTTACCTTCTATCCCGCCGAGGAGCGCGAACGCCTCCTCATGAGCCGGCAACGACCGCGCCGGAGGGGAAAGCCGCTGTGAAGAGGATCGGTGACATGACCCTCGGGGAGCTCGCTGCCTTCGTCTGCACCCACCTGGAGCAGAGGGGCATCCACGTCGTCCTCAGCGGCGGAGCCTGCGTCTGCCTCTATGCCTCCGACCGTTACCAGTCCATGGACATGGACTTCATCGACAGGCTGCACACCACCCGACAGCGACTCAAACAGGCGTAGTCCGAGATCTGTTTTTCCGAAAGAAACCGCTACTTCATCCATCCCGAGACCGAATTCTTCCTCGAATTCCCCTCTGGGCCCCTGGCCGTCGGCGGCGAGCCGGTGGGCACTGTCGAGGAGCTGTCCCTTCCGACCGGCCGGCTCCGGCTGCTTTCTCCAACGGACTGCGTCAAGGATCGCCTTTCGGCCTTCTATCACTGGAACGACCAGCAATGCCTTCAGCAGGCCGTGTGGGTGGCCAGAGCCAGACCCATCGACTGGCCGGAAGTCGAACGTTGGTCCACACAGGAGGGCGAGAGGGAAAAATTCGCCATCTTCAGGCAGATATGGGAGCAGGCGGGAGAGTAAACGGCGGGGTGCTTTCCTTAAAGCGGCCATTTTGGTGCTGAAAATCGGTTTATAAGGCTGTCAGCCTAATTTTTTTGGATATCTTTTTTAAAATAAAGGGTTTGCATTGGTCCGACCCCTCAACGTTTTTAGCTGTCGGGCTCGGTTACGAGTTCGTCGAGGAACTCGACCAATCCCTCCGCCTTATCGCAACCTTCCCCGGCCCCCAACCCCTCGTCGGCAAAAAGGTCAGGCGGTGCCTGGTCAACCGTTTTCCATCTCTCTCATTGTCGGCAACGAACCCGAGTCATCTACCCTCAATGTTTCTTCCCACCCAGAGGAGCGATGCCCAACATTAAAATACGGGAAGTGTCCCTCGGTTTTCAAAGCGGTGATTTTGATGCTGAAAACAGGCCTTTAAGCTGGTTTTGGGCATGTATATTCGAGGATTTCGCTTCAATTCAAGAGAGTTGGCTTGGTCCGACCCGGCAGCAGACCCGGCAGCAGCTGCTGAGAAATGGAATTCAGGATTTTTCCGGGCGCACCGCCCAGGAGGGGAAGCTTCAGCGTTTCCCGCCGCGACCGCCGGTCGCGGCCCCGATGCGGCTCTTGAGGCGCAGAATGCGGCGGTAGGACCGATCGATGCGGGCCCGGCTGACGGCGCCGCTTCGCACCAGGTCGCGGATAATGGCGACGGCTTCGGGGACGATCTTCGGATTGTATGTCAGGTTGTTGCCGAACAGGAGGATGTCCACGCCCGCCCCGATCGCCTGGCGGATCGCCGTCTTCAACCCGTAATGGTCGGCGATGGCCCCCATCTGCATGTCGTCCGAGATGACGACGCCGTCGAAGCCCAGCTCCCGGCGCAGCATGCCGGTCACGACCCGGCGCGAGAGGGTGGCGGGATATTTCGGATCGAGCCGGGCGTTGAAGATGTGGGCGGTCATCATGGCGTCGGCCTCGCCGGCGGCGATGATCGCGGGCGAAGGGTATGAGCTCAGTCTGCCGTCCAGGTCCCGGTGACGTCGGTAAACCCCAGGTGCGAGTCGGAGCGGGAGCTGCCGTGGCCGGGAAAATGCTTGAGCGTGGTCAGCACGCCGCGGCGGTGGTGGCCGCGGATGAAGGCGAGGGCCTGGCGGGTCACCGTCGCCGGGTCGGCCGAGAAGCAGCGGTCAAGCCGGGCGATGACCGGGTTGCCAGGGTTGGTGCAGAGATCGACCACCGGCGCCAGGTTGAGGTTGATGCCGAGACCCGCCAGGGTGGCGGCAATCCCGCCCGCTTCGCCGGGCGGTATAGTCCGGATCGCCGAGCCGCCCCAGGGTGCGGGCCGGGACCGTCGGCGGAAAGCCGTCGCGCACCTTCAGCCGGGCGACGCGCCCTCCCTCCTGATCGACGGCGACCAGCAGGGGCGTCGCCGAGGCCGCCTGCAGGGAGGCGACCAAGGCCCTCACCTGAGCGGGCGAGGCGATGTTGCGTTTCGCCCCTTCCCTGGCGCACGTCGCGGTCGAAGAGGATGACCCCGCCCAGGTGGCGCTCGCGGATGTCGCGGACGATGGCGCTGTTCCTGGCTACCCGCAGCCCCCGGAAGCCGACCATCAGCATCTGGCCGATTTCGGCATCCAGCGAAACGGCCGGCCTCGCCACCCGCCGGGCCGGCGCCGCCGGGGCGCAGCCGGCGAGAAGGAGCAGGGCCGGCAGCAGCAGCGCGAACCGGGCTGGGAGGATGGATGCAGGGGGCGTCAGTCGCATGTCGGTCGGGCCTCCTTCAGGGTAAAGGTCCGTCAACCATCTCACGCGACCGAGCGGCGGCGCAACGCAAAAAACCGGCCTCACGCGGAGCCTAGATGACGCACCGCTGAATCGGATAAATCGGTAGGCATCTGCTTTAAAATTCGAATATCGTCGCGCCGTTGCGTCGTTGCGTGGAAACGCCTTTGAATTCGCTCTTTGCGCGATTCGCGGCTTTGCGTGAAAAACAGCCTTTGTCGCCCTTATTCCCGGGTAAGCCGCTCGATCAGTGACCGGTGGGCGGGGTATTGCCGGATCAGCTCCTGCCTCGCCCCCATCTCGAAATCGGCGAAATCGAACCCCGGCGCCACGGTGCAGCCGACCAGGGCGAAGCCGCCCGCCGTCCTCGACGTGCGCGCCGAACCAGCAGCCGGCCGGCACCGCCGCCTGGAAGCGTCTCGCCCCGCGCCACGTCCGGCCCGAGGCGGATGGCGCGGTAGGCGCCCTCCGGCTCGATGACGTGGATCGTCAGGGGGCTGCCGGCGTAGAAGTGCCACAGCTCGTCGGAGCGGATGCGGTGCAGGGCGGAGAAGGTGTCGGCGGTCAGCAGGAAATAGATCGCCGTGGCGAAGGGGCGCGGGCCGGAGAAGCGCCCGGGGAGCCCGCTGTGCGGGATGGACTCGGCGGAGCGGTAGGTTTCGCGGTACCAGCCGCCCTCGGGGTGGGGCTGGAGGTGGAGGGCCTGGATGATGTCTTCCGGGGTGGTCATGGGAACGGGACCTCTGCTGGGGGCTATCGGTAGCCCCCGTCATGACTGCCGATATCGAGCAGGATAATCTCTTTTTCGGTAACGAGCAACGTCAGGGTCACGCGATACCTGTAGGTCAGGCTGACGGCGTGGCAACCGGCGAGTTTTCCGCTCAGGGGGTAGAGTTTCAGATCCGGCTGGAAGGGATCGGTTTGCAGGTCGGACAGCAGTTGTGCCAGGTGAGGCCTCAGCTCGGGATGTTTGCGGAGAAACTTCCGCGCCTGGCGCAGAAACTGGTGCGGAGTGACAAGGGTGTACATCAGGCCGGTTCGTCGCTGTCGAGGGCCTTCAGGAGATCGTCGGCGTTGGAGAATTTTTCGACCCTTCCAGCCTTGACGTCCTCCAGCGCTGCCCGCACCCGCACGAGGTACGCCTCCTGCGCCTCAGCTACCAATTCCTGGTAACGGGCCTCGGAAAGCACCACGTACTGGGGCTGGTTATTGCGGATCACGTGCACGTCCCCCTCGGCGATAATGTCATCCACGGCGGCGATGCCCCGTCGTTTGAGTTCCTGCGCCGGTATGGTTTTCATATCGATACTCCTTTTAGTACTTAATCGAGTATCGAAAGCTTACCATTAAAGGGTCCGGAAGGCAATGGAAGGTTCCTGCCGGGTGTTAAATCAGAGCTTATGGTCACGATTTCGGCGCCAAAATGGCCATTTTAAGGTCGGAAAGCGGCTATTTTCGTCAATATTTATTCATCATTTCAAGCCCTTAGGTTGCCTTAGGTTGGTCCGATCCCACATCCTGTAGGCCACATCCTGTATGGCCGATGCCCAACATTAGAATACGGGAAGTGTCCCTCATTTCTCAGCGCGGTCTTCGGCAAGCCGCTGACCCAGATCTCGTTCGACCGGGTCCGGTATCACCCCGAGGACGAGCACTTTCTCTGCCATCTGGTGCGCAACAACTCCTGCTGCGACACCCTGGTGGTCCCAGACGCATACTGACTTGACGATGCATATCGGGAAGCTCTTTTGGCCCAGCTATGAAGCCTGAGAGTCCCTCAGCAACCAGCCCACCAGCCACCCCAAGGAGAGCACTAATGATCGATACCGACCAAAACAACGAGCCGAATATTCCCACCGATTACGAAGAGCACGGCAAGCTGGCGGTGTCAGGCACGACTTTCGGACATTCCAAGGGAAAAGTTCAATATACCCAGCATTGTCCTGATAAGGGTTAGGAAATTGCAGTTGCGAGAAAAAGCCAGGACACTCCCCCGATTTTAAGACATGTCTGTCTGGCCGGACTAAATTCCGACACCTTGCACTCGCCACTCAACACTTATTGGAGCACTTCCTTTGTGGTGCGCGTAAGTAACAGGGCCATAATAGGTAAAAGGCGCAGCCTTGTTACCAGCCAATTTTCTTTCACGAACAAAGAGGTGGATAGCGATACCCTTTCTCTGGTGCTCAATCAATTCCTTCCCCCGCTTACTCTCCGGTGTCGTGCTGTTCTGACTCTGCCAGTGAAAGGTTGTCTCGTCCACCCAATAATCGTGGTAGCGGTGTTCCTCGCTTTTCCCTTGCTTATTGAGGGTCACCAGCAGGATATGGGTTCGATGACCATTGAGCACCACATGGCCGGTGTTCCAGTTCCCGGGGTTATACTCCTGACCAAAGAGGCTCGGGATATCTTCGCGCATAAATTCCTGCCCAACAGCCAGCTCAAGAGGATCAAGTATTTCCTTTAGCCGTGCGAAAGTACGCATGTCCTCGTTGGCTTCCAGATCTTCATAATCGGGATTTGTGGCACGGAGGATATAGCGCCCGGGGCTGGGTTTGGTGACGAGGCGCAGCAGGTATTGATTGTCACCGGTGTCCTGGCGCTCTATCGCCATGGTCAAGCCGGTAATTGATCCTGCGCTTTGCGGAGTGACCCGTTCCAAAAGCAAATAATCGCCATCCTGAATGGGGTTCTTGCCGCCATTCATCGAATTGCCCGAAGCGCGGGCGATGAAGTGGCGAGCCGGGTCGAGTTTGCCGTGACCGAGCCCCAGGCTGCGATATTCCTCTGCATTGGCATGGCCCGTTTTGAAGTGGCCGCAGGCAATTTTGATGTTCGGGAAAAAGGGGAGTTCGATTTTGTCGGGATCGCGGCGCAACGGCACCACATTATCCATTCGGGCCGGCTCTCGCCTTGCTTCGTAGGAGGCAAAGCGATAATCGACCAACTCCTGGAGCAGTGTCGCCAAGGTCTCCCGCTCACCGGCGTCGACCTTGAAGCGAGGTACGAATTTGCCGTCGACAACCTGAAACCAAGCCTGTGCTCCGGCATTGCGGTTACCGCCGATCCATGCGTTGACGGGGTTGCTTTCCCAGTATCTCTGCCAGTCGGCCGGACGTACAGAGTCGATGTTTTGAAGATCTTCCTTGATGTCGCTAACCAATTTCCGCCGCCGGTGAAAAATGGCCAAAGACTGCACAGCCAGAGACTCCAGGGAGGGATGCGTGAAAAAGCCGTCATGCTCCAGGAGCGCTTCAAGTAGGATCATCTTGAAGGACTTGGTCATGGCGGTGGTTTCAACCTCGCGGAAAAACTTCTCATGCCGGTCGGCGTAGAACTTTTCCTCAGCGGGCAGATCCCCCATGGAATCGACAAAGGAAAACCAGCAGCCATGCTGCCTTCTCATCTGGTTGACTGACGCTCCCGCACGGTAAAACTCGGAAAGCGTCGGACGGCGGCCGAAGGTTTCGCGCAGCGCTTCGTATTCCTTCTTTGCCCCATCGCTATCGAGCTCTTTCAGGAAGGCGATGATTTCAAGATCGTAATTGACGAAACACCCATCGGGCAGTTCAAGGCGATTCTGTTCGACCCGACGGGCAAACTCTGCCAGAGCCTTGTAGCTGGCACCCACCGTGAAGAGCGCCTGGGGCTTGTGAAGGAAGCTGTGGTGATTGCCGATGAAATCGAGAATCACCAGGTGCTCTTTGTCAGGGGCGTTGCGAAGGCCGCGACCGATTTGTTGCAGGAAGAGAATCTTGGATTCGGTAGGGCGCAGCAGCATGACCGTATCGAGACACGGTAAGTCCACCCCCTCGTTGAAAAGATCGACCGAGAAGATAACCTGCAACCGTCCATCCGCCAGTCGCTCAAGCGCCTCGCCGCGCGTCATGTCGGAGCCGGCGTAAACCGCTTCTGCCCGGACCCCCTTCTGGCGGAATCGCTCGGCCATGAATTCGGCGTGCCGAATAGAGACGCAAAACGCGAGGGTGCGCTGCTGGGCGCGCTCCTTCCATTCTCTGTAGGCGTGGCGGGCACGAGCCAAGGTCGCCAACTTGTTGGAAAGTTGCTCCGGATCGAACTTGCCGCTGCGCCAAGGGATCTCGCGGTAGTTTACCGCTTCGTCGAAGATGCCGAAGTAATGGAAAGGCGCTAGCAAACCGCTGTCGATGCCCGTAAACAAATCCCTACTGAACACCAAGTTGTCGTCGCAAAGGGAAAGGATGTCGGACTGGTCGGTCCGGTCCGGTGTGGCCGTCAGCCCGAGGAGAAAGCGCGGCTCGAAATGACCGAGCAGGCGACGATACGTGGATGCGGCGGCATGATGAAATTCATCGACCACCACATAATCGAAATGCCGAGGGGAAAACAGGCCGAGATGTTCGAGCTTGCCCAGCGTCTGGACCGAGGCACAGAGAATATCGACTTCCTTGTCCTTGACTTGACCGGTATAGAAACCGACCCGGGCATGCGGGCGAATGCACAGAAACGTGCTTTCCGCCTGGAAAAGAATCTCTTCGCGGTGGGCGACGAACAGCACCCGCTTGGCATTCATTTGCTGACTGTCGAAGGCAGCCAGCCAGGTTTTGCCAAGCCCGGTGGCCATGACCACCAACCCACGCAGATACCCCTCGTCGCGTGTTTTGGCTAAGGCAATAAGTGCCTCTTCTTGAATGGGAGTCGGCTCAGGTGGCTGCTCGCGCTCATTGCTGCCGGGCGCCACGGGCATGGGGGAGAGCCTGCGCCGCTGTTCGTAAGCATCTATCCAGGGGTAGGTAAGCGGCACGGCACGACCATCGGCAAAGAGCTCTTCGAATCGACTAAAAATCTCGGAAAAGCCTGACGAGTCGACCTTGCTCGATGCGTCGATACGATAATTCCACTCCAACCCATCCTGCAAAGCCTGGCGACTGATATTGCTGGAGCCGACGAAGGCCATCCCGTGGGCCGACTTCTCTCCCGCCTGTCGCACGAAAATGTAGGCCTTCATGTGAAAGCTGGAGCCCGCCGATTCGTAAATGCGAACCTGGGCGCCGCGCTCTTGCAGAAGCATGAGGCTGCGCAGGGCTTCGGGGTCGGTCACATCGAGATAGTCGCTGGTGATGATTCGCAATCGGGCCGGAGGTCTTTGGCTCTCTTCGGAAGGCTCGATTGCTTCTTTCAAATCGGCGAACAGCAGTCGTAGACCAGTCGCCTTTATAAAGGCTACAGCCAGATCGATCTCGGCGGCATTTCGAATGCCTGAAAGCAAGGAAGGCAAAAAGGGATTGTTCTGACCACCCGTAACCAGTTTGTCGGGAACCGGATGCTTGCGACGCACCATGGCGTTTAGCCAAATATCGGCTCGCCCCGGCCTTTGATCCGAGGTTCGCCAAAAATCGAGATCTCCGACACTGCTGAGATTTCCGAGCAGGCCACGCAATGTTTTCTCATCAAGGTCGGTGAAATGCCGCCCATCCTTTTCTCGCTCGCCTTTCCCCTCTTTGAAGCTCACATAGAGAGAGCCGCCGGGTTTCAGCGCAGACCAGAGCCGACTCAAAGCGCCGGGAATCTCGCAGAAGGGCAAATGCAGCAAACTGGCACAGGCCCATATGCCGTCATAGAGTGCGACCTCATCGATGTCGGCAAACGTCCGCACCGAAACGGGCTGCCCCAGAAACTCTCCAGCCATTGCCGCCAATTCGCTTGAAGCGTCAAACGCCTCGATGCGAAAGCCATGATCCTTAAACGCCTTGGCATCCCGGCCCGAGCCGCAACCGGCATCGAGGATGATGCCTCCCTCGGGAATTGCGCCCAAGAACCGGTCATGGAGGGTGGACATATCCACTCCTACGGTGTCGCGGAAAAAAGTGGAGGCGTTGGCGCTGTAATATTCTAATGTACGAGACATTTTTGTTCGCCAACTCGATTAAGTCACTTGCTTACAGATAGCGCCGCAGGTGGTTCATTATCGGTTCGAAGGAGGGCTGTAGAGGACTTGATATTTTCATATTTCCGCACTGAAATGTTTAATCAGCGACCGTTAAAATCTTCCGACACTTCGGAAACGCCGAGCAAGCCCAAAACCACTGCCCCTCATATTTCCCCTTCTTCGCCTGTCGCTTGACCATCGTCGAATTACAGGTCGGACAGACCCGCGAAACCGGCTCGGCAGGTTGGGTTCCCATTTCAAAAGCGGCAGGCTCCACGGCGTCCTCGCCTCCCGGGGCTTGCGCGTGGGATTCAGACACCTCCGAGATCTCAACCGCCTTATGCTCCTCAAGGGCATCGGGTGACTCGCTCTCAGTCAGCTTAAGCCCCAGAGCCCCAGCCATCCTTTCCCGAATCCCGGCAACCGCATACCCCTTGCGCACCGGAAACCGCAACAACGAGATGCCCGCCGAAGCGAGAGCCTTATCGACGAATTCATCCCGTTCCGAGCGATCCTTTCGCCGGTGCGAGGCATCGTCCAGCTCAACCACCGCCGCCACGGCCAATGTGTCGGTATGACAGATGACGAAATCGATGTGTTTCTGTTGGATGCGGTTGCGAAGGCGAGCCCACTGGCTTCTCGACAACCCTTTTTGCGGCTTGACCAGATCCCCCAGACGGACCTTACCGAAAACCTTGAACTCCCCCTCAACCGCCTGCTCCAACACACCGTGGAAAGAGCGCTCGGCTGGGCTGAAAAGCTCCCGACAGGGGTCGAAACCGACCTCCTCCACCTCGGCCCCCGACCCACCCGACCGACGCCCTTTCTGAGCGGCGAGCGCCACGACCACCAGAGCTGTCATTACCAGCAAAACCAAAAGAACCAGGCTATTCATATCCTTCCTATCTCCAGCAAATGCCGCCCTGCGGCCCTGAAATCAGTCAGCCTTATAAACCAGTTTCGCCCGACACCTCGGAAACCGCACGCACCCCCAGAAGTCGGATCTGCCGCCCTTCCCCCGGCGCAAGGTCATTTTTACCCCGCACTGCGGACAGGTCGGGGTGCGATAGTCACCTTCCAGTGCGACCGTCAAAAGCGCCTGCTGGTTCTCGTTGGAAAGCTTGCCGATATAATTCAGCAGCGTTTCCCCGGTCACCAAGCGCAGCCTTTTCCCTTCGGCGAACGCCAGAGCCTCGCTGGTAAAATCCCCCGAAGTCATAAACATACCGTTTGCAACCCCCTCGGCGGCCATGATGCCATATAGCTCCCGCACCGGCTTGACGCCGACCCGATAAGTCGTCCAGGCTTTGCACTGGACGATGCCGAAGGGCTTTTCGGTGCCCGGCTTGTAGACCCGGATATCCACCCCGCCGTCGGCCCCGATGCGCGTCTCCTCCGGGATGTACCCGGCTAGCCGGAAATACTCGGCACAGAGGGTCTCGAAGCGCTTCCACTCCAGGGACTTCAGGACCGTAAGAGACCAAGAGGTTGGCTCCGCCTCCCGCATTTCCTGGAGGCTGGTGTCCGCAATCAGAAGGTCATTGAAGGTCTGCCGATATTCACCCAGCGAGGAACTGACCGGTCGCCGGGGATCATCCACCCCTTGCCGGTATTTTCGAAAATAGGGGTCCTCAACGGGAGTGAGCTCAATCCTTCCGCTGGCTCCCCCGATCTTTTTGCGCAGGAAAAGGACCAGTAAAAGGACTCCCCCGCCAATGGCCAAAGGCCCAAGCATGTGAAATATCAATTGCGGAGTAAAGATCATGCCTGCATTCGAGAGTTTCGCGCGAGACCAAGGGCAAAAAGGGGTCGGATATATTTTTCCGCCCTCGCGCTCATCGTGCCTTCCCGTGAAACCAAACAAAAAACCGCCCGCGCCTCACCGGCGCCAAGCGGTTTCATCGATCGCTTCGGTTGTCCTGCCGAACCCTCATCCCGTCCCCCCAAGGCATGAAAAAAAAGAATGACTTAGAATACATTTACAAATGGGGGATGTCAATGAAGGATCCGTGACGCTTTAAGCGGGAAGCGGGATGAGGTAAACGCAGGGGCAAGGTCCAAGGGACAATGAATGAAGGTAGAGGAGGATCGCCGGAACAAAAATGCCATCGCTGATGCTTCAGGCCGCATCCAGCTTTCGCACCTTCGGTTCGATCCTGGGCCAGTCCCGTCGCCGGGCCAGGCGCAGATCGTATTCGGTCTGCAGGTTCAGCCACAGTTCGGCCGTTGTACCGAAAAACTTGCCGAGGCGCAGTGCGGTGTCGGCGGTGATGCTCCGCTTGCCCTTAATGATCTCGTTGATCCGCCCCGGGGGTACGTCAATGTCCCGGGCCAGACGGTTCTGGCTGACGCCCAGGGGTTTCATGTACTCTTCGAGGAGGATTTCTCCCGGAGGGATGAGTTCAAGATACTCTGCCATGGTCGGAATCCTTTCAAAGGCCGCCAACAATCAATGGTAATCGGCGATTTCCACCTTCATAGGCATCGCTACCCTCCCAGCAGAAACAGATCCTGAATTGATCGTTTACCCGGATACTGTACTGACCGCCACGGTCGCCTTGAAGAGCCTCCAGGCGATTCCCCGGCGGGATTCGCAGGGCTTGAAGGTGGTGCGCACCATGAAGCAGTAGCAGTTTACGTCGGGCGATCCGTTCAATGGCGCGAAACCTTCGGCCCGGACTGTCATGAAACAACCGCTCTGTTTCCCTGCATTTGAAGCTTTTGATCACAGTGTACCCCCCTCCGACTATTCCGTCAAGCGTAATAACCAATAGAAATGGACGCTCTTTTAGTACCCTCTCATTGCCGATCAAGCACGAAACTGACGTTGAGACCCGAGGGTCGACGAGCGAGGCGGTTCATCGGGGCCACACTCCGCCGGCCGCAGTCCAAGGAAATGCCGGCTCATGCCCCCCTCGACCGCGGTTTCGCGCACCGCCTTGAGTCAGCCGCGCCCCTTTGGCCCTCTGCCGGAGCCGCCGCCGCGCGGTTTGAACGGTCCCTTGCCGGGCCTGGAGGCGGCCCCGGGAGCTTTGGGCTTTTGCGGCCGGGCGATTTGGACGCCGATGATATGGCTCTCGACCCGGGCCCCGTCGAGGCAGTCGATACCCTCTTTCGCCTCGCGCTCGCTGCTCATTTTGACATAGGCGCAGCCCTTCGACTGGCCGGATCCGGGATCGGTGACCAGGTGGATGTAACTGACCGTACCGGCGACGGCGAACAGCCGGCGCAGCTCCGCCTCGCCGTACTCCAGGGGGAGATTGGTGACATAGAGATCTTTGCTCATGGTAAATCCTCAGCCCGACGCAAGGTCGGGCGGTTAGGGCAGTGGGGCGGGCATGCCTGAAACAGGAAACTTCAACTTACCTTCCCGGATGGGGGAAGTCAATGATCGAAGGCCGCAGCGCGAAGACATCGCGCTTGCACATATCGCAGGGCCAATCCGGTTCCCCCCCCCCTCAAGCACCTTGCCAAGCGCGGAAATTGAGCAACACTTGGAGGACACCCCGTGGAGGCGCAGATGCACATCGATGATTACTATTTCGGACAGATCACCGTCGATGGGAAAACGTATACGGCCGACATCATCATCTACCCGGAGCGAGTGGAGGCGGAATGGTGGCGCCGGGAGGGGCATCGTCTGGCACCGGAGGATTTGCCGGAGGTCCTGCGCGATCCCCCCGGCATCCTGCTGATCGGCACCGGCGCCTCGGGCTGCCTGAAAGTCCCGGAGGCGACCGCGGCGCGTCTGCGAGAGATCGGGATGGAGGTGCGCGCGATGCCCACCGGCAATGTGGTCCGCGAGTTCAACCGACTTCAGGGGCAGCCGGAAAAGGTGGTCGCCGCGCTGCATTTGACGTGTTGAGAGGTAAGGTTCGGGGTGTAAGGGGCAGTGAGCGAAGGGCATGGGGCGCGGGCCGGCCTCTGTTCCCCGACCGCTCCGCGAACTCTTGCTTGGAGCAGGACTCAACAACCAGCTGTTCCTGGAGGGGCCACGAAAGGACGTGCTGTCTGAAAAACTCGGATCAGAGGGTCTGGTGCAGCCGCACGATCTCCCGCTTCAGCTCTGGAAGTTCATACCGCACGGCATCCCAGACAATCCTTGAATCGATTCCGAAATATTCGTGGATGATAAAGTTTCTGAAATCCTTGATCTGGCGCCATTCAATCGAAGGGACCCGACCTTTGACATCGCCAGGGAGATGGGCAATCGCCTCGCCAATGACGATAAATTCACGTAGGGTAGCAGAGTATGTTTTGCGGTCCGCCGCAAAGAATTCATAACTCACGCCGTCGGTGAATTCCTCAATTGCAGCAATGGACTCTTCGATGTCCGTCAGATAGAGCGCAATGTCCCGCCTATACATAACGGATATCCTTGAGGACCGACTCTCGCACCTGCGGTTTGAGGCTGGCCTCCGTCGCAAGATCAATTTGACCGTGAAGATTATCCTGCAGGAAATGCAGCAGACCGAAAAAACTGCGGAAGGTGTTGGCGCTGGTCAAATCGACGATGATGTCGATATCACTGCCGGCTCCGGCCTCTCCGCGGGCGCAGCTTCCCACCAATCCCAACCGGGACACACCGAACCGCTCCCGCAATTCATCTTTGTGTTCCCTGAGAAACTCCAGTATCGCTTCCCTGTCGCTTGGTTCCATAGGCCACCATCCTGAGTGAAAAGACTTTCGGCGAAAGCTTTACAGACAATATTCTTGCATGATTTCAAGAGACTGTAAACCTTGCCGATCACAGAACCGGCACCCGGTAACCGGCTTTTTTTCGTTGCGCCGCCGGGCCGGCACTCTGAAGCGCTATGGCGCGCAAGCGTGGCGTTGCGTGAGGCAATGTTTTCAGGCTGCTTCGCGTGAGCCGGAATCCGCCCTACCCCCGCAGGACCCCGATCTGGTTGAGCAGAATGATCACCACCGCGGCGGGAGCAACAAAGCGCACCAGAAAATGCCAGACGGGAAAGAGCCAGCGCCGGCCGCTGCCGCCGAGCAGCTCGCTCTTCTCCTCGGCCCCCTTCCAGAACCAGCCCGCGTAGAGGGCGACGCACAGGCCGCCGAGGGGCAGCAGGTAGGAGGAGACCAGGTTGTCGGCGAGGTCGAAGAAATCGAGCCCGAAGAGTGGCTTGATCCCCGCCCACTGGTTGAAGGCGAGCGCCGAGGGGATGCCGAGCAGGAAGACAAAGGTGCCGAGAACCGCCGTCGCGGCGCCCCGGGACATCCCCTTCTCGTCCACCAGATAGGCGACGGAGACCTCGAGCATGGAAATGGAGGAGGAGAGCGCGGCGAAGGCGAGGAGAATGAAGAAGAGAAAGGCCAGCAGCGAGCCGAAGGGCATGGTGGCAAAGACGATGGGGATCGTCTGGAAGACGAGGCCCGGACCGGCGCCGGGTTGGAGCCCTGCGGCGAAAACGATGGGGAAGATGGCCAACCCGGCGAGAATCGCCACCAGGGTGTCGAGGATGGTGATGCGCAGCGACAGGGTGAAGAGATCCGCATCCTTCTCCAGATACGAACCGTAGGTGATCATCGTCCCCGCCCCCAGCGAGAGGGTGAAGAAGGAGTGGCCAAGGGCGTCGAGCAGCCCGGCGGCGGTCAGACGGTGAAAGTCGGGCCGGAACATGAAGGAGAACCCCGCCTTGAAGCCGGGCGAGAGGATCGCGCGGCCGACCAGCAGCAAAAGCAGGGCGAAGAGAACCGGCATGAGGATCTTGCTCCAGCGCTCGATGCCACCCTTCACCCCGCCGACAACGATGGCGGCGGTCAGAAAGACGAAGAGGGCCTGCCAGCCGACCACCTGTCCCGCCGAGCCGACCAGGCCGTGGAAGAGGGCGTTGACCTGATCGGCGCTTTTTCCGGCAAAAGCCCCCGCCGCCGCTTTTCCGATGTAGGCAAGGCTCCACCCGCCGACCACGGCGTAGAAGGAGAGCAGGATGAAGGAGGTGATCACCCCTCCCCAGCCGACCAGCACCCAGGGACTGCGCTTTCCTTCGAGGGCGGCGAAGGAGCCGACGGCGTCCTTCTGCCCGTGGCGGCCGATGAGAAACTCGGCCATCATGATCGGCAGGCCGACCAGGGCGATGCAGGCCAGATAGACCAGGACGAAGGCACCGCCGCCGTCCTTGCCGGTGATGTAGGGGAATTTCCAGATGTTGCCGAGGCCGATGGCGCTGCCGGCGGCGGCCAGGATGAACCCGAGCCGGCTCGACCAGTGGGCCCGGGGTTGGTTCGCAGAATTCACGCTATCTCCAGCATTTGAGAGTGGAACATAGGGGGGAGCAGAGCGACGCGGCGGGCCCTTTTCCCGTCGGGGAAAATGAAGCACACAGCATACCTTCGGTGATCTTCCGGTGTCAATGGGAAGTGGTCGGCGACGGTGACGTCAGGGGCGTGGCGGAACGACAGGGTTGACAGCCGTGGCGGGCCGGTGTACGGTGAGGTTAGGAAACCGGAGCGGACCAACCCGGGGAAGTTTTCGAAACGGGCAACCGCTCTTCTGCTACGGATCAGGGGAATTTTCCTTGCGGAAATTCGACCTGGAATAAGGAGGCTTTTATGGACATCGGGAGCGCAACGTCCATCGCTTCTATGGCGGTCGCCAACAGCAAGGCCAATACCGGTGCAGAGGTGCTGGCGGAAACCCTGCAGAAAACAGCCCAGGTCGGCCCCGGGGCATCGCCGCCGAAGCCGATCGAAAACGACATCTTTTCCGGCAAGGGGCAGCACATCAACATCAGGGTGTGAGCGCGCCCCCCTTCCTCGATTCGCAAAACCGATCACATCATAGGAGGACAAGACCTCCCGCGTGCCGGCTGCTGTCTTGCGGGCTATGCGGCGATCGCACTTCAGTCCCCTACCGCCACGAACTTCCGGCACCTCGGATATCCCGAACACACCCAGAACCACTGCCCGCCATATTTTTCGTTTTGAGCCTGACGCTTGACCATCCTCGCCCCGCAGACCGGACAGGTCGGAGCATCCACCGACCCAGCACCAGAGCCGTCGGCCGAATCGCCGGTCCCGCTTTGCCGACGGCCCCGCGGCCGGCCCGCGAGCGGTCCCGATCCAGGCAGCTCGCAACCAGGAAAACCGAGGACGGCGGCCATCTTTTCCCGAACCTCCGATACCGCGTAGCCGTCGCGGGCCGTCAGGCGCAGCGCCGGGATGCCGGCCGAGGCGAGGGCCTTCTCGACCAGGGCGTGTCGATCCCGCCACCGGTGCGAGGGATCGTCCAGCTCCACCACCCCGGCGACGGCAAGGGTGTCGGCATGACACAGAACGAAATCGACGTGCTTTTGGCGCAGGCGCCTGCCGATGCCGGTCCGCAGGCTTCCCGACAGCCGTTTTTCGGGGCGGACGAGATCGCCCAGCCGCACCTTGCCGAAGATCCTGAACCGTTCCGCGGTGATCTGCTCGAGCACGCCGAGAAAGGTCCGCTCGGCGGGGCTGAACAGTTCGCGGCGGGGGAGGAAGCCGGGAACCGCATCATCGGCGGCTGGGGCCAGACGCCCCCTCGGGATCGCGAGTAACACGGTTGCCAGGACGGTAACGCTGAACAGACCAAAGACAAGCACACCGATCATGCTCCGACCCTCCTTCGTCAGGCCGAAACGGGCGGATTCTTTCAGGCCCTCTTTCGGCGTCCCCTTTTCCCCCATCGTCCCGCCATCGCAACGCCGACGGCCGGGAAAATCGACGGGCACGATTCCTTCAATGGTACCAGTATCTTTTTCGCCTTCAATCGGATTTTTCCCTTTGCCGCGCCGTCGCCGCCCGCTTCCTGGAGTTCAGGGCGTACCGTGGCGTTAGCCGGGGGTCGGGAGGGACGCGGAATGGGCGTGGCGAAAGGGGGGGGCGAACGGCCAGGTTACGGCAGGTGACGCAGGTGGGCATCCTGTTCGTTCTTGTGGTAGATGTCGAGGAAAATGACGCTATGGTCGGTCACTTCGCCGCAGTGGCCGCAGTGCTCTTCGAGCTTGCGGTTCTCCTTGCGGCACCGCTCGCACCAGTGGTAGATCAGCCGGTAATCGCGGCGACCGACATATTTCTTCAGCCGCCCGTGATGCACGCCGCGCATCCGACCGTCCGCGTCCCCCGGCGCGTCGAGCAGCCGCTCGATGACCTGCAGGATGCGCCCATGGCCGGGCGGGTCGTGGCGGTGAATCTTCTCGAGCCTGGCGGTGAAGTGCTCGGTGGGGTGGTAGAGGTATCTCGTCATGAGGATAGATACCAAAAAGGCAGGGATCGCTCCCTGCCTTTTCGGTTCTTTTCGCAAATGAGGCTTACGCCTCTTCTTCCTGTTTTTCGCTCGCGGCCGGCTCTGCGGCCGGGGCGGGAGCGGGCTTGGCTTCGGCCTGAGGAGCCGGAGCGGCCTTTTTCGGCCGGGGAGTGAACTCCTCTTCGACCAGTTCGATGATCGACTGCGAAGCGTTGTCGCCGGCGCGGCTGCCGAGCTTGATGATTCGGGTGTAGCCGCCGGGGCGGTCCTTGTAGCGCGGCGCCACCATCTCGAACAGCTTGCCGACCACCTGACGGTCGCGAATGACCTGCATGGCCTGACGGCGGGCGTGGAGATCGCCCCGCTTGCCGAGGGTGATCATCCTCTCAGCCAGCTTACGCAGCTCTTTGGCCCGGGAATCGGTAGTGGTGATCCGCTCGTGGGCGATCAGCGAGGTCACCATATTGCGCATCATCGCCGCGCGATGGCTGGAGTTGCGGCCGAGGCGCCTTCCGGATTTATTGTGACGCATGGTTCTGTGATCCTTTCTTCGTTATCCGTCGGGCTCGAGAATCAATCTTCCTCGATCCCCTTCTGAATCATCTTGAGATATTCGGGATCCGGAAAATTGTCGAGTTTCATCCCCAGAGTCAGTCCCATATCGGCAAGGATGTCCTTGATTTCGTTCAGAGACTTGCGGCCGAAATTCTGGGTCTTGAGCATTTCCGCTTCGGACCTCTGTACCAGATCACCGATCAGCCGGATGTCGGCGTTTTTCAGACAGTTGGCGCTGCGCACCGACAGTTCGAGTTCCTCGACGCTGCGGTAGAGATTTTCGTTGATCTTGCGCCCCTCATCCTCACCGGTCTCTTCGGAGGGCTCCAGTTCTTCGTCGAAGTTGATGAAGAGCTGCAGCTGATCCTTGAGAATCTTGGCAGCGTAGGCGACCGCGTCATCGGGACTGACGCTGCCGTCGGTCACCACCTCGAGGGTCAGTTTGTCGAAGTTGGTGATCTGCCCGACACGGGCATTGGTGACGGTGAAGTTAACCTTCTTGACCGGCGAGAAGATGGCGTCGATCGGAATGGTACCGACGGGGGCCTTCTCTTCACGGTTACGCTCGGCGGGCACGTACCCCTTGCCCAGACTGACGACCATGTCCATCTCCACATCGGCCTCTTTCGAACAGGTGGCGATGTGCAGGTCGGGGTTGAGGATTTCCACGTGCGAATCGGTAATGATGTCGCCGGCGGTGATCACCCCCGCACCTTTTTTGACGATCCGGATATTGCGGGATTCGTGACCATGCAGTTTGAGCAGAATACCCTTGAGGTTCAGAATGATGTCGGTGACGTCCTCCGTTACTCCGGGGATAGTCGAGAACTCATGCAGAACTCCCTTGACGCGCACCGACGTGATCGCCGCCCCCTGCAGGGAGGAGAGCAGAACCCGACGCAGGGAGTTTCCCAGCGTCGTGGCGAATCCGCGCTCGAAGGGCTCGGCGAAAAACCGACCGTAGCTATCGGTCAAGCTGTCCGACTCGATCTGGAGGCGCTTGGGTTTGATCAGGTCTCTCCAGTTTTTGTACATTCGTATCCTCCGTGAGGTTACCGCGACGAGTTGCCGGGATTACTTGGAGTAGAGCTCGACGATCAGATGCTCCTGGAAGACCGGAGTGGTCATTTCCTCACGCACCGGAAGCGTCTTGACCGTACCCTTGAAGGCCGCACGATCGAGCTCAAGCCAGGTGGGAACCCCGCGCCGCATCACGCCGTCGAGAGCCTCGTTGAAACGAACGATCTGCCGGCTTTTCTCCCGCAGTTCGACCACGTCCCCGGGGCGAAGCTGATAGGAGGGGATGTTGACCTTGCGGCCATTCACGAGAAAGTGCCCCTGCCGGATCAACATCCGGCCTTCACTGCGGGAGGAGGAAAAACCGAACCGGTAGATCATGCTGTCGAGACGGCGCTCGAGCAGAACCAGCAGATTCTCGCCGGTGACCCCCTTCGTCCGGTCGGCCTTTTCGAAATAGGAATGGAACTGCGACTCAAGCAGCCCATAGGTGCGCTTGACGCGCTGCTTCTCGCGCAGCTGGGTTCCGTAGTTGGACACCTTGACCCGCCCCTGGCCATGCTGCCCGGGAGCGTAGTTACGCCGTTCGACGGCGCACTTGTCGGTGTGGCATCTGTCCCCCTTGAGGAACAACTTCATGTTTTCCCTTCTGCACAGACGGCAGACGGGACCTGTATATCGTGCCAACGTTCTTCCTCCTTATCGAGTTAGACTCTTCTACGCTTGGGGGGACGGCACCCGTTGTGGGGAATCGGGGTCACATCCTTAATCATGGTGATGCTGAGCCCGGCCGCCTGCAAAGCGCGCAGAGCGGACTCGCGGCCGGAACCGGGGCCCTTCACAAAAACCTCGATGCTGCGCAGCCCATGCTCCTGAGCTTTTTTTGCGGCATCTTCAGCGGCGACCTGCGCGGCAAACGGCGTGCTTTTGCGCGACCCCTTGAAACCCTTGGCGCCGGAGGTGGACCAGGAGATCACATTGCCGGCCACATCGCTGATGGTGACGATGGTGTTGTTGAAGGTGGCCTGGATGTGAGCCACCCCGTTGGCGATGTTTTTCTTCTCTTTGCTCTTTCTTACGGCTCTTTTGCCTGGCTTGGCCATCGTTCCTCCGATTATTTCTTCTTCCCGGCCACGGTCCTGCGGGGACCTTTACGGGTACGGGAATTGGTTTTGGTTCTCTGTCCCCGAACGGGCAGCCCCCGGCGATGCCGCAGCCCGCGATAGCATCCGAGATCCATGAGCCGTTTGATGTTCATGGAAACGTCACGGCGCAGGTCACCTTCGACCTTGAGCTCGCGGTCGATGGCTTCGCGAATCCGGCCCACTTCCGTCTTCGGTCAGGTCGTCGGAACGGGTGTTGAGATCCACACCGGCCTTGGCGAGAATCTCCCGGGATGAGGAGCGGCCAACCCCATAGATGTAGGTGAGGGCCACCTCAATCCGCTTATTTCTCGGTAAGTCGATACCAGCGATACGTGCCAATGTCTGATCCTCCTAATCCCTTTATCCCTGTTTTTGCTTGTGCTTGGGGTTTTCACAGATGATCCGGACAATCCCCTTCCGCCTGATGACCTTGCATTTGTCACAGATGGTCTTAACCGAAGCTCGGACTTTCATGTCTCTTTCCTTTACGTCTATGCGATTGGAACCAATTGAATCGGATTTTATCCCTGCATTCCCCGGCCGCGCCCTCACGCCAGGGTGAGGATCTCCGGCCCGGTCTCGGTGACGGCCACCGTATGCTCGAAATGCGCCGAGGGGCGACCGTCGAGGGTCACCGCCGTCCATCCGTCGTCGAGGACCTTCACCCCCGCCGCGCCAGCGTTGATCATCGGCTCGATGGCCAGCGTCATGCCCGGCTTGAGCACCGGGCCCTGGCCAGGCGACCCGAAGTTGGGAATCTGCGGCGCCTCATGCAAATGCCGTCCGATTCCGTGACCGACAAACTCCCGTACCACGCTGAAGCCCTCTTTTTCGACAAAGCGCTGCACGGCATGGGATATGTCCGAGAGTCGGCCGCCAGCCACGGCGGCATCGATCCCGCGATAAAGCGACTGTTCGGTGATCCGCATCAGTCGCTCTTTCTCCCCATCCACCTTCCCGACCGGCAGGGTGAGGGCGGCATCCCCGTAAAACCCATCGAAGATGACCCCGAAATCGATACTCAGGATATCCCCTTCCTGCAGGGGCGCGTCGTCGGGAAACCCGTGGACAACTTTTTCGTTCGGCGAGGCGCAAACGGCAAAAGGAAAACCACCGTAGCCCTTAAAGGCCGGGCGGGCCTTCCTTTTCCTGCACTCCTTCTCCGCCAGCCGATCGAGCTCGGCCGTGGTCACCCCGGGGGCGACCCTTTCTTTGAGTACCGCCAGGATCTCTCCGACCATGCGACCGGCGATTCGCATCCGGTCGATCTCCTGGGGGGATTTGAGAACAATCACCTCAGGCTGCCTGCAGCACCGCGAGGATCTTCTCCTGAACGGCGCTCATCTCCATCATTCCGTCGATGGGAGCGAGCAGTCCGGCCTGCCGATAGTAGGTCACCAGGGGCGCGGTCTGCCGGTTGTAGACGTCAAGCCGGTTGCGAATAGTCGCTTCCTGGTCATCGTCGCGCTGATAAAGCTCGCCCCCACAGACGTCACAGCGGTCCGCCACCGCAGGAGGATCGAATTTAACGTGATAGCCCTTGCCGCACTGCCGGCAGGTCCGGCGACCGGTAAGCCGCTCAACCAACGCCTCGCTGTCCACCTCGAGAGAGACCACCGCATCGAGGTCGCGGCCCAGCTCCTTGAGCGCGTCTTTCAACGCATCGGCCTGGGCCACCGTCCGCGGAAACCCGTCGAGAATGAATCCTTGCCCGCAGTCGTCTTTTTGCAAGCGCTCGCGAACGATGCCGATAACGACTTCGTCGGGAACCAGAGCGCCGGCATCCATGAAGGATTTCGCTTTGCCCCCCATGGGGGTTCCTTCCTTGACCGCCGCCCGCAGAATATCCCCGGTGGAAATCTGAGGGATCCCGAAGCGTTCGGTCAGCATTTTGGCCTGGGTGCCCTTGCCTGCTCCGGGAGGGCCGAGCAAAATCAATTTCATGACATTCCCCTTTTCTGCGACCGGCGCTTAGCTTCGACGTCCGCCCAGAGTGACGCCGGTCATGAACCCTTCATAGGAGCGCGAAATCAGATGGGCCTCGATCTGCTGAGCGGTATCGAGCCCGACGCCGACCACGATGAGCAGCGACGTCCCGCCGAAGTAGAAGGGGACGTTGAAGCGTCCGATCAGAATCGTCGGCAGTACGCAGACGGCGGCCACATACAACGCCCCGGCGAAGGTGATGCGCCCGAGGACCGTATCGATGTACTCGGCCGTCGCCTTGCCCGGCCTGATGCCCGGAATATACCCCCCCTGGTTCTTGATGTTGTCGGCAACATCGATGGGGTTGAAGGTCACAGCCGTATAGAAATAACAGAAGAAGATGATCAATGCAACATAAACTACGTTGTAGGCGAGATGGCTGGGGCTCATCATGGACGCCACCGTATGCACCCACGGAATATCAACCAGGTTGGCCACGGTCGCCGGGAACATGATAATGGAGCTGGCGAAGATCGGCGGGATGACCCCGGCCATGTTCACCTTGAGGGGCAGATGGCTGCTCTGGCCGCCATAGCTGCGCATCCCCACGACACGTTTGGCGTAGTGGATCGGCACCCGTCGATGGCCCTGTTCCATGAAAACGATGGCGGCAGTGACGACCACCATCACCGCACCGATGAGGATCATGATCATGGGAGACATCGCCCCGGTATGCAGCAGGCGCAGCGTGTTGAAAATCGCCCCCGGCATGTTGGCGACGATACCGGCGAAGATGATCAGCGAGATCCCGTTGCCGATGCCCCGCTCGGTAATCTGCTCGCCGAGCCACATGATAAAGGCGGTGCCCGCCGTCAGGGTGATCACCGTCATCAGAATGAAGCCGACGCCGGGGTTGGGAACCACGGGCGCGCCAGCGGGTCCGCGCATGGTCTGCAGCCCGACGGCGATGCCGGCACCCTGAATAACCGACAGGATGACCGTGCCGTAGCGGGTCCAGCGGGTGATGACCTTCTGCCCCTGGGCGCCCTCTTTGGTCAGGCGCTCGACGGGTTCAAAGACCACGCCGAGCAGCTGCAGAATGATCGAGGCGCTGATGTAGGGCATGATCCCCAGAGCAAAAACGGTCATCCGCTTCAGGGCACCGCCGGTAAAAGCGCTGACCATCCCGAGCAGTGTCCCCTGGCTTCCCTGAAAAAACTTGGCCAGTACCTGGGCATCGACACCCGGTGTCGGCACGTGACACCCGACGCGGTAAACCGCCAGCATTCCGAGGGTGAAGAGGATCCGCCGCCGCAGTTCGGGAATACTGAAGATGTTCTGGATGCTCGCAAACAAGTTAGATCACCTCGGCTTTGCCGCCGGCCGCTTCAATTTTTTCGACCGCCGACTTGCTGAATTTATGGGCTTTGACCGTCAATGCCTTGGTCAGCTCGCCATCCCCCAGGATCTTGATGCCGTCATTGATCTTGCGGACCATGCCGGCCTTTCCCAGAGCCTGAATGTCGACAACCGCGCCGGCCTCGAACTCTTCGAGCTGACGCAGATTGACCAGGGCGTACACCTTTCTGGTCAACGGGGTGAAGCCGCGCTTCGGAAGGCGCCGCTGCAGAGGCATCTGCCCGCCCTCAAAACCGGCTTTGACACCACCGCCCGAGCGGGCGTTCTGGCCCTTGTGTCCCTTGCCGGCGGTTTTGCCGGTCCCCGAGCCGGCGCCGCGACCGATGCGCTTTCTGTCTTTCGTCGAACCGATGGCCGGTTTCAAATTGCTCAGATCCATATCCCTATTCCTTGCTGATTCAGTCTTCGACCGAAACCATATGGGCAACTTTGCGAATCATCCCCCGAATTTCGGGGGTATCCGGCAGTACCACGGTCTTGTGCAACTTGGTCAATCCCAAGCCCTTGAGAACCCTGGTAAAATATTCCTTGCGGCCGATACCGCTTTTCTTCAGTGTGACTTTAATCTGCTCAGCCATGCCAATCTCCTTGACGGCGCGTCCTTACCCTGCAGCCCCGAGGCCACGACGCTCCATGATCTCGTCCGCGCTCTTGAGTCGTTGCAGGGCGTTCATGGTCGCCTTAACCACATTGTGGGGGTTGTTGGACCCCAGACACTTGGAGAGGATGTCGCCCACCCCGGCCGACTCCAGCACGGCGCGTGCCGCGCCACCGGCAATGACGCCGGTACCGGCGGAGGCCGGTTTCAGCAGCACCTTGCCGGCACCATACCGGCCGACAATGTCGAAGGGAATGGTGCGGTCCTTGAGGGGAACCCGAATCAGGCTCTTTTTGGCCTGCTCGACTCCTTTGCGGATCGCCTCGGGGACCTCTTTGGCCTTTCCGAGTCCGAAACCGACATAACCATTTCCGTCGCCGACCACCACCAGGGCAGAGAAGCTGAAACGGCGTCCACCTTTGACCACCTTGGCGCAGCGATTGATGTGAATCACCCGGTCCGTCAAGTTCAGTTCATTGGGATCGATGCGAAGCAAAGACATTCTCCTTCACCTAGAAAGAAAGGCCGGCTTCCCGTGCAGCTTCGGCCAGCGCCTTGACGCGCCCGTGATACAGGAAACCGTTGCGGTCGAAGACCACCTGTTTGATGTTTTTTTCCTGGGCCTTTTTGGCGATTGCCGAACCCACAGCCTTGGCAGCTTCGAGATTGCCGGTGTAGGTCTGGCCCTCGCTGATTTCTTTGCAAGCCGTCGAGGCCGCCGCCAGCGTCTTGCCGGTGGTGTCCTCGATGATCTGGGCGTAAATATGTCTGGCACTGCGGAAAACCGTCAAACGGGGACGGTCGGCGGTTCCGAGAACCTTCCGGCGCACCCGCACCTGACGCTTTAACCGTGCCTGACGTCTTTCGTTTGCGACGCTCACAGTCTTTCTCCTTGGCCTCAAATCACTTATTTTTTACCGGTCTTGCCGGCTTTGCGCACGATCCGCTCATCGGCATATTTTATGCCCTTGCCCTTGTATGGTTCGGGCGCGCGGAAGGAGCGGATCTTGGCGGCAGTTGCCCCGACCAGTTCCTTGTCGATACCTTTGACGGTGATCCGGGTCTGTTTCTCCACCTCGGCGCTGATCCCCTCCGGCAGGGGATACTCGATCGGGTGCGAATACCCCAGAGCGAGATTCAGAACCGTCCCCTTCAACTCGGCGCGGTAGCCGACGCCGTTGATTTCAAGGACTTTTTCGTATCCCTTGGTCACCCCTTCGACCATGTTGGCGATCAGCGTACGGCTCAATCCCTGCCGAGAGGTATCGACCCGTGTCTGCTCGGGTAGTGTCACCACGACCTGATCCGCATCGACCTGCACGTGCACCCCACCGCCGAGGGTTCTCTCCAGGCTCCCCTTGGGGCCCTGCACGCTGATGGTCAACCCGTTCAAGCCAACCTTGACGCCGGCCGGAATCCCGACGGGCTTTTTCCCAATTCGTGACATCGTCTGTACTCCTTAAGCCGAATCCCTTACCAGACCGTGCAGAGAACCTCGCCCCCGACCTGGGCATTCCGGGCGGCGACATCATCGAGGACCCCTTTGGAGGTCGACAAAACGGCGATCCCGAGGCCGCTCTTGACCTCCGGAATCTCGTCCTTACCGACATAGACTCGGCAGCCCGGCGTGGAGACGCGCTTGATTTCGTGAATCACATGCTGGTTATCGCTGTCGAATTTTAGATAGATTCTCAGCACGTTTTGTTTATCGTCGCCGATGACCTTGAAATTTTTGATATAACCAAGATCCCTGAGCACCGTGACAACCGCCACTTTGACGTTGGACGAAGGCATGTCCAGCTTCTGGTGCTTCGCCAGGCCCGCATTACGGATACGGGTCAGCAGATCCGCAATAGGATCAGTCATTGACATGGATGCAGCTCCTTGAGTTCTCTTTACCAGCTCGATTTAGTCACGCCGGGAAGTCTCCCCTCCGACGCCAGCTTGCGCAGACAGATCCTGCACATGTTGAACTTCCGATAATAGGCCCTGGGACGGCCGCACAGGGGACAGCGGTTGTATTCCCGTACCCGGAACTTCTGGGGCCGCTCCGCTTTGATCCTCATCGATTTCTTCGCCACAATATCCTCCAGTATCCCCTGACTATTTTCTGAACGGCATCCCGAGACCCGCCAGGAGAGCGCGGCCCTCTTCATCGGTGCGGGCGGTGGTGACAATCGTCACGTTGAGCCCCTTCACCTTGGCGATCTTGTCGAGGTCGATTTCAGGGAAGATAAGTTGTTCCTTGATCCCCAGGGTGTAATTGCCCCGCCCGTCGAAGGCCTTGGGGGAGATCCCCTTGAAGTCGCGCACCCGAGGCAGAGCCACGTTGATGAGCCGATCGAGAAACTCGTAGGCCCGCAGCCGCCGCAGGGTCACCATCGCCCCGATCGGCATGCCCTCGCGCAGCTTGAAGCTGGCGATCGATTTCTTCGCCCGGGTGATCACTGCTTTCTGTCCGGTGATGCGACCCAGTTCTTCAACGGCCGACTCCAGCACCTTGATGTTCTGGACGGCTTCCCCGAGACCCATGTTGATCACGATCTTCTCAATCCGGGGGACCTCCATCACGTTTTTGAGTTGCAGGTCTTTCTGAAGCTGGGGCGCAAGCTCGGCCTGATAACTGTCTTTAAGTCTGGCCATGGAAATCCTCCGTTATTTGTCCACGATCTCGTTGCATTTCTTGCAATAGCGGGCCTTGCTGCCGTCAGCAAGAACCTGCACGCCGGTGCGTGCCGGCTTATTGCAGGAACCGCACAGCATCTGGACATTGGAGGCATCGAAAGGCGCTTCCTTCTCGATGATTCCGCCCTGACTGTTGCTCCGCGAAGGCCGCGTATGGCGTTTAACAACATTCAGGTTCTCAACCACAACGCGCCCTTTTTCCGGGAAAACCCTCAGGACTTTTCCCGTTTTCCCTTTGTCCCTGCCTGCTATGACCATCACCATGTCGTTTTTTTTGACATGAAGTTTCTGTGCAGCCATTGTTTCACTCCCTGTTACGTATTAAAGAACTTCGGGCGCCAACGACACGATTTTCATAAATCGGCGCGCCCGGAGTTCGCGGGCGACAGGGCCGAAGATTCGGGTTCCGATCGGCTCTCCGGCCGGATTGACCACCACCGCAGAGTTTTTATCGAATCGGATGTACGACCCGTCGGGACGGGGCACCTCTTTGGCCGTTCGCACAATGACGGCGCGCACCACATCACCTTTTTTGACCCTGGAATTGGGCAGGGCCTCTTTCACGGAGCAGATGACGATATCGCCAAGACCGGCGTATTTGCGCTTGGACCCGCCGAGCACCTTGATGCAGCACAGCCTCCGGGCCCCGGAGTTGTCTGCGACATCGAGCATCGTCTGCATCTGAATCATGACTTGTATCTCCTAAACGATGACGTTCTTCTCAAGGATTTCGCGCACCCGCCACCGCTTTTCGCGGGAGAGCGGGCGGCTCTCGACGATCAGCACCTTGTCACCGACCGCACAGCTGTTCTGCTCATCGTGAGCCTTACAGGTCACGCGCCGTTTGATATATTTTTTGTAAACGGGGTGTTTGATCAGCTGATCGACCTTGACCACCACGGTCTTGTCCATTTTGTCGCTGACCACCATCCCCACACGGGTTTTCCGGCTTCCACGCTCAGTTGTCATATCCGTCCTCGCCATTCCTCGTTATCCCAGTTTCTGTCCCAGGACAGTTTTCACTCGAGCGATATCCTTTTTAACCTGGGGAATCCGGGCGCTGTTCTCCAGATGCCCGGCATGCAGCTGAAACTTCAGATTGAACAGTTCCTGCTCCAACTCCTGGGACTTTTTTTCCAGCTCGGCAACGGTAAGGTCCTTGATTTCATCAGCCTTCATGCGCCAACTCCTCCCGGATTACGAATGTGGTCTTCATGGGGAGTTTGTGGGCGGCCAACCGCAGAGCCTCACGAGCCACGTCCTCTTCAACCCCTTGCATCTCGTACAACATCATCCCGGGACGAATGACCGCCACCCAGCTCTCCGGCGATCCCTTACCCTTACCCATACGGGTCTCGGCCGGCTTCCGGGTCAGCGACTTGTCGGGGAAAATGCGAATCCAGATTTTCCCTCCACGCTTGATGTAGCGCGTCATCGCCCGCCGGGCGGCCTCAATCTGCCGGGACGAAAGCCACCCGCATTCGATGGCCTGCAGGCCGTAGTCTCCGAAGGTCAATTCGGTGCCGCGGCTGGCCGCCCCGGTCATCCGGCCCTTAAATTGTTTTCTATGCTTAACCTTCTTGGGCATTAACATGACAGGTTACTCCTCTTTCGAATTACTGTTCCCGCGAGAGAACTTCGCCCTTGAAGATGAGGACCTTGACGCCAATGATCCCGTAGGTGGTCTTGGCCTCGGCGTAGCCGTAGTCGATATCGGCCCGCAGGGTGTGCAGAGGCACACGCCCCTCGCGATACCACTCGGTCCGGCTCATTTCGGCACCGCCGAGCCGACCGCCGCACTTGATCTTGATCCCCTGTGCGCCGAACTTCAGCGCCTGGCTGACGCTCTTCTTCATGGCACGACGGAAGGCGACCCGCCGTTCGAGCTGCAGGGCGACGTTCTCTGCTACCAGCTGCGCATCGATCTCGGGCTTCCGCACTTCCTGGATGTTGATGAAAACTTCCTTGTCGGTGAGTTTGGCCAGCTCTTTTTTGAGGGCCTCTACCTCGGAACCCTTTTTCCCGATAATGATGCCGGGACGCGCCGCATAGATGTTGATCTTCGCCTTGTTGGCGGCACGCTCCATTTCGACCTTGGATATGCCGGCGTGGTAAAGGCGTTTCTTCAGGTAATTACGCAGCTTGATATCTTCATGAAGCAGCGTGGCGTAATCCGCCTCCGAGTACCACTTGGAGTCCCAGGTCCGGATAACCCCCAAACGAAATCCTATGGGATGAACTTTCTGGCCCAAACTATCACCTCCTCAAGCGGGTTATTTTTCGTCCAGAACCACGACAATGTGGCTGGTCGGTTTACGGATTTTGGTGGCTCGCCCCTGGGCGCGCGGCAGGAACCGCTTCAACACCGGCCCCTGATCGACCATGATGGTTTTCACGAACAACCGGTCGATGTCGGAGACGCCCTTCTGCTCGGCGTTGGCCACGGCGGAGCTCACCAGTTTGGAAACGACGGCCGCGGCCTTCTGCGGGGCGAACTTCAGGACGTTCAGAGCGTCCTGCACCCCCTTGCCGCGCACCATGTCCACGACGAGCCTGGTTTTCTGCGGCGAAAGGCGCACGTAACTCAGCTTTGCTCTGGCTTCCATGAACTAAAACTCCTTGAACGGAATCGTTACTTTCTCTTGAGTTTGCTTTTCTTATCCGCGCCGTGCCCGTAATAGGTCCGGGTCGGAGCGAATTCGCCGAGCTTGTGGCCTACCATGTTCTCCGTCACAAAAACCGGGATGAACTTCTTCCCGTTGTGAACCGCGAAGGTATGCCCGACGAATTCCGGGATAATCGTAGAGCGCCGGGACCAGGTCTTGATCACTCTTTTGCTCGTGCTCCCCCCCTCAAGGTCGACCTTGCGCAGGACGTTCTCTTCGACGTAAGGCCCTTTTTTAATCGATCTAGCCACTGCCGTCTCCTCTATGAATTAAAAATTACTTGTTCTTGCGCCGAACGATGAAGCGATCCGTCCGCTTGTTGACCCGGGTTTTGTAGCCCTTGGTCGGAACCCCCCAGGGGGTCACCGGATGCCGTCCGCCGGAGCTCTTGCCCTCGCCGCCGCCATGGGGATGGTCCACCGGGTTCATGGCCACGCCGCGGGACTGGGGCCGCTTGCCGAGCCAGCGGTTGCGGCCGGCCTTGCCGAGCTTGACGTTCTCATGATCGGCGTTGCCGACCTGGCCGATGGAAGCACAGCAGTCCTGAAGAACAAGCCGCACTTCGCCGGAAGGCAGTCGCAGTTGGGCATATTTGCCCTCCTTGGCCGCAATCATGGCATAAGTGCCGGCGCTGCGGGCCATCTGGCCGCCCTTGCCCACTTTCAGCTCCACGTTGTGAACCCAGGTGCCGAGGGGGATCGCCCGGATGGGCAGGGCGTTTCCGGGCTTGATATCCGCCTTGCCGCTGGCAATGACCGTGTCGCCCACGTTCAGTCCGACGGGGGCGAGAATATAGCGCTTTTCGCCGTCGGCATAATTGAGCAGCGCGATACGGGCCGAGCGGTTGGGATCATACTCGACCGAGACGGCACGGGCCGGGATCTCGCGCTTGTCCCTCTTGAAATCAATAATCCGGTACTTGCGCTTGTGCCCGCCGCCGGTGTGACGCTTGGTGATCCGCCCGTAGTTGTTCCGCCCGCCGCTCTTCTTCAGAGGCGCGAGCAGGGACTTCTCGGGGACGGAAGTCGTCACTTCCTCGAAGGTCGAGGATGTCATATGACGGCGGCCGGGCGAGGTCGGCTTGAACTTTTTTATCGCCATTATCGTAACTCCGTATCGCTTGATTACAATCCGTTAGACGCCGAAGAAATCAATTTTGTGCCCCTCGGCGAGGGTCACGTATGCCTTCTTGAAGTTGGAGCGCTTGCCGAACTGGCGGCCCACCCGTTTCACTTTGCCGGCCACCAGCGCGGTGTTCACGTTCGCGACCTTCACCTTGAAAGCCTTCTCGACGGCCTGCTTGATTTCGATCTTGTTCGCGTCCCGGGCCACCTCGAAGGCGACAACCTCTCCCGCTTCTTTCTGGGCGGTGGTCTTTTCGGTGATCAGTGGCTTCTTGATGATCTGGTGCAGCGGTTTCATTGGGCTAACGCTCCTTCAAGTTGGGCCACGGCCCCCTCGGTGAGTAGCAGATTGGGATATTTCATGACGTCGTAGACGTTGACCCCTTCGGCCTTGAGCACTTTCACTGAAGGAAGGTTGCGGGCCGAGAGCTCCACTTTGGGATTATCGCCGTCGATCACCACCAGAACCCGGCCCAGCTCAAAGCGGCCGAGAATCTCGGCAAAAGCCTTGGTACTGATCTTCTCCAGATCGATGCCGTTCAGCACGGTGAGTTTCTCCTCCTTGAAGCGTACGGAGAGAGCGCTCTTCAGGGCCGACCTTCTGACCTTGCGATTGAGCTTGAATCCGTAGTTTCTGGGGGAGGGCCCGAAGGCCGCACCGCCGCCGACAAAATGAGGAGCCCGCACGCATCCCTGGCGGGCGTTGCCGGTACCCTTCTGCTTGTAAGGCTTCTTTCCGCCTCCGGCCACCTCGCTGCGGGTTTTGCTGGCGGCCGTACCCTGACGCCGCGCCGCAAGCTGGTAGCGAACCATATCATGAATCAGGTATCCTTTGACATCGGTATCGAATACGGAATCGGCCAGCTCCCGATCGGATACCTGATTTCGATGTATGTCGTAAACTGCAATTTTCGCCATGGTTCTTCTCCCAGGACCTCCTTATCGAAGGATCTATTTTTTGGCCTTGACGCCTTTGCGAACCACTACCAAGCCGTTTTTCGGCCCGGGGATGGCGCCCTTGACCAGAATCAGGTTCTGCTCCGGGCGGACTTCAACGACCTGCAGATTCTGCGTGGTAACCCGCTCGTTCCCCATCTGGCCGGCCATTTTATGCCCACGGAAGACCCGCGAAGGCCAGGCACTCATCCCGATAGCACCGGGGGCCCGGTGGAACATGGAACCGTGGGAGCTACATCCGCCGGAAAAATTCCAACGCTTGATGACCCCCTGAAAGCCCTTGCCCTTGCTGGTACCCGTCACATCCACGATGTCGCCGGGGGAAAAAAGCCCCTCGCAGCTGATTTCATCGCCGACGCTGTACTCGTCGATATTTTCGGCCTGGAGTTCTCGCAGATGGCGAAAGGCGCCCTTGCCGGCCTTTTTGAAATGTCCCATGGACGGCTTATTGGTCCGGTGGGTCTTTTTCGCGCCGAATCCGACCTGGAGGGCGTCGTACCCATCCACCGCAGCAGTCTTCTTCTGCAGAACGACGCAAGGGCCGGCCTCGACCACAGTCACCGGAATGCGCTGGCCGTTGATGGCAAAGACCTGGGTCATTCCCAGTTTTTTACCCAAGATTCCCTTTATCATTGCACGTTCCCTTACCTATCAAGAAAATTGACGGTTAAAGCTTGATTTCCACGTCCACCCCGGCGGACAGATCCAGTTTCATCAGGGCATCCACGGTCTGCTGGGTCGGTTCGAGGATATCCAGAAGCCGCTTGTGGGTGCGCATCTCAAACTGCTCGCGGCTCTTTTTATCGACATGGGGACCGCGCAGCACGGTGTATTTGTTGATCACCGTAGGCAGCGGCACCGGCCCTGCCACCCGGGCGCCGGTGCGCTTGGCGGTGTCGACGATCTCATTAACAGAGAGATCGAGAAGCTTATGGTCATACGCCTTCAAACGGATTCGGATCTTTTGGCTCGACATGGTGAAATATCCTCTATTACTCGATAATCTCGCTGACGACACCGGCGCCGACCGTCCGACCACCCTCACGGATGGCGAACCGCAGCTCCTTGTCCATGGCGATCGGGGTGATCAGGTTGACGCTCATGCTGATGTTGTCGCCGGGCATGACCATCTCGGTCCCTTCGGGCAACTCCACGATGCCGGTCACGTCGGTGGTCCGGAAGTAGAACTGGGGACGGTACCCTTTGAAGAAGGGCGTATGACGACCCCCCTCTTCCTTGGTCAGGATGTACGCCTCGGCCTTGAACTTGGTGTGCGGCGTGATGCTGCCCGGCTTGGACAGAACCTGACCGCGCTCGATGTCCTCGCGCTTGACGCCGCGCAGCAGAACGCCGACGTTGTCGCCGGCCTGCCCCTGGTCGAGCAGCTTGCGGAACATCTCGACACCGGTGACCACGGTCTTGCTGGTCGCCTTCATGCCGACGATCTCGACCTCTTCGCCCACCTTGATGATCCCGCGCTCGACGCGGCCGGTGGCCACGGTGCCGCGGCCGGAGATGGAGAAGACGTCCTCGACGGGCATCAGGAAGGGCCGGTCGATCGGCCGCTCGGGCTCGGGAATGTAGCTGTCGACCGCGTCCATCAGATCGAGAATGGGCTTGCAGGCCGGGCAGTCTTCTTTGCCGCAACCGCACTCGAGGGCCTTGAGGGCGCTGCCGGGGATGATCGGAATGTCGTCGCCGGGAAAATCGTAGGCGCTCAGCAGCTCGCGGATCTCAAGCTCGACGAGTTCCATCAGCTCGGCATCGTCGACCATGTCGGCCTTGTTGAGAAAGACCACCATGGCGGGCACCCCGACCTGACGGGCGAGCAGGATATGCTCGCGGGTCTGGGGCATCGGGCCGTCGGCGGCCGACACCACCAGAATCGCGCCGTCCATCTGCGCCGCACCGGTGATCATGTTCTTGACGTAGTCGGCGTGGCCGGGGCAGTCGACGTGGGCGTAGTGCCGGTCGGCCGTCTGATATTCCACGTGGGCGGTGGCGATAGTGATCCCGCGCTCGCGCTCCTCGGGAGCGTTGTCGATCGAATCGAAGGCCTTGAACTCAGCGCCGCCGCGCGATGCCAGCACCTTGGTGATGGCGGCGGTCAGCGTGGTCTTGCCATGGTCAACGTGACCAATGGTCCCGATGTTCACATGGGGCTTGGTTCTTTCAAATTTTGCTTTTGCCATGAAAAAGCCCTCCTCTACCCTTTGACCTTGGCGATAATTTCTTCGGAAATGGCTTTGGGCACCTGCTCGTAGTGGTCAAAGACCATGGTGTAGGTGGCCCGGCCCTGGGTGGCGCTGCGCAGATCGGTGGAATAACCGAACATGTTGGCCAGCGGCACGTGAGCATTGATCACCTGCCCGCCGGCACGACTGTCCATCCCCATAATCTTGCCCCGTCGGCTGCTCAGATCCCCCATGACGTCCCCCATGTACTCTTCGGGGACCACCACTTCGACGGCCATAATCGGTTCGAGCAGGGCGGGACCCGCCTTGGCAGCCCCCTCCTTGAAGCCGATTGAACCGGCAATCTTAAAGGCCATCTCCGAGGAGTCGACGTCGTGATAGGAGCCGTCGTAACAGGTAACTTTAACATCGACGATAGGAAAGCCGGCAAGCACGCCGTTCTGGGAGGCCTCTTCGGCACCCTTCCCGACGGCGGGAATGTATTCCTTGGGGATCACCCCGCCCTTGATCTGGTCGACGAACAGGAATCCGGTCCCAGCCTCTTGCGGCTCAATGCGCAGCCAGCAATCGCCGTACTGGCCGCGACCGCCCGACTGGCGCACGAACTTGCCCTGCACCTCGACCGTTTTGGTGAGCGATTCCCGGTAGGCGACCTGCGGTGCCCCGATATTGGCATCCACCTTGAACTCACGCATCATGCGGTCGATAATGATCTCCAGGTGCAGTTCGCCCATCCCGGAAAGAATCGTCTGCCCGGTCTCTTCATCGGTGCGCACGCGCAGCGATGGGTCTTCCTGAATCAGCTTGACCAGGGCATTGCCCATCTTCTCCTGGTCGACCTTGGTCTTCGGCTCGACGGCGATATGAATGACCGGCTCGGGGAATTCCATCGCCTCGAGCAGGCACGGGATCCTTATCGTCGCACAAAGTGTCGCCGGTGGTGGTGAATTTCAACCCGACCGCCGCCGCGATATCGCCGGAGAAGACCTGCTTGATCTCCTCGCGCTTGTTGGCGTGCATTTTGAGTAGACGGCCGAAACGCTCTTTCTTTCCCTTGGCAGGGTTCAGAGCGAAGGAACCTGTCTCGGCAACGCCGGAATAGACCCGGAAGAAGGTGAGCTGGCCGACAAAGGGGTCGGTCATGACCTTGAAAGCCAGCGCCGAAAAAGGGCCTTTGTCGTCGGCCGGCCGCACCAGTTCGTCCTGGGTGTCCGGCCGAACGCCCTTGATGGCGGGCACGTCGGTGGGTGCGGGCATGTAATCGATGACCGCATCGAGAAGGAGCTGAACGCCCTTATTCTTGAAAGCCGACCCGCACAGCACGGGATTGATCTGCAACCCGATGGTCGCTTTGCGAATACCGGCCTTGATCTCGTCGACGGTCAACTCCTCGCCTCCGAGATACTTCTCCATCAGCCCCTCATCATGGGAGGAGATCTCTTCGATCATCTTCTCACGCGCCTCTTCGGCGGTGGGAAGCAGCTCGTCGGGGATATCGACCAGTTCGAATTTGGCTCCCAGGGACTCATTATCCCAGATCGCCGCTTTCATTTCGACCAGATCGATAACGCCACGGAAGCCATCTTCCTTGCCGACCGGCAGCTGAATGGGCACCGGGTTGGCATGGAGGCGGTCCCGCATCATCTGCACACCGCGATCGAAATCGGCGCCGATGCGGTCCATCTTATTGATGAAGGCAATACGGGGAACATGGTACTTGTCGGCCTGACGCCAGACGGTTTCGGACTGGGGCTCGACCCCGCCGACCGAACAGAAAACCGCCACCGAGCCGTCAAGCACCTTGAGAGAGCGCTCCACCTCGATGGTGAAGTCGACATGACCGGGAGTGTCGATGATATTGACGCGGTAGTCTTTCCAGAAACAGGTGGTCGCCGCGGAGGTGATGGTGATGCCGCGCTCCTGCTCCTGCTCCATCCAGTCCATGGTGGCGGCGCCGTCATGGACTTCACCGATTTTATGCGAAACACCGGTATAGTAAAGAATACGCTCGGTCGTCGTCGTCTTGCCGGCGTCGATGTGCGCCATGATGCCGATGTTTCGGGTTTTCTCAAGGGGTACTTAACGTGCCACAACTCAAATTCCTTCCAGGGGGATCGCTGTCGCCTACCAACGGTAGTGGGCAAAGGCCTTGTTGGCCTCGGCCATCCGATGGGTATCTTCCTTCTTCTTCACCGATGCACCGCGGTTGTTGGCGGCATCGAGAAACTCCCCGGCCAGCCGCTCCTGCATGGTCTTCTCCCCTCGTCCCCGGGCATAACTCATGATCCAGCGGATCGCCAGCGCGTTGCGCCGCTCGTGCCGGACTTCAATGGGAACCTGATAGGTAGAGCCGCCAACCCGGCGGGACTTGACCTCGATCATCGGCCGCACGTTGTCGATCGCTTTCTTGAAGACCTCCAACGGTTCCTCGCCGGAGCGCTCGACAATGATATCGAAGGCCCCGTAGACGATCCCTTCGGCAGCACTCTTCTTGCCGTCAAGCATGATGGCGTTCATAAACTTGGCCACCAACCGATCATGGTATTTGGGATCGGGGAGGATGACCCGCTTGGCAACTTCTCTTCTTCTCGGCATAACGTCCTCTCAGCCTCTCTGATTATTTAGGCCGTTTGGCCCCATATTTGGAGCGCGCCTGCATCCGACCCTTGACCCCGGCCAGATCGAGGGTGCCGCGAACAATGTGGTACCGCACCCCCGGAAGGTCCTTAACCCGGCCGCCCCGAATGAGAACCACGGAGTGCTCCTGCAGGTTGTGGCCTACACCAGGGATATAGGAGGTCACCACGATTCCGTTGGTGAGACGCACACGGGCCACCTTGCGCAGCGCCGAGTTCGGTTTCTTAGGGGTAGTCGTATAAACGCGCGTACAGACGCCGCGCTTCTGGGGATTCCCCTTCAGTGCGGGCGCGGTCGACTTCTTTCCCTTATTTTCGCGTCCCTTGCGGATCAATTGATTAATCGTCGGCATCTACATACTCCCGAAATCACGTATTCTTTTAGTTAAAAGAGCGTTTGCTTTTCCCAGCGGGAAAAACCCGCTAACATTATCAATCCGCCCTGACCTTGTCAAGGACTATTTCCGGCCGTCGTCGGTTTTTTTTAGCGGCGGCCGAAGCGCCTTCAGTCGGCCACCGATTCTTCGTTTTTGGCCCCCTCATCCGGCTCCTCGTCGAAGTCCTCTTCCTCCATCGGCAGCTCGGGAACTTCTTCCGGCTCCTCGATGAGCAGCTTGACGCCGCGGTATTTGGACACCCCGGTGCCGGCGGGGATCAGCCGCCCCATGATGACGTTCTCCTTCAGGCCGCGCAGGAAGTCGACCTTCCCTTCGATCGCCGCCTGGGTGAGCACCTTGGTCGTCTCCTGGAAAGATGCGGCCGAGATGAAGGATTCGGTCGAAAGCGAGGCCTTGGTGATCCCCAGCATCAACGGTTCGCCGACCGCCGGTTGGTTGCCTTCGGCCAGCACCCGCTGGTTCTCCTGTTCGAACTCCCAGCGCTCGACCTGGTCGTCGAGCAGGAAGCTGGCTGTCGCCGACCTCCTTGATTCGCACCCGGCGCAGCATCTGCCGGACGATGACCTCGATGTGCTTGTCGTTGATCTTGACCCCCTGCAGGCGGTAGACCTCCTGGACCTCGTCCACGAGGTACTTGGCCAGCTCCTTCTCGCCGAGCACCCGCAAGATGTCGTGGGGGTTGCTGGAACCGTCCATCAGCGCCTCGCCGGCCTTGACCTGATCGCCTTCGTGCACGCTGATATGCTTGCCCTTTGGTATCAGATACTCCTTGGCTTCGCCGATTTCGGGGGTGACCACGACCTTGCGCTTGCCCTTGGAGTCCTTGCCGAAGGAGACGGTCCCGTCGATTTCCGAGATGACGGCGAACTCCTTGGGCTTGCGGGCCTCGAAGAGCTCGGCGACCCGGGGCAGACCGCCGGTGATGTCCTTGGTTTTGGTGGTTTCCCGGGGAATTTTGGCCAGGATATCCCCACCGCTCACGATCGCATCATCGGCCACCACGATGTTGGCGCCCACCGGCAGCATGTAGCGAGCCGCCGCGCCGTTGGGCAGCTTGGCCGTTTTCCCCTCCTCGTCCTTGAGGGTGATGCGGGGCCGTTTGTCGGCGCCCTTGGACTCGATGATGACCTTTCGGGACAGGCCGGTCACCTCGTCGAGCTGCTCCTCCATGGTGCTCCCCTCGAGGATATCGCCGAAGCGCACTCGCCCGGAGATTTCCGTCAGGATCGGCATGGTGTAAGGGTCCCACTCGGCCAGCAGATCGCCGGCCTTTACCGCCCCGTCGGGGGCGATCCGCAGCCGGGCCCCGTAGACCACGCCGTAGCGCTCGCGCTCGCGGCCGGTTTCATCGACCACTGCGATTTCGCCGTTGCGGTTCATGACCACGTGGTAGCCCTGGGCATCGACCACGGTGTTGAGGTTGATGTACTTTAGCAGGCCGTCGAAGCGGGCTTCGAGGGAGGTCTGCTCGGCCCGCCGCGAGGCGGTCCCGCCGATATGGAAGGTCCGCATGGTGAGCTGGGTGCCCGGCTCCCCGATCGACTGGGCGGCGATGACGCCGACCGCCTCGCCGAGGTTGACCATGTGCCCGCGGGCCAGGTCGCGCCCGTAGCAGGTGGCGCAGATCCCCCGCCGGCTCTGGCAGGTAAGCACCGAGCGGATCCGCAGCCGTTCGATCCCGGCATCCTCGATCTTGTTCACCAGGGTCTCGTCGATCTCCTGGTTGGCCTCCACCAGCACCTCGTCGGTGACCGGATCGAGCACGTCTTCGAGAGCCGTGCGGCCGAGGATCCGGTCGCCCAGCGGCTCGATGACCTCGCCCCCCTCGGTGAGGGAGGAGACGAGAATGCCGTCGAGGGTGCCGCAGTCCTGCTCGGTGATGATAGCGTCCTGGGCAACGTCCACCAGGCGACGGGTGAGATACCCGGAGTTGGCCGTCTTGAGGGCGGTGTCGGCCAGACCCTTGCGGGCGCCGTGGGTAGAGATGAAGTACTGCAGCACCGTCAGTCCTTCACGGAAATTGGCGGTGATCGGCGTTTCGATGATCTCCCCGGAAGGCTTGGCCATCAGACCGCGCATCCCGGCCAGCTGGCGGATCTGCTGGGCGCTGCCGCGGGCACCGGAGTCGGCCATCATGTGGATGGCGTTGAAGGAGGGGACCTTCACCGTCTCGCCCCTCCGGGGACGGTCAGCTCGTCGACCGAGAGGTTGCCGAGCATGGTCTGGGCGATATCCTCGGTGCACTTGGCCCAGATATCGATGACCTTGTTGTAGCGCTCGCCGTCGGTGATCAGACCCTCGGTGTACTGCTGCTGGATCTCCTTGACCTCCTCGACGGCCATGTTGATGCCGCTCCTCCTTGGTCTGCGGGGATGACCATGTCGTCGAGGCAGATGGAGATGCCGGCCAGGGTCGAGAAACGGTAGCCGGTCTCCTTGAGCTTGTCGGCGAGGATGACCGTCTCCTTGTTGCCGGCGAGGCGGAAGGAGGCGTCGATGAGCTCGCCGACCTGCTTCTTGGTCATCACCTTGTTGATGTATTCGAAGGGGATCGACTCGGGCACCACGTCGCGCAGCAGCACCCGGCCGACGGTGGTCTCGACGATCTCCGGCGCGCCGCCCTCGGCGGTGACCATGCGGACCTTGACCTTGGCCTGCAGATCGGCCTCGCCGGCATCGTAGGCGATGCGCACCTCGTCCCGGGAAGCGAAGATCTTGCCCTTCGCCCTTGACGAAAGCCCGATCGCGGGTCATGTAATAGATCCCCAGAACCATGTCCTGGGATGGGACGATGATCGGCTTGCCGTTCGCGGGCGAGAGGATGTTGTTGGTCGACATCATCAGCACCCGAGCCTCGATCTGACTCTCGATAGAGAGCGGCAGATGCACCGCCATCTGGTCGCCGTCGAAGTCGGCGTTGAAGGCGGTACAGACCAGAGGATGGAGCTGGATCGCCTTGCCCTCGATCAGCACCGGCTCGAAGGCCTGGATGCCGAGGCGGTGCAGGGTCGGGGCGCGGTTGAGCATCACCGGGTGTTCCTTGATGACCTCCTCGAGAACGTCCCAGACCTCCGGCTTCTCCTTCTCCACCATCTTCTTGGCGCTCTTGATGGTGGTGCAGTAGCCGCGCTCTTCGAGCTTGTTGTAGATGAAGGGCTTGAACAGCTCGAGAGCCATCTTCTTCGGCAGGCCGCACTGGTGCAGCTTGAGCTCGGGGCCGACGACGATGACCGAACGCCCCGAGTAGTCGACGCGCTTGCCGAGCAGGTTCTGGCGGAAACGGCCCCCCTTGCCCTTTGAGCATGTCGGAGAGGGATTTGAGCGGGCGCTTGTTGGGGCCGGTGATGGCCCGGCCGCGGCGGCCGTTGTCGAACAGGGCGTCCACCGCTTCCTGCAGCATCCGCTTTTCGTTGCGGATGATGACCTCGGGGGCGCGCAGCTCCATCAGGCGCTTGAGGCGGTTGTTGCGGTTGATCACCCGGCGGTAGAGATCGTTGAGGTCGCTGGTGGCGAATCGGCCGCCGTCGAGGGGCACGAGCGGACGCAGCTCCGGCGGCAGCACCGGGATGGTTTCGAGGATCATCCACTCGGGACGGTTGCCGCTCTGCTGGAAGGCTTCGACCACCTTGAGGCGCTTGGCGACCTTCTTGCGCTTGGCCTCGCTGGCCGCATCCTTCATCTCGGCCCGCAGCTGGGCGGAGAGCTTCTTCGAGGTCGATGGCGGCCAGCAGCTCCCGAATCGCTTCGGCGCCCATGTCGGCGGTGAACTGGCCGGCGAACTCCTCCATCGCCTCGCGGTATTTGTCCTCGCTCAGGACCTGACCGCGCACCAGCGAGGTGTCCCCCTGGTCGAGCACGACGTAGGCCTCGAAGTAGAGAATCTTCTCGAGTTCCTTGAGGGTCATGTCGAGCAGGGTACGCGATGCGCGACGGTAGCGACTTGAGAAACCAGATGTGGGCCACCGGGCAGGCCAGGTCGATGTGACCGAGCCGTTCGCGGCGCACCTTGCTGGGGATGACCTCGACGCCGCACTTCTCGCAGACGATGCCGCGGTGCTTCATGCGCTTGTACTTGCCGCAGTTGCACTCGTAGTCCTTGGTCGGGCCGAAGATCTTGGCGCAGAAGAGCCCGTCGCGCTCCGGCTTGAAGGTGCGGTAGTTGATGGTTTCGGGTTTTTTGACCTCGCCGAAGGAGCGTTCGCGGATCTTCTCCGGGGATGCCAGGGAGAGCCGGATCGCATTGAAGTTGAGGGGATCCTTCGGCCGCTCAAAAAGACTGAAGATATCTTCCAAAGCACATCCTCCTTATGGGATGGTGGGTTTTATCGGCGGGCGCAGGGTCGGCGGCCGGTCATCTTCCTCTTCCTCGAGCAGTTCCACGTCGAGACACAGGGACTGCAATTCCTTGATCAGGACGTTGAAGGACTCGGGCAGTCCGGCCTCCAGGGTGTGCTTGCCCTTGACGATCGCTTCGTAGATCCGGGTTCGGCCCGCCACGTCGTCGGACTTGACGGTGAGGAACTCCTGCAGCGCATGGGCCGCGCCGTAGGCCTCCATGGCCCAGACCTCCATCTCGCCGAGGCGCTGGCCGCCGAACTGGGCCTTGCCTCCCAGCGGCTGCTGGGTGACCAGGCTGTAGGGGCCGATGGAGCGGGCGTGGATCTTGTCGTCGACCAGGTGGTGCAGCTTGAGCATGTACATGATGCCGACGGTGACCTGCTCCTTGAAGGCTTCGCCGGTCTTGCCGTCGTAGAGGGTCATCTGGCCCGCTGGTGGCGAACCCGGCGCTTGCGCCATCTCCTCCTTCATCTGCGCTTCGGTGACCCCTTCGAAGACCGGCGAGGCCATCGGGACACCGTTGGCAGAGCCGCCGGGAGAGGGCCAGGACTTCGTCCTCGGAGAGGCCGTCGATGAACTCGTCCAGCTCCGGGTCGCGCGTAGACGTCCTTGATCTTCTGCCGCAGGCTGTCCGGGGCTGAAGCCCTTCTCGAGGACCTCCTGGATCTGCAGCCCCAGGCCGCGGGCGGCGAGGCCCAGGTGGGTCTCGAGGATCTGTCCGACGTTCATACGGGAGGGAACCCCCAGGGGGTTGAGAACGATCTCCACCGGGGTGCCGTCGGCCATGTAGGGCATGTCCTCTTCGGGCAGGACCCGGGAGAGAACACCCTTGTTGCCGTGGCGACCGGCCATCTTGTCACCGACCGAGAGCTTGCGCTTGATGGCGATGTAGACCTTGACCATCTTGATCACGCCCGGGGGCAGGTCGTCGCCGCGCTTGAGCTTCTCGATCTTGTCGGCGAAGACGCCCTTGATCAGCTCCTCGCGCTCGGCGAGGCGCAGGTAAGAGGGTGGCCACCTTCTCCTCGACCTCCTCGGCCTTGGCCAGGGAGATTTCCCGCCAGGCGAGGAAGGGCACCTTCTCGAGGGCCTCGGCGGTGATCTTCTTGCCCTTGGGCAGCAGGGTCGTTGCCGGCCTCGTCGACTGATAGCGACCGCAGAGGTCTGGCCGACCAGCAGGCTCTTCAGCTTGCCCCGGGCCGACTCGCGGATGATGCTGGATCTCGTCGTTCTGGTCCTTGAGCAGTTTGTCGATCTCCGCCTTCTCGATGTGCTCGGTCCGGCTGTCCTTGTCCGACCCCTTGCGGGAGAAGACCCGGGCGCCGATCACCACCCCCTCGACCCCCGGGGGCACGCGCAGGGAGGTGTCGCGCACGTCGCCGGCCTTTTCGCCGAAGATGGCGCGCAGCAGCTTCTCCTCCGGGGAGAGCTGGGTCTCACCCTTCGGGGTGATCTTGCCGACCAGGATGTCGCCCGGCTGCACCTCGGCGCCGATGCGGATGATGCCGCTCTCGTCGAGGTCGGCCAGGGCGTCCTCGCCGAGGTTGGGGATGTCGTCGGTGATCTCCTCCTTGCCAAGTTTGGTGTCGCGGGCGACGCACTCGAACTCCTCGATGTGGATGGAGGTATAGCGGTCCTCCTTGACCAGCTTCTCGGAGATCAGGATGGAGTCCTCGAAATTGTACCCTCCCCAGGGCATGAACGCCACCAGCACATTCTGACCGAGGGCGAGCTCACCCCACTGGGTGGAGGGGCCGTCGGCGATCATCTCGCCGCTTCTTGACCCGGTCGCCGACCTTGACGATGGGTTTCTGGTTCAGGCAGGTATTCTGGTTGGAGCGGATGAACTTGGTCAGGGTATAGATATCGACCCCGGTGCCGGTCTCGTCCACCTCTCCCTCGTCGATCTTGACGACAATGCGGGCGGCATCGACACTCTCCACGATGCCGTGGTGGCGGGCCACCACGGCGGCGCCCGAGTCGTGAGCGACGATCCGCTCCATCCCGGTCCCGACCAGCGGGGCATCGGCCCGCAACAGGGGCACGGCCTGGCGCTGCATGTTGGAGCCCATCAGGGCGCGGTTGGCGTCGTCGTTCTCGAGGAAGGGAATCAGGGAGGCGGCCACCGACACGAGCTGCTTGGGCGAGACGTCCATCAGCTCGATCTCGTCCCGGTTCATCAGCATGAACTCGCCGTTCTGGCGGGCATTGACCAGATCATTGGCGAAGCGGCCCGTCTCGTCGAGGGGCGCGTTGGCCTGGGCGATGGGGTGATCCTCCTCCTCCAGGGCCGAGAAGTATTTGATCTCGCTGGTCACGACCCCGTCGCGCACGATCCGGTAGGGGGTTTCGACGAACCCGTGCTCGTTGATCCGGGCATAGGTCGAGAGCGAGGCGATCAGACCGATGTTCGGTCCCTCCGGGGTTTCGATCGGACACACCCGGCCGTAGTGGGTCGGATGCACGTCGCGCACCTCGAATCCCGCCCGCTCCCGGGTCAGACCGCCGGGTCCCAGGGCCGAGAGACGGCGCTTGTGGGTGATCTCGGAAAGAGGATTGGTCTGGTCCATGAACTGGGAGAGCTGGGACGAACCGAAAAATTCCTTGACCACGGCGGAGACCGGCTTGGAATTGATCAGATCGTGGGGCATGAGGCTGTCCATCTCCTGGAGGCTCATGCGCTCCTTGATCGCCCGCTCCATGCGCACCAGACCGACCCGGTACTGGTTCTCGAGCAGTTCGCCGACGGCCCGCACCCGGCGATTGCCGAGATGGTCGATGTCGTCGATATTGCCCTTGCCGTTACGCAGATCGATGAGGTAGTGCACCACCTCGAGGATATCTTCCTTGGTCAGGGTGGTGTGCTCCAGCGGAACTTCCAGCCCGAGCTTAAAGTTAAGCTTTAGCCTGCCGACGGCGGAAAGATCGTAGCGCTCGGCATTGAAAAAGAGGCTCTCGAAGAGGGCCGTTGCGCTCTTGATGGTCGGCGGATCGCCAGGACGCAGACGCCGGTAGATCTCGATCATGCCGTCTTCCGGCGAGACGATCTTGTCGAGCAGCAGCGTCTCGCGCAGGTAGGCGCCGACATACAGGTTGTCGATGAACAGGACCTTGAAGTCCCCGATTCCACGCTCGCGCAGCTCTTCGAGCTTGGCAGGAGTGATCTCGTCGTTGCATTCGAGAATGACTTCGCCGGTGGCCGTATCGACGATATCGGTGGAGGTGATCTTGCCCACCACCTCATCCTCGGGGACCGGAATAAATTCCATCCCCTTTTCGCTCAGCTTGCGGATGGCGGCCTTGGTGAACTTGCGGTTGGCCCGCACGATGGTCTCGCCATCTGGGGCGACCACATCGAGGCCCGCCCGCTGACCGGAGAGCAGCTCGAGGTTGACCTTTTTCTTGTATCCGTCCCCGTCGACGACGATCTCCTCGACGTCGTAATAATAATTGAGCAGTTCCTCGGCCGAATAACCGAGGGCCTTCAGGAGAACCGTAGCCGGAAGCTTGCGGCGCCGGTCGATCCGGACATAGAGGATGTCTTTATGGTCGAAATCGAAATCGAGCCAGGACCCCCGGTAGGGGATCACCCGGGCGTTGTACAGAATCTTGCCGCTCGAATGGGTCTTACCCTTGTCGTGATCGAAAAAGACCCCGGGAGAGCGGTGCAACTGGCTGACGATGACCCTCTCGGTTCCGTTGATGATGAAGGTACCGTTTTCGGTCATCAGAGGAATTTCGCCGAAATAGACCTCCTGCTCCTTGATATCGCGGATCGACTGAACCCCCGATTCCTTGTCGACATCCCAGGAAACCAGGCGTACCCGAACCTTCATGGGGGCGGCAAAGGTCATCCCCCGCTGGTGACACTCGTCCACATCGTATTTTGGAGTCCCGAGTGAGTAGGAGACATACTCAAGGGAGCATATTTCGCTGAAGTCACGAATCGGAAAAACGGAGCGGAAAACCGCTTCCAAACCGATATTCTGCCGGGCTGAAGGAGGCAGCTCGGCCTGGAGGAAACGCTTATAGGAATTTTTCTGGATATCGATGAGATTCGGGATGTCGATAATCCGCTGAATCTCCGCGAAGTGTTTCCTCAGAAGCTGGTTATTCGCGATCGAATAAGCCATGGTTTCTCCTTTAGGTAACGAAAGTAGAATAGCCAAGGCCGCACGGGGCGACCTTGGCTAGGGGCGAAGCTATAGGGGGGATACCTACTTGAGCTCCACGGAAGCACCGGCTTCAACCAGCTGTTTTTTGAGCTCTTCGGCCTCTGCCTTGGGCAGGGCCTCTTTAACGGCCTGCGGAGCACCGTCGACCAGATCTTTGGCTTCCTTGAGGCCAAGGCCGGTGACGGCCCGGACCACCTTGATGACGTTGATCTTCTTGTCGCCGGCGGCGGTCAGGACGACGTCGAACTCGTCCTTCTCCTCAGCCGGAGCGGCTTCGCCGGCGGGTGCGGCGGCCACGGCCACCGGGGCGGCGGCGGAGACGCCGAATTTCTCTTCCAGTTCCTTGACCAGCTCTGCCAGCTCCAGAACGGTCATCTTCTCGATGAATTCGACAACCTGTTCTTTGGTCACTTCAGCCATGGTACACATCCTCCATTATGTTCGAATCTGCTCGAATCGTTATGATGATTTTTTCAGGCAGCCTTCTGATCCTGAATAGCAGCCAGAACCTGCACCAGCGAGCGCGGCACCGCCGCGAGCACCCCGACGAAATTGGATACGGGGGCATTGAGCGAGCCCAGCATTTTGCCGAGCAGCACTTCGCGGCTGGGCAGTTCGGCCAGAGCCTTGATGTCGTCGATGGACAAAAGTTTGCCGTCCAGAGCGCCACCTTTGAGCTCCAACTTGGCGTTGGTTTTGGCGAACTCGGCGAGAATCTTGGCCGGCGCGACAGGATCGGCTCCGGCGATGGCGATGGCCGTCGGTCCCTCGAGAAGACCGTCCAGACATTCTGCGAGAGTTCCCTTGGCCGCCATCCGCAACAGGGTGTTTTTCACCACCCGGTATTCGACCTCGGCACCGCGCAGTTCCCCGCGAAGCTTATTGATCTGCTCCACGGTGAGACCACGGTAATCCGCCAGAAAGGCCGCCTTGGAAGTACTCAGCTTTTGCGCCAGTTCGGCGACAATCTGTTCCTTACCCGTTCGGTTCAACGTCTCTCCTCCTTTCTTTGTGATGTCGGGACCGTTGCCGGTCCCAGGCTCCAGTCAGAGGTCTGGAGAGAGACGGTCGAAACCGTCGCTCCTGCGATCAGCCTCGGCAGGCGGGAAGCCCATTAAACACCCCTCGACAGGGGCGAACCTGCTGTCTTTGACTGGGAGCGATATCGAAAGCGTTCGTTACCTTCGGCAAAGAGGGCCCGCAACCGGATATTTCAGCCCGGACCCGAACGGAATCGGGTTGCTCGATTCCGTCTATTTGACCAGAGCCTGCACAGCGGGGATATCGAGATTCACGCCGGGGCCCATGGTGCTGGAAAGGCTGATCTTTTTCAGATAGGTTCCCTTGGAGGTGGACGGCTTGGCCTTGACCAGGGCATCCATCAAGGTAACGATATTGCCCTTGAGCTTTTCCTCGTCAAAGGAGACCTTGCCGACAGGAGCATGAATAATCCCTGCCTTCTCAACCCGATACTCCACCTTGCCCGACTTGGCGTCGTTGACCGCCCGCCCGATATCGAAGGTCACGGTCCCGACCTTGGGGTTGGGCATCAGACCACGGGGCCCGAGCAGTTTGCCGATTTTGCCGACGGTACCCATCATATCGGGGGTGGCGATGGCGGTATCGAAATCGAACCAACCCTCCTGGATCTTGGCGACCAGCTCATCGGCCCCGACGAAATCGGCCCCGGCGTCCTTGGCCTCCTGGGCTTTTTCCCCCTTGGCGAAGACCAGCACACGCACCGTCTTGCCGAGACCGTTGGGCAGGACCACGGCGCCCCTGACCATCTGATCGGCCTTGCGCGGATCGACCCCGAGGCGCACCGCCAGTTCCACCGTCTCGTCGAACTTGGCGTAAGCGGCGTCTTTGACCACCGCAATGGCCTCTTCCAAGGAATAGACCCGGCTGCGATCGACCTTCTCTTTGGCGACCTTATGTTGTTTTGCTATGCCCATTTCTCACTCCAGATGTTGCCGTATTTAAAACGGAATCAAACGACTTCCAGCCCCATGCTGCGCGCGGTCCCCGCGATGGTCCGGACCGCTGCATCCACGTCAAAGGCGTTGAGATCGGGCATTTTCAGCTGGGCGATCTCCCGGACCTGATCCTGGGTAACGGTTCCGACCTTGTTTTTGTTGGGCACCCCGGAGCCTTTTTCGATCTTGGCGGCCTTCATCAGCAACACGGCCGCCGGAGGCGTCTTGGTAATAAAGGTGAAGGAGCGATCGGCATACACGGTGATCACCACCGGAATGATCATCCCCTCCTGCCCCTGAGTCTTGGCATTGAACGCCTTGCAGAACTCCATGATGTTGACGCCGTGCTGCCCGAGCGCGGGACCGACCGGCGGCGATGGATTCGCCTTGCCGGCGGGAATCTGCAGTTTTATTAAACCAACAACCTTTTTGGCCATGACTTAACTCCTTAAATGTATCGCTTTCTAAGCCGGCATCAACTGGTTTTCTCGACCTGAATGAACTCCAGCTCAACAGGGGTCACACGCCCGAAGATACTGACCATGACCTTGAGTTTCCCCTTATCGGGCTTGACGTCCTCGACCACTCCGGTGAAATTGAGGAAGGGACCGTCGACAACGCGCACCGTTTCTCCCACCTCGAACTCCACCTTCGGCTTGGGCCGCTCCACCCCCTCTTCCATCCGGGTGGTGATCTTGGCCACCTCCTCGTCAGGGATCGCCGGCGGAGCGATCCCCCCCCCGACAAAACCGGTCACCTTGGGGGTATCCTTGACGATGTGCCAGGTCTCGTTGTTCAGCTCCATCTGCACGAGGATGTAGCCGGGGAAAAATTTTCGCGAAGAGGTCCGGCGTTCGCCCTTCTTGAGCTCGACCACCGTCTCGGAGGGGATCAAAACCTCTCCGAAAAACTCCTCGGCTCCAAGCGCCCGAATCCGCTCTTCCAGATTCAGCTTGACCTTGTTCTCATAACCGGAATAGGTATGTACCCCGTACCATTTCATAGCCATTGGCAGGCTTCCCTGAACTTTCTCAGCTGAGGACGGCGTGGATAGCGGTCGAAAGCCCCGTATCCACGAACCACAGAAAGACGGCCACTACCAGAACCAGCACGATCACCACCATGGTGGAACTGTATGTGTCCTTACGCGACGGCCAAGTGACCTTTTTGACCTCGCTTTTGACATTGGCGAGAAACTCGGTCGCTTTGTTCAGCACTATGCAAACCTCCATGGAGGATCGTTGGCGAAAATGGCAGGCCAGGAGGGATTCGAACCCCCAACACCCGGTTTTGGAGACCGGTGCTCTAGCCGTTAGAGCTACTGGCCTGCATACAAAAAGCCACAGAATCCTGCGGCCCTTTTCGAAACCCCGACAGCTCGGCTACTTCGTTTCGCGATGAGGCGTATGCTTTTGACAGAAGCGGCAGTACTTGCTGAATTCCAGCTTGTCCGGCGTGGTTTTCTTATTTTTCGTGGTAGTGTAATTGCGCTGCTTGCACTCGGTGCACGCCAGGGTGACAATATCCCGCATGATGTATTATCCCTCATCCTCTCCCCGGAATACCGGGGAGAGGATCGATCCAAAAATAGGGTTACTCGATAATCTCGCTGACGACACCGGCGCCGACCGTCCGACCACCTTCACGGATGGCGAACCGCAGCTCCTTGTCCATGGCGATCGGGGTGATCAGGTTGACGCTCATGCTGATGTTGTCGCCGGGCATGACCATCTCGGTCCCTTCGGGCAGCTCCACGATGCCGGTCACGTCGGTGGTCCGGAAGTAGAACTGGGGACGGTACCCTTTGAAGAACGGCGTATGACGACCCCCCTCTTCCTTGGTCAGGATGTACGCCTCGGCCTTGAACTTGGTGTGCGGCGTGATGCTGCCCGGCTTGGCCAGAACCTGACCGCGCTCGATGTCCTCGCGCTTGACGCCGCGCAGCAGAACGCCGACGTTGTCGCCGGCCTGCCCCTGGTCGAGCAGCTTGCGGAACATCTCGACACCGGTGACCACGGTCTTGCTGGTCGCCTTCATGCCGACGATCTCGACCTCTTCGCCCACCTTGATGATCCCGCGCTCGACGCGGCCGGTGGCCACGGTGCCGCGGCCGGAGATGGAGAAGACGTCCTCGACGGGCATCAGGAAGGGCCGGTCGATCGGCCGCTCGGGCTCGGGAATGTAGCTGTCGACCGCGTCCATCAGATCGAGAATGGGCTTGCACACCGGGCAGTCTTCTTTGCCGCAACCGCACTCGAGGGCCTTGAGGGCGCTGCCGGGGATGATCGGAATGTCGTCGCCGGGAAAATCGTAGGCGCTCAGCAGCTCGCGGATCTCAAGCTCGACGAGTTCCATCAGTTCGGCATCGTCGACCATGTCGGCCTTGTTGAGAAAGACCACCATGGCGGGCACCCCGACCTGACGGGCGAGCAGGATATGCTCGCGGGTCTGGGGCATCGGGCCGTCGGCGGCCGACACCACCAGAATGGCGCCGTCCATCTGCGCCGCACCGGTGATCATGTTCTTGACGTAGTCGGCGTGGCCGGGGCAGTCGACGTGGGCGTAGTGCCGGGCGGCCGTCTGATATTCCACGTGGGCGGTGGCGATAGTGATCCCGCGCTCGCGCTCCTCGGGGGCGTTGTCGATCGAATCGAAGGCCTTGAACTCAGCGCCGCCGCGCGATGCCAGCACCTTGGTGATGGCGGCGGTCAGCGTGGTCTTGCCATGGTCAACGTGACCGATGGTCCCGATGTTCACATGGGGCTTGGTTCTTTCAAATTTGGCTTTAGCCATTGCGTCAACCTCCCTTTAGTCTTAGGAAAATCCTTCTCGTCGTAGACTCGCCACCGGAATTGCCGCGATGGCTCCGTACCACTAACTTTGATTGCGTATCAATATCTATAAACAGAAAAATCCCCCCGGGCAATATATGGAGCCCACAACCGGATTCGAACCGGTGACCTCTTCCTTACCAAGGAAGTGCTCTACCTGCTGAGCTATGTGGGCCTGTCTGCATTGCCGATCTACGGGGAGCTTGTTTTTAATTATGGAGCGGGAAACGGGACTCGAACCCGCGACCCTCAGCTTGGAAGGCTGATGCTCTAGCCAACTGAGCTACTCCCGCCCATAACCAAACGACTATGTACGACCGTGTGGACGCCCCTCCGACCGCCGGCCCCAGTCCGCATGGCCCGAAAGCCTCCTGGATGATCGCCGACCGGATTTCGTCCGGTTAGTTATTTTTTGGTGGAGGGGGGAGGATTCGAACCTCCGAAGTCTACGACGGCAGATTTACAGTCTGCTCCCTTTGGCCACTCGGGAACCCCTCCAGGGGAAGCGTCAATTTTCAAAAGGGCCGAAGGCCCGGTAGCTCACTGGAGCTGGCGACAGGAATTGAACCCGCAACCTGCTGATTACAAATCAGCTGCTCTACCGATTGAGCTACGCCAGCACGGGGGCGATATATACCCCAGCGAAATTTAAATTGCAAGGGATTTTTTCGCCGTTCCACGGTGCCCGGCTGACAAAGACGTACATATAATTCATTTCCCCCCCCATGTCAACCTATTTTATCCACTTTCCGGCAGGAGTCCAGCCGCCGCCACCGACGCTCCGCCCCACAAAAAGCCGCGGCATCAGCGGTCGGCGGGCGGTAGAAATTTCTGGTCGGCCTGGCGTTGCCGGACCACTTCGAACAGGGCGACGGCCGCGGCCACCGAGGCGTTGAGGGAGGCGACGACGCCGGCCATGGGAATGGCGAGAAGGCCGTCGCAGTGCCGCCGCACATTGGGCCGCAGGCCGCTCCCTTCGCTGCCGACCACAAGGGTGAGGTTCCCGCGAAGGTCGCACCGGAAGAGAGCTTCCGCCTCCGCTTCTCCGGCCAGACCGTAAACCCAGGTTCCGGCGCTCTTGAGATCTTCGAGGGTGCGGGCGAGGTTGGTTACCTGGCACAGGGGAATGTGCTCCAAAGACCCGGCGGAGGCCTTGTCGACCACCGCCGTCACCGGACAGGAGCGGTCCTTCGCCACGATGATGCCGTGACAGCCGGCCGCATCGGCGCTGCGGGCGATGGCTCCCAGGTTGTGGGGGTCGGTGATTCCGTCGAGAACCAGAAAAAAAGCCTTTCGTCCCGATTCGTGCCAGGAAGCGAGCAGCTGTTCCAGATCGACATAGGCAAAAGGCTCGACCCGCAGCACCGCCCCCTGGTGATGGGAGTGCCCGGCCAGACGGTCGAGATCCTGCCGGGACGCGGCGGCGGATCGGCACCCCGACCTGGTCGGCCATCCGCAACAGGTCCTCGACCCGGGCCGAGGGGGCTTCCTTGAGGAGAAAAAGCTCCAGGGGGCGGCGGCGCCTTCCCTGCAGTCCTTCCCTTACGGGATTGATGCCGTAGATCAGATCGGCCACGGATCAGGCCCGCTCGAGGGCCGACGTCATCTCATCGAGAATCGCCTCGGCGGCCGCCACCGGGTCGGGTGCCGCCGAGATGGGACGGCCGATTACCAGGTAATCGGCGCCAGAGCCGATCGCCTCGGCAGGCGTCGTCACCCTTTTCTGATCGTCGAGAGAGGCGAACCCGGGACGCACCCCGGGAGTGACGATGGCAAAATCCCGGCCGCAGGCCTCGCGGATCAAGCCGACCTCACGGGGGGAAGCAACCACGCCGTCCATGCCGGCCTCCCGGGCGAGCCGTGCCAGGCGGGGAACCATCTCGGCCACCGGCCGATCAATACCGACCTCCCGCAAAGTCTCCTCACTGCTGGAGGTCAGGATGGTGACGGCCAGCAGCAGCGGCCGTCGGCTGTCTCCCCGGGGGAAACGGGCATCGATCTCCGCGGCGGTGCGCTCCATCATCTGGCGTCCGCCCAGGGCGTGCACGTTGAACATCCGCACCCCCAGCCGAGCGGCTTCGGCTCCCGCCATGGCGACGGTGTTTGGAATGTCGTGGTATTTGAGGTCGAGAAAAACCTCTCCCCCCCGGTCGCGGATCATCTGCACCACCTGCGGCCCGCATCGCGTAAAGAGCTGTTTGCCGACCTTGAAAACGCCGACTCTTCCCTGCAGGCGCGTGACCCAGGCCTGCGCCTCGTCGAACGAATCCACATCCAGGGCGAATATGAGCCGTCTGCGGGCCTCGTCTTTCATGCCTTCCTCCCGATAAGGTTTCTGACCCGGTGGGTGACCTCCTGTACACGGTGAATCAATCCGGCCGATTCCACCGCTCCGAGCTCCCGACGGGCCGCCATGCATTCCATATAAACCACCTCGCTCAAAGCATCGGCCAGCAGTTTCTGCTGGTCCTCCTGCGCGAGCCCGGCCAGATTGGCAAGGATGCGACCGCCATCCACCGAGCCGTTCTCCTGCAGAGAAACATCGCGAAAAACAAAGGAGAAGGGCGCGGGCAGGTCGCGGAGAAAGCAGCGCACCTCGCGACCGAACTCGGGGTTTTTCCCGACGACCTGGCGATAGAGAATGGTCAAGGCCCCGTTAAACACCGAGAGAATCTCGCCGAGGTTCCCATCGAGGGAAACCGCCGGCGCTTCCTCCATCCGCACGAGGCCTCTTTCCACCATATGATACAGCAGTCGCAGCCCGTCGAACTCTCCCAAACCGCTGCGGCGCAGCACCTGGCGTACGCTGAGATTGCCTTTTTGGACAAGAAGGATCAGACGCTCTTCGGAGGCGGTCAGGTCCTCCGCCAGGGGGCCATCCAGAACCGGAACGGCGTCGAAAGAGTGAAGGCGGCGCAGGAACAGGGCGCGCTCATCCACCCGTCTCAGCCCCTCCATGATCAGGTTCTGGGTACTCATCGAGAGCCGGACGATCTCTTCGTTTTCCAGCGCCCGGCCACGAAACGAAAAACTCCCCTGCTGAAAGGCAAACAGGTTGAATACGATGGTTTCCACCTGGGTGCGGGTCGCAAGCCAGAGATCCTTGGGACCGATGATGCCCTTCCCCACCAGGATCTTGCCGATCGTTGTCCGTTCAGTGGCCGCCTGACGGGCCTTGCGCAATACCTCGCGCTCGACTTTGCCGAGCTCGAACAGCACCTCCCCCAAATCCTCTTCCGGAAACGTGCTGGTCGCAAAAACGATCTCGCCCTGCTGAAAATAGAGGGCTTTGGTCCCGCCCGCGAGACGAAAGTGGAGAATCCCCGTTTTGCGGAACATGTTCAGAAAGGAGAGCAGATCAACCACGGAGAGCTCCCCGAGAAGACCCGCGAAAACCACGCTGTCTTCGCTGCCGGGGAGAGTGAACAGCAGGTGGCTCCCGGAATGGGAAACCAGCTCCAGGGTTTGCGGGCCGATCTCCCTGGCTGCGGCGTGGGGAAGCGAGAGGCCGCCGCCGTTGTCGATGGTCACTTTGTTCATGGTGGCTCCGTAGCCGGCGAACGTTGGTGAAGGCGCAGGCAAAATCTCTTCACCACTGAGAGCTCCGAGAAAATCTTGTTTCTGGTTTTGATTCCAGACCTTACTTCGCGCCAACCGTCCTCAGTGTTCTCCGGTGAGCGAACCGAACGGGTGGTGGAATTGGAGGGATCGAAATTTCCAAGCACATTCAGGCGAGGGCCGCCCGGACCTGGTCCGCAAGAAGACGGGCCGCCTCAGACACAGGAAGCATCGTCCGGTTGCCGTCGCGGCGCTGCTGCAGCTCCACCTGGTTCTCCTTCAGACCGCGGGCCCCAACGGTGACCCGCAGGGGGATGCCGAGCAGGTCGGCGTCCTTGAACTTGCTGCCTGGCCGCTCGTCCCGATCGTCGAGCAGGGTTTCCACCCCCTGCTCCAGCAGCTCGCCGTACAGTTTTTCGGCGGCGTTCTTGACGGTCTCGTCGTTGGGGTTGAGCATGGTCACCAGCACCTGGAAGGGAGCGATCGGCATGGGGAAGATGATGCCGTTTTCGTCGTGGTTCTGTTCGATGGCCGCCGCCACCGTGCGCCCCACGCCGATGCCATAACAGCCCATGATCAGAAGCCGCTCCTCGCCCTTGTCGTCGAGGACCGTCGCGCCCATGGCGGCCGAATACTTGGTGCCGAGCTTGAACACATGGCCCACCTCGATCCCCCGCCAGCTCTCCAGGTGCCCGCCGCAGCGCGGACAGGGATCGCCTGCCACCGCCTGGCGCAGATCGGCGAAGGTCTCGACGGCGAAATCCCGGCCGCGAGTTGACGCCGGTGAGATGGGCGTCCTTCTCGTTGGCACCGGTGATGAAGTCGGCCATTGCGGCGACCTCGCCATCGGCGAGGATGCGCAGTTTGAGCCCGACCGGACCGGCAAAGCCGCTCGGCGCCCCGGTGGCCCTGATCACCACCTCTTCCGGGGCCAGCTCGACCCAGCTGCAGCCGAGCAGACGACTGAGCTTGATGTCGTTCAGCTCCCGGTCGCCGCGCAGCAGCACCGCCACCGTCTCGCCCTCGTCGGTCTGCACGATCAGGGTCTTGACCAGGCGCTCGGGGGAAACCTCCAGAAAGAGGGCCACCTCCTCAATCGTTTTGCGGGCCGGGGTCAGCACCTTTTTGAGCTCCTCCGAGGGAGCCGGCGCCGAGACCGCGACGGATTTGATTTCCGCCTTCTCCACATTGGCCGCGTACTCGCAGCTGTCGCAGGAGACGATGGCGTCCTCGCCCGATTCGGCCAGCACCATGAATTCATGGGAGTAGGAGCCGCCGATGGGACCGGACTCGGCCATAGGAGTAATTAAAAAATTTCTATTTAGAGGTAATTATGGTGATTCACCAAGAAATTTATAAGAGGCTCTGAAAGATTATGCACGCCAAGGTGATCTCACAACCTACACAGATATAGCTCCTCTGCGCTGGCCTTAACATGGAAAGTCAAGCAGATCGCAATAAAATTGGTGAGAATTCTCGGGGAAATCTCAAAGTTCGAGCAGGAACACGGTCGACCAATGCTCTCTGCAATAATCGTGCGTGCGAATCGAAAAAAGCCCGGGAAATGGTTTTTTCAACTTGGCTCGTGAACTTCGGGTTCTCCAGGAACATGATGAATTGGCAGAATTGGAATTCTTTGTGAATGAAGTAAAGAAAGTATATCGTTATTGGAAACATCATTTGGATTGATAATGAAGAGATTTTCTGATAAGAAATTTGTCCTTGCGGTTTGAAAAAATACAGCGCTACGTACCATGTTGCTGATTCTCTTTGAAGAGAGAAATTTAATAAAAAGTGTATCTGTTTACCATGATCCTTTAGCAGCTTTCTCGCATAATTATGCATCTTATGTTTAGAGAACCTATTCAACCCTATTACTCCCAACTTTTTTTGAAAAAATATTCGAGAGAGGAAATTAGGCGGCTCTCGAGTTTTTATCGTTCAGGGATTTAGGCCCAAACCTTTGGAGGTGGAATCGAGTTTTCGACAGCGTTTGTCAAATTATTGGGGGTGCTGGACCGAATGATCTGCGTAAAGCGGAGATCACGATCACCAATGAATTCGGCATTGATTGAAAAAGAAGAATTCGAAAAGTAAGCTTCAATCATATTCATGGAATTGTTTTGGAGAAATAGCGTTGATGGAGCTATTCATGTAGATGCAATCGAAAACGAAATTCGAGAGACTTAAAAGCCAAGCGTGCCGCGAAAAAAGAAACCCAAGAAAAAAGTACGTCCACGCTCTATTCGAGCCAAATATCTCCCAATGGGCGGTCAATCAAAATGGAAAAAGAAAATAAAAAAAATAGATAGATTCACTGATGAGTTGGATGACGTAAAGAATAACGTTGTAGGAGGTACCGGATCATGCTTTTCCCCATAGAACGTCTCATAACGGGTCGTGACAAACCCCTCTGTATCCATCAAAATCAAACCGTGCGGGATGCGCTTGCACTCATGGTGAAAAATGATTATAGCCAACTGCCCGTAATCAACGAGCAGGGCGAATTGATTGGTATCACTTCAGATGAGATCATTACCCGCCGTTATTTCCACATTGGAGGGGCTGTTTCAGTTCTGGATTTGACAATCGATCATTGTATAAAACCTGCAGTCTGCCTCTCTCAGGACCAGGACATTTTCGAAGCTTTGGACCGCCTGAAAGAGGTCACGCGGTCATCATTACAGAGGATGATAAACCTATCGGCATCCTGACCAACTATGATATGGCGCACTTCTTTCGAGATCTAACCGGAGATATGCTGATTGTTGAGGATATTGAAGTCTCGTTACGCCAGATCATACAGACCCTGCTTCCCGATGACTGAAGACATGAATAAAGCTTTGATTGCTGAATTTGGGAGCAGCAAAGGCAATTCCGAAGAGCCGAGAAAGAGCTTCGAAGACATGACCTTTGGAAACCTGATCTATTTTGTCTATAATGATACGAACTGGTCTAAATTCCAAGAGGTGTTCCACTACAAAGATATGTTCTTCCAGCTTATGGATCAGGTTCGCCAGAATCGCAACCAACTAGCTCATTTTCGCGGCCGATTGGACCCGGTTCAGCACGATGTTTTAACCAACGCCAAGGATTGGCTCGAAGCACGTCCGAAATTAAAAACTTATCAGGTAACCCACCTGAGTAAATCTGATCTCCAGAAAGCCGAAGCCTCACGTATCAAATCCCCTAAGGGAAAATACGCCCCTTTGCGCGATTATCTGGAAAATACTAAGCGAGAAGGGATCGTCAACTTGCAACTGGCATTTGCTGAGATTGAAAATCTTTTAGGCGAGGAACTGCCTGATTCGGCACGCCAACATCGTGCCTGGTGGGGCAATGACTACAGCACCCATGTACAGGCAATCGCCTGGCTTTCAGCGGGATGGCTGGTGGATGGCGTTGATATGAATAAAGAAGAGGTAGCCTTCCGGCAAACCAATACCGCTAATTACCCGCTTTTCTTCGATGAACTCCTCAAAGATTTGAAAGAGCGTCGCCCTGGTGTAACGCAAACTACAAAAGGTTCTCTCAATAATTGGCTTTCCTTCAGTGCTGGGGCTACCGGGTATGCTTTTGGTTGGGTTCTGCCAAAAGAACCTGTATTGAGGGTCGAACTTTATATCGATCGAGGAGACAAGAACCTTAACAAAGCTACATTAGAAGCGTTGGCTGAGAAAAAAGAGGCCATTGAAGCGGAGATTGGCGAAACTCTCGATTGGGATCGTTTAGACCAGGCCCAGGCCAGTCGCATCTCTATCTCCAAGCCTTTTACGTTTCAAAAATCCGAGCGCGTTCGAAAGAGGTGATAAAGTGGGGTGTCGATATGATGCTTAAATTCGTCGATGCTTTCCAGCCTCGCATCCGAAATCTGTGATGGTTCTCAAAATCGTGTTGGATTAAGGTTTCTCTGCACACTATCAACTCGTGGATTAAAAAAGACACGATGCGAATTGATTCACAGCCTCATTCGGACAATCTATTTGACATAAAGGGTTAATATGATATAATTCATTTAACCTTTCGGGTTAATCGGTGAAAGGGAACCATGGAAATTGTCTTCAAAGAACCATCCCTTCAAGAATTAATCATGGACGAAAGGAAATTAGTCCATAAATATGGACCACAGGTGGCGAAAGTCGTCCTACAACGTGTCGCCGAAATCCTGGCTTGTTTCCACCTGCTGATGTTGAAGGAAGTTCACCCCGGATTACACCCTCTAAAACGCGAGCGAAAAGGCCAATTTGCAATGGATTTGGGTCCGGCTTTTCGTCTAATCTTCGAACCAGCCAACCATCCTTTACCCAGGCGTCCGGACGGGGCGATCATTTGGGATCGAATCGATCTTGTCAAAATTATTGAAATTGTAGATTACCATGACGAATGAATTTGTATTAAAACCTTCCATGTTTGTCATCCAGTCGCCTCCCGGCGATACGCTGCTGGAAGCACTGGAGGCGCGCGGCATGACCCAGGCGGAACTGGCGTTGCGCACCGGTCGCCCGATGAAAACCATTAATGAGATCATCAAGGGCAAAGCAGCGATTACCCCGGATACCGCATTGCAATTGGAGCAAGTGCTGGGGATTTCAGCCGGTTTTTGGATCAACCGTGAACAGCAATACCGCGAAAGCCTGGCGCGCCAGGAAGCGCGTCAAAGATTGGAAGAGCAGCAAGGTTGGCTGGAGCAGATCCCCGTACAAGCGCTTATCGAGCTGGGTTGGATGGAGGCCCATGAAAATCGCCTGGATCTCCTGGATGCTGTCTTGAAATTTTTTGGGATTGCTTCGCCAGATCAATGGGAAGAAATTTGGATCCATGCTTACAAAGGGCTCAAAACCAGCAAGGCTTTTCAACAGGACCCGGGCAGCACCATCGCCTGGATCCGTAAAGGGGAACTCTGCGCACAAAAATTAGAATGCAATCCGTTTAACAGCCGGGTGTTGCGAGATTCTTTCCAGATTTTCAAAAATTTAACCTTCCAGCCAACGCGATCTTTTTACCAACACTTGCAAGATCTTTGCTGTCAAACGGGCATTGCCTTCTGCGTCGTCGATGAATTGCCGGGCAATCATTTGCTCGGACTGGTCCGTTGGCTGAATCCCGACAAAGCGTTCATTCAACTCAGCAGCAAGTTTCAAACCGATGCCTCCTTCTGGTGGGCATTTTTTCATGCCTTAGGGCATCTGCTCTTGCATGGCAAGCGTGAAGTATTCATCGAAGAAGAAGGGGAGGCGAAAAACAAGAAAGAACTACAGGCCGACCAATTCGCTGCTGAAACGCTGGCCTCTAAAGCGGATGTGAAGGATTTCTTTCATCGCTACCCGCGAATCGATCCGGAAACGCTTCAGAAATTCGTGAGGACCACCGAGGTGGCGCCTGGCGTTTTGATCGGTCGTCTGCAAAAAACTCGCCACCTGGAGGCAGGGCAATTCGATGAGTTCAAGCGCCATTTGGACTGGTCGGAGATACGACCGCCAGAAAGCCAAAACGAAGCCGGGTTGGATGTTTTCGAAGACGAAATGCCGGCCGAATTACCGCTAGAAGAGAAAGGTACGACCAGCTCGGTCCCGCTATCGGCTGAGGAACTATTCTGGCCGGGTTTATCAGATGCCGCCCGGCAAGTCCTGATGGATCAGGGGCTGACCGGCGAAGCGGGTAAGATCGACGAGCGCTTATTTTCCGAATGGGTGGGACAAAAATTCCACGAAATCTCCAACTTCTACCGTGAAGGTAAATTTGAAGATGTCTTTTCAGAGCTTCAGGTATTAATGACCGTTTTTCAACAGAATGCCTGGCGGAGTGCGGCGATTAACCTGATGGTTCAGATGACTACTTTCCTGAAGCAGCTTCTGGAAGATGCGTTGCACCAGCAGGAAGACGCGCTGCAAGATGCTCAGCTCCTTTCACAAGTCGGCGAGATGATTCGCCAGATCAACCAACATAATATTAAATCCTCTGAAAACCGGGCGAATTACTCGCGCGCTGCGATGCGTACAGAGCGGACTCTTCAAACTCAATTATTCGGAGAAAGCGTTCAGGTCTCTAAAGATGACTGAAAAAACCGCGATTTCTCGTTCGAAAACGATGAAACTGATGGAAGCCGCAATCAATCTGTACCAGGTCGGCGAAAATGAACGCTCTTTAGACCTGCTGCTGCAAGTGACAAACCAGGCTCCCGATCTGGCAATTGCCTATCTGCCGCTCGGTCTGGTTTATCAAGCCACAGAAGAATATACAAAAGCAGAAGCAGCCTTCCGTCGAGCGATAGAGCTTGAACCCGGAAATTCACAGGCGCTCAAAGCTCTGGGGATGTTGCTCGTCCAACGCGGGCAAAATGATCAAGGGATTGAGCTGCTGAAAGCCGTCGTAAAGAATTCACCAGGCGATCAAGACGCGGTGGACAGCCTGGTGAATATCTTGCTCAAGACAAACCAGGTGGATCAAGCCGATACAGTCCTGCGGGAATCCTGGAAAGTTACTCAAAAACCTGAAATTGGGATCCGGTACACGCGCTTTCTGATCACTCAAGGCAGGATTGAAGATGCATTTCAAATCATCCAGGAAGTATCTCGCTACGCACAAACTCCTAAAGTGCTGATCGAACTTTCTTTAGTGCTCGTCATCCAAAAGAAATACGAGCAGGCAATCGAAACCCTCAAGAAAATCATCCGGCTTGATCCAGGCAACGACCGTGCCCTGCGCGGCTTATCCCATTGTTATACCCAATTGGGCGATGTGGGACTGGCATTGGAGTACGCAGATCGAGCCCTGGCCATCCCAAATGCAAAATATCCCTATCGCAACTGGCAGGCTCGCGGAGAAGCCTTGTTGGCCGCCAATCGATTTCCTGAAGCATTGCAGGCAGCCCAAAAGGGCATCGATCTCATTCATCCCGCCGATCTCGAGGCCCAGCCGGTACTGGCTGTCCTGTATTTACAGCGGGTGAACGCTTTTCTGGGTTTAGAAAATCCGGATGCAGCGCTAAAAGAGCTGTCGGCCGGACGTGAGGCGTTGCCACAAGAAGATGTTTTCTATACCCGTGCCATCCAGATCTGCCTGCAAAAAGGGGATTTGGAGGAGGCCCTGGAAGTGATCGAGCAGTTTGAAAATATGGGGCTTCAATTTTACGTAAATGGGCAGCCTGGAAAGGCGCTGGAAGTCTTTGAGCAGCTACTCCAGCTTGATGAAGATAATCTGCGTATGCACACCAATCTCAGCTATATCCTGATTGGAGAGGGGGAGTTCGAGCAGGCTCGACAGCACCTGAAAGTGGTTCTGGAGAGTGAGCCCTCACCGGCAGAGGCGAATTTTCAATGGATTGCCTGCTGCAACCTGGGCTATTTAAATATCCTTGAAGGTGATCCGAACCAGGCTCAGTCTGGCTTTGAACGGGTCCTGGCAGATGCGGATCCGGAAGAAACTGCAATCCTGCGGGTTGCATTTTGGAAGGATGGTCGTTTCATAAGCGATTATGCCGATCATGGAACGCGTTCTGTCCCATTATATGCGGCCGCCAGAGCGAATCTGGCTGCTCTGGCCTTGTCTCAAGGGCGGGTGCAAGAGGCTCTGGCGCTTGCGCAGGAGATTGTTGATGCAGTTCCTGAGAACAGCCTGGGGTTCGAAGTGCTGGGGTGCGTCCAGTCGGTTAAGGGAGAGCTTGAGCAGGCGGTCCAAACATGGCGAGAGGCCGGCAACCGGGCGGAAGATGATCGCCTGCGAGACAGGCTTGCCGGTTGGACCGGTGCTGACTGAGTTTTCTTTTTCGCGATATTCAAGGAATATTAAACTACGCCAGGGTGAATAGAGTGGAGAAAATCATCCGCCCATATCTCCAAGCCGCCTTATGAAAAAAGAAATTAAAGATCTACCCGCTTCAGTCCATGCTCGTCTTAAAAATTTGGCCAAACAAAGTGGACGAACATTTCAAGAGCTCTTCTATACTGATCGCCCTTGAATAACATCAGGCACACATGTGCAATACGACCGGGTGGATGCGGAGACCATCTGATGAGAATCAAGATTTTGAAAACCGAAGCAGAATATGAAGTTGCACTGGAGCGGATCGACGCCCTGATGGAGGCTGAGCCCGGCTCTCCTGAGGCAGAAGAGCTGGAATTGTTGGCGCTGCTGGTCGAGAAATATGAGGACGAGCATTATCCAATCAGCCAGCCTGATCCGGTGGAAGCGGTCAAATTTCGCCTGGAGCAGGAGGCAGGAAACCGCGACCTGGCTTGATTCGATAAATACAAAGCAGCTCGCCTGGGGATGGCGAAATTTATTTAAGGAATTGCATGGGTGAACCAATGACCGAGCACGGAGCAGAATTCCTGGCGAGTCTGTACCAACCGCCGCTGCGGCGGTTCCCCGACCCGGTAAATCAGCCACACGACTGGGCGAAGGCGGCGGCATGGGGGCAGGCGCTGCAAGATTGGCTGGCGGGGTACGAAACCGAGAAAACCCGATACGTTTATCTCAAGGCCTTCAAACAACTGATAAATTTCTGCCAAAAGTTGCCCTGGGAGGTGCGCCAGGCGGATTTGGTGGAATGGCTGGATGTAGGCCTGGCCGGGAAGGCAAGCCGTACCCAGTATTATAAGCTGGTGCGAGTGCGCGGTTTTTATCGCTTCGCCTGCGGGCGGACCTGGCGCAGCCCGGCCGGCAAACAATTGAGGTTGTGCCGGGCCAACCCGGTGGAAGGCATCGCACTGCCAGCGTTGGAGGATTTCAAACAAATCGTTGCGCTGAGCGAGGCGGATCTGGAGCGGCTGCAGGCCGCCTTCGACCTGGATACACCTTACGGGCGGCGCGATCGCGCCCTGTTCACGGTAATGTTGGAAACGGGATTACACCTGCGGGAGGCCGTGCGGCTGAGATTGAAGGATCTTACACCGGCGGATGGATCAGAAGGTGCAGAGGGAATGGAAGCGCCCTTCCCCGGGCAAAAGGCGGCCTGGGAGGCCGTGCGGGCGTACCTGGAAGTGGACGGCAGGCTGGCAGGGATGGGGCCGGAGGATTATGTCTTCACCCCGCTGGTGGATGTGACGGGAACCCTGGCTAAAATGAACCCACTGGATTGGGATCGGCAGGCGTTGGGCGAGATACCCGCCAGCCATTCCTTTAAGGAATACGTGAGATGGGCAGGGCTCGATCCGGATGTGGTGAAACCCGAAGCGCTGCGCTACAGCGGTGCCTGGCGACTGATGGAGGCGGGCGCGAGCAGGCAAGACGTGGCCGCCTTCTTGAGGATCGGCGATGTTTGGAGAGCGGGGCAAATCATGAAGCACTTGCAAAGCTCGACGAAACACAGAAGCAGGCGGCGAGCGACGGCGAAGACTCGCCGGAGACGGCGGCGCGGGGCACAGCCGGGCAACCGCAACCATCTAAAACACGGGAAATGGTCCGAGCGCTACAGCCTCAGCCGGATGGGGATGGCCTGGGGCTCGGTGCGGAATGTGACGCCCGAGATCGCGCCGTGGGCCTTCGCTGCGCTGCGAGAAATGGCGGATGAGCTGTTCGCCCTGGAACCGGGAACGTTGGATGCGGAATCGAAGCGGGTGATGAAGCTAAGCCATATCGCTGTGACGATCGGGCGAGTGTGGGCGGTGTGGCGCAGGGCCCAACTAGAGGCGAAGAAGAAGAGACGGCGCCCGACCTACTCGTTGAATAAAACCCCCTTGGATGGGCATTGATCCACGTGCAGATACTTCTGGCACTCCGCTTCGGTCAGGGTGCGGGTCAGGCGAGCGCGGGCCATTGTCACCAGCTCATCCATATCCAGGGTAAAGATCCGCAGAGTTCCATCCCCACCGGCAGTCGCCAGCCGGCTGCCATCCGGGTTGAAGGCCACCCCGAATACGTTGCTGGTATTGCCGTACAGGGTGAACAGCTCCTGCCCGCTCTGGACGTCCCAGACCTTGGCTAACCCATCAAAGTTGGCGGATGCCAGGCGGGTTCCATCCTGGCTGAAAGCCAGGCGGGCATTTATGCCGGCATGCCCGGTGAGGCTGAGGATTTTGGCATTTTGCTGTGTATCCCACACAGCGATCTCGCCATCGTGCAAGCCGAGAGCGAGCAGCCTGCCGTCCGGACTGACCGCCAGACCGTAGATTTCGCGGCCATCGGCGTAATATTCAGCCACTTGCTGTCCGCTGTCTGCTTCCCATTGGCGTGCATAGCTATCGGCGCCGCCGCTATAAACCGTTTTCCCATCCGGACTGAAGGCAATACCCATTCCGAATCCGATCGTATGTCCGGCAAAGCTGGCGATTTCCCGACCGGTGCTGACCTCCCAGACTTTTGCCGTGGCGTCCCAACTGCCGGACACCAGCCGGGTCCCATCCGGGCTGAAAGCCACCCCTGGCACCATGTCCCGGTGGCCGGCAACCTGCAGGATGAGCTGGCCTGTGCCAAGATCCCAGGTGAAGACCATCCCATCTGCCCCACCGGCAGCCAGCAGAAGACCGTCCGGGCTGTATGCCAGGCTGGTGAGCGGGCTGCCGGGCGCCAGTTCGATCACCAGCTGGCCGGTGCTCGCATCCCAGATGCGGGCATAACCATCCATGCCAACGGTCGCCACCTGAGCGCCGTCCGGGCTGTAGCGCACCTCATAAGCCTGGTCAGTGTGGGCGGCCAGGGTCAGCACCTCCCGGCCGGGAGACGGGTCCCATTGCCGGATGGTCCCGTCGTAGCCGGCGGTGGCAATCTGCTTGCCATCCGGGCTGCAGGCCACATCGACCACCGTGCTGATGTGGCCTGCCAGGGTCAGCAGCAATTGGCCAGAGACGGCGTCCCACATTTTGGTGGTCCCATCCTGGTGGGCAGTGACCAACCGCTTGCCGTCAGGCATGAAGGCGACGCTGTACAGGCCGGACATGCGCGGCAGGCTGAGGGTTTCTTGGCCTGTAGTTGGATCCCAGACCAGCAGGGTGCCATCCTCGTTGGCTGCGGCCAGGCGCGTCCCATCCGGGCTATACGCCAGGTTGTGGATCACACCGCCCGAACCGAAGGAGAGCAATTCCTGCCCGCGGCCGGCATCCCAGATCTTTAGCGTGCCGCCTTGATCGCCGGTTGCCAGTTGCGATCCATCCGGGCTGAAGGCGATGGCATCGCAAAGCTGCTCGTGACCACTGAGCGCGAAGACCTGGGTTCCGCTGTCCAGGTCCCAAACTCGCGGCATGCCGTCCAGGTTGGCAACCGCCACACGTGTGCTGTCCGGACTGAAGCTGACGCGGTTGACGGTCCCTCCGCTGAGGTTGCCGGGAAAGGTCTGCACTCGCTGCCCGCTTTCGGCGTCCCACACCACCAGCCGGCTGTTCCAGGGGACCGCTACTCGTTTTCCATCTGGGCTGAAAGCAATCCCGAAGCCGAACTCGACCGGGTTTGCCGGCAAATCGAGCAGCGCCTGACCGCTGGCTACGTCCCAGATTTTGGCCATTCCTTCGATGCCAATGGTTGCCAGTCGTTTTCCATCCGGGCTGTAGGCCACCCCGGGGGACTGGAGGTGAGCGGGGATGGTGCGCAGGATGTGCAGTTCTGGCAGCGCCCGGCGGATGGAGTTCCTGGCTTCCAGGGTATCCGAGGTGGAGAGCGCCTGCAGGGCCAGTAAAACACTGCGTTCCGGATCGATTTGCAGGTTGCTGACTGCTGCGGCAGCCAGCTCGCGAGCTGGCCAGGCGGGTTTGAGCCTGGGCTGCCTGGGCGTTGCGGTTGGCCAACTGGCCCAGCCATAAGGCAGCCAGCAGCAGTATGGTGGAAGCGCTCAGCGCCAGAGCCAGATATACGGCTCTCCGGCGCAGCCGGCTGGCGGCCCGAGTTTGTTCCTCGGCCCGGCGCTGCTCGGCCTCTGCCCGTTGACGCTGGGCGTCGGTTAATGCCCGGGCGGCTTCCAGCTCGCGCTGCCGGCGAGCAGTCTCGGCGGCTTGCTGGGCCATCTGCTCGGCCTGACTGGCTTCCAGGAAAGCTTGCTCCAGCGTATTCAGCTCCGCCGGGTGCGCTTCAGCCATTTCCAGCGCCTGAGCCAGGCGGGCGCCGCGATAGAGTGCCTCGGGCTCTCGATCCAGTTTGTCCCATTCCTGGGCTGCCTGGGTTAGCTGGCGGTGCAGGCGCAGCCCTTCCCGGTTCTCGTTCAGCCACTCCAGCAGGGTGCCCCATTCGCGGATCAGAGCTTCGTGGGCCACCTCGGCGCTCTCTCTCGAGACGGTGATCAGGCGGGCATCGGCCAGCCGTTTGAGGACCGTCTGAACGAGGGGCGCCTCCTGGGGATTGGGGATCAATTCAGTCAGCGAAGCCCGCCGGCGGGTGTCCTGGGTGCCTTCCCCCAGCTCGGTCAGGCGCAAAAAGATATTGCGAGCGATGTCCTGCTGCTCGGATGTAAGCTGGTTGAAAGTTGTTTCGGCTGTCCTGGCAATCGCGCCATGCACCCCGCCTGCTTCGGCATACCCGGCCAAAGTCAGGCGGCGGCCGCGCCGGCGCTGCCAGGTCTCGAGCAGGGCGTGCGAGAGCAGTGGAAGTGCTCCCGGCTCGTTACCGACCTCACGCAGCAGCAAATCCACCAGACCTGGCTCAAGCTCCCAGCCGCCGCGGCGGGCGGGCTCTTCTATCGCCCGGCGCAGCTCTGCAGTGTTCATCGCCCCAATGTATTCCTGGCTCTGGGACAGCACCAGGCGTAGATTTTCGTAAGGCGCGCAATGGGCGTAGAAATCAGCCCGTAAGCTGGCGACTACCATGATGGGGCCGGGCGAGGTGGTGGCATATAGCAGGTTGTCGATGAAGGCCTGGCGTTCTGCCTCGTCATGGCACAGGCTGAACAACTCCTCAAACTGGTCCACCAGCAGCAGCAAGTGTGAGGCGTTATGATTTTGTACGGTCCGGCAAGCAGCCAGGTGCAGGCTGCGAGGGTCACGCGCCAGTTCGTCCAGTAGCCGGGTGGTTGCTTCAAGCGGCTCATCTTTACGGGTCAGGGTGATCGCCAGGGCTTCCAGCGGGCGGGCAGTGGGGGTGATCAGATAGAGTGCTCCATCAAAAGGCAATGCAAAATCCTGACCGCCTGGGCTCTGCTTGTGCCTGAGAGCGGAAATCAGTCCGGCTCTCAGAATCGAGGATTTGCCGCTGCCCGAAGCGCCGATTATAGCCAGGAAACGAGCCTGTTCGCTGGTGCCGGACAAACATTCATTCACTCGTGTGACGAGCCTGGCGGTCAGCGCTTCGCGGCCGAAGAACAGGTCTGCGTCGTCTTCTTCAAAATAATGCAGGCCCTTATAAGGAGGTTCTCCAGGTGCGGGGGGTTCTTCCTGAAGGTCAGCCATCCCGCCAGGAAGCCGGGCAGAGGCTGGCGGGTAGCTCTCATCCCGGATGTTCTCGTAAAGAGTGGTCGTTGCTCGTCCCGGCTCGACCCCCAGTTCATCCTTGAGCAGCTGCCGGCAGGTTTCGTATTGCATCAGGGCGGCGCTGCGCTGCCCGCTGCACGCCAGGACGCGCATCATCTGGCGATGGGCATCTTCGTCCCAGGGTTCCAGTTCCAACCGCTGGCGGGTATAAGTGATCGTTCGTGCATAGTCTCCGAGACCCTCATAATGCACCGCCAGGCGCTGCAATGCTCCCAGAGTTTGCCGGTTGGTCTGCTCCCGCTTATACAGCAGCCATTCCTCGAAAGGTGGGCTGTCGGTCAGCGAAAAGCCCTCCAGAAAGCTGCCCCGGCAGGCAGAGACAGCTTGTTCGAGCTTTTCAATCGTCAGGCCAGGCAGATCTTGCAGGCATTTCAGGTCCAGCCAATGATCACTGTTTGAATTGAACTGGATCGTATCACGGTTGATGATCAAGAAAGGGGGCTGGGACTGCTGGTCGCCGATCGCCTGCCGCAGGTTGGCTAAGGCGGAGCGCAGGTTGTTGAGGGCTGAGCGGTTGGTGTAATCGGGCCACAGCAGCCCGGCCAGGGACTGGCGGGCATGCGGCTTATCGGCTTCAACTGCCAGGAAAACCAGCAGTGCCCGGACTTTGTTCGACTCGATGCCCGTTGCCGGCCGGCCGTCCAATTCCGCCTGGAAAGGACCCATTAGTGAGAGCGATAGGTGTGACATGGCATCCCTCCGGCTGCTTCAGGCCAACCCCTTGCCTCTGAACGGTAGATTCGGGCGATTTCGGAATTACTGAGAATAACTCCCAGAGACCCTGGATTTTCATCTGATATTAACCATTATACGGATATTTGACTGCAAATCAAGCAACCCTTGCGTATTCCTTGCGTTTCCACCCCGCTCTCCCATCGGTCGATTGCTAAACTAAATCCAGATGTTCTGAAATAGGCCTGCCATAGACGAAACCAATCCATTTTTCTTGGAAGTGCGAGCAGTATTTTTGAACCCGGGAGTTCGTTTGTTGAGCTCGGGTATGACTTACGATCAAAAAGGAGTCGAGGGAATGAACAAAAAAGTGGTTCTTGCGCTCGTAACGGTGGTGTTTCTGGTTATACAACCCATCAGCCTGGTCCAGGCACAGACATACGGCGAGTTCCTCTTGCAGCGTTGGGCCACCCAGCAGGGCGCTCTGATCGACGGCATGCTCTGGTTCGACGGCGATTTCAACGGCGACGGCAGGCAGGATCTGGCCACCGTCTGGAACGACGCCGGTCAGATCACCATCGACGTCCAGGCATCCACGGGCACCGCGTTCGAGCTGCAGCGCTGGGCCACGCAGCAGGGCGCTTTGATCGACGGCATGCTCTGGTTTGTTGGCGATTTCAGCGGGGATGGCAAGGATGAGCTGGCAGTCAGGTGGAACGATGCGGGCCAGATCACGATTGATGTCCACGCGTCCACGGGCACCGCGTTCGAGCTGCAGCGCTGGGCCACCCAGCAGGGCGCTCTGATCGACGGCATGCTCTGGTTCGACGGCGATTTCAACGGCGACGGCAGGCAGGATCTGGCCACCGTCTGGAACGACGCCGGTCAGATCACCATCGACGTCCAGGCATCCACGGGCACCGCGTTCGAGCTGCAGCGTTGGGCCACCCAGCAGGGCGCTTTGATCGACGGCATGCTCTGGTTCGCCGGCGATTTCAACGGCGACGGGCGGGATGACCTGGCCACCCTATGGAACGATGCCGGCCAGATCAGCATGGACGTGCACGTGTCGACGGGTACGGCGTTCACTAACCAGCGCTGGGCCACCCAACAGGGCAGCGTCATCAGCGGCATGCTCTGGTTTGTTGGCGATTTCAGCGGGGATGGCAAGGATGAGCTGGCAGTCAGGTGGAACGATGCGGGCAAGATCACGATTGATGTCCACGCGTCCACGGGCACCGCGTTCGAGCTGCAGCGCTGGGCCACCCAGCAGGGCGCTCTGATCGATGGCATGCTGTGGTTTGTTGGCGATTTCAGCGGGGATGGCAAGGATGAGCTGGCAGTCAGGTGGAACGATGCGGGCAAGATCACGATCGATGTCCATGTGTCAACGGGCTCTGCCTTCGACCTGCAGCGTTGGGCCACCCAGCAGGGCGCTTTGATCGACGGCATGCTCTGGTTCGCCGGCGACTATAACGGCGACCGCGCCGCAGACCTGGCGGATCGCTGGAACGACGCAAATCAGATCACCATCGATGTCTTTGCTGCCCGTGTGACCCATGGCCGTGCCAGCCAATCTGGTCTCGTGCCGGCTGTTATATATGTTACCGGAGACGAGCACATCCACGAAATAGTGCTCAAGGGCACCTGGCAACACCGGGATTTGACCGCAGCCGCCGGAGCTCCCCTTACTTATTCATACGATACCAGAGCTATGGCCTTTCGGAGAAGTGACGGGGTGTCTATGGTTGTCTATCTGGGGAAAGATAATCATATTCACTCACTCTACCTGGAACTTGTGTATCAAGGGAACAGTTGGCAGGAGGTTTGGCACTGGGCTGATCTGAGCGCCATCACCGGGTCGCCAGCGGCGGCATCTAACCCATACGGTTACGTTCGCAGCGATGGCATCTCTACGGTCGTGTATGCCGGCTCCGATGGCCATATTCATGAACTGAGGCTGGAAGGCGGCTGGATTTGGGCCGACCTGACCGCTATCTCTGTCTCTCCCCTAGCGGCCAACGGCCCCATCGCCTACGTCCGCGGCGATGGGATCAACGCCATTGTCTATGTGGCGGCCTATGACGGCCACATCTGCGAATTGCGACTCGACGACGGCTGGAAATGGGCCGATCTGACCGCCGTTACCCTCGCGCCACTCCCCATGTCAGCACTTTCAGCCTACGTTCGCAGCGACGGCATCTCGACCATCAACTATACAGGCTATGACGGCCATATCCACGAGATAAGGCTCGAAACTAGCTGGATTTGGGCCGACCTGACGCTGATCTCCGGCGCGCCGGGGACCGGGTACACGCCGTTCGGCTACGTGCGGAGCGATGGCATAAATGCCATCGTCTATGCAACCGGTGGTGCGGATCCCGGCCGCGTGTACGAGCTCTGGCTTGGCGATGCGTGGCAATCCTACGAGCTCACCTCGGTTCCCCATGCCGTACACGGCTATGGTCCTTTCGGCTATGTCCGCGCCGATGGGCTGTCGGCGGTTGTATACAGGGATACGGATTGGCACATCCACGAGATCCGGCTCGACGGCGCATGGCGTGCGGCAGATCTGACAAGCCTGGCAGGAGCGCCACTCGCGGATGGTTTTCCCTGGGTTTACAATCGCAGCACCATCGTGCGTGTCCATCTGCCTATCATGCTGGTTAACCGGTGACACAAACTGGCGGTCGCCAGGGAGACTTTCGTACGATGCCGCCCAACCGCTTAAAGTGCTCGGCGAAGGACGCCAAAACCATAGGGATATTTCCTCCGCCGAGCACTAGTGAGGCGTCTGGCCAGACAACAAACACCTGGCTGGCGAATGATCTGCTTTCGAATACGGGAAAGTGAGAACCTAATGGCTACCGACCGAGCTCATTACCAGGCTTATATGCTGCGACTCTGGCAGGATCAAGACGAGGCGGGGCCAACCTGGCGCGCTTCACTCGAAAGCCCGCATACCGGTGAGCGCCACGGTTTTACCAGTCTGGACGACCTATTCGACTTCTTAAGGCAACGATCCGATCAGCAAGTCGATGACTCTCTCACCCTGACGCAAGCTGCTTCGGGGGAGAGCGATTAACGTGATAAAGGAGAACGAAATGAAAAGGACAAGAACCATCTTAATGGCAGCCGTGATTGCAACCGCGCTGCTGCTGGTCATGGCATTGGGAGCCAACGCTCAAGCCACACGCACGAATGTTACCTCCTACGAATACGATTGCATCGCACAACAGCCTGATAAGGTCTGGGAGGAAGGGAATATCTTGCACGTGCGCGGAGTTGTCCATAAGAACGTTAATGTCTCCGATACTCCGGAGATCAAGGGCATCAACACCACGGTTGCCGATGCAGACATCAACCTGAAAACTGGCTATACATACGTCCGGGGGACGATGAGTTTGAAGCCGAAAGGTATCCAAGGCACCTGGGAAGGTACCTGGATATTTATCTCCAACAAAGGTGTCAGCGGCGGGTCGGCGGTGGCCCATGGCACCGGGGCCTTAGAAGGCAAGAGCCTGTTTCTCAAGCTCTCCGATACTCCTACCTTGCCTGAAACCGCGAGCAAATGTGCGGACTTTGGCCCGCCGGAGAGCAGCAACAGCAAGACCGCGGGGTACATCCTCAACACAGGTGCGCCGTAGAATTTGGGCGGGAAGAAGAAAAGGCAGCGAATTGATTCGTAGACGGGGTAGATGGCTAATGACCGAAAGCGGGGCAGAATTCCTGGCGGGGCTGTACCATTCGCCGCTGCGACATTTCTGTCGCCTCTACCCCCTCTCCAGCCTCTCCATCATCCCCTCAATCTCCTCGATCTCCAGCGATTTCCCCCTGCCGAGAGCCGCCTGGTAGTTTTCAGCGCCAAGCCCGGATTGCAGCTCATTTTTCAAGCGGTTGAGCAATCCCCACTTTCTTCCCCAAAGGGTGAATTCTGCGGGAAGACTTTCGAAATACCCCAGGCATTCAGCCGCCGGTTCCAGATCGCCCCGCTGAACCAGGACGATCGCCAAGAGCGGCGTCAATACGGGAAATGAATTGAGGTGCAGCCTGGCCATCTTCATATCTCGGATCAAGCCCTGCAGGTGGCGGAGGCATTCGTCGAATTCACCCAGGCCGCAGTTCACGACCGCATAGCCGAAGTTGGCCGATAATTCCAGCATCGGGTCTGAGATACCGGGCGGGTAGGCCTGCAGCATCATTTGTTTTGCCTGGGCGTAGTCCTCATCGACGATGGCGATTAAGGTGCTTTTGACGATCAGGCAGTTGCGGATCAGATCCCGGTCAGCAACCTCCTGGCCGATGCGGAGGGCCTCATCCAGTTGTTGGCGGGCCTGGCCGAAATGACCCAGGTAAGAATTGCCCTCCGCCAGGATGCTCACCAGCCAGCCGGTGCTGTTGCGGTCGCCCATCTCCCGGGCAATCTCAAGCGCCGGCTGCACATAGCGCAGCGTTTCCGAAAAACGCCCTAACCAGGCCTCTGCCACCGCCAGGTTGCGCAATACATTGGCCTCGCCGATCCGGTCGCCGGTCTGGCGGCGCAGTTGCAGGCTCTCTTTTCCGTAAGCGATGCGCTTCTTTTGATCGGACATGCTGTAGCCAAAAGCGATATCGTCCAATACCCTTCCCGCCCCGAAGTTATCCCCCATTTCCCGGTACATTGCCAGGCTCTCTTCAAGCAGCGCCATGCCGCGGGCATAGTCGCTGCCGGTATGCGCCAGGTAGCGCCCCAGTTGGTTGAGGTCATAAGCCACCTCAGCCTGCACGCCGCTCCCCCGGGCGATCTCGAGCCCGGTTTCGTAAACGCTTTCGGGGGTCTGGTCCGGGTCAGGGAAACGCACCGACAACCTGCCCGCCAACGCGCTCGCCTGGCTCGCCGGCCATTGCCGCCGGGCCTGGCGGAACAGTTCGTAGCCCTCGGCGAAATGGCTGCGGAAGCTGGTAAACAGGAACAGGCTCTCCAGCGCGCCGCTGACCTTCTCTGCATCCTGGTGATTAACTGCCCAGGACCAGGCCGTGCGTATGTTTTCAAAATCGGCCTCGATCTGGTCCAGGGCCTCCAACTGGCGCTTGCCTTTTAAGTCGGCTTCGAATTGGGCTAAGGTGGAAAGATAGTAGCTGCTGTGAGCCTCCCGGATTGGCGCTCCATCGCCTGCGGCGTCCAGGTGTTCCTCGGCCAGTTGGCGCAGGATCTCATGCAAAGCGTAGCGGCCGGTCTGTGAATCCCGCTGCAGCAGCGATTTGTGGATTAATTTCAGTTAACGTGCGCATGGATGCGCCCGTAATCGTGCGGGCTGCCGGGATCCCGAACCCGCCGCGGAACACTGCCATGCGCGCAAATGCCGTCTGTTCTTCCTTCGAGAGCAAATTCCACGAATACTCGAACGCCGCCCGCATGCTGCGGTGACGTTCCGGCAGATCGCGCATCTCGCTTTCCAGGAAGTCCACGCTGCGGGTAATTTCGCGGCGATCTCCTCCAGGGTCAGCGTGTCCACCCAGGCTGCTGCCAGTAAGATCGCCAGCGGCATGCCTTGTACCAGCCGGCAGATATGCGCCGCCCGGCTTAGTTCGTTTTCTTGGATCTCAAAACCCGCCGATACGCGCTGGGCGCTTTGCAGGAAGAGCTCGATGGCAGAGAACTGTCTCAGGTTATCCGGGTATTCCCATTCAGGGATGTCCATTCCACCCAGCGGAAAGACTTGCTCGGCGGACAGCGCCAGGGTCTGGCGGGAAGTCGCCAGCACTTTTGCTCCCGGCGCGCTGCGCAGCACCCAATCCGCAAACTCCGCGCAGGCATCGATCAAGTGCTCGCAGTTGTCCAGCAGAAGCAGGATAACCTTTTTCTCGAGATAATCTGCCAGGACTTCGCCGATCGGGCGCCCCTCTTGCTCACGCACGCCGATCGTCTTGGTCACTGCCTGTGGGATCATGGCAGGATCCTGCAGGTGGGCCAGTTCCACGTACCATACCCCGCCAGGATACTCGTCCATCACTTCCGCAGCGACTTGCAGGGCCAGGCGGGTCTTGCCCACCCCGCCCGGGCCGGTAAAGGTGAGCAGCCGGCAGTCAGACAGGATCGCCATTGCCTGGGAGATCTCTTTTTGGCGCCCGACAAAGGCGGTTACCTGGATGGGCAGGTTGTTCGGCCGGTAATCCAGGCTTGCCAGCGGAGGAAAGTCCTGCGGCAGGCTCGGGACGAGCACCTGGTAAAGGTGCTCGGGCTGGGAAAGCCCTTTCATGCGAAAATCCCCCAGGTCGCGGAGGCTCACCTGGTCCGGCAGGGACCCGCGCACCAGCTCGGTCACCGCCTGGGAGATCAGGATTTGGCCGCCATGCCCTGCCGCCATGATGCGCGCCACCCGGTTGAGGGTGTGGGTTGTGGCGTAATCTGTCTCTTCGGCGATTGCCTCGCCCACATGGACCCCCATACGTACTCGCAGCGGGCCGCTCTTCCCCCAACGGGCTGTCGCCAGGCCGCGCTGGGCTGCCACCGCGGCGGCCACTGCCTGGGCTGGCACTGCGAAAGCGGCCTGGAAGGCGTCCCCGATGATCTTATACACCACGCCGTTGTGGTCACGGATCGCTTGCTGCAAGATCCTGTTATGCAGCTGCGAGGCTTCCGTCATCGCCTCGAAGTCCTGCTCCCACAACGGCGTGCTGCCCTCAATATCGGTATATAAGAATGCCACTGTTCCCGAGGGTAGTCTCATCGAAACCGCTCCTATCCCGCTTTTACCCAATATCTATCATTCTACTCCAGATATTAAGCGAACGTCAAAAAAATTCCTCGGGAATCTCAAGGATCGAGCGTTTCAAAATGCGCCATTAATAAGCACTCAACGGACACGCGTGAGCGCAATCACCGGGATGACCCGCGTGGTTTTCTTTTGATACTCGGCAAACCCGGGCGACACTTCCACCATTTTGTTATATAAGCGGGTCCGTTCTGGTTCGGGAACAATTTCTGCTTGAGCTTGAAACTGTTCCGTGCCGACTTCAACCGTTACCAGGGGATGGGCGCGAATGTTATAGTACCAATCCGGATTAGTCGGGGCTCCGGCTTTCGAGGCAATGATCACAATACGATCACCATCTTTGATATAGGCAGCTGGATTGACATGTTCTTTGCCACTCTTTGCCCCTACCGTATGTAGAATAAGCAACGTACGGTTCGCGAAATTGCCGCCAACCTTGCCGGCATTTGCCCGGAACTCATCAATGATCGCCTGGTTCCAATTATTTAATTCACTCATCGGTATCTCCTAAAATATATAAAAAGTTATCTGATTGGTTCTTCACCATTCATCCGTTTCCTTGCAAAGCATTATAGTGATTTTGGACCGATAAATCCATAATAAATTTATTAACCTGTGAAATTGCAACCTGCGAAACGATCATCTGATTGGAAAACGTCAAACCGGTATCAATGAGCCTACCATCATTCAAATGTACAACACCCGGGAAGAGCGGATGTGTATCTTTCGCTCATGAAATTGTCCAACTCGTAGGGGTAATTCATGAATTGCCCCTACGAGTTGGACGGGATTTGGTATTTCATGATAAATAGCTACATTTCCATCTGGAAGCAAAGTGAATTACCGTGAAAAAAGGTAGATTTGAGTTTGGCACAAGAACCAACTAGAGTTGGATGAGGAAGAGCGGAGCTAGAAGATAGATTGTTATATAAAGGAGTGGTTATCGTTACACTTGACAACAGCACAATAGGAGGATATTATATTTCTTAATGTAAATAATTATAATAACAATGAGAAATTAATTATGAGATTTAGAGAGTTTGAGGCCGTGATTAGAGCACTGCCAGCCTTTAATTTGAATGATGCGCGCAAGCTCGATCCCAATTTTCACCGGCAACAATTAAATTACTGGCACAACCACGGATATATTAAGCCGCTGGCTGGAGGCTATTATATCCTGGCGGATCGAGCGATCGATGAGATGGCCCTATTCACGCTGGCTAACAAGATTTACGAACCCTCCTACGTCAGCCTGGAGTCAGCGTTGGCTTATTACCAGGTCATTCCCGAAACCGTGTTGGGTGTGACAAGCGTCAGCTCACGAAAGACAAAGCAGTATGAAAGCACCTGGGGTGTATTCAGCTATCGTAGCATCAAGCCTCAATATATGATTGGTTATCAGGTGATTGAGAATACCCCTATAAACAAGTTCAAGATCGCCTACCTGGAAAAGGCTTTATTGGACTATTTGTATTTAAATTCTGAAATCCAGTCTTTAGCAGATTTTGAGGGACTTCGCTGGAACCGGACACAATTGCATGATCTGCTGGATTATTCGATTTTTACCAGGTATGTCAACATATTCGCGAAAAGAAGCCTCGAAAATAGGATCGATAAATTCATGGAGTATCTGAATGCTTGATTTAAAGCAAATTAAAAGTGAGTATTTAGAACCACTGCAGGGTTATGAAAGAGCAATTGTTCGTGAATACCTGCAGTACAAGATTTTACAGGCTGTTTTTGAAAGCCAACAAGCCAGCAAGCTATCTTTTCTGGGTGGCACAGCATTGCGCATCGTACATGGGAACAGCCGTTTTTCAGAAGATATCGATCTTGACAATTTTGGCTTGAGTTGGCGAGAGTTTGGTGAGCTGATCCAGAGGGTGAAGCTATTTTTAGAGCTGGAAGGATTTCTTGTGGAGACCAGCATGGTAGCGAAGGACGCATTCCACTGCAATCTAAGGTTTCCAGAATTGCTTTTTGAGCAAGGTTTATCGCCTCACCAACAGGAGAAGATTTTAATTCAATTGGACACGGTGGCTCAAGGGTATAACTATCCGCCTGAGGTCAAGATACTCAATAAGTTTGATATCTTCACTGAGATCAAAGTGACGCCGCTAAATGTTCTGCTAGCACAAAAAATTTTTGCCGCGGTTAATCGCAAACGTCCGAAAGGAAGAGATTTTTACGATATCACATTTCTATTTAGTAAAACCAGGCCAGATTTTGGATTTATAAATCAAAAGATGGGTATTAGCTCTCCCGAAAGCCTACGCGAAGAACTGCTTTTAAAGATCGAGAATTTTGATTTTGAGACCCTGGCAGGTGATGTCGCCCCATTTTTAATCTCGAAGGATCAGGTGAAGAGAGTGGTTAAATTCAGGGAATTCTGGAAACAGGTTGAGCTGGACTGATGACCGACCCAGTGTTCATCTTTCGGATGGGTTTGCTTTGTGAGAGACGAATTTGAAGCCTGTTACGGTGGCGGACGGCATTGAAGATCCTCTCGATATCCACCTAATACTATAAAATTTAGTAGTAATTATCTTGATGAATTGGTATTCCAGTCCCATGACAATGGGACTGGTTTTCATTTAAAGTAGGTTCGATGAGAATGAAGCTTGGATTTCCTGACCAAAGAAAGGACTCACGATGCTAACGAAAGAATTGCTCTCCGAACAATTTGCCGCAGGCTGGTTGTTGATCCTGGGCGGCATCATCTTTCTCCCCGCCGGCTTGCTTTACACCGGCCGGGCCATTTTCAAGTGGCCGGCCGCCCAGTCTCAGGGCTACCTGTTTTTGGAAAGAAGCCTGGTTATGGCCGCCTGTATTGTGGCTGCTCTGGGGTTTGTGCTGCTGGACCGGCTCCTGGAGGCCGCAGGCGACGGGACCCTGTCACCGCTTGGCCTGGTGATCTTTCTGATCGGGACGGTCCTGGTGCTGGCGGCCGAGACTTTTTCCCTCGGGCGGCAGGAGATGATCTACGCCCCGATTGTGGCTTTTGTCGTCCTGGCCTTCGTGGGACAGGCGGTTTTTGGAGCCTCCATCCTGCGCAGCGGACTTTTGCCGGGTTGGGTGGGCTGGGCGACCATCGTTTGGAACCTGGCCTGGTTGGTCATCCTGCCCATCGCCCGGCCACAGGATGTGTACTATCCCTGGCTCCACTATGTGGCGCCGTTAATCATTGGTATTACGCTGCTTGGCAAAGGATAGAAGCGAACAGGTTTTGGGAAACTTTGGAGGCTTTGTGATGTTTGATTTTGTTGGGCTCATGATTCTTGTAATTTTGAGCGTGGTTTTTGGCTTCTTGACCGTACGCGCCTGGAACGCCAAGAACCGCTGGCTGAAATGGATTGGCACGCTCCTTTCAGGCCTTTTGACGCTCATCCCGGCAGCCCTGCTGGTCCTGGCGCTGATCGGCTTTTATAAACTCAACCAACGCTTCGACAACCCGGTTGCCGAGGTGCAGGTGGCCGGGACAGCGGAGCAAATCGCCCGCGGCGAAAAACTCGCCAATCTGTGCGTCAGCTGCCATACCTCTGACAGCCGGCTGCCGCTCTCCGGGAGCAACTTCGTTACCCGGTTCGAATTTCCTCCTCTCGGTACGCTTTACGCGCCGAACCTGACCCCCTCCGGGAATATCCAGGATTGGACGGATGGAGAAGTCATCCGCGCCATCCGCGAAGGCGTTGGCAAGGACGGGCACTCGCTGCTGGTGATGCCGTCCGAAGTTATGCGCAATCTAAGCGATGAGGATGTCCAGGCGCTGGTCGCTTACTTGCGCTCGCAGCCGGCGACGGGTGAGCCCACCCCGGACACGCGGTTTAACGTCCTCGGCGCCATCTTCATGAATCTGTCTGATTTCCGCACGGCGCAGGCGCCGGTAGGCCGCGTAACTGCCCCCCAGGCTGGAACACCCGCCTACGGCAAGTACCTGGTGGATATCTCCGGCTGCAGTGATTGCCATGGAGACCAGCTGCAGGGCAAGGTGGACTCCGGCCAGCCTGGGCCACCTCCCGGCCCGAACCTGACCCTGATCGTCCCGCAGTGGACGGAAGCGCAATTCATGGACCTCTTCAACTCCGGCACGCTGCCCGGTGGCAGCCAGGTGCCCATCCTGACGATGAAAAGCGGTTTTTCATCGCCTAAGATGCCCTGGACTGAGTTCCGCGCCGCCCTGACGGACGATGAGCTGCGCAGCATGTACCAGTATTTGCACAACCTGCCGACGATCCCATCGCCCTGACTTTGTACCGGGTCCTTTCAGCTTATAACCCTCTCTTGATGTGGATCGCAACCATTCTGGGTATTGTGTCGATGCTCATCGTTTTCGTGCTGCAGTTATTGCTGATCTTCAAAGTGCTGGCATTCGAGCAGCAGGTGCTCTGGGTAACCCTGGCAATGATTCTCGGGGTGGGCTCCTGGCTGGTGGTAACCGGGCTTGTAGCCCGTCCCACAGGGAGATTTCCTAACAGCCTGCTGATGAGCAGCCTCGCCGTTCCATATCTGGGCTATCCGCTATGGGCTTTCTGGATAGGGCTGCAATTGCTGGGAGGAATAACGCTATGACGCCTTATAAAGCTGCTTTACGCGGCGCCTTTCTCACGCTGTTGACTCTCTTCGGCGGTCTGCTGGCCGGATTGGTGGTTGGCGACCTCGTTTTTCACTTGATCCCCGGCAGCAGCGTGGAGGATGTCAAGCTGGGACACGCAGCCATTGCAGCCGTCCCTGCACTGCTTGGTTTTCTGGCTGGGGGCGCGGCCTGGGGCGTGCAGATGGGCAGGTTGGCAGGGAAAACTGAGACCCGCCGGCTTTCCCTGGCCGGTATGCTGGGTTTCGGGCCGGTCACGATCCTGCTGGCGGCAGGGCTGGGTTTGGCAGAGCCGGTCATTGTGGGATATTTAGGATCTCGCGGCCAGCCGGTCCATCGCGTCTTTACTCTGCTGTTTGTGCCCTCGGCCTTTATCATTGCTGGATTTAGTGCCTGGATGATGGGTCGGGGGCTCGGTTACCCGAAATTAGCGCGCAGCCTGTTCTGGCAGGTGGGTTTAACCGCCGCGTTGACCTTTTTGGTTGTCAATTTGATCCTGGAGTCCTTGGGCTGGGTGATTGGTGCGCCAAACGCGGCGCAACGCGCCACCATGGTGAAGGTGCTGGCGCTCGGTAATATCAGCGCCGCGATCACCGCTGGTGCTGTGATCGGATGGAAATTAACCGGGAAAAAGGATTAGAATGATGGTTGGCTGACAGGTGATGCAGCTGGAAGCGGGGGAGTGAGGATAGAGAGGAGATATCGTGGATACACGTGAATATTTACGACAGGAGATCGAGTCAACCCGGGCTGATTTTCACCGCCTGCTGGACTCAATTCCCGAAGATGCTTTATCTTTGCCCAGCGATAACCCGGCCTGGAATATACGCCAGGTGTTATATCATATCGCCATGATCCCCCGCTATATGATCGTTGAAGTGGTGATGATCCGCCGGCAGGTCTGGCTGTACCAACTGCTGCCGCGGCTGATCCCAAAAGGCGTGTTCGATTGGCTCAATGCCCGCATGACCCGCTTGGGGGCGCGCAGGCTGTCGCGCCAGCAGCTTGCGGAGGAGTATGACCGCTCGTACAAAGCCTCCCTGCGGGCGCTCGATTCGGTTGGGGATGCGGATTTTGGCAAGAGCTTGAACTATCCTCTCTGGGACCCGCTGTTAGCCGGCGATGTGACGCTCGAATACATGTTTGGCTATATTAAACGCCACTTCGATTCACACGCCGCCCAGATTGAAAAGGCGATTTCGACAAATAAGGTCTATAATTAAACTATGAGACAGGGTACCATTGCGAGCGGGGAACAGACCTTCCCTCTGCGAAAACTGAAGGCAGGCAGCCTGGCCTGGGTGTTCGCCTTCGTTTCCATCTTGGGCGCCATCCTCGCGCTTGGCATCGCTGCCCACCAGGCGCTGCTCAGCGGTAATTATCGCACGCTCATCACCCACCAGACGCTCACCCCGTTCATCACCGCGGGCTTTGCAGTCATCGGGGCGCTGATCGCTGCACGCCGCCCTCGGAATCCGATCGGCTGGATCTTCGTGGCGGTCGGCTTCTTATTCGCCCTGACTGCTCTGGCGGCAGCCCTGTCCAGATACGGCAGCCCGGCCTCTCCGGTTTATCCTTGGGCGCTCTGGATCGACTTATGGCTTTGGATCCCTGCCGTCCTGCTGCCGGTGACTTTTGTGCTGCTGGTCTTTCCGGATGGCCATCTCCCATCTCCTGGCTGGCGTTTCACCGGCTGGGCCGCCGCTCTAGGGTTGGCGTTGACCGTCCTGGTGGTGATGCTCCATCCTGGGCCCGTGTGGGGCCAGCCTACGAACCCTTTTGGCATCCCAGGTGCGGCTCCAGTCCTGGATAAGCTGTCTCTTTTCGGTTCGGTTTTTCTTGCGCTCGGCTTTTTGGGTTCCCTGGCAGCCTTTGGGACACGCTTTCGCCGCTCGGCAGGTATCGAGCGAGCGCAGATGAAGTGGCTGGTTTACGCCGTTGGAATATTTCTATTTGTTTCCGCTTTGAGTTCATTGCTCTGGTTCATTTGGCCGGACTTCCCCTGGGCGGCCGAGATCAATATCGTTCTGACCGACCTGGGAGTCCTTGGCATTGCTGTCGCCGCGGCGATTGCAGTCCTGCGTCACAGGCTGTACGATATCGACCTGATCATCAACCGCAGTCTGGTGTACTCTGCCCTTATGGTAGGCGTGGCCGCCTTATACGGATTGGTGGTAGGCGCTAGCCTGCTCAGGGGGCCCTGTCTCAAGCGAAGAGTCATTTCTTCCTTTCACTGCTGGCCACCGGACTGGCAGCCATCCTGGTCCAGCCACTGCGCGACCGGCTGCAGCGCCTGGTCAACCGCTTGATGTACGGAGAGCGCGATGATCCTTACGCGGTCCTGTCCCGGTTGAGCCGCCAGCTCGAAGGCTCGCTGTCACCTGAAGAAACGCTTCCGGCGGTGGTGGAGACGGTCGCCCAGGCGCTCAAACTGCCTTATGTCGCCATCGCTTTGAGACAGGACGGCGAGATCAGGATTGTGGCGAGTTATGGATCGGCTGCAGACGAGTGGGTTCAACTGCCCCTGATCGATCAGGGCGAAGCAATCGGGCAGCTCAGGCTTTGCACACGTTCCCCAGGCGAGACTTTCACGCCGGGTGAGCAGCGCTTGCTCCGTGACATCGCCCGCCATATCGGAATCACCGCTCACACGGTGCTCCTGACCCAGGATTTGCGCCAATTGGCGGATGACTTGCAGCGCTCGCGCGAAGCGTTGGTGAAAAGCCGGGAAGAAGAACGCCGCCGCCTGCGCAGGGACCTGCACGACGAACTCGGCCCGCAGTTGGCCAGCCTGAAGCTCAATCTCGATGTTGCCCGCAACCTGGTCTCGCGCGATCCCGGGGCAGCTGAGGCTTTGCTGCTGGAGTTACGCGCTCAGAGCCAGTCTGCGATCGCCGATATCCGCCGGCTGGTCTTCGATCTGCGCCCACCCGCGCTCGATGAGCTGGGCCTGGTCGGCGCCATTCAGGACTATACCCGCCAAATTGTGAGCCGGGATGGCGACCGTTCTGGCTTACAGATCAAGATCGATAGCCCAAAAGATTTGCCACCCTTGCCGGCTGCGGTCGAAGTCGCCGCTTACCGGATTACCCTGGAGGCCCTGGCGAACTTCGTCCGGCACAGCCAGGGTTCCAAATGCCAGGTCTCGCTATCCAAAACCGACCACCATTTGCAGGTGGAGGTGCGTGATAATGGTTTGGGATTACCCCAGGACCTCCAGCCGGGAGTTGGGTTGAACTCCATGCGCGAGCGCGCTGCAGAGCTGGGAGGAGTTTGCGTGATCGAGGCGCTGACCACAAGGGGGCACGCGCGTCCTTGCCCGCTTACCAGTTGATTAAGGGGAGGATTATGGAGCCCATCCACGTTTTAATCGCAGATGACCATACCCTGTTTCGGGCCGGGTTGCACGCACTTTTGAATCTGTTCCCGGATATCCAGGTTGTCGGCGAAGCCTCGACAGGAGAAGAGACCATCGCCCTGGCTGAAGACGCTCCAGCCGGATATCATCTTAATGGATATTCAGATGCCGGGCATCAACGACATGCTGGGCGTAAACAGCACGCCTAGCATCAATGGGATCGAGGCGACTCGCCGCATCCTGCGTTCCAGTCCGGAGCATCGGCATTATCGTCGTGACGATGTTCGAAGATGATGCCTCTGTTTTCTCGGCGATGCGCGCCGGCGCCCGGGGATATATCTTGAAAGAAGCCGGCGAAGAGGAAGTCTTGCGGGCTATCCGGGCAGTGGCCAGGGGAGAGGCAATTTTCGGCTCGGCGATCGCCAGGCGGCTGGTGCATTTCTTTTCTTACCCTCCCCAGGAATCCGATCTCGTGTTCCCTGAATTGACGGAGCGGGAGCGGGAAATTCTGGACCGCATCGCCCGGGGAGAAAATAATGCCGAGATCGCCCAACGCCTGGTGCTCAGCCATCACACCGTGCGGAACCATATCTCCAATATCTTCTCCAAACTGCAGGTTGCCGACCGGGCGGAAGCCATTATTCGGGCCAGGAATGCTGGCCTGGGAGGACAATTAAATGAATCCAAATGATATTCTCAAGTATGGTCACCTGACGGTGATGGGCACTTTAAAGAATTTCCCCGAGGCGCAGTGGTACACCTCCGGGGCTTGCGGGTACTGGTCCGTCAAAGACCTCATCGCCCATCTTTCCTCCTTCGAGCTCGTGCTGGTCGAAATCCTGAATAATTTCCTGGATCCCGGCCCGACCCCTTACCTGGACACTTTCGCCGGGGACCGGATGGGTTTTAACGACGTTCAGGTCGACCGGCGTAAGGACCTGTCGATGGAGGATGTGTTGGCGGAATACCAGGCTGCCCATGACAAGGCGATGGCTGCCGCGGCCCAGATTCCCACCGAAATTTGGAGGCAGCAGGGCGCCTTGCCCTGGTATGGGGCGGAGTACGATCTGGAGGATTTCATCGTCTATACCTATTACGGGCATAAACGCGAGCACTGCGGCCAGATCGCGGTGTTCAGCGACCAGTTCAAAAATTAGCCACTTGACCAGGGTAATACTCCCCCACAGGTTGGGGGAGTTTCTATTAAAAAGAGTATTCTTGAAAAAGCGGAAAGGTTTACAGATCCAATTCGCCAACCAGCTCCAGGAACCTATTCGCTTCAAAAGGCAGCCATGTCGAAAAAACAACTCCTCTTATTCAGCCTGGTCTTGATCTTGATTTTTGGCAGCGGTAGCGGCTTTGTGACCCTGATTCCTTTCCATCTCAGCCGCCTGGGTGTTGCGCCCGATAAAATCGGCTACCTGTTTTCCCTGCTCTATTTTGGGATGGCGAGTTCGGGTATCTTAGCCGGTTGGCTGGCAGACCGCTTCGGGCACCACAAGCTGATGAGCGTGCTCAGTGCCGCCGGCGGGATTTTCGCCAGCCTGCTCATGTTGTTAGGTGTGCAGTCCTTCCCGCTTCTGGCAACCGGCCTGTTCCTCGCCTGGTTCCTGGCGGGCATCCATTCGGCGCTAATTTCTACACTGCTGGGACTGCAAGCCAAAGAGAACGAACGTGGGCGGGTTTTTGGGATTACGGGCTTTATTACCGGGCTGGGGCCGATCATCTCTGGTTTTCTTTTCGGGAAAATCGTAGACAACTATGGCTTTGAAACCTTATTGGTCGTCAACTTAGGGATATCGATCCTGTGGACGATCCTTGCCCTGTTTTACAAAGCCCCCCTCAGGCCTGCGCTGCCTCAAAAAGCAGAACGCCAACCCGGCAAGTCAAATCTGCCAGGTTCTTTTTACCTGGTTGTGATTGCAGCAGTCCTGAGCTGGTTCGCGATTAATGGCGGCAAACTGGGGATTTCGCTGGTGATGTCCCGGCTCAACTTTTCCGCCGATGATATTTCCCTGACCGTCGGCGTCGCCGGTTTGGTTGCGTTAACATTACCCTTGCTTCTCGGTTGGCTTTCAGATTATACCGGTCGCAAGCCCTTGATATTGGCCCTCAATCTGCTCGGCATGGGCGGATTATTCCTCGTCAGCCGGGGATATGGCCTGGCCGGATTTTGTGCAGCCTCTTCCTTGTTATCGATCTACGGTTGCATCAGCGGCCTCGCCAACGCGTTGGTCACTGACCTGATACCGCCAGAATCCCTCGGTTTTGGACTTTCTCTCATCAATGGCACAGCCTTCATCGCTGGGATTTTCAGTTCCACGCTGATGGGGCTGGCCATCAATCTTCTGAAAGAGCCCACACCTTTCCTGGCGTCCATGCTGTTCCCCTTGATTGCTGTGATCCTGCTGAGCAGAATCAGGGAAAACAGGCCCAACCGGTCCACCTGGAAATTTAAGGCGATCCGGGCAAATACAATCAGAAAATTCGGCTGGCTTCGTACTTCGCGCTAATCTTCCGCGTAACGTTCGATATTGAACGGGTGGGTTTCGCCGCTGGGAACAATCTCGTTTCCGACCTCGATAATCGTATCGGCCGGGATCCCGGACCTGCGCGCCGCCTCGAAGATCGCCTCAGCACTGGAGGCTTCGTAGAGACAAAAGGTCTTTTTCTTGTCTACGCTCAGAAACGAGATCAACCAGCGCACACTTTCCTCATCATTGATCAGGTTGATCTCCGCAGCTCCCTCGGGTGTCACTTCCAGCTGCTCGGCAAAATTGCGTTCGATCAGATAAATTGGCATCCTCTTACTCCTGTTCTACTTCCAGGTCATCCACCAGCGGTTTAACCTGGGACGAGTCCATAGTGGGCCTGTAGGTTTGTAATCTTTTCCCCCAAATACACCAAGCCCATTTTTCCCGCGGCGCATTGAGATTTGCCAAGAAGTGCCATGGCACGCTCACGATCTTGCGCCCGGTCTCTTTTCAGCATCATGGTCGCATATTCGCACTGGTCATGTGCCAGCCATGGCCAGGCCTGCATGCGTCCGTCCAGCTCTAAGGCCCCCAGGAAATGCCGTTCGGCCGCATCCCAATCCGCCAGAGTCATCTTCAACATGCCCAAAAATCGCTCTGCCGCACCATAACAGGCGGTTGCGCCACCGACGACCACCGTACGACCCTCATACGGGAGCAGCAGTTCATACAAGGTGGCTGCCCGGTCAACGTCTTCCAGAAACACACATACCTCGGATAAATAAGTCAGCGTAGCTACCCAGAGAGAATCTTGGGGTAAAAACGCAAACCCGTTGGAGGCCAGGGATTCAAAAATGGTGCGGCACGCCTCTCTCATTCCCAATATGCGGTAGATCAGTGCTAAACCGGGCTGCCAGGCAGATGATTCTGGATTGTTGGCCACGATCAGCTTCACCAGGGGTGCGATTTCGCTGAGCCTCCCCTGTTCCCGGCGGATGGTGAACATATGGATCCCTAAAATACCGTCCAATTCGGCAATACCGATTTGCCGGCTCAAATCCGCAGCTTCATTGGCCAGGCGCTCTGCATTGTCAAATTCTCCCTTCATGATCGCCCGCATCGTCTGGAAAACCGCCGCGACGTGCATCTGGAAAGGTTGCTTGATCTCATGAGCAACCTGCCTTTGGGTTTCAATAGTTTGATCGACCAGGTCAACCTGGCCAAGCTCGAGCATATCGTAGATATACAGGTCCAATCCGTCCGCCAGTCTCTCCTGGTCACCAATCGATTCGGCTGTGGCGATCATTTCCCGGACCGCTGCCAGGCGCGTGGCCGTTCTTTCCGGTCTGCGGTCGATTTGGGCCTTAATGCGTAAAGCATCACACAACGCGAGCGGGTCCTCAACCTGGCGGGCGATATCCAATGCCTGGTCGACGGTGGCTCGCAGCTCCTGTTGTTCTCCGGAAGCCAGCAGAGAACGAGATAGGCCGACCAGGATGCGGACGCGCCTTCCGCTCTGCTCCTCTCCCAGGGCCGCCAGCGCTTCGCGCATGAAGCTGCGTGAGAGTTCCGAGTCCAGGTTCAATCGCCAGCGCGGTTCTTCATAGGCCAATACGGCGCGAGCCAATGCATGAGGATCCTTAAGGGTCCGGGCGATTTCGATGGTCTCCTTGAACGCATTTACCGACTCGATCACCCGTCCGCTGTGCCAGAATGCCTGTGCCAGGGCAAGCCTCAATTCATACATAAGACGATTGGTTTCAGGCGAGGGGGACAGGATCCCCAACTGCCTGATCCCAGCCTCAAAATGCAGGGTTGCTTCTTCAAAGGCCAGGATGTGGACCGCCTGCTGGCCGGCCTGGAGTAAATACTTGCTGGCCTTAAGATTCAGGTGGGCCTCTTGAAAATGGCGTGCAAGCTGGGCTGCCGGAAGTTCATCTATGTTGGTGGTGCTGGCGAACAACGCTTCAAGCGCATTCCCCACAGCCTCGTGCAGGTACATCCGTTCTGCAGGGGATAGACGCCCATAGAGGTACTTCTGAAAGAGATGATGGCGGAACTGGTATTGGGAGAGACGTTCGTCTCCGGAATGCTTGACGCCCTGTTCCTGAATCAGGCGGTGTCGCCGGTCTAAATCCAGGCTCAAGCGGCGCGTCACTTGGATTGGATCAGTATGCCTGACCCTGGCAATGACTTCCGCAAAAAAGGTTTCTCCCTGAACGCTGGCGATGGTTAGTAAACCCAGGAGATCATCTGCCAGGCGGGTGATCCGTTTTTCAATGACCCCTTCAACCCTGGCCGGAAGATTTTCCCAGCTCATGGTTTCACGCGCTTCCCAACGACCATCGCTCCCCTGGACGATATCGCCTCGTTCCCTCATATCCCGCAGCAGCTCTACCAGAAATAAGGGATGCCCCATGGTCAAATGGGCAAGCTGTTCTCTAAACACCTCACCAAACTTATTGTCAGAGATATCCAGCAAGGCATTGACAAAACCAAGTTCTTCCCCCGGTTCAGAATGGTCCAGGTCGATCCGGTTGTGGCCAAATTGCCTCAGGCTCTCGCTGAGCACCTCATCCAGTGGATGCTGTACCTGGCCACCGGGTTCGTCTGAAGATCGACCAGGGACCAGGTCTTCGGGCCTGTAGCTGCCGATGATCAGGATCGGGCTTTGCTTCAGGCGCATGGTTAAATGCCCGAGCAAAGCGGCCGACGATTGATCGATCCAGTGCAAATCATCCAGCATCAGCACCAATGGGTGTTGTTGAGCAAATGCGCTTAGCGTGGTGGAGATCTCGTTGAAAAGATAATCCTGGCGCATTTCTTGTGCCGTGGAGGAGGCTTGCCGGGCGCGCCGGTCCTGTAAACGGAGCTGTAATTCTGTATATTTCGGGTGATGTGGATACGTATGAGTTAAGTGAGCTTCGAGCACTGCCCCTGAGACGAGCGTGTCAATCAGATGAGGCCCGTAATCCAACAGAATCTCAACGGTTACCGGGATGGACCGGGCCAAACGGGTGGCAAGTTTGCGGTTAACGATCCTGCGCAACCCGGTGTTCTCGATATCACCGGCCAGCGTACGGAAGATATCGCGAAATGGAAGCAGGGGGTCTCCCTGTCCGGTGTAAACATCGCTGCTCCCACCGGCGATGATCAGATCGGGTTGGGTATCCAAAGCCAGGCGGGCAAACTCGAAGAGCAGGCTGGATTTGCCCTGGCCGGCTTCACCTGAGATAAAAACCATCCTGCCCTGGCCTTGCAGAGCTTGATCCAGGTGCTCGCGGAGGTACTTCAGTTGGCGCTCCCGGGCCACAAAAGGAGCCTGTTCATCTTTTTGGTTCGCATTTTCGGCAAGTACGGGTGCCAGGAACTTGTCGGTCTGGATGACCTGTTCAACGTTTTGGATGAATTTACCGCGCGCCAAATCCAGGAAAGCCTGGCGCTGTGACGCATCAATAGCCAGATGATTAGCGAGCAGTTCAGCGAGTTGTGGTGATGGGCGCCGTTCATCCCTTTCAATCTTGCGCAGCATGCTGACCGAGCAGCTAACCCTCCGGGCCAGCTCATCCTGGGTTAAGTCCAGCAGCTTTCGCCGGCGAGATACCCATTTCCCGAACAAACTGATTCACCCCTTCTGAAATAGGACAAAAAGTATTCAATTTCATTATAACATCCCTTTGTTCCCTTTTTGTGTCACCGGCTGTGTTACTGGGTGACACCTAAATCCCACGATGATCTTATATCCTATAGTTACTTGACCGATCGCCGGTCATTGGTGATTAAGTGGCTGTGTAACTTGTTCACTCTATCGTATGAATACTGAAACGGAGAAAGGCAAAGATCATGGACGACTGGTATAGATATTACAGGGCTGAGATTAATCGGCGTGGGGATGAAATTAAAGCCGCTGAAAAACACCGTCTGATGGAATTGGCCAGGAATGTTTCCCATGAGCCTCCTGCTCAAAAAGTTTACCAACGCATTTTCAATGCCCTCAAAACATCGTTGTTCCAGCGGAGAGCTCCAGAGAGTGGTCAAATTTCTGCTCCCAAAAAGGCTTATGGTCATGAATGACTATGAGCGTGAGATCCCAGGAACGGGTACTTTCTGGCTCACCAATTAAAAGCCGTAAGAATGAGCATTCCCAACCAACCACGTTTTTGTCAATTGTGGCACGCTGGTGCCCCACACTACATATCATACGAGGAGATTTATGATGAACAGAAAGAGTTTAGTAATTGGTTTGGTTTTATGTATGCTGGCCATCCTTGGCAGCAGCCAGGTAGTCGCTGGGAAAACGCAGCCTGGAGAGCCAGGCGCTGCCCTGTTGGCCATGGGCCTGCAGGGCGCCTCGGGCAGTACCATTGGCCCTGATGGCGCACTGTACGTCACCGAAGGTGCAGCCGGCAGGATTTCGCGCCTCGATCCGCAAACCGGGGAAATCACCACGTTCGCCGAGGGTCTGCCACCGGCAATCTTCCCGATCGGTGGGGCAAATGATCTCGTATTTCTCGACGGAACTGCCTACGTGCTGGTCACCATGGTCGGTGACGATCTCCCCCTGCCCTTTCCCTTCAACAATGGCGATGTGGTCGGCATTTACAGGGTGGATGGGCCCGATCAATTCACCGTCATCGCCGATATAGGGCAATGGTCTATCAACAACCCCTCGGAAAGTGAAGTCTTCATTCCGTCTGGAGTCCATTATGCGATCGATACCTTCCGGGGTGGTTTCCTGGTTACCGATGGACACCACAATCGCGTGCTGTGGGTCTCCCAAAGTGGTGAAGTTTCCGAGATGAAAGCCTTCGGCAATATCGTCCCGACTGGGCTGGAAGTACACGGTAACACGGTGTACATGGCTGAAGCCGGCCCCAACCCCCACCTGCCTCAGGACGGCAAGGTTGTGGCGTTCGGACCGAACTCTCCCGATCCCATAGAGGTTGCCTCCGGTGCACCGCTGCTTGTCGATGTGGAATATGGCCTCGGTCAGTCGCTCTATGCGCTTTCACAGGGTGAATTTACGGCGGGCCAGGACGATGGATCTCCGGCGAACCCTGAGACCGGCTCGCTTGTGAAGGTCAACGAGGATGGCAGCTTCAGCACCATCATAGGAGGTTTGGACCGGCCGACCTCGCTCGAGTTCATGGACAACACCGCATATGTTGTCACCCTTACCGGTCAGGTCTGGAAGATCGATAATGTCTCGCCGCCACCCTATGGCGGGCCGTAATCAGCCGTGAAGGGTTGAGGCTGAAATCAAGCTGGGATCCGAAATTGAATAATCCGATTTGAGGCTCCAGGATTTGAATGGAAGGTGTACTCAGGTACACCTTCTATTCTTTTTTAAGTCCCTGACATCCTCCACTGATCAGGGGATAAGATAATTCCTCTCCGGCCGGAGAGAGGTCAGGTGAGGGGATCTCATTGACGCCCAGGAAAATATTTTCTATAATCTTCATGGAACACTCTCTCACTCGATCGATTCAGGCAATTTTGCATTACCAAATTGGCCCAATAGGACGGGGAGACACGTATGTCCCTCTCGTTTCTTTCTGCAAAGTTCAATTTCCCACCTGCTCATGGCGGTCTTTTCCAAAGATCGCTGCTGCTCGAAGGGTTGTTGAATGGCTAAGGTGGATGCGCTCATTCGCACGAAGCTGCGCCTGCCCTACACCCGGTCGGGGCTGGTACCCCGGTCGCGGCTACAGGAACAGATCGCACAGGGACTGCGAGGCCCGCTGACCCTGGTTACCGCTCCTGCCGGTTATGGCAAGACCACCCTGGTGGCGTCCTGTATCGCCGGTTGTGGGTTGCCCGTGGCCTGGCTGTCTCTGGACAAAGAGGACAATCAAGCGGGGCGCTTCCTGAGCTACCTGGTGGCTGCCTTGCAAGACGCTGCCCCTACGATCGGGAACCAGGCCGCACAACTCCTGGCGGGGTTGCAGCAAGCGCCCCCCGAAGCGATCCTGACCAGCTTGATCAATGACCTGGATACCAACGGCGGGGAAATGGTCCTGGTCTTAGATGACTACCAGTTTATCAACAACCCGGCAGTGCATGAAGCCCTGGCTTTTCTGCTCGAACATTGCCCGAGGGCGTTCCACCTGGTGGTCGCCTCTCGTTCGGATCCACCGCTGCCTTTGCCCCGCTTACGTGCGCGTGCTCAGACGGTCGAACTGCGGGCCGCCGATCTCAGCTTTACTGAGACGGAGGCGGCTCAGTTCCTGAACGGGGTCATGGGACTTGACCTGGATGCAGGGGCGGTGGCAGCGCTTGAAGGGCGAACGGAAGGTTGGATCGCCGGCCTGCAGATGGCGGCTCTTTCCATGAAAGACCGGGAGGATGTGCCCGGATTTATCGAAGGGTTCTCGGGCACGCACCGTTTCATCCTGGATTACCTGCTGGAGGAGGTCCTGGCCAACCAGTCGCCGGAGATCCAGCATTTTCTGCTGTATACGTCGGTTCTGGAGCGCCTGTCTGCTCCGCTGTGCGAAGCCGTATTATTATCTCCTGCTCTCAAAAGTCATGAAATCCTCGAGTACCTGGATCGCGCCAATCTCTTCCTGATTCCGCTGGACGATGAGCGCATCTGGTTTCGCTATCACCACCTGTTTGCCGATCTGCTGCGCGCCCGCCTGCTCCAGACCCAACCGGATTTGGTCCCTCTCCTGCATCTTCGGGCTGCAAGCTGGTTGGAGCAAAATGGATTTACTCTGGAGGCGATCCAGCATCTCCTGGCTATTCATGAGGTTGGCCGGGCTGCAGACTTGATGGAGCGTTATGGCCCTGCACAACTGGCGCAAGGCAATCCTTCGGTTTTGCAGATGGCGGACAGCCTTCCCGCGCAGATGCTCCTTTCCCATCCGAAAATTGGCCTCTACCGGGCCTGGCTACTGATCATCCATGGCCGGATCTCGAAAGCGCTGCCGCTGTTAAATGACCTGGCGAAGCAGCTTGCCGGCGCAGACCCCGATTCTGACCAGCAATGGATGCGAGCGGTGATCGACTCGGCCCTGGCTTTTCTTATCCCACCAGCTAGCATTCCCGATAAGGATCCTCTCCCCGATTATCAGTTATTGGAGAATATCCCTGCCGAGGAGACGCTCCTGCGCAACGCGGCAGATTTCCTCTACGGGATGGCCCTGGGAAGACGCGGCGAGTTAGAGCGGGCTGTCGAAGTATCCGTTCGAGCCATCCAAAGGGAGAAGGAATTCCGGGGGAAGCTGAACATGCCCACGCTGGCCCCCTTCCTGACGCGCATCTACTTGATGCAGGGCCGTTTACATGCTGCTGCCGCTCTGTGTCGCCAATTCCTGGACCCGATCCAGGAGAGAGATATCCAGTTTGTCTACACTTCCGGCAGTATGAAGATCGACCTTGGGGAAGCGTTATACGAATGGAATCGCCTGGAAGAAGCCGAGCAAATGATCCGGGACGGACTCCTGGCTAACGAACTTTGGCGAAATATTATGACCGATGGCTTCGGGCTGGCTGCCCTGGCCCGTGTCCTGCAGGCGAAGGGGGACTTTGTTGGTGCGCTGCAGGTGGTGGAGAAATTTGAAACCAGGCTGCGCGAGCATTCACAGCCGCGTGAATTCGATGAAGATCTCCGCACCTTGCGGGTGCGCGTGCAGTTGGCCGCTGGGGATCTCCCAAACGCTTCCATTTGGGCCGAACAGATCCGGCTGGGTGAGGATTACGCTCGCCACGAGGGATACTACCGCCTCACCCTGGCCCGCATCCGCCTGGCACAGACGAAGTATGCTGAGGTGGAAAAATTGCTTGCCGGATGGACACCCCCACCTGCTGCTGGCAGTGCCATAACCAGGCAATTGGAGAGCAAACTGCTGCTGGCCATTGCAATCGCCGGGCAGCAGCGTCTATCGGAAGCCCTTGAATTCATCGCATCCTGTCTCACCCTGGCCGAGCCGGATGGATATCTGCGCGTCTTTTTAGAACTTGGGGAACCGGCTCGAGAACTGCTGGTTGCCTATTTGGGCTCAGCCGGTGCGGATCATAAACTTTACGCCCAGAAAATATTGGCTGCATTCCCGGCTGCGAGCCGGGCAAGCCTCCCTGACTATCAGCAAGCCGGGCTGGTTGAGCCGCTTACGGAGCGCGAGCTGGAAGTTCTCTCTCTCATCGCTCTGGGCATGACCAACCAGGAGATCGCCCGCAAGCTTATCGTGGCTAAGGGCACCATCAAGGCCCACACGGGCAGTATTTATCGCAAATTGGATGTCTCGAACCGCACCGAAGCGGTCGCGCGAGCCCGGCAGCTCGGTATCCTGACTTAGAATGAATAAACCCCCAATTATCCCCTTTGGCAGATGCGAGCTTCCTCCCAGTGCGCTAAACTATAGACAGATACCCTTCGGGAGGTTTATGATGCCGGAATATTACGAGATCAAAATCAAAAGTCATTTGGATCCACGCTGGGCAGATTGGTTTGCGGGCTTGGAGTTGACGTACACAGCAGAGGATGAAACGCTGCTCGCCGGGTTGCTGCCTGATCAGGCCGCGCTCCACGGGCTGCTCGAGCGCATTCGTGATCTCAATATCACCTTGATATCCGTTACTTCTGGCGTTCCACCTTCTCAGAACACGCAGAAGGGCTAGGGCGAACTTTTTGGAGAATGACCCATGGCAACCACCCCCATTCGAGATGTGTCCCTTTTCGTCAAAATGGTTGGACAGGGATACCCAATATTGATCATGCATGGGGGCCCCGGTGCAGATCACTCGACGATGCTCCCTTTACAGGATTGTGCGGACCAATTCACCCTGATCTTTTATGACCATCGTTGTAATGGCCGTTCGGAAGGGGCTGAGGTCAGCTCCATGACCTGGGAAAACCTGACCGCGGACGCAGAAGCTTTGCGTCAAACACTGGGCTTTGAGAAGTGGGCGGTGCTCGGCCATTCTTTTGGTGGCATGGTCGCCCTGGAATATGCGCTTCGCTATCCGCAGAGCGTTTCGCACCTGCTGTTGATGGACACCTGCGGGGACATTCGTTGGGTGCAGCAGAACGCGCCCGAACTGCTTGCCAAACGCGGCTTCAATGCTGGGGCCGTGCGGGCCGCCCGTCGCTTTTTTGCAGGCCAGCTAACGCCTGGGGAGTTCCTTCCCACCATGATGAAGTTTAGTAAGGCTTATTATTATCGCTCGAACTTCTTGACACTGGTCCGGCAATTGTTCTCGGGCGGGTTCCAGGTCAAGACGCGTCCGGAAGCACAGATCTTTGCTTTCAGCCGGCTGCTCCCGGGTTGGTCGGTGATGGGGCGCCTCAAGGATATCCAGGTGCCCACGCTGGTCTTAGCCGGGCGGCACGATTTTCAATTTCCACCGGAACACCAGGCCATCCTGGCCGACCGGCTGCCCGACGCGCAGCTCGAGCTGATCGAGCGGGCCGGACATAATGCACCGCAGGAGAGGCCTGCGGAGGTGATCGCGGCCATCAGGCGCTTTATGGCTACAGCAGCTCCAGCCTGAGCCCGATCATTGTTTACAATTCGTCTGCGAAGCGTGCGAGCGATGCAACACCATGGCGCTCTCACGATCGATCTCAACGAAAGTCGAAGATGCCGCTGTTATGCGGCAAGGAGAAAAATATGAAAGACAATCCGTTACCCCCCTCGGAAAAGACGCCCTCCTGCGCAAGCTGCCCGATGCGCAAAAAGGCGGAAGCCAATCCGAAATCCTTCATGGCCCGGCTGTGGCGCTGGCACACTGGCTGGTGTCCTGGCTGGAAAGCTTACCAGGTCTACCTGGCTGAACAGGCGAAATAATCGAACAAGAGGCGGAAATGACCCAGCTCCCCTATGCTGAGATCGATGCTTACATCGAAGGACAACTGCGCCGTCTGAAGATCCCAGGGGCAGCGCTTGCGATCGTCGAGGAGGACCAAATCGTGCACCAGCGCGGTTTTGGCCGCGCCCGGCCTGGCGGCGAAGCTCCGACCTCGCAGACACCCTTCTTCATCGGCTCGCTGACCAAATCATTCACCGCCCTGGCGGTGATGCAGCTGGTCGAAGCCGGGAAGGTCGAGCTGGATGCCCCGCTACAGCGCTACCTGCCCTGGTTCCGGGTGGCCGACCCCCAGGCATCCGCTCAGATGACGGTGCGCCACCTGCTTAATCAAACCAGCGGCCTGCCCACTTTGCCCGGGGAGCTGGCCCTGGCAGATTTCGACGATCGTCCGGACGCTGTCGAACACCAGGTGCGGGCCCTGTCCACCCTCAAGCTCACCCGCCCGGTGGGCTCGAAGGTCGAATACTGCAACCTGAACTACAACATCCTGGGGCTGATCGTTGAGGTCGCCAGCGGTGAACGGTATACAGACTACATTCAAAGCCATCTATTCCGTCCCCTGGAAATGACCCACAGCTATACGTCAAAAGCAGTGGCGCAGCAAAATGGCCTGGCCATGGGGCACCGCCACTGGTTTGGGCAGCCTTTCCCTGCGCCCAATCTATCCGTCCCGCTTGGTTCGTTCCCTTCCGGCTGGCTCATCTCCTGCGCGCAGGACATGGCCCATTACCTGATCGCTCATCTCAACGCCGGGCATTTTCAGGACGCACAGATCCTCTCGCCGGCGGGCATCGACGAGCTGCACCGGGGCGTGAAAGAATATATCGTCGGGGGCATCTCTTCGGGGAAATATGGCATGGGGTGGTTCGAGATCGACATTGGGAAAACGAAAACCTACACGCACTCCGGAAACGTCCCTGATTTTTCCGCCTTTATGGCGCTCGTTCCGGGGCAGAAGAGAGGCATGGTGCTGCTGTTCAACGCCGACCCTTACGGGCTGCCGCCCATCACCGAGGAGTTCGGGATGGGCGCCACAGCCTTACTCGCTGGCCAGCAGCCCGCTCCGGCCCGGCTGGACTTTATCCAGTGGATCTTCCGCCTCCTGCCGCTGATCCCGCTGCTCCAGGTCACGGGTGTCCTCGCCACCCTGCGCAAGCTGCGCCGTTGGCGCCGGGACCCGGCACTTCGGCCTGGCGCCGGGCGCATCTGGGGGCGGCAGCTCCTGCTGCCGTTCATCCCGGATCTATCGCTGCTGGCTGGGCTGATGTATCTGCGCTCCAGCGGCCTGCTGCGCTTCATAGATCTCTTTATGCCCGACCTTGGCTGGGTTGCCAGGATCAGCGCTGGGTTTGCGGGGATCTGGGCCTGCCTGCGCGCCGCTCTGGTTCTTCAGATCTGGCGAAAGGCCTCGGTGATAAAGGGAGGACCCTCCCATGCCGGAAAGCATCACTGAGCGCGATGCCTGCTATGCTTTGGATCTGGTGGAGACGATTTGCACCCAGGTAGGTCCCGGCTTGCCGGGTAGCCCCCAAGAACGAGAGCGGGCGGCTGTCCTCAAAAATGAATTGGAATCTTACCTGGGTGCTGACAATGTGGTCGCTGAGGAATTTACTTTTGCGCCACGGGCTTTCGTCAGTGCCTATCCCATCAGTGCATTCTTCCTGTTGGTTGCCACGCTGCTGAATATTTTCGCCGGCACCTTCACGGGCAGCTATTCCTGGCTGATCGTACTTGCAGCTTTCGCGTTTTCGATCCTCGCGCCACTGCCGTTTATCTTTGAATTCATATACTACCGGGAGTGGTACGATCCATTCTTCATAAAGAAGCATTCCGTGAATGTGATCGGCACGTTGCGCAAGCCCGGGACTGAAAATGTAAAACGCTTACTCATTCTGAGTGGCCATCATGACAGCGCTCCGGAAAATACTTGGCTGCACTTCCTTGGATACGGGTTCTTTCTCCTGACAGCAGCCTGGATTTTGGCCTTCATCGCTTTGCCGGTGATGGGCCTTATCCAGTTGGCAGGCGTGATCGCCGGCAATGACGGTATCGTCCGTTTTGGGACGTTGGGATGGATCTTGCTGGCCTATCCCGTGCTGCCGGCTATTCTCTTTGGGCTGTTCTTCAACCGCGGGTGGAAGGACGGGGGGACCGTGCCAGGCGCGGCGGATAACCTTTCGGCCTGCGCGAGCGTACTGGCAATGTGCAGGTTCCTGGTGAATAACCCTGCAAATATTCCGGATGACACAGAAATTCGCTTTGTATCCTTCGGTGCTGAGGAAGCCGGACTGCGGGGCTCCCGGCATTACGTAGAGCGCCACCTGGCTGAACTGAAGAGCCTGGATGCACGGCTGCTCAATCTTGAGACGATCGCGCACCCCGAAATTGCCATCCTCACTTCAGAGATGAATGGTCTTGTGAAAAATCGCCCTGAGATGGTTAGAGATGTGGTTGCTGCAGCAGAGCGCGCCGGCATCCCTTATAAGCTGGCACCCGCTACCCTGGGCGTTGGCAACGACGCCGGGCCTTTCAGCCAGGCCGGTCTCAAAGCGACGACACTGCTTGGATTCAAGATGCCCCAACAGATGGTGGCCTTCTACCACCAGGATCGAGACCGACCTGAAGTTTTGACTGTGGAGCCGCTGTTCAATGTGTTGAAGCTCGCCCTGGAGTGGGTGGGCAGTGGCGAGGGCCCGAGCCAAACGTCGCTGGACGCCAACCCGTTAGATGGCGCTGTCCAGGGCGTGATTTGATTGGGAAGGGCGCCAGCGCCAGTCGGCGTAGAACAGTCCGGCGATCAAGAATAATGGACCGGAGAAAAGCAGAAAGTGTGCCAGGTCCTGACCGGAGACGACAAAGCGCAGGAAGAATAAGCCGGCGAGCAAAAAGGCGATGAAACCGACTACCGGCCGCCGCCAGGCGAATACCAGCAGCACTATCAGGATGATCGACGGCAGGCTGTGGATCAGGAAGGCCGCCAGGAGTTCCAGGGGGGCAGCCTCCATCTCGAATACATCCAGGGAGAATAGCGTCACAAAGAAGATGATCAAGATAGCGGCGATGCGCGGAGCCCAGTGAATGACTTTTGCCAGGCGGGGGCTGATCTGCTCGCTCAGGCTGTGTTCTCGCCAGGCGCTAGCCAACACATAAATGGAACCATAAAACAATACCAGTGGGATTGAAAGGATAATCGCATTAACTGCATGCATCCACAGCACATGCTCTGGTTCAGCCACCCAATTGGCATAGGTGAATGCGCCCAGGGAGACCACATACAGCACGATCATCAGGATCATCAGGAACCGGTTAACCGGGATACTTTGGTTGCCATGACAAGACCCTCCTTTCGGAAAAGTGCCTGGCAAAACGGTTTCAATCTTTCTTTTACAATATAGCTTTAATATTTTGCCAGGTCAACAGTCATTCCCGGCTTTCTTTGTGATCTTGAGGGTTGGCGAACTGTGAAGAGGGCCATATGAGAATCAAGAAATGGGTTCCCAATTCATTCTTGCAGCGACAAATACTTCCTTGAGCACTGGCTCTATGGATTGTTCCAGCGGGCCGCTGTTGACGGTCGTATCGCAGCAGGTATTGCCATAGGTTCGCTCGGTCTGTCCATCCAACGCCCCATGTTCCACCGCTAATGTTTTGAAGCGCTGCCCACAACCTGGTATCTTCAGGAAGCCCGGGGTTCATTCCTAAATCCGGATGAGACCGGCGAGTTGACAATATCTGCGCGCCTCGCTCGGAGTCAAAGCGTTTGTCTTTTTCGCCGACGAAATCAATCCACCGCCGGGTTCCGCCATCCCAGCGCTGCATCCTGCGTCCAACCGAAGACATTTCCGCTTGGGGCTTTGCGCAAAAATTCAGCTTTAAGTGGCAGGCTTCCCGCGGGTCCGGATGCATGAGTTCTCACATCATAAATGCTTTCTTCGGGCAATTCAGGTGGGCGGTTTTTCATGGCGCTCTCCTTATCGCAGGATCTATTTATTAGAAAAAGTTGACTTTTCGGAAAAATTATGCAATAATGGCGGTAACGTTACCGGCAACGTTACCGCCATTAGTTCACTTTTTAGAAGATTCGAAATGAAGAAGAAAAGACGAACTGTCACAATACGTGATGTTGCCAAGACCGCGGGTGTGTCTGTTTCAACAGTCTCGCGAGTCTTGAACGGAAAGGTGGATGTCGCCCAAGATACGCATGATCATATCCTTTCCGTGATCGATGAATTGGGTTATACGATTAACCTGGCGGCGCGCAGCATGCGCAGTCAAAAGAATAATATGGTCGGTTTGATCATGCCGGACATTGCTTATCCATTTGCCATTGAGGTGATGAAGGGGGTGAACCAGGCTATTGCCGAATCTGCATTTGACTTATTAGTGTATACGACTGGTGATGTACGCAAGAGTGGGCGAGCTTCTCACGAGGAAAAATATGTTTCCTTGCTCAATAATTCTATAACCGATGGGCTCATTATCGTTGCACCTGTCGTAGGGGAATATTCAACGGAAGCGCCAATCGTTTCTATTGACCCCCTGATGAGCAATCCCCACTATCCTTCTGTCCATGCTACCAATTATCAAGGTGCTATGGACGCGATGGCTTATCTTCTTAGTTTGGGGCATAAGCGTATTGGCTTTATAGGTGGGCGCTCTGAATTGGAAAGCTCGAATCGCCGCCTGAGAGGCTACTATGATTCCCTGGAAAAAGCCGGCATTCCCCTTGACGAAATGTTAATTACCTCCGGCGATTACACCACCGAAACTGGCGCCAAATATGCCAGAGAACTGCTTTCACTTGACAACCCTCCTACCGCAATATTTGCCTCCAACGACCAGTCAGCCATCGGAGTTTTTCAGGTTGCTGAGGAGATGGGAGTGCGCATTCCGCAAGATTTGTCTGTAGTCGGTTTCGATAATATCCCTGAATTCGAAATATATGGAATTGACCACTGTGGATCAATTCATTTCTCAGATGGGTTATGTCGCCACACAAATGCTCATCAAGTTGATCAATGGTGAATCGCTTGATTCTCGGACCTACAGGATGCAAACTCAGCTTGTTATCCGTAATTCTTGTCAGGCTTTGATTGAGCAGGCATAGACGAATATTTCAGATCGGCAATCTGGCACTGTTTGGGAAAAACCAAACAGAAAGGAGGTGAAAGCATATTCGTTTCAGAAAAAATTGCAGGTCTCCTCTATATCCCTGAACAGACAGAAAGAAGACCTGCGCATTCGTGAGGAGTATTTCTCCGCACGACCCAAGTATAACCTATGGAAAACTCGAAAGGAGAGAAAATGTCCCGCAAGACTTTCATGGTTTTGAGCATCTTGCTCATTGTTTCTTTCGCGCTTGCTGCGTGCGGAACGCCTTCAACCCAGGCGCCCGCTGCACCGACCGAGGCGCCCGCTGTGCCAACCGAGGCACCCGCTGTCCACCCAGCCACCGCTGCCCAGCCTGCTACCGAGGCGATGGCAGCACCTACTGAAGCACCGAAAGTGAATGTTACCTGGTACCACATCCAGGTTGCTGATGATCAAAAAGCCTTGTGGCAACAGATGGCCGATGATTATATGGCCGCCAATCCGAACGTCAACATTGAGATTACGGTATTGGAGAATGAAGCCTTCAAGACCAAGCTAACCACCATGATGCAATCCGGCAATCCTCCCGACATTTTCCAAAGCTGGGGTGGGGGCACAATGAACGAATACGCCAAAGCTGGGCTGCTCAAAGACATCAGCGCTGACTTGGAAAAGGATGGCTGGAAAGATACTTTTTATCCCGGTGCTCTCAACGTTTTCAGCTTTGATGGGAAGTATTATGGCGTCCCACGCGACATGGGTGCTGTAGGCTTCTGGTACAACAAGGATTTGTTTGCCCAGGCCGGCATTGAAAATCCTCCGACTACCTGGAGTGAGCTCCTGGATGATGTAAAGAAGCTGAAAGCGGCTGGCATAACCCCTATCGCCTTAGGGGAAGGAGATAAGTGGCCAGGCGCTTTTTGGTGGGAGTATCTGGCTGTCCGTCTTGGAGGAAAGGCGGCATTTGACGCTGCTTACAGCCGTACGGGCTCTTTTACCGACCAACCATTCGTGGATGCCGGAACGAAGCTTCAGGAGCTAATCGCCCTCGAACCTTTCCAGGATGGCTTCCTGGGCTCATCCTGGCCAGATGAACAGGTTGTGATGGCTTCAGAAAAAGGCGCTATGGATTTGATGGGACAGTGGGCTCCCGGCGCTTTCAAGGACGCCAGTGTCGACAAACAGGGCCTGGGTGACAAGTTGGGTTGGTTCCCCTTCCCGGCAGTAGAAGGCGGCGCCGGTGACCCTGCCGACGCTCTCGGCGGCGGAAATGGCTTTGTGATCGGCAAAGACGCTCCCCCTGAGGCGGTCGATTTCCTCAAATACCTGAGCAGCGTCGACTCACAAATCGCTCAAGCTAAGATTGGTCTTTCAGTGCCAGTAGTCAAAGGCGCCGAATCTGGCCTGAGCGATCCCATGCTTCAGCTTGTCCAGAAGGGCGCTGCTGCTGCGAAATATTTCCAGCTCTATTATGACCAGGCGATGCCACCCGCAGTGGGCTCGGTGGTTAACGATAGTGTCCAGGGTATTTTTGCCGGGACTCTGAGCCCCGAACAGGCTGCCCAGGCAATCGATGACTCTGCCGCGCAAGAATTAAGATCAGCTCCTTGATACGGACAGGTGCGGTAAACGGTTTTTGTACCATTACCGCACCTGTTCCAGACCACATTCGTCCCACAAGCCAGCTTGCTGGCTTGTGGGATGGCATTCGAAAGCTTTTTTTGATCCAGGTGTCGAACGCCTCACCAATGAAGGCCAGCAAGCAAATCGGAAAAGAGACTTTGTATGGAACCAATTGCAGCCAGATCGGATACCCTGGAAATAAGAACGACATCAGGCGTTACTCGCCGGGCCCAAGACAACTTAACCATCGTGCTATTCCTGCTGCCAGCGCTTGTGCTATTTCTGGTTTTTGTTATCTATCCCATCCTCCAATCCGTGTACTACAGCCTTTTCAACTGGAATGGCCTGGGGCCGGCAGTCGATTTTGTGTCTTTGGATAATTACAAGCGTATCCTGACTGACCGTGTATTCTTGACCGCCTTAAAAAACGGGATCTTGATCGCCCTGCTATCTTTGACTCTGCAATTGCCTCTTGCTCTTGGATTGGCGCTGCTCATTGGTCGTGAACTGCCTGGTCGCGCCATTTTTCGCATGATCTTTTTCATGCCCTATGTCTTTTCTGAAGTTATTGTGGCTATTATGTGGCTGGGCCTCTTAAACCCAGATCCTGATCGTGGCCTGATCAATGCCCTGTTGGTGCTCATCCCCGGGGTTAAAGCGCAACCCTGGTTAGCTAACACCCAAACTGTTCTGCTGAGCATTTTTGTCGTCCTGACATGGAAATATTTTGGCTTTTATCTGCTGTTATTTATGACCGGTTTGCAGAATATTCCCGCGGATATCGAAGAGGCCGCTCTCATCGATGGCGCAAACACAAGCCAGATGACATTCCAGATTACCATACCCCTGCTGGGGCCTACCATCCGGACGGCGGTATACCTGTGTGTGCTGGGGTCACTGCAGCAATTCATCCTGGTCTGGATTATGACTCACGGGGGTCCCGTGAATGCCAGCGAAGTGATGTCGACCTATATGTATCGCTATGGATTTGTGCGCTTCTACCTGGGATATGGCTCGGCTGTGGCCATTGTGATGTTCTTGATTTGCCTGAGCTTTTCACTTATTTACCAACGTCTCGCACCCCAGCAGGATTATCTGGGTGGAGTTTAGGAAGTACTGACCTATGGCAACCACTTACTCACGACGAAAAAAAAGAAGCAGGATCTTGCAATATTTCATCCTAAGTGTAATTTCGTTGATCATTATTATCCCCATGATGACGGTCGTTTTCGGTGCGCTCAAGACGCGTGGTGAGTTTATGATGCGCCCCTATTCGCTACCGTTGCCGCCCCACTGGGAGAACCTTACTTTGATATTAAGCCAGGGCTCTTTTTGGCTTATGCTGCGCAACAGCCTGATCGTGATGGTAGCGACAACCGCGGGGGTGGTATTCATTTGCAGCCTGGCTGCCTTTGTATTTGCTCGCATGGAATTTCGCGCCAAGGGTCTGGTGTTTAACTTGTTCACCATGGGTTTAATGTTCCCCATCACTGTAGCGATTCTACCGGTATATCTTGTGCTCCGGCAGATGGGGCTGACCAACCACCTGGAAGGTGTCATTTTAATCCAGATTGCCTTCTTGCTATCTACGAACATCCTGATCTTACGAAGCAGTTTCCAAGCAATTCCCGTCGAGTTGCAAGATGCCGCTTTAATCGATGGTTGCTCAATAATGGGCTTTTTCTGGCGCATATTGATGCCGCTCTCACGTCCAGCCCTGTCAGCAGTCGCCGCATTGACCATGATCATCAGCTGGAATGATTTGCTCGTCCCCTTGGTGGTTCTGGACAAAGATACACTTTGGACATTGCCTCTTGGCACGATGCAGTTCCAGGGGCAATATGGTCAGGACCTGGCGTTGGTTGCGGCTTTCTTAACTTTATCCGCCATTCCTGCCCTCGTATTTTATTTCTTTGCCGAACGGCAAATCGTCTCTGGCTTGACAGCCGGCGCCCTCAAAGGTTAGCAGGATAATATTGGAAGATTTTTTATGGCAAATTACGTTCCTAAGCCCGAACATAAATTCACTTTCGGATTGTGGACAGTTGGAAATACCGGGCGCGATCCATTTGGAGGCCCGGTACGGGACACGAAATCGCCCGTGGAGCTCGTTCATCTCTTAGCGGAGGTCGGGGCATGGGGCGTTAACTTCCACGATAACGATCTCGTGCCCATTGATGCGACTTCTGCGGAGCGAGATTGCCTCGTGCGGGATTTCAAGAAAGCTCTATCCGAAACCGGTCTGGTTGTCCCAATGGCGACCACCAACCTGTTCTATGCCCCCGTTTTCAAAGATGGCGCCTTCACTTCCAACAACTCGAAAGTCCGCGCCTATGCGCTGCAAAAGACAGTGAAGGCGATTGATTTGGGTGTTGAACTTGGAGCGAAGATTTATGTTTTCTGGGGCGGCCGCGGATGAAAAAATACCTGGGTAAGTACAATTCCGAAAAAGTGAGCGCGTTGAAAGCTGAAAGCTTTGACCGCATCGCACTGGGTAGACGCGGCCTGCAGTATGAACGTCTTGACCAGTTGACTATCGAAGTATTATTGGGCGTGCGTTGATTTATTTTCGCATCCATGTAAAGCCAAAAGGGATAAAGAACAGAAATGAAACCCATCGAACAACGTGTAAATAATTTACTCTCTCAAATGACCCTGGACGAAAAACTTGCCCAGATCGGTTCCTATTGGATATTCAATCTTCAAACCAATGGCGTAATGGATTGGGTCAAAACAGCAGATAAACTCGAACACGGCATCGGGCAAATCACGCGCCTGGCAGGTGCATCAACGCTAGACCCTGTAAAGGCAGCAGAAACAGCCAACACACTGCAGAAATTCCTGGTGGAAAAAACCCGCCTTGGAATACCCGCCATCATCCATGAAGAATGTTGTTCGGGTGCGTTGATGTTGGGTGGCACGGTTTACCCGCAGATGTTGGGACTTGCCAGTACCTTCCAGCCCGAGCTCGCGGAAGCAATGACGACCGCGATTCGTAAACAACTGCTTGCCATTGGCGCACGGCAGGGGCTTGCTCCCGTATTGGATATTGCACGTGACCCGCGTTGGGGACGAGTCGAGGAAACATTCGGTGAGGATCCCACCCTTGTCAGCCATTTTGGAATGGCGTACATCAGAGGTTTGCAGTCGGAGAATCTTGCTGAAGGCGTCATGGCAACGGGTAAGCACTTTATCGGCCATAGTCTCTCCCAAGGTGGACTCAATTGTGCGCCCATCCATATGGGAATAAGAGAGGTTTATGATGTTTATCTTGTGCCTTTCCAAGCAGCTATACGGGACGCAAAACTTGCCTCAATCATGAATGCCTACCCTGAATTGGATGGGGAAGTGGTGGCGGCTTCGCGTCGTATTTTGACAGATTTACTGCGTGGTCAACTGGGTTTCGATGGCGTTGTCGTGTCAGATTACGAAGCGATCGTTATGCTCCACAATTTCCATAAAATTGCTGCTGATGTTTCCTGCGCGGCAGGAATGGCATTGAATGCAGGCATTGACGTAGAACTGCCGGATCTGGTGTGTTATGGCGAGCCTCTCAAATCCGCGCTAAATCGTGGAGATATTAAGATTGAACTTGTGGACACGGCTGTCCGGCGGCATCTAAAGATGAAATTTGAGCTCGGTTTGTTCGAGAACCCATATGTGGATGAGGCTAAGGTTCTTGAAGTTTTTGAAACACCTGAACAACGTGCGCTGGCCCGCCATATCGCGCGCAAGAGCATCGTTTTGCTGAAAAATGATGGGCTTTTGCCCCTGCAAAAATCCATCAAGACCATCGCGGTCATTGGACCGAACGCCCACAATGGGCGCAATCAACTTGGCGATTATTCCTACGCGGCGATGCGGCAGTTGGTACAGGTGAAGTCCCCCGAGAATTTTGCTTTTGTTGATGGCAATTTCGACACATTTTCTCAATACGATGTGAAGGTTAAAACTGTGCTGGATGGCATCCAGGCAACCATTTCTTCCGACGCAAAAGTGTTGTACGCTAAAGGCTGCGATAGTCTCAGCAAGGATACATCTGGTTTCGAAGAGGCGATCCATATTGCAAAACAAGCCGATGCTGTAGTGTTGGTGCTTGGCGATCGTTCTGGATTAACACCTGATTGTACGACTGGAGAAACACGTGATAGTGCGGATTTGAAATTGCCAGGTATGCAGGAGGATTTGGCCAAAGCAGTTCTCGCGACGGGGAAGCCAGTTGTTATTGTTTTAATAACGGGTCGCCCATATGCTATCCCAATGCTGGCTGAAAGTGCGAATGCCATTTGTGAAGCATGGCTCCCAGGTGAAGAAGGTGGTATTGCCATTGCGGATGTTCTGTTTGGCGATGTGAACCCCAGCGGGAAACTGCCGATTACATTCCCAAGGGCGGTGGGACAGGTTCCGATTTACTATAACGCCAAGCCGTCAGGGACGAAGTCGCATTGGTATGTAGATTATGTATCCGAGAAAGTCACGCCGTTATATCCATTCGGTCATGGGTTGAGCTATACGTTGTTTGAGTATAGTGACCTGTCGATTGAACAAAAGCAGGTTACGAGAGGAGAGTGCGTGGATATCTCTCTCTCCTTGAGGAATGTGGGGAAAATTGCAGGCGAGGAGGTTGTCCAACTCTATATTCACGATGAGTTTGCCTCTACTCCGCGCCCGGTGAAAGAACTGAAGGGATATCAGCGTGTTATGCTGGAGCCGGGCGAAACAAAGCGTATCACTTTCCACCTGCCTGTGGATCAACTGGCGTTCTATGATGTGGATTTGAATCTGGTACTCGAAACTGGGAATATCCATGTAATGGTCGGTAGCTCCTCGGATGATATCCGTTTACGCGATATGTTCGAGATCATAGGTGCTGCAAAGATGACCGTAAAAGATAGGGTATTTGTCTGCACTGTGACCGTGGAATAAACATTGTAAGGATATTAATTCTCTGCATATGTAGAATGATGCGCAATTGGTCAGATGAAGTGCTCGATGTATTGAGAATTGATCCTTCATGGATGCCGGAGACTTTCGAAGGTCCTGAATTTAGCGGTTATGTAAGTGAAGAAGCCGCATCACTCACCGGGCTGAAAGCTGGCAACCCGGTTGCAGCAGGAGGCGGCGACCAGGCAGCGCAGGTTTTGGGGTTAGGCGAGATCAGGCAAGTTCGCGCCTCAGGTGGCTGCCTATCGTAAGGCTTACCCGCTTTATAGGGAGCTGTATCCGGCGTTGAAATCCAGTTTTACTAAGATGGGCTGATTCGTTTCAATGGTTTTGCCAGATTTCCCTGCTAGAGTATTTTTCCTTGCAATGGTGAGCTATTTGATTGTACAATTTAGGTGGGCAAGAACCGTTTTTTCAACCGAGTAGTTTTTGGCGGTTGAGTTGGAATAAATAGGGGCAGTAATTTGCTGCCGGTAAATCCTTCATGAACTGGCTCAAGTAAGAAAAGCATCATGCGGTTTCTGTTCACCTTCATAGGCGCCAACGGGCATTTCGTCCCGCTTGTTCCCGTCGCCAACGCGGCCAGGAGTGCGGGGCATACAGTTGCTTTCGGATGCGGGCCATCCATGGTCGCAACCGTTGAGGCTGCTGGCTTTCGTGTGTTCCCCCTGGGAACAGGCGCTCCCGAACCTCCGGAACGGCGCCCCTTGCGTCCACTCGATGCTGAACGCGAAGACCGCGAATTCCGGGAAAACTTTGCCCGCCGCGGCGCAAGCAGCGCGTACCACTCACTCTCAAGTTATGCGAAGAGTGGCAGCCTGACCTGTTGGTCTGCGATGAAACTGATTTCGGGAGTATGGTCGCGGCGGAGCTTTTCGGAATTCCCTACGCGACGGTGCTCGTTATGGCGGCGGGTTCCTTTGTGCGTCCTGAAGTTGTCAGTGAAGCGCTCAATGAGCTGCGAGCGAAACATGGCCTGTCACCTGATCCCGAGCTGGAAATGCTGCGCCGTTACCTGGTCTTGTCGCCTTTTCCGCCCAGCTTTCGTGACCCGGCTTTTCCGCTCCCCCCAACCGCACACAGTTTCCGTCCACCGGCGCCCAAGGATATTGGAAAGACGCTTCCGGTCTGGGAAGCCCAGCTGCCCGGTTCACCAATCGTTTACTTCACACTGGGCACGGTCTTCAATATGGAATCTGGCGATTTATTCATCCGCGTGCTCAGCGGGCTGCGTAAACTGCCTCTCAACATCGTCGCCACGGTCGGTCCTTTTATCGATCCGCGTGAATTAGGCCCGCAGCCAGACCACATCATTATTGAGCGTTATATCCCCCAGGAATCGATCCTGGCTCGCTGCAGCCTGGTCGTCTCTCATGGTGGATCGGGCAGTGTAAGCGGCGCCCTGGCCTATGGCCGGCCGCTGCTGTTGATCCCCATGGGCGCCGACCAGCCCTTGAACGCGGCTCGTTGCCTGCAGCTCGGAATAGCCCGGGTGCTCGACCCGATCACTGCGACGCCGGACAGGGTATCTGCTGCAGTTTCTGAAATCCTGGCGGATCCGAGCTACAGGCAGGCTGCTGAAAGTTTGCGCGCTGAATTCGCCGCACTGCCTGGCCCGGATTACGCCGCCCGGCTGCTCGAACGGCTCGCCGCTGAAAAACGGCCCATATTATCTGCTTGATTCAGTTATGTCCGACTTACTGGCGACCAAACTGCGCATTCCCAACAGCCCCTCCAAACGGGTTCTACGCCCGCGCCTGATTTAACGATTGAATGAAGGGCTGGAGCTCGGCAAGCAGATCACGCTTGTCTCGGCGCCGGCCGGTTTCGGGAAAACGACCTGCATCACTGAATGGATAGACGCTTTGGATCACTGCCCGGTATCCTGGTTGTCCCTGGACTCTGCCGACGACGATCCCGCTCGCTTTTTTCACTATTTCATTGCCGCCTTGCAAAAGGTTGACGCACATCTGGGACAAGAGATTGAAGGTGTACTGCGCTCAGGACAGCTTCCTCCCCCGGAGGTTATCAGCGCGACGCTTTGCAATGATATCCTGGAATTAGCTGGTTGTTTCTTACTGATCCTGGACGATTTTCATGCGATCCAGGATCGCTCTATCCTTCAAGTTCTGGAAAACTTGCTGATAAACTGGCCTCAACCACTGCACCTGGTCCTGCTGACGCGTGAAGATCCGCCTCTCCCTCTGGCTCGTCTGCGTGCAAACAACCAGTTGACTGAAATTCGGGCGGGTGATTTGCGTTTCAGCCAGAGTGAAGCTGGTTTTTACTTTTAATGAGGTCCTGGATCTTTCTCTCTCACCGGCGGATATCACAGCTTTAGAAGACAAGACCGAGGGTTGGGTTGTGGGACTGCAATTGGCCGGAATATCGATCCGTGACCGCGTAGATCCATCTGCATTCATCGCCAATTTAAGTGGTAGCCACCGTTTTATTTTAAGCTATCTCAGCGAGGAAGTCCTCAACCGGCAGCCAGAGGAGATCAGGCGGTTCCTGCTCGAGACCTCTGTTCTGGAAAAACTGAACGGTGATTTGTGTAACGCGCTAACCGGACGCTCCGATAGCCATTTCATTCTACAACGCTTGTTCAATGCCAACCTGTTCTTGATCCCCCTGGATGACGAGGGGCAGTGGTATCGTTACCATCACCTGTTTAACGACCTGTTGCGCGACCTGCAAAACCTCTTCCAAAAGGATAAAACCATTGAACTGCACCGGCGTGCCAGCCGCTGGTATGCACAGGCAAGTGGAGAAGATGGCATTTTCATCAGAGATGCCATCCAACACGCACTTGAAGCTGAAGATTATGCACTGGTTGTAAACCTGCTAGAAACGCACGCCATGGGGATGATCATGCAGGGCTATGCCAAAACCGTAAGTACCTGGGTGCAGAGCCTGCCTGTGCAATGGGTTTCGCAAAGCCCCAGGACCAACCTGGCTTTGGCCTGGATGCATTTGCTGCGCGGTACTTACTCGCAGGCCCTTCAGTACCTGGAGCGGTTGGAGGGAACCTTTACTGATCCTACGATGAACGCCCGGGACAGGCAATCTCTCAAGGCCGAATGGCTGGTGATGCAGTCGCTATCTCTGAGTATGGAAGGGCAAATAGAGCAGGGCCTGGCACTGGTTGAGCAGGCTCTGGAAATCGCTCCCCAGGAAGACAGCCGTGTTCTCAGTCTGATATATTTTAGCCTGGCAACTGCTCGCCAGGCAGCTTATCAATACGACCATGCAGTGGATGCTTACCAAATGGCCATTCAGCATGGACGGACAACAGAGAATTCTGTCGCTGAAATGTTGAGTATATCCGGCCTGGCCCAATTGGCTTTTGATCGCGGTCAGCTGCATCTGGCTCTTGAGATTGCCTCCCCAGCCTGCGCTCGGGTAGAACGGTCCGGCTCGCTGCCCCCCATCAGCACGGTCGTATTTGGCATCTTGGGCGAGGTTTATTACCAATGGGTTCAGATCGAACAAGCCCGGCATAATTTCCTGCGTGCGCTTCAACTCAGCACGCTGGGCGGCTTAAATTCAGCTATGACGAACTGTCGGGTCTTTCTCTCACGGTTGTACCAGTTGGAAGGTGACCTGGAAGGGGCGGCCCGTGAAATCCAGCAAGCCGTGGACACGCTGAAGGTGGATGCTCCTGAATACTTACGGCAAGAGGTGGTTGCCCAACAGGTGCGCATCTATCTGGCCAGGGAGCGACCTGCCGCGGCCGAGCTGGCCCTTCAAGGGCATGGTTTCTCCGAGGCTGGGCGCTTCTCTTTCCCCGATTTGTCCTCCAACCAGACCATCACCTTTTCGCCTGGCATGCTGTTCAACAGCGGCCTGCACGTTTTGCTTTATCACGCCCGGGCCAAAGCTGATCTGAGTGATTTAAGATCTGGAATCGAATTTGCAGATCGGTTGATCCAGGGAGCTTTGCGCGGCCAATCACTCCCTATTGCGCTGGAAACGCTTTTACTGCGAGCGCAAATGCATGCCCTGATGGATAACCATCCAGCCAGCCAGGCGGATTATGCCAGGGCGTTGGAACTGGCTGAGCCGGAAGGGTTTATCGGCGTTTTCATCGAACAGGGCTCACCTGTAGCAGAGGCCCTGGCGGACCTGGTCAAACGAAATCAATTGGACGGCGAGCAAAGGGCATTTCGCTGGACGCATCCTGGCGGCGTTCTCCCAAACGCTCTCGGCAGTTCCAGGTTCCAACCAGCAGCTCGCTGGTGACCGGACAGTTGTGAGCGGGCCGGTGGTTCCAATCCAACCAGAAACTCTCGTTGAGCCTCTGACCGGACGTGAGATGGATGTGTTGCGTTTGATGGCGGATGGGCTGAAGTACAAAGAAATCGCCGCGGCGTTGTTCGTTTCTCTGAATACGGTCCGTTTCCATGTCAAGTCCATCTATGGCAAGCTCAATGTGAACAATCGCACGCAAGCCATCGAGACGGCGCGCCAGCTGCATATCTTGTAAGCTTTCCTCTACCAGAACCTACACCTTTTTCCGGCGCAGACTACATTTTTATGTGGTCTGCGCCGCTTGGCGTTATGGCAAGATAGAGATGCCGCAGGTGGATTTTTGCGGGATAAGGAGCAAAGACCATGCACGATACTTGTACCTACCACATCCAGGTGCGGGGCCAGGTGTATGAGAGTGATATCAACGCAATGGGCCCAATTGAGATGCAGACGGTACGGGTGGATACAGATGCCACGTTGTTCACAATCCGCACCGATCAATCAGGCCTTATTGGGTTGTTGCGCCACCTGCATGGAAAAGGATTCGTGCTCCTGTCCGTGACCCGTGAGGGAGCGTAGGGGGAATTCTTATCAAAGCTGGCGGGAAAGAATCCCACCCTGCAAACCTTGGGTCTGGAAAGGGATCTGCTACTTTGGAGGAAATATGTCTGTAAAAACCAATTCGATTTTGATCAGGAGAGCGGATGCCGCTTCATCTCAACCTGCCGGTCTACCGCTCAGTCGTGAACTTGGGGGCGCTTACACACGTTCCCTCATCATAGCCTTGCTGATGGCCTTCGCCTCGGCCGCCGGTTTGCTTTACCGGGCAAGCCTCTATCCAACAGAAGATCTGCGCCTCTCGTTCATCCCCAGCGATATATTCAACCTCGCCGTGGGACTGCCGGTCCTGCTTGGCGCGATGTGGCTGGCGCGCCGCGGTTCGCTGAGTGGCCTGCTCGTCTGGCCTGGTGCGCTCTTCTACGGAGTGTATATGGTTGTCCCTTACTTGATCGGCGTGCCTTTCAGTGTTTTGTCGATCATTTACCTGGTCATGGTCGTTCTCAGCGCCTTCACTTTGATCGACTTGCTCGCCAGGATCGACGGCGAGCAGGTGCGCCAACGACTGAAAGATTTCGTGCCGGCGAGGTCCAGTGCAGCCATCCTGCTCGGCCTGGCTGCCATGATCCTCGTGCGCCAGACGGCTCAGATCGTCAACGCCCTCAGCAGCTCAGCACCGGTCGACATTATTGAACTCTCAGCCTGGATCGCCGATTTCGTCGTGGCCATCCCGGCGCTGCTCCTGGTCGGGATTCAGCTCTGGCGCCGCCAGGCCCTGGGATACACGGCCGGAGCGGGTCTGTTGCTGGGGTATAGTTTGTTGGCGTTAGGTGTCATTCCATTTTTTGTATTCCAGGCTCATTCCAGTGCTTCGCCGCTCGATGTGGGTGGCGTTGTCGCGATCCTTTTTATGTGTGCCCTGTGCTTCATTCCCTTCACATTCTATCTCCGTGGCGCTGCTTCGGGCCGCAGCCTGTTGGACAATCTGAATGCGACACGCCTGACTGCCGCGACCGCTGGTGTGATCTTCGGGATTGCCGGTTTTAATCACGGTTTCTTCGAGTTTTTGCAGGGCAATACCCCGACGAATGGCCTGGTTATTCAGGCGATCGGGGAAGCACAAAGGTTTTGGCCGCTTGGGACTGAGGAAGCCTTCACCATTATCCCCAATTTTATGCTCACGGGTATCCTGGCAATGCTTCTGGGGCTCACAATTATTGTCTGGTCCGTTGGATTTATCCAAACCAGGCACGGAAGGACGGTATTCCTGTCCCTGTTCATCCTCCTGTTTCTGGTTGGCGGTGGGATCGGGCAGCTTGCTTTCTTCCTGCCCGCCTGGGCCTTTGCAACGCGCATGAATAAGCCACTGACCTGGTGGCGGAAGGTGTTGCCTCGCAGAATCTGGCCATACCTCTCGAAACTCTGGATCGTATTGCTCGTGCTGGCTTCACTGCTCTGCCTGATGGGCCTGGAGATCGCCATTTTCGGCTTCGTCCCTGGCCTGACCGATCCTGAGCAGATTCAAAATACAGCTCTGCTCCTGATCTTAAGTTCGGCGATTTTGTATGTGATCACGTTTATCGCCGGGTTTGGCCACGAGCTAAGGCGAATGGAGCAGGAAAACTTGACTGTTAATGGGCGAAAGTGAACAATGGCTGTCCGAAAAGGTCTCGATACGCTCCTGCGTCGCTACTCGACCGGCGTTCCGCTTTGATGTCATTGCGAAACGGAGCTCTCCCGTTGAAGCAATCCCCGGGCATAAGATTGGGATCTGCGTTCGTCACAAAGATCCGACTCGCAACGACAGGCTGATATCAGAGGAGAAATATTTCAATCGAAAGGAGAATTTCCATGTTCAGGATCATCTTCGGAGTATTCCTTGTATTGCACGGTTTTGTTCATCTACTGTACTTCGGCCAGAGCTCCAGGTATTTCGAGCTCCAGCCCGGGATGGCTTGGCCGGATGGGGCCTGGGCATTTTCGAGACTGCTTGGGAACGAGACGCACGTGCCTGCTGGCGAGCGTATTTTTAGTGCTGGCTGGTATCGGCTTCGCGGCCGCTGGTGCAGGCCTCGTCGTCAAACAAGCCTGGTGGCGTACTGTTGTCGTGGGTGTGGCCGTCTTTTCTTCTGTGATCTATCTCCTTCTCTGGGATGGCGCCTGGCAGCATCTCGATCATAAGGGTTGGATAGGCATCCTGATCAATGTGGCCATTCTGGCGGTTGTGCTTCTATTTCAATGGCCGGATATTGCGCTTGTGAGCAAGTGATTTGTATAGAAGTAAACAGAATGATTGAGTCGAGTAATACTGTCCAGGTTGGTGGTCCGTTACATGGGCTTTGAATAGGAGAGGCATAAGAAGATGGCTGTTTCAACGGTTAAATGGGGGCGCTCCCCTGTAAAAGAAGATGTGCAGCAGCTTGGGGTTGGGAGGATCGTCTTGATGTTCGTCTGGCCGGCGGTCTGGTACAGCTTGCTGATTTATGGGTTTGGTCGAGCGTTCATCCCCGATGGGGGTACGACCCCCACCTGGTTTCGCCTGCTGGTGATCGTATTAGGAAGTGGTGCTGAATTGTCGGCCGGGCTGTTTCTTCTGCGGCGTGAAGGATACCGGCTGTCGGTTGATGCGCTGCGCAACCGCCTGCGCCTGCGCTGGCCAAAGGGCTGGAAAGCCTGGGCACTGGCTGGGATCGTTTTGATCCTCGGTCTGAGCCTGAGCATGGCAATGGGGCCGCTCAACAGCAGGCTGGCAACGGTGCCGGGATTTACGCCTCCAGCCTGGTGGGGAGCGGCCGGAAACCCCACCGTCGAAGCTAGCGATGCGGCCGATTTCTTCCCTGACATCCAACTGGAAGGCAACTACCTGTTCGTAATCCTGTATTTTGTCATTACCCTGGTGTTCAACATCTTCGGGGAAGAGATCTATTACCGTGGGTACTTGCTGCCGCGCATGCGGGGCGCGTTCGGCCGTTGGGATTGGGTTGCCAATGGGGTTTTGTTCACCCTGAAGCATGTCTACCAACGCTGGTTGTATCCTGGGGTTTTGGTTGGTGGTTTGTGCTTTGCCTTTGCAGCCGGACCAATGGGAAGCCTGCCATTGGCGATGGTCTATCATTGGATCGGAAATTTCCTTTTCCAAATGGTTTTTCTGGTCATGGCCGCACTTGGGTTGGGATAGTGCGCCCTGATATCTTCAAGGGATTGTCCGCCCATCTTCCGGTTATGTCAGCACCGCGCTTGGTTCAAAAGAACTCCCGGCACTCACCGGGAGTTCTTTTGATCCATCAGATTATTTTCAACATCAGCAGCATATCAAAGCCATACCCGCAGAAAATGGCCCCTGCCCACAAAACGCCTACCACCAGGGCGACCACCCGCCAGCGAGCGATGGTCAGAGCTCCGGCGATGGCCCCGATGGAAGTCCCTGCTCCGACGGTCATGAAAGCCAAAGCCGCTCCCTGGCTCATCCCTGAATCCAGTAACGCGCGTATCAACGGCAGAGATGTCTCGGTGTTGATATACAGCGGTAAACCCAGCGTGGCAGCCAGGGGAATGCTGTAAATCTTGCCGCTGCCAAAGAGTGCTGTGATCCAACTGGAGGGGATCAGCCCATTGAGAAAATAGCCCACGAAAGCAAATCCCAGGAACATAAGCAACAACATTCTTCCTTCAGTATAAAGCTCTTTCAGAATAGCTGCCGGGGTTAATGCGGGTTTTCGCTCTGCCGGGAAATCTTCAGCAATTACAGAGCTGACCGGAGTGAAAACAGGGATTTTGATAAGTGCCTGAGCCTGCTTGACAACGGCTCCCGGCTCAGCACAGCCGCAAGGAGCAGCGGATTGGACGCAGCCGCAGGCTGCCGCTGGCACCAATTGACCTGCTCCACTCCAACCGCATGCCGCCTCTAACCCCCCAAGATTTATTTCAGGCGTTTCCAGGCTAAAGACCCTGCCTGGGGCGGCAGAAGGATTAGCCTCTGCCTGGCAGGTGGAGCATGTGGTTGTTGCCGGTTCAAGAAATCGAGCCTGGTTGGCCAGCCAGCCCCGTTTTTCGATGACTCCGGCAATCACCCCTCCGGCCAGGCCCAGGACAATCGATGCCAGGAAAAAAGCTGTCGCAAAAGGCCAGCCAAACAACCCGGCCGAGTAGACCAGCTCCTGCGGGGAGGTGAGCGGGGATGCGACCATAAAGGCCACAATCGGGGCCCAGGGCATCGTGCTCGCCATCATGCCTAAAACCACAGCCGTGGTGCCGCATGAGCATAAGGGTGTGGTAACGGATGCAACCGTGGCGGCCAGCACCCCTGCCCCACTGTAGCGTTTCAAGAATGCCGAGACCTTATCGGCGCTGAGATATAGCTTGAGCAGAGCGGCAATCACCACGCTCACGAACAAAAATGGCCAGTTATGCTGTAATGTCAGCCAGACCTTTTCAATTGATTGAATGGTTAAGTACAGGATGAAGTCCATGATTTACCTCCGGGCTTGAAAGATTGAGTTTCATCTTGATAGACGGAGGATATACAAAAAGGACGCAAGAATCAGGCAGTAGATTTCCCCACTGGGTTGCAACAACAGCAGCGCTGGTAGTAATCCAGGACTTTGCCACGCCGGTCGAGCTCGAAATGGCAGCAGCTTAAAAGCATATCGCGTAGTTTTTGACGCGCACGTTGGACGCGCGATTTAGCCCCCGAAAGCGATATGCCCTGGCTCTCAGCCAACTGTTTTTGGCTCAAGCCCTGGTATTCGGTCAGGATCAAGGCCTGGCGGTAGGGCTCTGGAAGCTCATTGATCATCTCCCTTAACGAGAGCGCTAGCTGGGCCTCGGGATCATCTTCCAGGTTAACCCATTCGCCCCAATCAGGTTCGGCCGGCATATTTTCGGGGAGTTCGACCCATATTCGCCGCTGGCGATAATGGTCGATGATCAGGTTGCGGGCGATCTGGTAGATCCAGCTTTCGGGCTTGTCCCAATCCGCCTGGCAGCATAGATTGCGGTGGATGCGGATGAAAACTTCTTGCAGGATATCTTCAGCCTCCGCCTCATCCCCAACTCGGCTGTGGATAAAGGTACCCAATCGCCGGCTGTACCGGTTCCAGAAAATCTCGATAGGTTCATTCATCGTTTCGCTCTCGATTTTAGTCGACCTGGATTTTTTATTATATCGCCCCGCGTACCGCGTCGGCTGCATATTTCACCGGCAGGAAGCGATGGATCATCTCCAGCCAGCCGGGTAGTCGCTCGACGGGAAAATTGACCGGCGAGAACAGGAACAGGCTGAAGATGATCAGGTTGGTCAGCACGCCCACCAGCTCCGCTTTCGGTGAGAGTAGGGCGATGGCGTAGCCTACCGAGGTCGCCATCAGCACCAACAGGATGAAGACCGGAACGATCAGCAAGCTGAATTGCAGTTCGAAATCGTAGCGAATTGAACCAACGATCAGGGAGAGTGTTGACCAGCCGGTCACGCAGAAAATCTGCAAAGAGCGGGTGAAAGCGGTACCACTGGCGCTGGTTGTCCAGGGGTATGATGAACAGGTTGGAGATATCCATGAATTCCAGGATTCTCCTACACTGTCGCGGCAGTTCCATCTCATCATACTTCCATCCAGTCCACTCACCAAGGTCTGGCACAGCTCGGGCGACAGGCGCTCTAGGATCGATATGCGCATCAGGAAGGTCTGCAATATGAGCGGCAGTTCAAAGGACACCTCTTGCAGCAAGTAGTCCAGGATATAGCGGTGGGTTCCGTTGAGGGAGTCGATCAGCTCGACAGGTGCGCCTGTCGTTAGCTCATTGAGCTGGTCCTTGGCGCGTAAGTGAGCCAACCGCAAGGGCGGATCGGCACAAGTCGCAATGATCAGATGAATATTGCTTGGCAAGTGATCGAGCAGAGCGCTGATGAAGCTGTGAATCCCCTGAGCTCGAGTGTGACCCAGCCCAACGGCCATTTATGGGAGGCAGCCCACTCGCTCAGCAGCGTAGTCTTCCCGTACCCGGCTGGTGCCGAAATCAGGGTCAGCTTACGGTGCAGGCCCTCGTCGAGAATCCGGAGCAAGCGCTGGCGCGAGACGAGCTGCAGCCTGGCTGGCGGGACTTGCACCTTCGGGAACAGGATGGGAAGATGAGTGCGAGTGTCCATAAGCAGTAGGATGTCCTGGTTCTGCTGAATGTATCGAGTTCGGATGGCGACAGCTTGATGGGATAAAGGATGTTGTATAGATGATTATAGTATTTTCTGCACAGCAAGCTTGTTCGATCTTATAAGTAAGATTCGTTGTGCTATAATAAATGTTATCTAATGCGCGCCCCTAAATTTTCAATGCAATTTCATGGTTGCCCCGAGTGAGGAGGAATATTTCCCTAGAGCAACGATTTGTTCCTGAACCAACATAGCGTTGGTTCTTTTTATCCTCCTTGCCGCGCAGTACCGAGGTCCAAGATGGACCAGCTTCTCTCCACCAAATTCCATATCCCTCGCCCCCAACCGGAACTCGTTCCCCGCCCGAGCCTGATCGGGCGCTTGAACGAAGGTTTGCATCGCAAGCTGACCCTGATCTCGGCCCCGGCTGGTTTTGGCAAAACCACGCTGGTCAGTGAATGGATGAGCACTTTGGGCGTTGCCTCTGGAGCTCAGAAGCGTGCCAGATTTCGAATTGCATGGCTATCACTGGATGAAGGTGATAACGATCTAACACGCTTCCTGGCTTACCTGATCACAGCTCTGAACCGGGCGGCGGAAATAAAATCTGGTCTATGCAAAGGTGTGCTGAGCATGCTGCAATCGCCTCAGCCTCCACCGGCCGAGACGGTCTTGACCTCCCTGATCAACGAACTCGACGCGATCCCAGACAGGATTATTTTGATCCTGGATGACTTTCACAATATCGATTCGACGCCTGTCGATGATGTTCTGACTTTCTTGCTCGAACATTTGCCAGCGCAGATGCACCTCGTGCTCGTCACCCGGGTTGACCCACAATTGTCTATAGCCCGCCTGCGTGCCAGGCGCAAATTGACTGAATTACGGGCCATCGATCTGCGTTTTTCGACTTCTGAAGCCACCGAATTTCTCAACCAGGCGATGGGACTAAGCCTGTCAGGTGAGGATATCGCCGCGCTTGAAACTCGTACCGAAGGTTGGATTGCGGGCTTACAGCTGGTCGCCATCTCTATTCAGGGGAAAAAAGACCCTACCAGCCTCATCAAATCATTTACCGGCAGCCATCGCTATATCCTGGACTACTTGATTGAGGAAGTCCTTGAACAGCAATCCGAAAACGTCCAGGCCTTCTTGCTCCAAACTGCCATTCTCAACCAATTAAATGGATCCCTGTGCGATGCCATTACCGGTCAGAACGATGGCCAGTCAACGCTGGAAAAATTAGAACGCGCCAACCTGTTCATCGTCCCTCTGGATCAAGAGCGGCATTGGTACCGTTATCACCAGCTATTTGCCGATCTGTTACGCCGGCGACTGCGCCAGACGCAGGCAGACCAGATCCCTGAGTTATACCGCCGAGCGAGTATGTGGTATACGAAAAACGGGTTCTTCAGCGAAGCGATCGAGCATTCATTGCTCGCGGAGGATTTCGAACGGGCCGCATCCCTGATCGAAGAGCATATCGATGATTCATGGGCACAAGGGGCGCACATCAAAATGCGGCGTTGGATGTTTCAATTGCCGGTTGAATGGCTGGCTGCAAAGCCATACCTGTGTATCTTCAACGCCTGGTATTTGTTTACCAGTGGACAGTATGATGGAGCCGAACAGAGTCTCCACTGGGTTGAAGTGGCGCTCGATCCCAGCAGCGCGAATGCGAGCGAAACGAAACAGCAAAGGGTTGGTTCAGTCGATAATTATGACCGCTTGAAGCTGCAAGGCAGGCTGGCTGCAGTGCGTGCATTTATGGACGCTCACCGGGGAGATATTTCCGGGATGATTCTGCATGCGGACCAGGCGCTTGAATACTTGCCTGAACAGGACCGAATCTGGCGCAGCTTGATCGCGATTGTTTTAGGGGATATCCAGGGTTTCAAAGGCGATATGACTGCAGCCTATAAAGCCCGGTTTGAAGCGTGGAAGGCGTGCAAAGCAGCGGGTGAGCCCTATTATATTATGCTCGCCGGCATGAAGCTTGCGATCACCCTGAGGGCGCAGGGCCATTTGCAGCAAACCCTGGAGATCTGCCAACAACAGATTCAAATTGCCGAAGATTGTGGATTATCGAAAACAAGTTTATTGGGTCTGTTGTTAGCCATCAGAGGCGAGGTTCTGGCTGAATTAAACGATCTGGATGAGGCACTCCGGCAGGTAAAAACCGGTGTAAAGCTGGCCGAGAGCGGTGTTGATATGAGCCTGCGCGGCTGGAGCTATGTCTCTCTGATGAGGGTCCTGTTTTCCAGGCAAGATCTGGCAGGCATCCAAAAGACAATCCAAAAAGTGCAAAGTATCGCTCGTGAAACCAATGTACCTGCTTGGGTGATGAACCAGATGACCTCCTGGCAGGTACGGGTATGGTTGTTGCAGGGCAATCTGGATGCTGCCTCGCAGTGGTCGCATGAACGTGGCCTGACAACCGGCAGCGAGAAGCAACTGCAGCAAGAAATTAATTTTTTCTCGCTTTTTGATGATTTGATTTTAGCTCGCCTTATGCTCGCTCAGGGACGATTGGAAGAAGCAGACAGTTTGCTGCAAAATCTGCTAACGGTAGCAGAAACGATGGGGCGGACTTCGCTGGTGATCGAGATCCGAATTCTCCAGGCGTTGGTTGCTCAGGCCATGGGGAATACAACCGCCTCGCTGCAAGCGCTGGAGCAAGCCCTCCGCCTCGCCGAACCCGAGGGTTTTATCCGCATCTTCGTCGATGAAAGACAGCCGCTGGCTGGCTTGCTTTATGAAGCCTTATCGCGAGAAATTGAACCGGATTATGTTCGCCGGTTGTTGGTCGCTTTTCCGATCGCCGAGTCAAAACAGGTTGATCCTTCGAGATCTAAAGCTCCTGAATTTGAATTGATTGAGCAATTAAGCGAGCGCGAGGTTGAAGTGCTCCAATTCATCGCCGAAGGGCTGACCAACCCTGAAATCGCTGACAGGCTTTACCTCTCATTGAACACAGTCAAGGTCCATACTCGCAATATCTACGGCAAGCTTGGGGTTAACAACCGTACACAAGCGATCAGCAGAGGGAAAATCTTGGGGATATTGCCCTCTGCCTGATCGTATAAGGCGACATGAAATTGCCGTTTCCCAGAACTTAAAGGTAAAAAAACCTGGTCGGGCTGCCTCTGCAGCCTGTTTTTTGTTTTTTCTCCAAGCCTTCAATTAACCCTGGGAATAATACCATCGGGGTATGACATTAGTACTCCCGGATTGTTATATTGTTATTGTAGGATGTCTCAATTTTGCAGATCAATAAAAGGAAAAAACGATGGCCACTGAGGAAGATATGAATTTAGCCAGCAAAACTGCGAGGGTTGCGGGGGCTCTATACCTGATCATATTTTGCTTTGGGATCTTTGCCGAACTTTTTATTCGCCAGAACCTCATCATACCCGGAGATGTCGTAGCGACGACCCATAATATATTGGCTTCTGAATCGCTGTTCCGCCTCTCCCTGTTGATCGATCTTATCCGCTATATATTCCTGATATTGCTGCCTCTTATTTTATACAGGCTGCTCAAGCCGGTAAACCAAAACATTGCCTTGGTCATGGTTGTGTTGGCATTGATCAGTATTCCGATCTCGATGCTCAATATGCTTAACTATTTTGCTGTTCTTGTGTTGTTGAACGCTGCCGGCTCTCAGGCAGCATTGGAAGCCAATCAACTGCTGGCTCAAGTGACTTTCTTTCTTGATATGTACGGGTATGGAGCCTATCTCTCGCAGTTTTTGGGTCTTTGGCTGCTTCCCCTGGGCTATTTGGTTTTCAAGTCGGGCTTTCTTCCCAAAATCCTGGGCATCATTTTGATGATTGGATGTTTGGGTTACCTGATCGATGCAGTTTCATTCTTACTTTTTTCCAATTCCATGGAGACACTCAGCCTTTTGGCGTTTATTGGAGAATTGGTCTTTGCCTTGTGGCTTTTGATCAAAGGATTAAATGTAGAAGTGTGGCAAGAACGTGCCCTTAGAGCTGTCTGATCAGTAGGATGGCGATAGCCGGCACCAAAGGTACTTAATTTCAGACAGGAGAAAAAATGATGACTGCCGTAGATCGTTTACAAACAACGGAAAAAATAACTGTAATAGGCGAAACTGGAACAAATACCAGCAGAAGGATCGCAATCATCGTGGGGGTATTATTTATCACCGCAATGGTCACGAGTTTTCTAGGTGGGAGTTTAATCGATTCGATTACAGCCACCCCGGATTATCTTGTCGCGGTTTCTCAGAATGCAACCCAATTGATTATTGGAGTCTTCCTTGAGTTAATGAATGGCATTGCAGTTGTTGGAATTGGATTGTTGATGTTCCCAATCTTAAAACAACACAATGAAACCATAGCGCTTGGATACCTTGGTTTTAGGTTGATTGAGGCCATATTCTGCAGTGTTATCGTAATCAGCCCGCTATCTCTGATGGCATTAAGTCAGGAATATTTCAGCGCAGGAACTTCGGATGCGATCTATTTCCAAACTGCAGGCACATTATCGATTGCCGCGCGATCGAATATTGTCGGTCTTTTGATCCCGGTCTTTTTTAGCCTGGGTGCTTTGCTGCTCTATTATTCATTGTATCAATCAAAGCTCGTTCCACGGTTTATATCAGTCTGGGGTCTCATCGGAGTTGTATTGATCTTAACATTAAACTTGTTGTCAACCTCAAACTTATTAGAGGTTGACATTAGTACAGGATTGATTTTTGCTCTGCCGATCATGACGAATGAAATCTTCTTGGCGATATGGCTGATCATTAAAGGATTTAATTCATCTGCGATCGCTTCCATGTCTGCAAAAAAGGCCTGACCGAATTTTCAATGAGTGTCTCAATTGAGTGACTCAATTGAGTGACTCAACTGAGTGTCTCAACTGAGTGGCACAAAGAAAATGAGCTCTTCAAAGATAAAAATGGGTGCTCAAATGAAAGCAATTGTCTATGAAAAGTATGGGCCTCCTGAGGTTCTTCAGCTCAAAGATGTGGATAAGCCGGTTCCCAAAGACGATGAAATACGGATCAGGGTCCATGCGACGACAGTCCATATTGGGGATGTGCGGATGCGAAAGCCGGACCCATTTCTTGCAAGACTGGTCAACGGTCTCATAAGGCCGAAACGGATCACGATACTTGGATTTGAGCTGGCTGGTGAAGTCGAATCAGCAGGGAAAGATATCCGCCGTTTCAAGGAAGGTGACCAGGTTTTTGCGTTTGCCGGTTTTGGTTTTGGTGCTTATGCCGAGTACAAATGTATGCCGGAAAATGGCCCCCCGAAAAAAGGCCTGGTAGCCCTGAAACCTGCCAATATGACCTTTGAAGAAGCTGCTGCTGTTCCCGGAGGTGGAATGACAGCCCTGTATGTCCTGAGGAAAGCGAATATCCAGAGCGGACAAAAAGTGCTCATCTATGGCGCCTCCGGAAGTGTGGGGACTTATGCAGTCCAGCTTGCCAGGCACTTTGGGGCGCAAGTGACCGGCGTTTGCAGTACATCCAATTTGGAAATGGTGAGATCCCTTGGTGCCGATCATGTTATTGATTACACCCAGGGAGATTTTACACAAAACGGGGATGTTTATGATGTGATCTTCGATGCAGTCGACAAGGTTTCGCCTTCACGAACGAAAAAATCTCTGAAGAAAAATGGGATCTATCTTAACGTTGCCAAGGATTCGGGTTCCGGGGATGATTTGAAGACGGGGGACCTGATCTTCATGAAGGAGCTCATTGAGGCGGGAGAGCTAAAGGCCGTCATTGACCGTTGTTATCCACTGGAACAAATTGTCGAAGCGCATCGATATGTCGAAAAAGGGCATAAAAAGGGAAATGTAGTCATAACCGTTATATAAAACCATAAGGACTTATAGATAGGAAGGGTATCTAAATGAAAGCGATTGTATGCACAAAATACGGACCACCGGATATTCTGAAACTTGTAGAAGTCGAAAAGCCAGTCCCAGGCGACGATGAAGTCCTGGTGGAGATCCTTGCCGCCTCTGTGACCTACTCGAACTTAATGCTCGTCAAGGGAGAGCCGTTCGTTGGCCGCCTGATGGGCCTGGGGCTTTTCCAGCCCAAAGAAAAGATACCTGGAAGTGATATCGCCGGCCGGGTTGAGGCAATCGGTAGAAATGTCAGGCGATTTCAGCCCGGCGATGAGGTCTATGGGGATTTGTCAGGCTGCGGTCGCGGCGGTTTTGCCGAGTATGTTTGCGCTCCAGAAGATGCACTGGGGCTAAAGCCGGCTAATCTATCCTTTGAGGAAGCCTCGGCGGTACCGGAAGCGGCGCTGGTTGCCCTGCAGGCGCTCCGCGACAACGGGCAGATAAAGCCTGGGCAAAAGGTTTTGATTTATGGTGCTTCAGGAGGGATCGGTACCTTTGCAGTGCAGATTGCCAAATCTTTCGGAGCTGAGGTCACCGGCGTGTGCAGCACGAGGAATTTAGAATTGGTGCGCTCGCTGGGCGCAGACCATGTGATCGATTATACAAAAGAGGATTTTACCCAAAATGGGCATCGGTATGACCTGATCCTTGCCACGGCAGGATTCCGTTCAATCTTCGATTACCGGCGGGCATTAGCCCCCGAAGGGATCTACGTCTCAACCGGAGGCGCCATGGCGCAAACCTTCCAGGCATTACTCCTGGGACCTTTGGTTTCTTTGGGTGGGAACCAGAAACTGGGAGCGATGCTGGTGAAGCCAAATAAAGATTTGGCTTTTATGAAAGAACTGATTGAAGCCGGCAAAGTGAAACCCGTGATCGATCGTTGTTACCCCTTAAGCGAGACCGCAGAAGCGCTGAGGCAGTATGCAAAAGGGCATGCCCGGGGAAAGATCGTCATAACGAACGCATAAAGAAGGAGCTTCAATCATGGAGGATATCAAGATAACGCTTTCCGCAATCTGGGTAGCCCTGATGTTAACCTATCTTTTGGGCGACGTGCTGCGCATATTTAGCGGCGACTTTAAGGCGGGAACAATCGAGGGCATGCAAGTAAGCCAGGGGATGTATTTAGGAATGGCAATCTTATTCGTGATCCCAATTTTTATGATCTTCCTGTCCTTGGTTTTGAATAACCCTGTAAATCGCTGGGCAAATATCATCGTGGCCGTTATCTTTTTTATTTTCAATCTCATCGGATTGCCCACCTATCCCTCGGCCTATGACAAATTTTTGATCGCGGTAAGCCTTGTGTTCAATGTATTAACGGTCTGGGTTGCCTGGAGGTGGGTCTGAGATGACACGAATACCACCTGGTTGCTACCTTGTAAGTGCAAGATTTTATTCATCCAGGAAATAGCCTGGAAAAGGAGAAAATGATGGTTATCAAAGAGAGCATACGACCAACCGAGAGACCCCTGGTACAGACGGTCCCTGTGACAACTTCCCGCCTGTTTTATCTCGATCACTTGCGCACTGCTCTGGTTGCTCTCGTAGTTTTGCACCACGTGGCCCTGGTTTACGGCGCTGGCGCGCCTTTCTATTACGTGGAACCTCCGTTGAATGAGCCTCTGGCCTACCTGGTTCTACTGGCGTTCGTCCTGTTTAACCAGGCCTGGTTTATGGGAGCTCTATTCTTTTTGTCGGGCTATTTCACTCCAGGTTCATTTGATCGCAAAGGGGCAGGTTCCTTCCTTAAAGGTCGCCTGATTTGCCTCGGTATTCCACTGCTCATATTCTATTTCGTGCTCAACCCGCTCTCGTCCACCGGTTACTGGCAGATGCCGGCCAGTTTGACCGGGATTACGAACCCGCTGACATGGGGTGCGTATCCCTTTCTTCTTGGCATGGGGCCAATGTGGTTCGTGGCGATGTTACTCCTCTTCGACTTTGGTTATGCTGCCTGGCGAAAGATGACGGGCAAGCGGATAACCACATCTGAAAATGAATCTTCACCGCCAGGCTATCTCCTGATCGGCGTCTTCACTCTGGTGTTGGCACTGGTAAGCTATCTGTTACGGATCGTTATCCCGATGGGCCAAGAAGTGCTTGGTTTCCCGACGCTGGCTTACCTCCCCCAGTACCTCAGTTTCTTTGTTTTAGGCGCCATCGCATCTCGCCAAAACTGGTTGCGAACGATCCCTCGCTCTATGGGCGTGGCTGGTATTGTGCTGGCGGTTGTTGCGGCAGTCTTGTTGTTCCCGCTGGCATTGAGTGGCAGTTTGTTCTCGTTAGCGATCAGCGAGCCGGCAGGTTTTGTGGGTTATGGGACCTGGCAATCGGCTGTGTATGCTCTCTGGGACTCGATCTTTGCAGTTGGAATGTTCCTGGGCGCGATGACTCTCTTCCGTCGATTTTTCAATAAGGAGAGTGGGGCCGGCAGTTTCCTATCGAAACAGAGTTATGCTGTTTACATTCTTCATACCCCAATCGTAGTTTTTATCGCCATCGCGCTGAAAGGGGTCTCTCTTGAAGCTTTGCTCAAATTTGGCATGGTGGCGGTCATCGCAGTTCCGGTTTGTTTCGTCGCTGCCTTTATCGTTCGTAGAATTCCTGCTGTGGCGAGGATCGTTTAATTGGAATATAAGGCGAACGCCTTCTCGCAGTTGTCCTGAAGGCAGAAAAGATAATAATCATGAGGAAAGAAGAGAAACCGAAGCTCACCCTGGATCGCCCGGTGGCGTATCAAATCAAAGTGCCGGGTCTCCTCGATGAAAGTTGGTCAGATTGGGTTGCAGGAATGTCGATCACGGTGGAATCCGAAGGGCGTGACCCGCCTGTCACCACCCTGACCGGCACCGTCGACCAGGCCGCTTTGCAAGGCTTGCTGCGCCGGCTCTATTCCCTGGGAGTGCCGCTGATTTCGGTCAACTATGTGGAAGACGATTTGGGAGAATAACGCTTCATCAGGCCGGTCGTTGAGCAGGTCTGGAAGATGAATGAAAAGAATTACAGGAATTGAGAACAAGGAGCTGGCATGGAAAACCTGGTAGGAATAGGTCAATTCTGGGGTGGCGCTTTTGGATTCTTTGGCGGTTTAGGTGTATTTTTCATCGGGATTGGATTTCTTTGGTTTGTGACGATTTACAGGGACATCCATAAGAAAGAGTAGCTTGGATCCTTATTGAATAATCTCCCTGGATGCGCGATAATGGGGCTGAGGCGCTAAGCATGGTACATCAGCAAGCCCTGGTTGTGAATGTGTAGAAAAGATTTTGCTAGTGAAAGGAGATTGGAGATGGGGTCTACATATTTGCGAGTTGGCGCAGTCCAAATAGATAGCCAGGTCGGTCGGGTCCAAGAGAACCTTACCCACGCGGCAGGCCTGGTCGAAGCGGCAGTTCGGCAGGGGGCTCAACTGGTCCTGTTACCTGAACTGATGCCCAGCGGTTATTTGCTCACCGAAGAGATCTGGGATTGCGCCGAGCCATGGAACGGCCCGACCTGTTCCTGGCTTGCCTCCACGGCCAAACGCCTGGGTATCTACCTGGGGACCAGCTTCTTAGAGGCCGATGGTGAAGACTTTTATAACACCTTTGCGCTGGCAACCCCTGCGGGAGAGATTGCCGGCAAAGTACGCAAATCGCCGCCCGCCTCGCTCGAAGCCTACTTCTACCGGGCAGGGAACACGCCCCACGTGATCGAAACTGAACTTGGCCGCATTGGCGTTGGGATCTGTTTTGAGAACCTGCTGTACGCACACCTGAGCCACCTGGCACAGTCCTCGGTGGATCTGGTCCTTCAGCCCACGGCTGCAGGCAGACTCAAGCCTATGCGCCCTGGAGATATTGAGCTTTTCGACCGCATGGTGGAAAGGATTGCGCCTCGTTTTGCGAAAGTATTGGGCGTTCCCGTCGTGTTGGCAAACCGCACCGGGCCCATCCATACCCCGCTGCCGGCGGGATTAGGGGATTTTGATAGCAATTTCCCGGGGCTCTCCCGGATTGTCGATTCGGATGCTTCGGTCAAGGCCAGGATGAGTGCTGAAGAGGGCGTGATCGTCGCCGAAGTTCAGTTGGATCCCAAAAGGAAGCGCACAGACCGGCCGCGCTGTTATGGGAAGATGTGGGCCATGCCGATGCCCTGGTTTGCCTTCATCTGGCCGGAGAGCCAGGTTGAAGGGGAAAAGGCATACCTGAAAAACGATCTGAGGAAAGAGCGTGCGTTACTGGTTCACTAGCAACTGTACGACCTGCAGGTGCCAGCACCCCCCCACATAGCAACCTTTTTCCGGCTTTCCCGTATATTAATATAAGCACCCAAAAGAACCACCTGGTCACCTGACCAGGTGGAAAACCATTCCCAGGGATAGCCAACAAACCCAACTTTTGCCTATTTTTCCCGGACGCAGTTTGGGCTATCCTCAAGACGCGTCTGGATATTCTTTACGGAATGCATCTCGAGGTAATGATGAACACCAATAATTCCCCCAGCTATTCTCTGGCTGCTACCATCACTCGCACAGCCAGCAAGCAAACCTATTACACGATCCGCTTCCTGGTAGATCGTGAGCGTATCCCCGATGCCTACCGGGCCTATGCTTATTTCCGCTGGGTGGATGACTGGCTCGATGCGGATACAGCCGCACAGGCTGAGCGAACCCAATTTATCCAGCGCCAGCAAGCCCTCCTGGAAGACTGTTACCAGGGGCAGCCGCCCGCCGCATTCAGCCCGGAAGAAGGTATGCTGGTGGACCTGGTAGAAGGCAATCCTGAGAGATCCAACGGCTTGGAAGCCTATCTGCGCAATATGATGGCCGTCATGGCCTTCGATGTAGAACGGCGCGGACGGATGATTTCGGCGGCCGAGCTGTCCGAATATTCGCGCTTGCTGGCCACGGCGGTTACAGAGGCCATCCATTACTTTATTGGCCATAATTGCGATACGCCAGCAGGGGAAACTCGCTATCTGGCGGTGCGAGGTGCACATATTATTCATATGCTGCGCGATTGGCAGGAGGATCTGCAGGCCGGATATTTCAATATCCCCGCCGGTTATCTGCAGAAACACAGCCTGGAGCTCTCAGACATGGATGATCCGGCATTATGCGAATGGGTCAGTAGCAGGGTGCAGCTCGCCCGTGCTTGTTTCCAGCGCGGCCGGGAATATACCGCCCGGGTGAAAAACCTGCGCTGCCGCCTGGCGGGGTACGCTTATATCGCCCGCTTTGAATGGATGCTGTACGCCATTGAGCGGGATGGTTACCGCCTGCGTGCCGCTTATCCGCAAAGAAAATCCCTGCGTGCTGGATTATGGATGTTTGCCAGAGCTTTATCTTCCGCCCTCGGTTTACAGCGGACAGATCATGGCTTCTCGCAAGCCGGTCATCCGGCTGATCAAACCGAGCGAACGTTAATAACAAGGTTGTATCTTTTATGGCGAAAAGACAAAATCGTCACCGCAAAGTTGCGAAGAGCGCAAAGGAATCGAATGAAATCCGTAAAAGATGGGGCTTGAAGCCAGTGTTCCAAAATCTTAGCGTCCTTGGCCTCTTTGCGGTTTAGTATTCTTATTCAGGTGTTTCTATGATATCCAAAAATATTATCGTCATCGGGGCCGGCATCGGCGGGATCAGCGCTGCCATTCATCTGGCTCATCGAGGCATGCACGTAACCGTGCTGGAGAAAAATTCGCGCCCCGGCGGGCGCTGCGACCGTATCATCCGTGAGGGTCATCAATTTCGATACCGGTCCAACCCTGCTGGTTATGCCGCTCTTATACCGCCAGGAGTTCGCTACCCTGGGCGCCAATATCGATGACCTGCTGGATCTGCAGCGCGTCGACCCGACCTATCACCTGGTTTTCGACGACGGCAGCCAGTTGGCCCTGACTTCCGATATGAAAGCCCTGCAGGAGCAGCTCGAATCGATCGAAGCGGGCAGCTTTCAGGGGCTGCTGCGCTACATCGATGAAGGCCACCGCCATTACCATTTGGGGATTGAGAAACTGGTCATGCGTGACTTCCGTAAGGGCAGCGAATTCTTCAACCTGGCCAACCTGCCGCTGCTGTTTCAATTGAAGCCGCTGGCGAATCACTATAACCATATGGCAGCCTATTTCGATGATCCACGCTTGAAAGCCGCTTTTACTTTCCAGGACGTCTATATGGGATTGAGCCCTTTCGAAGCGCCGGCGACTTTCTCCATGATGCCGTACACGGAACTGGCGCACGGCGTCTGGTACCCCAAAGGGGGCATGTACAGTATCGTGGAAGCCCTGATGTCCCTGGCTCACGAGGCAGGCGTGGAATTCGCTTTCAATAGCCCGGTCGAGCGCATCGAATTGAACGGGGTGAAGGCCCGGGCGTTAAGCTTGCCGGCGGAGAGTTTTTGCAGGCGGACGCCGTCCTCGCCAACGCCGATCTGCCTTACGTGTACCAGGACCTCCTGCCACCAGATGACCTGGCTGAAAAAATCTCCCGCAAGCGCTTTTCCTGCTCGGTGATCAGCTTCTTCTGGGGCGTCGATAAGCCCTATGAAGCTCTGGGGCCCCATACCCTCTTCCTGGCAGACGACTACCGCCAGAACTTTGAATCCATTATCGATGATCTGGGGCTGCCGGCTAACCCCAGTCTCTACATCCACGCGCCGGCCAGACTCGATCCAGCCATGGCCCCGGCCGGCCAGGACACCTTGATCGCCATCGTACCCGTTGGCCATCTGTCTGAGAACGGCAATCAGGATTGGGGCGCAATTCGGGACCAGGCACGCCGCCACGTCTTTCGCCGCCTGGCAACCCTGGGGATCACGGACCTGGAAGAGCATATCAAGTTTGAGACCAGCTTCAACCCACTCTCCTGGCGCAAACGCTACAACCTGGTGAAGGGCTCTACCCACGGGCTGTGCCACAATCTGACCCAACTGGGCTATTTCCGTCCCTCCAACCGCCACCCACGCTACCGCAACCTGTATTTCACCGGCGCCAGCACGCATCCCGGCACCGGCCTGCCCACGGCCATGGTCTCGGGCCGCCTGTCCGCCCAGCGCTTGATGGATGATTTGGAAGGCTCTCGATCACTTTCTCTATTCCAGGATCTTCCACAACAACTTGTGAAGCAGATATCTGGCTGAGGCCTCCAGCCACAAGTTACCTGGGATCATTGGGGCGTTCGCCCATTGATCCCAGATAACCTGATCCCTAAGCAGCAGTCTTAAAATTGGTTTGATTCCAAGAGCAACTTCAGAGATTCGTAATTGGCGGCAAGCTGTTTTTCAAGCTGCCTGGCAACCAGTCCCTCAGCCAGCTTGAAGAAACTGCCCATTTCGCCCTGGCTCTTGGTTGTAAGAAGCGTTCCCTCTCCCTGGGGTACGAACGTGTTCGAGACTTCGGCGGGATAAGGACCGTTGACGAATTTGAAACCAACCCTGTGAGGCGGTTCCCAGCTTGTAATCTCAATATCTGATTCAATTCTGCGTCCCAGAAATCTGGCCACAACTTTCTGGGTTGAACCAACGCCAGGGGAACCATTTGAGGACCAATGAGCTGATTCGGTCATGCTTTGCCACAGCGATTGCTTGGCCGGATCGATGGTTGCGTTGAAAACGTCTTGCGGGGCGCGATTGATAAAAATGCTGTTTTTTGTTTCGAACATGGAAATTCTCCTTTGGTCTAAATGGTTTATAATTGGCTAAAGCTTATCCAAATCATACAGATATCCCGCAACAAAAACGTAACCAAAGTCGCACCCAAAGGGGAATAATGTGACATGGCGCCATTAATCATTCAATTGTTAGGCAGCCCGGAAGTCACGGATGGCCAGCAGCCGGTATCCTTCCGTACCCGCAAAGTTCTGGCGCTCTTGATTTACCTGGTTGTCGAAGGGGGAATGCACAGCCGCGAGGCTTTAATGGCCCTCTTTTGGCCAGAAAATCCAACCGGTAAAGCCTCGGCCACCTTGCGTGTCACCCTGTCGCGTCTTCGTCGATCGCTTCAGCCAGCCGGGGAGTATCTTCTGAATGAATCAGGTAAAGTTGGCTTTGATTCTGAAGCACCTTTCACCCTGGATCTGGCCTGGTTGGCCAAGGCTGTCCTCCCAGAAACGCCATCTGAAGATTTGAGCACCATCTTGGATCTTGACCAGGGTGAGTTCCTGGCCGGCTTTTCTTTGCCAGACGCTCCAGGATTTGATAACTGGGCTGCAATCCAGCGTGAGGCCTGCCAGCGGCAGGTGGAAATGATCTACGATCGCCTGACTGAGTACCAATTGGCTAATCACGACCTCATACCTGCCCTGAAAACGACCGCGCGTTGGGTAGCTCGCGCTCCGCTCAGTGAAGTAGCCTACCGCCGCCGGATGGCAGCTCAGGCCTTGAGTGGGGATCGCCCCAACGCTTTGAAGACCTACGCTCAATGCCAGGCGATGCTGCGGGCTGAATTTGGCATCCGGCCAGCCCAAGAAACCACCGTTCTGGCAGAACAAATCAACCACGATAAGCTGTCGGGTGGGCCAGCCGGCTGGGGAAGAGACCTTAAGCCGGTCACCCAGATTCCGCCTCGTCCGGTCCAGCGTGAGCCGCTTATGCCCTTTATTGGCCGGGCTGAAGAACACAGCCAACTGGTGGAAGCCTTTAGACGAACCAGCCAGGAAGGCGCCCAGGCCTTGACCGTGATTGGCGCAAGCGGAGTGGGTAAAACCCGGCTGGTCAACGCATTTTTAGAATGGGTAGCCCTCGCCTCGCCCGGCGTTGAAATCTGGAAAGGGCGCGCTTTTGAGATGGGCGGGCGTCTTCCTTACCAGCCGGTAATCGAAGCCCTGCGGGAGCGCCTGGAGCAGGAAAATGCTCCCGAAGATCTGCTGGAAGATGTCTGGTTAGCCGAGTTGAGCCAACTCATGCCCGAACTGCGTGCCCGTTATCCCGACCTGCCGTTGCCCATGACCGGCGATGCCAGTTTCGTACGTGCGCGGCTATTCTCGGCAGTAGCCACCTTGGGGAGCGCATTTACCACCCGGAACCCGGCTGTGTTGGTCCTGGATGATATGCAGTGGGCGGATGCCGATACCCGCGACCTGGTTCACTACCTGGTAAGGTTCTGGGCAGAGAACAAGGCGCCTGTTTTGTTGCTGTTAACCGTGCGCCAGGAGAGTTTTGCCGCCGATGCTGTGCTGCGAGAGTGGCTGGCGCAGTTGGGCCGGGATCTACCACTGGCGCGCCTGCTTTTAGACCCACTGAGCGGGACGGCCGTGCGGAAGCTCGTGACTCACCTGGCCGCTTCAAGGGCAGACGTGCAAGCAACCAACGCCTTTAGCGAATGGCTGTGGGCCGAGACGCGCGGTCTGCCCTTCTTCATCGAGGCATTGCTGCAAATGCTGGCTGTGGAGGGGATCCTGGAGATCAAGGAGGTGGAAGGTCGTCCCGTGTATGATTTTGCGGGAGCCTTGACCCAGGTCAAGTCGGGGGGGCGTATAGACGTGCCGCCCGGTGTGCGCCAGGCCATCTTGTCTCGCCTCAATCGACTTTCCGAGAAAGAAGCCGGTCTTCTGTTGGCAGCTTCGGTTCTGGGGCGAGAATGCAGCTTTGAGACACTGTGTCAGGTGGCCAACATAAGCGAGACGGGCGGGCTGGAGGCAGTTGAGGCCTTACTCAACGGTAATTTATTGGTGGAAAGCCGCGCTGCCCGGCGACCTTACACCCTGGCGCACGACTATATTCGTGAAGTCGTGTATAGCGCAAGCCATGAAGTCCGCCGTCGTATTTTCCACCGCCGGGCGGTGAATGCTTTGGAGGCTGCACGGGCACCCGCTGCCGAGTGCGCTTATCACGCCGCTGCTTCCCTGCTGGATGAGCCTGCCTTCCGTTACTCTGTTGCCGCCGGTGATCAAGCGCTGCACTCTAATGCATTCGTAGAAAGCCTGGCTCATTACGACCGGGCCAGGGAGATTGCTCACCGTATGGGCCACGGCAGCGAGACTGCTAATCTCGTATCGAGTTCTTTACTACGGCTCTATCAAAATCGCGGCCGGGCACTGGAATTAACCCTCCAATATGATGCTGCCCAATCCAATTATCAGGAGTTGGAGAATATAGCTGTCGGGCGGGATGACCGGGCAATGAGGTTGGCGGCGATCATTGCTCAGTGCATCATTTATGCCACTTATAATCCGGTGTTCGACCCAATCAAAGCGCTTGAACTGGGTAGAGCCGCTCTGGATTTGGCGATCCAGCTTGACGACCGGGCAGCACAAGCCAGGGCATTATGGTGTTTAATGCTCGTCGAGTTCCATACCGGCGGCGATAACCAGCAGGTGTTGGCCTTTGGGGAAGAAGCCCTGGCCATGGCTCGAGAATTAAGCTTGAAAGAGCTGGAAGGTTATGTGTTGGGTAATCTGTCCTGGGCGTATTCGCTTCAATTGCAGCTCAGGGAGGCTCGCCAGGCTAACAGTGAGGCCCTGCATATCTGGCAGGCTTTGGGTAATCTTCCCATGGCAGCCGATGCAACCTCCATCATGATGAGCAACCAAAGGTTTGCTGGTGAGTACGAGGATTTGTTAGCCACAGGCAGCGAGGCAGTGCGTCTCAACCAATCGATTGGCAACGCGCTCCATTATTACATGGCGCTGTTAATGATGGGCGAAGTTTATGGCCTGCGAGGTCAATTGGGGGAGGCGTTGGTCCATTTCGAGAAGGCTGGGGAAATCGGTGCAAAGAGCGGTGATGAGCGATTGTTATGGGGACATTGCATATATCAAATACCTGTGTACATCTTCGCAGGAGCATGGGAACAGGCGGAGCAGGTAGCAGACCAGCTTTATGTGCATCGTGATGCGACCAGGCCAATCTTCCAAAACTACCTGCTTGCCAACGTCGCCTTGGCGAAGATCGCACTGGGGAAGCTACAGGAAGGTAAAGCCGTTCTGGAAATGGCTTTTACGACTCTCGGTCCGAAAACATCTTTCTCGTTTGCCAGTGTGCCTTCGATAGTGGTCGACGGGCATTTGCAGCTTGCCCTGGGGAACCCGCAAGGCGCTCTAAAGAGTTCGGCAGATGTAATCCACCAATTGAACCAGGCCTGTTCCCGGTTTTACCTGGCTGAATTGTTATGGCTGCATGGCAAAGCCTGGCTGGTATTGGAAGATGTCGACCAGGCAAAACAAGCCCTCAGGCAAGCCAAAGCTGTGGCCGAAGACACCGGCGAGCTCGTCATTCTGTGGCAGATCCTGTCGACGCTCAGCGATCTTGAAAAGATGAATGGTAATTTGCCTGAAGCGGAATTATTGAGGAGACAGGCATATTCAGTGATCAGCTACATCGCCGAACACGCTGGTTCGGATGTGCTGCGTGATTCATTCCTGGCTCAGCCTGCGGTGGCGCGGTTGGTGGAATAACCTAACTCAAGCGAACCCAGCCGGTAATGATAAATGCCCAATACTCTGGCTAAGAATGGAATTTTGCGCATCCATTGGACATGCGCCAGCCGAGGCTCAGGATGATCGAACGGGAACCACTCATCCAGCAAGGTAATGGATTCCCCCCAGCTTTCGAGATCTTTGCCACGCTTGAGCCCCCAATGATAACGCGCCGAAATTTTTGTGGGGGAGATCCTGAATCTGAGGTTATTTGCCCGCACCAGGTAAGGTGAGAATGCGTCGAACACCAATTCGGCGCTGGGGAAATGGTTTCTCAGCATCAATACCAACTTCTTGACCTGTGCTTCTTCAAAATACATGAATACGCCCTCAGCCAGAAAGAGAAAAGGCCGCGGGCGGTAAGCTTCGACCGCGGGCAGCCATGTGTTGTCGAACGCCGAACAAGCCAGCAGATGGTAGCGACCGGCCTCCTCACCGATGAGCTTGCGGCGCACTTCGATGACGTCCGGCAGATCCAGGTCGTACCACTCTACTTTGCCATTATCCACGCGCTCGAAACGAGAATCAAGCCCGCAGCCGATATGCACTACGACTGCATCGGGGTTGTACGCCAAAAAATCCCTGGCGCAGCGATCGAACTCCCGGCTGCGCAGGATAATCGTCACTTTATCATCCTCGTCCATCTTAATCTGGTCGAAGCGGGCGAAATCATAACCCATTTGCTTGACCAATGCGACAGCTTTTTCGTCTTTGATCAGGGCATCGGGACGTTGTGATTCCATGGCCCGGATATAGAGCGTGATCAGCAAAGTTTCAGCCACACCTTCCAGGTTTGAGGGTACCATCGTCACCATACTTCAGCCTTCCCGGCATGAGCGCCGCCGCAGGCGAACTCGCAACCTGCTGATTCAGACCACCCTGCAATTGGTTCTCGAAAAGGGCTACGAATCCATTACGATCCAGGAGATTACCGATCGGGCTGACCTTGGCCGGGGGACCTTTTATATCCATTTCAAGGACAAGGAAGAAGTCGTCTGGAGTGCCTTTCAGGATCTTTTTAAAGAATTGGAGCGAGAGGCTCACCTGCAGCTCGACCATAATTTGCCCCAGGTGGAATACTTCGGCCTTCTGAATATCTTCCAACATGCGGACAAGAACCGCGACTTGTACCGGGTGATGTTTGGGAAGCAGGGCTCTGCAGCGCTGACCGCGCGTGCACAGGACTTCCTGGCGAACGCCTTTTTGTATGACATCCGCAGTGCCCCGCAGCCCCCTGAGGTCAACTTTAACCTCCCTGAAGAGATCGAAGCCCAACTGCTGACCGGCGTGATCTCTCGTTTGCTCTATTGGTGGCTTGGGACTCCCAATGAGTACACTGCCGGGCAAATGGCTGCCATGACCTACATGGCCTTGTACCGCAAACAGCCTCCTCACATTTCGCTTTAATCACTTCTAAAAACAGCTTGCTTTACGATAGGATTCCTGTTATAGTCAAAAAAGTGTATATTTCATCCAGTTAATCAAATTATGCCGGCGACAAAATCGCCGGTAATTAATGTCGACCGGTTCCCAGTCTACCGTTTATCGCCATGGAGGTTGGGGTGTTTGACAGGCCTGTGGTACGTCAAATCATTTTTCTGCTTTTCCTTCTCGTGATTGCTGCTCTGCCGCTTAAGATCCGCGGCGGCACCGGCTCGCCTGTACGGGCGGTGGCTGTCTTCGATGATTGAGCCTGATCTTCATTTCCGGTGGGGGAATGAGGCATCTGCAGGCGCTTATTAATCGATACGAACAAAAAATCGCTCTGTTTGTTTAGAGCGATTTTTTGTTATTTTACAGGTTGGGGGGCAAAAACGAGCTGCCTATTGAATTTTCCCGCCTGCCAGTGCGGGTTCCGCTGCCGGCACGGCCGAGACTCTCGCCTGCGGCTTCATCCCGAACAGGATCCGCAGTGTGTTGTAACGTCGTACCAGGTATTCGTACAGCAGCATGATGATGGCGAAGGATGCAGGGGCGATGATCAGCCACATTTGCACAGCCGGGATGGCCCATTGTACGACGAAGAAACCGACGCACAGGAGTACAGTCTGGTGCAGGATATAGAAGGGCATCATCCAGGTCATCAGCGCCTCCTGGAATACGTTCGCCTCAAAAACCATCAGCGGACTTTTGACGTGCCAGTTCCCCAGGTCGAAAAAGCGTGTTGAGTGGAAGATGAAGACTGCCAGAATTCCGAATACTCGCAGCCAGTCCAGATAATATACCCGAGAGATCGATTTGCTTTCCATTTTTATTTCTCCTTTCTTTTCTGGCTATACAATACACACCAATCGGATTGAGCACATCAGGCGATGGATTGAAACCGATTGGATAGAAAGGAGGATTTTTCGATCCTTCCAGAGACCTAGGTCCCAGGTTGTAATTTGGGGCTTCCTGTACCCATGGACCGTCCGGCATCATAGGCAAAGCTGGCAAGAACTGTCAGAATGAGCGTGCCAAGCGCGGTGCACAAAATCACCAGGATGATGGCCGGGTACTTCTCACCGAAAAGGTACCCGGCAGGAAACACCGCCGGCCAGGCAATGAGGCAGACTGTATAAGACCAGGGCCATATTTTCGCCAGGGAACGCCGGATATCCTCCGAGAGATGGGCGCGCCACCAACTCAAGGGCGAATGGATCCTGGTAGCCACCAACCCGATGAGCATCCCGAATACGGGCGGGAAAATGCCGCCGCCTACAAGCAGCAAAGTGAGGGACAGGAGGATCATGATCAGGCCGCCGTTTTTCCTGTGGACGAATAGTACGGACCAGATCAGCAAAGCCAATGAAACGAGCACCGCCAGGATTCCGGTGAGCAGCAGGTTGGGGACGACCGTCATCGCCGGCTCGCCGCCCAGGCCGCGGAAGAATTCCGATCCGGGCCAGGACAGGATCATGATCCCCTCAGGAGCCGCATTACCCTGCAGGATTTCACCGATCCCGTGCTCGATGCCCGCCAACGCCATCACGGCACCGAAGGTTGAAGCGTACACACCCGTAGCACTTTTCATCGCTATTCTTCTTTTCAATTGGACTAAGACGGGCTGAAGCTGCGTCGCCAACCTGCTCGCCCAGGTGCGGATCGCCTCCCAATCGCGCAGGTCGCTCGCGGGGATATTCCGCAGGGCAGGCAGCAGGTTCCAGGGGAGATGCAGATTGCCCGGGTCAAACCGGCCCCCGATTACCTCCACCGTCAGCGGCCTGAGCCAGGGGAATTTTGCCAGCTCCTGGTCCAGCTGCTTGCGCACTTCCTGCCAGGCGTTTTCATCCACGGAACCATCTGCTGCAGCAAAGGGCCCGCCCGCAAAGATCGCGACCGGCAAGCTGCCGCCGGGCAGACCGCCGCTGAGCGCTTTTTGATGCCGGGATAGGAAACGCAGCGCATCCTTATGCAGGTGAAACATATACAGCGGGGCCCCCAGCACCACCGCGCCGTACCCTTCCAGGCTGCGCACCTGCCGCGCCGTCTGAAGGTCGACCGTAAGACCATGCTCTCGCAGAATCGCCGCCACCACCCCGGCTACCTCCTGCGTCGAGCCGTGCGTTGAAGCATAAGCCACCAAAATCTTGTTTTCCATCGGATTGATTCTCCTTTTTATCCGCTTCCTGACTTACCCCAGTAGTCAATAACATTTAATCAAGTGTATGTAGTAACGACTTCAGTCGTTCATCCGGGCAGTCTCAACTCTCGCCGGGAGATTGCTTCAATTGAAGAGCACAATTTCGCAATGACATCTCAGGACACTTCTTGCTTATATCCTAACAAGTACCCTGCCCTCCCGTCATCTATCCAAGGTTAGAACCCGGGTTATAAAGTTGCTCCGGTTCAGGGTAGAATTAATCCAAATGGACCTCTCCAGCTCGCCTCTTGTCGTCACCAAGCTGCACGTTCCGGTCCCCCGGGCGCGCCAGGTCTCCCGCACCCATCTCACAGAACGCCTCAGTCCCAGGGACGAGGCTCACCCATTTAAGCCCAGCCTGGTCCTGGTTTGCGCGCCGGCCGGCTACGGCAAAACCACCCTGCTGGCAGAATGGGCTCAGGTTCTCACGCAACAAGGCACTGCGGTCGCCTGGTATGCCCTGGACGCGGGGGATGATGATCCTGTTCCTTTCAAAGCCTATCTCATTGCCAGTTTCATCCAGGCACTCGGCCCAATCCCTGAGCTGGCCCAGGTCGCCCAAATCCTGCGCACCTCGCCCGAGATCGATTTCCAGCGCATTTTGCCGGCGGTGATCAACGCCATATTTGCGTGCCAGCGGGAATGCGTGCTGGTCCTGGATGATTACCACCTGATCGGCGATCCGGCCATCCACAGCGCAATGGCTTATCTCGTCGAGCACCTGCCTGGCAACCTGCGCGTTGCCATCGGCAGCCGTGCGGACCCGCCCCTGCCTCTGGCACGCCTGCGCGCCCGTTCCCAGTTGCTCGAGATCCGCACGGCCGACCTGCGTTTCCAGGCCGCGGAAGCGGCTCAATTCCTGGACGAAGTCATGCAGCTCGGCCTATCGCCAAACGAGGTCCTGTCCCTGGAAAAACGAACCGAAGGCTGGGTCACCGGGCTGCAGCTGCTTGCGCTTGCATTGAAAGCGCCGCTTGCTAAGCAGGCACCACCATCCCGGTCAGACCGGGGGGCCAGGGAGCAGGCGATCGATTCCATCACCGGGGGCCATCGTTACCTGGTTGAATACCTGCTGGAAGAAGTGGTCAACCGCCAGCCGGACGAAGTGCAGGCATTCCTGCTCGCCACCTCGATCCTCGAGCGCATCTGCGCGCCCCTGTGCGATCAATTATTAATTCAGGGGAAAGGGGATAAGGGGCAAGGGCTGGTTGAATCCCTGATCCCTGATCCCCTCTCCCCTGCTCCTTTTTCTTCCCTCGAAATTCTGGAATATCTAGAGAGATCCAACCTCTTCCTTGTGCCGCTGGACGACGAACGGACCTGGTATCGCTACCACCACCTGTTTCGTGATTTCTTGCGGGCCCGGTTGGAAAAGACTCAGCCCGAGCGTGTTCAACTGCTGCACCGCACGGCCTGCGAGTGGCTGGCCGGGGCGAATCTCCTGCGCGAGGCAGCCGGGCATGCCATCCGGACCCGGGACTGGGAGTACGCCGCGGCATTTGTCGAGCGCCACAGCTTCACCCTGATCGTCCACAGTGAGATCTCGACCCTCTACGAATGGTGTTCGGTTTTCCCGGAGGAGGTGATGCAGGGCCACCCAATGCTCTGCATCTTGCAGGGCATGGCCCTGGCTTATGGATTCCGGCGCCAGAACCGCGCCCGGGTGGAAGCCCGCCTGCAGCAGGTCGACCGGATCATTGCCGAATTGCCAGACCGCCAGGCCGCTCATGAACTGGTCGAGCTGGCCTCGGTCGTGCGCACCTTCCTGGCCTTCGCCCCGGACCCGGCTGCCGAGCCCCGGGAGCTGTTCACCCTCGCCCAGAGTTTCCTGGGAGCTTATCCGCAAGGCCATGCCGGCCAGTTCAGCGGGCTGCTGCTGGCCGGCTACGCTCACCTCGCCCTTCACGAAGCGCAGGCCGCCGAAGCAGTTTTCCAGGAGGCCAGGCAGATTGCTCTGCGTGAGGGCCTGTATTTTGGGGTCGTGGAGTCGACTTTCCACCTGGCCCGCCTGGCCCACAGCCGGGGCTTGCTGCGCCAGGCCATGGAGCTCTGCCGTCAGGGGCAGGCAGACATCGCCGCCGTGCTGCCGGATCCCGAACAGGCCTTACCGGCCTTGGGCAGTCTCGACATCGCCCTTGGCTGCGTGCTCCTGGAACAGGACCAGCTGCAGGCTGCCGAGCAGCACCTGCAGCACGGGCTGAATTTGATGGGCGCCGGGATGAATCCCTATTACCTGCTGACAGCCCAGATCGCAATCTTTCGCCTGCGTGAGGTTCAGGGCCGTTCGCACGAGGCGCTAAAAACCCTGGATCATCTGGAAACCGCCTGGCCGGATATTGCCTTCTGTACGCGTGGGCTGCGAGCCTTGCACACACTGCGCACCTCGCCGGAAGATCCGGCTGTACAGGTTGAAGCTGAAGACTGGTGCCGGGACTTCCTGTCTTCAGTGGATCTCGATCGACAGGCGCCTGGAATGGGCCCGTTCGGGGCTGCCGAGGTCTACTATCAGGCTTTCCTGGCCTGGGCGCAGGTCCGGATTGCGCTCGGCGACCCGCAGCCCGCCCTCGCCTATCTCCACCGCCAGCTCGAGCGAGCCTCGGCTGCAGGGATTGCAGGGTCGTTTCATCGAGCTTTCAGTCATCCAGGCGCTCGGCTGGCGCGCAGCGGGCGAAGCTGAGCGCGCCCGGGCCGCTCTGGAGAATGCCCTTTCCGCCGCGCAGCCTGAAGGATACCTGCGCGTTTTTGATCGCGGACCAGCCCTGGCCCAACTGCTCAGCGAGACCGCCCAACGAGGCGTGTTCCAGGGAACCATCGCCGGCATCTTGAATTCCATCGCCGTGACAGCCACTCCCAGCCAGGAACAAATACAACCAGGGCACCAGGCTGCACAAACCCTCTTCGGGGAAAGCCTCAGTCTTCGCGAGCTGGAAGTGCTGCGCCTGATCGCCCAGGGGGCCAGCAACCGCGAGATCGCAGAGCAGCTCGTGATCACGGTCGGCACGGTGAAGAGCCATATCAACCATATCCTTGGCAAATTGGATTCCCATAACCGCACCGAGGCCGTCGCCCGGGCGCGCGCCTTGGGCCTGCTCGAAATCTAACCCGGCATCTATCTTTGGGTGGATGACTGCCGGAGGGATTCCCGCTATGCTGGAGCTATGCTCGATTACGCTCGCACCCGTGCTATCCAGGTCTTGAGGCCCATTCGCCGGGCCGTACTCGCCACACACGGCCCCGCCGGTTTGCAAGTTGCTGAACTTCCCTGCCAGGCCGTGGAGATGGACCTGTACCTGCTGCTGCCCTGGACCTGCGACCACCTCTTCAACCTGGAGAGCGATCCCTCGCTAACCTTGCTAACCTCCAGTTGGGAGCTGAAAGGCGAGGCGCAGATGGTCTCCCCGGCTACACTCGACTTCGAGCTGCAGCTCTTGCGAGAGCCGGGTGCCGGATGGTGCGCGCTCCTGCGAGTCATCCCTTCCCGGATCCAAATTCGCCGTCCGCAGGGTTGGGGCTACCTTGAGACCCTCGAATTGAAACCCTAATGAGATTGGTTTTGTTGGTACGGTGTCCTTCGTTGATGAAATAATCCACCTCCGTAGAGACGTAAGATATTACGTCTCATGGGAGATGCAGATATTACGTCTCATGGGAGAATGCAGATATTACGTCTCATGGGAGAAGCAGATATTACGTCTCACGGGAGAAGCAGATATTACGTCTCATGGGAGACGCAAATCTTGCGTCTCTACAATTTCATGATGAAAAGCTACAATAACGTTTAATTGCTTGGCCAACCATCCACTAATCTCCGCTATAATTAAATGTTCAATGGACGCAACCCTTCGCGATCTCGAACAAAAGACCGCCCAACTGCGCGCCGTGGGGCAGATCAGCGCCGCGCTGGCGGCAGCCTGGAAGCTCGACGAGACGCTGGAGGTGATCACGCGCATCACTTCCCAGGTGATGGGCGTGGATTCCTGTTCGATTTACCTGCAGGATGAAAGCGGCGAGCGCCTGGTCCTCCAGGCCACCACCGGCCTGGCCCGCCGGGCCGTCGGCCGCGTCTCGTTGGGCATCGGCGAAGGCCTGACCGGTTGGACCGTCACCCATGGCCAGCCAGTTGCCATGCGCGATGCATTGAATGACCCGCGCTTCAAGCTCCTGCCCGATGCCGACGAGGAAGGCTTGCGCTCGCTCATGGCCGTCCCGCTCAGC
>CAWANI010000031.1:0-117696 GCA_963783365.1 uncultured delta proteobacterium | reverse complement strand
CCCTCTCCCGGCACCTGATCCACGTCGCCACCGATATCGCCACCCGCAGTTACGAAGGGGGTGAGATCGAGCAGACTCTCGATTGGGCGGAAAAATCCATTTTCGAGATCACCGGGATGAAGTCCCGTCCTTCCTACTTCTCCACCAAGGAGATTATGAAGGACACCTTCAAGGCCATCGAGAAACTCTATGACCGCAAGGAGCTGGTGACGGGAGTCCCCACCGGCTTTACCGATCTCGATACGATGACTGCCGGGCTGCAATCCGGCGACCTGCTCATTGTCGCGGGACGCCCCTCCATGGGCAAGACTGCTTTTTGTGTCAACGTGGTCGAATATGCGGCTGTGCATACCTCACCAGCCATTCCGACCATCATCTTCTCGCTCGAGATGAGCAAGGAGCAGCTCGTTCAACGTATGCTCTGTTCGGTTGCCCGGGTGGATGCCAGCCGGTTGCGAACCGGCCATCTGGGTGAGTCGGATTGGCCGAAACTGACCAATGGAGCGGGGCTGTTGTCCGAGGCCCCGATCTTTATCGACGACACCCCGGCCATTTCCGTTCTCGAACTGCGGGCCAAAGCGCGGCGGCTCAAGGCGGAAAAAAACCTGGGCCTGATCGTGGTGGACTATCTGCAGTTGATGCAGGGGAACAACCCCGAAAGCAGGCAACAGGAAATTTCCGAAATCTCCCGCTCTCTCAAAGCCCTTGCCAAGGAGCTGAGCGTTCCGGTCATTGCCCTTTCCCAGCTCAACCGCTCCCTCGAAAACCGCACCGATAAGCGGCCGATCATGGCCGACCTGAGAGAATCGGGAGCCATCGAGCAGGACGCCGATGTGATCATGTTCGTCTATCGCGAGGCGGTCTACTGCGAGGCGTGCAAGAGCAAGGAGAAAACCTGCGACAAGGGCCACGAGAGGGATGCGGAAATCGTTCTCGGCAAACAGCGTAACGGGCCGATCGGCACCGTGCATCTGACCTTTCGCGGCGAATATACCCGTTTTGAAAACCAGGCCCGCCGGGAAGAGGGGTACTGATCCTCCGTCGCGGGTATCGCACGCGCTCCTTGCCCACCTTAGTGTTTAAGGTGGGCTTTTTGTCGTTATTTAGCGAGGATTCCGGGGGGCGTCGAGATTGGCGAGCGATTCAGGAAGAGCGCAGCTTGAAGCGGATCGGCAGCCTGACGACTCCCGCCATGGGGGTGTCTCCCCGGCGCGCCGGATGGAACCGCCACCGGAGGACCGCCTTAAGGGCGGCGGAATCGAGAACCCTGTGGCCCGAAGAATGCTCGATAGCGGCATCGAGAACCCGCCCGGAGGACGAGACCCGGACCCGTATCCAGACCTCGCCGCTCCACCCCTGGAACAGGGCGACGCGGGGATACCGGGGCGGAGGGTTCTCGGCATAGATCGGCGCAGCGTCAACGTACGAAGACGCTGTCGGGCCACCGGTTACAGGAGGTGGTGGAGAGGGCGCAATTGTCGGCGCGGCAGGTGGGGGCCTTGAATCGCGCCCTTTTTTTGTTCTTTGCGCGAACTCGGCGGCATGGGGGGATTTTGTTGCAGTTCCAGAGAGTCTTTTTGCCGACGAAGCCGAGGTGGCGCGGGTGACCGGTTTCTGCATCGGCTTGGGGAGCGCAGAGGGAGTCTTCGCCGTCGCCACTCGGGACGAGGTGGTTGGTGAGACCGGCTGACGGTTCGCTCGATGTGCCTTTTCGGAGGCGGCCGATGCAGAACGGGAAAGGGTTGGGGAACCCCCTTTTTTCACAGCTGTCCTGGAAATCGGTCGCGAGGTTTGCTGGCGCGGATTTTCTTTTCTCCGCCCGGCGGCAAATCGGGTGACGGGAGAATCCTTCCGATGGATCAGACCGACTTGGAGCGCTACCGGGACTTTTCGCGGCGGCGGGTCGGAGCCGGGGTAGAGGAGCAAAATTGCGACATGAAGCGAAATCGAAAGCACCAGGCAGAGAAGGAAGATGCCGAATCCCGGTTTTTGCGGGGCACGGAATTTTATCGATGTGGCTGGTTCAGCTTTTCGCCTCAACAGGGTCATGCCAAAGGTCCGTTCGTCCGATCGCCAGGGGGAAGAATGCGGGTTCCTTTATAGGGCAAAAACGTTGCCAGGTCAATTCGCTGCGCTCCAGCCAAAAGTGCTCTTTTCCCTTGCCCCGATGCTTCTATTCCCCGGAGAAAATGCTCGAAATATGATTTTTTTGTTGCCTTTTTCATGATAAATCAATAGTTTTTATGCGCTGTCCTTGACAAAGAACGGCAAAAATCGGGAGGGGAAATTGCTGGAGGTTTTGGATGAGCTCGGCCAAAAGCATTCTCTTTCTTACGATGTTCGCCTGTCTGCTGGTATTGAATGGCTGCGGTGGCAGCGGCAGCAGTTTCGGTGACGGCAGCGTTTCCGGCGGCTCCGGTAATAACAGCTCCAACAACGGCAGCTCCGGCACCGCCTCCGGGGTGGTGGCAGGGGTGGTGGCCGACGGGCCGCTTCAAGGGGCTACCGTTTCTCTTTATGTCCAGGGCACCTCTCAGGTGGCCGCTCTCTGCGGCCCGAGCGGATCGGCAGCGTGTGAGACGAAAACGGACTCCGGGGGAAATTTTACTTTCCAGGTCAGAACGGGGGGCGATTCGGACGCGCTTCTGGTGGTTGCGTCCGGGGGGCGTGATGGGACGACGGGCGTTGATTTCTCCGGCATGAAACTGGTTGCCCCGCTGGCCATGTTCCCGGGGCGGGAGTCGAGCGTGACGGTTTCTCCGCTGACCACGCTGGTGTCAGGGGCGGCCGCAGGAGGAACGCCGGTTCTCGTCGCCGAGGCGCAGGTCCGCATCCTGCTGGGGCTCGATCCGGGGACGGATCTTGGGCAGGTGCCGTCGCAAGATGTCGCGTTGCTCAGACGGTCTCTGCTACTCACCAAAATCGCCAGCGAAATCAAAACCGGCAGCCAATTCCAGAAAGCCGACACTCTCGGTCCGATCAGCGCTCCCGAGCCGTTTCAGGCGATAAACGCCCTGGTCAAGGAGTCCCAGGCTCTGGTCGACGCGGACGGGAATCTCAATACGAACATCCTTGCCGATCTCAATCTCGATGCACAGGCCCGGCAGCGGATTGCCGAAACCTACAGCACGCTCCAAGGCAAAACCGACGGGCTGGCAAAAGCGTTCGGTCAGCAGGAGCTTGTCGAGGGACTTTCCAGGACCCTCGCGCGGATGCATCAGGACGACGAGACCTTCGATCCGCAGAACGCCACCTACCAGAAAAATATTTCCCTTCTGGCGGCAAAGATCCGCCTGGCACTGGGGGACAAAATCCTTCCTCTGGGGGGAATTGCCCCCCAGAGGCTGGCGCGGTATGTCCTTTTTACCTATGATCTGACCCCTTTCGACATCTGGCTCCAGGATTCCGCATCCTTCGAGCAATCTCTCGTCCGGCAGGAGAACGGCAGCACGGTCGCGCTTGGAAGCGATCCGAACATCGGAAAACTGGCTGACATCAAGGCGCTCTACAGCGTTGCGGTGCCGTTGCTTGCCGATGAATTGCCCGGGGACGACAATTTAAAGCGAATCAACTATTACTACAATTCGGATGCTTCGCCCTTTTACACCGCCGAAAAATTGATCGGCGGCGTGTTCAATGATCAACTCAATGATGACGTGATGTCGGATATCGCCCATGGAGAGGCCGAAAACGGGCTTCTCGACCAGGCCCGGACGTTTATCGAAACCCAGATTTTTCAATCGCAGGACAAGGCCGATGCCTACCGCACCTATGCCCTCGATCTGTTGCGCTTCGGAAAGACGGCTGACGCAATTAGCAACCTGAAAAAGGCCGAAGATCTGTATCGCAAGGTTATCGACGCCAAGGGCGCGGCCAGTCTTGCCAGCAGCGATGCGGCCAACCTGCAGTGGCTCGCTGCCGCCTATCGTCAGGCGGGAGATCTTGCTTCCGCCCAGGCCGTTCTCGCCTACCTCGACAGCCTCACCCCCTATCTGACCAAATACAGTACCTTCGCCCGTCTGCTCACCGGCACGGAAAAAGTCGCCGATGCGTATCTGCAGGAAGGGAGGGTGGACCAGGCCGCCCCATTGATCGATTCCATGTACGCCCTGGCGCAAAGGACCCCGCCGAATGATGTCATTGGGCTGGAATTCTACTCCCTGAAAGTTTATTTTCTCAAGGAAACGGCCAAGCGGTACGTCGCCATCGGCGATACCGGCAAGGTTCTGGAAATCTTCAACCTGATTCAGAGCATCCGGGCCGATGACGGCCTGCAGAATTTGACCAAGGGGGATACTTGGCCCTACATGCCCGACATGGTCGCGGCGCTGTACCAGGTGGGGGCGAAGCAGCAGGCTTTTGACCTGGCCGATTCCATCCCCGACACTTTCCAAAACTTTCTCGGCTCCACCCGTTCGGGAACGAAATATCAGAAACAGGCCTTCAAGCTGGTGGCGACCTATGAGGCGCTGACCAACGGGCTGCCAAGCGCTCTGACCATTATCAATGAGCACTTCCCCGACGATACCGACAAGATCGAGGCGCTCACCTATTTCGCACTCAACAAGGAAGCTCCCTACGTGGCCCTGGCGCTGATCGGCGACGGACAGCTGCAGACGGCGAAGCAGGCCCTCGATCTGGCGGCGAATCTGGTCGCCGGCCTCGCTGAAACGAGCGACGCCGACAAATACCGGAATATGGTCCAGGAGGGCTGCGTCAAAATCGCCGATCTCTACTACGAGGCCGGGGACGATGCCGATGCGGAGTTGCTCCTCGGCCGGGCCGAATCGGTGGTCGGCGGGTTGACCGGGGCCGAGTATGTGGTCGATGGATTGGCCGACATCGCTTCGACCTATGTCGAGTTGGGCAACGCCGGCCGGGCCGGCACCCTGCTCGACCAGGCCGGCGCCGCGATTGACGCGGCGGCGGGTGCTCTTGATCCTCGCGACGCCGCCAGTCTGTATCAAACGGTGATCGAGGCCGATCTGGCGATGGGGCGTCGGGAGGCCCCAGCGGCCCTTCTCGCAGATGATGTCGCCGTTTCCCGGCAGATTTTCGATCCCACGGGATCTTATACGGGGAGCGACCACGATAAAATGGCGGGATACGAAATCGATGAGCTGGTCACTGCCGCTGACGAGTATATCCGCAGCGGTGATAGCGCGACGGCCATCGGCGTTCTCGACGAAGCCTGGTCGGTCGCCGGGCAGATGTACACCGACGCCAAGGCCATGCAGAAAAAAGTGGATATTGTGGCGACCTACTGCAAGGCCGGCGATCTGGAGCGGGGAGCCGCTTTGGCAAATTCGCTTCCCTACGCTACCGATCGCTATCAGGCGATCGAGGCGATGGCCGCCTATTATGCCCAAAAGGATGATTTCCCGGGAACACGGGTGGCCAGTATTGACACCGACAAGGACGGGATGCCGGACTTTTTCAACCCTCTGGCGACGCCTGCCGATATCGCCGCTTCCGGCCTGACGTTGGATCCCGACAGTGATGGGGACGGTATTCCCGATGTATCGGATGCCCGGCCCCTTTACCCGGACAACTGAGAGACGAATCCGGGCACGTTAACGCCCGCTCGCTCCGCTCTCTCAAGGCGCAGAGGATAAGGTGAAAAGAAATCAGGGAAAGGACTCTCTCTGCGTCTTCGCGTTAAAGTTGGCTTTCGTTCTTCATCGTCTTCAGGTGGGCCACAGGCCCAGGAAAAGCCGACTCCTGGATTCTGTATTCTTACTCCCCCGCGGCTTGCGGCAGGGGAGTTGATCACCGCCGTATTCTGCCGCCGGCAAAAACGCCACAGGCAGTAATCGAGAGTTTTCCGTGGGTGTTTTGAAAATCGGCAAAAGGGTGCTGTTGGCACTGGCTGTTGGATGGGTGATTGGTGGAATTCCATTGGCTGCTTCGGCCGGAGGAGGCTCATCGACGAAGGGGGATTTACAGAATTCCGTGCTGCATGTGGGAAGTGGCGGAGCTGCCCCAGAGGCCCCGTCCTCGAAGCAGACAGCCTCCGCCGTAGCGATCCCCGCCCTACCGCCGGTGACGGTGGTCGGCAGGATTGAAAACCCGGCCACCGGGAAATCCACCGTCCGGGGAGATGTCATCCAAATGCTGCCCAAGCGCAACGGCAGCATCAACGAGGTCCTTCAGGTTCTGCCCGACGTCCAGGTCGGCAGCAGCGCCGACACCTCCCTCGCCGGCGGGGAAATCCTGCCTCCCGATATCTCCATCTCGGGGGGCAGGACCTACCAGAACGACTTCTTGATTGACGGCCTCGGCAGCCAGAGTCTGCTCGATCCGGCCGCCGACAGCGTCTACGGGATTCCCGGGCAGCCCCAGGAGCTCTTCCCCGACGCGGGGCTGGTGGATAAAATCACCGTTTATGACAGCAATGTCCCGGCAGAATACGGCAATTTCACGGGGGGAGTGGTGTCCGCCGAGACGAAAAGCCCGGGCCCCGTTTTGGGCGGGAAGGTCTTCTTTCGGACGACCCGTTCGAACTGGAGCCACTTTTACATCGATCCGGCCAAGCGCTACACCTTCGAGAATTCCAGCACCGCCAGTTTCGAGCCGAATTTCGACAAGGTCCAGGGCGGGGTCGATCTGAATCTCCCCATCGGGCCCCATATGGGGCTGTTTGCCTCCTACCGGATCCTCGATTCGCAGATTCCCCTGCAGCACCTCGGCGCCTCCCGGGACCAGTCGCGGCGGCTCGAAAATTTCTTTGCCAAGTACCGCATCGAGCTGCCCGGCGACGATCGGCTGGACCTCTCTGCCCTTTACACCCCGTACCGATCGAAGATGTTTCTTCCCGACGGCAAAAACAGCGACTTTACCCTCAAAGGGGGCGGATTCGTCGCCGATGCGGTCTATCGGCATTTCTTCGATGGGGGCGAGCTGCTCCTGAGGGGGGCCTACCGGCGCAGCGAAAATTCCCGCCAGGCTCCCAGGGATTGGCGCGAGTGGGCGGTGACCGACACCAAGGATTGGGGGCGCCTGCTCGATTCGGATGTGAGCAGCGAAGGAGGATTCGGCAGCGTCGAAAAAACGCAGCGCACGGTGGACGTGAAGGGGGACCTGGTGTTCGACGAGGTGCGAACCGGCGCCGTTGCCCACGGTTTTAAAACCGGGGTCGATTTCGCAACGATCCGAGGGGACTTCGACCGCAAGCAGACGACCTACGTCTATCAGCAGGCCCTGCTTTCTCCCGATATCGCCTGCGGAGGAGACTCCTATGATTGCGTCGACGGGGAGCAGTTCTTCACCTTCCGCAAGGTGTATGAGGCCGGCTCCGCCTGGGCGACAATCAACCGTCTCAGCCTCTACGGCGAGGACGCCATCCGTTTTCGGCGGCTCAGCTTGCGGCCCGGAGTGCGCTTCACCTACGACGATTTTATGCACAACGCCAACCTCGCCCCACGGCTGGCGGCGACCTACGATCTTTTCGGCAACGGCAAAACCGTCCTCATCGCCGGGGTTAATCGCTACTACGGCACGACCCTGCTGACCGACAAATTGCGCGAAGCCGAAAAGGCGTACACCTCAGAAACCCGCTCTTCGTATCAGAATCAGCTGACCCCCTGGACGCCGGCCGCTTTTCAGGGGACCAGCGAAACGCGATTTTCCGATCTGAAGACCCCCTATTCGGATGAAGTCGCTTTGGGGCTCGATCAGGCGCTTTTTGCCGGGCGGTTGAGCCTCAAGTACGTCCATCGCGAAGGAAAGGACGAGTTCGCCCGGGCCTACGGGCCGCTGCAGCCCGATGGCCTGCGCTATTACGCCATGAACAACAATGGCAGCAGCCGCCACAGCAGTTACCGGCTCTCCTGGGAGCGGACCTGGCCCCGGACCTTTTTTTCCATCAACGCAACTTACCAGCAGACGACGACAAGCAATGCCGATTACGATACGCTTCTCGATAACGGCGACGGGGATAGCCGGGTCTGGTATCACGGCAAGGCGGTGTATCCCAACGACCTGCCCCGGACCGATTTCAATCGCCCCTTTCTAGCCAATCTGACCTACATGGCCCGCCTGCCCCTGGGGTTTTCCTTCGTCAATCTAACCCGCTATCGGGGCAGTTATCACACGCTGGAGAATACGGGAGTGCAAAAGGCTGTTCCGGAAGGAAGCGGGAGGATCGATCCGATGACCGGGCAGGAAATTCCGGAAGAGCTGTATGTGGTCGACGACGTCCGACATTCCGCTGCCCTGCTTTTCGACTGGAAGCTCCGCTGGCAGAAAAAGCTGTTTCCAGGGCAGCGCCTCGGAGTGAATCTCGAAATCTACAACGTCTTCAACAGCAAGGCCGATGCCGGGACGCTCGCCGGGACCTACATCATGGGAAGGCAGTTCTGGCTGGGGATGGACTATACCTTTTAACCGTCAGCTTTTTTGGCCCGAGCGGGGCGGCGGGGGGGGGCGTGGTGCCGGCAAAAATGCGGCGGATTTACCCGGAGGCGAGGCCCGATAGGAGGAGTGATCAGGGGGTGGTTGGGCTGAGTTGAATGGCCCGCGGCAGGGTCGTGTGCCCATTTTCGTTGAAAACCGTCAGAGTATAATCGCCGGGGAATTCCGGTCGGGGGAGTCTTACGGTCATGCGGGTCGGATTTTGCAGGGTGCTCTCCTCCGACTCGATGGGCAGCGGCACGACGATCAGCCCACTTAGGCCGGTTGCGATGTAGACTCTCTTCCCGGCAACGGCAAGCTGTCCTCCCCGCCCGGGAAAATTGAGGGTGGCGATGATCCGCGGTCGGAGCGGATTGGTGATGTCGAGAACCTGAAGTCCCCCTCCCCAATCGGTCAGGTAGGCCCAATTCCCGGATACGGTAATGCCCGCCGCATATCCGATCATTTTGAGCCGAGCGACAATCCGGGGATGGAGAGGGTCGTGGATATCCACCACCTGCAGCCCGTCGCGGCCATTGGCGATAAAGGCGTTGTCGGAGCTGACGGCGACGTCCAGTGCGGCGGAAAAGGAGTGTTCGGGCCAGGGGGAAACCGCCGTAGCGATCACGTGGGGATGGCGGGGATCCGCGATGTCTATCACCTGCAGGCCGGCTTTGCCGTCGGCCACAAGGGCATGGCTACCGTGCAGGAGAATGCTTTGGGCATCCCCTCCCGTTTGCACGGAGCCGATCACTCTGGGGTGATCCGGCAGTTCGACATCGACAACGAAGACTCCGGCCTTGCCTGCGGCCAGATAGACCTTCCCATCGCCGACGGCGATCCCTTTGATCCGATCCGGCAGCCCGACCGCGCCCAGCAGTCTGGGGCTTTCCGGATCTTTTACGTTGAGGACCAGAAGCCCGCTGCTTTTCAGATAGGAGGGGAGGGGGCGCGAGGCAGCGGATTCGCCGCCCGCCGATGGCACCGCCGCCCGTGATCGCTTCGCGGGGCGCAGTTGCAGGTAGCTGAGGTAGGCTCGCCGGCCTTTCACCACGATCTGTCCGCCTCGTCCCGGGATTTGAAACGAACCGATTTTCCTGGGGTGCCTCGGGCTCTGCAGATCGAAGATCTGCAGAGCCCTTGCCTGGGCGACAAACAAGCGGCGCCGGGTCAGACAGAATCCCGAGTATTTGGGGCCCAAACCTTCGACGGAGATGAATTGGAAGGGGGAACGGCAGGGGGGGCAGATGAGGTTAATGATTTGCAGGCCCTCGGGACCATCCGCCAGAAAACCCCTGTTTCCCGATACCGTCACCCCTTCGACATTGCGCCCCGGCGTCAGAACGGCACCGAGGGCTTTGGGATGCTCCGGCCGGGTAATGTCGAAGACCTGTACCCCTCCCTCATTTTCCGCGATATAGGCCCGGTTGCCGGCAATGGCGATTCCCATCGCGTGCCCTGGGGTGGGGAATGACGCGACGATGCGCGGGCGGGACGGCTGGAGAATATCTACCACCGTCACCCCCTTTCTGCCGTCTGCCAGATAGGCATAATGACCCGCCTGGGCTAGCCCCCAGGCATTTCCTTCGGTGGCGAGGGAGGCGATGACTCGCGGCTGTCTCGGGCGCCGGATATCGATGATTTGCAGTCCTCCCTCGGTTGCCACCAGCGCCAGGTTCTCGGCAACGGTGAGCGCCCGGGCGGAGCCCGGCAGGTGAACGGAGGCGACGACCCGCGGGGCCGAAGGGTCTCGAACAGTGACCACCTTGAACCCTTCCTCCCCGTCTGCCAGAAATGCCAGACCTCCTCTCACCGCCACATCCCATGTCAGCCCCCGGGTTTTGAGTGATCCGATGATTCGCAGGCGCTCGGGGCGGCTGACATCGACAATTTGCAGCCCTCCCTTTGCCGCTGCCACATAGGCGCGGTCGCCGCTCACGCAGAGGTCCCAGGCCGTACCGGGCACGTTGAGGGAGCCGAGGAATTTTGGCCTCCTGCTGTTGTCGACGTCGAGAATCTGCAGTCCGCGAAAGTTGTTGGCCAGGTACGCCCTGTTTTTTGCCACCACGATATTTCGCAGAAATCCAAAGGTCGGGATCGAACTCAGAATGTTTCGCTCATGCCCGTCGTCGAGGGCTAAAAGGGCGCGGGTTTTGGTATCGAATCCCCGGCCTTGCAGGGTGAGCCGAAGACCCCCTTGCCCCTCCTGCCGGGAAAGTGTGGCGGTTTTAACGGCCAATGCGGGGGAAGGCCGCTCCGACGAGACAATGGCGTGGATCAGCCATCCGACCGCCAGGGCGTAAAGGCCAAGGGAGAGGGCGATCAGGATTTTCAGGGGGCGGCCGAGGTGCATTCCCCCCCCTTGCGATCATTCTGGCCGGATGGCGCCGGCAGCCACTTGGCAACCATCTCCACCAGCGCTTTTTGCTTGAAGGGCTTGGCCAGGTAATCGTTCATTCGGGCGGTCAGACAGCGTTCGATATCTTCTTTTCCGACATTGGCGGTCAACGCCACAACCGGTAGGGTGAACCCTTCCCGGCGGATATTGCGCGCCGCCTGGAAGCCGTCCATCTTCGGCATCTGACAGTCCATCAGGACCACATCGAAGGATTCCTGCTTCAAGGCTTCCAGCGCTTCCACACCATTGACGACCGTGGTCACCTCGCAGCCGAGATTTTCCAGTATCAGCCGGATAAGCCGTTGGGTGGTGACATTGTCCTCGGCCAGGAGAATCCTTCCTCCCAGGCGTTTTGTCGAAGGGTCCCGGACCCGTCCGGAAGAAGGAGGGAGAGCCGTTCTTGCGGGCCCGGCGGAGCGAAGCGCCTGAAGCACTTTTTGCGACAGACGCGTCACCCGCAGCGGCTTGAACAGAACGTCCGTTACCCCGGCCTGCATCCTTTCCCGGGCCGTCCCACAGCCATCCCGGGGGCCAAGCAGAAGGATGCGGGTTCGCAATGCCGGGTCCCGATGGATGGCGGCGGCCAGCTCCAGCCCGCCGAGGCCGTTCATGGTCATATCGAGCAGGGCGAGATGAAAAGGCTCTCCCGAGGCATTTTCCCGCTGCAGGGTTTCCAGGGCTTCGGCGCCCTCGGTGCAGACCGCCGCCTCGAGGCCCATAGCGGAAAGCTGTCCGACCAGCGCCTTGGCCGCGCTGCGGTTGTCTTCGACGATCAGTGCCTTGTGTCCGGTGAATTCGCCCATGGCAGGCTCCGGAGGAGGGGCCATCCGGGGTGGCGTTTCCAGGTGAACCGTGAACCAGAATGTTGAGCCTTCCCCCGGGGCGCTTGCCACCCCGATTCGCCCACGCATTTTTTCGACCAGGTCCTTGACGATGGCCAGGCCGAGACCGGTGCCGCCGAAATGCCGGGCGGTTGAATCGTCCGCCTGGGAAAAGGATTCGAAGATTTCGGCCTGTTTCTCCGGGCTGATGCCGACGCCGGTATCCCTGATTTCAAACCGCAACAGGCTCGTCTTCTCCCCCCTTCGATCTGGGCGAGGCGAAGGACGATCTCGCCTCGCTCGGTGAATTTGATCGCGTTGCCCACCAGGTTCAGGATGATCTGGCGCAGCCGGACGGGATCTCCGACAACCGATGGGGAAACGGCGGAGTCGGGATGAAAAACCAGCTCCAGGGTTTTGGCATGGGCCCGTTCGGCCAGCAGATCGAGGCCGTCCTCGATGGTCTGGTAGAGGTCGAAGGCCACCCGCTCCAGTTTCAGTTTTCCCGCCTCGATCTTGGAAAAATCGAGTATGTCGTTCAGGATGGCCAGCAGGGCTTCTCCCGAGTGATGGATGGTGGACGCCATATCCTGCTGTTCATCGGAGAGTCCGGAGCGGAGAAGAAGCTCGGTCATGCCGAGGACGCCGATCATCGGGGTGCGGATTTCATGACTCATGTTGGCTAGAAACCGTGACTTGGCCTCTGTCGCCGCCTCCGCTTCAGCCTTGGCCCGGTCGAGTTGGGTGACGGTTCCCTGCAATTTGCAATTTGCGGCGCGCAATTCGAGGGTGCGCTGAGCGACCGTATCCTGCAACTGGCGCTGGTGTCGTTCCAGACGCTGATCGCGGATCTCGATCTGGGCCAGCATGTCGTTGAAGCGGTCGATGAGGATGCCGATTTCGTCGCCGGTGATCTTCTCCGCCCGGAGTGAAAAATCCTTCTTCGCCGAAACGGTCTCCATGGTGCCGACGAGATTCAGAATGGGCATGGAGATCAGTCGCTGGAATCGGGATGAGAGGATGAAGGCGAAAACGAGGGAGATCCCCAGAATCAGCAGGGCCCCCAGGGCGAAGCGGAGCAACCAGTCGTTCAGTTCCCCCAGATCGGACTGCAGATATACGGTGCCGATGCGCTCGCCGTTTAAAAAAATCGGTGCGAAGACGGCCAGCGAGTGGGCGGTAAAGATAGGAATCGGTTTCTCGGACCGTGCGGCCGAATGGAGCTGGGCCCGGGTGGGAAGAGGGATTTCTGTATGGCTGCCGGGGGCGCGGTTGAGATATTGGGCAAAGGGGGTGTCGTCTTCTCGAAAGATGTAGGCCCCCCGGATATGGGGTTCGTCGCGCAGCGAGGTCAACGTCTCCTCGGCGGCGTAGGAATCATGAAAAATCAGGTCGGTCCGGGTATTGGAGCCGACGATTTCGGCCAACGAGATCATTTTGTTGATCATCGTCTGGCGAAAGGAGGAGACTTCGGTAAGGATGAAGGTGCCGGCGGTGAGAAACAGCACGGCGCTGGTGATCACCATGATGACCGTGGTCAGCTTCTGCTTGATGGACGCGTCGCGTAAAAATGGCATCGCCAATCACCGGTCGGTCGGAGCCAGGAGTCGTTGCGAAAATCGTTTCAGAGGGATATGGCGGCAAAGATGACCTGAAGTTGCGATGTGAAACGGTCTATTGGTTAGTTATTGCTCTTTTTTGACTTCTATCCCCAGGGTCTGAATTTTCTTGCGTAAGGTATTGCGGTTGATGCCGAGAATTTCTGCTGCCCGAACCTGATTGGCCCGGGTCTTTTCCATGACGATATTGATCAGCGGGCGCTCCATCTGGTGCAGAACCATTTCGTAGAGGTTGTCCAGCTCGTGGACCTCCATCTGAGCCAGAGAACTCCGGAGTTTCTTGGCGATGAGCGCTTCCAGGGAATCGTTCTCCGCCGAAGCGCCGCCGGTTGTCAGTGAGGGAAAGTCCGCCGGGGTCAGCAGCGAGTCCGGGGAGAGCAGGGCGGCCCGCTGGATGGTGTTCTCCAGCTCCCGCACGTTCCCCGGCCAGGAGTAGTTTTTCAACAGCGCCATCGCCTCCTCGGTACAGCCCTGGGTCGAGACCGCCAGTTCTTCTCTGGCCTGCTGGATGAAGAATTCGACCAGCAGAGGAATGTCCTCGCGGCGTTTCCGCAACGCAGGGATACTGATGGGCAGGACGTTCAGGCGATAGTAGAGGTCGTTGCGGAATTCCTTCCTGCGGACCTTTTCTTCCAGCTCCTGATTGGTCGCCGCGACGATGCGAACGTCCACCGGGATCGTCGTCGATCCGCCCGTGCGGGTGATCTCCTTTTCCTGCAGTACCCGCAGGAGCTTGGCCTGCAGCTCGAGGGGCATGTCGCCGATTTCGTCGAGAAAAAGCGTTCCGCCTTCGGCCTGCTCGAACTTGCCGATTTTGCGCTCGGTCGCCCCGGTGAAGGCTCCCTTTTCGAAACCGAAGAGCTCGCTTTCGAGCAGCTCCCTGGGGATCGCGGCACAGTTCAGGGCCAGAAACGGCTTGCCCAGACGGGGGCTGTTGAAATGGATGGCCCGCGCCACCAGTTCTTTGCCGGTGCCGCTTTCGCCGGTTACGAGAACGGTGACGTCGGAGGGCGCCACTTTGCCGAGCACCTTGTAGACCTCCTGCATCGGGCGGCTGGAGCCGATGATGGTGCGCTCGAGCTGGTAATGCTCCTTGATCTCCTCTTTGAGTCGGTGAACCTCGTCGGTGACCTGGGCCGACTTTGCGCGCCTTGAGGATGATGGCATCCAGGGCGTCGAGATCGAAGGGCTTGGTGATGTAGTCGTAGGCGCCGCGCTTCATCGCCTCGACGGCGTTTTTCATCGACGACTCGGCGGTCATGATCACCACCAGCATCTCCGGCCTTCTCTTCATGGAACCGATCGAGAAGATCGAGCCCGGAAATTCCGGGCATCTTGATGTCCAGGACCGCCATGTCGTAAGCGTTCTGGCGGAACAGGTCCAGGGCCTCGGAGCCGTCGGCGGCCAGCTCGACCCTGTATCCCTGTTTGCTCAGGGCTTTGGACAGGACCCAGCGGATGCTCTCTTCATCGTCGGCGACCAGAATGCGTCGAATGGACATGGTACGCAGTGCCTTTCGCGTCGTGGTTGGGGGGATGTTGTTGTAGCCAAGGGTTGGCGGAGCCCTATTCGCCCTCTTCGGATCGGGGGGAGCCATTTTGCAGAAACGGCAGTGACACCCGGAAAACCGTTCCTTCCCCAGGGGGGCTCTCCACCTTTAGAATCCCCCCGTGGGTGTTGATGATCTTCTGACAGGTAGCCAGTCCCAGCCCGCTTCCCCGGTTCTTGGTCGTGTAGAAAGGGGTGAAAATCTGCTCCAGGTCGGCGGCGACGATCCCCCGGCCGTTGTCCCGGACATCCACTTGAATCAGCGGGACGGGGCGGCTCCCCGGTTTGTTGTAATGGAACTCGGAAGCCACTTTGGTGATGATTTCCACGTGCCCCTTTTTGTCGATCGCTTCGGCAGCGTTTTTGATCAGGTTCAAAAAAAGTCGAGTAAGAAGATTCTCATCCCCCTGGATCGGTGGAATACTGGGATCGAGTGTGAGAAGAAAAGCGATATCCTTCCCCCGATGGGCTTCCTTTTGAAAAAGGACGATGTCTCCCAATACCTTGGCCAGGTTGACCTCGGACCATTGCGGTGCCCGGGGTCGGGCCAGATCCATGAGCTCCTCGATAATCGCGTTGACCCGTTCGACTTCCCGGATCATCACGCCGGTATATTCCTTTAGCGGGCTTTGCTTGGACAGCTCCATGGCCAGCAGTTGCGCTGCTCCCTTGATGCCCCCCAGGGGATTTTTGATCTCATGGGCGAGACCCGCCGCCAGGGTTCCGAGCATGGAGAGACGATCGGCGCGCCGCACCGCCTCCTCCAGCTCCCGTACCCGCGACTGGTCGCGGATAATGAGAACAACGCCGTCCTGTTCCCCCGAATCGGTGTAAATGGGGGAGACGGAAACGCTGATCGGTAGGGGAGGGCCGGTAAGTCGGCGCAACAGGATATGTTCGTGATCGGAGATGGAGCGGCCGTCGCGCACCGCCGTCCGGATCGGATAAAGCAGCCCTTCCTGCCCGGAGAACAGCTCCTCGAAGTGCCTCCCCAGGCCCTGCCGTTCCGAGACGCCGATGCAGGCCTGAGCGGCAGGATTGACCAGGACGATCTCTCCCTGGCGATCGATGGCGACCACTGCTTCCTCGACATTCTCCAGCACCCGGACATAGAGTTGATCGTCGGTGGTGCGCCCCCCTTGCTTCATGATGCCAGTTCCTCGCGTTCGGCGCAGGAAGAGAAGAAAGCGGCCATTTCTTCCCGCATCTCCGCAACCGTTTTCAGAGTATTGACCCGGGCGCGAAAGACGGCGGCTTGGGGCAACCCCCGGGCATACCAGCACAGGTGCTTGCGCATGTCGAACACCGCCTTGGCCTCTCCGAAGCTCTCGATGAAGAGCGAGAGGTGTGTTTCAGCCACTTCCAGGCGCTCCGCAGGGGGCGGCGGCGTCGGCCGCCGTCCCTTTTGCAGAGAAAGAATGTCTCGGATCAGCCAGGGGTTGCCGTAACACCCGCGGCCGACCATCACGGCGTCGCAGCCGCTCTGCTCGGTCATGGCCATGGCGTCGGCAGCGGTGACGATGTCCCCGCTGCCGATCACCGGCACCGGCAGGGCCTCCTTCAGCCGGCGGATCTGATCCCAGGCGGCGCGGCCGCCGAAGCCCTGGCTGCGGGTGCGGGGATGAAGTGTCACCGCGTCGGCGCCTTCGGCCACGGCGATGCGGGCGACTTCGAGAAAGTTTACCGATTCGGCGTCCCAACCGGATCGGAGTTTGATCGTCAAGGGCAGCTCAGTGACCCGGCGGAGAGCAGCGACGATGCGCCCGACGCGCCCGGGATCCCGCATGAGCGCGCTGCCGGCTCCGGAGCGCACCACTTTGTTCACGGGACAGCCCAGATTCAGGTCGAGAAGATCGCCGTCCCCCTGAACCAGGCTGGCGGCTTCGGCCAGCACGTCGGGATCGTCGCCGAACAGCTGGATGCCCAGAGGGCGCTCTTCGGGCAGGGAACGCAGCAGTTCCCTGGTCCGTTTTCCCGCACGGATCAAACCGTTGGCGCTCACCATTTCGGTAAAGACCAGGCCTGCGCCGAATCGTTTCATGATGCGGCGGTAGGGAAGGTCGGTAATGCCGGCCATCGGGGCGAGCAGGACGGTGGTTTTCAAGTGAAGGCGAGATATCTGCATAAGACCAATTCTGCACAAATTTTATGCATTCTAAACGGGAGCCCACGGGAATGCAAGGGGAAAAACGTGTGAGTGGACAACGGGCGAGAGTTCGGATACAGTATACAGAATGCGCTTGACATTCCCCAATTGAGTTGTTAGAACAATATTTGGAAAATGTAACCAGACAAGGTCGATCGCCCGTTCCGGCGGGCCTCTGGGGTGTTATCAGCTTTCTTTCAGAATGGCTCCCCGCCTGGAACATTGCGGTCGGATCGCCGGGCGTTGGCCCATTCTGCTGTTGTGATGCAAGAGGGGCGGTTTTTGTTGGGTGGGCCAATGGGCCCGCTATATCCTATTTCACCAAAGGAGAGAGAGTATGGCGACATTGAAGGAGACATTGGCTAAAAAGATCCAAGAGCACCGTCCGCGCACCACCCGTCTGGTCAAGGAGTTCGGCGATGCTAAAGTGGGTGATGTCACCATTGCCCAGACAATCGGCGGGGCTCGCGGCATCAAGAGCCTGGTGACCGATATCTCCTACCTGGATCCCATGGAGGGCATCCGGTTCCGCGGCAAGACCATTCCCGAAACCTTTGCCGCTCTTCCCAAAGTCCCGGGCTCCGAATATCCTTTCGTCGAGGGCTTCTGGTACATGCTGCTCACCGGCGAAGTGCCGACCATGGAGCAGACTCTGGAGGTGGTGGAGGATTTCAAAACCCGCCGCCAGGTTCCCCAGTATGTTTACGATCTGCTGCGCACCATGCCGCGCGACACCCATCCGATGACCATGTTCTCGGCCGGAATTCTCGCCATGCAGCGCGAGTCGATCTTCGCTAAGAATTACGCCGCCGGCAAGTTCAACAAGATGACCTGCTGGGAAGAAATGTATGAAGATTCCTGCAACCTGCTGGCCAAGCTTCCCGTCATCGCTGCCTACATCTACCGCATGAAGTACAAGGGCGACACCCCCATCGCCTCCGACTCCAGCCTCGACTTCGGCGGCGACTTCGCCAAGATGATGGGGATCGATGCTCCCTACGACGACGTGGCCCGGATGTACTTCATCCTCCACTCCGATCACGAGTCGGGGAACGTCTCGGCCCACGCCACCCATCTGGTCGCTTCGGCGCTTTCCGACGCCTACTACAGCCTCTCCGCCGGCATCAACGGCCTCGCCGGTCCGCTGCACGGTCTGGCCAACCAGGAAGTGCTCTCCTGGACGCAGAACTTCATGGCCAAACTGGGTGGCAAGGTGCCGACCAAGGATGAACTCAAGCAGGCCCTCTGGGACACCCTCAACAGCGGGCAGGTCATCCCCGGTTACGGTCATGCCGTTCTGCGCAAGACCGACCCCCGTTACACCTCGCAGCGCGAGTTCTGCCTCAAGACCGAGGGGCTCAAGGATTATCCGCTGTTCCAGCTGATCAGCATGATCTACGAAGTCGCCCCCGATGTGCTCATGGAGCATGGCAAGGCCAAGAACCCCTGGCCGAACGTCGACGCCCAGTCCGGTGTCATCCAGTGGTACTACGGTCTCACCGAGTACGACTTCTACACCGTTCTCTTCGGTGTCGGCCGCGCCATCGGCGTGCTGGCCAACATTACCTGGGACCGCGCCCTGGGCTACGCCATCGAGCGTCCCAAGTCGGTCACTACCGACATGCTGGAAGCCGTGGCCGGCATCAAGTAAGCTGCCCACCTTTCAGAGCTTGGCAAAAAAGCGGGGGTGCCCATCGGCACCCCCGCTTTTTTATCCTGGCCGGCATGCCGGCCCCGCAGACAATCTTCTCGGCCTTTTGGCACTGGCACTCTTCGGGTTACGGTTGCTTTTTCTCCGGGCGGCTGGCGCAAATCAGCAGCTTTTGGTCCGTATAGCTTTCCACCTCGCCGGCAAAAATCTCAATTTGAAAATAGTCCTGGATTTTGGGAGGGGCCGAAACCAAAAAATTGTTCAGACGCTGGATGCCTTCCCGATTCAAGCCGGCGCGCCGGGCCCATTCCTGAAAATCATGGGTTTTGGGGAAAATCTTTGTCGCCTGGAGAATGAAATCCGCCTCCTCGACCATCTTCACCCATTCCTTTTTGCGAAACGCCTGGACATGGCTTGGATCGCGCATTTTTTCCATCGTTTGATAAAACTCGGCCGTTTCCGGATCCTCCGGGAGGAGGGTATCGATAATCACCATCCGACCTCCCCGGCGCAACACCCGATGGAATTCCTGGAGGGCTCGCGGGACATCGGGAAAATGGTGGGAAGCGATGCGGCAGGTCAGCAAGGTAAAGGAGCCGGCCGGAAAGGGAAGGTCTTCGGCGTCCGCTTCCCGGAAGGTTACGTTGTCAACGCCCCCTTCTTCGCTGATATATTCCTGCGCCCGTTTCAACATCTGCATGGTCAGATCCGAGGCCACCACGCTGCGCACGTGCGGCGCAAAGAAGAGGGCGGTGTGCCCGCCTCCACAGGCCACGTCCAGAAGGTTGTCCTCGTGGGTCGGCTTCAACAGGCGAAGCGCTTCGGACAGATCCTCTCCTCCGGCAAAACCCCCGTCCCGCACATAGCTTTCGGCCGCGCGTCCGAACTGTTCCCTGACTTTGTCCTTGAAATTTTTGGCCATGGGTAGCTCCTGAAATTTGCAATAATTATAGCAGCCTAGAAGGAAATTGCTTGCTCCCGAAAGGGGGATCTGCTAAGAATCGACGATAAAATTGAGGGAGGATAGCATGAAAAAGGTCACCTTGGGAAGTACGGGCATGAAAATTCATCCTCTGGTTTTCGGTACCCTGCCGGTCGGGCCGCTCCAGGCGGCTCTCTCACCCGAGGAAGGAGGGCGGTTGATTCGGTACGCCCTCGAGCGGGGCGTGAATCTGCTCGATACGGCCGAGATGTACGAAAATTATCCCCATCTGCGGGTCGCCCTTGAGGGATATCGGGGGGAAGTCTACCTCGCCACCAAAACGCATACTTCCGACCCCGCCCTGGCCCGTGCCCACATTGAAAAGGCTCTGCGTGAACTGGGACGTGAGCGTCTGGACATCGTTCACATCCATGCGGCGCGGGTCGCCGATCCCTTCGTCGAGAGGGCCGCCGTTCTTGAGGAACTTCTGCGTCTTAAGGAGGAGGGGAAGATCGCTCATGTCGGACTCTCCTCTCACTATATCTCGGCGATTCGCAAAGCCGCCGCCCACCCCGAGATCGAGGTTCTCCATCCGCTGATCAATCAGACCGGCATGGGCATTCTCGACGGGTCGGCGCTGGAAATGGCCGAAGCTATTACCGAAGCGTCCCGGTCGGGGAAGGGCCTTTATGCCATGAAGGCCCTCGCCGGCGGCAACCTCATTGCCCGGGCCCGCTCCAGCCTCACCTACGTTCTCGGCCTCGAGGGAATCGACGGGGTGGCGGTGGGGATGCTGTCGATAGGAGAAATCGACGCCAACCTCGACCTCTTTTCCGGCCGTGAACCGGAGGAAGCCACCTGGAAAGTGCTCGAAAGCCGCCGGCGGCGCCTGCGGATCATGGATCGTTTCTGTAAAGGCTGCGGCGCCTGTGTCCCCGCTTGTACCAATCATGCCCTGAACGTGTCAAACGGCAAGGTCCATGTGACGCAGGATCAGTGCATCCTGTGCGGCTATTGTGCCGCCGCCTGTCCGGAGTTTATTATTCGGGTGGTCTGATGGGTGAGGGGTGACCAGCCCCTCGTTTTCCCCTCCACGTGGACAGCTCTACGAGATTTTTATCGACCGCCCGTTTTCAATCCGGGCGGTTTTGTTATGCTGATGGCGTAAGCCCTTTTGCCGTGGGGGTGACGATGCGCATCGAGCTGACCGACAATGCCTTGACGACGCTCCAGGCCCGGTACCTGCGAAAGGATGAAGCGGGCCGGGCGATCGAGTCGCCCGGAGAGATGTTTCAACGGGTGGCGGCGGCGGTGGCGGCGGGGGAGCAAGAGTTTACCGGGCGACAGGGGGCGCAGGAGGCCGAGGGGCGATTTTTCGAGATGATGGCCTCACTGAGCTTCCTGCCCAATTCGCCGACCCTGATGAATGCCGGTACCGATCTGGGGCAGTTGTCCGCCTGCTTCGTGCTGCCGGTCGAGGATTCCCTCCCCGAGATTTTCAATACCTTGCGTGACGCCGCCCTCATCCACCAGAGCGGTGGCGGAACCGGATTCTCCTTCTCCCGCCTGCGACCCGCCGGCGACCGGGTTCAAAGCACCATGGGCATCTCCTCGGGGCCCGTGTCGTTCATGCGGGCTTTTAACGCCGCCACCGAAGCCGTCAAGCAGGGAGGGACGCGGCGGGGCGCCAACATGGGAATTCTGCGGGTGGACCATCCGGATATTCTCGCCTTTCTCGCGGCCAAGGAGAAGGAAGGGGAGCTCGCGAATTTCAATATTTCAGTGGCCGTCACCGACCGGTTTATGGCGGCCGCCGCTGCAGGGGAGACGTATCCGCTGATCAACCCCCGCAGCGGCGAAGAGTGTAAGCACCTGCGGGCGGCAGAGGTCCTGGAAACGATCGCCGAGCAGGCCTGGAAGAACGGTGAGCCCGGCATTGTGTTCATCGATCGGGTCAACGCCTCGCATCCGGCCGCGCACCTCGGGGAGATCGAGGCCACCAACCCTTGCGGGGAACAGCCCCTGCTGCCGTATGAATCATGCAATCTGGGGTCCCTTAATCTGGTCCGGCTGGCGGATTCGAAGGGGCGAATCGACTACCACCGTCTTTCCGAAGCGATCCGCTGGGCGGTGCGTTTTCTCGATGATGTGGTCGAGGTGAACCGCTATCCCCTGCCGGCCATCGCCGAGATCACCAGGGGAAATCGGAAAATCGGTCTGGGCGTGATGGGATTTGCCGATCTGCTGATTCTGCAGGGGATCCCCTACGGTTCGGTGGCGGCGGTCGAGGTGGCGAAGGAGATCATGTCCTTTATCCGCCAGGAATCGGTGGCGGTTTCCGAGGCGCTGGCGCGTGAGCGCGGCCCCTATCCGCGGTTTCCCGGCAGCCCCCGTGAACGGGGGGGCGGGGCGCCGATGCGCAACGCCACCGTGAACACCATCGCCCCCACCGGAACCCTGAGTTTGATCGCCGGCGTTTCGAGCGGCATCGAACCGGTTTTCGCTTTCGATTACGAGCGGCACGTGCTGGGCACGGTCCTGAAGGAGGTCCATCCCCTGGTTCGGCAAAAGCGACAGCGGGGAGAGCCGATCGATCCCCAGGTATTCGCGACCGCCCGAGAGATCCCACCGGAGTGGCATGTGCGGATGCAGGCCGTCTTTCAGCAATATGTGGATAACGGAGTATCCAAAACCATTAATTTCCCGGCAACAGCGACGGTGAACACTGTGAAAGGGGCCTTTCTCCTCGCGTACCAATCGGGCTGCAAGGGTCTTACCGTGTATCGCGACAAGAGTCGCAGAAGCCAGGTGCTAAATGTCTGCGACAGCAAGTGTTCCCTTTAGCGCGACCACCTCTCCGGCCATGCGCGCTATCTGAACTTTTCCGAGACCGGCCATCACCCGACTGGCCCGTTACGATCCCTTATCTCAAAAGTCGGACGACATCTCCCCCGCAAAAGAAGATGTCGTACCGTCAAACGATGCATGCCCTGTCGATCATACGTTGGTGCGCATGGGGGGGGATATTTGCGATTTTAGACCTCTCTGCCTGAAATTCTGTTTCGATGTGGTATAGGTGATAGAAATTTGAAAAGCTTAACTGTTTCCCGGAAAAGATTGGGCGGTTCGCTCAAGCCTTCGGGAGAAGGGAGATTGCCATGTCGAGGAAGAACTTTACCCGTCGGGATTTTTTGAAAACCACCGGAATGGTCTCCGCCATGGCCGCCGTCGGGACCCTGCCGGTGGAACTGCTGGCGGCGGAAAAGCCCCTGATAACCTTTCCCGATAAAACCGAACTGTTGCTGCTGACCTCGCGCCCCCCTCAGTTGGAAACCCCGATCCATTATTTTCGAGAGCTGATCACCCCGAACGAAGCACTCTTCGTCCGCTGGCACATCTCCGACATTCCCACCCGGGTCGACCTCGGTACATGGCGTCTCAATGTGGGGGGACATGTGAAGCAGCCTCTCTCCCTCTCCCTGCGGGAGCTGAAAACCCGATTCGAAAAAATTTCCTATACTGCCGTGATCCAATGTTCGGGCAACGGCAGGAATCTGTTCGATCCCCGGGTCCCGGGAGGTCAGTGGGGAAACGGAGCCATGGGTAACGTCACCTGGACCGGTGCCCGGCTGAAGGATATCCTCCAGGCTGCCGGGCTGAAGGCCGGCTCCGTGGCGGTCGGTTTCAACGGCCTGGACGGTCCCCCGATGAAGACCGTTCCCGATTTCGTCAAGAGCCTGCCGGTCGATGAGGCCCTGGGCGAGGATCTGATGGTGGCTTACGAAATGAACGGCCAGCGTCTGCCCATGCTCAACGGTTTCCCGGTCCGTTTGGTGGTTCCGGGATGGTATGCCACCTACTGGGTCAAGTCGCTGAGCGACATTACCGTTCTCGACAAGCCCTTCGAAGGATTCTGGATGAAAACCGCTTACCGTATTCCCGACAACCCCTGCGCCTGTGTTCCGCCGGGAGCCAAGCCGGCAAAATCGACCCCCATCTCCCGGATGGACACCCGCTCGCTGATCATCACTCCCGGCGACGGGGAAAAGGTGCCGGTAGGCAAGGAGATTGAGATGCTGGGGCTGGCGTTTTCCGGCGGCTATGGAATCAAGGACGTTCTGGTCTCCGCCGACGGCGGCCGCACTTGGGTCGAAACCCGGCTCGGCAAGGATCTGGGAAAATACGCCTGGGTGCAGTGGCGCTGTCGGTGGCGTCCGACCAAAACCGGAACCTTTACCTTGATGGCAAGAGCAACCAACACTATCGGGGAATCCCAGCCCTCTGAAAGTCTGTGGAACCCCGGAGGCTATCGTTGGAACAAGATCGAAAGAATAACCGTCCAGGCTGTTTAGGAGGCGTTATGAAACGACTCGTATTGCTGCTGACCGTTTTGCTCGCTCTCCCTGCACCGGCTCTTGCCCAGGGGAAGGAGAAGGGGGATTCGTCTACCGTTTACGCCATCAATCTCCCAGAAGTGCCGGTCACTCTCAAGGAGGGAGCGGGAAGGGAGTTGGTGACCCGTTACTGCGCGATCTGCCATACCCTCGGCTACATTCCCCTGCAACCGGGTTTTTCTCAGCAGAAATGGGCGGGGATCGTGCACAAGATGATGCGCGTATACGGTGCACCGGTGCCGAAGGAGGACGCCCCCAAGATCATCGAATATCTGGGAAGCTACTATGGGCCGGGGTCAAGCGGGAAGGGAGGGCAATAGGAAGCCTTTGGCGAGGAGAAAAACGGAGCCGATTTCCCATTGCAGCGACGGCGGGGATTTTCAAATCATCAGAGGGGTGATGGGGGGAGCCTCGGCGTCGCTGCGTTTTTGGGTTAAGGGCGTGTAATTTTCAGGTGCTTACTTCGGTCTTCTTAGAACAGATTCTTCAGCCAGTGGAAGGCGACCAGGGTACCGATGGCGGAGCCGAGGGAGGAGAAGAAGAAGACCAGCAGAACGCGGGTCACCCGGTTGGTCCACCAGCCGCGCAGGGTGGCCAGATCGTCTGCCACCGATTCCAGGTCCTTGACTGTCGGCGCGGCGATAAAGGCCTGCACCAGACCGGTGACGAAACCGGCGCCGATGGTCGGGTTGAGAGAGGTGATGGGAGCGGCGACGAAGGCGGCCGCCACCGTCAAGGGATGTCCCATGGCGATGATGGTTCCCAGAGAGGAGAGAATCCCGTTGGCCAGAATCCAGGCAACCGCAGCCCCGGCGATCTGGTTGCGATCCCCGAGAAAAAAACCGGCCACGAACAGCGCCACCACGACCGCCGGTACGATCCAGGGGAGGAACCGGGCCATCGCCGATTTGGGCGGGATCTGGGAGATCTCTTCAATTTCTTCGGGGGAAATTTCTTTCAAAAGATGGCGCGAAATCCCGGGAAGGTGCGCCGCTCCGACCACCGCCACCACCTTGGGGCCGGGGGCCTTGCGAATGTGATGGGCCATGTAAATGTCCCGTTCGTCCACCAGGATCGTTTTGACCGACGGAAGCACGGAGGACATCTCTTCCAACATGGCGGAGAGGGTATCGGTTTGACGGAGCCGGGCCAGCTCGGCTTCGTCGAGTTCCTGTTTTTCAAACATGCTGGCGATCAGTGTCGAGACCAGGGTGAGTTTTTTCCAGAGTCCCGTCTTGCGCCAGGCCCGCAACAGGGTGGTGCGGATGTTGCGGTCAACCAGGTTGACCGCTATCCCACGTTGTTCCGCTGAATCGGCGGCCGCTGCAAGCTCCGCCCCCGGTTTGACCCCGGTTTGCAGCCCCATTCGTTTCTGAAAAGAGGCCAGGGCCAGATTGGCCAGCAGAAACGGACCCTGTCCTTTGCGAATGGCCTGGAAAATATTGAGAGATTCCCACCCCTGCTGGTTTCTGAGGGCGTTATATCGCTGTTCGTCAAGTTCCACGCAGACGGTATCGGGAGCCTCGCTCTCAACGATCGTGCGTACCATATCGACAGAGTTCTGTGAGATATGGGCTGTTCCCACCAGGATAATCTCTTTCCCTTCGACAAAAAGTCGTTGAGTCTCCGAAGAGGTCTGGTCGTTCATTCGGTCCTTCCTGCTTCCCTCTATATGTTGCCGTGTCGCCGAAAAAAGCTGCTTTTCGGGCGGATAAATACAGCCTCAACGGGGCCCCCTTTTGGAACGCCCCTGAATTTACCGACCTGGAAATATAACATACTTTCCCCCGGCCATGGGAACTATTTAGTCTCCAGCTGGAAGGGGGCCTTGCGCAGGGGGGGCGGGAGTCTGTCGGCGTTCCCGCGAAGCAGGCTATTCTCGCCTTCGCCGCAGGGGCAGAATCGGTGATATACTAAAATAAAAGGATAAAACACCCGAGGCGTTTAAGGAGTGATCTTTGGGCGTTTTGGGGTTTTTCGGGAATGGGGCGGGAGAGAGTCCCGAGATTTTTCCCTGGAAAGGAGACGGAAAATGAAAAAGGAACGATTCGATTTTGTTTGTCTGGACACGGAAGCTGGAATCGATGCTTTTGTAAAAAATCCCGATACCAGTGAGGAAGGGACGGTAAAGGGCTGCTCGGCGGACCAACTGATCGTTAAAACCAGCGAGGGAAAAGAACGTCGCTGGAATTTCAACCAGGTCGAAGAATTGAGTCGGTCCACTGAAGAGTGGCCCTATCGCTAAGCTGGGGTGAGTGTAGACAGAAAAGGCACCGATTTTCGGTGCCTTTTTTATGGTTGGCTCTCCACGCCTGCCGTGGATCATGGGGCCTCACAGCGAGTCCCTAAAAAGTGGGTTCACTTGTAAGCGCATTAGGCGTCCCACTGCAGAGGTGGGCAGGCTCACAGCGCCCCTGAAGCGATCCCGATGTAACATTATTCCGCCTGGGCATACAGATCTCACTTGCAGGGCAGAGAGCTCAATTTAGGTTCAGTATAGGGGATGGAAAGGGCCGTTGCAAGGAGAAAAAAACATCAATTTTTCAAATGGTTTTATCCGCAAACACCCACCATATTGATCTTTTTCCACTGAACTTCGCAGGAGAGCGAGCAACAGAACCGGTCTCTGCCGTGGAGGCGGCGACGAATCATTCTGTATTTTTTGGCCTTTCGGCCGCAAACGGCGCATGGGATCTCTTCCATAGGGAAAAACTCTCCGATCGAACAGTTTTTTTGAACCGTGGTTTGCAAAAATTAACATAACAGAGGCTTTTCGCAAGCTGGCAAGGCGGTAAAGTAGTGCCCAAATAATGACCATTTCCCCCCCCGAGGATTGGAAAAAACAGGCACTGCCCTCTCTTGCCTGCTTTGACGAGGGCGGATAATTCGCCCCCTCCGATGTGTTCCAAACCGGCTTTTCCCTTCGGCTGCCGACCGGGTCTCTTGTTGGATCATGGCCGGATCGTTCCGGAGGTCCTTTCAAAGATCCTGAATTAACAACCCTTTTCGAGGAAAATTGCTCCCGTTGCGGAACCGTTCGGATACACAGCGCGGCGCCTTTATGGAGCAAACCTCATCGTAGGCACCTATCATGGCATGTGTTATGCCCTGGAGATATTTGTACCTGCGTCGTGCTGGGAATGAAGGGGAGGGCTTCCGGCGGTTTAGAGCCCGAAGAGCGGGTGGGTGATTCCGGGAAATTTAAGATATGCCGGGAGGCGTGTCGCAGAGAGATTGAGAGAAACGGAAATGACGCCAGAGTCGGACAGTCAGCAGGGAAAGCTGCTCAAAGCACTTATCGATATCGGCCAGGAACTGGCTTCCACCATCCACCTGGAAGAGTTGCTGGATCGGATTCTGAGGATTTCCCGCGAAGTTTTCCGTTTCGAGAACGCCATCATCCGGTTGTTGGATTCCGAAGAACAGACTCTTGTGACGGTCGCCTCCTACGGGTATGCGGAAGATGTGGTGCGCCCGGTGATTCGGGTCGGCCAGGGAGTGATGGGCAAGGTGGCCCAAACGGGCCGTTCGGTGCTGGTGAGCGATGTCGCCGCCTTGCCCGATTATGTTGCCGGGATTCATGACGCCCGCAGCGAACTGGCTGTTCCTATGGTTGCCCGGGAGAAGGTCGTGGGGGTGTTCAATGTCGAGAGTCCTCGTCCCAATGCCTTTCGGCAAGAGGATATCGCCCCGCTTATGACGATGGCCGGTCAGGCCGCCATTGCCATCGAAAATGCCCGGCTCTATGAAAACCTTTCGGCGATGTCCGATCGATACCAGAAACTTCACCAGTTCAACAGCAGAATCCTGCAGAGCGCCAATCTGGGCATTTATACCGTGAATGAACAGATGGAAATCACCTCCTGGAATCGGAAAATGGAGGAACTGAGTGGGGCGAGCGAAGAGGAAGCGGTGGGCAGGAACCTCTTCGAGTTGTTCCCCGCCCTCAAGAGAGAAGGCTTTGCCGATACGATCCGGCGGGTTTTGCAGAAGGGCACCCTCGAAAAGATGCGCCTGGCCCACCAAAACCTGATAGGAGAACGACGCTTTCAAAAACGGCGCGTGACTCCCTTGAAAGACGGTGACCGGATTTTCGGGGCGGTGGTGATCGTCGAAGACATCACCGAATTCAAGGCTCTGCTGGAGAGGACGATTCAGTCGGAAAAACTCGTTGAAGTCGGTAGACTCTCGGCCGGCATCGCCCACGAAGTCAACAACCCGCTGGCGGTCATCTCTTATGGCGCCCAGTTGCTTCAGCGGGAGGAATCCCTGCCGCCCTTCCAGAGGGAGTTGGTGGATCGGATCGAAAGCGAAGTGGAGCGGCTCAAAACCTTGACGGGAGGCCTTTTATCCTTTTCACGCGCGCGGGAAACCGTTAAGCGGAAAATGAAGATCGATGACGTTCTCAGAGACGTTTTGCGCCTGGTGCGGTTTGAATTGACCCGTCATGCCATTACCCTGCGCGAGTCCTACGGAGATCCCCCAGCGGTGCAGGGGGACCCCAACAAACTCAAACAGGTCTTTATCAATCTGATTATGAATGCCTCGCACGCCATGAAAGAAGGAGGGACTCTTTCGGTGTCCACCGCAAACGCCGAGGGCGGCGGGGGCGAAGTGGTCATTACCGATACCGGTCCCGGAATCCCCGAAGCCGTACGAAAACAGATTTTCGACCCATTTTTTACCACCAAAAAGGACGGGGAGGGAACGGGGCTCGGACTGTATATCTGCAAGAACATCATCGATGAACATGAAGGGCGGATCGTGTTGACAACCGCCCCGGGAGCGGGAACCGCCTTCCGCATCATTCTTCCTGCGGCATAAATGCCCAGAACCTTCCTTCGGTGCTGAAAAAGTGGGCAAATTTGTTCCCCGAGGGTTTTCGATAAGTCGGGAATATTGGAGAAAATACTCTTGGCATATCCTGTGCTAAAGGCAAAGGGAAGCCAAGGGCATGAAGCTTTTGCGAAAGCATCAAGACAGGAACCGGACAGAATCGATCGAACCACGACGTTGGTTATAAACCAAATCCGGCAATCCCGTCGGCGGGGACAAAGATGTCCCGCTGTCAGGCGGCGAATCGGGCAATGGCGCCCCCCTTCATCCACTGAAGGGCGGGCGCCTTTTTTTATTTTCACTCCCTGGAAAGGAGAAGCGAAGGTATGAGAAAGATCGAATGCATCATCAAGCCGTTCAAACTCGACGACGTAAAGGGGGTCCTCACCGATCTGGGGATCACCGGCATGACGGTCAGCGAAGTGCGCGGCTTCGGCCGACAGAAGGGACACACCGAACTTTATCGGGGGGCGGAATACCAGATCGATTTCATCCCCAAAGTGAAAATCGAGCTGGTGGTTCCCGCCGAACAGGCGGCCGAAGTGGTGGCGGCCGTCCAGAAAGAGGCGTGTACCGGAAGGATCGGTGACGGAAAAATCTTTGTTTCCCCGGTAGAGCAGTCGGTACGAATCCGAACCGGCGAGAGCGGTCCGGATTCCCTGTAAATAAAATCAACACAACAGTCGTCAAGGAGGCAACAACAATGAAAAGATATCTTCCCTTTTTGATTATCGCTCTGCTGCTGGGGCTGCCGGCCATGGGGCTGGCGGCCGATGCACCGCTGACCGCGAACGCCGTCCAGACCAACGTGAACTTTGTCTGGACCCTGGTCGCCGCCTTCCTGGTCTTCATCATGCAGGCCGGCTTCGCCATGGTCGAATCGGGTTTCACCCGGGCCAAGAACGCCTGTAACATCATGATGAAGAACATGATGGACTTCTGTGTCGGCGCCCTCGCCTACTGGGCGGTCGGTTTCGGCCTGATGTTCGGCATCGGTACCGGCTTTTTCGGCCACAGCGACTTCTTCCTCAGCGGCGCCGTCGGCGACGGTGCCGCCTGGAACTACGCCTTCTGGATGTTCCAGGTCGTCTTCGCCGCCACCACCGCCACCATCATCTCCGGGGCGGTCGCCGAGCGCACCAAGTTCAGCGCCTACATCGTCTATTCGGTGCTGGTCTCCCTGGTCCTCTATCCGGTCTTCGGCCACTGGGCCTGGGGCAACCTCTTCCACGGCGACGCGGCCGCCGGCTGGCTGGCCAAGCTCGGCTTCATCGACTTCGCCGGCTCCACCGTGGTCCACTCCATGGGCGGCTGGCTGTCCCTGGCCGGCGCTCATCGTCGTCGGCCCCCGCATCGGCAAATTCGACAAGAACGGCAACGTCAAGCCGATCCCCGGCCACAATATCCCCCTGGCCTCCCTCGGCGTCTTCCTGCTCTTCTTCGGCTGGTTCGGCTTCAACCCCGGCTCCACCACCGCCGGCATTCCCCAGATCGCGGAAATTGCCGTTACCACCTGCCTGGCCGGCGCCGCCGGTGCCTGCTCGGCGATGTTCTACACCTGGCTGCGCTACAAGAAGCCCGACGTCGGCATGACCCTCAACGGCCTGCTGGCCGGCCTGGTGGCGATCACCGCCGGCTGCGCCAACGTCACCCCCCTCTCCGCCGTGATCATCGGCCTCGTCGCCGGCGTCCTGGTGGTTCTTCTCGGTCCTCTTCTTCGACAAGATCCGTGTCGACGATCCGGTCGGCGCGGTCTCGGTCCATGGCGTCTGCGGCGCCTGGGGCACCCTGGCCGCCGGCCTCTTCGATGTCGCCGGTTTCTCCCTGCATACCGTCGGCGTTCAGCTGATCGGCATCGGCGCCTGCTTCGCCTGGGCCTTCGGCACCGGCCTGGTCGTCTTCAAGCTCATCGACCTGATCATCGGCATGCGCGTCTCCGAAGAAGAGGAACTGGCCGGTCTCGATTTCTCCGAGCATGGGGCTTCGGCCTATCCCGACTTCCAGACCGTCCATCTGGGAAGCATCTTCACTCCAGGCGGTAACGGCGGCACCGGCAAAACCGTCGTGGCCAAGGAAGCGACAACCCGGCCGGTCACCCAGTCCTGATTGCCGGCCGTTGGAACTTTAAAAAGATCGCGATTGTTGTAATCTTAATTCCCATGAGATAGGGGGCCGGTCGGGGCTGTCCCGGACGGCCCCCCTTGATACCCTGAAGGAGAAAAAGGACGATGACAAAGATGAAGAAGTGGAGTGTTGTACTGGTCGCTGTTCTGATGGTTACCGTCTCCATGGTGCCTGCTGCCAGCGCTGCCATCTCGGTCACCGGTGATGCTTACGCCGGGTATTTCAGCAAGTATTTGTGGCGCGGTGAAAATCTGAGTGGAGGGACGCCGGTCGTTCAGGCGGGAATGGATCTGAGTGCCCATGGGTTTACCTTGAGCTATTGGAGCAACTGGCAGACCAAAGACGACGTGATTCTCGGCACCCCGACGGATTCGGGAGAATTGACCGAAACGGATGTTACCCTCGATTATTCTTTTGACATCAACAAACTGGTGTCCGCCAGTGTCGGCGATATCTATTACAGCCTGGAAGGGAAGGATACCAGCGAAGTTTACGCCGGTGCGACCTTCAATACTCTGCTCTCCCCGGCCGTGAAGATTTACTGGGATTACGACCAGGCCAAAGAAAACGGGTATTTTATCACGGCCTCTGTCGGCCATTCGTTCGCCTTGACAAAAAAAATGGGCCTGAACCTCGGCGCTCTGGTCAGCTACAACGGGGCCAGCGATTTTTCGGTTGGCAGCTATCACAACTGGCACAATTATGAGCTGAGCGCCAGCGTGGATTATGCGATCACCGACCAGCTTTCCCTGAGCCCCAGCTTTGTCTATTCCGCGCCCATCAGCGCTGCCGCTAAGGACAACATCGACACGGAGACGATGGCCGGTTTGAACCTGGCTTTCTCCTTCTAAAGGTTCCGGCGGGAGAGCCCGTAATTTACCTTTTCGACACCCCATGATCGGCAAAAGGACCGGCCTTCCCTGCAAGGGGAAGGCCGGTCCTTTTGCCTTCTCATTTCTGTCCTGTGCCCCCGGCGCAAAAGGCGTGAAGAAAGCGGAGGGAGAGGGAGGCGTGGAACCTCCTTCGTGAAGGCGCTCGACAATAGATTGGAAAACGCTTACGGGTATGGTACTTTTGCTGGGAAGGGCAGGAATCGATGGCCCGCGCTCGGGCGTTCGGACGAGAGGCTGCCCGAGGTAAAATTCATTTGAGGGAGGAGCCCGACACAGTGAGCGATCATGCGAGATACAGCGCTCCGGGACATTTCCCCCGCGGATTTCTCTATCCCTTTCGCGCGGGACTTTTTATCGCCAGACACCCTCGGCTGCTGAAATTCGTCCTGATTCCTTTTTTGATCAATGTGGTTGTTTTTTCTGCGGCACTTTTTTTCGGCCTGGATTTTTTCAATCACACCGCTATCCATTACATCCCCGAAGGACAGGCGTGGTACTGGGCGCTGCTCTATTATCTTTTCTGGGTGGCTGCCCTGGTCGTTACCGCAGTCCTGGTTTTTTTCTCCTTTTCCGTGGTCGGCAACCTGATCGCTTCGCCCTTCAACGACGTACTCTCCGAGCGCACCGAAGAGCTTCTCGGCACCTCCCGGGAACGGGAGCGCTTCTCGCTCAAATCCTTCGGGCGCGAGACGTGGCGAACGCTGGTCGAAGAGGGCAAGAAAATGGCCTTCTTCATCTTCGGGATGGTTCTGCTCTTCCTGCTCAATCTGCTTCCCGGCTTCGGTACCATTTTATACGCCTTTCTCTCGATCCTGTTCACCCTGTTTTTCCTGGCGGTGGAATATACCGGTTTTGTGTTCAGCCGCAAAGGTCGCTCCTTTAAGGAACAACGGCGCTTTATTTTCTCCAGGAAAATCTTGATGCTGGGATTCAGCACCGGGGTGCTGGCCCTGCTGGCCATTCCCTTTCTGCAGTTTTTCTGTATCCCCGTGGCGGTGGTCGGTGCCACCCAATTGTGGTTCGACGAGGAAGAGAAAGCCCCCCGCTCAGGGGACGCTGCCAGGGAAGCCGGAAACATACCATAGCGGCCCGGGGGATGGCTCCCCGGCTTCGGAGTATAAATTCATGAGAGAAATCGCTTTTCTCGCCGCCCGCGAGGGGGGACGGGTGTTGCTGCAGAAATTCGGGGGGGTCCTGACGGTGGCTCACAAAGGGGCGGTCGATCTGGTGACCGATGCCGATCATGCTTCCGAAGAGGCGATCGTCTCAGTCATTCGCGGAACGTTCCCGCGCCACGACATCCTGGCCGAAGAGAATACCTACGGGCGCTGCGACTCGATCTATCGGTGGATCATCGACCCTTTGGATGGAACCACCAATTTTGCCCACGGCTTTCCCGTCTTCACCGTCTCCATCGCTCTGGAAGTGGCCGGGGAGGTGACGCTGGGCGTTGTCTACAATCCGTTCCATCAGGAGCTTTTTTACGCCGAAAAGGGGAAGGGCGCCTATCTGAACAGCATCCAACTGCGCGCTTCCAGCGTCGCCCGTCTGGATGAAGCGTTGCTCGCCACAGGTTTTCCCTACGACCGAAAGACGAGTCCGGTAAACAACTACGATCACTTTCTTCATTTTCAGCAAGCAGCACAGGCCTGCCGACGCGCCGGAGCCGCCAGCCTCGATCTCGTCTATGTCGCTGCCGGACGCCTGGACGGGTATTGGGAGATGAAGCTCAAACCCTGGGATGTGGCCGCCGGCGGATTGATCGTCGCGGAGGCCGGCGGCATGGTGACCGATTTTGCGGGAGGGACTTTTGATATCTACGGAAAGGAAGTCCTGGCCAGCAATGGGTTGATTCACGGGGAGATGGTGGCGGCTCTGATGACGGGCAACCGGCCCTGAGGGGAATCGAAAATTTTCCGAGACAATGTTTGCCTGAAGCGACCCTTCCTGTGCTATACTGCATTTAAAGGTTTTACAGCCCGTCGGCCGCCGTTGCGCCAGGGGGCTCAGCGGCGAGGCGGGCGTTAGCTGCCGTAAGGAGGTAACATGGCCGAGCTGAACCACCGAGAGCTGACAAAAGTCGCTGGATCCGGTCTGGGACGAAACCTCGAACGATTGGACCGGGACCTGGATATCATGGAAAGGCATGCCGGAGAGCTGGCCGATATTGAAGATGATGTTCAGGAGGCGATGAAAAGGTGGGATCGCGAATACAAAGACGCCCGTCTCCATAGCGTCCCGAAACCGAAAAAACATATACGCTGAAAAAATTACAGATTCCCGATTATGAAAAAGCCCCTCCTGTTCGGAGGGGCTTTTTTCGGTAAAACCGCAGCCTTCGCGTTCCTTTGCCTCAGTGCGGCTCCTCATGCTCCCCCTCAGGGGAAGATTCAGTCTTGATCGCCTCGATTTCTTGCTCCAGGGTCTCTGCCGCCTGCTTGAGGCCGTCCAATTTCTGAAAGAGCTGCTGAACCTGGTCCATGGCCAGGATGTCTCCCCCGCCGGCCCCGCGGCTGTCATCGATCACCTTTCCCAGGTCCGCATACGCCATGGATATTTTTTTGTGCAAAGCCCCGAGATCGATCTTTTTTTGAACGATGCGTTTGTACTGACCCGCCTTGAAGGTGGCAGAGTGGAACGTTTTGCGGGTAACGTCCAGCCATTTGTCGGAAGGCCCCTTGGGGGGCTCTTTTTCCTCTCCCGGTTCGCTCATCGAATCCTCCCCTGAATGAAAAGTTCAACCCGGCCGGCACTATGCCGGTTTTTCGTCAGTGTCTCAGACGGAACTCCGGTTAAATTGTGATAACGTTTAAAATCTAACCATTCCCTGCGTTGACGTCAAGGATTGTTTGCGGGGGAGACAGGTTTATTCGAACTTGCTAATTTCATCGGTTTCGTTTACTCTACGGCCGATAATCCGTTGTAAAAATCTCTAATTCTAATGCCCGGCACCGGGCCGTGCTGGGGGGAGAAGAATCGATGACGGCAGAAGCGGGGAAAACCAAATTTCAGATCGACCTCAGACGCTTTCTTCGCGAAAGAAATGAGGACCGGGATCTGACGAGACTGATCTGTGAAATTGCAGAGGCCTCCAAATATATCATCAACTCCATCCGCACCGGCGATCTCGGCGTAGCCGGCACGTCGAATCTCTACGGGGAGGAACAGTTGGCGCTCGACGTTCTGTCGGACCGGATCCTGCGCAAGCGGTTGCTCCATTCGGGGGTTGTGGCCAATATCGCCTCGGAGGAGAGCAATGACATCATTTCCATCTCGCCGGAGGGGAAGTATTCCGTCGCCTACGATCCCCTGGACGGTTCTTCCCTGGTCGATGTCAACCTGGCCGTAGGGACCATCGTTTCGATTCATGAGGGTGGCAACGTTCTGCAACCCGGGCGCAAGCAGGTGGCGGCTCTGTACATCCTTTACGGGCCGAGGACGACCCTGGTCCTGAGTACGGGCAAAGGAGTCCACGAATTTGCCATGAACCAGTTGATGGAATACACCCTGGTGCAGGAGAACATTACAGTTGCGCCCGAAGGGAGTATCTACGCGCCGGGAGGACAGCGCAATCTGTATACTCCCGGTACGGAAAGCTTCGTTCGCCATCTCGAGGAGCGCGGGGCAAAACTTCGCTACAGCGGCGGCTTCGTTCCCGATATTAATCAGATATTGATCAAGGGAAAAGGAGTATTTCTGTATCCCCACCTGCAGGGCAAGCCGCAAGGCAAGCTGCGCCTGCTGTTCGAATTGAACCCCATGGCCTTTCTGATGGAGCAGGCGGGTGGCGCCGCCTCTAATGGTAAGGAGAGGATTCTCGATCTCACTCCGGAGCATATTGATGATCGGGCACCGATTTTCATCGGCAGCAAAGATGAGGTAGCCAGGGCGGAAGAATTCATCGCCACTCAAGGCTGATGGTGTCGCAAAAAGTCCGCACTACGGCGTTACGGCGCTTTTTCAGGGCCTCGACATACCTGATGTATGTCTTCGCCCCTGAAAAACCACCAAGCCTTGTAGGACGAAATTTTTGCTAACCATCCAGTGAGTTTTCGCGAGTGCGTCATTGTTGAACGACAAAAAAAGAGCCCGGGGTTTTCCCCGGGCTCTTTCGCATTCATAGAGCATCCAACAGTTACTTGATGAGGGATTTCACCTTATCGTAGCCGAGGCTGTAGGCTTTTTTGTTCAGGTCCTTGAAGGCCTCGGGCACTTTGGCCAGAACGGCCTTTTCTCCCGATTCTCTGGCGACGACGTCGGTCAGGGCGATCATGGCCCCAAGGGCCACGACGTTGGCGACGATTTCCCGACCGACCTCTTCTTTGGCGGTGCGGATAATAGGGAATTTGTAGATCCTGAAATCCCCCTTCGGCTCATTTTTGACGAAATCGGAGTCGAGGAGGAGCAATCCGCCGGGCTTGATGCCGTTGGCGTATTTGTCGGCGGCTTCCTGGGTCATCGCCAGGCAGGCGTCGACGGTGGTCGCCTTGGGGTAATCGATCGGACCGTCGGCGATAATGACCTCCGACTTGGACGCGCCCCCCCGGGCCTCGGGGCCGTAGCTCTGGGATTGAACGGCGTGCTTGCCTTCGACGATCGAGGCCGCTTCCGCCAGGATGATGCCGGCGGTGATCAGCCCCTGTCCGCCGGCCCCGGAAAATCTCAATTCATATCGTTTAGCCATGGATTGTTCTCCTTGTTCGCTGCACTGAATCAGGCGCCCTGCGCCTTGGCGATAACCTGGGCGTACTGCTTGCAGTACTCGGGCTTCTCCTCCTTGTAGAGCACGCCGGTCAGGAACTTGCCTTCGAGCTGCTCGGCGGTCATCTTGGCGGCGGCTGCTACCGGGACGGCGTTTTCTTTCAGACGCTTCATCATATCCACCACCGAGCGGAATTTGTTGCGCCGGCCGTAGGTGGTGGGGCAGTCGTCGAGAACCTCGATGACGGCCATCCCCTTGTGCTTGATCCCTTCGGCGATGAGCTTGTCGATCTGCGTGGCATGAAAGGCGGTGGTGCGGGCTACGAAGGTCGCGCCGGCGCCGATTGCCAGCTTGCTGATGTCGAAAACGGGATCGGGATTGCCGTAGGGTGTCGTGGAAGCTTTGGCCCCCGTCGGGGTGGTGGGGGAGAACTGGCCGCCGGTCATCCCGTAGATGTTGTTGTTGAAGATGATGTAGGTCAGGTCGATGTTGCGCCGGCAGGCATGGATGAAATGGTTGCCGCCGATGGCGGTGCCGTCGCCGTCGCCGCCCATGACGAGAACGGTCATTTCGGGGCGAGCCATCTTGACGCCGGTGGCGAAGGCCGCGGCGCGACCATGGGCGGTGTGCAGGGTGCACATATCGATGTAGCCGGGCAGGCGGCTGGCGCAGCCGATGCCGGAGACGATCGCGGTGTTGTCTTTCTCAAGGCCGCAGGTGTCCATTGCCCGGATCAGGCCCTTCATGGCGATGCCGTGGCCGCAGCCGGGGCACCAGATATGGGGGAGTTTGCCGGGACGGATATATTTGTCGTAATCGAATGCCATGTTACATAACCTCCTTGACCTTGTCGATAATCTGGCCGGGGTTGATCGGCTCACCGTCGACCCGGTTGACGCCGGCGAGTGCGCAGGAGCTCTTGACCACGCGTTCCACCTCGAGAATCATTTGCCCCAGGTTCATTTCCGGCACCACGATCGCTTTCACCTTCTTGCCCAGTTCGGCGACGCGGGCTTCGGGGAAAGGCCACAGGGTGACGGGACGGAAAAGACCGGCCTTGACGCCGGCTTCGCGCAGTTCATTCACCGCATAGCGGGCGCTGCGGCTGGTGGATCCGTACGCCAGGATGAGGATCTCTGCATCGTCGACAAGATACTCTTCATTTTTCTCGATGTCGGCCCGGTTGGCCTCGACCTTGCGTATCTGACGGCGCTCTTCGTCGTCGACCAGATTGGCCTTGGTCGTCGGGAAGCCGTCAGCAGCCTTGTTCAGGCCGGTGACGTGGAAGCGATAGCCGGAGCCGAAGGCAGCCAGGGGAGGGACATCGCCGAAAGAGGTGTCGTACGGCTTGTAATCCTCGGGGGACACCGAAGGAGCCGTCCGGTCGATCACTTCCAGATCGCCGGGCTCGGGGAACTCGATGCGCTCGCGCATGTGGCCGACGATCTCGTCGAAGAGGAGCTGAACCGGCATCCGGTATTTCTCCGCCAGGTTGAAGGCCCGAACGGTCTCGGAGAAGATTTCCTGGCAGGTGGACGGTGCCAGGGCGATGGCGGCATGATCGCCGTGGGTGCCCCAGCGGGCCTGCATGACGTCCGACTGGCCGGGACCCGTCGGCATTCCGGTAGAGGGACCACCGCGCATGACATTGACGATGACGCACGGCACCTCGGCGATGCAGGCGTAGCCGAGCAGCTCCTGCTTGAGGGAAACGCCAGGCCCCGAGGTGGCGGTGAGCGCTTTCGAGCCGGCCAGCGAAGCGCCGATGACCGAAGCAATCGCGCCGATTTCGTCTTCCATCTGAATGAATTTGCCCCCGACCTTGGGAAGTTCGTTGGAGAGAATCTCCGCCACTTCAGTGGAGGGAGTAATAGGGTACCCGCCGAAGAACTTGCATCCGGCGTACACGGCTCCTTGAGCGCAAGCCTCGTTGCCCTGCAACAATGCAACCTTTTTAGCCACGTTAACCGACCTCCTATGGTATGAATGATTACTTTTTGTGAACCTTGATGGCAAAGTCGGGGCACCGAAGCTCACACTGCATACAGGCGATGCAGGCCTCAGGCCGGGCAACCCGGACCACGAATGCGTCCATCTCGAGGACGTTGGTCGGGCAGAACTCTGCACAGATACTGCAACCTTTGCAGTATCGTTCGATCACCTCAACTGTTGCTTTTGCACTGCTCATTCCCGTTATTCTCCTTTACCGAATTGGCCGTGGGACGGCTTTTGATAAACTGTGGCATTTTAGCGCAAAACAGTGGGTTGCGCCAGGATTTTTATTGTCTCTGGAGGCGCCAATACCGGTGGTGCCCATAAAAAAAGTGTTCCCGGAACCTTGCCTGTCAGCAGCGGGAACCCGGGGCCGGGAAGACGAAAGAAATAATGTTTGATCAATCGGACATAGAAAGAAGGGCAATGTTGCCATTGCCCTTCTTTCTGCATCACTCAAACAGTGGCGGGCCTTACAGGTTCATGCTGCCGATCAGCCCTTTGACGGCGGCAACGGAGTTGTCGAACATCGCCTGCTCTTCTTCGTCGAGCTTGAATTCGATGATCTTTTCGACCCCGCCGGCGCCGAGAACGCAGGGAACGCCGACGTAGAAACCGTCGACGCCGAATTCGCCATTGAGCAGAGCGCAGGCCGGCAGAACGCGCTTCTGGTCCTTGAGGATCGATTCGGCCATGGCGATCGCCGAGGAGGCCGGGCTGTAGAAGGCGCTGCCGGTTTTGAGCAGGGCGACGACTTCACCGCCGGCTTTTTTGGTCCGCTCGACCATGGCGGTCATGACCTCCTTGGCCTTGGCTGCGCTGCCGTATTTCTGTTCGAGCAGTTCCATGACCGGGATGCCCTTGACGCTGGCGTACCGGACCAGGGGGACCATGGTGTCGCCGTGGCCGCCGAGAGTCATGGCCGTGACGTCTTTGATGGAGACGCCGAATTCCCAGGCGATGAACGACTCGAAACGGGCGGAGTCGAGAACTCCGGCCTGCCCCATGACGCGGTTGGCGGGGAAGCCGGTGATCTTCTTGCACAGGGTGACCATAGCGTCGAGAGGATTGGAGATGATGATGACGAAAGAATCGGGAGCGTATTGCTTGATCCCTTCGGCCACCTGCGTCATGATCTTGCTGTTGACCTCGATCAGGTCGTCACGGCTCATGCCGGGTTTGCGCGGCAGGCCGGCGGTGACGATGACCACGTTGGAACCCTCGATGTCCTTGTAATCGTTGGTCCCCTTCAGTTCGACGTCGAACCCATCCACCGGGGAGGCCTCGGCGATATCCAGGCATTTGCCCTGGGGCAGGCCTTCGACAATGTCGAACAGGACCACGTCGCCCAGTTCGCGAAGCGCTGCCAATTGAGCAAGAACACCGCCGATCTGTCCACCACCGATCAATGAGATTTTGGGTCTGGCCATTGTACTCTCTCCTTTTGTTGGAAAATGTAAATTCATGGGATCGGGACAAGCCGGCTGCCCCGACCCCGCCAGTTTAATGAAATTCCACTACCCTGTTCAGAGAGCGTCGATGATTGCGTTGAAGGTTGCGCTGGGGCGCATCGCCTTGGCGGTCTTGACCACGTCCGGCCGATAATAGCCGCCGATGTCCACCGGCTTGCCCTGGGCGGCAAGAAGCTCCTCGTTGATTTTCGCTTCGTTGGCGGCCAAGTCCTGTGCCACCTTGGTGAAGCGGGCCTTCATCTCCGCATCCTTGTCCTGGGCAGCCAGGGCCTGGGCCCAGTACAGGGCGATATAGAAGCTGCTGCCGCGGTTGTCGATTTGGTTGACCTTCCGGGAGGGCGCCTTGCCGTTCTCCAGATATTTGCCGATGGCCTGATCGAGGGTCTCGGCGAGCACCTTGGCCTTGGCGTTCTCGGTTTTTGCGGCGATCATCTCGAGGGAGGGGACGAGGGCGCAGTACTCGCCCAGGGAGTCCCAACGCAGATGTCCCTCTTTGAGGAACTGCTGCACGTGCTTGGGAGCGGAACCGCCGGCACCGGTTTCGAAGAGGCCGCCGCCCGCCAGCAGCGGCACGATGGAGAGCATCCGGGCGCTGGTGCCCAGCTCAATAATCGGGAACAGGTCGGTGAGGTAGTCGCGCAGCACGTTACCGGTCACCGAGATGGTGTCCAGCCCCTTTCTGGCTCTCTCGCAGCTGAACTTCATCGCCTCGATCGGGTTCATGATGCGGATATCGAGCCCGGTGGTGTCGAAGTCTTTGAGGTACGTATTGACCTTTTTAATAATCTCAGTATCGTGCCCACGGTTTTCGTCCAGCCAGAAGATGGCGGGGGAACCGGATTCCTTGGCGCGAGTGACGGCCAGCTTGACCCAGTCCTTGATCGGCACATCCTTGGCCTGGCAGGCCCGGAAGATGTCGCCGGGGGCCACTTTCTGCTCGAGCAGGGTGGCGCCGGAAGCGTCGACGATGCGGATTGCGCCCTTGCCGGGAGCCATGAAAGTCTTGTCGTGGGAGCCGTACTCCTCGGCTTTTTGCGCCATCAGTCCCACGTTGGAGACGCTGCCCATGGTTGACGGATCGAACTGACCGTTTTCCTGACAGTCTTCGATGATCGCCTGATACATGGTCGCATAGCAACGGTCGGGAATCATGGCGATGGTATCCTGCAGCGCGTCTTCGGTGTTCCACATTTTGCCGCCGTCGCGAACGACGACCGGCATGGAAGCGTCGACGATGATGTCGTTCGGGACGTGCAGGTTGGTAATGCCCCGACTCGAGTCGACCATGGCGAGGGCGCAGTTCTTATCGTAGGCGGCCCGGATGTCGGCCTCGATTTCAGCTTTCTTGTCGGCAGGAAGCTTGTCGAGTTTGGCGAGGATGTCGCCGAGACCGTAGTTGGGGTTGGCGCCGATCTCTTTCAGCGTGGCGGCATGTTTCTCCAGGGCGTCCTTGAAGTAGACCGAGACGCAATGGCCGAACATGACGGGGTCGGAAACCTTCATCATGGTCGCCTTGAGGTGCAGGGAGAGCAGGACGTCTTTCTGCTTGGCCTCCTCCATCGTTTCGGCATAGAACTGGCGCAGGGCGGCGACATCCATGCGCGTGGAATCGAGAACTTCGCCGGCCAGCAGGGGGAGTTTCTCCTTCAGAACCGTAACGGTGCCGTCTTCGGCAACGAATTCGATTTTCGCGTCCGTCGCCTTGTCCAAGGTCACGGCCGTTTCGTTCTCGTAAAAATCTCCGGTCGACATATGGGCGACGCGGGTTTTCGATTCGGAGGGCCACGGCTTCATCATCCGATGGGGATTTTTTTGCGCGAACTCCTTGACCGAAGCCGCGGCGCGGCGGTCGGAGTTGCCCTCGCGCAGAACCGGATTGACGGCGCTGCCGAGAACTTTGGCGAATCTCTCCTGAAGGGCCTTCTCCCCGTCGTTTTTGGGCTCTTCGGGATAGGTCGGAATGTCATAGCCCTTTCCCTGGAGCTCTTTGATCGCGGCGTTCAACTGGGGGATGGAAGCGCTGATGTTGGGCAGTTTGATGATATTGGCGTCGGGGGTCTTGACGAGTTTTCCCAGCTCGGCCAGAAAATCCGGGATTTTCTGATCGTCCGTCAACTTGTCGGCGAAATTGGCAATCACGCGTGCCGCGAGTGAGATGTTCTTGGTCTCGACCTCGATGTCCGTTCCCTTGGCAAAGGCGCGTACGATGGGCAGCAACGCATACGTCGCCAGTGCCGGTGCTTCATCGATTTCTGTCCAGACAATCTTTGAGGGTTTTGTCGTCATGTTCTCTCCTTAATGTTCTATAGCAAAAATGCCAGGTATTTTAATAAAGGTCGAACGCGGATCGCCTTTATTAACCGGATGGAATCGTGTTTCATGGAATGGGCTGGGTCGGCGAACGCACGGCGTTTTTCGCGCCGTGGAAATCGACGGCCGAATGACGGAATCTCAATAGAGTCTTGATTAAATGTCCCCCGATAACGGAACCGGAGAGTTCTGGAAAATCACCGTCTAACGGACCTCGCGGAAACACGGCCCAAAGTGGTACTCTGTATACAGTATACAAAGGCTTCAGACACTGTCAAGGAAAAAGGCAACCCGTTCTCGGCGGGGTTTTCAGGCTCCTCGAAGGGGAAAATAAAAAGGCGTTCCTTAATTTCCCGCCTGCTGGTTCTTCATCAAAACCTCCAGAGGGAAGACGCGCGATCTGCGCGCCCTTGCCCGGGCATCCTCAATTTCCGACTGGCTGATATCGCGAGGAATATTGAGTACCTGTCCGGGATAAATTTGACGCGGATCTTTAATCTGATCTCTGTTGGCCTTGTAGATCAGAGGCCAGAGCAGGGCATCGAGATAAATATCTTTGCGGGCGGCGATGGTCCAGAGGGTTTCGCCTTCGGCCACGGTATATTTGACCACCGGCTTGGGTGGGGGAGGCGGCGGGCTGGGATTTGCTTTATGCCGGGGTTGGACGGCCGGGGCCGCTTTTTTCTTCGGTGGGGGCGGTTGGGGGTGAGGATTGGAGCGTACGGCTACAGTGGCCTGCTGAAGGCGCTCTTCTTCGGCTGCGGCTGCGGCCCGGTCGGCTGCTTGCCGAGCCCGCTTCAGCTGGTCGGCCCTTTCCTTTCGGCTGCGAAAAATGGCCTGTACGGCCTTTTCGGAAGCAATGATAAGAGGTTTCCGGGCATGCTCGCAGTCACCCCGCTCGACCAGCGTTTCTCCATGCTTCAGGGCGGCCCTGGCGACGCGATAGGCGGCCGGCGCGTACTGCGGGGCGCCGGCGGCATAGGCCTTGGCAACGGCGGTTCGGGCGGTTTTGAGCTCAGCCGGCGGGGAGGCGGCGCACCCCCATATGAGAGAAAACGCCAGTAAAATGGTTAGGATGAGCCTGGCCATTGATCAACCTTTTTGCCCGGTTCCCGGAAAATGGTTCAACATGGGCCTGCGGCCCACCCGGAAACAATAAAAATCGAGGGCATCTTTAACGCGGAGACGCGGAGACGCAGAGGAACCCCTTTCGCTGATTTCTTTGCGCCTTATCCTTCGCGTTTTGGCGTCTTGAGCGAGCGAAGCGAACGGGCGATAAAGTTGGTTTACTTTTGTTTCCAACGCCTTAAACCCAGATTTTCCTTACAGTCTTCCGGTTTTTCTGGGCGCCTCGCGCAAAGCGGGTGGTTGCGCAAATCGGATCGAGGCCGCTGGGGGCGTTCTATTTGGGGCGAACCGTGGTGCGGATCGCCAGTTCCCGCAGCTGTTTGTCATCCACCGCCCCCGGGGCTTGCGACATCAGGCACGTGGCCTTCTGGGTTTTGGGGAAGGCAATGACGTCGCGAATGGAATCGGAGCCGGTCAGAATCATCACCAGACGGTCGAGGCCGAAGGCGATTCCGCCGTGCGGAGGGGCCCCGAATTCCAGGGCGTCGAGCAGAAAGCCGAACTTCTCCTGCGCTTCTTCCTGGCCGATGCCCATCAGATCGAACATCCGGCTCTGAACATTCTGGTCGTGAATACGGATACTGCCGCCGCCGATTTCCGAGCCGTTGAGGACGAGATCGTAGGCCTTGGCCCGGACCTCTCCGGGGGCGCCTTCCAGAAGGGGGAGGTCTTCGTCCATGGGGGCCGTGAAGGGGTGGTGAACGGCCACGTGGCGCCGGGCCTCCCCGTCCCACTCGAGCAGCGGGAAATCGGTGATCCAGACGAATTTGAAGGACTTCTTGTCGACCAGGCCCAGTTTGTTGCCGAGATGACAGCGCAGCCGGCCCAGCGACTCGTTGGCGACTTTGGAGGTATCGGCGACGAAAAGAAGCAGGTCTCCCACCTCCGCCTTCAGCGATCGGTTGAGGATGGCGAGTTCTTCCTCGGTGAAAAATTTGGCGATGGGGGATTGCCAGCCTGCTTCGGTGACTTTCACATACGCCAAGCCTTTGGCCCCATAGATCTTGGCGAATTCTGTCAGGTCGTCGATTTCCTTGCGCGAGAGGCTGCCGCACCCTTTGGCGTTGAGGGCCTTGACGATGCCGCCCTTGCGGACCACGTCGGCAAAGACCTTGAACCCCGAATCCTTGACGATATTGGAAATTTCCACCAGCTCCAGGTCGAAGCGGAGGTCGGGATTGTCGACCCCATAGCGGGCCATGGCCTCGGCGTAGGTCATCCGGGGGATGGGAAGGGCAACCTCGACATCGATCGCCGTTTTGAAAATCTCGGCGATCATCCCTTCCATGATGCCGATGACGTCATCGCGGCCGACGAAACTCATCTCGCAGTCGATCTGGGTGAACTCCGGCTGGCGGTCGGCCCGCAGGTCTTCATCGCGGAAACATTTGACGATCTGGAAATACCGGTCGAAGCCCGAGACCATCAGAAGCTGTTTGAACAGCTGGGGAGATTGGGGCAGAGCATAAAAGGTGCCGGGGTTGACCCGGCTGGGGACCAGATAATCCCGGGCACCTTCAGGGGTGCTTTTAGTCAGCACCGGTGTTTCCACCTCAAGAAATCCCCGGCCGTCCAGATAGGCGCGCACCGTCTGGGCCACCCGATGGCGCAGTTTGAGATTCTGCTGGATCGCGGGACGCCGCAGGTCGAGGTAGCGGTATTTGAGACGGAGGTTTTCCGCCACGTCGACGAAATCCTCGATCATGAAGGGAGGGGTCTTGGCGGCGTTGAGAACGAGCAGCTCGGTAACTTCGACCTCGACTTCGCCCGTGGTCATCTTGGGATTGACGGTTCCCTCCGGCCGGGGCGAAACCACTCCCTTGACGGCCAGAACGTACTCGTTGCGTACCCGGTCGGCCTTGGTGTGGGCTTCAGGGTCGCGGTCGGGGTCAAGGGCAAGCTGAACGATCCCTTCGCGGTCACGCAGATCGATGAAAATCAGCCCGCCGTGATCCCGGCGGCGTTGAACCCATCCCATAAGACAGACTTCCCGGCCGATGTCGGCGGAAGAAACCCGGCCGCAAAAATGGCTTCGTTGCCAATCTCCCATTACGTCGTTCAAGTGAATATCCTCCGGTAAATATCGTCAAAAAACTCGGTTGCGCCTCGGAAATGTCAGCGACAAATTATACAAACTCCCCGAGGACGCCGTCAAGGAATAAGCCTTTCGCAAAAACTCATGGGATGGCTAAGCAAAAATTTCGTCCTACAAGGCTTGGTGATTTTTCAGCGGCGAAGACCACCATCAGGGTGGTCGAGGTCCTGAAAAAGCGCCGTAACGCCGTAGGGCGGACTTTTTGCGACGCCATCAAGGAATAAGCCTTCAGGAATTTCAAGGCGTCAGAATTTCGAGGAGGACTTCTTCGAGCCCCTCCAGCGGGATCTCTTCCTGGGTGCTCGTGGTCATGTCCCGCAGTTGGGCGATGCCGCGGGCGATTTCCGCTTCGCCCAGAATAAGAGCGAAGCGGGCCTGCAGCTTGTGGGCGCGGCGCAGCTGTGCTTTGAGGCTTTTCCCCTCGTAATCCATTTCGCAGGAAAGATGCTTGCGCTGCAGAGCGGACATCAGCAAAAAGCCCCGATGGGCCGCATCCTCACCGAGGGCGGCCACAAAGAGGGCGGGGCGAGAGGGTTCTATTGTCCCATCGCCTTTCAACAGGGCCAGTCGCTCCAGCCCCATGGCGAAGCCGATCCCCGGCAGAGCGGGGCCGCCGAGATCCCGAATCAGCCCGTCATAACGTCCGCCGGCCGCCACGGCATTCTGGGCTCCCAGATCGCCGGTGACCATTTCAAAAGTGGTTTTGGTGTAATAATCGAGTCCGCGGACCATGCGCGGGTTGACGCTGAAGGGGGTCCGCAGGTCGCGAAGGGTGTCCCGGACCCGGCCAAAGTGGTCTTCGCAGTTGCCACACAGATGCGCAAGCATCGCGGGGGCGCCCTGGGTGGCCTCCTGGCAGCCGGGAACCTTGCAGTCGAGCACGCGCAGGGGGTTGGATTCCCACCTTCGCCGGCAGTCAGGGCACAGGGCGTCCAGCCGATTCGCCAGAAAGGAGACCAGCTCCCGGCGGTAGCGGGGGCGGCATTCGGGGCAGCCCAGCGAGTTGATCTGCAGGGAGACGTTGGGAATCCCCACTTCCTCGAAATAGTGAGAAAGCATCAGCAGGATCTGGGCGTCGATCTTGGGATCTTCCACCCCGACGGCCTCGACCCCGATCTGGTGGAACTGCCGATAGCGGCCTTTCTGGGGGCGCTCATAACGAAACATCGGGCCCAGATAATAGAGTTTGGCGACCGGGTCGAGCGCGTACAGCTTGTTCTCGATAAAGGCACGCATGACCGGAGCCGTTCCTTCGGGGCGCAGGGTCAGCGAGTGGCCGCTCTTGTCCGCGAAGGTGTACATTTCCTTTTCGACGATATCCGTCGTCTCGCCGATCGAGCGGCAGAACAGCTCGGTTTTTTCGACAACCGGGGTGCGGATCTCGGTGAATCCGTAGGCCTGGAAAACGCGACGGGCCGCTTGTTCAAGAAACTGCCAGGTCGCGATCTCTCCGGGAAGAATGTCGTTCATTCCTTTGATGCCGGTGATGGACACGAAATCTTTCCTTGTCATGAAGTGGAGTCGTTGCTCGGCCCTCAGTATCCCGGGGAGCGGGGCTGCCGGATCCGAAGGGGGGCGCACAGAGGGCGAACAAAACACGACATGGTAACGCTAAAAGGGGACGAACACAAGGGGGAATTGCTCCACAACAGGATGCGGGAACATAGAAATCGCGGATCAGCTGTTTTTTAACAGTTCCCAGGCGCCGCGGCTGACATTGCGGGATTTTTTGCCGTAGTACATGGCCTGATCCGCCAGGTCGATGATGGAATTCTTGTCGGTGGCGCTAGCCGGATAGGTCGCATATCCAACGGTGGCGGTCAGGGCGGAGGCCGCTTCGGTACCGGCGAGAAAGGTATGCTGTTCGATCGTGCGCCGAATCCTTTCGGCGACGAGGCCCGCTCCCTGGGAATCTGTTTCCACCAGCAGGGCGGTAAATTCGTCTCCGCCGTAGCGGAATAGCACGTCGACCTCGCGAACACAGGCCTGCAAGAAGGGCCGCCACTTCTTTGAGGGTCTGGCTTCCCGCGAGGTGTCCGAAACGGTCATTGACGTTCTTGAAATAATCCAGGTCGACGAAAACCAGCGAAAATTCGAGATCGTAGCGCTCGGAGCGCCGGATTTCCTGGTCCAGAACCTCCTGCATGTAGCGGTAATTGTAGAGGCCGGTCAGATCGTCGGTATAGATCAGCTCCTGGGCATCCTGGTAGCGGTGGGCGTTTTGGAAACCCAGTGTCGCCTGTTCGGAAAGAAAGAGCAGATTCTCATGGGGAAGAGGATGGGGAAAGTCGCTCACGGCGGGATTGAGAAGGATCAGGGCGCCGCGCAGTTGTTTCTGGCTGTGCAAAGGAAAGAGGCAGAGGGTGTGGATGTTCGGGGGGGCCGAGGTGTCCGCGGTCAATTCTTTTCCGCGCAGCAGTCGCACCCCGGTGAGCTCTTTGAGGTGAGGCGCCAGCGCCTGAGTCAAAGACCTGGCCTGGCTTTCATTGAGACCGTTCAGCCCCAGCAGGCGGGGGCCTTTCTCCTGCGCCAGCAGATAACCGAATCCCCGTCCGCGTCCGACTTCGTGGATCAGAAGGTTTACCGCCTCGGGGATCAGCCGGTCGATCTCCAACAGGGAGGCAAGATTCTGCCCCCGCTGAAAAAGCCGGATCTGCGTTCGTAAAAGGGAATTTTCGTCCAGCAGCCGACGCTGCTCCAGGCACGTGCGAACCAGATGGCGCAATTCTGCCGGGTTGAAAGGTTTGATCAGGTAGTCGCGGGCGCCGTTTTTAAGCGCCTGAATGGCCGTTTCGAGGGTGGCGTGGCCGGTGACCAGGATCACGTCCGGCGGGTTTTCCAGGTTGCGGGCCTGGCGGAGCAGCTCCATGCCATCGATGCCGGGCATCACCATATCGGTCAGGACGACGTCGACTCCATTCTGGCGCAGGCGAACCAGGGCTTCGGTGCCCGAGGCGACGGCCTCGACCCGATATCCGTCTTCAGCCAGAAGTTCGGTATATAAGCGGCGGAAAAAAAGCTCGTCGTCCACCACCAGTATGGATGATTTCTTCATCCTTTGCACTCCATATCATTAGTTTTTCAATGTAGCAAAGTTCCTCGTCTCCGTCAATGGGATGGGCCTGAAAAGCCCATTTCGCCAGTGACTTACATCCCATCCGCGGCCACGGGTTCGAAATTGCAGGGTCCCGGCAAGATCGGTGCGAAAGAGGGGCACCCCACGTCTGCGCAGAGCGGATAAAACAGCCGCATGGGGGAAATGATAAGGGTTGTCTTTTCCTGCCGAAACGAACGCCAATGCCGGTTTGAAGGCATCCAGAAGGTACGCCGGCGCCGAGTAGCGGCTGCCGTGGTGAGGAAGCTTGAGAAGGGTCACGGCAAAAGAAGCCGGCGGATGGGATTCCACAAGGGATCGAACCCCTGCCGATTCGAGATCTCCGGTCAGCAGCACCCCTTCTCGCCCGCGCCGGGCGACAAGAACCAGGGAGCGGTCGTTGAGCGACGCCCCATGTTGCGGCGGGACGAACACGGCCAGCCCCCGGTTTTGCCCATCATCCAGGATCGTCCACCCCGGACGGTATCGGACGATCGGAGTCTTGCGCGCTTGCAGAACCGCTTTCAGGGTGGGGTCGAGTCGGTCGAAGGGGATGTCGGTCCAGAAGGCCTTCACGGCAAAGTGCCCTAAAATAAAGATGAGCCCCTTGCGGTGGTCGGGGTGATCGTGGGTGAGAACGACGGCTTCCAGTTTTCGGACACCGAGCCATCCGAGGGCGGGAGCCACCAGTCGTTCGCCCACGTCGAAGGTTTCACTGCGCAGCCCGCCCCCATCGATCAGATAGTGGCGCCCTCCGCTGCGAGAGAGAAGAAACGAGTCCCCTTGGCCGACACTGAGGGCGGTAACCGTCATCCCCGCCGGGGAGATGGGCCATGCCATGAACAGCACTGCCAGCAACAGCAGGCCTCCTCGCACCAGCCGGACTCTGCGGGCGTGGCCGGTCCAGAACAGAGCGCCGATCAGCAGGCAGCTGCCGGCGATCTCCAGGGGGGAGCAGAACAGTCGCCAGCCCCCTAACCCGGGGATGGCGACGATCCAGGCGACCATCTTCAGGGCGGCTTGAATCACCAGGCCGCAGCAGCGAAGAAGGACTTCCGCCGCGGCTGGACTTACCGGGAAGAGCAGCCCCCCGGCCAATCCCAGCGGCACCGCCAGAAAACCGACGGCCGGGACCGCCGCCAGGTTGGTCAGAAGTCCGGCCGGCGCCAGCAGGTGAAAGTGGAACAGGACCAGGGGAAGGGTGGTGAGGGTCGCCGCCAGGGTTGCCAGCCACAGGGTGGCGACCCATCGAAGCGGTCGTGGCGCCTTTGCCAGCCTCTTCTGCCAGCGCGGAACCAGAACCAGGATGCCGAGCACTCCGGCGAAGGAGAGCTGAAAAGAGGGTTCGAACAGGGCGAGCGGGGAGATGAGAAGAATCAGAAACGCTGCCGCCGCCAGCAGTTTCAGCGGCGGGGTGCGACGGGCCGAGAAAATAAGGATCGCCGCCGCCAAGGCCATCAGAAAGGCGCGCCAGGTAGGAAGGGCGCCGCCGGTCAACAGCAGATAAAAGAGAAGAAAAGGGATGAGTAGCGCGGGCAGAGGACGTCCCGGTGGGCTTGCCAGCAGCAGGGTTTCGCTGCGGCGATAAAAAAAACGGGCGAGCGAAAAAAGCAAAAGGGCGACCAGCGCCAGATGCAGACCTGAAATGGAAAAAAGATGGGATATCCCGCCTCGGCTCAGCAGCTCTCGTTGCTCCGGGGGAATCTCTCCCTTCTCGCCAAGGACCAGCGCTTTTACGAAGGGGGCGGCTGCCGGATCGAGGCGGGCATCGATAAAGCGGCCGAGCCGCGCCCTCTCTTTCTCCAGGGATTGCAGCGGCGAGGCGGATGCCGTTCCGAAGGAGACGATATCGTCGGCATGGCGGATCACCGCCGTGACGAAAATGCCCTGATAGGCGAGATGTCGGGAGAAGTCGAACTCACCCGGGGTGCCGAAGTCCCTCGGGGCGCGCAGGCGGGCTGAAAAGCGGATCCTGTCGCCGGGGAGAATATCCGGGGCCGGCTCTTCGATATACATCTCGATGCGGCCCCGCACCGGAGCGATGATTCCGTTGGGGGCCCCTACCTTTTGCGCAGCCAGAGTGATTGTGGAGCGGTCCAGGGAGCGCGAAGAAACGGACAAGACCCGGCCCGCGACCATCACCGGCTCGGGGCCGACGAAGGCCCGGATGTAGCCGTTGTCCGCGGGGGGAGTACTCTGCAGCCGATATTGGGCGCATCCCAGGGTGAGGAAAAAGGCCGCCAGAATCCACGGGGCCAGCCGGCGTGTCCGTGCCGGAAAATAGAGAAGGCCGAAAAGAAAGGGAAGGGCGACCGATGACGGCGGGACCGTCACGTAGGCGGCGATAATCAGGCCCGCTGCATAGGCCGGCAGAAAAAAAGGAACACCCATGGTCTCCACCTGTGGGGGGCATGATGAATGAAGTGACAAACTGGTGGGGATTGGGCCCCTTGTTAGCAGAAAGTGCGACAAATGAAAATAAAAACCTGATATGACCGGCTTTTTGCGGCTTCGCTGAAGGGTCGATCGCAGCTGCCCCTGGGTTTTTGCCTTAGGAAAAACGGTACGGCAGGGGGGAATCGTCGGGCGGGAAAACCCCTCAGGTCGATGGGTTTTTTGAAAGGGCTTGTTTTTTGCAGGACTAAGCGGTGTTTAATGACGACCCCCTTCAGAACTCAGGATTTGATAAAGGGTGAATTCTTCGAGAAATGGTTGGCCTTTAGTTGTTTTTTATCAATTTCAGGTTTTTGTTCGGCTCGGAAAAGCCTGCCGGAATTTTGGATCATCCGAACCAATATTTTGACTAAGTAACCACAATGAAACAGGTGCTGCCATCATGATCCCTGCAAAAAAACGCGAATCGGTTTCGGGCGCTTTTATCGCCGCCATGGTCCTTTCAATTGCGGCGCTTGGCGTCCTCTTCTGGGGGGGGGCGGGAAGTGTCTCGCTGGCCCTGGTCGGGGGCACGTCGCTGGTCTGGGGCACTCTGTTTTGGCTCGGCCTGCGGGCGAACGCCAAAACCCTGCAGGGACGATGGGGCAAAATCAATTCCGAAGTCGTCGAACTGGTGGAGAAAACTAAGGCCCTGCTGGAATATCTGACCACGGAGTTCGCCGGGCAGTTCGAGCAGATTCGGGAAGAGAGTCGCCAGATGCAGCAAATTCTGGCCGATGCCATTGAAAAACTGATCAACAGTTTTACGGGAATGGAGGAGCACTCCAACCGTCAACAGGAGTTGGCGACCGCGTTGACCAGAAAAAAAGCCGCGGTGGCCAAGGGGCAAAGCGGGGGTGCCAAAGAAATGGATTTCGACTCTTTCCTGGCGGAGATCGATGATGTGTTGCGGACGTTTGTCGACGCGACCGCAAAAAACGGTGAAGTCGCCAAGAGTCTGGTCATACAGATGAATGAGACCAGTGGCCGATTCCAGTCTATTCTCGGCATGCTCGGCGAGGTGAAGAAAATTGCCGACCAGACCAACCTGCTGGCCCTCAACGCCTCGGTCGAGGCGGCCCGGGCCGGCCAGGCGGGAAAGGGATTCGGTGTGGTCGCGGGAGAAGTTCGCGATCTGGCGGTGCGTTCCAATAAGTTCAGCGCTGAAATCGGCGAGTCGGTCGGCGGCATCGCCGCGGCCCTGAAAGAGGCGGAATCGGCCATCACCGAGATGGCCTCGCAGGATATGCAGACAGTGGCCCAGTCCGCGAAGCATGTTCAGGATCTGATGACAAAATCGAAGGCCTTCAACGAGAGCCTCCAGCATTCCATCGACCAACTGTCGGACATTTCCCAGCAGGTGACAGGGGAGGTCCGCACCGCCGTCACGTCGCTGCAGTTTCAGGATATGGCGACCCAGGTCATCTCTCATATCACCAATCGTCTCGACGTGCTGGAGTCGGTTTTGAACGGTCTGGCCCGCCTCCCCCTGACGACGGAAAGTGATGCCGGGGACATCTATGAAGAGTGCGATCGGCGTCTGGAGCAGTTCATGGTGGGGCTGAACGAAGCGGCCGCGCTGATCGAAAATGCCCGCCCCAGCCCCGTTTCACAGAAAAGCATGGCGCAGGGGGATATCGAACTCTTCTGATTTTCCCGCCTGGGCCAAATGAACAGTTTGGGACGCCAACGGCCATTGGCGCCGTTGGATGTCCTTTCGATAAGCATCAAAGCAGTGAAGGAGGTTTTACGCTATGGCAAAAGCCATTCTGGCAGTGGACGATTCCCGCTCGATTCTGCAAATGGTCAGCTTCACCCTCAAAGGGGCGGGCTACGAAGTGGATGAAGCCGCCGACGGGCAGGCGGCCCTCGGGATGGCCAGCAGCAAGAACTATGCGCTGGTCATTACCGATCTCAATATGCCGCGCATGGACGGGCTGACGCTGATCAAGTCGCTGCGCGGCAAACCCCAATACCGCTTTACCCCCCTGCTGATGTTGACCACCGAGGCCAATCCCGCCTTCAAGGCCCAGGGCAAGGCGGCCGGGGCGACCGGATGGCTGGTCAAGCCCTTCGATCCCCAGCAGCTGTTAGGGGTGGTCAAAAAAGTGCTGGGCTGACTTTCGCTCTGCACTTTCGTTCTCGCCGGTATTTCCGACAGAGCGTCTACGGCGGGCGATAAGGGGAAGTTAACGGGCAACCACCGTAAAAGGGGGGAAGATCATGATCAATCTGACATGGAATGAGGTCGACGGAGAACCGGGCAATGCCCGCCTATTGAAGTTTGAGGGCGAGGCAACGGTGGAGCACGCCCGGGAAATCAAGGAGGCTCTGCAGCAGGGACTGGAAAATTTCGATCTGCTGCAGCTTGACTGCAGCGAGGTTTCAAGCCTCGACTTTTTTGCCGTTCAGCTCTTCTGCTCCGCCCATCGGACCTCCATCGCCGCCAACAAGCGGTTGGGTTTTGTCGGCGCTGCATCGCCGGCGGTCGAAGAGGCGATGGTCCGGGTCGGATTCGCCCGCCATCGGGGCTGCTCCAACTGCCCGGACCATGAGCGTTGTCTGTGGGCCTAATCCGAACATGGGGGAATTGCAGTAATGCTGGATACGCAAAGTGAGGCTTTCCTGGAAGAAGCTGCCGAGCTGTTGGGCGATCTCGAGACGGCGCTTCTCGATCTCGAAGAAAATCCCGAGGACGGCGAAATCATTGCCCAGGTCTTTCGCGCCATGCACACCATCAAGGGCTCCGGGGCGATGTTCGGCTTCGATGCCGTCGCCGCATTCACGCACGAGGTGGAAACGGTCTTCGACCTGGTGCGAAACGGCCGGATCGCGGTAGGTAAAGAACTGGTCACCCTCTCGCTCGCCGCGCGCGATCATATCAACACCCTGCTCGATAGCGGCGATCAGCCGGCAGCCGACACTCTCGCCGCGGGCGAGCGGCTCACCGCCGCCTTCCGGCAGCTGCAGCCCGCTGTGGCAGAAGACGCCGCCCAGCCAGTATCGCAGGCACCGCCTGCCGCCCTCGACGAAGCCGAAGCCGCCCTCGATGTCACCTACCGCATCCGCCTGCGGTTGCCCGAAGACATCGTGCTGCGCGGCACCCGGCCCGACGCCCTGCTCGAAGAGCTCAGCGAGCTCGGCCCCTGCCGCACCGTCGCCCAGACCGAACCGATCCCCCTGCTCAGCGAACTCACCGCCGAGCACTGTTACACCTTCTGGGACATCATCCTCACCACCAACCAGGGTCTCGACGCCATCCGCGACGTCTTCATCTTCATCGAAGACGACATCGATCTCAAGATCGACATCATCGACGATGGCGGCCAGTTAGAGAGCGAACAGGGCTACAAGCGCCTCGGCGAAATCCTCGTCGAGCGCGGCGATCTCAGCGCCGCCGACCTCGCCGAGGTGCTCGCCACCCAGAAACCCCTCGGCGAGCTGCTTGTCGCCAGCAAGGGCGTCCATCCCGACAAAGTCACCGCCGCCCTGCAGGAGCAGGAAGCCGTCCGCCAGGCCCGCCAGAAGCGCCAGACGCAGGAGGGCGCCTCAAGCATCCGCGTTCCCGCCGACAAGCTCGACTTTCTCGTCAACATGGTCGGCGAGCTCGTCACCGTTCAGGCCCGCCTCAGCCAGGTCGCCGCCAATCGCAACGACACCGACCTGATCGAAATCGCCGAAGAAGTCGAGAGGCTCACCGCTGAGCTGCGCGACAGCTCCCTCGAGATGCGGATGCTGCCGATCGGCACCACTTTCAGCAAATTCAAGCGCCTGGTGCGCGATCTCTCCCAGGATCTCGGCAAAAACGTCGAACTCGTCACCGACGGCGGCGACACCGAACTCGACAAGACCGTCATCGAAAGGCTCAACGACCCCCTCGTCCACCTCATTCGCAACAGCATCGATCACGGCATCGAAATGCCGCAGGAGCGGCTCGCCGCCGGCAAGCAAGAGAGCGGTACCGTGCGGCTTGCCGCCGAGCACTCCGGCGACAGCGTCATCCTCGAGATCCAGGACGACGGCAAAGGGCTCAACCGCGAAGCCATCCTCGCCAAGGCCGTCGAAAAAGGGCTTATCGCCGCCGACGCCCAGCTTCGCGACAGCGAAGTCTTCGAACTCATCTTCGCCGCCGGGTTCTCCACCGCCCAAAGCGTCACCAGCGTCTCCGGCCGCGGCGTCGGCATGGATGTCGTCAAGCGGGCCATCGAGGCGCTGCGCGGCACCATCACCATCGCCAGCGAGGCCGGCAAAGGCTCGACTATCCGCATCCGCATCCCCCTCACCCTCGCCATCGTCGAGAGTCTGCTGGTGAAGATCGGCGACGACTCCTATGTTCTGCCCCTCTCAGCCGTCGAAGAATGCGTGGAACTGACCCGGCAGGACGTCGCCCGCTCCCATGGCCGGCACCTCGCCACGGTGCGCGACCAGCTGATCCCCTATATCCCCCTGCGGCAGCAGTTCGCCATTGCCGGCGAGCCGCCCGAAATCGAGCAGATCGTCATCACCCGGGTCTACGGGCAGCAGGTCGGCTTTGTCGTCGACCGGGTCATCGGCGAGCATCAGACGGTGATCAAATCGCTCGGCCCCCTCTACCGGGACGTGCAGGGGCTCTCCGGCGCCACCATCCTCGGCGACGGCACCGTCGCCCTGATTCTGGACGTGCCCCAACTGGTCCAGCAGGTGGAGCAGGCTGAAGCGGAGGCCGTCTGACATCCCAAATATCATTAACGGTCTTGGCCGTTTCCGGCATTCGGGTGGAGAAAAGCTACCGGCCGGAAGCTCCAGAGGCCATCGCCGGCAGATCGCCGGTCTTTTCGACAGCGTTGGTTAACGCGAGTCGCCAGCTTTCCTTGGATAAACAGGAGGTATGGAGAGATGTTTCAGAAGCGTAAATTGATGGATGAAAATGCCCGGCTTCTCGATCGAATCAATTCCCTCGAGAAAGAGCTGGGCGAGGTGCGAACCGACAAAAACCATTCCGAGAGCGTCCTCTCCGCCATTGCCGCCCCCATGTTTGTGGTCGATCGGGACCTGGTCATCACGTCGATCAACGACGCCGCCCTGCAGAAGATGGGGTACCATCGTGACGACGTGATCGGCAAAATGACCTGTGCCGATTTCTCCAAGACCCCCATCTGCGATACCAGCAAATGCACCCTGAAAAACTGCATGCGCAGCGGCGAACCGATCACCGGCAACACCGTCGCCGAAACCCGGGATGGGCAGACGTTCCCGATCCAGGCCGCCTGCTCGCCGCTTTTCGACGCGGCCGGCCAGGCTTGCGGCGGGATGGAGGTCATCATCGACCAGACGGCGCTGGTCGAGAGTCAGCGGGAGACCGAGAACATCCTGCGCTCTGTGGCAGCGCCCATGTTCGTCGTCGACACGGACCTGATCATCACCTCCGTCAACGATGCCGCGCTCGAGGCGATGGGGTACCGGCGCGACGAAGTGGTCGGCAAGATGAGCTGCGCCGACTTCTCCAAGACGCCCCTGTGCGGAACCGACAACTGCACCATCAAAAACTGCATGCGCAGCGGCGAACCGATCAACGGCGAGACGGTGGCCACGACCCGCCAGGGGAAACAGTTCCCGATCCAGGCGGCCTGTTCGGCCCTCTTCGATGCGAACGGCAACCCCTACGGCGGGATGGAAGTCATCATCGACGTCTCCGAGGTCAAGCGCCTCGAACGTGAAGCCCGGGAGCAGCAGGAGTATCTGGAGCGGCAAGTTCGGATGCTGCTGGAGAAACTTCAGGCCTTTTCCGAGGGAGATCTGTCGATCACCCTGCAGGCGGAAAAGGAGGATGAAATCGGGCAGATTGTCGAGAGCCTGAAGCAGGCGATCAGCGGCATCAAAGAACTCGCCGAGGCGGCCGAGCAGATCTCGCTGGGGGATACCTCTGTCGCTGTCCATCCACGCTCCGACAAGGACGTTCTCGGACACTCTTTTGCCGCCATGGTAGCCGCCCAGCAGGAGAAAGCCCAGATGCTCGAGCGCATCGCCGAAGGGGATTTGACCGTGGAAACGAAAGTCCTTTCGGAAAAAGATACGCTGGGCATTTCCAGCCAGCGGATGGTGGGAAAATTGCGCGAGGTGGTCGCCCAGGTCAAGGCGGCCTCTGGTAATGTTTCGGCCGGCAGTGAGCAGATGAGCGCCGGATCGGAAGAGATGTCGCAAGGGGCCACCGAACAGGCGGCTGCGGCCGAAGAGGCTTCCTCCTCCATGGAGGAGATGGCCGCCAATATCCGCCAGAATGCCGACAATGCCCTGCAGACCGAAAAGATCGCCGTCAAATCCTCTACCGATGCCGAGGAAGGAGGCCGGGCCGTGGCGGAGACCGTTGCGGCGATGAAACAGATCGCCGGCAAGATTTCCGTCATCGAGGAAATCGCCCGACAGACCAACCTGCTCGCCCTGAATGCCGCCATCGAAGCGGCCCGGGCCGGCGAACACGGCAAGGGATTCGCAGTGGTGGCCGCCGAGGTGCGCAAACTGGCCGAACGCAGCCAGGTCGCCGCCGCCGAGATCGGCGAACTCTCCGGCAGCAGCGTCGAGGTTGCGGAGAATGCCGGCGGAATGCTCGCCCGGATGGTCCCCGATATCCAGAAAACGGCCGAACTGGTGCAGGAGATCGCCGCCGCCTGCCGCGAGCAGGACACGGGCGCCGAGCAGGTCAACCAGGCGATCCAGCAGCTCGACCAGGTCATTCAGCAGAACGCCTCGGCCTCCGAAGAGATGGCCTCGACCGCCGAAGAGCTCAATGCCCAGGCCGAGCAGCTGATGAACACTATCGCCTTCTTCAAGGTCGATGAGGTGGCACTGGGGGCCCTGGAAACACGGCGCCGTTTGTCGCCCAAAGCACTTCCGGCGAGCGTGCCAGGTGCCAAAAGGTTGGCGGCGGGGAAGCGTTCGGGATTGAATCTGGAAATGATGACCCCGGAGGATCAGATGGATACTGACTTCGAACGGTATTGACAAAGGAGGCCTCAAAAAAAGCTTCTCGTTTTTTAATTTATTATTCGAATGCATTTTAAATTGGAAGGGTCAGTCTCGCCACCTATAACCACGACTGAGGAGGGAAGTTTAAATGGCTTGGAAAGATCTTGAAATTGGAAAAAAACTGACCGTCGGCATCGGCCTGCTGCTTCTTTTGATGCTGATTGTCGGCATGGTCGGGTATTCGGGGATTCAGCAGGTGGCCCACTCTCTGTTCGTAGTGGGCGATCAGGAAGCCCCGACCGTCGATGTGGCCAACGAGATGAAAATGTCGCTGATGAAGGCCCTCACCGCCATGGACGATTTTCAGGCGGCCAGTTCCGTGGTGGCCACCGACGACGCGGGAAGATTGGCGGAAATTCAAAAAACTTATCAGAGTGCCGTCGATGAATTCGATCGTTATGTCGATGCCATTTTGAAAGGGGGGACTCTGCCTGATGGCACGGTCGTTCTGAGGACCGACAATGCGAAATTGGCCGAGCTGGTGCGAAAATCCGATCAGATCCACAACGACAAATTTCAGGCTGCTACCCAAAAGATGATGGGGGTGGACCGGGAACTGCTGAAAAGAAAGCGGGGGACGGATCAGGCGATGAGCGGCATGGAAAAGAGCTACCAGCAGGTCAATTCCGATGCCATCTGAAGCGTCGAAGGCAATTACGCCGAAATCAATCACATCCAGAGGATCTGCGAAATCGTCCCGTGCTGTTGTAAAATCTTAAAGGACGAGGTTCCCCTGGTGGCACTTGGGCATGAGCTGGAAATTCTTGTTGCCAGGGGGAGGATAGCTCTTGAGGAATACATTCAAACTCGGGATCTGAAGGAGCTTGATCAGGATCAGCAAGAATTCCAGGCGTTGACCGGACGCTTCGACAATGATATCGGACGCATTTTTAAAAGGGGGTTCGGTGGACGGGCAGGCGATCACCGCGACGGACAATCCGGTGGTGCGGCAGGCCTCGACAAGTTGAATACCAGTCATGCCTCTTTCGTAAAAAACGCCGACACCCTGATGACGGCATACCGGGATGTTCTCGAACAGGTTCATAAGGCCGACGCGGCCATGGCCGAGCAGGACCGTGCCGGCGCCGAGGCCGAAGATGCTCTCACGAAGGTGGAGCAGCTTTCGGGGAAGGTCATGGCCGGGGCCAAGCAAGACGGGCAAACCGCCAAGAAGGTCGGCCCTTGCGGCGATCATCGGAGTCGTCTTCGGGGCATTGCTGCTGGGGATTTTTCTGGGCATTGTTATTACGCGAGGCATCACCCGGCCTCTGGCGAAAGGACTCGAATTCGCCGAAGCGTTGGCCTCGGGCGACCTCACACAGCAACTCGATGTCGACCAGAAGGACGAAATCGGTCAGTTGGCCAAAGCGCTAAACGATATGGGAGTCAGGCTCAAGGAGGTGGTGGCCAACATCATCGGTGCTTCCAGCAACGTCGCCTCCGGCAGCCAGCAGCTTAGCTCCAGCTCCGAAGAGATGAGCCAGGGGGCGACCGAGCAGGCGGCCGCCGCCGAGGAGGCTCAGCTCTTCCATGGAAGAGATGGCGGCCAACATCCGCCAGAACGCGGAGAACGCCCCGCAGACCGAGAAGATCGCCCTCCAGAAGTCGGCGACCGACGCCGCAGGAGGGAGGGCAGGCGGTGGCCAGGAGACCGTCGCGGCCATGAAGGACATCGCCGAGAAGATCTCCATCATCGAGGAGATCGCCCGGCAGACCAACCTGCTGGCCCTCAACGCGGCCATCGAGGCGGCCCGGGCCGGGGAACACGGCAAGGGGTTCGCGGTGGTGGCGGCGGAGGTGCGAAAGCTCGCCGAACGCAGCCAGCACGCCGCCGGCGAGATCAGCGAGCTCTCCGGCAGCAGCGTCGAGGTGGCGGAGAAGGCCGGGCGAGATGCTGACCAGATCGTCCCGGACATCCAGAAGACCGCCGAGCTGGTGCAGGAGATCGCCGCGGCCGCAACGAGCAGAACGCCGGCGCCGAGCAGATCAACAAGGCGATCCAGCAGCTCGACCAGGTGATCCAGCAGAACGCCTCGGCCTCGGAGGAGATGGCCTCCACGGCCGAGGAACTCTCCGTCCCAGGCCGAACAGTTGCAGGAAACAGTCGGTTTTTTCAAAACGGGCAGCGACGGAACCGTTGTGGGACGAGGCACGCCTTCTACAACTGCAGCGGAGGCTTCTAAGTCCAAACAAAAGAAACTCTCCCCCGCTCCGAAACAGAGCGGTATCTCATCGGCCAAGGGGGTTGCGCTCAAAATGAAAGCAGAGGACCATTTGGACGACGAATTCGAACGTTATTGAAGGAAGCAGTAATTAAGGCATTTCCTGCGATCTTTGACCGGGCTCGAATCCACGCCCGGCCTGATAATCCAAATCCCAAGGTGTGGTGTCCGGGCGATCCCCCCGAAGGAGATCTGCCAGGGACTTCGGGAAGCGCCTTCCGCTAACGATCGTAATAAGAAAAGGGGCCTAGCAATGGAACTGGCAGAAAGTGGAAAGATAACCCAGTACCTCACGTTCATCCTCGACGAGGAGGTTTTTGCGCTGGAAATCGGGAAGGTGCGCGAGGTGCTCGATTTTAACACCCTAACCAAGGTGCCGCAGACGCCGGAGTTCATGCGCGGGGTGATCAATCTGCGCGGCAGCGTGGTGCCTGTGGTGGACATGCGATCGAAATTCGGCATGGCCAAAACCGAACAGACGGTGAATACTTGCATCATCATTGCCGAAATCGAGCTGGACGGAGACATCACCGTGCTCGGTGCTTTGGCCGATTCGGTCCAGGAGGTGGTCGAGCTCGCCCAGGACCAGATCGAACCACCGCCGAAAATCGGCACCCGGCTCAAAACGGAATTTATTCGGGGGATGGGTCGCCAGGATGAGCGGTTCATCATCCTGCTCGATATCGACAAGATCTTTTCGACCGACGAGTTGACGCAGGTTCAGGAAGCGGGGGTGGAAGAGATTTCATCGCCCGTCTGAGGCGGGTGCGTACAAGCACTTGTAGCAGGGGAGCGACGCTTCCCTGCGGTTTGGGAGGAAATGCAGTTGCGAAAAAAAATGATCTGCCTGCTGATCGCCGCTCTGTTCCAGCTGACATGGGGGGGGGTGGCGGTCTTGGGGGCCTCTTCGGGGGATGGCGTTGCCGATCGCGCGCCGGGAAAAAAGAAAAGCGAAAACAAAATCTCCGATGAGTACAGTGGGCTCTCTATGCCGGGTGTGTTGAAAAATCTGAAGTTCTCAGGAGGCATCAGCGCCGGGGATTTTTACCTGACAAACGCTCCTCAAGACAGTTCGAGCAACGATGTGCTCCTTTCGAACTTCCTGATTGAAATTGCCACCAAGAACGAAAAGCTTCCTGTACAGTTCAGCGGCGCTTTCGGCGAGACGTCCACCCCCACGCTTTTGGATGCGCCGGAAAACAACCGCAATTTCGACATTGAGTACGCCTCGCTCCTGGTGCGTCCCGTGACCCATATAAGCCTGGAAGTCGGACTTCTGCAGCCCTGCTCGGGGTACGAAGACACCTATACCTACAACAATCCCAATATCGTGCTTGGCGTGGTGGCGTCGCAGCAGCCCTACAATGCTTACGGGGGCCGGATGACCTATACGCTGCGAAGCGTCGACCTCTGTCTCGCCTATTACACCAGCCGACTGGACAGAGAGGAGTACAGTGTTCCCGGGCGTCAGACGGGCGATGCCTGGGAAGCGGCGGTCAGCGGAGAAATATCAGGGCTGTCCTACAATCTGTATCACTACCATTTGGAAAACCTGAAAAATCTGACCGGCTTCGCTCTTGAGCATCAGTCGAAAAATCTTCTGCTGGCATTCGATTTCGACGTCTGGAACTGGAGCGACTCCCTGGATGATTATTACAAACGCAGCTATGCGCTGGGGGGAGCACTTTATGTCGTGCCCTCTTTCGGCAAAGTCTCCTTGCCGATACGCCTTGAGATCATAAATCAGGGCGGCAGCAAAATTTATATCGACAGCGAAGAGGCCAACGACATTTACTCGATAACGGTAACTCCCACCTATCATTTCACGGACAATTCCTTCATCCGGAGCGAAGCCTCCTATGTCTACGCGGAAAAGGGCTTCGTTATCGATAGCAATCGGGTGAAAAACGGCCGAATTTATCTGGCCGCCGAGGTGGGGTACCTGTTCTGAAAAAAATATTTGCAACTTTGTCTGCAGGCTTATGCAGATCGTCCTTCCGAGTTGTTCCTCTTTCCCGAAATTCAGTAAAGAGAAACGGAATCGGTTATTTCCGAGGTGAGCTCTGTGATTCTTTCCGAAAAAGAATTCAGGCGTCTGAGCCAGTTTATTTATAACGAGGTCGGGATCAAGATGCCCGACGCCAAACGGACCATGTTGACCGGGCGGCTGCAAAAACGCTTGCGGGCTTTGAAGATCAATTCGTTCGGAGAGTATTGCGACTTTCTGTTCAGTGACGAGGGTCTGAAAAGCGAGCTGATCCACATGATCGATGTGGTGACTACCAACAAAACCGATTTTTTCCGGGAGCCGTCCCACTTCGAGTATCTGACCCACACCGTTTTGCCGGAAATGATGCGAAAACAGGGGTACCGGAGTACCAAAAAAGTAAAAATCTGGAGCGCCGGGTGTTCCACGGGAGAGGAACCCTATACCCTCACCATGGTGTTACGGGAATTTCAGGAACGCTGCGGCGATCCGGATTTTTTCTTCGAAATCCTGGCTACCGATATTTCCACTAAAGTGCTGAGTATTGCCATGCGGGGGATTTACCATCAGGACCAGATCCGGCCGGTTCCCATGGCCTTGCGGAAAAAATATCTGCTGCGAAGCAAAGATCACGATAGCGACCTCGTTCGGGTGGTGGCTGAAAACAGGCAACTGGTGAAATTCGCCCGGCTGAATTTCATGGCCGAGGATTTCGGTTTTCGTGACGGGGTCGATGTGATTTTTTGCCGAAACGTCATTATCTATTTCGACAAAAGCACCCAGGAGCGTCTGATCCAAAAGTTCTGTCGGCACCTGACTCCCGGAGGGTACCTTTTTCTCGGGCACTCCGAGTCTCTGCACGGCTTAAACAACCCTCTGGTGCAGACGGCCCCCACCGTTTACAGGAAACCCGCATGATGTTTGCAGCGAATAGCCCGCCGTTGAAAGTTTATCTGAAGCCGGGGGATATCTACCTGATGCCCGAGCCGGCTGTTGTCACCACCGTTCTCGGATCCTGTGTCTCCATTACCCTGTATCATCCTTGGCTGAAAGTGGGGGGGATCTGTCATGGATTACTTCCCAACGGCGATGGGCGGGAGGGGTTTAAATATGTTGATTGCGCCTTTCGCTATATGTTGCAGCAGTTTCGGGCGCTGGGAGCGCGAGCGGGGGAGATCCAGGCCAAACTGTTCGGCGGCGCAAGCCTGTTCTCCGCTGAAGGAGGGGCTGGCACCCTCTCGGTCGGCACCAAAAATGTGAAGACTGCCACGGAACTGATTCGGCGAGAAGGCATAAAACTGGCCGCTTCCGACACCGGGGGGAGTGTGGGGCGAAAGATCCTTTTCCATACCGACACGGGGGAGGTGTTTTTGAAAAGGCTGGGAACGAAGCGCTGTTCCTGCGACCGGGAAATTGCGAAGCACTCATTGCCCTCTGGTCGGCCACAAAAAGGATAAAGACCGGGGCCTCCATTCTGGACGTTTGCTTGTCGAGGACTTTTATTTGATCTGAGTTTTTACTCCCACTCGGGGGGGGGGAAGACACACCGGGCAGGCCGGCAATAAACTGCGTGTCGCTCATCTAGAACAGCTGGGGACGTTGATGAAGATCAACTGGTCGAAAATTAAATTGCAGTCGCTGATAGAGATCAAGATGGTGTTGGTTCTGCTCATCGTCTCGGCCTGCGTCATTGTCTCCGTGAACCTGGAAATGCGCCGCCAGGTCCGCGGGCAAATGGAGGAGATAGCCCGGTTGCTGCTGCATTTAAAAGGGGGGATGCATCATGATTTTGTGGCGCAGTTAAATGGTCTTAGTGAAGGTGGGGGCGCCAAAGGACTTGTGCCGTTGCCTTTGCGGGACTCCCTCTCGACCGGCCTCCACAAAAGCCAGGCAACCGCATCGGGTAAAGACGAAATTTCCTACATCTGCAAAGAGGTAGCGATCGACGCCCGCCTTCCCGCCATGGAGGCGGACCCGGCAGAGAGCCGCTTCATTCGGGAGATCAATTCCAATCCCGAACTGACCAGTCGCACCCGGATCTTCCAGGACCGCGGCCATCCTTTTCTGGAAATCCTGCAGCGCGGGGAGGTGATGGAGAAGGAGTGCCTGACCTGTCACGGCGATCCCGCCCAGGCGCCACCGGCCCTGGTCCGGCGCTATGGCGCCACGCGCAGTTTCCACCGTCAAGCGGGGCAGGTGGTTTCGGCAATGCTCGTCCGCCTGCCGCTGGGGGCGGCGTACGCCGAAGCCAATCGCTTCTCCTGGAAAATTTCCGGTCTGTTTCTGGGGATGATGGCGGGGCTTTTTATTGTCGATCTGCTGTTTTTTCGCAAGCTGATTTTCGGCCCTCTCAACCGCCTGCGGACGGCAGCCAGGCTGGTCGCTTTGGCGGACAGACACCTGGGCGAACAGATTCCGGAGCCCTTGGGCCGCGAGCTCTCGAGCATGACCCGCGCTCTCAACCATGTCTCGCTCGCCCTGAAAGAGCACCGGGATCAGCTGGAACAGAAGGTCGCGCAGAGGACCCGGGAATTACTTGAGGCTCGGGATGCCGCCGAGGAGGCCAATCGGGTCAAAGGCCAGTTTCTGGCGGCCATGAGCCATGAAATCCGCACCCCGATGAACGGGGTCATCGGCATGACCGAACTGGTGCTGGAAGAAGGGGGGCTTCCCGCCGACCAGCACGAATGTCTGGCGATGGCCCTGGATTCGTCCCGATCCCTGTTGAAGCTGCTCAACGAAATCCTCGATGTCTCCAAATTGGAGGCTGGCAAGATGCATCTTGAAACTCTCGATTTCGATCTTTCCGTGGTGATCCGCTCTTCCATCGGCCTGTTCGACGTGTCGGCACGGAACAAAGAGCTGGAGCTGCGCAGCGAGCTGGATTCCCGGATTCCGAACATTCTGCGCGGTGATCCCCATCGCTTGCGGCAGGTTCTGGTCAACCTGTTGGGCAACGCGGTGAAATTCTCCGAAAGCGGTGCCGTGGTGCTGCGGATTGGGCCGGATGGGAACGACTGGCCAAAGTCTACCTCATCCTCAGAGGGGGCCGAAGGGCCGGTCTGGCTGCGCTTTTCGGTTCATGATCAGGGCCCCGGCATCCCGCCGGAGAAACAGGCGTCGATTTTCGAGACCTTTGCCCAAGGTGACGGTTCCTTGACCCGGAAGTGCGGGGGCACCGGCCTGGGGCTCTCCATCTGCCGGCAGCTGGTGCTTCTGATGGGGGGACGCATCTGGCTCGACAGCGAGCCGGGGAGGGGAAGCCGGTTTTGTTTTGCCGTTCCGTTCGCCCTCGGGAACGTTTCTTTCCAAAACGAGCCGGTGACGGCTGACAAAGCACCGCGGCGGGCTTCCCAGGCTCTGGGCATTCTGCTGGCCGAGGACGAACCGGTCAATCAGCGACTGGCGACCATGTTGCTCGAAAAGCGCGGGCACTCGGTTTCTGTCGTTGGAACCGGCGCTGCGGCGGTCGAAGCCGTTGCGAAGGAACGCTTCGATCTGGTGCTGATGGATGTCCAGATGCCGGAAATGGACGGATTGGAGGCGACGCGGCGCATCCGCTCTCTGTCAAATTCGTCTGCCGCCGAGCTGCCGATCATCGCCATGACCGCCCATGCCCAGGGAGATTTCCACGAACGCTGTCTGGACGCCGGCATGACCGGCTTCATCTCCAAGCCGCTGCAGATTCGCGACTTGATCGACTTGGTGGAAAGCTGCCATGTCGGGCACGAAAGTCATCCGACTTGCTCCGGGCAGGCCTTGCCCTCCGCCAGCCCCACCATCGACCAGGAAGCGGTGCTGGCCAGATGCGACGGCGATCGGCCGTTGGCCGAGGAAATCTGGACGGCCTTCAGCGAAGATGTCCCCCGGCAACTGAGGGTACTGCGCCAGGCGCTTGAGACCAAGAATGCTGCCCTGGCGGAGCGGCAGGCCCATTCGCTCAAAGGCGCAGCCGCCAGCGCCGGCGCCGAAAAGGTGCGGGAGGCGGCGTTTTGCTTGGAAATGGCCGCCCGCCGGGAAACGCTGGACGGTGCCGTGGCGTTGCTGCCCCTGCTGGAACAAGAGCTTGATCAGGCGCTGGCAGCCCTGCAGCATCACCTTTCACTGACCACCACCGGAACAGGAGGGCTTACATGAGGATTCTGATTGTCGAAGATGACTTCACCAGTCGCCGTTTGCTGCAGAAAATTCTCGCTCCCTACGGGGAATGCGATATTGCGGTCGATGGGAAGGAGGCGCTGGAGGCGTTCACCCTGGCGGTGCGGGAGGGGCGGCGCTACCGCTTGATCTGCCTCGACATCATGATGCCCGAGATGGACGGTCAGCAGGTGCTGAAAAAGATCCGGCAGATGGAGAAGGAGCTCGGCATCAGCCCCTCGGGAGGAGGCCACGATCATTATGACCACCGCGCTCGATGCGCCCCGCGATGTCGTTGAAGCCTACTATCGTGGCGGTTGTACCGACTATCTGGTCAAGCCGATCGGAAAAGTCAAACTCCTCGACTTGCTGCGGAAATACGGCCTGGCCGACTGAGAGGACCCGAACGCCCCGCGGAGCGGGAAGCCGCGCTTCGCACACGAAAGGATCAACCTGCCGGAGTGCACAACAAAAGGACGGCTTGCGTATGGCACCTAAAATTCGCGTTCTGATCGTCGATGATTCCGCCGTGGTTCGCCAGACCATGGCGGAAATCCTCTCCTCCGACCCGGGTATCGACATCATGGTTCCGGCGGCCGATCCCTTCGTCGCCGCCGACCGCATCCGCCACGAAGTGCCGGATGTCATCACCCTCGACGTGGAAATGCCGCGGATGGATGGGCTGACTTTTCTGAAAAAGATCATGACCCAGCACCCGATTCCGGTGGTGATGTGTTCCAGCCTGACGGAAAACGGCTCGGAAACAGCGTTGAAGGCGCTGGAGTACGGGGCGGTGGAGCTGATCCAGAAACCGAGACTCGGCACCCGGCAGTTTCTCGAGGAGGCACGGGTGCGCCTTTGCGATGCGGTCAAGGCTGCCGCCCGGGCCCGGCTGAAACGGCTGTCGGAAAGCAGCTTTCACGTTTCACCCAAATTGACCGCCGATGCGGTCCTGGCCGGCCCCTCCTCGAAAGCGATGATCCAGACCACCGACAAGGTGGTGGTAGTGGGGGCTTCCACCGGCGGGACCGAGGCGCTGCGCGTCTTTCTCCAGGGGCTGCCGGCCAACGCGCCGGGCGTAGTCGTCGTGCAGCACATGCCGGAGAATTTTACGGCCAATTTCGCCCGGCGCCTCGACGGTCTGTGTACGATTGCGGTCAAGGAAGCGGAAAATGGAGATTCGGTCCTGAAGGGGCGGGCGCTGATCGCTCCCGGCAACCGGCATGTGCTGCTGAAGCGTAGCGGCGCCCGTTATTATGTGGAAATCAAGGACGGCCCCCTCGTCTGCCGGCACCGGCCTTCGGTGGACGTCCTGTTTCGTTCCGCGGCCCGCTATACGGGCAAAAACGCCGTCGGCGTGATCATGACCGGGATGGGGGACGACGGTGCCAAGGGGATGCTGGAGATGAAGCAGGCAGGGGCGATGACCTTCGCGCAGGATGAGGACTCCTGCGTGGTGTTCGGTATGCCCAAGGAGGCCATCAAGCTGGGGGCCGTGGAGAAGGTGCTCCCGCTGGAGCACCTCGCCGCCGCCGTCATCCGAGCCGGCTGATAAGAGCAAGGTCAGGTTACGGGCGTTAACGCAGGTTTGCTCTTATTTACAATGTCTTAAGCCTGATTTTCCAGGACAGAGGTCGCAGAGAGAACAATCCGAGATTGAACCCCATTGGATGTTTCGGCGATCTCGGAGTAATTTTCAATCTGCTCTGGGATAGAGGCTTCCCGCTTTTCGCTGTCTTCGCGCAGACCGGGGCCTTTGCCCTGCTTCTATGGGCGGCCACTCGGACCCCTTTTTTAGCCCGCTCCAAAGGCTCTTCTCCGGCCTCTTCCCGTTCGCCGTCTTCTTCTGCAGGCGGCAGTAAATGGCACAATCCGGCCCCCAAAAATCCGATCAACATGAGAAATTCAAACATGAGCTCTCTCCTTTCTTGGGGAGACTTTACCGGTTGTTTGTGACAGAATATGTCACTGTTGGGGATTTTCATACCCTGGCGCCGCCGTGGCGGAAGTGCTATAAAAGAAAACCTGACCTCGAAAAAATCCGATTCCCCAGTGATATCCGAGACGAAAGAAGCCACTATCAGATGAACGTTATCGACGTGACCGGACTGGTCAAAGCGTACGGGCCCCGCACCGTGCTCGACGGGGTGAGCTTTGCCGTCGCCGAAAAGGAACGGGTCGGCATCATCGGCCGCAACGGCTGCGGCAAGTCGACTCTGCTGCGAATTCTGGCCGGGTGTGAGGACGCCGACGGTGGGGAGATCATGCGCAAACGGGGATTGTCCGCCGCCTATCTTCCCCAGGAGCCTCCCCTCGACCCTGCGCTTACCATCAAGGAAACCCTCGAGGCCGCCCTGAACGAGGTCCGGCATCGCACCCGCCGCTATCGAGAGATCGCCGAGGCGCTGCCGGGCGCCGGTGCCGCTGAAGTCGAACGGCTTCTGAGCGAGCAGCACGAGATCCAGGGGTGGCTCGATCTGCATCGGGGTTGGAACATCGATCATCGGCTGGAAGATATCTGCGACCGGCTTGGCATCGACGATTTGAACCGGCGGGTGGGAGATCTCTCCGGCGGCCTGATCAAACGGGTGGCGCTGGCGGGGATCCTTCTCGACGAGCCCGAACTGCTGCTTCTCGACGAACCGACAAACCACCTCGATGCCGACACCGTCGCCTGGGTGGAGGAGATCCTGCGAGGCTATCCCGGCGCGGTGGTGCTTGTCACCCATGATCGGTATTTTCTCGATCGGGTCGTCACCCGCATGTTCGAGCTCGACGATGGCCAGGCCACCCTCTACGCGGGCGGGTACAGCGCCTACCTGGAGCAGAAGCAGGCGCGGCTCGTGCAAGAAGGCCGGGCGCAGGAGCGGCTGATGAATCTGCTGCGCCGCGAAGAGGCCTGGCTGCATCGTGGTGCCAAGGCCCGCACCACCAAGCAAAAAGCCCGCATCGATCGCGTGGCCGATCTGCAGGGGCAGAAAAAGAGCGTCGGCGCCCGGGAAGTGAAACTCGATTTTCAGGCCGACCGGCGCCACGGTGGTACGATCCTCGAATTCGATCATTTGGATGTGGCCCGCGGCGAGGCGCGCCTGGTCCGGGATCTCTCCTTTATTCTGCGCAAGGGGGAGCGCATTGGCATCCTCGGCCCCAACGGCTGCGGCAAGACCTCGTTGCTCAAAACCGTGCTCGGCGAGCTCGAACCCACCGCCGGCCGGGTGGTCTCGGGGAAAAATCTGACCATCGGCTATCTCGATCAGCTGCGTAGCGGCCTCGACCCCGAGCAGTTCGTCCACGAGGCTCTCGGCGAGGGGGACTGGGTCACCGTGGCCGGCCAGAAACGGCATAAGATCGGCTACCTCGAAGACTTCCTCTTCTCCGCCGCCGAGCAACGCAAGCGCATTGCCACCCTCTCCGGCGGCGAACGGGCCCGCCTGCTGCTGGCCAAGCTGGTGCTCGAAGGGGCCAACCTGCTGATTCTCGATGAACCGACGAATGATCTCGATATTCCCACCCTGCAGGTCCTCGAAGAGGCCCTCAACCACTATGGCGGCTGTTTGCTGGTGGTGACCCACGATCGTTGGTTTCTCGACCGGACGGCGACCGGCATTCTGCATTTCGAGGGGCAGGGGAAGGTCTCCTATCAGGAGGGAAACTACAGCGATTTTTGCCATCTGCGCCGTTTGCGGGAAAACGCGGATCGCGAAAAGCAGGCGGTGGCCGCAGAAGCGAAAAAACGGGAGCAGACTCCCCGGATGCCGAAAAGAAAGCCGGGACTGACCTACAAGGAGCGCCTCGAATTGGAGGCGGTGGAGCAGAAGATCGCCGATCTGGAGGAGAGGGAGGCGGAACTGGAAGTCGTGCTGGCCGATCCCGCCCGCCTTGGAGGAGATCCCCAGCGACTGGCGGAGCTGACCGCCGATTACGCCGAAACGGAAACCGAACTCGCCTTTTTGATGGAGCGATGGGAGGCATTGGAGCTGAAAAAGGAGGGGACGGGGTATCTTTACCTGGGAGGGCCTCACTGTTGCGTCGTGCAGGCATGTGTCGGCCATTCCGGCCTGCCCTCGTGGCCGAAGCCCAAAAACCTTGTCAATTTGCCGCTTGGGTGTAAGTTGCCAATCGCATTCGATTTAATCTCGGTTTGGGGCAATCGGAGGGGGAATGGCGCTGTACCGATGGGAGACAATTTTCTTACTAAGAAAAAATGACTTGACTAGTCATGATTAGGTGGTAAGAAATTATTAGAAACTCCCGATAAAGCCAACTCTACTGAGAGGTGGGGACGGAAAGCGGCGGGTCTTAAAATTGATGGATGAAAAAGACGGCCGAGCTACCGAAGGAGGAAATATCCTGAAGGTAGACTCGGCCGACGTTTTGTGGAGGGTGTTTCATGGAGCAATGGAAATAGGATGCCATGGGTGGCTGGAATGGTGTTTCCTCTTGGAGCAACAAATTCGGCCACCAGGCGCAGAAATTTTTCAATTAAAAATCAGAGGTTTCGGCATGTTCTCTTCCTGGGTACCCGAGAAAGGAGATAATTGCCATGCAAAAGTCCAGAGAGATTTTTGAGGTAGCCTCCCCCGGAACGCCAAAATCCTCAGAATGGTTTTTCCCAGCCCCTATTTACCCAGTCGCCGATCATCCCCCCAAGAAAATTAAAATCTCCATGCGGACCCAACGCTTCCTAGTTCCGATAGCAGTCTTATGTTGCCTGGTGCTTCCAACCAGAGCTTCGGCATTCAGCTTCGGGAAGATGCTCCAGAGTGCCACAAAAACCATCGAACATAAGCTCACCGGCCAGACGAAGGAAAGCGTCGATAAGAAGAAAACGAAAGTCTCGGAGCCGGCCTCTCCAACGCACTCCCAGACGCAGAGCTCCGCGAAACCAGGGGGGGCCGGTTCCGGCCCGTCCCTCTTTACGGGCTTTCACGATGCGTTTCTCGGTTTCAAGTTTCTTCCTGAACTGTACCTTTCAGACGCGGTCCTCTCGCGACTGACCCAGAAGCAGATTCAGTTGGAATCCCAGAGATGGGGAGACATAGAGCGCAAGCAAATCAAAGTCGACCATGACGGAAATATCATCGGGAAGAATCATATCCCGATATTCGCCTTCTCCTGGACCGATGGGAAAAAGGACAGCCGAATCAGAAAAGCTATTCTGCGTCACTATCTCGGTCGGAAGGCAGACTGGTCGTTTTTGAACGCGTACGGCTATGAAGGCCGATTGGACTCGATCATTCAGCTCTTCCTGCTGCCTCGGGACAAGTACCGGGACCGGATGCCGGAGTTTGCCGCGCAGGGACTGATCCCTGTCTACAGGGATTTCCTCAAGGCCGTGTCCTCCCGGCTACCAACCGGCTACTATCTACGAGCGCCGGTCACCCTGAAATACGACTTCAAAAACAAGGAGATGACATTTACCTCCGCCTATACCAAGGGCTCCCCCCGACTCAGCAAGGAGATAGACGGATACTGGGGAACGTCCCTACCTCCTGCGGCGGGTGGCACCGGAACGATCTATCCCGCCTCGCTAAAGGGCATGCAGTATTATGCCCCGGGCTCTGACGCCAGGCCCCTTACCCGTCTGCCGAAAGCTCCAACGGACATGCCGGGAATTTATGGCGGAAGATATGCCGCTAGTGGTCCCGCTGCCAGGTGGCGGGATACGATCTTTGCTTTTGGCAGCAGTAGCGATGCGCCCCGGGTTTTAACACCACGGCTCGCTCTGGATCGGGTGTTGCGACTCGACCCGGTGAAGATGGAACCGGCCCAGGCCGAAAAAATACTTCTTACGCTGAAAAAAAGCACCTATCCCTACCCCAATGCCGAGTTGCAGTTCGAGGTCACCGGTGCAAAGACGGCAGAGGTGTATTATAGCGGCAAATCCAAGGGCCGATTTGCCGTTCTGCTGGGCAAGGTTCTCAAGTTGACCATTGTGGACCACGAAGGCACCCCCTTGTTCGAGGTGCCGGTCCCTTTGGCCAAGGACGTTTTGCAGGAGAAGGAAGAGCAGCAGGCGGAAGCGGCTGCCCAGGCCAAGGTCCGAGCCAAGCAGAAGGAGGCGGAAACCGAAACGGAAAGAGCCCATCTGGAGAAGCTGCGGATGGCGTGTTACACCGGCGAACCTTACCCCTGGGAGGCGACAAGCGCATGCCTGAAAGCAGCCAAAGCGAAAGTGCCAAAGGACTCTTCAGGCTCCATCCGCCCCGTCGGCTGGGATTTCCTCAACCAGATTGGAGAAGACCAGAGATACTTGGGTCTTGCCCAAAACGCCTTCAAGTACGAACTCGAGCAGGCTTGCAGCATCGGGGCTATGCGCAAGCAAAGGGCCAATCCGGGGGTTGGGAGTATTCAGGCTCTGCAGAAAGATTGTGAGGAAAAGTCCCCGGTTGCGTTGAAGGAGGAAAAAGTTTGCCGGGCGACCGGACCGTTGGATAAGGACGCCCAGAACTGTCTGCAGAACCATGTCGATCTCCTGGTGAACAGATATTACGGTTTTGCGGGCAATCAGTGATCCGGGGCGTCTCCCGACAAAGGAGCGTGCCAAGTCATAGCCAACATGCTGATGAAGGAGGCCTAAAAAATCAGAGAAGGGCCTTGGGCTCGGTCTCTATCCGAAGAAGGAGACGGCAGCCATGAAACGAAACCGAACCATATGGGGTGACGATTCCCCCGGTGAACGAGGAGAGGCAAGGCAGGTTCATGCGATCTATCCTACCCCCGAATCCACCCGCCCCTCCAATATGTCCGGACTGATCAAAAGAATTCAAATCTTGTTATACCTCCTGTCGGTATTCATTTACTTGCTGATACCGTCCCAGAGCCTGGCCTTTGGGCTCAGTGATATCGGCAAGGCCTTCAAAGACGCTGCGGAATCCGTCCAGCAGCATCTTACCAACAAGACTAAGGAGAAGGTCGATAAGGGGCAAAAACAGGTCGAAAAAGCTGTCGACCAAACCGTGGACCAGAAGCCGAACGGCTCGGACCCGACGGCACCGGCACAGCAGGGCACGTCGACGCACATGTCGGCCGGACAGCATCCCACGGCCGTGGGGGGGAGCCTGCAGGCGCAGGTCCATGAAGAGCTGCTGGGGCCGTATCTCACCCCCCTCTCCGGCGGCCGAGTTTTCGTCAGCGAGGAGGGCGGCCATGTCGCCATCTCCATGAAGAAGGGGAGCCGTCAGGTTATGTTGGTCGACGGCAAGGAAGGCCCGCTCTTCGATGAAGTGCCAGCCGGCGGTGTCGTGGTCGTGTATTATCCCCCGCAGTTCATCCCCACGGGTCGTCATTGCGCCTATGTGGGGCGCCGGGGAGATCAACTCCTTGCCGTCATCGACGGCAAGGAAGTCAGACTTGGTACCTGGGGCGGGCCCTCATCGGTCAGTCCGCTTGGTAACAAGAATCCCCTCTTCTTTAACCAGGACGGGAGTCGGATCGCCTACCTTTCTTTCGTGGCCGGAAGTCGAAATACCTACTATCTGCACGTTGGTGGCCGGAAGAGCAAAGGCTTTGCGGCGATCGATACGACCCAGATCAGGTTCGCCGGTCAGCGCCTCGCCTACCCGGCTCAGACTGCGGACGGAAAATGGCATGTGGTCGTCGACGGCAAGCTGGGGCCAAGCTATGAGAAGGTCACATCGCTGCAGTGGAGTGCCGACGGCGCCCACTATGCCTACGCTGCAAATACCGACGGGAAACATGCCCAGGTAGTTGTCGATGGGGGCGCGGGAAAGGTTTATACCTCGGCGACAGGGGCCGAAATAGAAGCTCTGACATTCACCGCCGATAATCGCGTAGCTTTCGCCTTGAGGGGCGGCACTCTCGGGAGAGGCACTCTTGTGGTGGGCGGCACCGAGATTACCCATGCGGCGCAGCCCTTCGAGTTCGGGCGTGTCAACCCCTTCCTGGTTCCGTCCCGGGAGATTGCAGGCTCGGGGGCCCCCTGGTTCGCTCCAGCCCGAACGGAAAGAGAGTCGCCTACGTCAAACACCTGGGAAACATAACCAGTCGTGCCGCGGCGGCGGTGATCGGTGGCAAGACCGAGCTGGAATATGAAAAGATCCGCGACATCCAGTTCAGCCCCAACAGCCAGCGGGTGGCCTATATCGCTAAGAAAGCTGGCTTCACCTACGTGGTGGTCGACGGTAAGGAGTCGCACGGTTACCGCAAGGTCGCGGGATTTCGCTTCTCCGCGGACGGCGAGCATTATGCTTTCGAGGCGTATGCCCAAAGGGGCTGGGTTGCAGTGGTCGACGGCCAGGAGGGGCCGGTCTTTCAGGGATTGAAGAAGAGCTCGTTGACCTTCAGTCCCGACGGCCGGCACTATGCTTACGCCGGAGACAAACCTGGAAGCGCTTCCCAACTGATTGTCGACGGAAAGGTCGCCGCTCGAGGCTATTTCGAAACGTTCCAGGAGTTTAATACCGACCCGAAGATCCGCCCACCGCTGAACTTTTCACCGCCGGTGTTCAGCCCGAACGGCAGCCGCTTCGCCTACGTTACCCGGCAGGGCAGCCCCCCCCGCGACCACTCGCTTGTGATTGGCAACCAGACGTATCCTGCCGGCGTTGGCTATTCGTTCCCGGTGTTCAGTCCGAACAGCGCGCATTTCGCCACGGCAGCCTGGTCGAACAGGAAACTGACCATCCTGGTCGACGGCCGGAAGGGGCCGACCTATGACAAGATCGTCCAGGCCTCCGACAAGGTGTTCCGGTTCATTGACGATCGGACCCTGCGCTTTTTAGCGATCAGGAATGGCAAGATCTACCGGGTCACGATTGAGCTTTGAGGTAGAAGTCTGTACCAGGCGAACGGCAGCGCCTTCGATGCCTTAGAAGGGGAAACGTTGAACGACGGTCGACCTCAACCGGAAAATTCGGAGATTCGGGCTATTGCGAAACGCTCCCCGCGCCAGTGCGAAAGGAGCCAGCCGCCATGAAAAAGCACAGGAAACAATTTAAAAAAAATAATGCCGACGCACGTCCATCCGCAAAAGATCTTTTCCCAACCGGTACTCATCCGGTTTTTGGACATCCATCACGTAAGATTAAAATCTTCATGAATATCCCAGGCTTCCTGGTTTCACTCATCGCCTTATTTTGCCTGATGTTTCCTGTCAAGGCCTTTGCCTTCGGCCTCGGGCAACTGCTCAATGATGCCGCTAAGACCCTCGAACAACACATGATCCCCAATGGCAGCAAAAACCCGGTTAAGTCGGGGAAAAAGGCCGAGGAACCCCACTCACCTCAGGCACATGAGACCGCCCCGGTACGGCAAGCCCTTAAAGCCAAGGTGCATGAAGTATTTATAGGACAGAGTGGCAATGTACTTTCCGGAAGCCAGGTCCTCGTCAGCGAAGACGGCGCGCATGTCGCCACAGGCAAAAGGAAGGGAAGTCGCCAGGTAATGGAAGTGGACGGGGTAGATGGACCGGTGTTCGATGAAGTTATCCCTTTCAAGCAACAGTTTCATTCCAGAGGCGGACGTTACGCTTACGTGGGTCGCCGCGGAACAAAGTTTATCGGGGTTGTTCACGCCACGAAGTCTACGCATTGCCCCTGGCAACCCCAATCTGGTCCTGGCGCTGAAAGCCAGTTCCCTGAAATTGTTCCATTTCAGCGCCTACGGATCCCGTCTGGCTTATCCGGTCTTCACCGGTGAGTCTCATCAACGGGGAGGCGGCTATTACGCCGGGGCCAGCAATCCTTCCTGGCCGGTATACATGCTGTCGATGGCTGCGAAGCCGGCCTTCGCGGCCGTCAACACGAACCAGATCATCTTCGGAGGGAACCGACTCGTCTATACCGCGCAGACCGCAGACCGGATGTGGCATGTCGTGGTCCACGGTAAAATGGGGCCGGGGTACAAGGCAATCCGCTCCCTGCGACAGAGCGAGGCCGGCGCCCATTACGCATTCATCGGCAAGCGCAACTGGAAAACGATGTCGTCGTGGTTGATGGCAAGGAAGGGAAAAATTACCCAAACAATTCCTCCGGCATGGGTATTGACGGTCTTTCGGTTACCGCCAACGGTCATGTGGCATACCGAGCGAAAGGCACTGCAAGCAACAATGGCACGTCGCTTAATACTTTGGTGCTCGACCGGAAGGAGATCACCCGAGAGGCGATCAATTTCAGATTCGAGCATACCTACTGGCGCTCTTTGCCGTCTTTTGGACAGGGGCAGTCGCATACCTTCTGGTTAGCACTCAGTCCGGACGGGCGGCGCATCGCCTACGTGAAAATAAACCATTCGGGTCGGTCCGTCGTAGTCGATGGCAAGGCAGGGCTTGAATATGACAAAATCTTCGATCTGCAGTTCAGCCCCGACGGCCGGCGGGTGGCCTATGTCGGCCAGAAGGGCCTGTTCAATTTCGTGGTAGTGGACGGCAAAGAGTCGCCCAGGTACACACCCGATCGCAATGGGATCAAGGAGTTTCACTTTTCCGCAGACGGCCGGCATTACTCTTACGAGGCTGAGCGACCGGGGAAAATGGGATATGTTGTGGTCGTAGATGGAAAAAGAGGAACCCGAACTGATAGCACGGAAAATGACCCTGTCGGAGGGATCGTTGATCTTCAGTCCGAACGGCGCGCATTACGCTTACGCAGGGAATCAAACCTATTCCGGCCAAAACTCCAAATGGGCATTGATCGTCGACGGCAAGATGGAGATAAAGGCGGGGAGGCTTGAACCCTTCCAGAAGCCGAGCCAGGGTTGTGGCGGCGTCTTCACCTGCCCACAGCTGGTATTCAGCCCGGCCAGTCAGAGGCTTTCCTATGTGATGATCCCCCCAAGCGAACGAGGGGGCAGGCAACATCTGATGGTTGGCGACCAGGCCTATCCTCCCTTCAATTCCTACTCGTTCCCGCGCTTCAGTCCTGACGGCAAGCATTTTGCCGTCGCGGCTTGGTCTCGAAAGGCCAGAAAAGTGGTCATCCTGGTGGACGGCAAGGAAGGGCCTGCCTATGATCGGATCGTTCAGCCGTATGCACAACCTCCCCGCGCGGTGTCCTATGACGACCTGGAGCGCATGGTGCGGGCCAATGCGGCAATGTTTCGTTTTCTGAGCAACAAGACCCTGCAGTTCCTGGCAATTAAGAACGGATCGATCTATCGAGTCACTATTGAGGTAGGTGGATAGCGAGTGCGATCTGGCGGGGGAGATGACAGGCTCCTTCCTGCCGACTGTGCAATCTTGCCAACCTTGAGACATCGGGCTAGGTCCGTCGGCTGGCCCTGATTTTTGATGAGTCGTTGGGAGTGAAAGGGTTCCGATATAACCGGCGGCTGGAAGGGGGAAAGGGGGCGGACTTCAAACTCATCAAATTGGTGAAAATTTTTGTGTCAGTGTAATTCCAGGGTCATCCAATTTGAAATTCCTTTGGATTGGAATGGTCCCTTTGAACTTTGGATCTCCTCTTGTGATGACGGAGTGGCGAGCGGTCTCCTGACCGCGATAATCTTGAGAGGCCAAAGGTCTATTCGGCAACGGAGAATAAACCAGCTGACGCCTTGCGAAAAAAATCATTTTAACTGTATGTTTATTTTTAATAAATGGCGACTTTTTCCGTTTGGGGTCTTTCCATGCAGCGAGACATCGTCTTGCAAGTTCTATCGAACCACTTGGGAGAGATTCGCCAGAAATTCGGCGTGGAATCGATGGCCCTTTTCGTGGCGGTGGCTAGGGGGCAAAGCGAACCCGAAAGTGATCTCGACATTCTCGTGGCCTTTGACAAGGCGGCGGGTCTATTTGGTTTTCTGGAGCTTAAAGAGTTATCTTGAACATTCGTTGGGAGGAGGGTCGATCTTGTTACCAGGAACGCCCTCAATACAGCAGCTTCGCGAAAAAATCCTCCGGGAGTCGGTTCGTGTCTACTAGGGAATGGAAGTTGCGGATTGAGGATTTTCTGGAAGCCATTCGTCGAATCGAGGAGTATCCGCCGGGGTTCAATTCGGCCATTGGCAAAAGGACAACAAGACCATCGACGCAGTCATTCGCAATCTTGAAGTTATCGGCGGAGCGGCAACCCATGTCCCTGCCGAGATCCAAGAGACTTTTCCGGAAATCCCCTGGGCAAAAATGAGGGGGAATTCGAAATTTACCGTTTCATAAATATTTCAGCGTGGACACCGAAGTCCTTTGGCAGACAATACGGGAAGATTTGCCGGGATTGAAACGAAAGTTGAAACCTTGCTCGATTGATCCTCTCACCTTTTTTACCCTCCTCAAAAGTTCGCTCCCACTATCCGTTCCCCCGCACTGATTTGCCCCAAATGGAACGAAACTCACCTGGAAGTGCGCCGACTTCGCCGTTGACAAAGGCGCTGCCAATCGTATACTGTATGCAAAATCCCCGGGCCGGAATCCCCTTTTGACCGGCCTTTTGTTCGCGGTCCTTTGTACATGAAACCTTTGCGTATCCGGATTTTATTCGATGCGCCCAGTTTCGAGGAGGAGAGAGAAAGATGATCGAAGCATATTTGCGACACGCGGAAGAGCGGAATGCGCAGGGTATCCCGGCGCTCCCCCTCAATCCCGAGCAGACGGCTGACCTGTGTAAGCTGCTGCAGAATCCCCCGGCGGGAAAAGAAGAGTTCCTGCTCAACCTCTTTACCGAACGCGTATCTCCCGGGGTCGATCCGGCGGCGGAGGTGAAAGCCGATTTTCTCGGCAAGATCCTGAAAGGGGAGGCCCAATCCCCCCTGATTTCGAAAAAGGAGGCGGTGCGGATTCTCGGTACCATGATGGGGGGCTACAACGTCGCCTATCTGGTCGAAGCGCTCAAGGATGCCGAGCTGGCAGACGGGGCGGTCAAATCCCTCTCGCGCACCACCCTGGTGTATGATGCCTTCGAAGATGTGCTTCAGCTCTCCAAGTCCAACGAGGCGGCCAAAAAGGTCCTCGAATCCTGGGCCGCCGCCGAGTGGTTCACCACCAAGCCGCAGCTGCCGGAGACCATCAAGGTGAAGGTCTTCAAGGTCGACGGGGAGATTAACACCGATGATTTCTCCCCCGCTGGCGACGCCTGGAGCCGTCCCGACATCCCGCTGCACGCCCTGGCCATGGGCAAGACCCGTTTCCCCGGCGGCATCCAGACCATCGCCGAGTGGCGCGAGGCCGGCCATCAGATCGCCTTCGTCGGCGATGTCGTCGGCACCGGCTCCTCCCGCAAGTCCGCCTGCAACAGCGTCCTCTGGCACATCGGCGAGGACATCCCGGCGGTGCCCAACAAGCGCCGCGGCGGGGTTATCATCGGCAGCGTCATCGCCCCGATTTTCTTCAACACCGCCGAGGATTCGGGCGCGCTGCCGCTGATGATGGACGTCTCCGACATCAATAACGGCGACGTCATCGTCATCGATACGAAAAAGGGCGAGGTGACCGACGAGTCGGGCAAGGTGCTCGCCACCTTCAGCATCAAGCCCAACACCCTCTCCGATGAGTATCGGGCTGGCGGCCGCATTCCCCTGATCGTCGGCCGCTCCCTGACCGCCAAGGCCCGTGAGGCCCTGGGGATGGGAGAGACGGACGTTTTCGCCCAACCGGACAACCCGACGCCGAAGGCGGACCAGGGCTTCACCCTGGCGCAGAAGATGGTCGGCAAGGCCTGCGGCTTGAAGGGCGTGCTGCCCGGCACCGCCTGCGAGCCGAAGATGACCACCGTCGGCTCCCAGGACACCACCGGCCCGATGACCGCCGATGAGCTGAAGGAGCTGGCCTGCCTCAAGTTCCAGTCGCCGATGTTCATGCAGTCCTTCTGCCACACTGCCGCCTATCCGAAGCCGGCCGACGTCAAGATGCACAAAAACCTGCCCGGTTTCATCGCCGAGCGCGGCGGCGTCGCCCTGCGGCCGGGCGACGGGGTCATCCACAGCTGGCTGAACCGCCTGCTCGTGCCCGACACCGTCGGCACCGGGGGCGATTCCCACACCCGCTTCCCCATCGGCATCTCCTTCCCGGCCGGCTCCGGCCTGGTCGCCTTTGCCGGTGCCCTCGGCTTCATGCCTCTCGATATGCCCGAATCGGTGCTGGTGCGCTTCAAAGGGAAACGCAACCCCGGCATCACCCTGCGCGACGTGGTCAACGCCATTCCCTACTTTGCCATCCAGCAGGGGCTGCTGACCGTGCCGAAGAAGAACAAGAAGAACATCTTCAACGGCCGCATTCTCGAGATGGAAGGGATGCCTGAGCTCTCTGTCGAGCAGGCCTTCGAGCTGACCGATGCCGCCGCCGAGCGCAGCGCCGCCGCCGGCTGCATCAAGCTCTCCGAGGAGAGCGTGGCCACCTACCTGCGCTCCAACGTCGCCCTGATGCAGAAGATGATCGAAGAGGGCTACCAGGATCCCGAGACGCTGCAGAAGCGGATCGACGCCGTGGAAGAATGGCTGGAAAATCCCCAGCTGCTCGAGGCGGACAAGAACGCCGAGTACGCCGCCGTTATCGAGATCGACCTGGCCAAAATCACCGAGCCGATACTCGCCTGCCCCAACGACCCGGACGACGTCAAGGTCCTCTCCGAGGTGGCCGGCACCCAGATCCAGGACGTTTTCCTCGGCTCCTGCATGACCAATATCGGCCACTTCCGCGCCGCCGCCGAGATCTGGCGGGGTCAGAAGTTCAACCCCGCGGTGCGCACCTGGATCTGTCCGCCGACCCGGATGGATCAGGCCCAGCTCAAGGACGAGGCCCTCTTCTCCATCTACAGCGCCATCGGTGCCCGCATCGAAATCGCCGGCTGCTCTCTGTGCATGGGGAACCAGGCTCGGGTGCCCGACGGCGTGAACATGTTCTCGACCTCCACACGCAACTTCGACGACCGCATCGGCAACGGCGCCAAGGTCTATCTCGGCTCCGCCGAGATCGGGGCGGTCATTACCAACACAGGCAAGATCCCGACGCCCGCCGAGTACTTCGCAGTCTACCAGGAGAAGGTCGCGCCCAAGGCTGAAGCCATCTACAAATATCTGCAGTTCGACGAAATGCAGGGATTCAAGAAAACCGCGTAAGAAGGGCCAAATTGTGGCAATTATGCCGCAGGCATGCACCGGAAAAACCCCGTCCGAAGATTTACTCGGGCGGGGTTTTTTGTTGTCAGACGGTCGGAGAGGATTTATAAAAAATCGAGACCGTCCTCATCCTGTCGCAGAAAAAGATTGAAAGGAGGTTGCATCCGTGTCCGATCTGTTGCCCGAAGGAGAAGAGCTGCGTCGAGCCGTCAAGTGGATTTCCGAGAACATCCAGGAGAACTCGGAGAAACCGATCCACCGGCTCGTGCAGGAAGCGATCTTTAAATACAACCTGTCCCCCAAGGACGCCGAATTCCTGATCGGCTTTTTCCGGGAGCGCAAGGAGGAGCCGTAACCACCCCGAGCCTTGGAACCCTGCCTGCGATCCGTTGCAGGGGCTACCGCCAGGGCACGGGGGCCGAATGGTGCGGGGCGCGCTTTTTCGCCAGCACGATGATCCCCCGGCGAGATTGACACCCGACAATCTCCTGATATAGCTCTTCGAAGAGGTCCACAGGAATTTTCCTCTTCGGGGAGGCACTCATGGGAAAGAAAAAGAATCCGCTGCGGGGCGGCTGGCCCGTCCTGCGGCAGCTTCGGCGGGGCGATCCGACGGCTTTTGGGGAGACGGCCTTCTCCCGGCGTACCCGAGATCTCAAAGCGCGCACGGAAACGGCGGACAGGGTGGTTTCCTCGGTCTGTCCCTACTGCGGCGTGGGGTGCGGGCAGCTGGTCTACGTCGAGCAGGGGCGCATCACCGATATCGAGGGGGATCCGGCCTCGCCGATCTCCGAGGGATGCCTCTGTCCCAAGGGAGCGGCCACCTTCCAGCTGGTGGCGGGCTCCCAGCGGATCAAGACCGTTCTCTACCGGCGGCCGTACGGCACCGAATGGGAGACCCTCTCCCTGGAGCGGGCGATGGCGATGGTCGCCGAGCGGGTGAAGAGGACGCGCGAGGAAACCTGGGAGGAGAGCGACGGGGAGGGGACCCCCCTGCGCCGGACGATGGGGATCGCCCACCTGGGCGGGGCGACCCTCGACAACGAGGAGAACTACCTGCTCAAGAAGCTCTTCACCGGCGGGCTGGGGATCGTGCAGGTCGAAAACCAGGCACGAATATGACACTCCTCCACGGTCCCCGGTCTGGGGGTCTCTTTCGGGCGCGGCGGCGCCACCACCTTTCAGCAGGACCTGCAGCACAGCGACTGTATCGTTATACAGGGCTCGAACATGGCCGAGTGCCACCCGGTGGGTTTCCGCTGGGTGATGGAAGCCAAGCGTCGGGGCGCCACCATCATCCACGTCGACCCGCGCTTCACCCGCACCAGCGCCGTTGCGGACCTTCACGTCCCCATCCGCCCCGGTTCCGATATCGCCTTTCTCGGGGGGATCGTCAACTACATCCTGGAGAACGACCGCTGGTTCCACGAGTACGTGGTCAACTACACCAACGCGGCCGCCATCGTCGCCGACGACTTTCGGGACACAGAGGATCTGGACGGCCTCTTCAGCGGCTGGGATTCCGAAAAGGGGACGTACGACACCTCCTCCTGGCAGTACAAGGGCTCTCAGGTGAAGCCGTCGGCGGGCCCGCGGCCTCCCTTCGCCGGCGAGCCGGCCGCCCCGGAGCGGGACGAGACCCTGCAGAATCCCCGCTGCGTCTTTCAGATCCTCAAGCGCCATTTTTCCCGCTACACCGCCGAGCGGGTCGAGGAGATCTGCGGCATCCCCCCCGAGCTCTTTTACAAGGTGGCCGAGGCCCTCTGCACCAACTCGGGGCGGGAGCGGACGAGCGCCTTCTGCTACGCCGTCGGCTGGACCCAGCACACGGTGGGAGTGCAGTACATCCGCACCGCCGCCATCATCCAGCTGCTATTGGGCAACATCGGCCGACCCGGAGGGGGCATTCTCGCCCTGCGCGGCCACGCCTCCATCCAGGGCTCGACGGACATCCCCACCCTCTACAACATCCTGCCCGGCTACCTGCCGATGCCGAAGGCGCGGCAGGACCCCTCCCTGGAGCGCTACCTGGAACACAACCGCTCGGCCTCCGGCTGGTGGAGCGAACTGCCCAAGTACGCCGTCTCCCTGCTCAAGGCCTGGTACGGCGGGGCCTCCCGAAAGGAAAACGGCTGGGGATACGACCATCTGCCCCGGCTCACCGGCGACCACTCCCATTTCGTCACCGCCGCCGCCATGGCCGACGGGCTGGTGAAAGGCTATTTCGTCATCGGCGAGAACCCGGTGGTCGGCTCGATGAACGGGGCCCTGCAGCGCAAGGGACTGCGAAAGCTCGACTGGCTGGTGGTGCGGGATTTTGCCCCCACTGAGACCGCGGAATTCTGGCGCTCGGCGCCCGAGATCCAGAGCGGGCAGATCGGCCCCGAGGGGATCGCTACCGAGGTCTTTTTCTTCCCGGCGGCGACCCACACCGAAAAGGACGGCGCCTTCACCAACACCCAGCGCCTTCTGCAATGGCATCACGCCGCTATTGAACCCCCGGGGGACGCCCGCAGCGAGCTGCACTTCGCCTACCACCTGGGGCGACGGCTGAAGGATATGGTCGCCGATTCCAATGATCCCCGGGACCGGCCCCTGCAGGAGCTGACCTGGGACTACCCGGTGCAGGGCGCCCATGCCGAACCGGATGCCGAAGCGGTCCTGAAAGAAATCAACGGCTTCAGCGTCGCTGACGGCCAACCCGTCCCCGGCTTCACGGCCCTGCAGGCCGATGGCACGACCGCCTGCGGCTGCTGGATCTATTCGGGCTGCTACCGGGACGGCGTCAACCAGGCCGCCCGCCGCAAGCCCCACTGGGAGCAGAGCTGGGTCGCCTCCGAGTGGGGTTGGTCCTGGCCGGCCAACCGGCGCATCCTCTACAACCGCGCCTCGGCCGATCCGGAAGGACGCCCCTGGTCGGAGCGCAAGCGCTACGTCTGGTGGGAGGGGGAGACGGGGAGCTGGACCGGTCACGACGTGCCCGACTTTATCCGCAACCGCCCGCCCGACTATCGCCCGGAGGCAGGGGCACAGGGGGTCGATACCCTCTCCGGCATCGATCCCTTCATCATGCAGGCTGAAGGGAAGGGGTGGCTGTACGACCCGGCGGGCCTTCTCGACGGGCCCCTTCCCACCCACTACGAGCCGCAGGAATCGATCCTGCGCAATCCCCTTTACGGCCAGCAGTGCAACCCCGCCCGCCTTGAGTGGCGGCGGGCCGACAACCCGTACCACCGTCCCTGGGGGGACCCGCGCTACCCCTGCGTGGTCACCACCTACCGGCTCACCGAGCACCACACCGCCGGTGGAATGAGCCGCTGGCTCCCCTGGCTCATCGAGCTGATGCCCGAGATGTTCTGCGAGGTCTCTCCCGAGCTGGCGGCGGAAAAGGGGCTGGTAAACGGCGGCTGGGCGACGGTGGTGACCGCCCGGGCGGCCATCGAAACCCGGGTTCTGGTGACGCCCCGGGTCCCCTCTCTGAAGATCCAGGGGCGCACCATCCACCAGATCGGCCTGCCTTATCACTGGGGCTACGTGGGGTTGACGGTAGGAGATGCGGCCAACGAGCTGATCAGCTTCGTCGCTGATCCCAACGTCTCCATTGAGGAGGCCAAGGCCTTCTCCGGGGACATCGTTCCCGGACGGCGCGGAGCGATCAGGCCGCGCCCCGCCATCTTCCCCTCGGTCGAACCTTCTGCCGGGGAAGACTCCTGGGATCTCCCCGACGTGGCGAGAAGCAGGCCGGGGGGACCGACCGCCCCGGAAGAGGAGGCATGAGATGGGCGCGAAAGGGTTTTTCACCGACACCACCGTCTGTATCGGCTGCAAGGCCTGCGAGGCGGCCTGTAAGCAATGGAACCAGCTTCCCGACGACGGGGCGCTCTTCTCCGGTATGAGCTACGACAACACCGTGGCGCTGGGGGGCGCCTCCTGGCGGCATGTGGCCTTCGTCGAGCGCGACGTCCCCCTCTCCGGACAGACCACCGGCGTGGGAAGCTTTTCCTGGCTGCTCGCTTCCGACGTCTGCAAGCACTGTCAGCGGGCCGGCTGCCTTGAGGCCTGTCCCACCGGGGCCATCGCCCGCACCGAGTTCGACAGCATCTACGTGCAGCCCGATGTCTGCAACGGCTGCGGCTACTGCGTGGTCGCCTGCCCCTTCGGCGTCATCGACCGGCGCCCGGACGATGGCCGGGCGTGGAAGTGCACCCTCTGCTACGACCGCCTCAAGAGCGGCCTTGAGCCGGCCTGTGCCAAGGCCTGTCCCACCGACTCGATTCAGTTCGGCGACCTGGAGGAACTGCACGAAACGGCCCGCGAGCGCCTGGCGGCGCTGCATGCGCAGGGGATGCGAGAGGCGCGACTCTACGGCATGAGCGAGGAGGATCAGCCGGGGACGGAGGGGCTGAACGCCTTCTTTCTGCTGACGGATCGTCCCGAGGTCTACAATCTGCCTCCCGATCCGGTCGTACCGACGAAAAAAGTCCAGGCCGGCTGGGCCTCCCTGGGGATGGCCGGTCTCGGACTGACGCTGGCGGCCTATGCAACCCTGTTGCTCACCCCTCCGAAAAGGAGATGATCCATGGATTCAGGAGCGCAACAAGAAACCTTCGGACGACAGATCGACGCCGAGTTGGGGTGGTTGAAGGGTGAAGGCGCCCTCCAGCGGGTTGTCCCGGAGGGAGGGCATCCACGGGCGGCTTCCGTCGCCCTCTGGCGGGAGTCGCCGGTGCGTTCTGCGCTCGCCGGTGGCCAGCCGGACTACTACGGCCGCCCGCTTCTCAAGGAGCCGGTCTGGATCTGGTCCGTTCCCCTCTATTTTCAGGTGAGCGGCACGGCCGGCGCCGCGGCGGTTCTTGCCGCCGTGCTGCAGGGGGGCAGGCGGGAGGATCTCTCCGGGCTGCGCCGGGCGTGCCGGTGGATCGGCGCCGCCGGGGCCCTGCTCGGCAGTGGCCTGCTCACCTACGACCTAGGGCGTCCCTTTCGGTTTCTGAAGATGCTGCGGGTGGTGCGCCCGAGCTCCCCCATGAGTCTCGGCTCCTGGACTCTGGCGAAAGCGGGGGGCGCCCTCACCCTCGCCCTTCTGGCCGAGACCGAGGGGGTTCTGGCTCCCGTGGGATTGGCGGCGGGCGCCGCCGGCGGGTTGCTGGGCATTCCCCTGGCGGGGTACACGGGGGTCCTGTTGGGGAACACGGCCGTGCCTCTCTGGCAGGCGGCGCGCAAGCCGCTGCCGGTTCTGTTCACCGGCTCCGCGGCCTCGGGCCTTGGCGATCTAATCGAATTCCTCCCCCTGACGGAGAGGGAAAAGGCCCCTGCCAGGCGGCTGGGCACACTCGGCAAGGCGGTGGAGCTGGCCGGCATCCAGGCGGTGGAGAGGGAGGCGGAGCGGGTTCCCGAGGTCGCCCGCCCCCTGAAGCAGGGGCGCTCGGGGCGGCTGTGGCGGGTCGCCAAGGGGCTCACCGCCGCGGCCCTGGTGCTCGCCGTCCTTCCGAAAAAGCGCCGCTGGCAGAAACCGGCCGCCGCCCTCGCGGGAAGCGCCGGCTCGCTCCTGCTGCGCTATGCCCTGACCGAAGCGGGGAAGGCCTCCAGCCGCGACCCGCAGGCCGCCTTCCGGCAGCAGCGGGCACACTTGGAGAAGAGGGGAGAAGAAACGGAAATCCTCGTCGACAAGGGGTGAGGGCACCTCGCGAAAGGGCGTCCCGTTATTCGGGAGCTGAAGGCGAACGTTTCACGGGAGAGCTACTTCAGCTTCTTGGCTTTAAGTAGGCCGATAAAGCTGGCGTCGCGATCTTCGAGCCGCTCTTTGATCTCCCCGGCCCGGTAGCGATAAAACCCCTCTCCCGTCTTGATGCCCAGCTTACCGTCCGCCACCCGCTCGGTGAGGGCCGGCGGCGCCGCGGTCGTCCGGTCGAGGAGCGGGAAGAGGTTTTCGGTGACGTATTTCCAGGTGTCGAGACCGCCGAAGTCGGCGATTTCGAGGGGCCCGAGGAACGCCCAGCGAAAGCCGATGCCGGAAGAGACGACGGTGTCGAGCTCCGCCGGGCCGACGACCCCCTCCTGGATGAGAAAGAGCGCCTCGCGCAGCAGCGCCGCCTGCAGCCGGTTGGCGACGAATCCGGGGATATCCTTCTGCAGCCGGACCGGCTTTTTCCCTGCGCGCTTCAGCAGGGCCAGAGTCGTTGCCACGATCGGCTCGGCCGTTTCCTCGCCGGTGATGATCTCCACCAGGGGGACCAGTTCCGCCGGATTGAAGAAGTGGGTGATGATGAAGCGCTGCGGATGGGCCAGTCGCCGGCTCAGTGCCTCGATCGGAAAGGTCGAGGTGTTGGAGGCGATGATGGTGTCGGCCGGCAGGAGCGCTTCGATTTCCTCATAGAGCTCCAGTTTCCAGTCGAGCCGCTCCGGTATGGCCTCGACCACGAACTCCGCGGCGTTGACCGCCGCAGGCAGGCTCTCCGCTATGGTTACTTGGCCCAAGGCCTGCTGCGCCTCTTCGGCCGTGAGAAGGCCGTGAGCGACCAGCAGGTTCAGATTGTCCGCGATCCGCTCCTCGGCCGCGGCGCGCTGCGCGGCGCTCGTGTCGTAGAGGCGCACCTTGACCTGCGCCATGGCCAGAACCTGGGCGATTCCAGCCCCCATGATGCCCGCTCCGATGACAGCTCCCCTGGTAATCATCGCTTCTCCTCTCCTGTCGGCAACGACATCTCAAATTCACCCGGTTCCGGGGTACGGCGGCTGAGCAACCACCAGCGCCCCTCCTTGCGCCCTTTGCGGGGCTGCCGGTCGAAGTAAATGGTCAGGATATCATGGGCGGCGGTGGCGACTTCGTACCAGTGCTTGCGCACGTAACGCTCGGGACTGCCGTGTGAGCAGGGCCCCGTCTCGCGCCAACTGCGCAGCACCGCCGTCACCTCGATCGTCTCCCCCCGCCACCGAAACAGGCGTGGCAGCCCCGGTTCCCCGGCGGCCATGCGCAGGGTATCGGCGGTCGCGACCACCGGCTCGAGTTTTTCGCTGACGAATCGCTTCGGCATGGCAAACTGCATTCTCTATTATCGGCTCATCACGGCTGGCTGATCCGGTAGACGATCGTCACCTCTGCCCGCACCGGCACCGTACCGGGGGTGATCGGCACCGACGACCCTTCCGCGAAGGCCGCCACGCGTCGCTGCGGAGGGTGCCCCGCCGGATTGAGTCGCAGAGAGAGAACCCTCCCCAGCCGGATGCCGGCCGCATGGGCAAGCTCCCGGGCGTCATGTTGTGCCTGTGCCGTGGCCTCGGCGATGGCCTGGGTGCGGTAGGTGGTGGGGTCGGCCAGGTCGAAAACCAGCCCGTCGACGCGGTTCGCCCCCGCCCTGGTCCCGGCCTCGATGAAGGTGCCGAGCTTCTGCAGGTTCAGGGTGGTGACCTGCAGGCTGTTGTGGACCGTGTAGCCGCGGATCGCCGGTTGCCAGTCCGGCGCGGGGTTGCGCGGGCGGGACGTCCATTCGGGTCGGACTTCGAAGCGGCCGGTGTGGACCTCGCGGGGCTTCAGCCCGGCCTTGCTCAGCGCCGCCGCAACCTCCTTCATTGTCGCATTGTTCTGCTGCAACGCCGTCTCGGCGGTGGATGCCGTGGAGACCACCGCCAGGCTCAGCCGCGCCTGGTCGGCCGGCACCACCAGCAGCGCCTGACCGTGGACGGTCACCTGCGGGACGCTCTCCTCGGCCAGGGCGGGAAGGGCGGTGAGAAACAGCGCGAGCAGGATGATGGGGAGGCGTTTCATGGGAGCTCCTTTCTGCATTGGGGCAGCCGCGACGGCGTTCGGTGCGGGCGCCGCCGACGGTGGGCGCCTGCCGGCCGAAGCTTCAGCGAAGGATGGTTTTTCATCGGCCGGTCAGGACCTTTTCGATGCGCCGGTCCGGGACCAGCCACATCAACGCCACCAGGACGTACAGGCCCAGGGAGATCCACTGACACCAGAAGGCCAGGGGGATGGCGGCGGCGTAGAGGATGGGCGAGAGTCTCCCCTTCCAATCGCTGCCGACGGCCCTTTTGAGGGTCGAATCAGGCCCTTGGGAAGCGATGATCCGCTGCTGAAGCAGAAAATAGGCGATCGCCGCCATCAGGAGCACGGCGCCATAGAGCGCGGCGGGCGCCGGTGCGAAGTGATTCTCTCCCATCCAGCCCGTCGTGAAGGGAATCAGGGAGAGCCAGAACAGAAGGTGCAGGTTTGCCCACAGCATCGACCCGGTGGCATTTGCGCACAGGTGGAGCATATGGTGGTGATTGTTCCAGTAGATGCCGAGGTAGACGAAGCTCAGTACATAGCTCAGGAAAACGGGGAGCACCGGCGCCAAAGCGTCCATGCCGGCTCCGTGGGGCACCTTCATCTCCAGCACCATGACGGTGATGATAATGGCGATTACCCCGTCGCTGAAAGCCTCAATCCGCTTCGTTCCCATTTCATGACTCGCGCCCATCCGAAGAAACCGTTTCCTCCGGTGCGTATCGCTTTTTCCCCCAGCCGTACGCACATCGGCAGGCCCTCCAGGCGACGGCGGCACTTTGCCGGGGATGTCCATCACCGTCATCTTTCGTCTCGGGAGATGTCACTGCCGCGGGCGTTTCGCCGCCTCGTAATGATATCCCAGCTCCTCCATGCAGCGTCGCACCAGGTCCTCTCGCTCCTCGTAGAAGTCCGCGCCGAGCGACGGTGTCATCAGGGGTATCCCGGGGGACCCCTGGAACGCCTGGCGTTTGCAGAGCTTCAGGTCTTCGCGCATCCTCTGGTCGCTGTATCCGGGGTGTTTCCAGACCCAGCGCGGGGGACCGGCGCATCCAGCAACCACAGTGGCGAGCAGGATCGTGCAGAGAAGGTGTCGCATCGGCGGATCTCCTGGCGCGAACGTTCCGGAAAATCGGCGGCGCGGTGCGTGATTCATTCTCATTGAAGGATAGCAGAGATTTTTCAACTTGACGGCACCGGCGGAGCCTCCTGCCCAGCACCGTGCCGGGCGGAGAGGAATTCTTCGGGAAGGTCTTGCAACCCTCGGCTCTTCGGACCGGAGCACTATCCCCCAGGCGAAGAAAAAGAACCTGTTTCGTCGGCCTATTGAATCCGGGCGATGAACTCCGCGGCCGGCAGCGCCTGGGCGAAAAGGGGGCTGAGCCCGGCGAGATAGGCGGTCTGGACCTGGTCGGCGACGACCGTCCGCCCTTCGAAGGCGAGGTCCCGGGTGGCGCAGGCGTCGTGGGCCACGGTGCAGGAAAAGCCGAGGTCGAAGGCGGCGCGCACCGTCGTGTCGACACACATGTGGGTCATCATGCCCGCGATGGCGAGCTCGGTGATTTTGTGCTCGCGCAGGTAGGCGAGCAGCCCCGTGTCGCGGAAGCTGTTCGGCAGGTGCTTGCAAAAGACGGGTTCCTCCGCAGTCGGCGCGACGCAGGGATGGATTTCCGCTCCCGGTGTACCGGGGAGAAAGAAGGTAGCGCCCGGACGATTGGCGATATGCCGGATGTGGATGACCGGCAGCCTGGCGTCCCGGAAGGCGCCGAGGAGCTGTCCGGCCTTCTTGCCCGCCTCGGAACTGCCGACCAGTTCCATGGCGCCGCCCGGAAAGTAATCGTTCTGGATGTCGATGAGCAACAGCGCTTGGGACATGGCGACCTCCTGATCTGGGCAGTAGCGTTGTGGGAATGGGGCCTCGTCCCCACGGCAATTATTTTGGGCGTATCTGTTCAATCGGGCGACGGTCGGGCCCGTTTCGCCCCTTCCAGGTCTCGCTGCTTCGACGTACGTAAGTACGCCTCGTTGTTGGGCCATTGTGCGCCTTGCGTATGGCGCTTTTTGCTTAGCCATCATCCATTTTGCTTTCTTGCGAAAGCATCAATGAAAAGGGGGAGAAGGATTCAGAAAATAGAGAATGTCGCCGTAATAAGGATTACGGTGCCAGCACCTCTTTCATCATGACGGCCAGATCGCGTAGGGCGCCGCCGCCGTCGCCGACGAAGGTCGAGCCGTGCATGACGGCAAGGCGCTGCGGGGCGAGCTCCGCCAGGCGGTGCAGGGTGCCTTCGGTCCTCGCGGTATAGGGGGTGGAGTTCGCCAGCGGACTCGCCTCGAAGCCGATCAGGGACTGTCGGGCCCGCTCCCGGACATCCTGCTCGGTCGCCGGCTCCACGTTGCCGTTCTGGAGAAACAGGTCGGAGCAGAAAAGGGTCTTGTCGGTCTCCTCGAAAAGCAGGCCGGCGTCCCAGCCGTGGGGAACCTGCGGTGTTTCCAGGAAACGGAAGCGCTGCCGGCCGGTGGTCAGAACCTCTCCCTCGGTAAGGATCCGGGTTCGGCGGTCGGTGTAGTCGTTGAGGTTGATCGTCGCCCCGACGAAGCCACAGAGCGTTTTCGCCTTCGGGGCGAGATCGAGCCACTGGTTCAGCGAGCCGCACTCGTCGGCCTCGAAGTGGCTGAAACTGATCCAGCGAAGACTCTCGGGAGGGATCACTCTTGCGACCGCGCGACGCACCAGGTCGAACATCCCCTTCATGCCGGTATGAAAGAGCAGCGGCTCGTCGTCCCGGACGAGGAACTGGTTGAACTGGAGGTCGAACTTGGCGATGTAGGTCGAGATGCGGAAAAGATCGGGCGCGATTTCGTCTACCTGGGTCTTCACGGCATGCTCCTTGGTGCGGAATGGGGGGCGTCAGGGGTCACGAGAACAACAAACGCCTCATCTGGATAACTTTACCATCCGAAAGGACAAAGACAAATCCAGGAACCCGGTACATTGGCGAGCCCGGGGCCGCGCCGTGCGCCAGCATGCGAACGGTCGTCCGGCCGTCCAGCGAATAGCCGCCCAAGTCGGAGGGGTCGGTCGTCCGTCGCAGAAATCACAGAAGTGGATTGAACTTTCGGCGTTATGCTGGTATCTATCAGGCACGCGTCGCCGGCCCCTTCCATCGGGGCCAACGTGCTGCTGGGAATTGTAAACAGTCTATTCTTCCGTATAGACAATCTCCGGGGCGCTCTTGCCTGTGGCTCGGAACGATCGGGAGGGAGGTCATGACCGAAACGCCGACTCCGAAGCGCTGCTCCTGGCCGGGCAGCGATCCCCTCTACCTTGACTACCACGACCGGGAATGGGGCGTGCCGGTGCACGAAGATCGGCTGCTCTTCGAGTTTCTGACCCTGGAGGGGGCCCAGGCCGGTCTCTCCTGGATCACCATCCTGCGCAAGCGCGAAGCCTACCGCCACGCCTTTGCCGGCTTCGACCCCGAGGCGGTGGCTCGCTTCGACGACGCCAAGGCGGCGCAGCTTCTCGCCGACCCCGGCATCGTTCGCAATCGCCTGAAGGTCGCCTCCGCTATCGGCAACGCCCGTGCCTTCTTGCGGGTGCAGGAGGAGTTCGGCTCCTTCGACGCGTACCTGTGGCGCTTCGTCGATGGACGACCCGTGCAGAACGCCCGCCGCACGACGGCCGAGATCCCGGCCACCACTCCGCAGTCCGACGCCCTGAGCCGCGACCTGAAGAGCCGCGGCTTCCGCTTCGTCGGCAGCACCATCTGCTACGCCCACATGCAGGCGGTCGGCATGGTCAACGACCATCTGGTCGACTGCTTCCGCTGGCGGGAGTTGGGGGGCGAGCAGTCATTTGATATGTCGGGCAGACCGCGCCAATGATCTGCTTCCGAGCAGGGCCGGCATCCCTTTTCTCATCCGCTTTGAGCAATGCCTGTTCGATAAAGGCATCATCTCCGACCATCGGTAAGGTAGATCCGCAGGACCGTTCCAGTGCCAGTCCGAATTCTTAGGACCATCTCTCTTACTCGACCACTCCCAGGATCTCCCGGAAGGGGATTTCCCCAAGTGCGCCGAAATCGGGGTGACGGTTGAGCTTCGCGCGGGTGGCGGCGGGGCTGGTTATGCCGCACAGGAAGCGAGCCAACTGGCGCGGCTGGGCGAGGGATGGATGGTTTTCGGCCCTGACCCGGCGCGCGGTTTCGGCCTCGCCGGCGCCCGGCTTGAGGGGAGCTGTTCGTGGCAGGCGCTGCCCCTCTCCGCTTCGGCACCTGCTGCAGTCTTCGCAGTCGGAAACGGGCCCTTCGCCGAAATATTCGAGCAAATGACGGGTCAGGCAGCTTTCTTGCTCCGCATAGGCGAGAACCCCCCGCAGACGGGCGATGTCCCGATTTTCACGCTCATCAAAGGTCTTCCGCAGGGTATCGATGAGCTTGCGCGGATCAGGGACAGTCCCTTGCAGGCGGTAGCCGTGGCGTAGGCCGGCGGCCTGCACCGTCAGTTCGCCTTTTTCCTCCAGATAGCCGATGGCGGCAGTGATGCGCCCGCGGGGCTGGTTCAGGACAGCGGCGCTCTCCGCGGGGTTGAGGTGAGACCAGAGCCGTCCCGGTCGGGCGGTGGCGAAGAGGTCCTGCAAAAAGGCGGCGCGCGGGGGATCGAAGTCGGCGCAGATCGCCTCCAGGGGGCGGTTTAGCTTGACCTTGAAACTGTCGTAGAAGGGACCGGTGGCGCGAAGAATTCCGTTCAACTCCAGATAGGTGAAGACGGTGGCGATCACCAAGGGGCGGATATCGAAAAGCCCGGCCAGCTCGAAATGGGAAACGTCGAAACTATCTCCCTGACTGAGCAGGTGCTCCACCAACGCGCCGAGGGCCTCGGGCACGGGGGTGTCGCCGTAACTGAAGTTGGCCAGTACCGTCAGATCGTCGGCGCAGGCCAGGATTTCGCAATGGGCGTCTTTCCCGTCGCGGCCGGCGCGCCCGATCTCCTGCATGTAATTTTCCAGGGTCTTGGGCAGGTTGTAATGGTAGATGGCGCGGATGTCGGCCTTGTCGATGCCCATGCCGAAGGCGATGGTGGCGACGACTACCGGCAAATCGCCGGCCATGAAGGTCTCCTGTACGGCGGTACGCTCCTCGTTTTTCATCCCGGCGTGGTAGGCCCGGGCCGCAATCCCTTCGGCGCTGAGAAAGGCGGCGATTTTTTCGGCGGTCTTTTGCAGGATGACGTAGACGATGGTCGGTCCGGAGGGGCGCTCACGAAGGCGCTGCAGCAGCAGTTGGCGGCGCTCCGGGGCGGGGCAGGGGGAGACGGTGAGGTGCAGGTTGGGCCGATGAAAGCTGGTGCGGGTCTGGTCGCTGTCGGCAATCTCGAAGGCACGGCTGATATCGGCGGCGACCTCCGGGGTCGCGGTGGCGGTCAGGGCCAGCACCCTGCCGACTTTGAGCTCCTTGGCCAGGGGGGCCATCTTCAGGTATTCGGGGCGGAAATTGTGACCCCACTCGGAGATGCAATGGGCCTCGTCTATTGCCAGCAGCGAAATCTCTTGTCCCCGCAGACGATTCAGAAAACGCTCGTTGGCCAATCGCTCGGGGGCGATATAGAGAAGCTTGAGGCTGCCGTCCGCCAGTTGGCGATAGATCGCCTGTGCCTCGGCGGGACCGATGCTGGAATCGAGGCGGGCGGCCATGATGCCGCGCGCCCGCAGTGCGTCGACCTGGTCTTTCATCAGCGCGATCAGGGGCGAGATGACCAGTGTCAGACCTTCCAGGAGCAGGGCGGGCAGCTGGTAGCAGAGGCTCTTTCCTCCGCCAGTGGGAAAGATAGCCAGGGCCGAACGCCCGGCCAGCAGGCAGTCGACGACCGCCTCCTGCCCCGGACGGAATTCGGAAAAGCCGAAATTCTCTTGCAGACAGCGGTGGATTGACACCTCGGACATTTTTCCCTCCATTATTTCCGATAGACATCTCTGCATGTTTCTAGGGGTCAGGTCTTGAATGTGGACATTTTCTTTTTCACCCCTTTTTCTGATTTCGCAATCCGCGGTCCTCTTTCAGCTGTTTGCTGAACCGTTGGAACGCCTTTGTCAATGCTGAGTAGCGAGGAGGTAATCCATAGCAGTGGAGGGTGAAGACATATTTCTCCTGCGCTTCTGCAAGATTTTCCTTGAATTTTTAATAGTCCCGCTTCGAGAAAAATATCTTTCCCCGCGTACTCACTGCCACGAGCCGTCACATGGTTGAAGGCTCCATCATATTCACTCCGTAATGGTCTTGCCATCCACGTATCTTCTCTATAACTTTTTCGTAGGGCTTAACCCAGTTTTGTCCACTTTCAAGGCCTGACCCCGATTTTCCCCGCTATCCCCCTCCAATGGGACGCCCAGAGAAGGATTTTTCTGCGAAGTACAAGGCTTGGTATGGACAGGCAGGAAGGCAGTCCCCGCAGGCGGTGCAGCGATCTGCAGCAACGACCGCCCATTTTTGGCCGAAACCGTTCGGCTGTTCCGTTTGCAGGCTCAGAGCCTTGAGCTCGCAGGCCGCCACGCAACGGCCGCAGCCGGTACAGTGTTCTTTTGTTTGGGGTGAATTCATCGGCATTGAAGGGGAGTCCCGGCCATGGACAACTATTCAGTGGCCGACCTCCAGACAGCAGTGATCGTGAAAGGGCGCGCCTGGCCAGCGTGGTCCGCCGTTCTCCTCGGCCAGTCGGTTTTAATGTGGGTGTGCCTCGGTTTCACGGATCGCTGTCTCGCTCCATGCGACCATCGCCGGATGTTGCCGCATCGATTCGGCGTAGGCCGCGACTACCGGTGGCAGGTCGACGTTGTAGGTGTGAAGGCGCCAGACCTCCGGCGCATATATCGCGTCGGCGACGGAAAAGGAGCCGTGTTAGCGTCAATCTGCACTAGAAAAATTGAATTATTAAGAACTTCCCTTAGTCTTCCTCACCGCGTCCGGGCTCAAACCGGCACAGCTTGACCCCCTGGTACACGTTTCCGGCGGGCGACGTGCCGCGTTTTTCGTGGGAGAAATCGCCTTCCAGCTGGCTGGGAAAGGCCTTTCGGCAGTGGCTGATCAGGGCGTGGACCACGTCCATGCTGAACGCGCCCTGCTCGGCTTGCAGGGATATTTCTTCCAAGGCCGTGCGAAGATCGTAGGAGAGCGGTCGGTAGGGGCGCTGGGAAATGAGGGCATCGAACACGTCCCCGCAGGCGACAATTTCAACGATGCGGTTTTGCAGCCTGGTTCCGCTCGGGTAACCGCTGCCGTTGTTCCGTTCATGGTGGTCGCGCGCGGTAATGGCCGCAGGATGATCGGGGTCGCCCAGATAGTGGCTGAGAATGACATAGCCGGCGGCCGCGTGATGGCTCAGCAGTTCCTGCTCTTTTTCCGTCAGAGGGGTTTGTTTCGTCAAAACTTCCAGGGGCACGCAGATCTTGCCGAAATCGTGGCTGGGGGAGGCCGCCACCTCCTGGGCCAGTTCTTTGCGGTCGTCGATAAGGTCCTGAGCCAGCAGGAGCGACAGGGCGAAAACGGTCAGGATGTGCCAATAGTCATAGGGATCGTGGATCCTGAAGTATCGGTAGATTTCTAAAAGGGGCTGGGGGAGTGTGACCCGCTGCATGGTTTCGAAAACGGCCTTCGTCCGCACCGGGTCGGCAAAAATATTCCGATAGAGGGGATTTTGGCAGACGCGTCGCAGGTCGGAGGCAATGGTATCGTACTCCATGAGCCGCATGGCGGGGAAATTCCGTGCTTTGGCCGAACGCACGAGCCCTTCCATGGTTCCCCTCGTCAGATACGCCCCTGCGGGGAGCAGTTCCTCGCCCTCGAGGGTCAGCACCGGATAACACAGTTGGAGCGACGCTCCCATGGGCATCTCCGAAGGAAGGGGTTGTCAGGCTTCTCGGGAGGATACAGATAAGCGTAGGCTAAGACCGCATTTGACAATCGCCTATCCGCAGCCTTGCCCTCAGGCTTTGCAAGCACCGGACCCAAAGCACAAAAGCGAACGGCCTCCCTTGGGAGGCCGTTCGGCTATTTTCTGGTTTAAGCGCACTCACTATATCCGCAGGCCCGACAGACGCAGCAGCCGCCTTCGTGCTCGACGGGCCCGCCGCACTCGGGACAGGCGCCGCCGTTGCTGGGCTGGTCGTTCTCGACGAATTCGCTCATGTGCATCTGGATCGCCTTGGCGACGGCGTCGGCGCAGGAAGTGATGCGGTTGTCGCCGAAGCCGGCGGGTTTGTGACAGGTGATACCGATCATCTGCTTGACCGCCTGTCGGGCCTGGACACCGCTGCGCCAGGCGAGGGAGACGAGGCGGCCGATCGCCTCGCACTGGCTGGCGGCGCAGCCGCCCGCCTTGCCCATGGTGGTGAAGAGCTCGAAGAGTCCGTCTTTGTCCTCGTTGACGGTGACGTAGAGGGGGCCGCAGCCGGTCTCCATCTGGTAGGTCGAGCCTTTCAAGGCCCTGGGCCGCTCGCGCTTGCGCCCGGCCTTGTGCGATTCCATCGGCACCTTCTCCTCCGGCTTTTGCTGCTCTTCCTTCTTTCCCACCGACAGCACCTGCTGGTCGCGGGAGCCGTCGCGGTAGATCGTTACCCCCTTGCAGCCCTGCCGGTAGGCGAGCCGGTAGACGGTGGCGACGTCCTCGCGGGTGGCGTCGTGATGGAAATTGACCGTTTTCGAGACGGCGTTGTCGGTATGTTTCTGGAAGGCCGCCTGCATCCGGATGTGATCCTCGGGCGTGATGTCGTGGGCGGTGACGAAGACCCGCCGCAGATCCGCAGGAACCTCCTCGATGTCCCGCACCGTACCGTGTTCGGCGATCCGTTTCATCAGTTCGGGCGAGTAAAAGCCGCGCTCTTTCGCGATCTGCTCGAAGAGGGGGTGCACCTCGACGAGGATGTCGTTGTCGAGCACCTGCCGCACGTAGGAGACGGCGAAGAGGGGTTCGATGCCGCTCGAGGCGTTGGCGATGATGGAGATGGTGCCGGTCGGCGCGATGGTGGTGCTGGTGGCGTTGCGCAGCGGCTTGGCGCCTTTCTTGTCGAAAATGCTCCCCTTGAAATTGGGGAAGGCGCCGCGTTCGGCGCCGAGTTCCAGGGAGACCTGGCGGGCTTCGTCGGTGATGAATTTCATCACCTTTTCGCCGAGGGCCGCCGCCTCCTGGGAATCGTAGGGAATGCCGAGGAGGATCAGCATGTCGGCCCAGCCCATGACCCCGAGACCGATCTTGCGGTTGGAGCGGGTCATCTCGCCGATCTGCGGGATCGGGTAGTTGTTGACCTCGATCACGTTGTCGAGGAAGCGGGCGGCGAGGCGCACCGTCTCGCTTCAGCCTGTCCCAGTCGACCCCGCCGTCGGCGGCGACCATCTTGGCCAGGTTGATGGAACCGAGGTTGCACGACTCGTAGGGGAGCAGGGGCTGCTCGCCGCAGGGGTTGGTCGCCTCGATCTCGCCGATATGGGGGGTGGGGTTGTCGCGATTGAGGCGGTCGAGGAAGATGATCCCCGGCTCGCCGTTGGTCCACGCCATCTCGACGATGTGCTCGAAGACCTTGCGGGCCGGCATCTTTTTGACCGTCTGGCCGCTGCGCGGATTGACGATGTCGTACTCATCGCCCGTCTCCACCGCCTCCATGAAGGCTTCGGTGAGGCCGACGGAGATATTGAAGTTGGTCAGCATCCGCTGGTCCCGCTTGACCATGATGAAGTCCATGATGTCGGGATGGTCGACCCGCAGGATCCCCATGTTGGCGCCGCGGCGCGTCCCCCCCTGCTTGATCGTCTCGGTGGCGGCGTCGAAGACCTTCATGAAGGAGAGAGGGCCGGAAGAGACCCCTTTGGTGGAGAGGACCACGTCCTTGGCCGGCCGGATGCGGGAGAAGGAAAAGCCGGTGCCGCCGCCGCTCTTGTGGATCAGCGCGGTCTGCTTGATCGCCTCGAAAATCCTCTCCATCGAGTCGTCGACGGGCAGTACGAAGCAGGCCGAGAGCTGGCCCAGCTCGCGCCCGGCGTTCATCAGCGTTGGCGAGTTGGGCAGAAACTCGAGGGCGGTCATCATCCGGAAAAAATCCTCTTCCAGGGCGGCCGCGTCGTTGCCGGTCCCGATCTGGGTCTCGGCGGCGGCGATGGCCTCGGCCACCCGTTGGAACATCTCGGCGGCGCCTTCCAGCACCTTGCCTTCCTGGTCCCGCTTGAGGTAGCGGCGTTCGAGGACGGTGAGGGCGTTCGGGGACAGGGCGGGGACAGTGGGACCGGTCGGGTTTTTCATCAGTAAAATCCTCTAACTTTTTGATTGAATGTCATTTGCATGGGTGCAAAAGGCAGGAACGTGGCCGGCCTTGCATTGGCCGTTTCCGGCGGCGCCCGTTTTCAGGAAGATGCAAGGCCCCTCGGCTGAATCGGTACCTCTATAATTAAGAGTAGTAAACTATATTCTGTAGCGCGGATAAATTTAAACCACAATATGTCGTGGTTGTCAAGGGGGACGACGGATTGTCCATGGCCCTTGGAAATTCGCCGGGGGGAGGGGTTTGGGGTGGATTCCTTCGTCGCTTTGGTCCTATAATAAATAACCGAGCGACGGGAAAATCGTCGCCCGGGCTTCACCCGGCAGAAGGGGAGATTTCGGTTGCCATGGGGCGGCAAGGATGGTAATTTTCCTCCTCCTCAGAAGAGAAGGGCCGACGTGGACATTTACCTCGACAATGCAGCCACCTCCTTTCCCAAGCCCGAGGAGGTCCCTCGCGCCGTCACCCATACCATGCGGTTTGTCGGCGCCAACCCCGGCCGGGGCGGTCACCGCATGGCGGTTGCGGCTTCGCGGTTGATCTTTGAAACCCGCGAGGCAGTGGCCGAACTTTTCGGCATCGCCGACGCGTCCCGGGTGGTGTTCACTGCCAATGCCACCGAGGCGATCAACGTGGCCCTGTTCGGGCTGCTGAAGCCCGGGGACCACGTGGTGACCTCCACCATGGAGCACAACGCCGTCACCCGCCCCCTGCGGGCCCTGCAGGATCGAGGGGTGCGGGTGACCAAGGTGGCGGCCGATGCCCGTGGCTTCGTCGATCCCGCCGCGATCCGAGCTGCCTGCGCCGACGGCGCCCGGATGGTGGTTCTGGGCCATTGCTCCAACGTGACCGGCACCTTGCAGCCGATCGAGGAAATCGGCCCCTGGTGCCGGCGGGAAGGGATTCTCTTTCTGCTCGACGCGGCCCAGAGCGCCGGCCTTTTCGATATCCATGTCGAGGCGCTGGGGATCGATCTGCTGGCTGCACCGGGCCACAAGGGACTGCTGGGTCCCCAGGGGACCGGTTTTCTCTATGTGCGGCCGGGTCTGACGCCCGCTCCTCTGATTTACGGGGGGACGGGAACCTCCTCCCACTCTGAGCTGCCTCCCGAGGAACTGCCGGAGCGGCTGGAGAGCGGCACCCTCAATACCCCCGGTCTGGCGGGCCTGCAGGCGGCCGTCGAATTTCTGCGGCGCGAGGGGCTCGACGCCGTCCGATTGCGGGAGAAGGAGTTGATGGCCCGGCTGCTCGAGGGATTTCGCAACCTTCCCGGTATTGAAATGTACGGCCCGCTGGACCCCCGTTTTCACGGCGGGGCCCTGTCGTTCAATCTGCTCGGGAGAGACCCCGCGGAGATCGGCTTTCTGCTCGACCGCGAACACGGAATTTTCTGCCGGGTGGGTCTGCACTGCGCCCCCGACGCCCACCGGACCATCGGGACCTTCCCGCGCGGCACGGTCCGGGTTAGCCCGGGATATTTCAACACGCAGGAAGAGATCGACCATCTGGTGGCCGCCGTGGCCTGCCTGGTCTCACATCCCCCGGCCTGAATGCCGAGGGTTTTCGTCTCCGCCGGGCCGGCGGAGACATCCTCTTTGACGTCGCTTCCCGGAAAGCTGCCTGATGAAAAAGACCTATGTGCTCGATACCAACGTGCTGCTCCACGACCCCCAGGCCCTGCTGCGTTTCGAAGACAACGATCTGATCATTCCCATTACCGTCATCGAGGAAATCGACCGGTTTAAAAAAGACCTGAACGAAACGGGACGCAATGCCCGTCACTTCTCCCGGCTGCTCGACGATTTCCGTCGCCAGGCACACCTGGTGGAAGGGATTCCCCTGGAGACGGGAGGAATCCTCAAGGTCGAGCTTTACTCGGCAGAGACCTTCAAGCGGCTGCCCCCCGAGCTTCAGGTCGACCGGGGCGACAACCGCATCCTGGCGGTGGCCCTCGATCTGAAAGAGCGCTGCGGCTGCCCCCTGGTCCTGGTCACCAAGGACACCAACCTGCGCATCAAGGCCGATGTCCTCGGGCTGATCGCCGAGGACTACGAGTCGGACAAAGTCTCCCTCGAAGAGCTCTACTCCGGCACTGCTCAGCTCGAGGCGGAACAGGATGAGGTCGACCGTTTTTACGGTCAGGGCTACCTGCCGCTGGATGGGGAGTATTATCCCAACCAGTGCGTCACCCTGGTGGAGGCGGCGAACCCTTCGCACACCGCCATCGGTCGCTACGAAAAGGCGCTGGAGCGTCTGGTCCCCCTGGTCCGGGTTCCCAAGGAAGGGGTGTGGGGCATTCATCCGCGCAACCGCGAGCAGCAGTTCGCCCTCGATCTGCTGCTGAACGACGATATTCAGCTGGTGACCCTGGTCGGCAAGGCCGGGACCGGCAAGACCCTGCTCGCCATCGCCGCCGGCCTGTTCAAGGCGGCCGACGAAGGCAGCTACAGCCGCCTGCTCGTTTCCCGTCCCGTTTTTCCGCTGGGGCGCGATCTCGGCTTTCTGCCGGGGGACGTGGAGGAGAAACTGGCCCCCTGGATGCAGCCGATTTTCGATAACGTCGAGCTGCTGCTCGGGGCGGTGGACGAACGGGGCAAGCGCAAGCGCGGCTACCGGGAGCTGGTTGAACTGGGGATTCTCGAAATCGAAGCGCTCACCTATATCCGCGGCCGTTCGATTCCCAAGCAGTTCATGATCGTCGATGAGGCGCAAAACCTGACCCCCCACGAGATCAAGACCATCGTTACCCGCGCCGGAGAGGGGACCAAGATCGTGCTGACCGGCGACCCCTACCAGATCGACAACCCCTACGTCGACTCCTCCAGCAACGGGCTGACCTACGTAGTGGAAAAATTCAAGGAGCAGGATATCGCCGGGCACGTGACCCTGACCAAAGGCGAACGCTCCAATCTGGCCGAGCTGGCGGCGAATTTGTTGTAAAGGAAGGATGCAGGACAAGGGAATCAGGTTTCGGGGGTTGTTGCCCGACACCTGACGCCTGAAGCCTGACACCCGGTTTTATGCTCTTACTCGCTATCGAATCTTCCTGTGATGAAACCGCGGCGGCGGTGGTGCGCGACGGCCGCGAGGTCCTGGCGAGCATCGTCGCCTCCCAGGTCGACGTTCATGCCCGCTACGGCGGCGTTGTCCCCGAGCTGGCTTCGCGCAAGCACATCGAGGCGATCTCCGTCGTCATCGACGAAGCGCTGGAGCAGGCAGGGGTCGGGCTCGAGGCGATCGAGGGGATCGCGGTCACCCGGGGTCCGGGGTTGGTGGGAGCGCTGCTGGTGGGACTCTCGGCGGCCAAGGCGATCGCCTTCGCCCGGCGTCTGCCGCTGGCCGCCGTTCACCACCTGGAAGGGCACATCCTGGCGCCGCTGCTCGAGAACGACATCCCCTTTCCCTATCTGGCCCTGGCCGTCTCCGGAGGGCACACCCACCTGTATCGGGTGGATGGCATCGGCCGCTACCGAACCTTGGGGCGCACCCTGGACGATGCTGCCGGCGAGGCCTTCGATAAGGTCGCCAAGATGCTGGGGCTTCCCTATCCCGGCGGAGTCCTCATCGATCGTCTCGCGGCCCAGGGAGATCCGGGGGTGATCACCTTCCCGCGGCCCTTGCTCCAGCGGGGCAACCTCGATTTCAGTTTCAGCGGCATGAAGACGGCCGTTCTCAACTATATTAACAAACAGACCGGGCCGATCGAAGGGACGCACCTGAACAACCTGGCGGCCGGCTTCCAGGAAGCGGTGGTGGATGTGCTCTGCCGCAAGACGCTGTGGGCAGCTGAGGCAAACGGTCTGAAGCGGATCGTGGTCGCCGGCGGGGTGGCCTGCAATAGCGGTCTGCGGGCCCGGATGCAGGCCCAGGGGGGAAAGCAGGGGTACGACATCTATTTCCCCAGTCCCGCACTTTGCAGCGACAATGCCGCCATGCTGGCCGTGGCGGGGGATTTTTACCTGGAAGAAGGGCGGACGGCCTCCCTGGACCTCAACGCTGTCGCCAGCTGGCCCCTCGATAGGGTGTCGGAGGCGTTAGCCGACGGATGACCCCGGCTTTGCTGAAACGTCTGCGGGAGAGACCCCAGGAATCAGGAGGCGGCTTTTCTTCTGACTTCCGGCTTCTGAATTCTGCATTCTAATCTTTTTGCAGGTGCTCGTATGTGGAGGCGGTGGCCCTTCGTTCGGCAGTTCAAGCTTAATGTGGTACGTTTTGTCCGTTTGCGGGGTGGGCCGGACGAAATCGCCAAGGGAATGGCTCTTGGGATCTTTATCGGCATGACGCCGACCCTCGGCTTCCAGATGGCGATCGCCGTGTTCTTCGCGTGGCTGCTCAGGGAGAACAAGATCGCTGCCGCCTTGGGGGTTTGGATTACCAACCCCGTCACCGCCCCCTTCATCTACGCCCTGGAGTACGAGTCGGGCCGGATGGTGCTGGGAATGTCGCACGTCGGTCTTCCTCACCATCTGACCTATGACGCCCTGAAGCACCTCGGCTGGGAAGTTCTGGTGCCCCTCTGCACCGGCAGCCTCATCTACGGCATCATCTGCGGCGGTCTGACCTACGCCCTGACTCTGCGCCTGGTGCCTTTCGTCAAAACCTGGCGCGTTCCCCGCTGGCCGCGGCCGAGAAGGTGAGGCCCAAAGCCAAAGCCCAAAGCCCAAAGCCCAAAGCCCAAAGCAGGCAGCTGATACTCCTCGTTACTCATCACGCATCACGGATTCCCCATGTCCCATCGCCCCAAAAAACGTTTCGGTCAGAATTTCCTGCGCGACCGGCAGGTGATTGCTCGCATTCTGGAGGCGGCCGACCTGGGAAGCGAGGATCGGGTGCTCGAGATCGGTCCCGGCCTCGGCGCGCTCACCGAGCGGATGCTTCCTGCGGCCGGCGAGGTGGCCGTGATGGAAGTGGACCGGGATCTGGCGGAGGGGCTGCGGCAGTGGCAGGCGCCGAATCTGACCGTCATCGAGGGGGATGTGCTGCGCCTCGACTGGGAACGGCTGCTCGAACGCCCGCCCTATAAGCTGGTCGCCAATCTGCCCTACAACATTTCGAGTCAGGTCCTGTTCAAAATCCTCGATCATCGCCGCCTGTTCAGCCGTCTGGTGCTGATGTTCCAGAAAGAGGTGGGCGAGCGGCTCTGCGCCGCTCCCGGTACGAGGGACTTCGGCATTCTCTCCGTCTTCTGTCAGCTCTGGTTCGATATCCGTAAGGTGTGCGGCGTCCATCCCGGCGCCTTCTTTCCGCCCCCCAAGGTCGATTCGACGGTTCTCGCTTTCGAGCCCCTGCCCGCGCCGCGGGTGCCGGTGGCGGATGAGCCGTTCTTTCGGCGGCTCGTCAAGGGGGCCTTTGCCCAGCGCCGGAAAACTCTGCGTAACACCCTGATCGGATCGGGGTTCGAGCCGCCGGTGCTGGACCACGCGTTGCACGAGGCGGCCATCGATCCGCGCCGCAGGGGAGAGACGCTGAGTCTCGCCGAATTTGCCCGCCTGGCCGACCTACTGCAGGCGAATGGCGGAGAGACCCCCCATCCGGAAGATGAAAAGGCCGCCGCGCGTGTCTTGCAGCGTTCTTCAAGGAGATATTTCTCATGTCTGAAACGATTGCAACGGTAAACGGTCGCCCCATCCGGCGCTCCGATCTCGAAAACGCGGTGCAGGGATATGCCATGGAACTGCACCGCAAAACGATGGAGCAGCTCTCGGCGAGCGAGCGGGAAGAGCTTCGCACGCTGGCGATGGAGAAGCTGCTGGCCCGCGAATTGATTTTTCAGAAGGCGCTGACCGAAGGAGTGATCGCCGATGAGGCCGCGGTGGAGGCGGAAAAACAGAAGATCATCGCCAATTTCCCCACCGAAGAGGAATTTTACGCCACCCTTGCCAAAGCCGGCATCGATCCCGCCCAGTACCACCGCATGATCCGGCAGGATCTCACCGTCAATCAGCTCACCGCCCGCAAGCTGGCCGCCCTCGAAGAGCCGTCTGCCGAAGAGATCGAGGCTTTTTTCCGCAGCCACCCCGAAAAGATGGTTCAGCCGGGTCGCGTGCGGGCGAGCCACATTCTGCTCAAAATCCCCGAAGGGCAACGGGCGCAAACGCTGGATCGGCTGCAGGCTCTCAAAGAGCGGGCGGTGCAGGAAGATTTCGCCCACCTGGCGCGGGACCACTCCCAATGTCCCAGCGCCGCCCGGGGCGGCGATCTCGGCTTTTTCAAGCACAGCGAAATGGTCAAATCCTTCGCCGATGCCGCCTTCTCCCTGGCAGAAGGGGATATCGGCGAGGTTGTCGAGACCCAGTTCGGTTTCCACCTCATCCAGGTCACGGCCAGAGAACCGGAGCGCCGCTTGTCCCTGGAGGAAGCGACTCCGCAGGTCCTGCGGTTTCTCAAGGAGGAGGCGGGGGCCGCTCTTCTGAAGGCCTGGGTCGAAGAGCTCAAGGCCAAGGCGGCGGTCGAATACACCTGAGGCGTCGCCGCGCCTCGGCACTTGCCAAACGTGCTTCGATGAATTAGTCTTGTCGGGTGTTCGCGTAGCTATTTCAGTGCTTTGCCCCTCCACCGGGAGCTTTGCTCCCTTTCCGATTGCGGATGAATGCCATGAAAGATCTCTCTGCTCCCAGCGAAACGCGCTCCCCGAACAACGGTCCCGACGAGAATCTCGCCGCGGCATCGGCTTTGCTGTCCCGGGAGCTTTCCGACGGGAAAGCTCTCCTCGGCGATGCCCTGATCGGCATATTGAAAGCCCACACCCCCCATTCCTTTTTCGGCTCTCTGAGCCCCAGGCGGCTCGCTGACTGGGTCATCCGGTTTCTCGATTTTCTCGCCGGCCGGTCGGGCGACGTGGCGGTTCGTTTCGTCTCCTCCGGCGACGGCGACCGGTCCCTGCTGCTGGCCAATTCCGCCGACGCACCCTTTTTGCTCGATTCGGTACAGAACTTTCTGAAACAGGAAGGGATAAACTTCCTGGTGGTTTCCCATCCGATCCTGGCCGTTCGGCGGGAAAAAGGGGGGGGGCTGTCCCACCTGGAAGATCTTGGCGGAGAAGGGCGGCGGGAATCCTTTCTGATTCTCGAAATTGCCGGCGTGAGCAATGAGGACGGGGCCCGCCTGGAGCAGGAGGTTTCCCGGATCATCGGCGAGGTGCTGCAGGTGCAGGGGGATCAGAAAGCCCTCCGGCAACAGCTTAAAGACTTGGACCAAGCCGCCGAAATCGCTTCTTTTCGGGACTTCTGGCACTGGCTGCAGGAGGAAAACTTTCTTCCCTTCGCCTCGCTGCGCGTGCGGGTGACCCGGAAGGGAAACGGGGAAACGGCGGTGGCGACCGTGGGAGACCTTCTCGGACCGCCGCTGTGGCCAGAAGCCCTCACGGCGGGTAAAGAGCTCTCCCTGGAGGATCTTCCCGACGCATTCCGGACGCGGCTGCAGCGCTCCGGGCCGGTAGTGGTGGAGGAAATCGACCGGATCAGTCCCGTCTACCGGGCGGAGCGGCTGGTCTATCTCGGGTTCCGGGAAGCGGCGGGGGAAGACGTCTGGGTGGAGCACGCCTTTCTTGGCCTCTTTTCCCAGAAGAGCCTCGATGAGCCGACCTCCAATATTCCCGCTTTGCGCCGGCGGATCGAAAAAGCTCTGGAGACCCTTCGCATTCCCCGGGATTGCCACGACTTTCGTCAGACCGTTGAGATCTTCAATACCTTCCCCAAGGCGGAGCTCTTTTTCATCGCGCCTGAGGAGCTGGTCCAGATCGTCGGCTCCTTCACCCTGCTGTACCGGCAGGGCGCGGTTAAGGTGGTTGCCGTGCGCAGCTTGGCGGTGCAGGGGATGACCCTGCTGGTGATCATGCCCAGGGAGTACCATACTCTTGAAAACATGTCCCGGATCGAAACCTATCTGCAGCGCCATTTCCAAAGCGCATCCATCGCCACCAAGGTCATCCATATTGCCGCCGAGTATCTGAGCCTGCACGTTAGCGTCAATCTTCGAAGCGAGGCACCCCGCCCCGATCTCGACCGGCTGGAGCGGGGGCTGAGCAACATTGCCCGCCCCTGGGAGATGAAGTTGCAGCTGCTGCTGCGCCGCAGCTTCGGCGAGCGGAAGGCTGCCGCCCTGTGGGAGAAATACCGCGGTGCCCTCTCCCGCGAATACCGGGCTCTGACCCATCCGCGGTTTGCCCTCCGGGACATTGGAGGGCTCGAAGAGGTGCTCGCTTCGGGCCGGGAGGTCTTTACCCTGTGGGGTCCGTTGCCGGGGCAACAGAGTCTGTACCGCTTGCAGTTCTACAGCTTTCGCGAGAGTACTCTGAATGACCTCATGCCCTTTCTCGAGAACCTGAACCTCAGCGTTCTCGACGAGGTCGATTTTAACGTCCGGGCCGGCGATAAGGACCTCTTCATCAAAAGTTTCGCCGTCCGCGGCCCCCAGGGGAGCGAAAACCTGGCTGCGCGAAGATCGCAGCTGCTCGAGGCCCTGACGGCGCTGCGCCGCGAAGAGGTAGAGAACGATTTTCTCCATCGCCTGCTGTTGCCGACCGGCCTTTCCTGGAAAGCAGATCGACATCTTCCGCGGCTATCGCAACTACTACTTCCAGCTCGGCTCCCCCTTCACCAAGCGCCGGGTGGCCTTCGCCCTGATCGACAACCCGGAGGTGGCCCTGCTGCTGTATCGTTATTTCGAGGCCCGCTTCCGGCCCGATCCGAACTGGGAGAATCCGCTGCAGCGGGAGGAGGAGGGGCTCTCCCCCATCCGCCAGAAGCTGGCGAGCGCTCTGGAGGCGGTGGCCGACGTCAACGAGGACCGGATCCTGCGCATCCTCTTCAACCTCATCGACTCCACCGTGCGCACCAATTTCTTTCCTGCGCTGCGAGCCGGGACGACTACTTTTTCGCTTTCAAGATCAGCGCCATCGGCATCATCGACATGCCGGCGCCCCGCCCCCTGTACGAGATCTACGTCCATTCGGCCGCCATGGAGGGGATTCACCTGCGGGGCGGCAAGGTGGCCCGCGGCGGCATCCGCTGGTCCGACCGTCCGGACGACTTCCGCACCGAGATCCTCGGCCTGATGAAGACCCAGATGACCAAGAACGCCCTGATCGTCCCGGTCGGCTCCAAGGGGGGGTTCGTCGTCAAGACGCCCTTCTCCACCCGGGAGGAGGGCGCACCCTGGTCAAGGCCGCCTACCAGACGCTGATGCGCGGACTGCTCGATCTCACCGACAACCGGGTCGGCGGCAAGGTCGTCGCTCCCGAAGGGATCGTCGCCTACGACGAGGAGGACCCCTACCTGGTGGTGGCCGCCGACAAGGGGACCGCACAGCTGTCCGACACCGCCAACGCCATCAGCGCGCGACTACGGCTTCTGGCTCGATGACGCCTTCGCCAGCGGCGGCTCCCACGGCTACGACCACAAGGAGCTCGGCATCACCGCCCGCGGCGCCTGGGAATGCGTGAAGCGCCATTTCCGGGAACTGGGGATCGACATCCAGCAGGAGCCCTTCACCGTGGTCGGCATCGGCGACATGAGCGGCGACGTCTTCGGCAACGGCATGCTCCTCTCCCGGCAGATCCGGCTGCTGGCCGCCTTCGACCACCGCCACATCTTCCTCGACCCCGACCCCGACCCCGAGACCTCCTTCGCCGAGCGCCAGCGCCTCTTCGGTCTGCCCCGCTCCTCCTGGGACGACTACGATCGCAGCCTGATTTCCGAAGGCGGCGGGATCTACCCCCGCGACGCCAAGGATATCCCCCTCTCGCCCCAGGTGCGGCGGTGGCTGGACGTGCGCCATGAATCCATCGACGCCCAGGGGCTGATCCGGCTGCTGCTCGCCGGCGCCGTCGACCTGCTCTGGAACGGCGGCATCGGCACCTATGTCAAGGCGAGCACCGAAAAGAACGAGGATGCCGGCGACCATGCCAACGACGGGGTGCGCATCGATGCGCGCCCAGCTGCGGGCCAAAGTGGTGGGGGAGGGGGGGAACCTCGGTCTTCACCCAGCGTGCCCGGATCGAATATGCCCTGGCGGGCGGGCGGATCAATACCGATGCCGTGGACAATTCGGGGGGGGTCGACTGCTCCGACCACGAGGTCAACCTGAAGATTCTCATGCAACATCTGCAAGAGCAAGGGCGGGTCTCTTCCCGGGAAGAGCGCGACCGGCTGCTTGCCGAGGTCACCGACGAGGTCTGTCAATCGGTTCTGGCCAACAACTACCACCAGAGCCTCTGCCTGTCTCTCGATGCCACGGCGCTGCGCCGAGGATGTTCGAACCCTTCCTCGACCTGGCTGAGCGGTTGGCCCGAGCCGGTCTGCTCGACCGTCGCGGCGAGTTTCTGCCTACCACCCAGGAGGTCCTCGCCCGCAAGGAGAGAAGCTTCACCCGGCCGGAACTGGCGGTACTCATGGCCTACAGCAAGATGCAGCTCTATCATGCCCTGCTCGAGAGCGACCTGCCCGAAAGCGATGCCGTGCGGTCGCTGCTCCTCGGCTATTTTCCCGATGCCGATCAGCGAGCGTTTCGCCAACGAGGTGCCCGATCATCCCCTGGCGAGGGAAATCGCCGCCACCGTCATCGCTAATCGGGTTGTTGACCAGGCCGGCAGCGCCTTCGCCGGCCGCCTGGCGCGGGAAACCGGCACTTCGCTGGCCAAAGCGGCGTCCGCGTATCTGACTTTCGACCGGATTCTGGAGGGCCCGCGCCTGAGGCAAGAACTGCACGCGCTGGACAACCGGATGGCGGCGGCTCGTCAGTACCGGCTGCTGGGAGATCTTGAACAGGCGCTGGCGGCCATGTGTGGCTGGGCGCTGACCCACGGCATGCCGGTTTCCGCCGAGGAAGGGTCGATCGCCGCCTTTCATGACAAGGTGGCGGTTTTTGAAAAAAATCTGGGGGGCATCCTCCCCGCGCGGGAGTGGGAACAAGCGAAAGATCTGGGCGGCTCCCTTGAAGAGGAGGGGTTGGCGGCGTCGTCGGCCCGGCGCTGTGCCGCCCTCGCCCATCTGGAGGACCTGCTGCCGCTGGTGAGTCTCAACGACGCGACCGAAGGCGATCTGTATTCGGTGGCGCGAACTTATTGTGAGGTGCGTGATTTTTTCGGGATTCCCGAGATCCGGGAGAGGGCCGGCGAGGTGCCGGTGCGTGATCGCTGGGATCGGCTGGCCTACCGGGCGCTGGGGGAAGAACTCGCGGAACTGCTCTACGATCTCACTTTGGCGATACTGCGGCAGTCAGGGGGGAACTTGGAGGCGTTTTGCGCCGCTCGTCGGCAAAAAGCGACCTATTACCAGAGGCTCCGCGATGGGCTGGGAGGAGCGGTGCCGGCCAATTTCCATCCCTATACGGTGTTGTGCAAGGCACTGAAAGAACTTCTCGATTAAGGGATCGATGAAAAACGTCCATCTGCAGCGTTTCCCTCATCCCTCGTCAACGACGTACCTTCCAGGTATGCCTCATGCCGGGGGATTTCAGGAGCTTTGCATCCGAACATTTTCGATTCGCCCGGAAGCAGTCGTTTTCGATAAGTGACCAAAAGCCTTCAGGGCATTCTTGGTGCATTGCTTAATGGAGGATTCTGCGGTAGCACTGCCCTGAATCCCCCATATAATCACAGTCTTCTTCCGGGGCGCTTTCCACTTCAAAGATTTGGTACAGGTCGGACGGCGCTTCCTTCAAGAGGGCGAGGATATCATCCCGGCTGTGTTTTTCGTCGAAAATGTACATATCGTTCGTGCTGTCTTTCACGGTCAGTTTTCTGCCGATTTCCGCCGACCACTTATCGTGCCAGCGGACCTCGTCGCGGATGATCAGTCCCAACATACGCGCCTCCTGGGAAAGGTTTACTGGGGATTTTACTCATATTTTACCGGGAGTGGCCCCTTTTGCAAGGAAGACCCCGGAGGGGCGCTTCGCCCACTTCCCGATTCGGGAGAGAGTCACGGCGGCCAGAGCCCGCCTGCTGAGGAATGACGGCGCATGAATGCCGATGTCATCGTTATAGGAGCCGGTCCGGCCGGCTGCGCGGCAGCCATCGAGGCGGCCCGCCAGGGGGTGCGGGTGCTTCTGTTGGAGCGCGTGCGCACTCCCCAGCACAAGACCTGCGGCGACGGGCTGCTGCCCGATGCCCTGAGGTCCCTCGATTCCCTGGGTTTGGGGCCCCGAGTCCGCGCCGAAGGTCTTTGTCTCGAAAGCCTGACGGCATCCGCCCCCGGGGGCCGGGAAGTCCGCCTCGCCGTGCCGGCGGTCACCCTGCCACGCCAGCGCCTTAACGCCCTGTTGCAGGAGGAAGCGATCCGCTGCGGGGTCCAGTTGGTGCAGGCCGAAGCGTCGGGGCCTTTGCGCTCCGGCGAACAGGTGGTCGGGGTCGCGGTGCGCGATGCCCAGTGCGGCCGCTGCGAAATCACTTCGCCCCTGACGATTCTGGCGACCGGAGCCCGGCCGGGGCCCCTCCGGGACTTCGGCGTCTGCCGCCGGACGCAGCCCTCCGCCGTGGCTGTTCGCGCCTACTATCGGGATCTGTCGGGAGAGTTCGCCGATACCCTGCACATCTCCTATGACCGGAGCCTCTTTCCCGGTTACGGGTGGGTCTTTCCCCTGCCGGGCGGTGTCTTCAATATCGGCTGCGGCCGGTTTCTCTCCCGGAAGCAGGGGGATCCGCCCGACCTGCGCGACATGTTCGAATTTTTCATCCGCAATTTTCCGCCGGCGCGGACCATCGCCAGCCGCGAAGATCTTCTCGAAGTCCCTTGCGGCGGGCTGCTGCGCACCGGTCTGGCCGGCGCCGAGTTTCATGCTCCCGGACTCCTGGTGGCCGGCGAAGCGTTGGGGGCGACCTCTCCGTTTATCGGTGACGGTATCGGCAAGGCCCTCGAAACGGGAAGCTGGGCGGGTCTATTCGCCGGGCAGGTTCTGGAGACCGGCGATGTGTCGGCTGCTTCTCTCGCGCGGTACCGGGAATTTCTCGAGAAACGATACCGTACCCTCTACCGGGGGTATCAACGGGCTCAGCGCTGGCTGGCCTACCCGCGGCTTCTCGACCTGCTCGCCTGGCAGGCCGAGCGCCGCCCCCGGCTGCGTCACGCCATGGAGCAGATGCTCGCCGAGCGGCTGCATCCGGGAAAAATCTTTTCCCTGCCGGGGATGCTCGGACGCGTCCGTATTGCTGCGGCCGATGAGCCGGCACCCACCCGCTTTCTGAAGGATTCCTCCGGGTAATGACGGGCAATACTGCTCAAGTCCGCGGATTAATGCTGGACAAAAACGAAAAGATTGTGATATAGAGTAAAACAGTTTTTCCAGATGGCTGTGAATGGGCCCGGAACCTGTGCCGGAGCAAAGAAATTTCACAGCCGTTATGCGTGGCAGACGATACCGCTTGGATCCATCGGACCGGGACGGGAGGCAATAGCAATCACGCCGAGGAGAATGCCCTCTCCATTGTGCGACATGTGCCTTTCGGACAGTTTTCGAAAGGCCGTTTTATTTTGGGGGGTCAATTAATAAATTATGAGCAAACCGAAGACGATTCTCGATATTCAGCGCATGAAGACGGGAAGGGGAGAAGATCGCCGTTCTCACCGCCTACGACTATCCCTTCGCCCGGCTGATGGACCAGGCGGGGATCGACATGATCCTGGTCGGCGATTCGGTCGGCGTCGGTGGTCTCCGGCTACGACAACACCCTGCCGGTGACCATGGACGAGATGCTCTACCATACCCGGGCGGTGGTGCGGCGGCACGAGCACGGCCCTGGTGGTGGCCGACATGCCGTTTCTCTCCTACCAGGTCGATCTCAGCGGACGCCCGCCGCAACGCCGGACGACTGGTCAAGGAGGGGGGCGCCCAGGCGGTCAAGCTCGAGGGGGGGACCAACGTCGCCGAAACCATCGCGCGCCATCGTCGCGATGGACATCCCGGTGGTGGGCCACATCGGCCTCACGCCCCAGTCGATCCACCGCATGGGGGGCTTCCGGGTTCAGGGGAAGAAGGACGAACAGGCCCGCCAGCTGCTCGCCGACGCCAAAGCGGTGGAGGAGGCGGGCGCCTTCGCCGTCGTTCTCGAAGGGATCCCCGCCGATCTCGGCCGACAGATCACCGAGACACTCTCCATCCCCACCATCGGCATCGGCGCCGGCGTCCACTGCGACGGCCAGGTGCTGGTCATTCACGACATCCTCGGGCTGTGCGAAAAGTACTCCCCCAAATTCGTCAAGCGCTTTGCCGACGTTTCGGGCACCATCAGCCAGGGGCATCGCCGATTATATTCGAGGAGGTCAAGGCGGAGACCTTCCCCGGCGAGGAGCATTCGTTTCAAGTAGAAAGCGGACGTGCTGTCATTGCCTGGAATTTAGTCCCTCGAATCCATCACCGGACGATCATGCCATGGACATCATCAACGATGCCGGAGCGTATGCAGCGCGCCGCGCGGGCTGCGCCAGGGGCGGCGCATCGCCTTCGTCCCGACCATGGGCTACCTTCACGAGGGTCATCTCTCCCTTCTTCGCGAAGGGCGCCGGCAGGGCGATCTGCTGGTCCTCTCCATCTTCGTCAACCCCGACCCAGTTCGGCCAGGGAGAGGACTTCGACGTCCTACCCCCGCGACCTCGACCAGCGACGCGGCGATGGCCCGGACCGAAGGCGTGGACCTGGTGTTCTCTCCCGAAGCGCGGGAGATGTACCCGAGCGGACTATGCGACCTACGTCAACGTCGAGGGGCTGACCGAGACCCTCTGCGGCGCCAGCCGCCCCGGCCATTTTCGCGGGGTGACCACGGTGGTCGCCAAGCTCTTCGCCATCGTCCTGCCGCACGTCGCCCTCTTCGGCCGCAAGGATTTCCAGCAACTGGCGGTGATCCGCCGGATGGCGGCGGACCTCAACTTGCCGGTGGAGATCGTCGGCATACCCATCGTCCGCGAGACGGACGGACTGGCGATGAGTTCGCGCAACGTCTACCTCTCCCCGGAGGAGCGGCGGCAGGCCCTGGCCCTGTCGCGGGCTCTGGAGGCGGGCCGGAAGATGGCCGCCGACGGCGAACGGGACGCCGGCGAGATTCTCTCCTCCCTGAGCGCCCTGATCGAAGCCGAGCCCGATGCCCGCATCGATTACCTGCAGATCTGCGATCAGCACACGCTGCGGGACCAGGAGCGGGTCGATGTCGACTCGGTCCTGCTGATGGCGGTCTTCGTCGGCAAGACCCGGCTGCTCGACAACGGCTTTCTCCTACCCTAACCGGGGGCCGGCGCTAGCCCTGACTTCCGACTGTCTCAAAGGCGAAACGATCATGCCGAAAAATCGCGAAGCGGCCCGCGCCACCCTGGAAAACCTCTACCGCATCTTCACCGTGCCCGAGGCGCCCAACTCGACCCTCGGGGCAATCGATCAGGCGATCACCGACGACGTCGCCGGTTTTCTGCAGACCCACATCGTCGCCCTCGAGCGCAGCCTGGAGGAGATCGAAAGCGACTTCTCTTCGGCGCAGATCCCCGAAGAGCCCACCTACGTCTCCGAGTACACCGAGTTCGTCAAGGAGAAGCTGGTCGCCCAGTCGGTGCATACGGCCGCCCCCGGCTTCATCGGCCACATGACCTCGGCGCTGCCGTACTTCATGCTGCCCCTCTCCCGGATCATGACGGCGCTCAACCAGAATCTGGTCAAGGTCGAGACATCCAAGGCCTTTACCCCCCTGGAGCGCCAGGTACTGGCCATGCTCCATCGCCTGGTCTACCGGGAGGACGAAGCTTTCTACGCCCGCTGGATGCACGACAGCCGCAATGCCCTCGGTGCCTTCTGCTCGGGCGGCACCATCGCCAACGTGACCGCCCTGTGGGTCGCGCGCAACCGCCTCTTCGCCCCGGACGGTGATTTCCCGGGGATCGCCCGGACCGGCCTGATCGGCGCTTTGAAGCATCTCGGCTGCGAGGGGCTCGCGGTGCTGGCCTCCCGGCGGGGCCATTACTCCCTCGGCAAGGCCGCCGACCTGCTGGGGATCGGCCGCGACAACCTGGTGCTGGTCGAAACCGATGATCGGAACCGCATCGATCTGCACCTCCTGCGGGAGGCGGTCCAGCGCCTGCGGGATGAGAACATTCGCCCCCTGGCTCTGGTCGGCATTGCCGGCACGACCGAAACCGGCAACATCGATCCGTTGCCGGCGATGGCCGATATCGCCGGCGAGCTCGGCTGCCATTTCCACGTCGACGCCGCCTGGGGAGGACCGACCCTTTTCTCCGAGCGCCACCGCCACCTGCTTGACGGCATCGACCGGGCCGACTCGGTCACCATCGACGCCCACAAACAGCTCTACGTGCCGATGGGGGCGGGGATGGTGGTCTTCAAGGACCCGACGGCGCTGACCGCCATCGAGCATCACGCCGCCTACATTCTGCGCCATGGCTCCAAGGACCTTGGCAGTCATACCCTCGAAGGGTCCCGGCCCGGGCAAGGCGATGCTGGTCCACGCCGGTCTGTCGATCATCGGCCGCAAGGGCTACGAGCTGCTCATCGATATGGGGATCGAGCGGGCCCGGACCTTTGCCGGAGATGATCCGGCAGCATCCGGATTTCGAGCTGACCAGCGAGCCGGAACTCAACATTCTCACCTACCGCTACTGCCCTGCCGCCGTGCAGCAGACCTTAGCCGGCGCCGGCAGGGAGAAAAGCTGCCGCATCAATGCCCTGCTCGACCAGGTCAACCAGCTGGTTCAGAAGATCGAGCGCGAAGCCGGCAAGACCTTCGTTTCCCGCACCCGGCTGCGGGTGGCGGCCTACGGGCGCAAGGAACTCAACGTCTTTCGCGTGGTCCTTGCCAACCCGCTGACCACCGACGCGATCCTCACCGAGGTGCTGAGCGAACAGTGCGCTATCGTCCAGCGCCCCGAGGTACGCGCGCTGCTCGAGCAGATCGAAACGCTCTGCACCGAGGAACTCGCCGCCTCCTAGTGTCCTCCATGAACGAAACCCGACTTTACACCGCCCGTCACCTGCTGCCGATCCTCGCACCGCCTGTCGAGGACGGTGCCCTCTGCGTCCGCGGCGGACGCATCGTCGCCGCCGGGAGGCGCGACGAGGTGCGCCGCTTGTCCCCCGGCGCTGCCTGCACCGATTTCGGCGAGGCGATCCTCCTGCCGACGATGGTCAACGCCCACACCCATCTGGAGCTGACCCACTTCCCCGACTGGGCCGCGGAAGGGGGGGAAGAGAAGCCCTGTACCTCCTTTGTCGACTGGATTCTGCAGGTAGTGCGCGTCAAGCGCGGACTCGCCCCCGACCGCTACCTGCCTTCACTGCGGGAAGGCATCCGGCGCTCGCTTCGGGCCGGCACCGGGGCCGTGGGCGATATTCTCTCCTGGTTTCCGGCCCGGGAGGGGTTTGCCGGCTCGCCGCTGCGCGGGCGGCTGTTTTTCGAGACCCTCGGACAAGATCCGGAGAGAACCCGGCGCGTGCTCGCCAACATCGAAGAAGAGCTGGAAGGGGCACCGGCCGGGTGCCTCGAATCGGGGATTTCTCCTCATTCCCCCTACACCCTGTCGAGCGAATTCCTGGAAGAGGTGATCGGATTCGCCCGCCGGCGAGAGGTTCCCCTCTGCACCCACCTCGCCGAGTCGGCGGAGGAGACGCGTTTTCTCGGCGAAGCCGAAGGGCCCCTGGCCGAGAGGTTTTATCCGTTTGTCGGCTGGGGAGACCATGTGCCTCCCCCCTCCCGTCTTTCGCCGGTCGCCTACTTGGCGGCACGGGGTGGGTTGGTCCGCGCCAACCTGCTCGTTCATGGCGTGCAGGTTGCACCCGAGGATGTCCGACGCATTGCCGACAGCGGCGCCTGCGTGGTTCTTTGCCCCCGTTCCAACGCCCGCCTCGGCGTCGGCGTGGCCCCCATCGACGCCTATCTCTCTGCCGGCGTGCCCCTCGCTCTGGGCACCGACAGCCTCGCCAGCTGCGACAGCCTCTCCCTCTGGGACGAACTCGCCTTCGCACGAAGCTGGTGGCAGGGGCGGGTCGACCCCCAACGTCTCCTGACCATGGCCACCGCGGGTGGCGCCCGCGCCCTCGGCCTGGCATCCGAGATGGGCGCTTTGCTTCCAGGCAGCGGCGCCCATTTCCAGGTTCTTCGGCCGCCGCTTCTCCCTGCGGCGAGGGAACTGACGGAATTTCTCTGCACTCCCGGACGGACCGAGGAAGTGGCCCATCTTTACCTCGACGGCCGGGAAGTCTTGCTAAAAGACTGAATCCCTCCTATAATCCCCACGACGCGTACTAGGTCTGTGTGCTAAAATAAAGGCAACGCGGATTCTATAAAAAGAGGTGTTCCATGCTGGAA
>CAWANI010000030.1:0-113858 GCA_963783365.1 uncultured delta proteobacterium | reverse complement strand
TCCCGGCCCAAGAAGCCGATCTGGTCCCGGTAGCCCGGGAGGGTCAGCTCCTACCTGGTGCACCGTGCCCACGATGGCGGTGTCGGTGTAGCTCGCCGGGGCCGTGCCGAGGTAGGCGCCGTCCACGAAGACCTTGGCGCCCGGGCCCCGGCCGTCGATCAGGATGGTGCTGGCGCACCCGGTGCTCGCGGTGAGAACGACCAGGGCCAGAGCGGCGGCGACGAGCTTGCGCATCGGATCTCCTCCCGAGGGGTGACGGCTCGACTGCGGCGGAGAGCGTACGGCCTTCCCCTCCTCGGGTCGCATGCCCCCGGAAGGCTGTCAAGGCCGGTCCCGGGGGACCGGCGGGGCCTGAGATGCCGATTGCCGAGAGGCTCTCGGCGACGCGGTTGAGGGCGAGCGCCAGGTCCGGGTGCGACGCCTCGAGAGCAATACGTAATCTGTCCAGCGGCGGCGGAGGGCACCGCCCGTATTGCTCCGGATACGGCCACTGGCCTTCGCATCCCCGGGCCCGCCGAGAATCACCACGGGCAAACCGAACCGCTCGTAGATCCTCCGCGCCAGCTCCCCCCAGCGCTTCTCGACCCAGTGTTTCTGGGGCCGCGTGGTGAACGGCGCGAAAACCACGAAGTCGTCTCCGATCTCCCGAAGCAGATCCTGCGCAGCTTGGCGATCCTTTGGGGCCGTCGCAATCGATGGCGCGAACGCGCCGGGGTGCAGGCCGAGTTCTGTCATGAGATGACGGTATTCCGAACTCATGTGCTTGCTCTCGGGGCCTTTGGACACGATGCGACTCATCAGAAACCGCCCGGGCTCCCGCGAAGCGAAACCGATGCGTTCCCGCGCGCCGGAGAGCCAGGCGAGCAGCCGGCTCCGCAGCAACCCCTGGGCATCCAGAGCCAGATCGAAGCGTTCTCGGCGCAACGCCCTGGCAAATCGCCAGATCTCGCGGGCGAGGGTATACAGGCGCCCCTTTCTCAGCAACTGCCGCCACTGCGCCTTGGACCACAGAATGACCTGGTCCAGGGCCGGGTTCGCCTCAAGCAGCTCCCGCACCTGAGGGTCGGCCAGCCAGACCAGCCTCGCCTCGGGATAGGCCTCGCGCAACACCGTGATCATGGGCGAAGCCATCACCACATCGCCGATAGCGCTGGGGCGAATTATGAGAATGCTGCCAACTGAATTCACAGACTTCCGTTCGTCAACGACAGGTGCCGAGCAGTTCTTTGTACATCGCCAGATATTGACCGACAACCGCCTCTTTGCCGTGCTTGCCCTGCAGAGTTCGCGCTCCGTTCTCTGCCAGACGCTCCCAGGCGGAGGGGCCTGCCGACAGCAATTCACCCAAGCGGGCGGCGAGCCCCTCAGGGTCCTTGACGGGGGCAAGAAGTCCGTTTTCTCCCTCGACGATCAGCTCGCGGCCGCCGGGGGTGCTGGTGGAAACCACCGGTAACCGATGCGCCCACGCCTCGAGAATGACGTTCCCGAGGGTTTCGTGACTCGACGGGCAGACAAAAATGTCCGCTAGATCGAAATAGGGGCCTGGCCGGCTTTGCCATCCTGCCCAGCGGACCCGTTGTTCCACTCCGAGCTCCCGGGCCTGGTTGAGCAACTGCTGCCGTAACGGGCCGTCCCCTGCTACGACGAGGAACAGCGGCCTGCCGTGGAACTCAGGAGCGAGGCCGGCGAAAGCGGCAAGAAGATCGTCGAACCCTTTGATGTCGATGAAGCGTCCGAGGGAGAACAGGACCACGGCTTCCGCCGGAATTTCTAGGGTCTGTCTGAGTTCTTGCTGCGCCTCCGCAGTACAGGGAGAAGCCGGTTCGACGAAATTCCCGATATGATAGACCCGGCTGGCGGGGAGCCCCTGCCGAACCAGATAATCACACAGCTCCCGGGTATTGCCGACCCAGGCATTGGCATGTCGGTAGTACCCGTCGATTTTGTAGAACCCGCCCAAACGGGCGACATGCACTGCCGGCATGTTTTGCGGGACCCTGGTCAAGCGCGAGCCCCGCCCCATATAGGACTGAATGATTTCCGCCCCCGTTCTCCGGACCAGGCGACGGATAGAGAACATGGAGAGCAGGTCCCACCCGTTGCGCATCGGCACATAAAATGCCTCTTCGCCGCTCTTCAACACCTGACGAAGAGGGCTGTTCGGCCGGATCACCGGCAGCGCCTTCAGGTCGTTCCCCTCATTGAAGGCCCGAACCAGCCTGAGATAAAAACTTTCAGCGCCTCCGAGTTGCCTGCTGCCGATGATATGCAGGGAACAAGGCCTCTTTTCCCGCGTCAAATCAACCCCTGTCTTCATTGCGATGAACTAGGCATCCTTTTTCGAATAGTTTTTCATATGAATTTTCCAGAAAAACCCGGCGAGGCTGTCCCCGTAGGAGATGGCCTTGCGCGGCAGTCGCAGGGGGTCTTCCGGGCCAAAAGAGCTGGCACGGGTACAGCTCAGAGCCACCTCGTAACCCGCTTCCCGCACCGTCGCCACGACCTGCTCGTCGAAATCGCCATAGGGATAGCAGAAGTACGGGACCTCCTCCTCCAGCAGGGTTTCGAGTTTACGCTTGCTCTCCAGAACCTCGCGGCGCATCTCCAGGTGGTCGATGCGACTCAGACGGGGATGGCTCAGGGTATGGGAGCCGAACAGAACGCCCTCGCGCCGGAGCTCCCGAATGGTTTCCAGATCCATCAGGGGAACCTCCCGTTTTTCCGCCGCCAGCCATTCCGATTTTTCCCCCAGCAGATCGGCCACGAGAAAAACGGTCGACGGAAAGCCGTAGCGCTTGAGAACGGGGAAGGCGTAGTCGTAAAAGTTCTGGAACCCATCATCGAAGGTCAGAACGACGCCATGCCGCGGCATCGGCTGCTCCCCCCGCAGGCAGCGCATAGCTTCAGCCAGACCGATGACCCGGTACCCGAAGCGATGGAGCCAGGCCATCTGAGCCTTGAAACGGCGGACATGGCAGTAATTGGCACGATGGGCGGCAGGCCGGCTGAAGTCGCCGACCTGGTGATACATCAGGATGGAAATTTTTCCCATGCCGGTTTTCCCCGTCAAAAACTTTCCGCTTCATCGATCAGCATGACCGGAATATCGTCCCGCACAGGGTAAATCAGGCGGCAGCTCTCGCAGACAATGGCAGCGCCATCTTCCTTCAGGTGCACCTGCCCCTTGCATTTGGGGCAGGCCAGAATTTCCAGTAGTTCTTGGGACAACGCCATATCGTCTCCTTGGCGGATAACCATTGCCAGGGCCTGCTCGAGGGGCCCCGGTTCGAAAAAGTCAAGCTCCAGGGGAACCTGGTAGCAGGGCAGCTGGAAATCCTCCGCTTTCAGTTTAACACCGTCCTTTTCCGTGGTCACCAGGAAATCAGCACCACGGCATGCCGCGGCAAGGCGCGAGAGAACCGGCGCATCATACGCCACGTGATCGGGAAGCGCAACAGCCTCCCCTAAAGATACCCCCTTGGCTTTCACCCCGGCGAAAAAGCCCTCCGGGTCCGCAATGCCGGCAAAAGCCACCCCCCGCAATCCGGCCAGATTTACCAAAGATACCGTTTCTCCGCGCAGGGATTGTCCCTCATCCGAGAGTACAAAGCGACAGCCGACCGAGGCGCCCTCCGCCATGTCTTCAGTTCTTCGCTCGGAAGAGCATCGGGTAAGCACATGCAGGTCGGCCCGTTCGAGCGCCGAAGGGAATTCGCGCAACAGCCCGGCGGGAAAGACCTCCCCATTTCCCAGGGGGCATCTCGCATCGAGCAGGACGATATCGAGATCCCGCTTCACCGCCAGGTGCTGAAAACCGTCATCCAGAACGACCACTTCAGCGCCGAAGCGCTCCCAGGCCATGCGCACCCCCTGCGCCCGGCGCGGAGCGGTCAAAACCAGCGCCAGGGGATTGCGCCTTGCGAGCAGATACGGCTCGTCCCCGCATTGGCGGGGAGAAAGCAGCGGGCCCTCGCCGCAACAGACCACCGCCACACCGCGTCCCTGGGTCCCTCCGTACCCGCGGCTGACCACCGCGACCCTCTTCCCCCGGCCCTCATAATACTTGACCAGATAATCGACCATCGGGGTTTTGCCCGTTCCCCCCACGGACAGGTTCCCTACGGAAACAACCGGCACGGGAGCCCGGTACGACCCAATCAAGCCACGGCGATACATCGCGACGCGCAGGCGTCCGGCCACTCCGTAGAGACGGCCGAGAGGGATCAGCCCCCACCAGAGCAGATGCTCCCCAATCCCCCGTGGGCCCTCCGTCGCCAGCCTGCGATAAAACAGTGACAACCGTGCCATGCACACCCTTCGATCCCACTCGATAGCTGACGGCGTAAGCCGACCGGCTCGGACCAAAATTTAAGCGAGAATCTGTCGAACGACAGCAACGGTCTGGTCGGTTGCTCCGGCGTTGCGCTCCAGCAATGCCTTGCCCCGTGCTCCCATGGCCGCACAGCGCGCCGGATCGTCCAATAGCGTCCTGACTTTCCCCACCAGGTCCCTTTCATCGTCAACCCGCACGCCGGCTCGATCGGCAAGAAGCAGGCTCGTGATTTCCTTGAAATTATGAGTGAAAGGACCGAACAGCGCCGGCTTTTTCAGCAGAGCCGCTTCCAGAACGTTATGCCCGCCGACGCGGACAAAGCTGCCGCCAACGAACACCAGATCGGCACTGGCGTAAAATTTCAACATTTCGCCAACGGTATCGACCAACAAAATCTCCCCCGTACGCAGGGAGCGGTGCAGGGAACCGATGGCGCTTCGCCAGACAACAGGCAATTCCCGAGCTTCAAGCGCGTCCGCCACGGAACGGCAGCGCTCAGGATGGCGGGGGACCAGAACCAGAACCAGCTTTCGGCCTTCCTGCACCAGTTGCCGGAAACAATCGCCGAGGATTTCTTCCTCGCCGGCGTGGGTGCTTCCGGCCACCCAAACGGCATGATCTGCCGGCAGATGAAAATCGGCCCGAATCGCCGCAGCCATGGCCTCATCGGGAACAGGTGCCGCCATATCGAACTTGATATTGCGGGTCACAACGACCTTGTCAGGAGAAGCCCCCAAGGCCCGGATCCGCTCGGCATCCTGTTCGCTTTGCATGCAGAAAGCGGAGAAATGGTCCAAAATCGGCTTCAACCAGGGACGGATCAGGCGATAGCGAGGGAAAGAGCGATCGGAGATGCGCCCATTGGCCAGAATCACGGGAATATTTCGCCCCCGCGCGATGCGAACAAAGTTGGGCCAGATTTCCGTTTCGACGATAATCACCAGGGCGGGGTTCACCCGTTTAAGCACCCGCTGCACCACCCGGGAGAAATCAAAGGGGAAGAAAAGGCACAGATCGACCTCTGCGATCTCGGCGGCGATCTGATGCCCGGTCTCGGTGACATTGGACAGAAGCAGAGCGTAGTCGGGGTAGAGGCGCTTCAGGGCCTTGACCAGCGGAATGGCGGCCCGCGTTTCGCCCACGGAGACCGCATGGATCCAGATGACCTTTTTCCCGTCCAAGGCCGCCAGCCGGTCCACTGGATAAAAACCGAGCCGCTCCCGGAGCCCTCGGCGCATTTTGCCCCGACGCAGCCCCCGGATCAGATAGTAGGGTATCAGGACAAAGGCGGCGATGAAAAGAACGCTATCATACAGCAGATACACCATATTCCTCCAAGCGGCAGCAGGCGCACCGCTCGTTCTCATCCATGGCCTCTTGCAACCGAAGCCTAAAATCCTCCGGAGACTCCCCTTTCCGGTACCGCACCGGCTCACCGAAGGCGAAAACCCCGCGGCCAAACGGATAGGGTAGCAGAAAACGGTCCCAGGAAGCAAAACGGTGTCCTCTGCTGCAGACAAAGGCCATCGGTACCACCGCGCGGCCGGTGATTCTCGCCAGCTGGACGACCCCCTCTTTGAATTCACGCCGCGGTCCCTTGGGACCGTCGGGGGTGATGACCAAATCAACCGGTTGGCGTCCCAACTCCACCAGGGCTCTGAAGGCAGCCCGCCCGCCCCGGGTGGATGAACCGCGAACCGTTTCCTGGCCGAAACGCGCCATCACCCGAGCGATCAGTTCCCCGTCCTTGGAGGCACTGATCAGGATTTTGCTGCCGGGTCCCCGGTATCCCTTGACCATCAGCAGAAGCTGCTCATGCCAGAACGCGATAATCACGTTCTCTTTGCGTGCCCAGAGAGCTTTAAGCCGATTTTCACCGATAAATGCCGGCCGCATTGAACAGAAAAGCCCCTGAATAATCCAGGAGGCAAGAAAGGGGACACAGGCAAACAGGAACCAGTCCGCGAGGCGCTTTTTCATCGCTCACGCCTGAAACTGCATGTCGTAAAGTTTACGATAAAGGCCATCCCGAGCGAGCAGCGCCGCGTGCCCCCCCTCTTCGTAAATCCTCCCATCCTCCAGGACGACGATCTTGTCCGCATGCATGATCGTGGAAAGGCGGTGGGCGATGACCAGAGTCGTGCGATGGGCCATGAGATTGTTTAGAGCCTTCTGGACCATCGACTCGCTTTCGGTATCAAGAGCGCTGGTCGCCTCATCGAGGACCAGAATCGGGGCATTGCGCAGGATCGCCCGAGCAATGCAGATGCGTTGTCGCTGCCCTCCCGAGAGCCGCAGGCCCCGATCACCGATCCGAGTTTCATACCCTTGCGGCAAAGCGCGAATGAATTCATCGGCAAAGGCTTGCCTCGCGGCTTCCAGCACCTCCTCATCGCCGGCATCCGGCGCCCCGTAACGGATATTGTTGGCAATGGAGTCATTAAAGAGAAAGATGTCCTGATCGACCATGGCGATATATCGCTTCAAGCTCTCCAGGGTCACCCCGCGGATATCCTGACCGTCGATACAGATCCGCCCGGCGGTAGGATCGTAGAAACGGGTCAGCAGTCCGGCGATGGTGGATTTGCCGGCGCCGCTCGGACCGACCAGTGCCACAACCTCGCCGGATTTCGCCTGCAGGGAAAAATCCTTGAGTACCGGCTCGTCATCATAGGCGAAGGTCACATTTTCGAAGGACACTTGCCCATTGACATGATCAAGGGGACGAGCCCCGGGAAGATCCCGGATGTCCACGGGTTCATCCATGATCTCGAAAACCCGCTCAGCGGCGCCCAAGGCCTGCTGAATGTTGTTGTTGATCTTTGTCAGCCGCCTAGCCGGCGTGTACATCATGAAGATCGCCGCCATGATGGAGAAGAGCTCTCCCTCGGTCATAGCACCGGAGAGAACCCGATGCATCCCGTACCAGAGAACAGTCGCTCCTCCCAGGGAAGAGAAAATCTCAACCACCGGCCCGGTCGCCGAATCATACTTGATCAGCTTGCGCACAAACCGATAAAACCCGCGGTTTTCACTATCGAATTTGTGAATCTCGCGGCGTTCGGTACCGAAGGCCTTGATCACCTTGATGCCCGAGAAGGCCTGTTCGAGAACCGCCGTAAGGATGCCGAGAGCCCCCTGCTGCCGTCGCGAATAGCCTTTGATCTTCTTGCCGATTTTCGAGGCCGGCCAGGCCGCCGCGGGGATGGCAATGAACGCCACCGTGGCCAGCCGCCAGTCATTGTAAAAGGTCAGCCCGGTCAACCCCACCAGCGTCGCCCCTTCGCGCAGAGTGTCCACCAGGATGTTGGCCGCAGACATCTGCAGGACCCCCACATCGTTGAGAATCCGCGACATGAGATTTCCGGAAGTGTTGCGGGAATAGTAGCCCATGGAGAGATTCAGAGAGTGCCGATACAGGTCGTTGCGCAGATCGAAGATCACCAACTGCCCGGCCGTCCGAATGAAGTAAGACTGACCGTACTTTGAAATGCCCTTGATCAGCGCCAGCCCGATGACGATCACCGGGACAAATTTCATCCAGGCCTGCCCCCCCGGCGCCAGGACCTTGTCGACCAGAGGCTGAATCAATTTGGCATAGGAGACATCCGCCCCGGCCGCCCCCAGACTGGCAATCATCGAGATGGCAATCCGCCCCTTGTAGGGACGGATGTAGCGCCAGAATCGTAGAACGATGCCCTCTTTTTTTTCTTTCCCGGATTTACTTCCGCTTCCCAATCGTACCTCGACTCAGTTCCGAGACCATCCGGGCCACACGCGAAGAGCAGCCTCCGGTCCCCAGTTTCTCCCGAACGCGGTCCAATCCGCGCCGGATCTGCCGGTTGTAATCCTGGTCCTCAAGAATTTTCAGGATTTCCTCCGCGACGCCGGCCGGCGTCGCCTGATCCTGAATGAACTCGCTGACCACGGCTTCTTCGGCAACGATATTGGCCAGGCCGATATGGGACACCTTGACCAGACGCCGGCCGATGGCGTAGCTCAGGGGGGCCATTTTATAGAGGATGGCCATGGGCGTTCCGACCAGTGCAATCTGCAGGGTTACCGTTCCGGAGACCGAGATCACCGCATCGCAGGCACCAATAGTGTCGTAAATACTGTCCGTCACCAGAGTCACCGGCAACCCATGAGGGCGCAAGTGCTCGCGGAGAGCTTCGCTGTCGAGTGACGGTGCCACAGGCAGCAAGAAACGTACCTGCGGCATCCGCTCCCGAATCAACTCGGCGGCCCCCAGAATCGTATCGAGGATATATCTGACCTCATTCCGCCGGCTGCCGGGAAACAGTCCGACTACCGGCGAATCCGGCGCCAGTCCATGATCCCGAAGGTAGTCGCTTCGATCCCTGGTCACCCGAACTTCGTCCAGCAGAGGATGGCCGACGTACTCGACTTCGATATCCTGTCCCTGATAAAAAGCGGGTTCAAAAGGGAAAATGGCCGCAAGCCGATCCACCAGCCGGGCGATCTTCCGCACCCGTCCCCGCCGCCAGGCCCAGACCTGAGGACTGACATAATAGAGCACGGGCACACCGGCTTTTTGCGCCTGACGAGCCAGCCGCAGATTAAACTCAGGAAAATCGATCAGAATAAGAACATCGGGAGGAGAGTCTCCCCGCAGAATCGCTTTCAGCGCCTTGAAAGCGCGAAGGATCTGCGGGAAATGGCCGACCACCTCCACCAGGCCCATCACCGCCAGGTCCTCGCCCGAAAAAAGGATGTCGCACCCGGCCTCGGCCATGCGGCGGCCGCCCACGCCAAAAAAGGAGAGTTCCGGGTCGATTTCCGCGGCGGCCTTGATCAGGTTGGCGCCGTGGAGATCTCCGGAAGCCTCTCCGGTAACGATAAGGGCCCTGCGCCCCGATGCACGTTTCAAGACAGAAGTTTCCTACAGAGCTTCTCGAATGACCTGGCAAACCTCGGTAATCCTGTCCTCGCCCAACTCGGGATACAGGGGCAGAGAGAGAACCTTGCAGGCCATTTCCTCGGCAACGGGCAGGGACACCCCGGCGCACGTCGGCTGATACACTTCCTGGCGGTGCAGGGGGATCGGATAATAGACCGCCGAGGCGATCTCGGCAGCCGACAGGGCGCCCTGAACCTTGTCCCGGGCCTCGGTCAACACCGTGTACTGATGATAAACGTGGGTCCCTTTGCCATCCTCTTTCGGCGGGACGACTCCGCATCCGGCAAGTTTGTCATTATACAGGTGGGCGTTCTTCCGCCGCAAGGCATTAAAAACATCGATGTGCTTGAGCTTGACCCGCAGCACCACCGCCTGCAACTCGTCGAGGCGACTGTTGTAGCCGATAACATGGTGATGATAGCGCTGGCGGCTGCCATGATTGCGCAACACCCGAATTTCTTCGGCCAGATGATCGTCATCAGTGACAATCATCCCCCCGTCGCCGTAACAGCCGAGATTTTTACTGGGGAAAAAGGAAAAGCATCCCAGGTCCCCATAGGCCCCCGCTTTGCGGCCACCGTAGTCCGCGCCGAAAGCCTGGGCGCAATCCTCGATGAGCTTAAGGTCGTATTTCCGACACAGGTCGGCAAGAGGAGCCATGTCCGCCGGCTGTCCGAAGAGGTGGACGGGCAGGATGGCCCTGGTTTTCTCGGTAATGGCACCTTCGACCAGGGCGGTATCCAGGTTGAAGGTTTCCGGGTCGATATCGACGAAAACCGGCACCGCCCCGACATAAGAGATCGCTTCGGCCGTCGCGATAAAGGTAAAGGGCGTGGTAATGACCTCGTCTCCCGCTCCGATGCCGGCGGCGCGAATGGCCAGATGGAGGGCATCGGTGCCCGAAGCGACCCCGAGGGCATGCTTCACGCCGCAGTAGGCGGCAATCTCCTCTTCCAAAGCGCTGCCGTTGGGCCCCAGGATGAACGCGGTCGACTCCAGAACCGAACGAAACCCTTTTTCAATCTCGTCCCGGAGATCTTCATATTGTCCTTTCAGGTCAACCATTGGAATCTTCATAGGGTATCGTCTCACAGAAAGGGGGGTGAAAAACGACAGGCGAGGCCAAAACTTCAACGCCCTCGCCTGTTGTAACGGATCTTTCCAGAATCATGGAACAAAGAAATCCACCAGTCAGAAGCAAATCTATTTTAACGCCCGTTCGCTTCGCTCTCTCGAGACGCCGAGGCGCAAAGGACACGATGCAAAGAAATCCGTGAATAAGGCATCTCTGCGCGTTGAAGATGGCTTTGATTTTTATCGTCTTCGAATGGCCCAGGCATCAATTTCTGACTTCGTGCCAGAGCTTACGATTGATCTGCAAGGCCAGCTCCAAGGCCCGTTTCCCATCTTCCCCCGTCACCTGAGGTGGTTTGCCGGTTTGCACCGCTTCAACAAACGCCGTGATCTCCGCCAGCAGGGCGTCGCTCTGTTCGAAACTGCGCTCCTCCATGGTGACATGGGGCAGACCGGGTATCGGCATCCCCTCTCCCTCTTTGCGGTAGAGGGCGATCTTGCGCGCCTGGTAGTCGATGGAAATATAAGCATCTGCCTGGAAGATACGGATCTTGCGCATCGATTCCCGGCTGACACGACTGGCGGTGACATTGGCGACACAGCCGTTCTCGAACTGCAGACGGGCATTGGCGATATCCACTTCCTCCGAAAGCACCGGGACGCCGACCGAGTTGACAAGCTTGATGGTGGAGGGGACCATATTCAGGATGATGTCGATGTCGTGGATCATCAGGTCGAGAACGACATTGACGTCGGTTCCGCGGGACTTAAAGGGGGCGAGCCGATGCGATTCCACAAACAGCGGGTTTTTCAAAATCCCCTGCAAAGCCAGAACGGCAGGGTTAAAACGCTCAAGGTGCCCCACCTGAAAAACGAGCCCGCGGTCGGCAGCCAGGCGGATCAACTCCTCGGCCTCCGCCACTGTCTGGGTAATCGGCTTCTCGAGCAGAATATGGCACCCGGCCTTGAGGCAATCCCGGGCCACCTGGAAGTGAAATGGGGTCGGCACAGCGATAGAGACCATATCGGCCTGCTGCAGCAGTTCCCGATAATCGGTATAGGCAGCCGTCCGCACTTCGGCCGCCACCTCCTCGGCCCGCTGCCGGGAGGTATCCGCCACCCCGACAAGCTCGACCTCGTCAAGCAAGGCATATTTCTGCGCGTGGAATCTGCCCAGATAGCCAACGCCGATCACGGCTGCTCGGAATTTGGTCAAATCGTTCTCCTCCAGGGATTCAGCGGGCTACCCCCCGTGGGCTGTTTCGGATGAATTGAACAAAGACTGCCAGCTCGGGACTTTTCTCGAGATCCTCGTCGATCCGTCGGATCGCCTCTTCCAGGCGCAGCCCGGAACGAAAAACCAGTTTATAGGCATTTTTGACGTCCCGGATCACCGATGGCGAAAACCCCCGGCGCTTGAGGCCGACCTGGTTGATCCCCACCGTTTTGGCCCGATCCCCCTGAGCGATGGAATAGGGAGGAATATCCTGTGCGACCATCGCCCCGCCGCTGATCATGGCATGGGCGCCGATACGGGTAAATTGATGAACGGCGCACAGCCCCCCGAGAATAGCGAAATCGTCCACCCGGACATGGCCGGCCAAAGTGGCGCCATTGGCCAGAACGACACGGTTGCCGACCAGACTGTCGTGCGCCACATGGGAATACGCCATCAGCAGATTATCGTTGCCGACGACCGTTTCGCCGCCGCCGCCTTCGGTCCCGCGATGCATCGTCACGAACTCACGCACCGTGTTGCGGTCCCCGATACGAAGCCACGACTGTTCGCCGTGGAATTTGAGGTCCTGAGGAGCGGCGCCCACCGAAGCGAATTGAAAAATCCGGTTTTCCCGACCGATCTCAGTCCACCCCTCGACGACCGCATGAGGCCCCACCGAGGTTCCCGGACCGATTGAAACATGTTCCCCGATGACCGCAAAAGGGCCGATGGAAACCCCCTCGGCGATCCGGGCTCCGGAATGGACTATCGCTGTCGAATGAATCATTGGTTTCCTTAAATTCCTAGCGGGGGGCGAAGGTCGCTTTCAGTTCGGCCTCGGCGACCAGGGTCTCCTCAACGTAGGCTTTGCCGCTGAAACAGTACAAGCCCCGCCGAAAGTTGATCATCTCCAGCTCGAGGCGCAACACGTCTCCGGGCAGGACCGGCTTGCGGAAGCGGGCATTGTCGATCGCGGCGAAGTATGTGACGCGATCGTCCCCGATCTTATCCGAAACCATGGCGAAAACACCCCCGACCTGCGCCATTGCCTCGATAATAAGAACGCCGGGCATAATCGGGTGCCCCGGAAAATGCCCCTGAAAAAAAGGTTCGTTGATGGTGACGTTTTTAATACCGACGACCCTTTTCCCCTCTTCCAGTTCCACGATCCGATCCACGAGTAGGAAGGGATAGCGATGAGGAAGCAACTTCATGATCTCCTGATGATTTAGAACCATGTCCCCTACCTCTCCTTGATAAGCATTTCCAGCTCTTCGAGCCGGCGTTTCATGCGAGTCACATCCTTGCGGATTTCCGGAAGCTTCGCAAAACTCATGGAGGCCTTAAGCCATTCTTTGTGCGGCATGACGGGGGAGCCGGAAAGAACCTGATTGGGAGCCACGCTGTTGCTCACTCCTCCCTTGGCACCGATCATCACATTGTCGCCGATTTTGACATGACCGGCAATCGCCGCCTGCCCGCCGAAGGTACAGTGCCGGCCGATCTCGGTACTGCCCGCAATGCCGACCTGCGCAACGATAATCGAATCCTCGCCGATCGACACATTGTGGCCGATCTGAACGAGATTGTCGATTTTGGTCCCCCGCCCGATCCGGGTGACGTCCAGGGCTGCCCGATCGATGCAGCTGGCGGCCCCGATTTCCACATCGTCCTCGATCTCCACCCGGCCGACCTGGGGAATTTTAAAGTACCGGCTACCGTCCGGAGCGAATCCGAAACCATCGGCCCCGATGACCGCGGAGGGTTGAATAATGACCCGGTTGCCGATCAGACACCCCTCCCGAACCACAACCCCGGCGTGCAGAGTACAGTCCTCGCCGACAGAGACGTCGTCGTAAAGGACAACGCCGGGATGCAGAATGGTTCCGGGGCCAACGGATACCCGCTCGCCTATGATACAGCCGGGATGCACAGTGGCATCCTTCGCCACCGACGCCGTCGCCGCAACGCATGCCCCGGGCAACACCCCGCGCGGCTCCGGTCGCCGCACATGCAGATACGTCAGCACCTTGGCAAAAGCCAGATAAGGATTGTCGCAAACCACCAGCGCCACGCCCGGGGCTTCCACACCCGGGGCAACGATGACAGCCGACGCTTGTGTTTTCGCCAACTTCGAAAGATATTTCTGGTTGGCAATGAAGGTGATATCGCCGGGGCCGGCCTCATCGACTGGTGCAACCCGTAAAATGTCGGTGGTTGGCTCGCCGATCACCTTTCCGCCGACCAGTTCGGCCAGTTCCTTAAGGGTCGCCAATTCGCCGTTCCTCTCTATTTCCCCGATTCCTTCTTGGATTGGGCGTCATAGGCCTTGATGACCTGTTCCGTCAAATCGATTTTATTTTCAGCATAGAGGACAGAACTCTGAGATTTTTCCAGAATGATGGTATACCCCTCCTTTTTGCCGAGGGTCTTCACGACACCGACAAGGTTGGCGATGATCTGGCGGGTAAAGTCCGAATCCTTTTGCTTGAGATCGTCCTGAGCGTCTTTGGCAAACCTCTGAAAATCTTTGACTTTCTGCTGGTAAGCATGCTCCTTGTCGTCACGGGCGTCCTGTGCGAGGAGCATGCTTTGTTTTTCCAGCTCGGATTTCTGGTCGGCAAGTTCTTTCTGACGCTCCTCAAGGGTCTTCTGATATTTCTTGTACTTGGCGGCGATTTCAGCCTTGGCGGCCTTGCCCGCCGACGATTCGTTCAGAGCTTTCTGCAAATCGACATAACCGATTTTGACATTCGAGGCAAAGGCAGGCACCGAAAAAAGAACCAGAACCGCCACCACCAGCCCGATCAATCGCTTCATAACGTTCTCCCTGTACTGGAAAATTCGGCCCTCTCCCATCCGGAGCGCAGCAGCTTTCCCTGCAGCGTTTCGCGGTTGGGAAGCAATCAGACCTTGTGTGATTTGCTGTCCTTATCCCAGGAGTCTCCGAACAGCGAGGCCTTCCCCGGGAATGCGCGATATATTCCCAAACACCCTAAAAAGTCATCCCATTTCAATCCAAAGATTCCGAATGGAAACGCACTTAGAAAAACCGACCGATCGAGAATTGCAGATCGGAATGGGGCTCCCCGTCGCGGGGAGAGAGATTGTACCCCCACTCCAGCCGCAGGGGCCCCATGGGGCTGAACCAGCGAATCCCGAAGCCCACGCTGTAGCGCATATCGGAGAAATAATCCTCGCCGGCTCCCCAGGCATTGCCGGTATCGAAAAATGTCACGCCCTTCAATCCCATGTCTTTCAACAGGGGAAAGGTGTATTCCAGATTGAAATAGGCGTCCTTATTCCCCCCGGGGAAATCGTAGCTGCTCGATTGGGATACAACCGAGCCGTCATTCGGGTTCAGCACCGTACTGGCGGTTCGCACCCGGGGCCCAACCTCCCGCACCCGGAATCCGCGCAACGAATCGAGGCCGCCCAGAAAAAAGCGTTCGTCGATGGGGATATCTTCGCCGCCGATCTTCTGGATATACCCCATATGCCCGCGAACAGAAAAGACCGTTCCCCATTTCCAAGGGAAAAAGTACCTGTCGTCCAGTTCGTAACGGGCGAATTTTTCGGTGCCGCCGAGCCCTGCGAATTCCATGGAGAGGGACGCGAGCGACCCCCGAGACGGATCGAGCCGATAATCGGTTGTGTCGCGGCTCAGAGTAGCGGTGATGGAGGAAAGGGTGGATTTCCCGGCCTGGTCCCTGATCACCAACGAGGCGTTCGGATCGATATTCGATATCTCTTTATTTTCATAGCGGTAGATAAAAAATGCTTTGATATTTTTCATCACCGGAAAACCGGCCTTGATATCCCCGCCGAGCGTTTTCTGAGTATAGTCCGTCCAGTCCCGGCGAGTTTTGTAGAGGTCGAATCCCAAAGTGATGTTCGTGTCGAGAAAATAGGGGTTTAAAACCCCCACCTGGTAGGTCGTGCTTTTGCCGCCAAAGGCCCCGGCGAGATTCAACTTCAGGCCGCGCCCAAGGAAGTTATTCTGGCTCACGGACCCCTGGACGATGGGGCCGTCCACGGAGGAGTAACCGAAACCGAGGCTGAAGGTTCCAGTCGGCTTCTCCTTGACATGAACATCCACATCCATATGCCCGGGGTCCGGCCCCTTTGCCGTGGTCACATTCACCTCGTCAAAATAACCAAGGTTCTTAATCTTGCGGTTGCTCTCTCTCAACTTGGAAGCGTCGTAAAGATGTCCTTCGACAAGGGGCATTTCCCGGCGAATGACCTTATCTCGCGTCTTGGTATTGCCCGCGATGCGAATCCGGTCGATATGCACCTTGATGCCCTTTTCAATGTCAAGGGTCAGATCGACCAGGCGGTTTTTGATATTCAAGCGGGTCAGGGGGGAGACGTTGACGTAGGCGAACCCTTTGTCGGCGTACAGATCGTTGATCGCCAGAACCCCTTCCCGGAGCTTCTTGCGGCTGAAGATCTCGCCCTTTTTCAACTTGAGAAGCGAAAGAACCTTTTCCTTGCTTTCGATCAGGTCCCCCGTGACATCGAGATTGCCGATTCGGAACTGGCGGCCTTCTTCAACCCGGATCAGGACATCCATGGATTTTTTGTCGGCACTAAGGGTCACTTTCGGCTGGTCGATCTTAACCTGTACGTACCCATCATTGTAGTACTGGTCTGCGATAGCTTCCAGATCGTTTTGCAGAACGTCCTTGTTGTATTTGCCCCGTCCCGTCAGCCAGGAAAGGAACCACCGTTCTTTGGTTTGCATGACCTTTTTCAACTGACGGTCTGAAAACACGGTGTTTCCCGCGAACCGGATATCGCGAACGAAAACCTGATTCCCTTCGTGAATGTCGAAGACGATGGTCGCCTCGTTTTTGGCATTGACATCGACCTTGGGAGTCACCTGTGCGGCGTAGTACCCCTCTTCGACATAGGCTTTTTCGATTGCGGCCACGCTTCTGCTGACAGCCCGCGGGTGGTAAAAATCGGGGGCCTTGATGGTGACCAGGCCTTCCAGCTTATCCTTTTTGAACTCTTTATTGCCGGAGAACTTGACCTCCCGCACCAAAGGCCATTCCTTGACCCGATAAATCAGGATACTCGTACCGTCCCGTTTTTCGACGGAAGCGGATACATCCTTGAAACGACCCAAACGGTAAATGGACCGGATATCCTGATCGATATCCTTCAGGGAGACGGCCTCGCCGGCTTTAACCGATAACACTGAGCGAATCGTGCTCAATTCAACCCGGCGGTTCCCCTGAATTTCCACCTCGCCGAACTTGTAGGTTTTTTGCGCCAGGGCCATCTGCGGCAACAGCAGCAGAGACAAGACCAATACGGCAAAAGCCTTCTTGGATATCAAACCGGGTACTCCATAAAAAAAAGGCCTTTAAAGTGGGCCATTATAGGGAAATCGCCATGGGGTGTAAACCAAAAACTAGGCGCCGATGCGGCCGTCATCCATATGCAACACGCGGTCGAGCCGTCCCGCAAAGGTCTCGCTGTGCGTAACGATAATCATGGTCAGGCCGCGGGACTGGTGAATTTCCTGCAACAGCCGATAGATTTCGTCGGAGGTCCGGCTGTCCAGGTTCCCGGTGGGTTCATCGGCGAGCAGCAGCTTGGGAGACATGACGAGGGACCGGGCGATCGCCACCCGTTGCTGCTCCCCCCCGAGAGTTGGCCCGGCTTGTGGGTCAACCGATGACCGAGCCCGACCTCCCGCAGCAATCCCTCTGCCAGGGGCGCGGCTTTTTTCAACCCCTGCGAAGCAATCAGAGCGGGCATCATGACGTTCTCCAGGGCTGAGAATTCCGGCAACAGCTGATGGAACTGAAAGACAAAGCCGATAGTCCGGTTGCGAAAGGCGTCAAGAGCCGGGCCGGTGAGGGAAAAGATATCCTTTCCCTGATACAATACGTCTCCGCTGGTAGGATGGTCCAGTCCGCCGACAATATGCATGAAGGTGGTTTTGCCGGCCCCGGACGCCCCCACGATCGCGACCCGCTCGCCCGCTTCGATGGTCAGGTCGATTCCGCGCAGCACCTCCACCCGTCGCGCCCCATCGAAGAAGCTTTTGGTCACGCCCCGGATCTCAACCACAATCGATTCCTCCCTATTCGTACCGCAGCGCTTCGGCGGGATCCATTTTCGAGGCACGCCAGGCCGGATAAATCGTCGCCAGCAGCGAAATGGTCATCGCCACCACCACCACCGTCGCCACATCCCCGGGATTGACCACCGAGGGGAAATGGCTCATTCCGTAAACCGACTTATCGAAGATCTTGACATGAAGCAGATGTTCAAGACCCTTGATGATCGCATCGGCGTTCTTGGCCAAAGCCACACCAAGCAGCGTCCCGAGAGCCGTTCCCATGGTGCCGATAATCAACCCTTCCAGAACGAAAATCTTCATGATGCTTCTGGAGGTCGCCCCCATGGCTTTCAGGATAGCGATGTCCTTGTGTTTTTCCATTACCACCATGATCAGGGTGGTGGCGATATTGAACGCCGCAACCAGAACGATGATGCCGAGGACGATGAAAAGACCAAGCTTCTCCAGCCGCAGAGCCGAGAGGAACGAACCGAACAGGTCCTCCCAGGAGCGAACCACGAAAGGAAAGGAAAATGTTTTACGCAGCAGGGAGGCGACCGAATTGGCGTTATCGAAAGAATTCACCTCCACCTCGACCCCCGAAACCTTGCCCCCCTCATCGAACAGACGCTGGGCCTCGGGAAGGGAGACATAAGCGAAGTACGTGTCGAGAAACCCGCCCCCGCGGGTGAAGATACCGACGATGCGAAAGGGCCTCATTTTAGGGATCATGCCGAAGGGGGTGATGGCAAACATCGGCGGGATGACATTGACGGTATCCCCGACGGCCACCCCCAGAGAGGTCGCGGTGTCGAGGCCGATGACGATCCCGGGAAGACGGGCCTTTTCCTTGAACAACAGGCCTTCCACGTTGCGATGATCCAGGGTCATGAATTTCTGATGAAAAACCTTGTTCCCCTGCTCGACCCCCTTGACGTTGACCCCGGCCACATTTTCCTGGGAGAGAAGCATCGCCTCTTTCGAGACGAACGGCGTAGCACTGACCACCTCCGGAGAAGCCGCCAGGGTCTTTTTCACGACTTCCTGGTAATCACCGATATTGGTGCCGTATTTCTGAATGAGGATATGGGGAACGTTGCCGAGGATCTGCTTTCGAACGCCGTCATGAAAGCCGGTCATGACCGCCAGAACAACGATCAGAGCCGCCACCCCGAGGGTAACCCCGGCGATGGAGATGAAGGAAATGACAGAAATGAAGGTCTGTTTGCGCTTGGCCCGCAGGTAGCGCAAACTGACAAACCACTCGTAGCTCATAAAATTCCGTGACGGGGGAGAACCGGGGATAGGCGATCAGTGACGAGTGGAGCCGAGACGGTTTCCTCTTTATCACTCGTCACTCTACTTTCCCTCGGCCCGCAGCTGCGGAAAAAGAATGACGTCGCGGATAGAGGCCGAGTCGGTCAAAAGCATGACCAGCCGGTCGATTCCGATCCCTTCACCTGCGGTCGGCGGCAGGCCGTATTCCAGGGCGCGAATGTAGTCCTCATCCATGGCATGAGCTTCCTCGTCCCCCGCTTCTTTTTCGGCCAATTGCTTGAGGAAGCGTTCTTTTTGATCAAAAGGGTCGTTGAGCTCGGAGAAGGCGTTTGCCAGCTCGCGACCGACCATAAACAACTCGAACCGATCGACGACGTCGGGATTGGCGTCGTTCTTGCGCGACAGGGGGGAGACTTCCGTCGGATATTCGGTAATGAAGGTGGGATTCCAAAGTTTCGGCTCGGCCACTTCATCGAAAATTTCCGTCAGGAGCTTGCCGTGACCGATGGTCGGCGCCAGTTCGAGGCCCAAACTGCGGGCGTACCCGAGACACCGCTCCCGGTCCTCCAGAACCGAGGATTCGACCCCGCCGTATTTAACGATCGCCTCGCGCACGGTCAGGCGATCCCAGGGAGGGGTCAGATCCACCTCCTTTTCACCGTAGGGAAAGACCAGACTCCCGACCACGTCCTTGGCGACATGACAGATCAATTCCTCCGTCAGATCCATCAAGTCGCGATAGGTGGCGTAGGCCTGGTAGAATTCCATCATGGTGAACTCGGGGTTGTGCTGGATGGAAATCCCCTCGTTCCGGAAATTGCGATTGATTTCGAAAACCCGCTCAAAGCCTCCCGCCACCAACCGTTTGAGGTAGAGTTCGGGAGCAATTCGCAGGTACAGATCCATCTTCAGGGTATTGTGGTGGGTCACAAACGGCTTGGCCGTCGCGCCCCCGGCAATCGGCTGCATCATCGGGGTTTCGACCTCGAGAAAATCCCGCGCCTGCATGAAGTCCCGCACCAGACCGATGATCCGACTGCGTTTGCGGAAAACCTCCCGCACTTCGGGATTGACCATCAGATCCAGATACCGCTGCCGGTAGCGGGTCTCCACATCGGTCAAACCATGCCACTTCTCCGGTAAGGGTAAAAGCGATTTGGTGAGAAGCCGGATGCCATCTGCCCGCAGGGAGAGTTCACCCGTTTTGGTACGAAAGGGCGTGCCGGTGACGCCCACGATATCACCGAGATCAAACTTGCGAAAGGTATCGAAGCTCTCCGCGCCCACATTGTCACGGCCGACATAGACCTGCAGTTGACCGTGGCGATCCTGCAGCCGGACAAAGGCCGCCTTGCCGAAATCCCGCCGGGCCATGATGCGTCCAGCGAGGGCATAGCGCTCGCTGCATCCCTCCAGGGCCGCGGCATCCTCATCACCGTGGGCGGAAACAACGTCGGCGCTCGAGTGGGCCGCCTGAAAATCGTTCGGGTAGGGGTTGATCCCCTGGGTGCGCAACTCCTCCAATTTGGCCCGGCGTTGCAGTTGCAGCTCGTTGACTTCTTCCATAAATTCCAATACCTTTCGTTCCCATTTTACCGGGGAGCTACCATATACCCCGGTGGCGGTCAAGTCAAGGGAAAAGCCGAAAACAGGCCGCCTCCTCCTTGCCCGAAAGGTCCCCCTTATTTGATGTTCGCCCCGTACCCTTCTTCCCTTATCGCAACCAGCAGAACCTCGGAGGCGGCGGTGCCTGTCACCACCGCCTCAGCCTGTTCGAGATTGACGGCAACACGCTCCACGCCCGGGATCTTCTCCAACGCCTTGGTGACAGCGGCGACGCAATGGCCGCAGCTCATGCCGGTAACGGAAATAAATGTCTGCATTGTTTTTCTCCTTTTTTTAAGGAAACAGGATCGTTGCCGATCTTCGTGGTGATGCACTTCATTATTCTCAGTGCCAACGCTCGGCTAAGAGCCGTTCAGGAGGCCTGGTAGCCCGGGGCGGACCGATCGCGGCCCGTCATCGCGGCACCCCCTCCAGGGACGGGAGTCCCCTCCCACCCCCCCTTGAGGCGCTTCAGGCGCAGGCTGTTGGTGAGAACGAACAAGCTAGAGCACCCCATGGCAACTCCGGCCACCATCGGGTTGAGATGCCAGCCGGTGAAAGGAAAGAACATCCCCGAGGCCAATGGAATTAGCAGGATATTATAAAAGAAGGCCCAGAACAAGTTGCCGCGCACCGTCTTCATCGCCCGGCGGGCGACTTTCAGGGCGGTGAGAACCCCGCCGAGATCATCCCGGGTAAGGGTGACATCGGCCGTCTCGATGGCGATGTCGGTCCCCGAGCCCACGGCGATACCGACTTCGGCCTGGGCCAGAGCCGGAGCGTCGTTGATGCCGTCGCCGACAAAGGCCACCCGGCGCCCCTGCTGTTGCAGGGCAACGACCGCAGCGGCCTTGCCGTCGGGGAGGATCTCCGCCTGGACGTCGTCGATTCCGGCCTGCCGGGCAATCGCCTCGGCGGTTGCCCGACTGTCGCCGGTGACCATGGCGACGCGAAATCCCTGCCCCCGGAGCACTGCAACCAGGGTCACCGATTCCGCCTTGAGCGGGTCGGCCACGGCCAACACGGCCCGCGCTCGCCCCTCCACGGCCAGGTAGATCGGCGTTTTGCCCTGCCGCGCCAGGGCGTCGGCTTGCTGCCGCAGCGAAGTGACATCGATCTCCTCCCTGGTCATGAGCCGCTCAGCCCCGAGCAGCACGGTGCGTCCCTCGACGAGGGCCCGAACCCCGTATCCGGGAAGGGCCTGAAAGTTGCTCGCCTCGGGTACATCGATTCCCTCCTCGCTTGCGGCCCCGAAGATGGCCGTGGCCAGGGGGTGTTCGCTGCCGGCCTCGACGGCCGCCGCCAGACGCAGCGCGGCAGCGCGATCCTCCTCCAGGGGGAAGAGGTCCGTGAGCCGCGGGCGCCCCTCGGTCAGGGTCCCGGTCTTGTCGAACGCCACGGTGTCGATACGGGAGAGGGTCTCCAGCGCCTCGCCCTTGCGAAACAGCACGCCCAATTCAGCAGCCCGACCGCTCGCCACCATGATCGCAGCGGGCGTCGCCAGCCCCATGGCGCAGGGACAGGCCACCACCAGCACCGCCACCGCGCTCACCAGGGCCATGGAGATCGCCGGGGCGGGCCCGAGGGCCAGCCAGGCCACAAAAGTCAGGAAGGCGACGACGATGACGATCGGGGTAAACACTCGAACCACCCTGTCGGCGAGCTGCTGAATCGGCAATTTTGAACCCTGGGCCCGCTCCACAAGGCGGATGATCTGGGCCAGAACCGTCTGCCCGCCGACCTGGGTGGCCACGATCTTCATCGCCCCGTGCTGGTTGACCGTCCCACCGACGACCCGGTCCCCGGGGCCTTTCGCCACCGGCACGGGCTCGCCGGTCAGCATGGACTCATCCACCCGGCTCTCGCCTTCGCGGACCTCGCCGTCGACCGGCAGACGCTCCCCCGGGCGCACGACGACCAGATCGCCCGGCATGACCCGCCCGATCGCCACATCCTCCTCACCCCCCTCGCGCAGCACCCGTGCGGTCTTGGCCTGCAGGCCGATGAGTTTCCTGATCGCCGCCGAGGTCCGCCCCTTTGCGAGCTCTTCGAGAAACTTGCCGAAGAGGATGACGGTGACGATGACGGCGGCCGAATCGAAGTACAGATTACGGGCTGCCACCGGAAAGAGCATTGGGAAAAGCAGGACAAGAAAACTGAACAGCCAGGCCGCACCGGTGCCGATCATCACCAGAGTGTTCATATCCGGCGAGAAATGCCGCAAAGCGGCCCACCCCGGACGGAAGAATCGACGGCCAGGGCCGAAAAGAACCAGCGTGGTAAGAAGTGCCTCGACCCAGCGCCAGACCCAGGCGGGGGCGAGATCCCCCAGGGCGTGGTCGAGAGCAGGGATGAAGGTCGCTCCCATCGAGAGCAACAACACCGGCAGGCTCAACGCCGCGGCAAGCAGCAGGTCCCGACGCATCGATTGAAGAGCGGCTCGGCGGGCGGCTTCCTCCCGCTCCTCGCCCCCCTTGCCCCCTCCTTCCAAGTCGTGGGGCTCGTAGCCGGTCTCCTCGATGACCCGAACGATGTCGTCGGGGCCCAGAGCGGCGGGGATGTAGCGCACCGTGGCCCTTTCAGTCGCCAGGTTGACGGCGGCCCGAAGCACCCCGGGCGTCTTGCCCAGGGCCCGCTCCAGGCGGGCGGAGCACGAGGCGCAGCTCATCCCCCCGATGCCGACCTCGAAGTCGGACACCACTGCCGTGTAGCCGGTCTCGGTCACTACCGCGATGATCCCCTCGGGGCCGAGGGCTCCCTCGTCATAGGCGAGGCTCGCCCGCCGGGTGGCCAGATTGACGGACGCCTCGCTCACCCCGGGCAGTTTGGCGAGGGCCCGCTCGAGGCGGGATGAACAGGCCGCGCAGCTCATGCCCTCAATCCCCAGCTCCAATTGTTTCATCGTCCTCTCCTTTCCGATTCTCCCGGCGGCCTCAGTCGTCCTGATTCAGGGCCGCCAGAATGGGGCAATCGGCCGTGGCGCCGGTTCCGTGACAGAGCCCATCGATGGCGGACAAGCCTTGCCGCATGCGCTCCAGGTCCCGAATACGGTTGTCGATATCGGCGATCTTCGCCTGGACCAGGCCTTTCACTTGCGCGGCCCTTCTCTCAGGATGGTCGCCGAGAGAGAGGAGCTCCCCGATTTCATCCAGTGAAAACCCCAGATCCTTGGCCCGGCGGATGAACCGCAGGCGCCTCATCGCCTCGGGGCGGTACAATCGGTAACCCGCGGCGGTGCGTTGCGCCGGGGAGATCAGGCCGCGGCGCTCGTAGTAACGAAGGGTTTCCACGGCATGTCCCGTCTCGGTGGCCAACTTCCCGATCGTGAATTTTGACATGGCGTTCTCCTTTCGGCATTAACCATAAACTCTGTAGTATAGTATAGGGTCAAGACTTAATTCGGGCAAGGGCGCAGCACGGAAGCACGCGCGGAGGCGCCCCCAATCAAGACGGACCCTTCGCAGGCGTCGAGACCATCCCCTTTCGAGAGGCGCGTTGGGTGGGGGAAAGAGGGAACGGGAAAAGTTCGGTCCGGAAGCGGACCGGGGAAGGGAGAGCCCGGCGCAGAAGGGCGGGCTGGGAGGGCAAAGACAAGCGGACCACCGAGGCGCGCTCCGCTGCCGCCTTAGTGGCCCCCCCCCTCTGCACCTTTTCGGACGAAGATCTCCCGGGCCAGATCCTCATCCACCGCGAATTCCGAATTGCCTACCTTGAAAATAAAGGAAGGGAAGGTGCGGGAGAGGATCAGGCGGTTGCCGGGGAGCACGCCCATGCTCATCAACTTCTGCATCTTCTTGGCATCGCCAGTGGAAAGATAGGCGATTTCCCCGCTTTCTCCCGCCTTGAATTCGGTCAGGGCTACCACCCCAACCTCCCCTTTTTGCCGGGCTTCCTCGCAGCACCTGCCGGGAGGAATCGGCTTGCCGTGGGGGCAGGTGGTGGGGTGGTTGAGCAGGGTGCAGACCTTGGCATCGACCCCGTGGTGCAGCAGGTGTTCGAACTCGCAGGCTTTGGCGTCCCCTTTGGCCCCCTTGAGGTCGAAAACGTCCATCATCAGGCGTTCAGCGAGCCGGTGCCGGCGCACGGTCATCTGCGCCTCATGCTCTCCCTCCCTCCGCAGATAAACCCGCTCTCCCTTGATCTCGACGTAGGCGAGCCGATCGAGCTCCTGCAGTCCCTCGTCGTCCGGCCCGATCCCCAAGGTCTGCAGATGGGCCGCGTTATCGCCCTCCTCCTCGGTGGCGATCCACAGGGCCTCGAGAATTTCCTCCGCTTTTGCTGACACTTTCATCGTTTCAGTCCTCTTTTTTTGAATTGTTCTTTTTCGCCCAGCGCTTCAGGAACCGGGGCACGAGCGGATTGGCATAGCCGCAGTGGGGACAGTGGACCTTGCGGCATCCGCCCGGGCAGAGCCCGCAGCTTTCATGGTTCTCGGGAATCTCATCCGGGATCTCCCGGCCGCAAAAGCCGCATTTCATGACATCATCCCCGAAAAGAGCAAGAACCGGTCCAACGCCCACCCGGTGCTGAAAGCCAAAGCGGTGACGAAGACGAAAATCGCCAGCGAAACCCGCCAGCCGCGTTCCTTCTTCATCATCAGAAACTGGGCGATACAGGGGACGAAGAGGGTCAGGGTGACCGCCGCCACCGTCAACTGCACCGGGGTCAGGAGCCCCTTCGCCTGCATGTCGTAGAGCCCGGCGGCGCCGAAATCGCGGCGGAAAAAGCCGAGGACGAAGACCGCGGCGGTGCGGCTCGGCAGCCCGATGGTGCGCATGACGGGATCGAGCACTCCGATCAGCCACTGCATGGCCCCGGTCATCTTCCCGGCCCAGAGCAACACCGACGCGAGGATGAAGAGGGGGATGATTTCAATGAAATACCACTGCATACGGGTCATGGTTTTGACCAGCACGTTGCGAGCCTGCGGCAGGCGCAAAGGGGGGATTTCCATGTAAAACATCGGCCGCTCTCCGGGCATGATCCGGGCGGCCAGAAAACCGATAATCAAGAAGATGATCAGAAGACTCACCGTCCAGACCGCCAGCGCGCCGGGGACCCCGGACAGCAGAGCGAGGATCACCCCCAGTTGGGCACTGCAGGGGATGGCCAGGGCGAGAAGAATGGTGGCGATGACCCGCTCGCGAACCGTCTCCAGGGTGCGGGTGACCATGGTCGCCATGGTGTCGCAGCCGAAACCGAGCACCATGGGGATGACCGCGCGCCCGTTGAGGCCGATTTTCTTGAAGATCCGATCGACGAGCATCGCCAGCCGGGGGAAATACCCGGTGTCCTCGATGATGGAGAAGGCGAAGAAAAAGGTGCCGACGATCGGCAGGATGATGGCGACGGCATAGCGCACCGCCAGGGTGAAAATGCCGTATTCCCCGACCAGCAGCTCCCGCAGCCAGACCCAGGGGACATAGTGCTGTCCCAAAGCAATGGCCCAGGGATTGAGGTATTTCTCGAACAGCTTGCCTTCGAGCAGATCGACCACGGTGCCGGCGCCGAAGTGCCCGACGAACTGATAGAGGCCGAAGTAGAGGACCAGCAGCAGAATAGGAAAACCGGTCCACGGGTTAACCGTCCAGGCGGAGAGGCGCTCGGAAAGCGGGACCCCTTGCCCTTCCAACTGAGCGATCACGCCATCAAGCAGCCCTTTGCAGACGCGCTTACGCTCCAGACTGATGCGCAAATGCAGATCGACCCGGCGCTCGAAAATCACTTCCTTGACCGCGGTCTCCACCTCGGCGAACCCCTCCCCCTCGGTCTGCCGCACCATCTCTGCGACTTCTTCGTCCTTTTGCAGCAGCAGCAGGGCAAGGGACCTGCGGTCCAGAGGATAGGTGCCGTGAAGGGTCGAAGCCACTTTGAGAATATCCTGCTCAAGATCGACTGCATACCCGAAGACCGCCCGCCGGAGGTGATCGAAGTCGGCGATGGCGTCGCGGATCTCCTTCAACCCCCGCTTGCGGGCCATTGCCGCTCCGATCACGGGGATCCCGAGTTTTTCCTGCAGCAGCGAACAATCGATGGTCATGCCGATCCGCTCGGCCTCATCCATGATGTTGACCACCAGGATCACCGGCAGGCCGGCCTCGACAAGCTGCAGCGTCATCGGCAGCATCCGCTCGAGGTTGCGGGCATCGATGACATGGACCACCGCGTGGGCATTTTCGGTGAGCAGGATCTCCCGCGCCACCCGCTCTTCTTCGGTAATCGGCAGCAGGGAATACATCCCGGGGGTATCGAGAACCTGGTAGCGTTTGCCGCGAATCTCGCAGTTCCCCCGGGAAACCTCCACCGAGGTGCCGGGGTAATTGGAAACGGTCGTATAGGCGCCGGTCAGGGCGTTGAACAGGACGCTCTTGCCGACATTGGGATTGCCGACCAGCACGATTTTCGGATCGCCGGTCGGATGATCGTTTACTGAAGACATCAAAAACCTTCCTGTTCAAATAAGATTGACAATCATTTTCAAAAAAATGACAAAAAAAACTCACTCATGAAGACATTTACTGCACTGCCCATACAGTTCCAGGCGATGACTGAGAATTTTAAAATGATGGTCTTCGGCAACCTTCTTCTGCAGCTCTTCGATGCGCGAATCTTCGAATTCGATAATCGCGCCGCACTGAACGCAGATCAGATGATCGTGGTGCGCTTCGCTGTTTGTGGATTCGTAACGGGTCTGGCCGTCACCGAAATGCCGCGTCTCGGCAATACCGGAGTCGGCGAAAAGGCGGAGGGTACGATAAACAGTGGCATAACCGATGGTGGGGTGCTTTTTCCGAAGCCGCAGATAAAGCTCCTCGGTGGACAGGTGGGAGGAGCTGCGAAGAAACTCATCCAGAATGATCTCCCTCTGTCTGGTGGATTTCAACCCCTGCTCGGCCAGATATTCCCTGAAAGCCCTTTTAATCTCCGTCATCGCCCCACCACATTGAAAATGATTTTCAAATTAGCAGGGGAGTTCGTTTCTGTCAAGGCGAAAATCGAGAAGTAAAGGTGGAACTCGGAGATCGCGGGAATCAGTCAGGACGCCTTTGCAATAATTCATGGGATGGCTAACCCTGCATAACTTGGTGGTTCTTCAGGGGCGAAGGCGTACATCAGGTATGTCGAGGTCCTGAAAAAGCGCCGTAACACCATAGGGCGGATTTTTTGCGATGTCATCAGCCAAGCATCGGAAACCAGCGATAGAGATAGCCGGAGAGGAGGCCGAAGAGATTAAAGAAAAGCATGACGCCGACAATCATCATCAGCACGCCGGTCACAATTTCAACAATCCGAATATATTTACGGAAGCGGTTGAAGAATCCGAGAAAGCCGTGAAAGAGCATTCCGGACAAAAGGAAAGGCACCCCCAGGCCCGCCGAATAGGCGGTGAGCAGGACGATCCCACGATGGGTGCCTCCCGACGTTCCGGCGGCCAGGGCCAGGATCGCCCCGAGGATCGGTCCGATGCAAGGAGTCCAGCCGGCGGCAAAAGCGATGCCGACCACGAATGTACCGATAAAGCCTGTGGGTTTCTGGTGAATCCGAACCCGTTTTTCGCCGAGGAGCACCCCGAAATGGAACAGCCCGCTGAGATGGATTCCGAAAAGGAAAATGAGAACCCCGCCAATCTTCTGAATCCATTCCAGACCTTCCCGCAGATGGGCCTGGAAAGTGGACGAGGCGGCTCCCGCCAAAGCTCCGAGCCCGATAAAAACGGCCGAAAACCCGGCAATGAAGACCAGAGAGTGCAGCAGAACCGTCCTGCGCACCTTGAAACTGGGGTGGGCCTCCTGCAACTGCCCGAAGGAAAGCCCCGTGATATAGGTGAGGTACGAAGGTATCAGGGGCAGAACGCAGGGGGAAAAAAAGGAGAGTATGCCGGCGGAAAATGCAATCCAGAGAGTAAGGTGCGCCTGGCCCGCCACTGTTTCACCTCCCGATCAGAGTAGAAAAATATTTCAGAACTTCAACCGAGGACCAGTCAATCGCTCCGATGACATGCTCAGCGACCTTGCCTTCTTTGTCGATAATAAAGGTCTCGGGAAATTTGTCTACCCCATAAAGATTCTGAACCTTTCCGTCGGGATCGGGAAGAACCAAAAAGGAGTGAGGATGTTTGGCAAGAAAATCTTTCAGCCCCTCTTCGCCGTCGGTGTTGACATTGACTGCGAGCAGAACGAAATCCTTCCCGCTGAACACCTCATTGAGGCGTTCCAGGGAGGGGATCTCTTCCCGGCAGGGCGGACACCAGGTCGCCCAGAAGTTCAAAACGACGATTTTCCCGCGAAACTGTGCCAGGGAGAGAGCCTTGCCCGCGACATCCTGCAGGGTGAATTCGGGCGCCGCCTGCCCCCGCACGACCCGTCCGTTCGATTGGGCCCGGCAAGCGGCAGGAGAAAGAGCGAAGGTAAAAATCAATAACGCCGCAAGGGCAAAAAATCTTCGCATTGGAAACGATAACCTTTCTTGCCGATCGTTCTTTTATCGGCGGGGGAAAACATAGACGTTTCTGCATACTTGTAACGTTTCACCGGGGAAAAGTCAAGAAATGTTTCCCCCCTCTGTGGCGGGTCAATCCTCGAACCCCTGGCCACGACCAACCCGAAAAACCGCTCTGAACCGAAACACTTCCCGACCTTCTTCATCGGTCAGCACCGCCTCGCCGTGAAAGGTTCGCCCTTGAGGACCGGTTACCGTGGCCACCGCCGTCACCTTTCCCCGTCGCACCGGAGCGAGAAATCGGCCCGACAGCTCGGTGGTGGCGAAAACCGTACCGGCGGGCAGCACGCTTTTGATGGCCATGGCGACAGCTGTATCGGCCAGGGTCGTCAGGGCTCCTCCGTGCAGAACTCCGCCGCCCTGAGCAAATTTCAGCTTAAAAGGAAGGGACAGCACCGCCCTTCCCCCTCCGGCCTCCTCAATCTCGATATCCAGCAGGTCCTCGAAGGGAGCCGTTGCGATCCAACCGTCCAATTGAAACTGAAGTTCCTCAGGGGCGCGCAGAACATCTCCGTTCGCCAGCAATTTAGCCATCGGCTTTCCTTCGCAAGGGTAATGGGTTCAAGGCCCGAGGCCCGAGGCCCGAGGTACAAGGTGCAAGGGCAACTCCAGGGTGCAGGCAGGCAGAATTTATTTACAACTTACAGCTCCTTGCTCCACCTACCGTTTCTTCTCGATCCGGTATTTTTCCATTCGATAGATCAGCGTGTGGCGGGGAATGCGCAGGAAGGCGGCGGCCCGGGTCTGGTTCCAATCGTTTCGCCGCAACGCCTCCAGAACCGCTGACTTCTCCAGATCTTCGAGAGAAAACCCTTCGTCCGGTAGATTTAGGACTCCGTTTTTCTCTTCCCGAGCCGACTGCCGGATTCTCGGCGGCAGATTTTCTTCTTCGACAACTTTTCCGCGGCTCAGAATGACGAGCCGTTCCACCACATTTTCCAACTCACGCACATTGCCGGGCCACTCGTAGGCGACCAGCCGCTCGACGGCTGCAGAAGAGAGGGTCGGGGCGCAATCACCATGCTTGGCGAGGAAGTGCCTTATCAACAAAGGAATGTCCGAGCGGCGTTGTCGGAGGGAGGGCAGGTGCACCGGTATGACAGCCAGCCGATAATAGAGATCTTCCCGGAAAGCGCCCTCTTCCATGGCCGCCTCCAAATCCCGATTGGTGGCCGCCACCATCCGCACGTCCACCCGCACCGGCTCGCCGCCGACCGGTTCGATTTCCCGCTCCTGCAGGGCACGCAGCAACTTTGGTTGCAGGTCCACCGGCAGCTCTCCCACTTCATCGAGAAAAAGGGTCCCGCCCTCTGCCTGGCGAAACTTGCCCGGACGATCTTTCACCGCGCCGGTGAACGCCCCCTTGACATGCCCGAACAGTTCGCTTTCCAACAGCTCCCTGGGGATGGCGGCACAATTCACCGGCACGAAAGGGCCTTCCCGGCGGTCGCTGCCGTGATGAACGGCCCGGGCGATGAGTTCTTTGCCGGTGCCGCTTTCCCCGCTGATGAGGACCGTCGCCTCGGTGGCGGCGACCCTGCGTACCATGTCGAAAACCTCTTTCATCTCATCGGAGATGCCGATGAGGTGGGTGAAATCGATTTTTTCCTCAAGCTCTTCCTTGAGGCGCAGATTCTCGTCCTGAAGTCGCCGATAGGCGAATGCTTTTTGCACCACCAGGCGCAGTTCCTCGCGGCTGAAGGGTTTGGTCAGATAATCATAGGCGCCGAGTTTCATGGCCCGGACGGCATTTTCAACGGAACCGAAAGCGGTGATCACGATCACCAGGGTCGCCGGATGCTCCGCCATGGCCTTTTTCAGAACGTCATACCCCTTGATCCCCGGCATCTGGATATCGGTGATCACCACCGGCGGGACCTCCCGGGCAAAAAGATGCATCCCCGTATTGCCGTCGGCCGCCGTGAGAACCCGGTACCCGGATTCCTCCAGGGTGAACTCCAGAACCCGACGCAGGGAATCATCGTCGTCGATGATTAAAACCGTTTGCTGCTCTTCCATATTCACTCCACCAAAGATCACAATGGGCCCCGGTTCCAGGGCGTTGCAAAAAGCGAATTCAGCTTCTCAACCATCCTTTTTCGCTCTTTGAATCTCCAAAGGGAACCACAAAGTGAACGTGGTGCCCCCTCCTTCCCTGCTCTCCACCTCGATGCGTCCGCCGTGCCCCCGAACAATGCGATCGGTGATCGCCAGCCCCAGTCCGGTGCCATTGCGGCGGGTGGTAAAAAAAGGATGAAAAATCTGTTTCAACCGCTCCGCGGGTATCCCCTGGCCGGTATCGGCAAACCGTATCCCCAGTTGGTCGGCTGCGACCAGGGTCGCAATGACGAGGCCCCCGCCCTGCGGCATGGCCTGCAGAGCATTGAGCACCAGGTTGAGAAACGCCTGTTTGAGCTGTTCGGGATGAGCGGGTATCGCCGCCTCCTTGGCGACCTCGATTCGGACGTCCACGCTGTTTTCCCGGGCCTGCCGATGGGTGAGAACCGCCACTTCGCGCAGCGCCTCTTTCACCGAAATGGGGTTGCGCTCATCGGCCTTCGGGCGGGCAAAATCGAGAAAATTCTGCACCACGCGATTAAGCCGATCCACCTCGGCGATCAGGGTCCGCGTGAATTCGTAGCGTCGATCCGAGGGCGCCATGCCGTCCTGAAGGATTTCCGCCGTACCCCGAATCGACCCCAGGGGATTGCGGATTTCATGGGCCAGTCCCGCCGAAAGCTCGCCCAGGGCCGACAAGCGATCGGCGCGGCGCAACTGCTCTTCGATTTCGAGGATGGTATCGGCTTGTCTTTTCAGTTTGGCGTAACTTTCCTCGATGCGCCGGGCCGCCTGTTGATACCGGATTCTTTGCGTTTTTTCCCGCTGAGCGAGAAAGCCGGTGAGAAAACCGATACCGTTATACAACAGGATCTCCAGATACTGCTCGGGGTGACTTGCCGGGAACCGGTTCCACTGGAGAATCACGTGAGGAATAAACAGGAGGGTAACGGCGATCGCCGTCCCCACGCCCCCCCGCAAGGAAAACCAGAGTCCCCCTAAAACGATGGGAATATAAAAAAGGCGGCGGTAAACATCGTGAAACTGAACGCGCTGAATGCCGGTCAGATAGTGCAGAGCAGCGACAGACAGAACGAGAACGACGATAACCGCCCAGCGAATGCGGTCGTTTTTGCTTACAGCCGACCTTATCGGACTCCGCTCGGCGAGGTGGGCGTCTTCCTGAAGGCCGGAATGAGCCTTCGGCGTTTTTCGACGAGGTAAGGGCATGGGAGTTATGGTGGCAAACCGGGAATGCAATCCGTGAGGGAAGCCGATGGTTGCGAAAATTAAAAAAATCCCCTTCCAACATGAAATTAAACTACCCGCCTGGAAGAGCGCAAGTAATTATTCTATTTCCTCCCATCCGAACCCAAAAAAGCCCCCTTCCGTGGGGAAGGGGGATGAAATGGAGGCAAAAGCGATGCTTCGCCGCTCTTGCGTTAAAAAAATCTTAACACTCTTCACGGAAAAGGGAAGGATTCTGTAAAAAATAAATATTGGACACGGTCCCGATCTATGGGGTATCGTTTTTTCATTTTTCATGATCGGCGAGGGAGAGAACGCTTCATGTCGCTGTTTTTCCAGATTCTCACCATTGTCCTTCCCATCTTTCTGGTCATTGGCCTTGGGTACTTTCTCAGACGATTCGGGTTTCTCGACGAAGCGTTTCTTCACCAGACCAACCGTCTGATCTTTTATATCGCCCTGCCCCTGCTCCTCTTCTACAAAATCGGCACGGCCGATTTTTCCGCCAACTTCAACGGGGCCCTCGTCATCGGTTCGGTCGGGGCCATTGCCGTCGCCTTTCTGCTCTCTTACGGATACGCCTCCCTGCGCCGCTATCCCCCGGGGGCACGGGGCGCGTTCAGTCAAGGGGCATTCCGGGGAAACCTGGCCTATATCGGCCTTGCCATCGTTCTCAATGCCTACGGGGAAACGGGTTTCACCCGGGCCGGCATTTTGATGGGATTTCTCGTGCCGGCACTCAATTTTTTCGCCATCCTGGCCCTGCTTCTTCCTCATAAGGGCGCTGATCGGACGGGAATCGGCTTCTGGCTTCGCCAGATTCTCTTTAATCCGCTGATCATCGCCTCGTTTGCCGGCATTCTCTGGAGCTACTTCCACCTGCCGCTGCCGCTGATCTTTTCTCGCAGTCTCAAGATCGCCACCGGAATGACCCTCCCCCTGGCCCTGATCGCCATCGGCGGCTCCTTCTCCCTGGAAAAGCTCAGGGGGGACCTCGTCCGGGCCGGGTTCGCCACGGGCATCAAGATCATCTGGCTGCCGTTGATCGCTGCCCTGCTCCTCGTCGCCCTCGGCGTGCGGGGGATCGATCTGGGGGTCGGAGTTCTCATGGCCGGAACTCCCGCCGCCACGGCAACCTACATCATGGCCCATCAAATGAAGGGGGACGCGGAGCTGGCCGGATCGATCGTGATGATGTCCACCCTGGCATCGGCGCTGACCTACACCCTTTCCCTGTTCGTCCTGCACAGTCTGGGGATATGATCTGCCGGCAAATATGCCCCGGCGTCAAAAATATACGGTCCAATAACGAATCTATCCGGAGAAAGTCCCATGCCCAACTCTTTCACTATCGGCACTCGGTTTCGGGTTCTCACCCCCGGGGAGCCTCCGTCATCCGAGGGCCTGATCGATCTCGTTATCGCCAAGGGCGCCTTCGGTTCGGGCGAACATGAGACAACCGCCAGTTGTCTGGAAACGATGGAATCCCTGCCGGAACTGCAAGGAGCCCGGGTGCTGGACCTGGGAAGCGGCACCGGCATTCTGGCCATCGGCGCCCTGAAACTCGGCGCTGCTCATGCCGTTTGTCTCGACATCAACCCCCAGGCGGTGGAAACGGCCCGCCGAAACTGCGAACTGAACCACGTCGGCGATCGGACCGAGCATCTGACCGGGGTGCTCTCCGATCTCTGCGGAAGCGACTTCGATCTGGTCCTGGCCAACATCTATGGGGATCTACTTCTGGAGCTGGCCGCAGATCTCGTCGCTCGAGCACACCCCGGAGCATTGCTGCTGCTTTCCGGAATTCTCTGGGAGTATAACTTCGAGGTCCGTCAGGCCTTCGAAACCTTGGGATGCACGGTGGTGAAAAACCGCATGCTCGCCCAGTTCAGCACCGTGCTGCTACGGAAAAACGCTGACAGGATCTGAATATTCGCCGACCTTGGCGCCGCAGTGGAGAAGCCCCTCTTTGTAACGATGCCGAGAGGTGGTTTCGGGGCTCGGCTAAAATTGCGCAGTGCCAGCAAAAAATTCCGGATGACCAAGCTATACTGAGAGGTAAAAATACCAGAAAAAATCCGGAGGTCGCCATGAAAGGCAAACCGTTGCTGCCCCTGCTGCCCCTGCTCCTGCTGTCCCTGATGGGATGCACAAGGACCCTTCCACCGCCCCATACCGTCTCGCTGAACATCCACACCATCGCCCTGTTGCCGCCCCAATTTCCCAATCAAAAGCCCGATACGGCCTGCCATCCGGATATCGGCCGGAACGTTCGGTACTGGATTGGGCAGGTGCTGAAGGGCAAAGGTTATCGCATCCTTTTTGTCGGCGCGGCAGAGAACGCTCAGTTGAGCGCCGCAGCCGGCAACGACCTCACGCGGCTGGCCGCCCTGGCTCCGCCACAGGCCGACGCGGTGCTCGCGGTGCGCGTGGTCGATTATCTGGACGCCGGGCTGTGCGACCGGGAGAACCCCTCCCTCTCCATGCGGGCGACCGCGCGGCTGATCCGCCGCACTCCGCCGCAAGTACTCTGGAGCGGTACGGGTTCCGCGAGCGACGTCGCTGCCGGCGGCCCCCTTCGGGTGCTCGATCCGGCGGATGTGGTAACCTCCGACCTGGCCCGGCAACTGCTGTCCTCCCTGCCGATAGCGGCATCCCCAAGGTAGTTTCTGTCCGGGATCGACCACAAGGGGATAGCATCTCCGAGAAAAAGGCGCGCCTCCCCAGCCGGCGACGCCTCTCCCCCATAAAAAAACCGAGGGCCGGCCCCGCTTGGGGCCGGCCCTCTTCTCTCCGACCGGAATTCACTGCTAAAATTGATGGCGTCGCAAAAACTCACCAACTGCTGCGTTGCTGCCATTGCTCTCGCTGCTTCGACGTACGGGTGTACGCCTCATTGCTCGACAATGGCGCGCCTTGCATTTGGCGCTTTTTGCTTAGCCATCCACACATTTGGCTTTCTTGCGAAAGCATCAAAATTGAAAAAACGAAAAACTATTCCAATTCGACCAGCAGGTCCTCCTGCTGCACCTGATCGCCCTCCTGGAAGAGGATTTTCTTGACCGTACCGTCTTCCTTGGCTTTGATGTTGGTTTCCATCTTCATCGCCTCGGTGGAAAGGAGGGTGTCACCGGCTTTGACCTCGTCGCCGACATTGACCTGAATCTTGAAAACCTTCCCCGGCATCGGAGCACCGACCTGCTTGGTGTTGCCCGGATCGGCCTTCTGATGGCTGACCGACTCCGTCACCACGGCGAGATCCTTCACCGTCACCTGACGCGGTTCGCCGTTCAGTTCGAAGTAAATGTTGCGGATGCCATTCTCGTGCACCCGGCCGACGGCATTGAGAGACACGATGAGGGTCTTGCCGGGCTCGATGTCCACACTCATTTCGTCCCCGACATCCAAGCCGTAGAAAAAGGCCGGAGTCGGCAGCATCGAGGTGTCACTGTACTCCTGGCGATGGCGGTCGAATTCCTCGAAAACGCCGGGATAAAGGGTCGCGGAGAGAACATCCCGGTCGCTGATCGCGTGGCCGACCTTTTTTTCGACTTCCGCCCTTTTGGCGGCAAAGTCCACCGGCTCGAGCAACTCGCCGGGACGGCAGGTCAGAGGCTTTTCATCCTTGAGGATGATCTTCTGCAGCTTTTCGGGAAAACCGCCGTAAGGCTGTCCGATCATGCCCTTGAAGAAATCGACCACTCCCTGGGGGAAGGTCAGCTCCTCGCCCCGCGCGAAAACATCCTCGGGCTCCAGGTTGTTCTGCACCATGAACATGGCCATATCACCAACGATCTTGGAGGAGGGGGTGACCTTGACCAGGTCGCCGAACATGTCGTTGACCTTGCGGTACATCTCCTTGCACTCTTCCCACCGGTGACCCAGACCCAGCCCCTCGACCTGGGGTTTGTAGTTGGAATACTGCCCCCCGGGGATCTCATGGTGGTAGACCTGGGCGGTCCCGCTGCGCAGCTCCGACTCAAAGGGTGCGTAACAGGGACGCACCGTTTCCCAGTAGTTGGCCAACTGCTGCAATCCCGGCTCGTCGAGTTTCGGATCCCAGATGCGTTCCTTTGAGAGCGGCCAGCAGAGCGTTCATGTTGGGTTGAGCGGTCAGGCCCGAGACCGAAGAAAGAGCGGTATCGACGATATCAGCGCCAGCCCGGGCGGCCATCATCAACATCGCCCCACCGTTGCTGGAGGTATCGTGGGTATGCAGATGGATGGGGATGCCGACCTCATTCTTAAGGGCCTTGATCAGCTTTTCGGCGGCAAAGGGCTTGAGGAGGCCCGCCATGTCCTTAATGGCCAGGATGTGTGCGCCCATCCGCTCCAGCTCCTTCGCCAACTCGACGTAATAGCTAAGCGGGTACTTATCGCGTTTGGGGTCGAGAATGTCGCCGGTGTAGCACATGGAGGCCTCGCAGACGCCACCGCTCTTGCGCACGGCGTCCATCGCTACCTGCATCCCCTTGGTCCAGTTGAGCGAGTCGAAAATCCGGAAGATGTCGATGCCGCTCTCGGCCGCCTTGGCCACGAAATCCTGAACGACGTTGTCCGGATAGTTGGTATAGCCGACCGCATTGGAGCCGCGCAGCAGCATCTGAAAGAGGATATTGGGAACTTTCTGGCGCAGCCGGTCGAGGCGCTCCCAGGGATCCTCCTTGAGAAACCGCATGGAGACGTCGAAAGTGGCGCCGCCCCACATCTCCAGGGAGAAGAGTCCGCCTCCCAGGTGACTGGTAGCCTCGGCGATACGCGTCAGATCGAAGGTGCGAAAGCGGGTGGCCATCAGCGACTGGTGGGCGTCGCGCATGGTGGTGTCGGTGATCAGCAGGCGATTTTCCTTGAGGGCCCACTGGGCCAGCCCCTCGGGTCCTTTTTCAAGCAGGATGTCGCGCGTGCCCCGGGGGCGGGCGGTGCCGTAGGGGATTTCAGGGACTTCGGGCTCGCGCAGATCCTTGAAGTGAAGCGGGGCTTTGATCCCCGGATACCCGTTGACCACCGTGTGGCCGATGTAACGCAGCAGCTTGGTGGCCCGATCCCGCTTCTCGCTCAGGATGAAGAGTTCGGGATGGGCGTCCATGAAAGAGGTGTCGCACTTTCCTTCGAGAAACACCGGATGGGTAATGACGTTTTCCAGAAATCCGATGTTCGTTTTGACCCCGCGGATGCGAAACTCCTGCAGGGCGCGGTGCATGGTCCGGGACGCGTCGGCCAGGGAGAGCCCCCAGGTGGAGATTTTCACCAGCAGGGAGTCGTAGTGCGGCGTGATCTGCGCCCCGGCATAGCCGTTTCCCGCATCGAGCCGGACGCCGAAGCCCGCTGCAGTTCGATACGCCTTGATGGTGCCGAAATCGGGAGCGAACTGATTTTGCGGGTCTTCTGTGGTTACCCGGCTCTGAATGGCACATCCCCGCAGCTCAATATCTTTTTGACTCTTGATGCCGATTTCGCTATCGGTGAGTTTGTGTCCCTCGGCGACCTTGATCTGGATCTGCACCAGGTTGCGCATGGTCACCAGTTCGGTCACGGTGTGTTCGACCTGAATGCGCGGATTGGTTTCGATGAAAAAGAACTTGCCGGTCTGGTCCATCAGGAACTCGACGGTCCCCGCATTGAGGTAGCCGACCGTCTCGGCGATCTTCATCGCATAGCCGCAGACCTCCTTCCGTTGTTTCTCACTGAGAGCGAGGGAGGGGGCGATCTCGATGACTTTCTGATGGCGGCGCTGGATAGAACAATCCCGTTCGTAAAAGTGCACGATATTGCCGTGCTTATCCCCCATGATCTGCACTTCTATGTGCTTGGGGTTTTCGATAAACTTTTCGAGAAAAACTGCCGCGTTGCCGAACGCGGCCTGGGCCTCTGAGGCGGCCGATTTAAGCCCTTCGAGAAGTTCGCGCTGGTTGCGTGCCACCCGCATTCCCCGGCCGCCGCCGCCAGCGGCGGCTTTGACGATGATCGGATAGCCGCAGTCCTTGGCAAAAAGAAGAGCCTCCTCTTCGGCGGTCACCGGCTTGGCCGTGCCCGGCACGATGGGCACCCCGGCCTCGACCGCCACGCTGCGGGCGGCCACCTTGTCGCCGAGTCTGCGCTGGATATCGGCCGTCGGGCCGATGAAGGCAATACCGGCACGCTCGCAGGCCTCGGCGAATTCGGGATTTTCCGACAGAAAACCGTACCCCGGGTGGATGGCATCCACCTCTTTTTTCCGGGCCAGATCGATAATCTCATCGATCCCGAGGTAAGCATCAATCGGTCCTTTCCCCTTACCGATCAGATACGCCTCGTCGGCCTTGTAGCGATGCAGCGAGATCTTGTCCTCTTCAGAATAGATGGCAAGGGTCTTGATCCCGAGTTCCGTACAGGCCCGAAAAATGCGAATCGCGATCTCTCCGCGGTTCGCCGCCATGATTTTCCGAAACTTCATTACTCCCATCAAACCTCCTCCAGAAGGGTTTCCCAAAATAACCCCGGGCTATTTTAGCTAAAATAAAACAAATAAATTAACGATAAAAATTTTAGTAAAATTTAAATTTGAAAGAAATTTTGAAGACTTAAGGGGTCGATACTCTGCGAACACTATCTAACCAAAGGGCAAAATACCTGTCAAGGTAAAATATTGTTCTACTGAATAAGATATTGAATTGACTCGATAAATTTTACTCTCTTTCACACTAATTGCGATATCTCGCAAATCGGCGCTTTTCCTGGAAGATCCCTCGTTGCTGCAGGTTAAGTCTTTGTTATTGTCGAGGTTTTTCAATTTTTTCGAGAAACGGCCTGATCAGATCCAGCGGCAGGGGGAAGACGACCGTTGAATTCTTTTCCGCCGCAATTTCGACCAGAGTCTGCAAAAACCGCAGCTGCAGGGCACTGGGCTCGGTTGCAATAATCTTTGCGGCATCTGCGAGCTTCTGCGACGCCTGGAACTCCCCTTCGGCGTTGATGACCTTGGCTCGCCGCTCCCGTTCAGCCACAGCCTGCCGGGCCATGGCCCGCTGCATCTCCACCGGCAGATCGACGTGCTTGATTTCGACATTGGAAACCTTGACCCCCCAGGGATCGGTCTGGCGGTCCAGAATCTCCTGCAGATGCTGATTGAGCTGGTCGCGGCGGGAGAGCAGATCGTCCATGTCGGATTGCCCCAGCACACTGCGCAGCGATGTCTGGGCCAGCTGACTGGTGGCATAGAGGTAGTTCTCGACCTCGATCAAGGCCTTTTCCGGCTGCACGACCCGAAAATAGAGGACAGCGTTGACCTTGATCGAAACGTTGTCCCGGGTGATCACGTCCTGCGGGGGAACATCCATCGCCACCGTCCGCAGACTGACCTTAATGAGTTTGTCCATCACCGGAATGATAAAGCGCAACCCCGGTCCCTTGAGTCCAGCATAGCGGCCCATACGGAAAACGACCCCCCGTTCGTATTCGAACAGAATCCGAATGGCGCTGGCAATAATCACGATCATCAGCGCCAGGGCGACCAGCCAGCCGATAAAGTCTGCAGAAATCATGGTATCCTCCGAAAAAAGTAGCGGGTATCAGGTCCCGGGTTTCAGGTTTCGGGTATCAGGCATTTTCCTGATTCCGGGAACCTGACTCCTCAATCCTGTTTTTATCTTCTTCAACCTCCAGTCGCATGTTTTCTCCCAACCGCACGACGCGAACGGCCGTCCCCTGGGGGATCGGCTCGGCGGAGTAAGCATCCCAGTACTCCCCGTGAACGAAGACCTGTCCCCGGCTGTGGATTTCCGTCACCGCCTCGCCGCGCTCGCCGGCCATTCCCTCTTTTCCTGAGACAAAAGGACGTCTGTGGGTGCGAACCATGAAAAAAAGCGCGAGAATAAAAAAGCCGCTGAAAACCGCGACGGTGGCCCCGATCACTGCCCGCGAGATCTGCAGGTAGGGCTTGGAGCTCTCGATCAGCATCAGCGATCCCAGCGAAAGAGAGATGATCCCGCCCAAGGTAAGCATGCCGTAGGAGGCAACCTTGATCTCCAGAACGAACAGCACAACCCCGAGAAGAATCAGCAGCACCCCGACATAGTTGATCGGCAGGGTCTGAAAGGCAAAGAGCGCCAGCAGCAGGGAAATGGCGCCGATGGAGCCGGGCAGAATCACCCCCGGCTGGGCGATTTCGAAGAAAATCCCCAGGATGCCGAGCATAAGAAGCATGTAGGCGACATTGGGATTGCTGATGGCATTGAGGATCCCCTGCCGCCAGCCCATCTCCACCGCAACGGTTTTCACCCCCGCGGTGTGCAGCACCAGCGGCCGGCCTCCCCGCAGATAGGTGCGGCCGTCCAGCTTTTGCAGGAGTTCCCCGGGGCTGTCGGCGATCAGGTCGACCACCTTGAGTTTCAGGGCCTCGCGAGCCGGGGTGGAGATGCTCTTACGAACGATGCTCTCGGCCCATTTCACGTTTCGGCCCCGCAGTTCGGCGATACTGCGGGCGTAGGCCACGGCGTCGTTCAGCACTTTCTCCGCCATGACGCCACCCTTCTGCTCGCTCTTCCCTCCTAATCCGATCGAAACCGGATGGGCCGCTCCGATATTGGTCCCGGGTGCCATCGCGGCAAAATCCGCTGCCAGGGTGATCAGAGCCCCGGCCGAGGCAGCCCGCGCCCCGGGAGGAGAGACATAAACGATCACCGGCACCGCCGATCCGAGAATATCCTGAATAATCGAGCGCATGGAGGTATCCAAACCTCCGGGGGTATCCAGCTCGATCAGAAAAGCCCGGTCACCGGCAGCGTTCGCCCTGGCAAGCTCTTTGGTAATAAAGGCGGCGACCACCGGGTTGATGACCCCCTTGATCCGAACCACCGGGATCTCAGGGCGGGAGGATTGCGAAGCTCCCCGGGCGGGGACCGATGCTGCCAGGATCAGGATCAGAATCGGCACTGCCCGGAAGGGCTTGATGCATCGTTTCAAAATCTTCATGCATGAATTTTACCTCTGCCAAGAATCCTGTCAAATCAATTATTTAACACTCATCCGACGAACAATGAAGATGGTCTTAAAAACCGTCTTGCGCCCGGCCGAGGGACATGGTATGGTGACATTCGTCAAATAGATGACGCTCTCCAAGGGACGGATTTCACCAGATGAGACAGCTTTCGCAGATCCTTTTGATCGACGATGAGGCGCCGAATCGCGATGCCCTGTCGCTGCTTCTCACCAACGCCGGGTACCAGGTGAAAACGGCGGAGTCGGGCGAAGAGGCCCTCGGCATTCTCCACGAAACCCCCTTTGAAATCGTCATCACCGACCTGTTCCTCCCCGGCGTCAATGGCATCGACATCCTCAAGAAAGTCAAAGAGGACTCCCCCTACACCAACGTCATCCTCATTACCGGCAACGCCTCGGCGGAAACCGCGGTGGAGGCGATGAAGGAGGGAGCCTTCGACTACATCACCAAGCCCTTCAACTTCGAAAAACTGAAAATCCAGGTGGCCAAAGCCCTGGAAAAGAGTCGTCTGGTGGCCGAGAACCTGTACCTGCGTCAACAGCTTCGGGGCAAGTACAAGTTCGACAAGATTATCGGCAACAGCCCGGCCATGCAGCAGCTCTTCAGCCGCATGGAAAAAGTCGTCAACACCGACTCGACCATTTTGATCCTGGGCGATTCGGGCACCGGCAAGGAACTGGTCGCCAAGGCCATTCATTTCAACGGGGGGCGCAAGGAAAAACCGTTTGTGGCGATCAACTGCGGCGCCATTCCCGCCGACCTGCTCGAAAGCGAACTCTTCGGTCACGTACGCGGCTCTTTCACCGGCGCGGTGGCGGACAAGGCGGGCAAATTCGAGGTCGCCAACAACGGCACCATCTTCCTCGACGAGATCGGGACCATGCCGATGCATCTGCAGATGAAACTGCTGCGGGTCCTCCAGGAGCAGGAGGTGGAGCGGGTCGGCTCCAGCAAAAAGATCAAGCTGAACGTGCGGGTCATCTCGGCGACCAACGCCGATCTGGAAGAGCAGGTTCGCGAAGGTCGTTTTCGCGAAGACCTCTTCTACCGGCTGAACGTCATTCCGATCGTCCTGCCTCCGCTTCGGGAGCGCCGCGAGGACATCGCCCTGCTGGCCCGACATTTCCTGCAGAATGTCTGCCGGGAAATGGACCGTCCCCTGATGTTGATCTCCCCCGCCGCCATGCAGGCCCTGGAAGCCTACGACTGGCCGGGCAATGTCCGGGAGATGGAAAACGTTATGGAGCGCACGGTGGCGCTGACCGACGGCGAGACCATCGAAAGAAAGGACCTGCCCACGAACATCGGCGGGGGCGACGAAGAGAACGACAACGATATCCTGTATCCCAAGGTTACGCCGGAGGGGGTGAGTCTGCCCCGGATCATCGAAAAGATCGAAAGCCGGATGATTCGGGAGGCCATGGAGCTGGGAGGGGGCATCAAGGCCCGAGCCTCCACCCTGTTGGGCATCAACCGTACGACCCTGGTCGAGAAGATCAAACGCTTGAATCTGGACCTGTAACTCTCAACAGGAGGCATCCGATCGTCGCCCCAGGTGATCTCCCTTAAGAATTCCCCCCGACCAGGTAGCGGCGAAAAGCGAGCGCCAGCGGCGAGAGCCGGCGATTTTTGCGCTGGGCCAGATAGAACGGACGCTGGATACGAAGATTTTCCAGGGGCACGCTCGTCAGGGTTCCTTTTCGAAGATCGTCGGCCACGGCCAGGGACGAGAGGATGGAGAGCCCGAGGCCGGCCTTGATGCCTTGCAGAACAGCTTCCGTACTTCCCATCTCCGCGACCACCGCTAGACGAGCCGGATCGAATCCGCAATCCTTGAGCGCCCGGCCCATGACCATCCGGGTCCCCGACCCCTCTTCCCGCAAAATGAAGGGCTGTGTTTCGAGTTCCGCAACGCCCACCGAAACCCGCCCTGACCAGGGGTGCCGGGAGGGCACCGCCAACACCAGCTCGTCGGCGTAAAACTCTTCACAGTCCAGGTACTGGTCTTTCCATTTGGCTCCGATCACGCCCAGTTCGAGAGTCCCCTCCAACAGCGCCTCGGCGATACGAGCTGTTCCGGCAATACGAAGACGGGCCTTAATGGTGGGATGCTCGGCCCGAAACGCCACGATCCGCTCCGGGAGAATGTAGGCACCGGGGATTGTGCTGGCGCCCAGGTTCAAATCGCCCACGAGCTGGCCGCGATACTGCTCGATGGCCTGCAGCGCTTGATCCCGCTGCTCAATGATCCGGCGGGCATGCCGATAAAGAATTTTTCCCGCTCCCGTCGGCAGAACCTGCCTTCCCAGGCGATCAAACAGTTTCTCTCCCAGGGTCTCCTCGAGCAGTCGAATATTTTCACTCACCGTCGGCTGGGAGAGCAGAACGGCTTCGGCCGCCCGGGTGAAACTCTTCAACTCCACCACCTTGCAAAATACTTCCAGACGCCGGATATCCACGTCGCATTCTCCTTATTTGACGGCCACTTTTGTTCAATATCCGTTATCTGCCGATTTTTTACCATCAAATTCAAGCTGTTGACGGGAAGGCCCTTGCAATTGCCGCAAAATCGAGAATGCTTTTTACAGGCGAATACGCCTATCGATGGCCGACCGGGGTGCCGCCCCCTTATCAAAGAAACAAGTGGGGACGCCCTCCCCTTCCCTCTTTTTGATGGAACCGACGATGAATCCCTGGCACGACATCCCGGTGACGGAAGAATCCCTTCACGTCGTGTTTCCCGCCATCATCGAAATCCCTACGGGATGCAAAAACAAATACGAACTGGACAAGGCCACGGGCCTGCTGCGATTGGACCGGGTCCTCCATGGCGCCGTCCACTACCCGGCCAATTACGGATTCATCCCGCGCACCTTCGCTGAGGACGGCGATCCGCTCGACGTGCTTGTGCTCTGTCAGGAACCGGTGGCCCCGCTGACTATGGTCGACGCTCGGGCCGTAGGGGTCATGCGGATGCGGGACGAAAAAGGGCCCGACGATAAAATCATCGCCGTAAGTATCCACGATCCGGCCTTTTGCGAATACCATCGCCACAGCGAACTACCCCCGTTCAAAATCCGGGAAATTCGCAAATTCTTCGAAGAATACAAAACGTTGGAGGAAAAGGAGGTGTTGGTTCGGGACTGGCTCGGCGCCGCCGAGGCCGTGTCGATCATCCGGGAAGCAGTGGCCCGTTACCGGCAGATTTTCCCTCCCGCCGCGGAGGCTTGAAGACACCCTGGCGTCAGCCAAAAAAAAGCCCTGGAGATCAGGAGGGAGCGTCTCCAGGGCAAAGGAAAACTGGATCCAGTTTCAGTCCATTATAGGCAGTCAACAGCCACGTGTCAACGCGCCCCCGCATTTCCTCTCCAAATCATTGATATCTCAACATCTCGGCTCTCAGAGAATCCCGGGAGCGGAGGGAGAATCGGTTTTTCTTCATCCCGTCTCCTCGGGAAGGCGCAATTGGTGTGCCGGTGTGAAGTAAGAGCGGAATCCCTGGAGCAGGATCAGGAAGGAGGTTACCGCCACGCTACCGGCAATGACGCACATGATGGCGATCTGGTATTTAACGGCTAAAATCGGAGGGGTTCCGGAAAGGATCTGCCCGGTCATCATTCCCGGCAGAAAGACCAGCCCCATGGCCGCCATGGCATTGATGGGCGGAATGAGTGCGGCCCGAAAGGCGTTGCGCACCATCTCTCGGGCCGCCATGCGCGAGGTTGCTCCCAGGCAGAGCGACGTTTCGATCTCGTCCCGGCGTTCGCGCATCTCCGAGGCGAGTCGTTCGGCGGCGAGACTCGCCCCGGTCATGGAATTGCCAAGCACCATGCCCGCCAGGGGGATGAGATAACGGGGATCGTACCACGGGGCGATGCCGATGATCAAAGTGGTGAGAAAAAAGGTGGCACCGCCGCAACCGATAAGGATCGAAGCACCAACGATCCGGTAAAAACGGGGCATTTTGCGCTGGACCCGACTCCCCACGGTCTGCACGGCGAAGGCCGCCATGGTGAGAAGGATGGCCAGCACCGGCACGGCACTGCGAATGGCAAAGACGAAATGCAGCACGTAGCCGACCGCCAGCAACTGCACCACCATGCGCCCGGAGGCGCGCAGCAGCTCCCGCTCCTGGCCGATCCCCTGCAGCCGGGCCAGCCCCACGGCCAGCAGAATCAGACCGTAAACCAGTGCCAGATCGGGGAGGCTGAGATCGATGATGGTTTTCGGCTCCATGCCGTCTACTCCGATTCCTCACCCGGTTCCGCCAGAAAGCGGCGCAACTGTTCGCTCGTCGGGCGGTTCAACAGATCCGCCGGCGTTCCTTCCTCGAGAATCCTCCCCTCCTCCAGATAGGCCAGAGAGTCGGCGACCCGTCCGGCCAGGCGCAGATCGTGGGTGACCATGAGAATGGTAAGACCCTGCCGGCGACAGACCCCCCGAAAGGTGTCGGCCAGACGGTCTCCGGTCGGCCGATCGAGGGCGCTCGTCGGCTCATCGAGCAGCAGCACCTCGGGGCGGGTCACGAGAGTTCGGGCCAGGCTGACCCGCTGCTGCTGACCGAGGGAGAGGGAGCGGGCATCGCGCCCCAGCAGCTCGGGTTCGAGACGACACAGGGCAAGGGTTTCGCCGAAAAAATCACTGTCGGCCGCCGGAGGCTTTTCTCCCCGAAGGTTAAAGGCACACTGCAGATTGGTCAGCACCGTTCCCTCGTACATGAACGGTTTCTGCTGCACGGTGCCCACCCGGCGCCGCAGCAGGAGCGGATCGAGGGTCGCAAGGTCCTGGCCGTCGAGCAGAATGCGCCCGGAGTTGGGATCCTCCAACCGGTTTATCAGCCGGAGCAGGGTACTCTTTCCCCCTCCCGAGGGCCCGACGATCACCGAAAGTTTTTCAGCTTCGGCACAGAAGGAGAGGCCCCGGAGAATCTCCTGCTCCCGGCCGTCGCGGTCTTGGCGCACCTTTCGGACTTCTTCGACCGTTACCGACGTCCCCGCCACCGTTACCGATCTCCCTTCTCTTCCCCCTCGCGCAGCCTGTGGAGCACGGTTTTCATGTCCTCCCAGACCTCCCTCTTACCCATCGGATTGCGCAGCAGATAGGCGGGGTGAAAGGTGGGCATGAGGGCAATGCCCTGGTATTCGCGCCACGTTCCCCGCAAGCGGCTGATCGGGCTCTGATCCCGCAGCAGGGTCTGGGCGGCGAATTTACCGAGGGCCACGATCACCTGCGGGCGGATGACCGCCAGTTGACGTTTGAGGTAGGGTTCGCAGGCCTCGATTTCTTCCGGCTTGGGGTCCCGGTTCCCGGGCGGGCGGCATTTTTCCACGTTGCAGATATAGACATCTTCGCGCCGCATGCCCATGGCAAAGAGAATCCGGTCGAGCAGCCGACCGGCTTCGCCGACGAAGGGCTCGCCCTTCTCATCCTCTTCCCGGCCGGGAGCCTCGCCGACGAAAACCAGTCGGGCATGGGGGCTGCCGACGCCGAAGACGATGTTCTTGCGCCCCTGACAGAGGGAACAGCGACGGCAGCCTTCCAACTCGCCCCGGATCTCCTCGAGGGTCTCCTGCCGGCACAGGGCGGCACCTCCCCGGTCGATACCGCACACGTCGGGCGGGCAGGCGGGCAACTGCGGGGGGATGGCGGGCAGGGGCAGCTCGTCGAACCCCAGATTCCGCAAGTCCTCCAACAGAGCGCGAACCTGAAGGGCCGTCTCTGCTAATTCTTTATGGATACTCGCCGGCATAAGACCTTTACATTGTTTCGATGGTGGATTATGCTTGTTTTTTTATCGAATCCGAGTTCCTCAGATCCACCCGGAGGAACCGGAGTCAGCAGGTTCCGCCGTCCCCATGATTGTCTCGGTCCTCTGTTTTACCATCGCTCTGATGCTGGTTCCCCAAGACGCCCTGGCGTGGGGCGCGGGGGTCCACCTGCAACTGGGCTCCCAGATTCTGTCCGACCTGCAGATCCTGCCCGCTGCTCTGCAAAGCATCCTGAGTGCCCACCCCTACGACTATCTTTACGGCTGTGTCAGCGCCGACATCACCCTGGGGAAAAAGTTCACCCATTATCTCAAGCACTGCCACTCCTGGCGGATGGGGCGAAAAGTCCTGGAAGCGGCGCAGACGGACGCGCAAAGAGCCTGCGCTTACGGCTACCTGGCGCATCTGGCCGCGGACACGGTGGCGCACTCCTTCCTCGTGCCCTTTAAAATGGTGCGGACCTTCAATACCGTCCTGCTCAAACACACCTATTGGGAAATGCGTTTCGAAGCCCTGGTCGAACCGAAAACCTGGGAGTTGGCGAGCACCGTCGCCCATCAGGATTTCCGGGAAAACGACGCCCTGCTGCGAAGCGTCCTCTCCGACACCATCTTTTCCTTCGACACCAACAAGCGCCTGTTCAACTCGATGCTCATGCTCACCCGGCTGCAGCGTTGGCAGAAGATGTTGCGCGCCCTCTCCGAGTCGTCGAAATGGACGCTGGGAGAAGAGAATCATCAGGAATATCTGGCTCTGGCCGCCGAAGCCTCGAAAAGCATCTTACTCCGGATGGAAGAGAGCCCCTACTGGAAAAGCGACCCGACGGGTGAGCGAGCGCTTAAGACCGCGAAAATGATCCGAAAGAACCTGAATCTCCTCTGGCTCGACGGAAAATTGCCGAAGGAGGAGTCCGAGTCGCTCCTGGCCGAGATCAAGCCGCTGTTCCGTGAGGGAATCACCCAGCCCGACCGCCTGCTCGAACTGCTCTCGGGGTATTAAGGCAGCTACAAGCTGGCGCCTCCAGCCTCCAGCCTCCAGCCTCCAACCCTCCCCCTCTCATTTCTTTCGGTTCAAAAGCGAAGCAATCCGATCCAAAAGCCGGTGGGCGACCTCGTCTTTGGTCAGCAGGGGGAACGTCTCCTGCGAGCCGTCACGGTAGAGCAGGCGGACGACATTGGTATCGACGTCGAATCCGGCCCCTTCCTGGCCGACATCGTTGGCAACGATCAGATCGAGATTCTTCTCCTCCAGTTTCCGACGGGCATTTCCCACCAGATCGGCCGTTTCGGCAGCAAAACCGACGAGGATTCGACTGCCTTTTTCGCGGCCAAGTTCCGCCAGGATATCGGGATTGCGCTCGAGTTTCAGGGTCAACTCCGCCATCGCCTCTTTTTTGATCTTCTGCCTGGCTGTGGTCGCCGGCCGGTAATCGGCCACGGCGGCGGCCTTGACGATGACCGTCGCTTCGGCGGATGCCTGCAGGGCGGCCTCCCGCATCTGCCGGGCGCTGGTCACGGCGCGCATCTCCACGCCGGCGGGGGGCTTCAGGCCGGTCGGCCCGGAAACCAGGACGACCCGCGCCCCGCGACGGCGGGCGGCGCGGGCGACGGCGTAGCCCATCTTCCCCGAGGAATAGTTGCTGATATAGCGGATCGGGTCGACCTCCTCGCGGGTCGGACCGGCGGTCACCAGCACCGTCTCCCCCGCAAGATCGTGGGGGAGAAGCAGGGCCTCGGTCTCCTCCAGGATCTCTTCGGGATCGGGCAGTTTCCCCTTCCCTTCCCACCCGCAGGCGAGAAAACCCGACACGGGCTCCATGAACTTGTAGCCTAAGTCGGTCAGTTTTTTCTGATTCTGCCGAGTGATGGGATTCTCCCACATGTTGACGTTCATGGCGGGAACGAACAACACGGGCGCCTTGGTGGCCATGAGAGCGGTACTCAGCAGATCGTCGGCGATGCCGGAGGCGACCTTGCCGATGATATTGGCGGTCGCCGGGGCGACGACGAACAGTTCCGCCCGGTCAGCGAGGGAAATGTGGCCGATTTCCCGTTCCTGGTAGAGATTGAAGAGTTCGGTATGAACCGGGTTTCCCGACAGGGTCTGGAAGGTCAGCGGGGTGACGAACTCCTGAGCGCTGCGGGTCATAATCACCGATACGTCGGCGCCCGCCTTGACATAGAGGCGCAACAGTTCGACTGCCTTGTAAACGGCAATCCCGCCGCTCACCCCCAGAACGATGCGTTTTCCCTTCAACATCCCCTTATCCTTCCCGGCCATCAGCCATCAGCCATCAGCCATCAAAGCCATCAGCCATCAGCTCAGCTATCAGCTATCAGCTATCAGCTTGGACCTCGAACCTTGGCCTCGAACCCTCGCCTCTTCACCCCTCCCCCACGAACGGATTGACCTTTTTCTCCCGGCCGATGGTGGTATCGGGCCCATGCCCGGGATGAACCACCGTCTCGTCGAGCAGAATCAGCAGACGGGAACGGATGCCCGCAATCAAAGCCTCAGAGTCTCCGCCCGGCAGGTCGGTTCGCCCCACCGAGCCGGCGAAGAGGGCATCCCCCGAAAAGAGATGGTCCTGGGTCAGCAGGCAAATCCCGCCCGGAGAGTGTCCGGGGACATGGATGACCTTCAGCTGCACGGTGCCGATCCGCAGCACGTCGCCATCGGCGATAAATCGGGTTGGCGGCGGCGAAGAAACGGCGGAGAGCCCGTAAAGGGCCGCATGGTCGGCGGCGCCCTGCAGCAAATCCCGATCGGCCCGGTGAATGAGAAGGGCGGCCCCCGTGCGCTCGACCAGCAGGCGATTGGCGCCGACGTGATCGAAGTGTCCGTGGGTGTTGACGATCGTGGTCAGCTTCAGCCCGGCGGCGCCGATCGTCTCAAGAATGCGGTCTCCCTCGTCGCCGGGGTCGACGACCAGGGCCTCTTCCGTCTCGGGGCAGGAAACGATGAAACAGTTGACCTGCAAGGGACCGACCACCAGCGTGCAGACCTGCACCGCGTTACTTGCCATCGGGTTCCTCGGCGGAAAAAAGGTCGAGGCTTTTGCCCTTGAGCTGATCACCGAGGGTAAAGCCGAAGGAGCGTTTTCTGTTGTCCGCCCTTCGCCCTTCCTTCTCCGGCGGCCGGGATGCGGCGGGAATCTCGGAAGCCGGCTTGAGCTCCTCCTGCGGGGCGCGAACGGCGGCGGTTCCCTCCTTAAAGAAATAACGATCGTACATCCGGTGGTAGCTTGTCCATGAACCGGCCTTGTCGGGTTCCCGTTCGATATGGGTCCGCACGCCGTTGATCTTGGAGTCCAGATCATCGAGAAAATTGAGAATCACCGCCTCGAGGGTTTTCGGCCGCTTGGGCGAACCGTACTCGTACTGCCCGTGGTGAGAGAGGATCAGGTGCTTGATCAAAAGAGCGGTGCCCGCGGGAAACTGCGGCAGGGAGCGGGCTTTTTCCTCAACCATCTCCACCCCCATGACGATATGGCCGAGGAGCTTGCCCTCGTCGGTATAATCGAAGCTGCGGGCATATTTGAGTTCGGCCACCTTGCCGATATCATGCAACAGGGCGCCGACGATGAGCAGGTCACGATTGATCCCGGGATAACGGCTGCTGACATCGTCCGCCAGATCCGCCACCGCCAGGGAATGTTCCAGCAATCCCCCCAGATAAACGTGGTGCATCGATTTGGCCGCTGGCGCGGAACAGTAGCACTGCAGAAAGGACGCATCGGCCAGAAACGCCTCCATGAGGGCCTTGAGGTGGGGATTCTCCAGACTGCCCACCTTCGCCCGCAGGTCGGCCGTCATCTCCTCGGGGCTGCGCTCCGAGACGGGAAGGAAGTCGGCCAGATCGACGGTGGCGTCGTCGAGACGTTCCAGCTCCTGAATCACCAGCTGCATCTTCCCCATGTAGACGCTGGCCTTGCCCTGGAGTCGGATGAAATCGTCCCGCTCGAAGCGGGCGGCAAATTCGTCCACCCGATCCCAGACCCGGCCTTCCACCTCCCCCGTTCGATCGACCAGCTTGAGGGTCATGTAGGGCTTGCCGTTTTTGGCCATGGCCATGATTTTGTCGCGCACGAGAAAGGGACTCTCGATCCATTCCCGTTCCCGGATCTGTTCCACAAATACCTTTTTCACACCCTGCTCCTGTTTCTGACTGTTTCCGCTACCTGCTCGGCCGCCCGCAATCCATCCAGGGCGGCACTCATAATACCCCCGGCGTACCCGGCCCCTTCTCCGGCCGGGTAGAGCCCGCCATGAGAAACCGATTCGCCGTTTTCCTTCCGCACAATGCGCACGGGCGCCGAGGTCCTGGTTTCGACCCCCACCAGCACGGCTTCGGCGGTGATGAACCCCCGCATACGCCGGTCGAAGTGCGGCAAGGCCCGCCGCAGCCCCTCACTGACGAAGGGCGGCAGGACCCTCGCCAGGTCCACCTCCCTGACGCCCGGCCGGCAGGTGGATGCCAACGATCCCCGCCCCTGCCCCAGATAGGCCAGCAGGCTCTGGGCCGGAGCCCGGTAGTCGCTTCCGGCGGCCCGAAAAGCCTCCTCTTCCCAGTGGCGTTGGAACCGCATCCCCGCCAGGGGATCGGCCCCGGGAAAATCCTCCGGGCGCACCGTGACGACCAGGGCACTGTTGGAGTTTCGCCCCCCCCGATCCCGCCGGCTCATGCCGTTGACCACCACCCCGCCCGTTTCGGAGGAGGCGTTTACCACCTCTCCTCCCGGGCACATACAGAAGGAATAAACGCCCCTGCCGGTCGCCGGGTCGTTAAAGGTCAGGGCGTAATCCGCAGGCGGCAACTTCGGATGCCGGGGGTGACCGTACTGAATGGCGTTGATCAGCGCCGCCGGATGTTCGACCCGCAGCCCCATGGCAAAGGGCTTACTCTCCAGGGCCACGCCAGCCTCGGCCAGCATCCGGTAGGTATCTCGGGCACTATGCCCCGGGGCCAGGACCAGACTGTCGCAGGGATGTTCTTCGCAGCCATTGAGAATTCCGGCCCGTACCCGTCCTTCGGCCGTTTCGAGAGCGGTCAGCCGGGTTTCGAACCGAATCTCCACGCCCCGCGCCAGCAGCGCCTGCCGGAAACGGATCAGCACCCGGCGCAGAACGTCGGTGCCGATGTGAGGCCGTGCCTGGGTCAGAATCTCCTCGGGCGCCCCGAGATCGACCAGCGTCTGCAGAACCAGACGGATCCATGGGTGGTTGAGCCGGGTGGTCAGCTTGCCGTCGGAGAAGGTTCCGGCGCCCCCTTCGCCGAACTGGACGTTGCTCAGTGGATCGAATGCGCCCTCCGCCCAGAAGCGGCGCACGTCCCCGACCCGTTTCTCCACCGGCCGGCCGCGTTCCACCAGCGTCACGGCCACACCGTAGCCGGCCAGTTGCCAGGCGGCGAAAAGGCCTGCGGGACCCATGCCCGCCACCAGAGTCCGATGGGGGCTCTCGAGCGCTCGGGGCCGGGGAATCTCCACGGGGTGAACCCTCGCCAACCGCCGATTCCTTTGGTGCTGCCGCAGAAACTCCTCCTCGGCGGCCACCGAAAATTCTACCGTATAGACCCGCAGAACCCGAGGTTTCTTGCGGGCATCGATCCCCCGGCGAAGGATACGGAATCCTTTCAGCTCAGCGGGTTCCACCCCAAGCTCCCCGGCCACCCTGGCGAGAAGGATCTCTTCGTCCTCCTCCAGCGTCAAAGACACCTCGCGCAGCATCAATGACATATCACGTCGACTCCCGGGCCATAGGCGGTCATTTGAAAAAACATCACGGGCGACTGCCAGCGGTTACGTCAGGGGAAGCTGCAGATGAAATACCGTCCCCTTGCCTTCGTCACTTTCCGCCGAAATTCTCCCCCGGTATGTTTTAACGATCCGCAGCACCACCGAGAGACCGAAGCCGGTTCCCTTGGTCTTGGTGGTAAAGAACGGATCGAAGATCTTCCCCAGGTTTTCCTTGGGGATGCCACCACCTGAATCGGAAACAGCAATGGAAATCCTCTGATCATCATGGGACAGACGAACTCCCAGGATGCCGCCCTGCTGCATCTCATAAAGGGAGTTGGAAAACAGGTTGGAGAAAATCTGTTCAATCTCAGTTGAATCGGCCAGAATGGGGGGAGGCTCGCTTTGATATTCCTTTTCCAGCGTCACTCCCTGCAGGGCCATCTGGTCCTCGAGGCCGGCCAGAACCCGGTCAATTGTTTCCTGCACGGAAACGAGCTGAAGCTCGAAGCGGGGACGCTTGCTGGCTGCCAGCAATTTGACCAGGATGTCGTCGATGCGGTCGACCTCCTTGAGAATCTTCTCGACATAGGGACCCTTTTCGGGGTCTTCATGCAAGCTCGACTTAAGTATCTGGGTGAACAGACTGATCGAATTGAGGGGATTGCGGACCTCGTGGGCCATGCCTGCCGAGAGATGGCCGAGGGTGGCCAGTTTTTCTGCCTGCATGATCTCGGCATGGGCCTTTTCCAGCTCCAGGCTTTTTTCCTCCACCCGGCGTTCGAGTTCCAGGTTCCACTCTTCGATCTCCTGCAGCAGCCGCTCCCTCTCCTCGCGGAGTTCCTTGTTGTTCATTTCGATCCGGCGGATGCGCAGCACGTTCTCGATCCGGTCGATCAGGTCCTGGTTGTTGAACGGTTTCAGGATGTAATCGGAGGCCCCTGCCTTCATCAGCTCGACAGCGATTTCCTCACTGCCCTTGCCGGTGAACATGATGACGTACGAATCGGGGAATTCGGCCCGAATGCGCCGTAAGGCCGTCATGCCATCCATCGCCGGCATCATGTAATCGAGCAAAACGACGGCCGGAGATTCTCGCTGCACCTGCTCGATTCCCTCTTTGCCGCTCTCGGCGGTGAAAACCTCATATCCCTTGCTGCGTAAAATCATGGAGGTGAGTTCGAGAATAATCTTCTCGTCGTCAACCACCAGAATGCGCTCACTCATAGCCTGGTAACCTGTTTTTTGATATCGAAGGAGTACGGGGAGATTTCCGGAATGATATACGCGGAGTCCGTCATCGGTGCAATGTACATTTCGGCGTTAATGAAGGGATCGGTCTCAAGAGGCCGGCCGCCAGCGTCTCAGCCAAACGGCACCACGGCAGAACGAGACCTGTTTCAGCCACCCGGAAACCGGTCGGCCTTTCCCGAGGTGGGGTAGCATAACCTTCCCCGGCTCGTTTGACAAGGAGAATCCTTTCTTCCCCACTCTGCCGGGAAAAAGGAAAGGCAGCGTCAAGGCTGCCTTTCCCTTTCCCATTGAAGCGGATCCAGATTATTCCCGAATGCGGATCGTCATAACGGGAATCGGGGATTTGCGGACCACTTTCTCGGCGGTACTGCCGAACAGCATGTGGTCCAGACCGGCCCGGCCATGCGTTCCCATAACGATCAGATCGGCCGATTGTTCCACGGCTTTGTCGATAATCTCGTTGTAGGGAATGCCTGGGATGATGAAGGTTTCGTAATTCTCATAATCACGCACATGCTCTCGGCAGAATTTCTCCATCATCTTCTGCGCTCCCGCGGCGATCTCCTCCTCCAGCTTTTCAAAGGAGAGATGTGGAACGTAGAATCCCCTCAGATCGACGGGCTCGCTGATGACGTGGAGGATCAACAGCCGAGCGCTGTATTTCTTGGCCACGGAATAGGCGTACTGAAAGGCGAAATCCGAGCTCTCGGAAAAATCGGTGGCGAACATAACCACTTGAAAATCTTTCATTTTTCCCTCCGATGGAATCACACGCTCGGCATCTTCGAGGCACTAAGCGAGTTCGTCTCCCCAAAAATTTTCTTCATGACCGATTTGAGCTCATCAAGCTTGACCGGCTTGTTGATGTACTCGAAGGCACCGAGGTTCATTGCTTCCAGATAGGACTCGACACCGCCATAGGCGGTGATCATGATAACCGACGTACTCGGAAAACTCCGGTTCAGCTCCCGCAGGAACGTCAACCCATTCATCTCGGGCATGCTGATATCGCTGATGACAAGATTCACTTTTTTCTTGCGCAGAAACTGCAGGGCTTCGAAGCCATTGGCCACGCTGTCGACCTCGAAACCCTCCTGGGCAAGCAGCTTGCTCAACCCCATACGGGCATTTTCCTCGTCGTCCACAATTAGTATTTTCTTATTTTTTGGGCCCAAATGGCACCCCCCGACGTTTTTTAAGAAGCTTACCATCGCCGAGGTACCTGTCAAGCCAGACGCCCTGATATTACTCCTGAAAATATAATATTTTCAGCGTGTTAATCAAATAGACGCATCAGCGCTTTTTTCCGCACGCGACCCCGCCTTTCTTGCCGCGCCAAAGAGCAATCAAGCGGCGAACCAGAAACCAGAGGTCTACGGCCGCCCGCTGCCCACTCGCCAGAACTTCCTCGTGGCTCAAAACGGCCGGGGAAAGTCCCGAGGCCGTGTTGGCGACCAGCGAGATGCCGACGACCTCCATGCCGAGATACTTGCCCATGATCGCCTCGGGAACCGTCGACATGGAAACCGCGTCAGCGCCCAGAATGCGCAGGGCCCGGATTTCCGCAGGCGTCTCGTAGGATGGGCCCGGCACTGCCGCCAGAACCCCCTGATGCAATCCGATCCCCTGCGCTGCCGCGGCTTTGGCCAGAGAAGAAAACAAGTCTTTTCGGTAGAGGTCGGAAAGGTCCAAAAACGGGTCGCTCCGCACCCCCCGCAGCGGGTTGTCCCCCATCAGATTGATATGGTCGGTAATGTACATGAACTCACCGACCCGAAAATCCCGGTGAATGCCGCCGACGGCATTGGTGAGAAGAAGGCCCCGGCAGCCGAGTTCGCGGGCCAGCCGAACGGGCAGGGTCACCTGGCGGGCCGTGTACCCTTCGTACAAATGATGCCGTCCCTGAAAAAGAAGAATCCGCCGGTCCCCGCACCAACCGGTCACCAGGCGTCCTGCGTGACCGGCTACCGCCGTGGCCGGAAAGCAGGGAAGATCCCCATACGGGAAAAACGACGCCCTCTCAACCCGCTCGGCCAGGGCGCCGAGACCGGAACCGAGAATGACCGCCAGATCGAAACTTTCGATTCCGGCCTCCCGACGGACCCTCTCTGCTGCGGCCAGGATTTCCTCGGAAAATTCCATCGTCAGTGCCGCAGCAGATTGATAACGCGCGCCTGAAGCTGCTCGGGGGTGAAAGATTTGCTGATAAAGTCGTCGGCTCCGGCCATTTCCACCTCGGCGACGTCGGCCTTTTTGCGGAACACGCCGCTCATGGCCAGCAGGCGGATGCCGTCCAGGGAACGGTCGGCGCGAATGTCACGGACAAGGTCGGTGCCGTTTTTCTCCGCAGACAGGTTCAGGTCGAGAATAACGAGGGCGGGATGTTCGCGGCGGATGACGGCCATGGCTTCGGCGCCGTTCGCCGCGGTCAGAATGGATAGGGAAAGAGGTTTGAGCATGTCGACAATTAATTCCCGAAAGAATCGCGAATCATCTACCACCAGAACCGTAGAAGCGGGTTTCGTACCGGCGGCCGGTTCCCGGGGAGAGCTGCTCCGCTCCTTCTGTGGCGCCGTCGCTCCTCCTGTGGAAGGGAGTCCGCTCCCCTGCCCCGCGGCGTCCAGGGAAACCTTGAAAAGGTTCAAGCACCTCCGGCATTTGACCCGAACCTCCGACTTTGCCGGGGAGGTGGGGGTGAGTTTGTAACGGGCCCCGCATTCGGGGCATTGAATTGTCATGTTTCCCCCCGGTCGGCGGTCGTTTTCTTCGCTCGCAGCACAATTTCTTTTTTGCCGCCGAAATCGAGTCGCCGATCTCCCAGCCAGATCTTCACGCCGGTTGGATCGTCGACGGAAACGCGGGCGGAGCGCGCAGGATTCCAGCTCAGAGAGACCCCCTTTTTCAAACGATAGCTTTGGGGATCGCGGCCGTCAATCGATACCTCCAAAGTCCCCGCGGCCAGAGCCTGCAGGCGTAGAACGGCACCGCCAGAGGGAACAGGCGGCTGCGCCGCGGGGGTGGTCGGTGGAGAGGGGCGCACCTGCTTCCTGGCGCCCCGCTCCTGTGCAGGAGGTTTTGCCGGAGTCGGGCGTTCCGTTTTACGGCTGGCCGAAATCGGATTTTTTTGGGCAGGCAGGGCCTTTTCGGCCGAACCCTTCTCAGGCCGGTTGAGAAGGGCAACGGTATGGTCATGACGAGCGAAGGTTTCCCCGGGGCGGACCTGTTCAACCACTTCGGAACGGCCATGTTCGGGGAAAAACCAGCGGAAGGCAAAAACCGCGGTCCCGGCCGCAAGAACAAGCGCCAGCGCGAGAAACACCGCCGGCCACACCCTTTTTCTCCCAATCTCGGGACCGGAGTTAGAAACGTCGCCCTCGGGCCTTCGGACCCCTTCAGCGGGAATCCTCCTCTGCGCTCTGCAGGCCCGTAAAAGCGGCTCCGGTTCAAGGCCCAGCTCTTCGGCATAAGTCCGCAGAAAGCCGCTGAGATAGACCTCCCCAGGGACGGCATCGAAACGGCCTTCTTCGAGAGCCTCCAGATAGCTGCGGGTGATCCGGGTTTTTTCAGCGATTTCCTGAAGGGTCCGCCCCAGTTGGAGGCGGCGGGTTCTGAGCTGTGTTCCAGGGAGGGAATTTTCCATTCCTCTTACCACTTCAGTGCAAAATGTTCAGATAATCCTGGGAGCGCCGGGCCTCTTCGGAACTGGGGGCCAGCCGGATAACCTCCCGAAAAGCGGCGGCGGCCTTTTTATTCTCCCCCTTTTTCATATAGGCCAGAGCAAGTTTGTAATGGGCCACAGGATAACCGGGTGCCAAGGTACTGGCTTGACGAAATTCATCAATAGCCTGATCCGTCTTCCCCCTGGCGAGGTAAACTTCCCCGAGGCGCAAGTGCGCAAGGGGATAGCGTGGCGCCAGCGAAATAGCCTTACGATAACTGCTCTCGGCTTTCGCCACATCCCCCTTCCGGAAATAGGCGAAACCCATCCCCGTCAGGGCGATTTCGGGGTGCCCGAAGAGCAGATTGGTCGAGGCCTTTCGGAAAGAATGAATGGCATCGTCCCATCGGTGCATATCCAGGTAAAGGGCACCGAGGTTGTTTTCGAACTGGGGATCGTCGGGACGCAGCTCCAGGGCTCGGAGATAATGTTTCTCCGCCCGCCGGTACGCCCCTTTCAACTGGTAGGACTGTCCCAGAGCGGCCTGAATATCGGCATCCCGGGGGTTGGCCTTTTCAGCCAGCAAAAATTGCTTCAGAGCCTGGGTGGAGTTGTGCTCTTCGAGGAAAGAAACCCCCATCACGTAGTGGGCCCGGCCCTCGTTGCGCTGTTTTTTCGGCGCGGCACACCCTGCCACCAGACCGATCAGAACCAGCGCCAGGAATCGAAGAAGTGTCTTCCGCACACCGTCCTCCTCAGAAGGATGCTAAAAATCGCCCCAGATTTTCCAGGACTCGTCTGCGTTTTTCATCTCCGAGATCCGCTTGGTCCCCGGCGCCGGCGGATGCGCCCGCGTCGCCAGTTTTCAACGGCAAAGAATCCCACAGAGCCGAACGGTCTTCCGGGGTGAGATGCTGAAAATCGAGCTCGCCCAGCATGAACCCCATGGACTCGACAAATTGAGTGCCCCCGCTGAAAAGGGAGCCGGCCTTTTTGCGGGGCACCGCCCCGGCATCATCCAGGTAAAAGACCAGACGGCGACTGGCGTGAAGATGCAGCGCCGCCACCACCCGGACCCCAGCCCCCGTGCCGACGGCGCAAAGGTAAGCCGTCGCCGCCTGGGGGGGAATTCGGGGAGCGCCAGCTGCACATCGTTCAGGGACCGCTGCAGTCGCAGAATCCGTTGGCTGGAAACGTCCAGCCGTTCCAGGTCTTTTTGCCGGACGAACATCGCCTTCTCCCTGCGCTCACCCCAAGCCTTCGAATTCGGTGAGGAGCTTGATTTTACGAAACCGCTCCTCGATTTCCGCGTACTCCAGGGTTTTCATCCGGTTCAGGCTGAAATCCTCTACCGTAAAAGAGGCCATGACGCTGCCGAAAACAATGGCCTGCCGGATGCTTTTTTCGCAAAGATTGCGGGTGGAAGCCAGAAATCCCATGAATCCTCCGGCAAAGGTGTCCCCGGCGCCGGTCGGATCGAAGACGGACTCCAGAGGATAGGCCGGCGCCGAGAAGATCGAATGTTCCGTAAACATGAGAACACCATACTCTCCCCGCTTGACTACCAGCGTCTTGGGACCCCACGAAAGAATCTTTCTTGCCGCACGAACAAGGTTGGCATCCTCTGCCAGCTGGCGGGTTTCGCCTTCGTTGATGATGAGGATATCGACATGACCGAGGGTCTTCACCAAGGCGTCGCGCTTCCCCTCGATCCAGAAGTTCATGGTGTCGCAGGCCACCAGCTGCGGTTTTTTCACTTGCCGCAAGACATCCAGCTGCAGTTCCGGATCGATATTGGCCAGAAAAACGAAATCGGCATCTTCGTACCCGCTGGGAAGCTCGGGCCGGAAAGATTCGAAAACGTTCAAGCGGGTCTCCAGTGTGTGGGCCTCATTCAAATCGTAACCGTAACGGCCGCGCCAGCGAAACGTCTCTCCGGAAGCGGACTGCAGCCCGGCCAGATCGATGTTGCGGGAAGCCAGAAACTCGGTATGTTCGCCGGGGAAATCCTCCCCGACCACCGCCACCAGCTTGACTCCGGAAAAAAAACTGGCCGCAGTGGAAAAATATGTTCCGGAGCCTCCGAGGACCTCCTCCACCTCGCCGAAGGGCGTCTCGACCGAATCGAGGGCGACCGAGCCGACAACCAGAATGCTCATGACAAAGTCCCGTCCTTTGAAGAAAAAATGTGGGCCTCTCCCGAATAATCGAGGAGAATCGAGCGAATCTTCCGATTCGCTTCGCGGCCTCGCGGCCAAACCCACTATCAGTTTACCGAGAATCGCTCCGCAAACGCAAATCTCAGTTCAAGTATTTCCCCATGATCAAATCCAGCCGGCGTTTGGTCTCCTCCGGAACGATCTCCTTCGGGGTCATGATGGCATTCTGCAGGGCGCTTTTGCAGTCGCATTCCGCCGGGCCGCCAAGACGGCGGGCCGCTTCGCGAATGATGTTTCGCGCGGTCGCCACATTCTGTCGGATGATGGCCAGAACGGCGTCAACCGTGACGTCGTCGTGTTCCTCATGCCAGCAGTCGTAATCGGTCGCCATGGCAACCGTGCCGTAGCAGATTTCGGCCTCGCGGGCGAGCCGGGCCTCGGGCAGATTGGTCATGCCGATCACCTCCACGCCCCAGCTGCGAAACACCTGGGATTCGGCCCGGGTCGAGAAGTTCGGTCCTTCGATGCAGAGGTACGTTCCCCCCTTGTGAACCGTCGCCTCGACAGCCAGCGCACTGTGATAGAGAAGGTCGGAGAGTTCGGGACAGACAGGATCGGCAAAGGGGATATGCCCGACGACGCCGTCGCCGAAAAACGTGGAGGCCCGCTTGCCGGTGGTGCGGTCGAAAAACTGGTCGGGGACGACGATGTGTCCCGGAGCGATCTTCTCCTTCATACTGCCGACGGCCGAGACCGAAATGATGCGCTCGACGCCGAGTTTCTTCATGCCGTAGATGTTGGCCCGATACGGCACCTCCGAAGGCAGCAGGCGATGGCCGCGGCCGTGGCGGGGCAGAAAAACCATCCGCACCCCTTCCAGTTCTCCGCAGATGAAGGTATCGGAAGGTTTGCCGAAGGGAGTCTCGAGGGCGACTTCCTCCAGGCCGGTGAAGCCCTCGATTTCGTACAGACCGCTGCCGCCGATAACACCGATGGTTGGTTTGGACATGGGAAATTCTCCAAGTTCAAGATTCGAGGCCCGGGGCCCGAGATTTAAAGGTTTTCAGGCTTACGGCTTACAGCTTACAGCTGCCGCTCCAGCCTCCCCTTCAGCTGTCCGCAGGCGGCCGAGATGTCCTGCCCTTTGCTTGCCCGTCGAATGGCAACGAGATTGCGGCTCAGCAGATAGGTTTGAAAAGCCTCGATCCGCTCCTCCGGCGGGGTGTGAAAGGCCGACCCCTGATGCTCGTTGAAGGGGATGAGATTCACTTTGGCCTTGATGCCATGCAGGAGTTTGACCAGACGTTTGGCATCCTCCAGGCTGTCGTTCAGATCCCGGATCAAAATGTATTCGAAGGTGAGCCGCTGGCGTGGCTGAAGCGGATAGTCCCGGCAGGCGGCCATCAGTTCTTTCAGCGGATAGCGGCGGTTGACGGGCATCAGTTCGTTGCGCACCGCGTCGGTAGTCGCGTTGAGGGAAATCGCCAGGTTCACCCGGATACGCCGGGACAGCTCCCTCATCTCCGGCACCAGTCCGGAGGTGGAGAGGGTGACCTTGCGGGCGCCGAAACCGAACCCGTCGGGGAGGTAGAGAATCTGCAGCGCCTTCACCACGTTCTCCAGATTGTGAAGCGGCTCTCCCATGCCCATGAGAACGATATTGTTGACCGGCCCCTCCGTAAATGCGGCGCAGACCTGGTTGACGATCTCTGCCGCCGAGAGGTTGCGGACGAGGCCGAAGCTGCCGGTGAGACAGAAGGTGCAGCCCATCGCGCACCCCACCTGGGTCGAGACGCACAGGGTGCTGCGACCCCCTTCCATGGGAATGCGGACCGTCTCCACGGTCTGCCCGTCCGCCAGGCGAAAAAGGTATTTGCGGGTCCCGTCCCGGCTCTCTTCCGCCACCTCGGGTTGCCACGCCGAAATAAAGGCCCGCCGGGCCAGTTCCTCCCGCAGGTCCTTGGATAAGTCAGTCATTTCGGCGAAATCGGTGACGCCCCGGCCGTAAACCCAGCGGACGATCTGGCGGGCCCGGAAACGCTCTTTTCCCATCCCGCCCAGAAAGGCGGTCAGTTCCTCGATTGTGAAATTCTTGATATCGACTCTGGCCGGTTCAGCCATGGATAAAATCACCCGAAAGGGGTCTCCAGGGAGGGGCAAAGCCCCGCGTTTGTCTTATTCATTAACGAGAAAAGCCCTTCGGATTTTACCCGAAGGGCTTTGACCATACAAGGTTAAAGTGGTTGAGCTGCGTATTACAGCAGCTCCAGGCCGCAGAAAAAGTAGGGAATTTCAAAGGCCGCCGTTTCAGGGGCGTCGGAGCCATGGGTGGCATTTTCGCCAATGGAGATTCCGAATTCCTTGCGCAGCGTTCCGGGAGCGGCCTCAGCGGGGTTGGTGGCCCCCATCAGGTCACGCCATTTCTTGATGGCTCCTTCGGCTTCAAGCACCATGACGATGCACGGCGCACTGCTCATGAAATCGGTCAGTTCGCCGAAAAAAGGGCGCTCCTTGTGGACGTAATAGAACCCTTCGGCCTCAACTTTGCTGAGATACAGTTTCTTGAGGCCAACGATTTTAAAGCCTTCGTCGTAAATGCGGGTAATGATCTTCCCGGCATGCCCTGCGGCAAACGCATCGGGTTTGATAATGGCAAAGGTTCTTTCCATGACTCTGTTCCTCCAGTCGTCGTTAAGGGGTTGGGGCCCTTCGGAAATGTGATGAAGAGCCCGATGGTTTTATTTATCGGGGGGTCCGAATCGGAAAACGGGGGAGTTTGCGGTCGAAGGCGATAAAAACCGTCTCCATGCCTTCAAACGTGATCCTTTCGCAAAAACTCCTGGGGCGGCGAAGCAAAAATTTCGTCCTACAAAAGCCTGGTGATTTTTCAGGGACGAAAGCCACCATCCGGGTGGTCGAGGTCCTGAAAAATCACCGTAACGCCGTAGGGCGGAGTTCTTGCGACGCCATCAAACGTGGCGCTTTTAGCATCTACTCCTGCAAAAGTCAAGAACTTGCGGAGCAAGACAGAGACGTCCGGCGCCTGGCCGCTGGGTTCAGGGGAGAAGCCCCAGCAGCTTGTGGATCTGCAGCAAATCGGAGGTTTCATTGACCAACAGGGTGGGAATTCCGAGGTTCGCGGGGAGCTTCAAATCGACCTGACTGCGGTCGCCAATAAAAAGGAAACTTTCGGGAGGGCCGCCGATATCTTCCAGAACGCGCTGCAGCGCTTCCGGATCGGGCTTGGGAATCCAGCAGAATTCGATGGTATAGAGTCTCGCGAAATGATCCTCGACCCCGAGCAGGGCCAGGATTTTCTGACTCAGCGGGAGGCTGTTGTTGGTATAGATGTAGAGATCGCAGAGATCCCGGAGAGAATCGAGCAGGGCGGCGAGAACTGGATCGGGGGCGAGATACCGCTCCGGACGGACCTGCTGCTGCAACGCCTGGTGGAATTCGGAGACTTCGATGCCCAGTTCCATACAGGTACGAGTCAGGGTGGGCTCTTCATCGAGGGTTTCGGTAAGCCGCCGGCGTGCGCATTTCAAAAGCTCCCGCCCTTCCCGCAGGGAGATTCCGCGCGTCGCGGCAATCAGTTTTTCCGCCGCCTTTTGAATGTCCCGGGCCACCTCCGGGCTGACGTAGAGCGTGCCGTCGAGATCGAAAACGAGGGATCGGGGAGCTGTTCGCTCGGTCAACATGGCGCCGCTACATATTCGCCAGCACGTTATCGTCGTACTCCCGTTCCAGACGATACTTGTGCCGGTGTTCCTGTTCGAGGAGAAATTGAAGTAATTTCACTGCCTTTTCCACTCGCGTCTTGGTCAAAAGATGTTCGTACAAATGCACGGACTTTTCTTCCCGCTTCATCGCCACGCGCAGAATTTCGTCGTAATGCATCTGATCGCTGAAGGGAGGCTCGACCAGATAGTCGCTGATGTGCAGATCGGGAACCCTTTCCGGCTGAGCCTGCTCGACCTCCGCCAGGTCGAGATGTTCGAGCATGTCCCGGTGTTTCGTCTCCTCGTCGGCCAACTCGAGAAAAAGCTGTCGGGTTCCGGAGAGATGAACCAGCTCAGAGGCTTTTCGGTAAAACCGCACCGACTCTTCTTCTTTGCGCGTGGCCATCTGGATGATTTCACCCAAGGAATAGTCCTTCATCAATCGACTCCCAAGCTTTTGATTAGGGAAACTTCAACGATTAAAATATACCATAATCGGCCCGGGAGTCAAAACCGGGACGACACATTTTCATGTCATTTCGACATCTTAGAAATAAGAGAAAAGGGGAGCTCAGATGGAAGTTGAAACCTTCGGTCGGTTTCGGTACCGCACCAAGCGCTCCGGATCATTGGTAAAAACCCCGCTGATCCCCAAGCGCAGCAGCGGCCAGAGCTGCCTGAGATTATCGACGGTCCAGGGCACCACCCCGATACCCTCCCCTCGGCAGGCGACCGTCATGGCCCGTGAAACCCGGTCCCGGCGGGGATGAAAGCTCTCGGCCCCGCACGCCGCCGCCCGGCGAAGGGGCCGCCGCCACAGTGGGGATTCGCAGAGAAATGCCAGCGGCAGATCGGAAGAAAGGTGGTGCAGATGCTCGAGCAGGCCATGGTCGAAGGAAGAAACGAGAATCCGTGCCTGAGGGAAGGAAGCCAGTTGATCGAGCACCGCCTCTCCCGCCCGGGCGGATTTGATTTCGATATTCAGACGCACCCGCCCTTCGGCCCAGGAGAGGACCTCCTCCAGGGTCGGTACCGCCTCTCCGGAAAAGGCGGGGGAAAACCACCCTCCTGCATCGAGCTTTCGCAGCTCTCGCAGCGAGTAGCTGCCGACCGCACCGCTGCCATCGGTGGTGCGATCAACGCTCTCGTCATGGATGACCACCGGTACGCCGTCACGGCAGAGGTGAATATCCAGCTCGATACCGTCGGCACCCGCCAGCTCGGCCGCTCGAAATGCCGCCAGGGTGTTCTCCGGGGCGACCTGAGAGGCGCCACGATGGGCCCAGATGAAAAGATCCGCCACGATTGTTTGTCCTTCTGCATCGCTGTGAGCCCTCCGACTGTCAGAGAGCCCCGCTACCCTTTCCCCAGGGTTTTCACTCCCTTTCGCCAGTCGATCGGGCAGAGTTCGCCGGTCTGCAGAGCCTCGAGCACCCGCAGGGTTTCGTCGACACTGCGGCCGACGTTGAGATCGTGCACCAGCTCATAGCGCAGAATGCCGTTGGGATCGATGATATAGAGGCCGCGCAGGCTGATCCCCTGCTGCTCGATAAGAATACCGTATTGTCGGGCGACTTCCTTGGTAATATCGGAGAGGAGCGGATAGCGCAGGTCTCCGAGTTCATTGCTGATCCATGCCAGATGGGAGAACTTGGAATCCACGCTGGCCCCGAGGATTTCGGCATTGAGTTTTCCGAACTCCTCGTACCTTTCGTTGAAACCGATGATTTCGGTGGGGCAGACGAATGTGAAGTCGAGAGGATAGAAAAAGAGGACGACCCATTTCCCCTGGTAACCGGCAAGGGAAAATTCTCCGAACTCCTTGCCCGAGACCCCCTCCATGGTAAATTCCGGCGCGGGTTGACCGACCTGTAGTGTCGCCATGATTGTTGCCTCCTTTCGTCCCTGGTCACTGGAATTTTATCCGGAGCGGAAGGGGTGTCAAGACATTGATAACTTGTTTGGTCATTTTTTCCGGCTGCGGGGGTGCGCCTGATCGTACACCGCCATCAGATGGTCGACGCTGACCTTGGTATATTTCTGGGTAGTGGAGAGGGAGGCATGCCCGAGAAGTTCCTGAATCACCCGCAGGTCGGCCCCGCTGTCCAACAGATGGGTGGCGAAGGAGTGACGCAGGGCGTGGGGGGTGGCATCCTTGATGAGGCCGGCCTGCAGCAGCTGTTTTTTCAGATTCCTTTCCACGCTGCGCGATGTGAGGCGCCCCCCTCGGTGGTTGAGAAAAAGCGGGGCCTCGCCGGCAGGCCGGGAGCGTCTCTCCAGGTAGGCGTTCAGAGCCTCCATGGCCTTGCGGCCGATGGGAACGATCCGCTCCTTGCGTCCCTTGCCCAGCACCCTGACCAATCCCTGCTGAAAATCGACGTTTTCCACATTGAGACCGGTCAGCTCACTGACACGCAGTCCGCAGGAATAGAGGGTCTCGACAATGGCCCGATCCCGCAGGGCGAGGATGTCTCCTTCTGTGCCACACTCCATCAGCGCATAGGTCTCATCCACGGAAAGGGTGCGGGGCAGATATTTTTCCTGGCGGGGCGTGGCGACCATCTCCCCCGGATTCGCCTCCAGTACCCCCTCTCGCACCAGGTAGCGGAAAAAGGAGCGCAACGAGGCGAGCTTTCGGCCGAGGGTGGATTTGCGGTTCTTCTTGTGCAAAAGCGCCAGGTAGCGACGCAGAACCAGGTGGTCCACCCGCCGGATCACGTCCTCCCCGCATCCCAGAAAGGCCGGGTCTTCCTCCAAAAACGTCTGGAAGGCGCGAAGATCCCGCAGATAGGCCCGCAGGGTGTGCTCCGAGACGTTTCTCTCGACCGAAAGGTGTCTGGAAAATCGTTCGATCAATGCGTGCATGAGTGCCTCCCCGGGAATGACCGCGGATTTTAGCGCGGGCGGCCCGAACCATACCATTTTTTAGCCTCTTCCGCCACCCTCGCCGGTATCGCGTTGACGGTCGGAAAAGCCCGTGCCATAATGTGGTTTTATTGAGGTGAGCGATGATCTGGATTGTTTCGATTCTGGCCGCCATTCTGGCCGTTGTCACTGTGATCGTGGTATTAAGCTATGCCTTCGCCTGGTACGAAGGGGCCAACAGCCGCCCGGAACTGATGGCGGAGCGCTTTTCCCCTTCTCGGCTCTGGCTGGCCGTCCGGCTCGTGGGGATGGAAACCTTGTTCCTTTTTCTCGACGTTCTGCTGCATCCCCTGGGCTGGCTCCCCCCAAAGGAGCGGCAGCCCGCGGAGGGCGCCGCAACGCCGATCATTTTGCTGCACGGACTCTTTCATAACCGCGCCAGCTGGCTCTGGACCAAATACCGGCTGCGCCGCCGGGGCTTTCGGAACATCTACACGCTGAATCTGCCGCCGTGGCAGGACGTGGAAACGCTGACCGAGCGGGTGGCCAAGAAAGTCGATGAACTGCGGCATACCCTGGGGGTCAAAAAAGTTTGCCTGATCGGGCACTCGATGGGGGGCATCATCGCCCGCAACTACCTGCAGATTCGCGGCGGAGAGCAGAAGGTGGAGCGCTGCATTCTGCTTGCCGCGCCGAACAGCGGCTCCAAGCTGGCCCCTTTCGCCCTTTCGCCCCTGGGCCGGCTCCTCATTCCGGGCTCCGATTTCCTGCGCCGCCTGGCCCTGGCACCGCTCCCCGCCGAGACGGAGCTGAGGGCCATCTGCTCCCGGCACGACAACATGGTCCTTCCCTGGGAGTACGGTCGCTTCGAGGGGGCGCACAATGTCGAGTTGGCCGGGCTAGGACACGTCTCGTTTCTGTACCATCCCCGGGCCTTCAAAGCGCTGTGCGAAGCCCTCACAGAAGGAGTCCCTTCATGACCGAAATCTCCGTGAGCAGCCGGGAGAAGGTCGCCCTGATCGACGTCACCGACGCCGTCCGCCAGGCCATCCGCGACTCGGGCGTGCACAAAGGATCGGCGGTGATCTTCGTGCCCCACACCACAGCAGCCGTAACCATTAATGAGAATGCCGACCCCGACGTGGTGCAGGATATGGTGATGGAGCTGAACCGGATCGTGCCTTTCGATGACGGTTACCGCCACGGCGAGGGGAACAGCGCCGCTCATATCAAGAGCACCCTGGTGGGGGCCAGCGAAACCATCCTGGTCGAGGACGGCGCGCCGGTGCTGGGCACCTGGCAGGGGATCTATTTCTGCGAATTCGATGGCCCCCGCCAGCGCCGCCTGCTCGTTCAGGTGATTCCCGGATGAAAGCCCGGGTCGCCCTGCAAGGCCTCGCCGACTATCGGCGGGACGCGGTCGAAGGGGGCCTCGCCGCCCTCCTCGCGCCGCTGGGCGGCATGGGCGCCTTTGTCAAGCCGGGACAAAAGGTTCTGGTCAAACCCAACATGCTGTCGGGCAAGAGTCCCGAAAAGGCGGTCACCACCCATCCGGAGATCGTCAGAGCCGTGATCCGCCTGGCCCAGCAGTCGGGCGGACAGGTCTCCGTGGGAGACTCTCCCGGAGTCGGTTCGCCCCGCCAGGTCGCCGAACGGTGCGGCATTCTGACGATCACCGAAGAGACGGGGGCCACCTTCGCCCCCTTCCAGGAGTCGACCCGGGTTCGCGCTTCGGGAGGAACCTTTCACGAGCTGGAGCTGGCCCGGGAGATCCTCGAGGCCGACGTCGTCCTCAACCTTCCCAAGCTCAAGACCCATCAGATGATGGGCCTTACCGGCGGGGTTAAGAACCTTTTCGGCGCGGTGGTCGGCATGCGCAAGCCGCGGCTCCACCTGCAGGCGGGCACCGACAAGACCTTCTTCGCCCTCATGCTGCTGGAGCTGGCCGAACAGATCCGTCCCGCTTTGACCATCGTCGACGCCGTCACAGGCATGGAAGGAGACGGACCGGGCAGCGGCGATCCTGTCCATATCGGCGCCCTGCTGGCGGGCGACAATCCGGTCGCGGTCGATACCGTCGCCACCGAGCTGGTGGGACTTCCCCAGGAGGCGGTCTGGACCCAGCGGGTGGCCCGTCGCAGCGGACGCTTCGGCAGCCGGATGGAGGAGATCGACCTCGCGGGCACCACCCTGGAGGGGCTTCGGCTACGCAACTTTCGACCGGCCAAGACCACCGATGTCAATTTCGGCCTGCCGGCTTTTCTGAAAAATCCCCTGAAGCAGTCTCTCACCGCCCGCCCGGCCCCCGATCTGGCCCTCTGCAAGCGCTGCGGCATCTGCGTGGAGAACTGTCCGCCCCGGGCCATGACCCTCTCCGAAACGAGCCTCCACATCGACTATTCCCGCTGCATCCGCTGTTTCTGCTGTCAGGAGCTCTGCCCCCACGGGGCACTGCTGACCCGCCAGGGGCTGCTGCTGCGCCTGAGCCGTTTTCTCTCGGGGCATTGAAACCCTGAGCCCTCCTGCCGCGCTGGCTTCCGCTGGCGGCCGAAACCTGCAAAATTCCGCCCTCCTCTTTTCTTCTCGGTAAAACAGGGTAGAATTATTGCATTATTTACCTTTTTCGTAACCTTGGGAGAAAACAGGAGAACGGCATGGCGAGTCAATTTTTTCATTTCAATTTCCGCAGTTCGGCCAGGATCCGGACAAGCCTGGCTATCGCGCTGATCGTACCGTGGGCCCTTTTGGCGTGGTCTCCGGGGACCTGTCTGGCCGGGGCAAAGGAGCCCCTCATTTACGTTTCCGCGGACGGACCGTCCCAGAAGGTTCCTCCCAACCTGGTAACCGCCGTCGAGCAGGTATCCGGACAGACCATCCCGGCGGTGGTCCACATCCTGGTCACCGAACGGCAGGAGGTCCAGAACCCCTTTTATCCTTTCGAAGAGAATCCCCTCTTCCGCCAGTTCTTCGGCAGCCGCCGCATGCCGAAAAAATTCAAACGCGAGCTGAAGGGCCTCGGCACCGGCATGATCATGGATAGCAGAGGGTATATCCTCACCAACAACCACGTAGCGGGCGGAGCGACCAAAATCGAGGTGACCCTGGCCAACGGCGAGCGCTATCCGGCTCAACTGGTGGGCGCCGACCCCAAAACCGATCTCGCCGTCATCCGCATCCACGCGAAGGGCCCTCTGCCCCACGTTGTCTTCGGCAACTCGGACCAGACCAAGGTCGGCCAGTGGGTTGTCGCCATCGGTCATCCCCGCGGCCTGTATCAGACCGTCACTCAGGGGATCATCAGCGCCAAGCACCGCGCCGGCATCATGGATCCCAGCAACTACCAGGACTATCTGCAGACGGACGCGGCGATCAATCCAGGTAACAGCGGCGGGCCCCTGCTCACCCTGCGGGGCGAGGTGATCGGGGTCAACTCGGCCATCGAATCCACCTCCGGCGGTTTTCAGGGCATCGGTTTCGCCATCCCGAGTAAAATCGCCGTCCACATCGCCAAGCAGCTGATCGCCCACGGCAAGGTGGAACGGGGCTGGTTGGGCGTCACCGTTCAGGACCTCACCCCCGCCCTGGCCAAAACCTTTGGCGTCGAAAACACGCAAGGGGCGCTCCTTTCCAAGGTGGTCAAAAAGAGCCCGGCTGCCGAAGCGGGCCTGAAACGGGGCGATATCGTTATCGCCTATGACGGCCAGAAGGTGCCCGACGCGAGCACCCTGCGCAACGATGTGGCGACCACCACCATCGGTCATGAGGCGCACCTGACCCTTCTTCGGGATGGCAAAGAGCGGGAGGTGACGGTTAAAATCGGCAATCTGGCTGATGAGATCAAATTTCTGACCGAGTCCGTCGAAAAGCGCCTGGGGGCGAAATTTACCGACATCCCCCAGAAGGAGGCAGTCAACTACGGCATTGAATCGGATCAAGGGGTAAAAATTACCCAGGTCGATTCGGCGGGTTCCCTCGGACAGGCCGGCTTCGAGGTCGGTGATCTGATTCTTGAAGTCAACGGTCATCCCGTGGGCGGAGTGGAGAGTTTCGATCAGATCGTCAGCCAGCTTCGTCCCCAGCAGCAGGTGGTTCTGCTGGCCCTCGACCATCGAACCGGGCAAAAGGGGGAAGTCACCATCACCGTGCCGTAAGGCCTTCTGGTTGCGGCGAAAAAAAACAAAAAGGCTGTCCCCGGTATGGGACAGCCTTTTTGTCGGCAGATAAAGAAACCGCCGGATTCCGGATCGTAACGTCTGATGGCAGGCACCGGTAGGGCACTGGCTACCCTTGCGGCGCGCCCTTCACGGCTTCCCCGCCATCGGCCCCTGCGGCTGCCGGTTCCAAGGTCACCCTGTTGCGGCCGAAGGCCTTGCTGCGGTACATCATTTCGTCGGCGCGCTTCACCAGCGAAGCAGGAGTGTCTTTCGGCCGGGCCAGAGTGCCGCCGATAGAGATCGTCACCCGCCCCGGACCGTCGGGAAGGGAGACAGCGGTTTGCTCCACCAGCACCCGGCAGCGTTCGGCCACCCGGGCCAACTCCGCCTGATCGACGTTGCGGATCAGGCCGAGAAACTCCTCCCCTCCCCAGCGGCCCATCAGATCGAAGGAGCGGGCGGCGCCACGAAGGGTATCGGCGACCGTTTTCAGCACCAGGTCGCCTTTGTCGTGCCCATGCCGGTCGTTGAAGTCCTTGAAGTAATCGATATCCATCATCAGGGCCCCGAAGGAAAGACCGTAGCGCTCCATTTCCCGCAGCCAGTCTTCCATCTCTCCCAGGATGTGGTTCCGATTGGAGAGCTTTGTCAGGGAATCGTTGAGGGCCAGCTTTTCCAATTCGCGCAGCCGCAGCAGAATCGCATCCCGGGCCCGCAGATCGGAAAAGGACTCGACGGCACCGATTATCTGCTCGTCGGCGTCGCGCAGCGGGACGGTCCGGACCAGGACGGGAATCCGATGCCCCTGCTTGTGACGCAGGGAGATCTTTCGCTCGCGGGGCCGACCATCTTCCATGGTTTGGGCCAGCGGGCACATCCCTTCGCAGAGTTTCGCTCCCCCATCGTTCACATGCACCAGGATATTGTCGGCACAACAGCCTCCCACCACATCCTCGGCCGCATATCCGGTAATCTCTTCGGCCGCCTTGTTCCAGAGGGTGATCCGCCGTTGGCGGTCGACGAAATAGACGCCGTCTTGCAGATTTTTGACAAAGTTTTCGAAGCTGGTATCCATCGCGGTTGCCTGAAGGTCCTTTCCGGAGTTGAATCTTTTTTATCCTGCGGACCGTTCAAAGCACCGCCAGCCCCTGGTCGGAAAAAGTCAGATGCTTGAGGCCGTCCTTCGCCACCCAGAAGGTGTTTTCGATGCCGACCGCGCCAAGGCCGGGAAACACCGCTTTGGGTTCGAAGGCAAAGGTCATGTATTCTTCCAGAAATTGATCTTTAAAGCCCCTGGCAATGAAAGGGAATTCATCGACTTCGATGCCGATGCCGTGACCGATGAAGGAAACCTGGGCACCCGAAGACCCCATGAAATGCTCCTGATACCCCAGACGGCAGGCCAGATCGTAACACACGTCGTAAATCTGCCCCCAGGCGACGCCGGGACGGGCGATTTCCTTGAGCTTCTCCTGGATGGCCAGCATATCATCGTAGGCCTTTTGCAATTGGTCCGGCAACCCCCCGATGCACAGGGTTCGGGTCTGATCGACCAGGTACCCGTCGAAAGCTCCGACAAAATCGACGGTAATTGGCTCGTTCTTCTCGATCCGCTTGTAACTGGCCCCCTGGCCGATAGAGGGATTCACGCCGATCCCGCCGAGAGGTGCGTCGAGAAAGGCCGGCGCGGCGCTGTCGGGACCGGAGAAGATGTGACCGTAAAAGAGTTCGGAGTTGAAGCCGCGCATCCGGGTTATCCCCTGGTGGCCCTGCTTGCGGGCGGTGCATTCGAGTTCGGCGGCCAGCTCGAGATCCGTCATGCCGACGCGAACGACCTCCTTGGCCCGCTGGAAGACCCGATCGACCTGCAAGGCGGCATCCTTCATGATTTCGATCTCATACGGCGATTTCACCGCTCGCACCGTGCGGATCTGGGAGGACGCGTCGATGAAGCTGCACTGCTCGAAAACCTTCTGGAAGCGGTTGAAGAGGGCCACGGGCACGACGTCGAGTTCCATCCCCGCCCGTTTCGGCAGGGGATAGCCGAAATCGGCCAGGATGCCGGGGATATCCTTGGGACTCTTTAAGCGGAACGATCTCCTTCAAGCCGCATTCCATGCGGGCGCGCGTGTATTCCTTGCGTACCATGTAGAGAGGCTCGCCCGTAGCGGGAAGGTAGAGGACCCCCTGCTGAATCGAGCCGGTAAAATAGAAAAGATCGGCGCTCTGAATCATAAGAACGGCATCAAGGCCGGCCCCCTGCATCAGCCGCTGCAGGTTGGCGGTACGGGTCTGTAATTCGCTGGCGGGGGTGATGCGCATGTTTCACTCCTGGGAAAGCACAGGTTCAAGGTTCAAGGTGTTAAGAACAAGCTTAAAGCGTTAAATGGGTAAGGCACAAGGTGAAAAAGGAAAAAGGCACAAGGTTTTTGAATTACCTTGTACCTTTCATCTCTTACCTTGTACCTGCCTTTAAGCCGTTTCGGCCGTTGCATCCTGTTCGAGCTTCAATTCCCGGATCGCCATCTCGCGCAGCTTGAACTTCTGGATCTTGCCGCTGGCGGTCATCGGATACTCGTCGACGAACTTGACGTAATGCGGGATCTTGTAGTTGGCGATGCGGCCCGGCAGAAGTCGCGGATCTCCTCCTCGCTGCAGGTGACGCCGTCCTTGAGTTTGACCGCCGCCATCACCTGCTCGCCGTACTTGCGGTCGGGCACGCCGTAGACCTGGACATCGGAGACCTTGGGGTGGGTATAGAGGAACTCCTCGATCTCCCGCGGGTAGATGTTCTCGCCGCCGCGGATGATCATGTTCTTGATGCGGCCGGTGATCTTGCAGTAGCCGTTCTCGTCCATCACCGCCAGATCGCCGGTGTGCAGCCAGCCCTCGCCGTCGATGGCCCGGGCCGTTCTCCTCGGGCATCTTGTAATAGCCCTTCATCACATGGTAGCCGCGGGTGCAGAGTTCCCCCTGCTTGCCCGGCGGCAGGCTGGCGCCGGTCTCGATGTCGACGATCTTCACCTCGACGTCGGGCAGGGCGCGGCCGACGGTAGCCACCCGCAGTTCGATGGGATCGTCGGTGCGGGTCTGGGTGATGACCGGCGACGACTCGGTCTGGCCGTAGGCGATGGTGATCTCGCGAGGCATGCATGTCGCGGATGACCCGCTTCATCACCTCGATGGGACAGGGCGAGCCGGCCATGATGCCGGTGCGCAGGGTGGACAGGTCGTACTTCGTGAAGGCGGGGTGCTCCAGTTCGGCGATGAACATGGTCGGCACGCCGTGCACCGCGGTGCACTTCTCGGCCTCGATGGTCTTCAGCACCGCCTCGGGCTGGAAGGTCTCCACCGGGACCATCGTCGGCCGTGGGTAACGCAGGCGAGAACCCCCAGCACGCAGCCGAAGCAGTGGAAGAAGGGAACCGGGATGCACAGCCGGTCCTTCTCGGTGAAACGCATGCACTCGCCGATGTTGAACCCGTTGTTGACGATGTTGTGGTGGGTGAGCATGACCCCCTTGGGGAAGCCGGTGGTCCCCGAGGTGTACTGCATGTTGATCACCTCGTGCTCGTCCAGGCGCTGCCTTGACCGCGGCCAGTTCGGCGTCGCCCACGTCTTCGCCAAGCCGCTCCAGCTCGGCGTAGGGGAGCATACCCGCCGGCGCCTCCTCGCCGAGGAAGATCACGTTTTTGCAGATAGGGGAGCTTTTCGCTGCGCAGCTTCCCCGGGGCGGCGTCTTTGCAGTTCCGGCACCACCGGATAGAGGGTTTCCACATAATCGGTATCCTTGAACCCCCGGACCAGGAACAGAGTAGTTGCATCGGACTGCTTGAGCATGTATTCCAGCTCCGCCGATTTGTAGCTGGTGTTGACCGTCACCAGCACCGCGCCGATCTTGGCCGTGGCAAACTGCAGGACCACCCATTCGGGCACATTGGTCGCCCAGATGGCCACGTGGTCCCCCTTGCCGATGCCCAGTCTCATGCAGCCCTTTAGCCACCCGGTCGCAATACGCATCGAATTCTCGGTAGCTGTAGCGCAAGCCCCGGTCGGGATAGACCAGAGCGTCGTTTTCAGGAAAGCGCCGGGCAATGTCCTCAAGCAATCCGCCTACGGTAAAGTGCAACGTCTCGGCCATGGGGATGGTCCTCCTGCATTTCAGGTGAGGTAACAGGTGTTTTATGGGATCAAACTTTTATTTGATTATTATAACTATCGGTTTTTTAAAACATTTTTTTGAATATCACAGGGCAGCGATTTCGTCAATTCAAAAAATCCGGAACGGAGCCGTCACGAAAAATCGCGGCAGGAAAAATCTCCCCATGCGGCGTCGGCACCATCGCAGCATCCGCCTTTCTGCCTAAAAAAAGGGCGGCCGTCAGAGCTGATCTTTTTCTAGGCAAAACGCCAGAACCCGAGAGCGGGACGGCCTCCGGCTCTCCGCCGGGAGGCTTTTCCACAGTGCTATCCACATACTTCTGTGGATTGGCGACGGAAGCATCGTCCCTCATTGCAGGCGGTCGGCCTTGATCACATCCGGGGTGACCATTCCCCCCGACATGATGATCTTCATCGCTTCTTCGACTCCGAAGGCCGTCGGGAAAACCTTGTCCTCTTCCAGGAGCAGGACATAGCCGGAGGTGGGATTGGGCGAGGTGGGAACAAAGACGGTATGGTACCGTTTTCCCGATTCGGTACGAATGCTGTTGGTGATAAAAGCGATGGAAAAACAGCCTTCCTTGGGAAACTCCACATAGACCGAATGGCGAAAGGAACTCTTTCCTCCCCTGGAAAAAACGTTGGTGATCTGCTTGGACGAGACATAAATCGATTTCACCACGGGGATTCGCGAAAGAAGCCGGTCCCAGAAATCGACCAGGCGCCGACCGAAGACGTTGGTCGCAACCACCCCCGTCAGGTAAAGCACGATGAGGCCGGCAATCATGCCAAGCCCCGGAATATAGCTCCCCGTACCGAAGAAAAAAGTTACAGTCTTTTTGATGACAGGGGCAAAGACGCCATCGGCGACATCGAACAGAAACCGAAGGATAAAAATGGTGATCCCCACCGGGATGACCACAAGGAGCCCGGTCGCCAGCTTCTTCCGTAAATGGCTGGCGAATCTCCAGCCAAGGCTCCGCTTTTCCGGTTTGGTGTCCGTCTCCAGCATAGCTGCCCCACCTCTAGTTCCTGAAATTGATAATTTAACCGGGAATTTGTCTCATTTTAACTGCCAAAAGTCCAGCAACAACAAGGGGCATGCCGCCAAGGCATGCCCCGCTTTCTGTCGCTGCGGTAAAACGCACAAACCCGATCATCCTTCCTCGACGTATTCGCAGCCGAGGTCTTCCCCTTCCAGCAGCCCCGAGCAGTCCGGGCACACGAGCTCACCGGTATCCTCCCGAATCAGCAGTTCTTCCTCGGGGAAGAGCATTCCGCACTGACTGCAACGCTTATCGCTCACGAGATACCTCCTCTCTGCGGTCTCTGATTTTCAATCACCACGACCGCATCCGGCGGATATTTTCCAATGATTCCCTGCATTAAAATAATACCCCATCCGGCCCCGCCCTGCCAGTGCCCTTCATGGAAAAATTGGCTCCGCGCCCTGGCCGGCAGGGTGGGGATGGGGATGGGAGACTCAAGGGACGGGAACGACGCCTGGGCGATGCGCTTTTGGAGGATATCCCGCCATCGCCCGCCTGTTTGCTTTTCGCCACCTGGCCGGCGCTACATTTCGGTAACATCCCCTGCCCTGCAAAATTCTGTCCGATGAGGGGCCATGATCCAGCGGCCCTCTTCGCCACGCTTACCGCGCGCAGTCGGAAGGATCCCCCTTGAGCTTCAGAAGGGCATGCTCGAGGGCGGGCAGAACCACTTCCAGATTTTCCCGCACCCCTTTAGGGCTGCCGGGGAGGTTGACGATCAGAGATTGCCGCCGCACCCCCACCAGGGCCCTTGACAGCATGGCGTGGGGGGTCTTCTGCAAGCTGGCCGCGCGCATAGCCTCGGCCATTCCCGGAACTTCCCGTTCAATGACCCTGGCCGTAGCCTCAGGGGTCACATCCCGGGGAGTGAGCCCCGTTCCCCCGGTGGTCAAAATCAGGTCGACCTCCTTTCGGTCAACCCACTCGACAAGGGTCTTAACAATCCCATCCTCGTCGTCCGGGATCACCTGGTAGCAAACCACCTGCCCCAACGGCGCCACCATTTCCCGAAGAATACGTCCGCTCTCGTCCTCCCGCTCTCCCCGGGCCCCCTTGTCCGAGAGGGTCAGAACGCCGATGGAAAAATCCCGTTTCTGTTGCATCGTTCATACCTTTCTTCGCACATGAAACTCCTGCCGTCCCAGGTCACCCCTTACTTTTTTTCTCTCTGGCGATCAGGATACGGCGGGCCTGATTGACGATCACCCGAGAGACGTTGCGGCTTTTGGCAATAATTTTCAATTCCTTTTCGGTGAGAACATCCATGTATCGCAGGGCTTTGGGTAAGGGCGTGCGGGGATGCTGGATGAGGGCTTTCTTGATCTGCTGATTCTTGAGCCAATCGGGGTTCAAGGTAATCTGGCGAATCAGCTCTTCGCTGGAGCTTCGGTTCGCGGCCACCGCCAGAACTTCCCCCTCGGTAATGCGCGGGTTTTTCAGCACCGCCGAGCAAACCAGCTTGTTGGGTTCCTTGATCAGAATGGCGCGCCACTCTTTGTCGCCGGTCATGGCCATCTTGATTTTTTTGGAGACGTCCATTTCCAGCGCCTGCTGGTATTTGGTCAGATTCTGCTCCTCCTCCGACACCTCATCGCCGCTTCCGTCCGCCACAGCGGAGGGGCTCTCGAGCGATTTTTCGACCTGCCGCTTCAGGGCGGAATCGATCCTCGGATTGGCCAGAAGGGCTTGGGCCACCTCGGGAAAGCTCTGCAGCCTCCCCTTCTCTCTTGCCAACGGGGCGACCACCGCGTTGCCTCCGGTGGCCGCCACCCGAATCAAGGTTGCCGGCGAAATCGCCGGATGGCCCATCAGGTGGGCCATGACCTCGGCATCTTCCAGCTTCAGCCGTGCCAGATAATCAATCAGGTGAGGATGAAGTTCCGGATCCCGGACAGCAGGCAGCACCTGCGAGGCCGGCAGGGCCCTCAAGGTTTCGGCGGCCTCCTCACGAATCTCGGTATCGGCGCCGTGGCCCAGAAAAAAGAGGAGGGTGATCTGATCTTTAGCCGGAACAGAAAGGTTGCCCCGCGCAGCCTTCAACTTCAGCTCCCGAGGAGCCTCATTGGCCACGATTTGCGCGACCCGCGGAGAGACTTTCAGTCGGACGGTTTTCGCCATAGGCGTCATCGTTTTTCATTGAGCCGGCAAACGGTTACCGGAGTTTGTGAACATAAACAGTGATACCGGCCGCTTCGGCCCGATCAGCGGCCGATTGGGCCGAGGCGAAATCGTTAAACCGGCCGAAGCTCAGCAGTGTCAAGGACATCGGCACCTCGACAGCCACTTCGGTGACCCGGACCCCCTTCTCTTTCAGCCGGTTTGCGAACAGGCGGGCGTGGCGCCGGTTGAAGTAGGAAGCGGCATAGACCGTCACCCGCTTGCCCTGCCGAAGGACAAAGGCATCGGGGGCGATCGACGCCAGCTCTTTTACCTTGGACCTGGCTTGCGCGGCGGGATAGGAGCCGACACGCAGCCGGGTCATCGGCTCCATCTTCTGCGTCGCCATCAACCGGGGGTCGAACCCGAGCCGACGCACGTCTTGTTCCGCCCTGACCAAATCGGCTTCGAGAAGAAAGGCTCCCCCCTCCAGGGTGTAGGTGCCTTCTTCCCCGGCCGGCGAAACCGCCGCGGCGGCCTTTTCCGCCCCGGCGGTTTTTGCCTGTTTCTGAGAGGAGGAAGAAACATCCCGGGTCGTCGGGGCCGAAGGGGGCGCCGATGTCGCTTCCCCGGTCGGGAGGGAAAGTGCGGGCTCTTCCACTGCGACCGGGGAAGCGTTGGGGATTTCCCGGACCTTTTGGGGCTCAGGCTTCGGCGGGATGGGAAATCGCTGCGCTGTCGCCGCCCCGGGAGCAACGGGTGAAGCGGCCTTGCGGGACAGGCTGAAATATCCCCCCGCGCCGCCGACGATCAGCAGCAGCGCCAGAAGCAGCCCCCACAAAGGAATTCTTCTTTTCACCGGCGCGGGCGAATCCGCCCTCTCGGGCCACCCGGCCGGCCCCTCTCCGGCTGCCGGCGAACTATCCGCCCGCGTCTTCGGCTCCTCTTTTTCCCCAAATTCCAATTCCACCTGGTCCGTCATGCCCCGTTGCGCCCCCCTTCTGAAAAAATCACCAAAAAGATTACTCGGCCTTTTTCAACTCCGTGAGAATTTTGGCGGTGAGATGCTGGGGAACCTCCTCGTAATGGGAGAATTCCATGGTGAACAGGCCCCGGTCGGAGGTCATGGAGCGCAGTTCGGGGGCGTACTTGAGCACCTCCGCCATCGGCACCTGCGCCTTGATGACCTGGCTGTTGGCCTTCGGTTCGACCCCCAGCACCTTCCCCCGGCGGGAGTTCATGTCGCCGATCACGTCGCCGATGCAGTCGTCCGGAACGGTGATCTCCATATCGACAATCGGCTCCAGCAGCACCGGGTTGCACTGTTCCATCGCCTTCTTGAGCCCCATGGAGCCGGCAATCTTGAAGGCCATCTCCGACGAGTCCACCGAATGGTGGGAGCCGTCATAGAGAGTGGTCTTGAGATCCACGAGCGGAAATCCCCCCAGAGGCCCGTGCTGCATCGCCTCGACGATCCCCTTTTCCACCGCCGGGATATACTGCCGGGGGATGACGCCGCCGACGATTTTGTCTACGAACTCGAAGCCTTCCCCGCGCTTCAGGGGTTCAACCTCGATCCAGGTGTCGCCGAACTGTCCCCGTCCGCCCGACTGCTTTTTGTACTTGCCCTGGACCTTAGCCCGCCCGCGGATCGTCTCCCGATAGGGGACTTTGGGCTCCTTCAGCTCCACCTCGACGCCGTATTTGCGCTTGAGCTTTTCGACGGCCACCTCCAGGTGGACCTGCCCCATGCCCGAGAGGACCAGCTCCCGGGTATCCTCGTCGCGCTGCAATTGAATGGTCGGGTCTTCCTCCATGATCCGGTGCAGGGCGGTACCGATCTTGTCCTCGTCGGCCTTGCTCTTGGCCTGCAGGGCGAAGGAGATGACCGGCTTGAGCGGCAGGGGACTCTCGAAAATGATCGGGTGAGCGCCGTCGCACAGGGTATCCCCGGTCACCGTTGCCTTCAGTTTCGGCACCGCGACAATGTCCCCGGCCACGGCCTCAGGGATCGGCTTCTGCTTTTTCCCCTCCAGCTGGAAGATCTGGCCGATCCGCTCCGCCGCGTCGCGATTGGGATTGAAGACAATCGAGTCCGACTTCAGGGTCCCCGAATAGACGCGGAACAGGGTCAATTTACCGGTGTAGGGATCGCTGATGGTCTTGAACACCATCGCCGAAAAGGGGCCGTCCTCCTCCGGGCGACGCTCCTCCATCTCGCCGGTTTTCGGATTTGTTCCCACCTGGGTCCCTTTGTCCCGGGGCGACGGCAGGCACAGGGTGATGTAATCGAGCAACTGACGCACCCCGATATTGGTCAGAGCGCTGCCAGCCACCACCGGGGTGAAAACGCCGGTCAGGGTCCCTTCGCGCAGGCCCTGCAGGATCTCGTCGTTGGTGAGGTTCTCAGTCTCCAGATATTTTTCCATCAGCACGTCGTCGGCCTCGGCCGCTGCCTCCATCAGCAGTCCCCGCAACCGCTGGGCCTCGGGAAGCAGATCCGCGGGGATCTCCTCCTCTGTGCAGTCACCGGAAAAATCATCGCCGTACAGGCAGGCCTTCATGGTCACCAGATCGATCAGGCCGCGAAAGTCCTCTTCGGCGCCGATCGGCATGGTGACCACCACCGCCCGGCTGGCCAGGGCTTTTTCCATATCGTCGACGGCTTTGAGAAAATCGGCCCGCTCGCGATCCATCTTGTTGACGAAGGCGATACGGGGCACTTCGAACTCGTTGGCCCACTGCCAGATCTTCTGGGTCTGGGCCTTGACGCCCGAGATCGCCGAGACGATCAGGACCGCGCCGCCGAGAACCCGGAGGCAACTGCGGGTATCGTGGAGAAAGTTGGTATAACCGGGCGTGTCGACGATATGGAGGCTGTATCCCTTCCACTCGCAATGGTTGAGGCTGGAGCTGATGGTGATCTTGCGCTTGATTTCTTCGGGCTCGAAATCCATGCTGGAGCTGCCGTCGTCCACCCGGCCGAGCCGATCGACCATGCCGGTGTTGAACAGGATCGCCTCGGTGAGCGACGTCTTGCCGGCCCCTCCGTGAGCTACAATTCCCAGGTTACGCAGTTTCGACGTATCGTACTTTCCCATGGCCTCTCCTTTCGTCCCGCCCCGAAAGGGGGAATCTGTTTAAGGATTACTGCAGGAAAACAACGACTACATGCGGGGTCAGTCGGACCCCCTTTTATCTCTGCGCCTTCGGTCCCGTTCGCCGAAGGATTGGTCCATCAGGGGTATCGCTCAGATTTTCGTATCGAAATTAAATCCTCTCGTCACACCCGCAAAATCCGGGGAAATCCGCTATCGGGCTGGGCCCTTCGCCCTTCGAGGGGCTGGCGAAGAGGCCCATCGGCACCCACCAGGTAGGTCGAGGTCCTGAAAAAACGCCGTAACGCCGCAGGACGGACTTTTTGCGACGCCATCACCCTTTGTTGCGGGCATGGATGATGCGCAGTCCCTCCAGGGTCAGGGAGGAATCCACCTCATCGATTGTCTGGGAGGCCGGGGCGATCTGCTCGGCGCAGTCCGCCGGTGGCCACCACCCGGGGCTCGGCTCCCGGGCTTCCTGTTTCATGCGGCTGACGATGCCGTCCACCAGCCCCACATATCCGTAAAAAAGCCCCGCCTGCATGCTGTTTACGGTATTTTTGGCGATGATTTGGGGTGGGCGGACGAATTCGACCCGCGGCAGCTTGCTGGCCCGCTCGAACAGGGCTTCGGCGGAGATGTTCATCCCCGGGGCAATGGCCCCGCCCTGGTATTCGCCGCGGGCGGAGATGTAATCGAAGGTGGTGGCCGTGCCGAAATCGACGATGATAAGACTGCTGCGATACTTCTCGAAGGCCGCCACCGCGTTGACGATGCGGTCAGCGCCGACTTCCCGGGGGTTGTCGTACTGGATAGGCATCCCGGTTTTGATCCCCGGGCCGACCACATAGGGTTTGAGTTTGAAATACACCCGGCAGAGGCCGTCGAGGGTGTTGAGCATCGGCGGAACGACGCAGGAGATGATCACATCCCGGATATCGGTGAAATGGATATCGGAGAGCCGGAACAGCTCGTGGATGAGCATGGCATATTCATCCACGGTTCGGGACTTGTCGGTCGTGACCCGCCAGTCGCGGACCAGGCGATCTTCCTGATACATCCCCAAAACGATATTGGTGTTGCCGACATCGATGACGAGAAGCATGACGACATCCGTAACGCGTTGCGCGAGCTAAAGGATTTACAGTAAAAAGAGAGGAAGTTTTAAGTCTTAGGTACTTAGTTAGCACCTAACGCCTTGAACCTCGAACCCCGTGCCTCGAACCTCGAAACCCTAAACCGGCCTCACATCCCCGGCCAGAACCCGTTCGATTGATCCATTTGCGTGGCGCAGCAGCAGGGCGCCGTCTTCGTCGAGCCCTTGCACCACACCCCGAACCTGGTGGCTCTGAAAATCGACCTCCACCTCGCGCCCGGCCAGCTCGAAGAGGGCCTCCCAGGCTTGGATGATCGGGGGAAATCCACGTTCCAGATACAGGTCATACAAAGCATCGAGGTGCCGAAGAAGGGCGCGGGTAAAGGCCAGACGCGACACCGGCACCCCCTTCTGCAGAGCCACCGAGGTGGCCGGATAGCGCAAATCGGCCGGGAACTGCTCGGCCTTCATGTTCAGGTTTACCCCGATGCCCAGAATGACGTAATGGATGCCTTCGGTCTCGGCGCTCATTTCATTGAGCAGGCCGGCCACTTTTTTCCCGCCCAGAAGCACGTCGTTGGGCCATTTCACGCTGGCCGGAATTTCGCCGACCTCTTCCAGCGCCCTGGCGGTGGCCAGGGCAGACAAAAAGGTCAACTGGGGGGCATGCCAGGGAAGAATGGGCGGACGCAGCAGAACCGACACGTACAGGTTGACCCCCGGCGGAGAAACCCACTGCCGTCCCATCCGCCCCTTGCCCGCGCTCTGACTATCGGCGATCACCACCGCCCCCTCGGCCGCCCCGCCTTCTCCCAGTCCGTGCGCCCGCAGATTGGTGGAATCGGTTTCGGCCAGAAAGACGATCTCGCCGCCGATCCGCAGGGTTCCCAGATCGGCGCGGATTTCCGCAGGGATCAGGGCGTCGGGAGTCGTCACCAGGCGGTAGCCGCGGGAGGTCGCCGCTTCGATGCCGTAGCCGAGAGCGCGCAAATGGCTGATGTGCTTCCAGACCGCGGTGCGGGAAACGCCGAGGGCACGGCTGATCTGCTCTCCGGAGAGATAGGCGCCGGAACCATGGCGAAAAAGTTCGAGAATTTTCTCCTCGAGACCCCTTGGCCGTCTTATCCATGAGACACCCGAAACAACCGAGGGCGACCCGGCGGGCCGCCCCCTGTTAAAACAGCATTGAGATGTCGACCGCCCGGCTGGAATGGGTCAGAGCGCCGACCGATATAAAATCGACTCCAGTTTCGGCGATCTCCCGCACCGTCTCCAGATTGACGCCGCCGGAGGCCTCGGTCAGCGCCCTGCCGGCCACCGTCTCCACGGCTTGACGCAATTGCTCCGGCCTCATGTTGTCGAGCAGGATGATATCGGCTCCGGCCGCCACCGCCTCGCTGCGACCTCCTCCCGGGTAGCGGGTCTCGATCTCGATCTTCAGGGTGTGGGGAGCCCGCCGACGGGCGCGCTCGACGGCAACGGTGATGCCGCCGGCGGCGGCGATGTGGTTCTCCTTGATCAGCACGCCGTCGTAGAAGGAGGTGCGATGATTGCGGCCGCCGCCCATGCGCACCGAATACTTGTCCAGCAGCGCGCAGGCCGGGGGTGGTTTTGCGGGTATCGACGATCACCGCGTCCGGTCCCGTCCACCTTGCGCACGAATCGCGCCGTCTGCGTGGCCATGCCGCTCATGCGCTGCAACAGGTTGAGGGCGACCCGCTCCCCCTGAAGCAGAACGGCGGCGTCCCCCTTGAACCAGGCCAGCACGTCCCCGCGCTCGACGCTCTGGCCGTCCTCTTTCAGCTTTTCGAAGGCGATGGTGCTGTCGAGAAGCTGGAAAACCCGTTTGCCGATATCGATGCCGGAGAGGACGAAATCTTCCTTGGCTACCAGCTCGGCACGAGCCGCCGTGCCCGGCTCGACGGTTGCCAGGGTGGTCAGGTCGCCGGGGCCGATATCCTCCTGCAACGCATTTTGAATGATTCTGTCGATTTCAAACATTCCGGAACTCCGCGGCCGAGCTGTTTCCCCCGGGGTCCCGGGGTGGCGAATAAGGTACTGAAAACGCTTTTTTATACCACAGCCGCGCGCTGCCCCGCAACCGAAAAGCCAGCTGTGCCGAAAAGTAATTTCCCTTTACTTTTTTCGGGTTTGTGTTAAAAAAGGAGGCCGCAAATCCATTGATCCGGCAGGAGAATCATGAAAGAAAAAAAAGCCAGAAATCTGGTGTGCCCCAACTGTTTCGGCACCACCTATCGGGAGGTCCTGGTCACTCCCACCTCCCGCAATGTCGACTTCGATGAAATGAGTCCCCCGACCACCAATGGGTCGCGTGCGAAGGCCAACAAACACAAGGATGTCATCAAGCTCCTTTGCGTCCACTGTGGCCACGAAGTGGATCGCAATGGGGGGAGAGCCTGAAGGTATCCCCACCGCATTTTGCCAAGGAGATTTTCATGCGCCCCTGGATGATCTTTTCCCTTCTCGTACTCGTTCCTTTGGCGACCGGCGGTTGTGTCAGCAAATCGACCTACCAGAAAAAGGTCGACGAAGCGGCGACGCTGCAGATCGATGTCAGAGACCTGCAAACCCAGACCGAGAAGTTGCAGAAACAGGTCCAGACCCTGACGACCCGCAATGAGAATCTGAACCGGCAACTGGCTGAGGCGAAGGACAAGGGTGCCAGTCTGCAACAGGATCTGACCCGGTGCGGTGCCGACATCGACCGACTGGAACAGTCCCTCGCGGCGGGCAACCGGGAAACGAAGGCGACCCTCGCCAAAATGCGCGGGACGATCGACGCTCTGGAGAAGAAAAACCAGGATCTGACGCAGCAGGTCGAACGGGAAAAGATCGCCAGGGAAGCCCGCATCGCCCACATGAAGAGCACCTTCAATGAACTGGTCAGCCAGATGGAGACGGAGATCAAACAGGGCGAGGTCACCATCTCCGACCTGAAGGGAAAACTCACCGTCAATCTGGTAGAGCGCATCCTGTTCGATTCGGGAAAAGCCGAAATCAAGCCGGCGGGACTGAAGGTCCTGCGGCGGGTGGGCAACATTCTGAAAAAAGCCAAAGACAAGGAAATCCGGGTAGAAGGCTACACTGACAACGTCCCCATCAGCTCCCGCCTGAAACAGACCTTTGCCAGCAACTGGGAACTCTCCTCCGCCAGGGCCACCAACGTCGTCCATTTCCTTCAGGACCAGGTGGGCATCCCGGGCGAGAAACTCTCCGCCTGCGGGTTTGGCCCCTACCATCCGGTCGCCGACAACGACACCCTCAGGGGAAGGGCCCAGAACCGCCGCATTCAGATCGTACTCGTCCCCGCGGAAGGCAAGGTGATCAGGCCGCTGAAGAAATGAAGCGAGGAAGATTGAATCAAGAATCAGGAATCGGGATTCAGCCCTAAAGAACCAGGCACCTGAAACCCGGCCCCCGGAACCTTGATTCTTAATTCCCCACGGTCAGGATAAACGTTTCCGGGCGGCGTGTGAAATCGAGCTTGCGGATCATGAATTCCGCCGCCGCCCGACACTCGTCCGGGACGACGACATACAGGTAATTGTCCTCCTCCATGGCCTGCGCGGCCAGAACCATGAATTCCTCCGCCGCATTGGTGCCGCCGATACTGTCAGGGGTCTCCACCTCGAAGAGGTAACGGATACCATCCTTGACGGCGAAAATGTCGGGCACGTATTCCTGCGGGATCCCTTTCATCGAGATTTTTTCGGGGCGGCTCCCCTCATACTCTTCGATATGCGAGGCCCGAATATCGGTGAACCCCTTCTCCCCCAGGTTCCTGACCAGGTTTCGAATCATCTCGTCGTGGTATCTTTGATTTTTCTCCTGTCGCTCTGCCATAAGACACCTCCCTCCTTACCAAATCCCTCCTCTTTAATTACATTCTTCCAAATAAAAAAGACTTTTCAAGAATGAAAAGTCTTTTTTTCGAATAGATTGATCGAACACCGCCACGAAAAATGTCCCCTTCCGCCGCAGACAGCGCTGCCGGCGCCGCTACTCGAACAGTGTCTTCACCCGGCTCTGCATCTCTTTAATCATCTCCTGGACAGTGGTTTTCCCTGCGGTCGACCCGGCGGAGCGAGCGAGTCGTTCATAAAACCTGATCATCCGTTCCTTGCCCCACGGCGCTCCGAGGAAGAAGACCTGCTCGAATTCCTTCTCGGCCAGGGAAATCCCCTCCTGGCCGAGGTGGGCGCCCGCCGTTGTTCGTAAAATCTGCAGAAGCTCATCGCGCTTGGACCTTCCTCTGTTTTTCCCGCGTCGCGCGTTGACCAGCTCTTCGGTTCGCTTCCAGAGCTGCGGCAGATCAGAGGATGCCAGGATATCGGGCGCCTCATTCGGCACTTCGAAAGCCACCAAATCCACCTTTGCACCTGGAAGTCGCGCCACCGAATCCGAAACCTCGGCCGTCGCGGAAAGGGTTGCCGAGCCGTCGTGAAAGAAACCCTCGGGCGTCCCTTCCCGATAAAGGATGAGAACCACCCTCTCACCGGCAACGACGCGCAGACAGCCGGTAAACCGGGACGATTTCAACCGGTTCAGGATCGCCGCGAAATCGATGCGGCCGACCTCCTTGTTGCCGGCCAGAACGCGCCCGCTCAGCAGGGCATTGACCCGCTCCGCCAATGAGGAATCGAGGCGATAAACGGATAATGCCGCCTCGCCGGCGAGGGATTGAGCGAAAATCCGGGCGAGAGCGTCGAGGCCGCGGAAACGGGTGCGGACATCTTCAAAAAAGGCGCCGATCAAGCGACCCCGATCGAACACGACGGTCCCCACCCCCCTTGCGGCGTCGAAACGCAGATAGCCGGAAAATCGGCGGGAATGAAGTCTGTCGAACATCCGGGGCAGATCGACCCCGGCCGCATCGGCCTTTTCTTTGACCGGGACTCCTCGCGGCAGCATCATGACGGCAACTCAAGGGTTTGAGAAATAAGGTTTGAGGCCCGAGGCTCAAGGCTCAAGGTCCGAGGTTCGAGGTTCGAGGTCCGAGCGCCTTTAATTCAGCGGCTTGGAGGCCAGGACCACGGCCGTATCTTCGCTGACCTTCTGAACCCGGGGACGCTCGAAACCCTGCTCGCTCATCCACGCCATGATCTCCGCCCCGCTGTACGTGCGTCCCCCTTCGGTCATGACCAGCATATGAACGCCGAAGACCGCGGCAGAGAGGGGCGACGCCTTATCGTCATCGAGCAGAAATTCATGAACCGCCAGCACCCCTCCCGGGTTCAGGGCACGAAAGGCCTTTTCGACGAGCATACGGCAGCCCTCCTCGTTCTGGGAGTGGACGACCTGGGAGATCCAGATTGCGTCAAGGCCGCTGCCGAAATCGTTGTGGTTGAAATCACCCTCGACCAACCGTACCCGATCGAGCAGGCCGCGGGCCGTCAGTTTTTCCCGGCCGACGGCCAGAGAGCCGGGCAGATCGAAAATCCGCACCTCTTCGAGCCCCGGGTGGGCCTCCAGGAAGGCCGCCGCGTAGGTCCCCGGCCCGCCGCCCACATCGAGCAGCGTCCGGACGTTTCTCACGTCGAGCTGCCGCACCACCTTCGGCGCCAGTTCCCGGGCGACATCGTCCATGCCGCGGATGAAGTCGCGGGTCATCGTTTCGCGGTCCTTGAGGATGGTGTTTTCCCGCGCAGCCACGGGATGGCCCGCTTCCAGAACCTGTGGCAGGTCGTTCCAGGCCTCCCAGCAGTGATGGATGTGCTTGAAGATGCTTCCCCGGTACCCCTCGCCCTGAACCAGAAACTCCGCCGCCACCGGTCCGTTTCGGTAGATTTCCCCTTCCTTTCGAACCAGATCCATGGCCGCCAGGGCATTGAGCAGCAGGGTCAGGGCCCGCCCGTCCACGCCGAGCTCATAGGCCAGTTCGGCGGCCTCCCGCCCCTCTTTCAACCGGCTGAAAAGATCCAGATCGTTGGCGGCGAAAAACACCTTGGCCATCTGAAAACCGTGGGATAAACGCGACAAGTCTCGATACGTTGCAATTTTCACCGGCTCCTCCCTACACGTTAAAGGTTCCAGGCCGACACGTGGGAAACGGACTCTTTCAGAAGCTCCCCAGCACGTCGCGCATGACTCTGCGGCGCAAAGCAGACAGACGGGCATGCCCTTCTCCGGTCAGAAACCGGGCCGGCGACCCATCTTCAAGAACAAGTATCAGCAACTCCCGATACAGCTCCTCCTCCCGCCGCCCGGTCGCCCCCTGCAGAAAAGCGGCCACCGGTGGTCCTGCCGGGTCGACCTGATGGGCGTCGCTCAACCGCTCGCCCCCGCTGTCGAAAGGGGAGACCGCCACCTCGGTGACGCCGCCGGCAAACCCGGGCCCGGCGACCTGGAAGGCCAGCAGCGAGGCCGGCGGCAGCACGGGCAGGCCGGTCTCGAGGAAACTTTGACAACAGCCGGAGTGGACGAATCCCCGCCGGCGGCTGCGAAGATCCTGGAAAAAGGCGCCCTCTTCGCCACGGGAAGTCTTCCCGCACAACGGGCATTCGGCTCGTAGATGCCGCATCCTTCCGGGTGGAATTTTCCCGTGGATCCCGGGAAGGTCGGGTTCCAGGCACCGGAGCCTCTCCGTGGTATCGAAGCGCTCGAGCACGAAGTTGCCCAGATCCCGGAACTGGCCATGGACCGGGGTTGTTCGCGCATGGGTCAGAACCGGATAGCCCCGGCAGGAAGCATCGGTGGCCAGACTCTCCACCTCGGGATTTTGGGCGATAACGGTCTCCAGGACCTGGTAGCCCCTCTCCCGGGCGGAGAAGACCAGAAAATCCTTAAGGCCAACATCGTCCCGCAGCCGCATGCTGTCGTCGAGCAGGCTCGGGAGCAGCCACATCCCGTTCGGATCGCCCCCTTCCGCCGCCAGCGCCCGTCGCAGGGCAGCCGCATGGGCCAGCGAAGGGCGATCCTTGACCGGCACCAATAACAGGTCGGCGGCCAATAGAGCGCTGCGGGTGAAATAATCGAGGGTCGGCTGGGTATCGAGGATCAGGATGCCGGGAAGATCGGAGCGGGCAAGGGCCGCCCTCAGGTGGGCAGGGTTGTCGTCGGGGGGGACGAGGTCGCGGTCGGTGGCGAGATACTGGACGCCGTATTCCCCCAGAGTCACCAGCTCGCCGGCGGCAATTCCGGCGAACAGGCCGGCGACCGAGGCGCCCCGGGAGCCACCGATGGCGAACATCCGGTCGGCGCTGAAACGGGTGTCGAAGGAAACGACGGTGACCGGCAGATCCTCGCGCAGCGCCTTGAGATAGACGGCGAGATTGGTGGCGATGGTCGTTTTCCCCACTCTCCCCATCCCGCCGGCAACAACCACCACGAATGGCGCTCCCTGATCCATCGGGCTCCTCTTCAGGCTTGAGCTTACAGCCGCTTCCCTCACGCCGATTCCGATAACTGCAGCTCCTCCCAGCGCTCATAAAGGCTCGCAATATCCTCCTGCAGAGCCTGATGGCGGGCGGAAGCTTCCCGCCAGCGCGTCGGGTCCCGATACATGTCGGGATCGGCCATGTCTGCCTCGGTCTCGGCGAGTTCGGCTTCGCGGGCTTCGATCTGCCCCTCGACCTCGGCAAGCTCCTTTTGCCGCCGCCGCTCGACTTTGCGGGCCTCCTTACGCTCCTCGTGGGCCCGGCGCCGCTCCTCCTTGTCGGCCGGAGCCGCCCCGGCGTCTCCCTGATCGCGGGCTTCCACCCGCAGCACCGAGTGGGCGCTGTCGCCCTGGGCGCCTTTGGCGCGGAGAAAGTCCTCGTAATTGCCAAGGTATAAAGAGATCTTCCCCCCTCCGACCTCCACCACCCGGGTCGCCAGCGCATCGACGAAATAGCGGTCGTGGGAGACGAAGACCAAGCTGCCGCCATAGCCCTTCAGAGCATCGAGCAAAACCTCCTTCGACTGCAGATCGAGGTGGTTGGTCGGTTCGTCGAGCAGCAGCAGATTGGCGGGGCGCAGCAACAGAATGGCCAGGGCCAGCCGGTTGCGCTCGCCACCGGAGAGAACGGCCACCTTCTTATGCACATCGTCGCCGGTGAAAAGAAAGGAGCCGAGTATATCCCGCACCCGGGGAACCATTTCAAAAGGCGCGGCGGCGGTGATCTCTTCGAGCACGGTGCGCTCGGCGGTAAGCACCCGTGCCTGATCCTGGGCAAAATAGGCCAGCCTCAGGTTATGTCCCTCCTCGCGCGCCCCGCTGCGCGGCGGTTCGGTGCCGGCCAGCAGACGCATCAGGGTCGATTTGCCGGCGCCGTTCGCGCCGACCAGCGCCACCCGCTCACCCCGCTCCACGCTCAGGTCGACCCCGTCCAGAACGGTAAGCGCACCATACCCTTGCGCGACAGCCTTGAGCTCAAGCGCCAGGCGCCCGCCCTTGGGTGGAGGGGGGAAATGGAAGGCGATCCTTTTGCGCTCCGGGGGGACCTGGATCCGTTCGACCTTCTCCAGCTGCTTCACTCGGCTCTGCACCAGCGAGGCCTTGTTGGCCTGATAGCGAAAGCGGCTGATAAAGGCCTCGATTTTGCCGACCTCCTCATCCTGCCGGGCCTTCGCCTCCCGCAGGGCGCTCACCCGCCGCTCCCGCTCTTCGAGATAGCGGCTGTAGTTGCCGGGATATTCCGTCAGCGCCCCGTTCCAGACCTCGACGATCCGCCCCACCACCTGATCGAGAAAGAAACGATCGTGGGAGACGAGCACCAGGGCGAAGGGATAGGCGCACAGGTACCCTTCGAGCCAGTCGCGGGCGGGCAGATCGAGGTGGTTGGTCGGTTCGTCGAGCAGCAGCAGATTGGGCCGCTGCAGCAGCAGCTTGGCGAGGGCGATGCGCATCTGCCACCCGCCGGAGAAGTGCTCGCAAGGCTTGTGCCAGTCCTGTTCCGCAAAACCGAGCCCGTTGAGAACCTTGGCGATCTCGGTCTCCATGGTGTAGCCGCCCCGCTGGCGAAAGATCTCCTGCAGTTCCGCGTAGCGGTCCATGTCCCCGGGATCGTGGGTGGCGGCGATCGCCTTTTCGAGCCGGCGGATCTCCTTCTCCACGGCGAGCAGCTCGGCCTGGGCCGAGCGCATTTCTTCAAAAAGGCTACGCCCCCGATGCTCGAGGCCGTCCTGGGGCAGATAGCCGAAGGTCGTTCCCTTGGCGGACTGAACCTCTCCCCCGTCGGGATGAACCTGCCCGGCCAGCATCTTGAGCAGGGTCGTTTTGCCGGCCCCGTTCTCCCCGCACAGCCCGATCCGGTCGCCGGGCCGGATATGCCAGTTGATCCCGGCGAACAGGGAACGCCCGCTGTAATCCTTGGTAATTTCTCGTAGTTGCAACATAACCTATTTTTATATCACAGAGGGCGGGTCGAGGGAAAGCGTGGAATGAGGAAGAGATGGGCGGAAAGAAAGAGAGGCAAATCCAAAAAAAGATTGGCCCGTCAGTTGGCAATAATCTATCCGGGATGGCGCACTTTACCTGCCAACTGTTCCCTTCAGCAATCCTCCTGCACCAGCACCTGGCGCGCGACCTGGCGCAGACATCTCTCCAGCTCTTCGAGCAGATCGGAGGCGATATTCCAGCAGTGCCAATAAAGGCGAACGTTTTCGTGCTGCGGAATCACCTCGACCAGCTCGCCCGAGGCCAGCCAGGGGGCGCTCTGCAGGTCGGGAATGGCGCCGTAGGCGTGACCGCGGATGACCGCCTCGGCGAACGCCTCGGGCGAGGGCACATAGTGCGCGGGGATGAGCGGCAGCTTGGGGCCGAGGGCCTTATTCAGCAGGCGAAACTGGAGGGCGTCGTGGCGACCGAAGATGGCGGCCGGCGCCCGCTTTGCCGCATCGGTGCCGAGCCCCTGGGGAAACCAGCGGGCGATGAAATCGGGCCGCGCCAGCAGACGATAGACCATGGTGCCGAGATAGACGCAGCGGCAGCCCTGCAGCGGCGTTGCGGCGGCGCTGACGCAACCGGCCACTTCGCCGTTCTTGAGCATCTGCTGGGTGACGTCCTGATCGTCGACCCGCAGATCGAAGAGCAAGCTCCGCTTCTTGAGCAGCAGTTCGCCTGCCTGCCAGAACCAGGTGGCCAGGCTGTCGGCGTTGATCCCCAGGGAGAGGCTCTGCGGCTTGTCGGCGGATGCAAAGAGCAGCGAGGCAGGCAGACTGCTTTCCAGCAGGCGCACCTGCTGAAAATGTTTGAGCAGCTGCTGCCCCGCCTCGGTCGGTTGCGGGGGCTGGGAGCGCACCAGCAGCACCTGACCGAGGCGCTCTTCGAGCTGGCGGACCCGCTGCGAGACGGCCGACTGGGTCAGGTGCAGCACCTGCGCCGCCCGCTCGAAACCGCGCTCCTCGATCACGGCGGCCAGCGCCGCCAAAAGACGATAATCGATCATGCGATCACATTAGCACAGCTAATGACATTCCAAAACAATTAATTTTACATATCACATTCCGGCGGCTAGTCTTTTCTCAACGACACCATCTTTTTCGTGGAGAAAAGACATCCATGTTGAGTATTTATCTGCAGGGTTTTTTACTGACGGCCGGATTGATCATCGCCATCGGCGCCCAGAACGCCTTCATCCTCTCCAACGCGGTACGGGGCAATCGCCCCTTGCTCATCGCCACCCTCTGTTCCTTGGGCGACCTGACACTGATCACCCTGGGGCTGGGCGGGGTCGGCAGCCTGATCGCTTCTCACCCGGGGCTGACCCGCTACGCCGCTTTCGGCGGAGCGCTGTTTCTCGCCGTCTACGGCGCCTTCGCCCTGCGCTCGGCGATGCGGGGCTCCACCGGCCTGCAGACCGAAGAAACCGAAACCGGTGCCCGCCGAACCTTGATTCTATCAACCCTGGCGGTGACTTTTCTCAACCCCCATGCGTACCTCGACACGGTGGTGCTGATCGGCAGCATCGGCGGCCGCTTCCCCCTCGACCAACGCCTGGTCTTCGGCGCCGGCGCGGTCAGCGCCTCGGTCCTCTGGTTCTTCACCCTCGGTTTCGGCGGGCCGTACCTGGCCCCGCTCTTTCGGCGGCGCAGCGCCTGGCGCCTGCTGGACGGGTTGGTCTGTCTGATGATGTGGGGGATCGCGCTGACGCTGGTGAAGCCGTATCTGGTCGGCTGATTGCAATACCGGGTTGGCCAAGGATCCCGAAAATCCACCCCGCGCCCTTTTCCTTTGGTCCGCAAGAAAAAAGCCGAGGTTTTGTCCTCGGCTGAAAATTCATCGGGTGATCGAGCGGGTGACCTGTTTTTGGGATAACTGTCCTCCTCCATCTTCATGGAGGTTTTCTTGGCGTTGTTCTTTTCGTCACTGACCGTTGCTATCGGACGGGGTTTCTTCATTGAAAGCCGGCGCCAGCCCGAAGAATTCCTGATCCTGGGTGGACGGAGCGAGAGCCTTCAGGGTTTCCCGGTCGGGAACACCGGTCTCAGCCAGCCCCTGGTCATGTTGAAATGACTTGATGGCATCGGTGGTTTTGGAACCGATAACCCCGTCTTCCTGGCCGACGCGGTATCCGTTGTCATTCAACAGGGTCTGCATCCGGGTAATTTGGTCTTGATTCAGCGGAACGGCTGCCGCCTCATTTTGCATTTGTCCGGACTCGGAAGTGTCCATGTTTTGTGCTACAAGATTGCGATTGGCCTGTCCGGCCCCGAGGGCCGTACCGGCTGTAAGCAATCCGGCCGTAAAAATCAGAGTTATATACAGAACGAGATTTTTCATTCTTTTTCTCCTCTTTTGGGTTTTACAAGGAGGTCATCCGTCAATCTCCCCGGCGCTTGGCTCCTGATCGGAGCGAATGTTGCCGGATTGAATTTTATCGATGCACCTGCTTTCTTTCTGAAAGAAATCTACCCTGTCTTCGGGACTTGTCAATAGAGAAAAATATGCGCAAAACCAGTGTGTTATTGTCGACAGATCGACCGGTTGAATCAGTCCAACATATAGAAATTACCGGCTAAAAAACCGAAGGAGATAATTGTTGAATGACCGGCCGGCGAAACCTCTCTCTTGACGTTTTCCGCAACTCGAGATAGATTGCTGACGTCTTATTTTGGTTGAGCCGGAGAACGACACCAAAAATTATTTCGTTACCGTTTTCTATTTCATCTTTTCCCGCCTCCCCTCCAGGGCAGGCCGCACCCCCTGGAGCCCCACCAATGCAGATCTGGGTTGACGCCGACGCCTGCCCAAAAGTCATCAAGGAGATCCTCTATCGTGCCGCCCAGCGGGTCAAAGTCCCGCTGATTCTGGTCGCAAACAGCCCCCTGCGCACGCCCCCCTCGCCCCTGATACGAACCATTCACGTGGGCGCAGGCTTCGATGTCGCCGACCGGGAAATCGCCCGAAGGATCAAGAGCGAAGACCTGGTCGTTACCGCCGACATCCCACTGGCTGCCGAGATCATTAAACGGGGAGGCCACGCCCTCAACCCGAGGGGGGAGTTTTACACCCCGGACAACATCCAGGAACGGCTGTCCGTACGCAACATGATGGATGAATTGCGTGGGGTCGGCATCGAAACCGGCGGACCTGCCGTGCTGAACCAAAAGGACCGCCAGGCGTTTGCCAATCAATTGGATCGCTTCCTGAGGGATCGAGGATATGCCTGAAGACGAACGTTACCAGCGGCGGGTAATCGCTTTCCGGTTTGTCAATTTATGATGCTTTCGCAAGAAAGCAAATTGAGGGATGGCTAAGCAAAATGCGCCAAATGCAAGGCGCGCGATTGTCGAGCAATGAGGCGTACTTACGTACGTCGAAGCAGCGAGAGCAATCGCAGCAACGCAGCAGTTGGTGAGTTTTTGCGACGCCATCAATTTATGGTGTGAGACCTGTCAATGATCCCCTGGAAATTACTTGATACCGCCCAGATACCGGGTAACGGCGGCGAACTTCAGCTCTACCAGCGCAATTCCGAATTCTCGATCATCGTCGCTGGCGGCGGTGTCCTGATGAGTACGCGAGCTCATGGCTCCGAGGATGCGTTGGCGGAACTTGCCTGCAGAAAAATCGCCGGACGCCCGCGTCCCCGGGTGCTGATCGGCGGCCTTGGCATGGGATTTACCCTGGCTGCAGCGCTGCATCATCTCGATTCGACTGCGGAAGTGGTGGTTGCAGAGCTGGTACCGGCAGTGGTGACATGGAACCGCGGCTCACTTGGGGAGTATGCGGGCCATCCCCTGCGGGATAAAAGGACAGCGGTTCGAGAGGGCGATGTTGCCAAAATTATTAAAACGGAACGGCAGGCCTATGATGCGATCTTGCTCGATGTGGACAACGGCCCTGAGGGGTTGACTCGCAAGAAGAACAATTGGCTGTACTCACTGGACGGGTTGAGGTCCTCCTATGCCGCGCTGCGGCCAAAAGGGATCCTGGCCGTGTGGTCTGCCGGTCCCGACCGAGACTTTACGGAGAGCCTGCGAAAGATGGGATTCAAGGTGACTCAGACCAAGGTCTATGCCCACGGAACAAAGGGGGAGTTGCATACCATCTGGCTCGCAGAGTGTGGTCCTTAAATCGGTCGGCAGTCGGCTCAGGAGAGCGGCGAGACAGTGGCGAGGAAAGCGGCCCTTCGATAATCTTTGATTTTCCCTCCTGCAACCCGAAACGCCATCTCTTTCCCCAAAAATGCGCCCATTAAGGGGTTAGGCGTGAGGAGAAAAAGCACAAGACCTTGTCTCCGCTGGGAGAATAACTCTTCACACCTCATCCTGCGACATGTGGACTTGGCTCTATTCAAAACCGGATTTATCTGCTATAGTTGGCGCAATTTGGGGGAGTTGTCCTCTTCCGCGCGTTCACCGAGGGCCAGACGCCCTGGTCATAGAGTCGCAGGCGGTACACCAGTTTTCCCGGACAGACACTGAATTTCCCGCTGCAAGGTCCCTGACATCCCCGGAGAACCGGCCCATCCGGCCGCTTTCCGGACGACAAAGGAGTCAGGCTACGCCGATGCCGGGCGTTCATTGTCCGTCCGATCGTCAAATTTCATATGCGGACCAATCCCCCTGCCGCTCCGGCGAATACTCCCCGGAGGTGGCACTTGCGCAACTGCCGCAAGAAAACAGGGACTATCCGCCGGAGCGGCCCCTCGGGCCGTCCGAACCTTTATTGAGGCCCCCTGCGGGGAGGCCGGAAGGAAGATCATGACCAAAAAGATGCTGATCAACGCCACCCATCCGGAGGAGAACCGGGTGGCCATCGTCGAGGACGGAATGCTCACCGAACTCGACATCGAGATCGAAGGCAGGAACAGACCAAGGGCAACATCTACAAGGCGACCGTGGTCCGCGTCGAGCCCGGGCTGCAGGCCGCCTTTATCGATTACGGAGCCGAACGCCTCGGCTTTCTGCAGATGGGCGAGCTCCACCCCTCCTTCTTCCGCGCCTGGGAAAAGCGCTCGGAAGGCAAGCGGGCCCGCATCACCGACGTCCTGCAGAAGCGGCAGGACCTGCTCGTTCAGGTGACCAAGGAGGAGCGGGGCACCAAGGGCGCGGCGCTGACCACCTATGTCTCCCTGCCGGGACGCTACATGGTGTTGATGCCCGACAGCGACACCAAGGGGGTCTCCCGGAAGATCGAGGAGGAGTCCCAGCGCAGGAAGCTCAAGGAGGCCATGTCCTCCCTCAACCTTCCCTCCCAGATGGGCTACATCGTGCGCACCGCCGGCATCGACCAGTCGAAGGAGGAACTCAAGCGGGACTTCGATTACCTGGTGCGGGTCCACGAGAACATCCAGAGCCTCGGCGCCCAGGTCAAGGCACCGGCCCTGATCTACAAGGAATCGAACCTCGTCATCCGCTCCATCCGCGACTATTTCAGCGCCGACATGGACGAAGTGCTGGTCGACGATGAGCGCGTCTTCCAGGAGGCGACCGAGTTCTTCAAACAGGTCATGCCCGATTACGTCCGCCTGGTCAAGCTGCACCAGGAGCGGCGGCCGATCTTCTCCCGCTACCAGATCGAAGAGCAGATCGAGACCATCTACAGAAACAAGGTGCTGCTGCCCTCCGGAGGGTCGATCGTCATCGACGCCACCGAGGCGCTGGTGGCGATCGACGTCAACTCGGGAAAAATGGCCGGCGAACATGGGGTCGAAGCCACCGCCTACAAGACCAACCTCGAGGCCGCCACCGAGGTGGGCCGGCAATTGCGGCTGCGGGACCTGGGCGGGTTGATCGTCATCGACTTCATCGACATGCGCGACCGCAAGCATATCCGGGAAGTGGAGAAATGCCTGCGCGACGCCCTCAAGAACGACAAGGCCCGGGTGACCCTCGGTCGCATCAGCCAGTTCGGTCTGCTCGAGATGAGCCGGCAGCGGATCAAGGCCACCCTGGCGGAGGGTGCCTACCTTTCCTGCCCCCACTGCAACGGCAGCGGGCGGATCAAAAGCGCCGAAGCGCAGGGGATCGCCTTTTTGCGCAGAATCCACGCGGGGGTGGCTAAGGGCCAGATCGGCAGGGTCGAAGGGGAAGTTCCCCTGGAGGTGGCAACCTATCTGCTCAATTCCAAGAAAGAAGAGCTGCTCGAGTTGGAACGCCGCCATAACGTCAGCATCTTCATCAAGGGCCGCCCCGATTTCACCGCCGGCCAGACCGAGGCGAACTTCCTGAAGCGGGAGAAAGAGGAAGCCCAAGAAGCGGTCGAAGCAGTAACCGCCCTCTCGCTGGCGGTTTCCGAAGTGGAAGAGGAAATGACCACGGCTGCCGAGGACGAGGGCGAGCCGGTGACTGAAGAGGGGAACAAACGGAAGCGTAAACGGTCTCGGCGCAAAAAGAAACCCGCCGGGGAAGAACCACTGGCCGCGACACCACCCGAGGCCGCGGCCGAACCGGCAGCTGCCCCGGCGGAGAGCGCGCCGCAAGCGGACGCAGAGCCCGTGACTGCCGGCGAGCCGCCCACAGAATCCGCAGAACAGCCATCCGAAGAGGAAGGGCAAAAGCGGAAACGGCGCCGGCGGCGGCGGAAAAAACCCGCCGAGCATCCCGCGCCGGAAGAAGCTGCCGCGAGCGCTGCACCGACGGAAGGCGCCCCGGCAGAACCGACCGCACCGAAACAGGAGCCCGAAGCGCCCCAACCGCAGGCCCAACCGCAGGCCCAACGGCAGGCCCAAACGCAGGCTCATCCGCAGACGGAGCAATCCGCCGAAGCGCCCACGCCCGAAGAAACCGCCCCCCAAGCCAAGCCGGCGGCGAAAAAACCGCAGCGGCGGCGGAAAAAACCGGAAGAGGCGGTGGCGTCCGTGGCCCCGGCGGCGAATCCGTCCGAAACCGCACCGAGTCCTTCCGAATCGACGGGCCCCGGAGGCGCCGAAACCCGGCCGGCACAGGCTGCAAAGGAAACGCTGCCGGCCATACAAGCCGCCACGCAGGCTGGGACTGCTACGGCGGGCGCCCCGGAGGCGACGCCGTCTTCCGCGCCCCCTTCGGATGCGGAAAACGCCGCTCCCAAGGAAGAAAAGCCAAAACCGGCCCGCAAGCGGGCGCCCCGAAAAAAACCGGCGGCCGCAGCGGAACCGGAGAAAACCGCCGCCACCCAAGAGAAAAAACCGCAGCAGTCGGCGCAGGGACAACCTGTCCCCCAGGAGACGGCTGCGGCCAATCCCGAAGCAGCGGAGGCACCCCCCGCAGAGGCGCCCGTCGAGGCGAAGAAACCGGCCCGAAAGCGGACGCCCCGGAGCGTAAAAACGGAAGACGGGGAGAAGAAAACACCGGCCCGCAGGAAGCCGGCGGCGAAAAAGAAAGAGGAAGCGTCTACCGCTGCGCCAGAGGAAAAACCCGCCCCGAAACGGGCCGCGTCGACAACTAGAAAACGAACCGCCGCCTCCCCGGAGGCCAAGGAAGAGACGGAAACGAAGAAGAAGCGCCCGGCCCGGAAAAAGGCCACAGACGCCCCAAAAGAGGAGACCACCGCCGAAGAGTAAACCGGTCCCCGGCAGCAGAGAGGCAAAAGGCCGAAGCGATTACGCTTCGGCCTTTTGCTTATTTCTCCGTAGATTTCAGAAAGACCACCAGGGCCCCTTCTCCGCCGTAGCGACGGGGCGCCCTGCCCCATTCGCTGACCCAGCCCCGAACCGAAGAAGAGAGATAGCGTTCAATCTCTCCGCGCAGCACGGGCTCTCCCCCCGACCCCAGGCCACGGCCGGTGACGATGAGGACCGTTCTGCGCCCCTGGTACAGGGCGTCCTCGAGAAAATAACGGACCTTTTCCCGGGCTTCCTCGCGGGTCAGCCCATGCAGGTCGAGGGTGGCCTCAGGGACCAGCTTTCCTTGACGCAGCTGTTTCATCCGCCTGGCGGCGGGCCGGGTCTCTTCAGCGTCCGAGGGCCACTCCTCCTTAAAGGTGACATCCATCTCGCCGAGGGAGGCCAGGAAAAGCTCCTCCTCCGATTCAGTCTCGGCGGGGGGCGCCTCCCTCCGGGAGGGCTCCTGGTCGCCCGCTTCCGCCGCAGGCTCCTGCCGCTTATTTTCCAAGCCCAGACGAGCCATCTCCTGGGCGAAGAGGTCCGCCTCGTCCCCGGCCGGTGCCGGCGGCACCTTCGTCTCGGGCCCTTTTGGGCGCTTCGTCCGTTTCGGTGAGGGGGAAACGGACAACCCCTTCAATTGCTTGAAGGGGTTGTAAAATGCCTTTTCCGATTTTTTCCGGTCGACCATCGAACGCTATCGACGCACAATCTTGCGTCGTCCCTGAACGGCCTTGGTCTGTTGCTTGATGACGGCCCCCTGCTTCTCGAGATGGAACTGGTACCACATGTCGCCGTACCCTTTCATCTTCATCTTTTTTCCTTCCCGCAGGGCCTCGAGGTTGGCCTGCAGGCGCTCGTCGCCGCCGGTTTTCTTGATCCCCTTTTCCAGAACCGACATGGCCTTGTCCTTCTCCCCGACCTTTTCGAGGCAGAAGGCGTAGAGATTCCAGATCAGAGGCTCCTTCTTGCTGGCCGCCGTCGCCTTGTCGAAGGTCTCGGTCATCTTGCCGGGTTTGTTGCGCTTCATGTAGCAGACGCCCAGCATTCCCATGGCCACCCACTGGCGCACGAACCCTTTCTGCAGATACTCGAAGGCCGGGCCGAAATCCCGCTTGAGATAGAGAATCATCCCGATCTGAGCGCTGATTTGCCCCTTGATATAGAACTGCCAGGGGGCATATTTGAAGCCGCTTTCGAGGACCTTCACTGCCTTTTCGGTGCGCCCGGCCTGGAGATCTCGCTGCGCCGTTTCCATGAGGGCGGTGAGCTTTTTCATGGTGAGGCGCATCAGCAAAATGTAGACCCCGATAAAAACCAGCGTCGAGGCCATGGACGCATACACGATGTTGAGCTTGGCCGCCACGGTAAGGACCACGGTAACCACGATGGACAGAAAGAGGGAGATAAGCAGATTGTACATCTGTTGTTTGCGTCCTTTCAGGAAAATTTCGAAGCTCGAAGTGTAGCAACCGGCAGGGGAAATGTCAAAACATTCTGCGCGCCGGGCGGCGAGTCCGATACCGCCGGAGAAACTCGCCTTCGACAAGGGAGCGGCCCGGCGGAGGCCCTTTATCCCTGGTTTTCCTGCCGGACCATGAGGGTCAGCCGGTCGCCGGGTCGAAGCACGTGGTCGGAGGTGAGATCGTTCCAGCTGCGAATCTGCCGGGTTTTCACGTCGAACTGGCGGCCGATCCCCCACAGAGTGTCGCCCGAGCGGACCCGGTAGACGACCTTATGCAGGCCGGAGCGCTTCCGCCGGGCAGCGACCCGGCTGCGATGGCCGGCGGAGGAAACGATCAGCGACTGCCCGGGGTGGATGAGGTCGCTCCAGCCGAGACGATTCCAGACCCGCAACTGCTTCTCCTTTACGCTGAATCGCCTGGCGATCTTCCACAGACTGTCACCTTTGCGCACCGTATAGGTCCGCCGGTGGGAGTGGACATAGTCGTCGCCCAGCTCATCGAGAGGGCGGCTGCTGTGGCCGGCGTGCAGGGGCAGGATCAGATTGGTGCCGATGTGCAGGGCCCGGGGGTTTTTGATGTCGTTGAGCGAAACGATGTCGCTCACCCGGATATGGTAGCGCTTGGCCAGAGCAAGGAGGGTATCGCCCTGTCGGATCTTGTGGCGCATGTAATTGGCCCGCTTGTCCGTCGGGATCTGGGCGTACTTCTTCAGGAAATCATCCGCCTCCCCCTGGGGTAGGCGAAGGGGATAGTTTTTCACGCGCGGGGGGGTGCACCACCGTTTCAGTTCGGGATTGAGAACCTTGATCTTTTCATAACTGGTGTCGCACAGATTCGCCACGACCTGCAGATCGGTGGTGGTCGGCACCTTCACCACGTCATATTGGAGGGGATCCTGATAATCGAGATCGGCAAAGCCGTATTTGGCGGGCTCCTTGGCGATCAGCATCGCCGCCAGCAATTTGGGCACGTAATTTTTGGTTTCGCCTTTGAGATAATCGCCCCGGCTGAGTTTCCAGAAGTCGCGGGTGTGATACCGCCGCACCGCCCGCTGGATCTTTCCCGGGCCGGCATTGTAGGCGGCGACCGCCAGATACCAGTTGCCGTCGAACATCCGATACAGGTCCTTGAGGTGGTCCGCGGCGGCCTTGGTCGCCTTTTGCGGGTCGCGCCGCTCGTCGCGCCACCAGGTGTTATCCAGACCGTAGAGTTTGCCGGTGCTGGGGATGAATTGCCAGAGCCCCGCCGCATTGGCCCAGCTGTAGGCCCGATCATTGAACCCGGACTCGATCAGAGAAAGATAGGCGAGATCCTGGGGCAGGCCGTCCTGCGCGAAAGTACGGCGCATCATGGGAAGATACCGCCCGGAGCGCTCCAGCCACCGCCGGAAGGTGCGATGTGCCGGTCCGCTGTAATACCTGAGAAAGTACTTGACCTTCTCGTTTTTCACGACGGGAAAGTCAAAAGTGACCTCTTTGGCCGCCACAGTCACCCCTTCATCCTCGGGCGGCTTTTCGTTTTTTCCGGAAAGAACCTGGTTATCCTCCTGGGTTTCGGGATCGGTGGCGCTCCAATCGTCATCCAGAAAATCGGATTCGCGCGGCTGCAACTCCTCGGCCAGAATTCCCGCCCCTCCCCTCGCACCGGTCAGGGGCATCGAAACAGACGAGAGATACGGGGAGAGCCGGAAGTTTACCGGGGACTGCTTCGCACCATTGTCCGGAGCCACTGTCTGCGCGGCATCCTTGGAAGTGGCGGTGCGGTGGGAAGAAACGCTGGCAGGGGGAACGTAGAGACAACCGCCGGTAAACAACAACAGGGCCGAAACCCAAACCTTCTTCAAAACATACCTCCTACATCACAAACCCTTACGACACAACAAGATCTCGGACGATCGAAGAAACGATCAGCCGTCGAAACGATTCAGCTTCGCCGTCACCGGGCCCATGCCGCCCACCCACTTCAGGTGGGGGCCCATAGCCTCTGCACGGCATCACCGAGCCCTGCGCCTGCAACGTGACAAAACTTCAGAAGTCGTTGTCGCCGGCGGGCCAGAAGCGGCGCTCGAGTTCCGTCAGAAGGGGAACGAAGGTCTCCCGCTTGCGCGCGCTGACCGGGATGGCATTGAATCGCCTGCACAGAGAAACGGTTTCTTCGGCCGACACCAGGTCAACCTTGTTGAATATCAGGAGTCGGGGAATCCGATCAAGTTCCAATTCAAGCAATATCCGTTCCACGGATGCGATCTGCTCTTCGAAGCGGGGATTGGCAAGATCGACCACATGCAGCAGCAGATCGGCGTCTTCGAGCTCTTCGAGGGTCGCCTTGAACGCCCCGAGCAGGCTCTTGGGAAGCTTGCGGATGAACCCGACGGTGTCGGTGATGATAACCTCCCGCTCACGGGGAAACCGGAGCCGCCGCGTCGCCGTATCGAGGGTGGCGAAGAGCTGGTCTTCGGTAAATGTCTCGCTCTGGGTGAGTGCGTTGAGCAGGGTCGACTTGCCGGCGTTGGTGTAGCCGACGATGGAGACGATCGGCACGCCGGCCCGAATGCGCCGCTGCCGGCGTTGCCGGCGGCCCCGGGAGAGGGTCTCGAGTTGCTTTTCGAGCCGGGCGATGCGGTCGCGGATGCGCCGCCGGTCGATCTCCAGCTTGGTCTCCCCCGGACCGCGCCCGCCGATGCCTCCCATCAGACGGGAGAAGGCGAGCCCCTTGCCGATCAGCCGAGGCAGAATGTACTTGAGCTGGGCCAGTTCCACCTGCACCTTGCCGTCCAGGGTATGGGCGCGACGGGCGAAGATGTCGAGAATCAGCTGGGTGCGGTCGATGACCTTGAGATCAGTCAGGGCGGAGATGGAGCGAACCTGGGCCGGCGAGAGATCCTGATCGAAAATCAGCAGCGTCGCCCGCTGCTGCAGGGCCCGGATGATGACCTCCTTGAGCTTGCCCTCCCCCATGAGGTACTTGGGGTTCACCCGTCGGGCCCGCTGAACGACGCGGTCGAGAACCACCACGTCGGCAGTGCGGGCCAGCTCCGTCAATTCATCGAGGGCGTCCTCGGTCTCCTGCCGGGATTCCTGGGTAACGGAAATGAGAATGGCCCGCTCGCGGGTATCGGAGAGATCGACCGTCTCGGCGATCTTCCGCTCCAGTTCGTCATCGAGGGAACGGAGAAAAACGCCCAGATTGAAGTCAAGCCGGGAAACGGCGGGAGCGGAAAGCGTCTCGACGGTGCGCCCCTCGGGCCCCGGAGGAAGAAGGTGGGCGTAATGAACTTTGCCGGGAAGGCCCTGTTGCGTGACCGTCAGGGCGACCATCAGGTCGAGGCGAAGCAGGGCCAGGTCGGTCAGGTCGTCCCGCGAAAGGGACTCCCCCTTGAGATGGGTATGAATGCAGCGCAAGCCCCGCAAGCCGCTGCGCCCCAGGCTGAAACCGCTCAGGTCGGGAATGACGATCTCACGGTCGTCGCCGACGATGACATATTTCACCGTCCCCTGGCGATCGACGACGATCCCCAACTGGCGATGGAGTTCCGCGGAACGTTCGGCCAGATACCGGGCCAGCTCGCCGGTAATTACCTGGTCGGCAGGGACGCGGCGATGATAAATCCGCTCCAGAGCCTTGATCTGACTCGGCTTGAGTCCGGTAACGTTGCCGTGAATCACCTGCTACTCACGGCTCCGCAAAGCCGCCCCCGCCGGGGGCTTTCGGTTCGGGACGATAACGGGGGGCCAATTCAAGCACTCACCACCGTATTGAAGCCCGCATCGACGTAGTGAATCTCGCCGGTCACCCCGCTGGCCAGGTCGGAGAGGAAATAGAGGGCCGACTTGCCGACCTCCTCCTGGGTGACGGTGCGCCGCAGCGGGGCGTGTTCGTCCATCAGCCGGATTTTTGCCTTGAAGTTGGCGATCCCCGATGCGGCCAGGGTCCTGATCGGACCGGCGGAGATGGCGTTGACGCGGATCCCCTTCTCCCCGAGTTCGGCGGCCAGATAGCGCACCGAGGCCTCCAGAGCCGCCTTGGCCACCCCCATGACGTTGTAGTTGGGAACCGCCCGCTGGGCGCCGAGATAGGTCATGGTGACGATGCTGCCGCCCTTTTTCATCAGCGGCGCCGCGTAGCGGGTCACCGCCACCAGCGAGTAGGCGCTGATGTCCATGGCCAGCTTGAAGCCGTCGCGGCTGGTCTGGCTGAAGGGGTGTTTGAGATCCTCGCGGTTGGCGAAGGCGACCGCATGAACGACGAAATCGATGCTCCCCCACGCCTTTTCGACCTCCGCGAAAACCTGCTCGATATCCGCATCGCTGGCCACGTCGCAGGGGAGAATCAGCTCGGCGCCGAGACTTTCGGCCAGAGGGCGGACCCGCTTCTCCAGCGCTTCGTTGAGATAGGTAAAAGCCAGGGTGGCCCCTTCGGCGTGCAGCTGCTGGGCGATCCCCCAGGCGATGCTCATATCGTTGGCCACCCCGAAAATGATGCCGCGTTTGCCGGTCATCAAACCCATATCGAATGCCTCCTTTTATTGCTTCAAAAGTCTCTTTGACAGTTCAGATTCCCCGGTCGGGCCACAGCGGTCAGACCTTGGCGTGAAAAGAAGAAAACCACCCCGCCTCGACCGGGCGGGAGAATTCGGTTTTTCCCAAAGGGATGGGGAATAGGCACGACGCCACAGGGGGGATGTTCGTCGGTGCACGTCTCAGGCGAACGAGGTGCCTCGCTCACCCCCGCAAAAAAATGAATGGGCACTTTTAACAGATAGCCGCCGATAAAGCAAGCGCTTTGCCCCCTCAGCGGCCGGCTGATTTCTTCTCTGCGGAACCGGCAACGGCCGGTTCGCCCAGCAAGTCAAGCAATTGAGCGGCGGTTTTATAGCCAGGCAGAACCCGGCCATCGGGGAACACCAGGGTGGGGGTGGAGTGGATGCCAAGCTTCTTCCCCAACGCGATATCCTCATCGACCACCTTTGTCTCGCACAACGGCGGGGGGACGGACTTGCCGGCAAAGCTGTCTTCCAATAATGACAGGGAGTGGTTGCAGACGATGGATTTGGCAACAGAGTAGGCATTGGGATGAATTTTCAGCGGGAACATTTTAAGGAAAAAGACGACGTTCGGGTCCTTGGCAACCACCTCCTTCAATTGCTGATGAAGGCGCTTACAGTAAGGACACTCGGGGTCGGTAAACACGATCACCCGCTTTTTGGCATTGGGGTTACCCAGCACCAGGGCATCGTCGAGGGGGATCTGAGAAACATTCACCCGATTGAATTCGGCCTGCCGCTCATGGGTGATGTTCAGGTGGTCCTTGAGGCGAATGATATTCCCGGAGATCACGTAGGATTTGGAAAAGTCGACATAGACCGGAAACTTCTGTCCTTTACGCTCGACCTCGACCTCCCACAGACCGGGAATTGCGGCCCGAGTGACATCAAGGACCTGATCCACTCCACCCTTCAGAAGGGAGGTCGCCTCCTTCTTGCTCAGACTGTGACAGTCCTCGCACTTGCCCGAACCGCAACCGTTTTTCATAAAGGCAAAGCCAGGTGAAGCGAAAGTCACCAGCAAAACCAGAGTCAGCAACGTTTTCATCGTTTTTTCCTCTCGCAGATAAAACAGGGTATGGGATCAAGAGATCCGCCTTTTACGTAGGAAACACCGGGAAAGCGAGCGCCCCGAAGGACGCCGGGCGCCGTCAAAACGGATTCGATTGTATACCCGCTCGGACGATTTTGGCAAGACTCGGAGCTCTGTTCGGCAAAAATTCAGGAGCTGAACCTGCCGCCACGGAAGAGAGCAATTGACAACCTTCTTTCGCAAACAGGATAATAAGGCCCCGGAACCCTTCCTCACGGGACGGATGGACGCGGTCCCTTTGCATCGAAAGAAGCCGGCACCGAATGGATTATCTGACGCTCCTGGGCATCGCCCTGGCCCTGGCCATGGACGCTTTTGCGGTGGCCCTCGGCGCAGGGATAACGCTGAACCCGCTGACGGGCAGGCACCTGTTTCGGCTGGGGTTTCATTTCGGCCTGTTCCAGGCCCTCATGCCGGTGCTCGGCTGGTGGGCGGGTCAGGGCATCCGCCACTGGATCGCCGCCTATGCCCCCTGGGTCGCCTTCCTGCTGTTGGCCCTGGTCGGCGGCAGGATGATCCGCGAGGCCTTCCAATGCGACGACGAAGAGGCGCGGAGCACCGACCCGACCCGGGGGTGGCCCCTGGTCATGCTCTCGATTGCCACCAGCCTCGATGCCCTGGCGGTGGGCCTGTCGCTGGCCATGATCGGGGTCGACATCTGGATTCCCGCCCTGGTCATCGGCCTGGTGGCCGGGGCCCTTACCGTCGCCGGCATGATTCTCGGCCGCCGGATGGGCACCGTCTGGAGCAGAGGCGTGGAAATCTTCGGCGGCCTGGTCCTCTGCGGCATCGGCCTGAAAATCCTGATCGAGCACCTCATGGGGTGAGTTGGCAGGTATCAGGTATCAGCCACCACTCCTTGGGCCTTGGGCCTTGGGCCTCATCACTCCCTTCCCCTCAACAATCCCGGCAACTGATCGAGCGTCCTGATTTCCGCTTCGGGCCCGTCGGGCAGTCGCTCGCGCTTCTGGCCGAACCGATTGACCCAGATCGCCCGCAGTCCGAAGGACGCCGCCCCGGCGATGTCCCAGGAATTCGAGGACAAAAAGGCGATCTCCCGGGTTCCAGCCCCAGCCCTTCGACCGCCAGGCGGTAGACCCGCGGATCGGGTTTGAAAATTCCGACCTCCTCCACCGAGAAGATCCGCTCGATCAGCCCTTCGAGACCGCTCGACGTGACCGCGGCACCGAGCATCGGCGGCGCCCCGTTGGAGAGGATGACCCGCCCCAGCCCCTGACGCTTGAGGGCCTCGAGGGCCGCGGGCACCTCGGGGTAGCAGTCGAGGTGCAGATAGGCCTCCAGCAGGCGGTCCCGCAACGCCGTCGGCGCGATGCCGCAGCTGTCGAGGGCGTAATCAAGCGCCTCGGCGGTTACCTGCCAGAAATCGGCATGGCGTTTCATCAGACTGCGCAACCAGGTGTACTCGAGCTGCTTGACGCGCCAGACGCTCGAAACCATGTCGGCCTTCTCCCCCAGGTCGGCGCGATACCTGCCGACGGCCGAATGGACATCAAAGAGCGTGCCGTAGGCATCGAAGACGCATGCCCGGATATTGGCCACTGTCGGGGCCTCCTTCATCGTCGCCTCCTTTAAAAAAACTGAATAAATAAGCACCACATACCAGGAGCGAGCTCAATCATACCGCAAAAGCACTCCGCGCCCAATGAAAAGCCGGGGAACCTTAGAATATGTGCGGCAGCCAAGCCCCGGGTTGGGCCCTGCGCGTCTCCTGGGATCAGACAACCCGAGGCTTTGGATAACTGAATACGACCGGAGAAAAAAGACCCACTTTCTTGCCGAAGGCGGGGTCCTTGTCCATGGGGGGGTCGGTGCTCTTCGGCAACCCGGCTGTCCGTGCCGCCGCGTAGCGGCTGGCCGAGGACCCGTGGCTTTGCGTCACCGGATTTCTCCGGGTTTGCCCCTGGCGGTGGTTATGTGGCGAAAATATAATATATTTTCATTGCCGAAAGCAAAAGGCAAAGGTGCGGCATTGCCATCGTCTCCCCCGACGGGGGGCACGCGATCGGTTCCTTCCATACACCCTGGTAGCGACCATGATCCTATTGCGGGCGCAAGGCATTTTTTGGACGGTCCTTCTTCTGGGCCTGACACCTCTCAGCGGCTGCGCCGTGCAGCGCGGCTACGAGGCGGCCCTCGTCCTGGCCGATATTGCCGCCGGCAACCGCCCGAGCCGCCTGAAAGGATGCACGCCCGAGCCGGACCGGATCGGTTTTCCCCTGGTGACCGCCGCACGGACGTTCGCGGCCGATCTCTATCTGCCGGGGGAGCGATCCCGGGCCACCGTCCTGTTGATCCCCGGCGCAGCGGAAGAAGGAAAGGACGACCCGCGCCTGGTCGCCTTCGCCACCACCCTGGCCCGGGCGCGCTTTATCGTGCTGGTTCCCGACTTCCCCAGCCTGCGAGAGCTGCGGGTCAACTCCGGCAACATCGGGGAGGTGAGCGACGTCTTTTCCTGGCTGGTTGCGCATCGGGTCCTGGCCCCCCGGCAGCGTGCCGGCATCATCGCGTTCAGCTACGCCGTGGGACCGGTGGTTCTGGCCGCCATGCACCCGTCGATCCGCGACCGGGTCCGGTTTATCCTGGCGGTCGGCGGCTACTACAACCTGCCCCAGGTCCTGACCTTTTTCACCACCGGCTATTTCCAAAAAGACGGCCGCTGGCGCCACCGTACGCCGAACGCTTACGGCAAATGGGTTTTTGTCCGCAGCAATGTCGGCCGGCTCTCCGATCCCCGGGATCGGAAAATTCTCCGGGCCATGGCCGATCGCAAGATCCGCGACCTCGCAGCCCCCCTCAAAGATCTCGCCGAAAAGCTCGGCCCCGAAGGGCGGCGGGTCTACGCCTTTATCGTCAATACCGACCGGAAGCGGGCTTCGACCCTGATGGCCGCACTCCCCGAACCGATACTGCGGCAGATCGAGGCCCTCAATCTGGCCAACAAAAATCTGCACGAACTCCACGCCCGGATGATTCTGGTCCACGGGATCGACGACGACATCATCCCCTACCCCCAGAGCATCGCCCTGGCCAAGGCGCTCCCCAAAGGACAGGCCCGCCTTTTTCTGGCGAACGGCCTGAATCATGTGGATGTGGAACCGGGATTTTTCGACAAATGGCGCCTGTGGCGGGCGGTGGATGCCCTGCTGGCAGAGCGACGACGTTAATCAAGAATTTCCCTGAGGTAGGACTTGCCCTGAGCTCCGATCCTTTCGGGTTCGACCTCCAGTTCGAGTGCCGGCTTCTCCATGTCTCCTTCGATAAAACCGAGACGGCTGATGCAATGCCAGTTGTGTCCGTACAGCAGCTCGTGGGGAGGCATTTCCCGCCATTCCGGCGGACGGTCTCCGGATTTCAGCATCTCGACCGCCTCGGTGCGAAAACTGGATTCCGGTTGGGTGCCGACCTCCCGAAAGACCTTTTCGCCCGGAAAGCGGATGGCCAGTTCCCCGAACTGATTTTCATAGAGCTCCGCATTGATGTTGAAGGAAACCTGTTCGGCCATTTTTTCCTCCCTGGATGAAGTCTCGCCAAAGGCGAATTCATCGACTCCGGATAGAAGATTTTTGTTTTCGAATCGGACGCTTGGCGAACTTCCGATGGCCGCGGTTATCCTGGGCGACCCCGGCCTGCACCAAGCATAACAGAAGCTGTGGAGGGCTCAACGCCGGAAGCGAGGAAGGGCATGGGAGGGGAGCCGAGGACGGAGGAAAATGGGATTCATCGCCCGGTGGGCAGAATGTGCCCTCAGGCCCCCTCACTTCGGCGGAGGAGGGCCCGGCGGATCTCCTCCACGCAGGCGTAGGGGATTTTCAGGTTGCCCCGCCCCGTACCCACGGCAATCCCGGCGTCCTTGGTGCCGTGGAAATCGGAACCGCCGGTGACGATCAGACCGCGACGCCGGGCCAGGGTGATGAGCCGGTCGATCTCGTCGTTGCTGACGCCGGAGATATGGGCTTCGATCCCCTCGAGGCCGAAAGAGATGAAGGTCTCCAACAGGATCTCGAGGACCTTCGGGTGAGGGGTGACGAAAGGGGGGTGGGCGAGAACCGCGACGCCGCCGGCCCGGTGCACCAGGGCGATGGCTTCGTCGATGGGGAAAAAGCGCTTGGGCACATTGCAGGGGACCAGAAAGCGCTGGAAGGCCTCCTCGGTGTTTCGCACCACCTTCTTTTCGATCAGAGCGCGGGCGATGTGGGGACGTCCCACCGTTCCCCCCGCGGAAGCCAGCACCTCGCGAAAATCGATAGGCTCGTGCCCCAGCTCCAGCAGTTTCTCGTTAACCCGCTCCACGATCCGTTCATTGCGCCCGGCGCGAAACGCCTGGAATTCCTGGAGAGCCGCCCGCAACCCCGGGTGATGAGGGTCGAAACCGTAACCGAGCAGGTGGATATCCTTGAAATCCTCCCACACCGTCGACAGCTCCACGCCGGAGAGAACTTCCACCCCGGCTTCGCGCCCCGCCGTCATCGCCTCGTCGATGCCGTCGATGTTGTCGTGATCACAGAGGGCCATGGCCGCCAGACCCGCTTCCGCCGCCAGCCGCACCACCTCGGCCGGGCGATAAACCCCGTCGGAGAAGGTGCTGTGAAGGTGAAGATCGACGTAGGATTGGGAAAGGGTCGTCATTTTCCTCTCACCTCCGTTTCACCCGGAATCCCGCCTTCTCCCAGGCGGAGGCATCGGTCAACGGGGTCTTCGGCGGTCTCCTTCCGACCAGCCTTTTTCGGGTTCTTTCCGCCCTCCCCCGCCGCCTCCTTGATGGAGAGGCCGATACGCTTGCGGGCCATATCGACGGAGAGGACCTTGACCCGGACGACGTCGCCGACCCGGACCACCTGGTGGGGGTCCTTGACGAAGCGGTCGGCGAGGTGGCTGATGTGCACCAGGCCGTCCTGGTGGACGCCGACGTCGACGAAGGCGCCGAAGGCGGTGACGTTGGTCACGACGCCCTGCAGCACCATCCCCTCCTGCAGGTCGCCGATCTCCCGCACGTCGTCGCGGAAGGCGACGGTCTCGAAGTGCTGCGCGGGGGTCGCGGCCGGGCTTTTTGAGCTCTTCGAGGATGTCGCGCAGGGTCGGCAGGCCGACGGCCTCGCTGACGTAGCGCTCGAGCTCGATCCGCCCGAGCGAGCGCCGGATCGGCGCCGAGCCTCGGCCAGGGGGACGCCGAGGTCGGCGGCCATGGCCTCCACCACCGGGTAGTTCTCGGGGTGGACGGCGGTGTTGTCGAGGGGTTCTCGCCGCCGCGGATGCGCAGGAAGCCGGCCGCCTGCTCGAAGGCCTTGGCGCCGAAGCGGGGCACCTCGAGCAGCCCCTGGCGGGTCGGCGAAGGGGCCGTTTCCGTCGCGGTAGCGGACGATGCCCCTGGGCCAGGGACTCGCCGATGCCGGAGACGTAGGAGAGCAGCGCCCAGGAGGCGGTGTTGAGATCGACGCCGACGAAGTTGACGCAGGACTCGACCACCGCGTCGAGGGCCTTCTTCAGCGCGGTCTGGTTGACGTCGTGCTGGTACTGGCCGACGCCGATGCTCTTGGGGTCGATCTTGACCAGTTCGGCCAGCGGATCCTGCAGGCGGCGGGCGATGGAGATGGCGCCGCGCACCGTCAGGTCGAGCTCGGGAAACTCCTCGCGGGCGATCTCCGAGGCCGAGTAGACGCTCGCCCCGGCCTCGTTGACCATCACCACCGGCAAGCTCGCGCCCGGCCTCGCGCAGGGTCTCGCGGACGAACTGCTCCATCTCGCGGCCGGCGGTGCCGTTGCCGATGGCGATCATCTCGACCCGGTGTTCGCCGACCAGCCGCAGCAGCTCCTTTTTCGCCGGGGCCATCTTGCGCCGCCGCCGGTGTGGGGGTAGATGGTGGCGTGTTCGAGAAAGCGGCCGGTGGCGTCGAGGGCCGCCAGCTTGGAGCCGGTGCGCAGCCCCGGGTCGATGCCGAGCACCCGCCGGCCCCCCGCCGGGGGGCGCAGCAGCAGGTTGCGCAGGTTGTCGGCAAAGACCTCGATCGCCGCCTCGTCGGCGCGCTTCTTCGCCTCCAGGCGCAGCTCCACCTCGATGGAGGGGGCGATCAGCCGCCGGTAGGCGTCCTCGGCCATCCCTTCGAGCAACGCCAAAAAGATGCTCTCGCCGCGGATCAGCCGTCCCTTGAGGCGCAGCAGGATCTCCTCCTCCGGGGCCTCGACGGCCAGGCGCAGCACCTCCTCCTTCTCGCCGCGGCGCATGGCGAGCATGCGGTGGGAGGGGATCTCGCGCAGCGGCTCGCGATAATCGTAGTACATCTCGAACTTGCTCACCTTTTGTTCCGGCTCGGGACCGCCCGGGAGGAGAAGAGCCCCTGCTCCCAGGTCAGCCGCCGCACCGCGGCGCGGGCGTCGGCGTCCTCGCTCAGGCGCTCGGCGAGGATGTGACCGGCTCCGGCCAGGGCGGCGGCCGCGTCGGGCACCTCCCGGTCGGGATCCACAAAGGGGGCGGCGGCCTCCTCGGGCGTACCGTCCGCAAGCTCCTGGGCGGCGATCAGGTCGGCGAGGGGCTCCAGCCCCCGCTCCCGGGCGATGGTCGCCTTGGTGCGCCGTTTCGGCTTGAAGGGGAGATAGAGATCTTCCAGCTCGGTCTTCTGGCGGGTGGCTTCGATTCGCCCCCGCAGCTCGGCGGTGAGCTTGCCCTGCTCCTCGATGGAGGCGAGGACGGTGGCTTTTCGCTCTTCGAGTTCCCGGAAGTAGTCGAGGCGCTCCTCGATGGTGCGCACCTGCACCTCGTCGAGTTCTCCGGTGCGCTCCTTGCGGTAGCGGGCGATAAAAGGAACGGTTGCGCCCTCCTGGAACAGGGCGACGGTATTTTCCACCTGCCGAGGCTGCAGCCCCGTCTCCTCGATGAGGCAGGTCAAAATGCGGGAATTCTGATCGACAGTCAGTGCCATACGATTGAACCTCTTCCTTGGGAATTATTGGAGGGAGGGAATTCTAGCACGGACCGTCGGGCTGGAGAAAAGGTTTTTACCCATTCCGGCAAATGACAAGAGCGAGAGAGGAAAGCAATCGGTTCGTCAAGCGAGGCCAACCGCCCTGCAGAGAAGCGAGTGGGCGAACGGACAGGCGACAGGAAAAAAAACCGCCTGCCGCTGTTCCATGCCGAGACGCGTTTGGGAGAACACCCGACAGAGAAACGCGAGGACAACTGCTACGGCATTGCTTCGCTTTCAGACACTCGGCAGCGGGCGGTTGCGGATACTGAATTCCCCGCCGTTGCAGGCCGGGCACCTGGGGATGTCCAGCCCTTCTTCCACGTGGATCACCTCTCCGCACTTGCGGCAGCGAAAATCACCCGTCTTCCTGCATTCATCGCCGGCCCTGACGGTCATCATGCGCCTCCTCTTTTGATGGCGTCGCAAAAAGTCCTAGTGTCCCGTTTGGTTAGTCCTTTTAGAGAATTCTGAGGTTTTTTGTTCGTTGGCAAGGCGCGTCGACACAGGCCTAGCCTGCGCTAAGCCGAGGAGACGGAACGTAGCCAGCGGGCAAAAGGACCAGAATTAATGAATGGAATTAACCAATCGGGACACTAGGATGGCTAAGCAAAAATTTCGTCCTACAAGGCCTGGTGGTTTTTCAGGGGCGAAGGCCACCATCAGGGTGGTCGAGGTCCTGAAAAAACGCCGTAACGCCGTA
>CAWANI010000029.1:0-182346 GCA_963783365.1 uncultured delta proteobacterium | reverse complement strand
ACATTGTTTTATAAATAACCCTGTCTCGTTAAAAGATGACCGCCTGCAGCCTGTACGGAAATCAGAGTCCGGGCATTCGCGGACGACATCGGCAGCGGGAAAGGCGTTGGGGAGGAACACGAGAATTAGGGAAAGAGGCTTTCAGTAAGCCTTAAAAAACCGGGTGCCAAGTACCGGTAGGGGAACTTGGGCCCGGCGCAAAGCTGCAAGGAGGAATACTTCCGGTTCAGCCGATTTCAGCAAAAAGGAGCAGATACCAACAGCGCTTTAACCCTCGGCCGCCGAGGGCGTTCAGTTAATAAGTTCCAGCGATATTAAAACTGCGACCGAAAGGGGGTGACTGCAAGCTCTCTGCAAAAGAACAGGGGGCGGCTTTTCATGGGCCGCCGGTGGCGACTTAAGGGTTGACTTAACTTTGAATTGAGGAGGTGTAACAATGGCTGAAGAGAAAAAAATTGGAAACCCCGCGGTGGTCGGTCTGGCCGGCTTCGGTATGACCACGCTGTGCCTGCAATTTCACAATCTCGGGTGGGTCGGCATCGGCCCAGTCCTGTGGATCGGTCTGCTCTTCGGCGGCGCCGCGCAGCTCGTCGCTGGCCTGCTCGAGTTCGGAACCGGGAACAACTTCGGCTTCTGTGCATTTACCGGGTACGGCGCATTCTGGATCTCGCTTTGCTTCTACCTGATCTTCGGCACCAACGCCGAGCTCGTGAAAGCTTATCCCGTCCTCGCCTTCTCCGGCCACGGTCTGGGCATCTTCCTGCTGATGTGGACCTTCTTCACCTTCATCCTCTTCATCGCCTCGATGAAGCACCACGGCACCCTGGCCTTCATCTTCCTGACGCTGCTGCTCGGCTTCATCGGCCTCGATCTTAAAGAACTCGTCGGTAGCCAGGCTGCCGGGACTTTTGCCGCCTGGGACCTCATCGTCTGCGCTCTGTCGGCCTGGTATCTCATGGCGGTTGCCGTGTACGCCGAGTCGGGAATCAAATTGCCCGTCGGTAAGCCTTGGATGTAACGGGAAGGATGTCGCTCTGAAACGCGTTCTTTTTCGATTCGCAATGTAATGTCATATTTCCCGGCTGGGTCTGCCGAAACTTCGGAAGACCCAGGCGGGTTGTTTTTTCTTCGGCCGCAACGCCTGAAGATTATTGCCACACGGGTTCCAGAACTGTAAAGGGAGGCGGCCGGTACAGGACCGCCGCCGGCACCTCAAAGAGGTGATTCAACCGCGAACCAAGGAGGTAGCACCATGGCTGGCGAAAAAAAACTCGGCAATCCCGCAGTGGTTGGCTTGGCCGGATTCGGCATGACTACCCTGTGTCTGCAATTCCACAACCTCGGGCTGGTCGGCATCGGCCCGGTCCTCTGGATCGGTTTGCTCTTCGGCGGCACCGCGCAGCTGGTCGCCGGCCTGCTTGAGTTCGGGACCGGGAACAACTTCGGCTTCTGTGCGTTTACCGGGTACGGAGCATTCTGGATTTCCCTCTGCTTCTATCTGATTTTCGGCACCAACGCCGAACTGGTAAAAGCCTATCCCGGTTCTCGCCTTCTACGGCCACGGCCTGGGCATCTTCCTGCTGATGTGGACCTTCTTCACCTTCATCCTCTTCATCGCCTCGATGAAGCACCACGGCACCCTGGCGTGATTTTCCTCACCCTGCTGCTGGGTTTTATCGGCCTCGACCTGAAGGAACTGGCGGGGACGCAGCGGGCCGGCACACTTGCCGCCTGGGACCTCATCGTGTGCGCCCTGCTGGCCTGGTACCTCATGGCGGTTGCCATCTATGCCGAATCGGGAATCAATTTGCCCGTCGGCAAGCCCTGGATCTCAACGGCCCCCCAAGGTGCAAAGGAAGCTCAGCCCGCCTCGTAAAGAATCGGCCCCTTTTCCCTCCACAGGGTGAAAAGGGGGCCGATTGCGCTCCCTCCCCGACCGGGGTTTTCCGGCATCCCGGAACTCCGGTCGGGCTGTCTTTCTAATTTTTCCCTGCCGAAATCCCTGCTCGCGCTCAGGCGCGGGAGATAAAGCGCCCGTCCCGGGTGTCGACCTTAATCGTTTCTCCCGACTCGAGATAGCCCGGCACCTGAATGCGTATGCCCGTCTCGAGGACCGCTTCTTTCGACTGCGCGGTGGCGGTAGCATTTTTGATCGCCGGGGCCGTTTCCGTGACGCTCAGCTCAACCGCCATCGGCGGATCGACACTCACCACCTGCCCCTGAAACAGGCCAAGTTGAACTTCGGCCCCCTCCAGCAAATACCCCTGAATCGGCCCGAAAAGCTCTTCTCCCAGCTCGTACTGCTCGTAGGTTTCGAGATCCATAAATATTCCACCTTCACCGGAAGCATAGAGAAATTGTCCTTTGCGACGCTCAAAATCCGCTTCGTCGACCTTGTCTCCGCTCTTGAAGGACTTTTCCAAAACCTGGGAGGTCAGCAGATTGCGGTATTTGGTCTTTACCAGGGTGTTGCCGCCACGAGCGGAAGGAGACTGGAAGGAAACATCCAGGACCAGGCAGGGCGCATTGTCAAGCTGGATGACCATGCCGCGTTTCAAATCGTTGGTTATGACCATGTGTATCCTCTCCGAAAGAAAATGTCGTTGCCATTCGAAATTTACCACAGGGGCGTAAAGTGTGGCAATCCTCGACACTGAATTTTTCGATGACAAGGACCGGACTTATGTGATTAAATGCGTATTTACCATTTCAGGAATACTTTTTCCAAAAAAACCATACCAAAAACCAGATATAAGGAGAGGCCCGATGTACACCTGTGCCGACCTGAAAAAAGGTCTCAAACTGATGATCGACGGCGAGCCCCATGTCATCGTCCAGTTCGATTTCACCAAGCCCGGCAAGGGCCAGGCTCTGTACAAATGCAAGCTGCGCAACATGATCACCGGCTCCCTGTTCGACCGCACGTACCGCTCCGGGGAAAGCTTCGAGCCGGCCGCTCTTGAAGACTGTGATATGCAGTACCTCTACCAGGACGAAGCAGGCTATGTCTTTATGGACAATCGCTCCTTCGAGCAGGTGACCCTGACCGAGGAGACCCTGGGCGACGACAAGTATTTTCTCAAAGACAACATGGAGGTCAAGATCCTCATGTTCAACGGCCGGGGCATCGGCATCACCCTGCCCAACTTCGTCAATCTCAAGGTCACCCAGTCCGAACCGTGGGTCAAGGGAGACACGGCCGCCGGCAACAACAAACCGGCCATCGTCGAGTCGGGGTACTCTCTGCAGGTTCCATCCTTCGTGGAGGAGGGGGATCTCATCCAGATCGACACCCGGACCGGCCAATACGTTACGCGGGTGAAGGAATAAAACCAGGTTACGGGTATAAGGCATCGGGCTTCAGGTTTGCTTTTAAATCGGCAGCCCAGCCCCTGAAACCTCGCTTGTGAATGGAGACGATGGAACCCAACTGGCAAATTGCCCGCAAAAGGCTCATTCTTGAGAAAAGGGCCCGGATCGTCCAAGCGGTCCGGGCCTTTTTTGTCGCCCGCAACTACCTGGAAGTGGAGACTCCGCACCGCATCCCGGGAAATGCGCCCGAGCCGCACATCGATGCGGTCCCCGCCGACGGCTGGTACCTGCACACCTCTCCCGAACTGGCGATGAAACGCCTGGTGGCGGCCGGCTACGAGCGACTCTTCCAGGTATGCCGGGTCTGGCGGCGGGGGGAGCGCGGTTCACGGCACGTCCCCGAATTCACGCTCCTCGAATGGTACCGCTCGCAAGTCGATTACACAGCGCTGATGGGGGAATGCGAGGAACTGCTGCGAGCCCTGGTCCCCGATGGCAGCTTGACCTGGCGAGGGCACCGGATAGCACTGGCACCCCCCTGGGAGCGCCTGACCGTTGCCGAGGCTTTCGCCCGCTACGCCTCAGTCGGCCTTGAAGAATCCCTGGCCGCGGGGAACTTCGACGAGATCCTCGCCCTCGAGGTCGAGCCCCACCTGGGCCGGGGAAAACCGACCTTTCTTACCGAGTACCCGGCGGCCCTTGCCGCTCTGGCCCGCAAAAAGCCGGGCAACGCCCAGGTTGCCGAACGGTTCGAGCTCTACATTGCCGGACTGGAGCTGGCCAACGCCTTTTCCGAACTCACCGACCCGAACGAACAACGGGAGCGCTTCTCCCGGGACGAATCGGAGCGCCGCAGGGCCGGCAAGACGCCCTACCCTCTTCCGGAAAAGTTTCTACGCGAACTCGCAACCATGCCCCCAACCGCCGGTATCGCTCTTGGCTTCGACCGGATGGTGATGCTGCTGACAGACGCCGAGACCATCGACGAGGTAGTGGCTTTCATTCCGGAGGAACTGTAGGAATCTGCCCGGCAGATCTCAGGCAACCTGTTGAAAGAAGCCTGAAAGCAAAAAGGCGACCTTTTGAGGTCGCCTTTTGCTTTCGATCGATTGTTCCGTTAACCCCCGCTCAGGGTTGCCGGTCGGCCCGGGAGCCTGAAGGGCGGCGCGGCCGCCGGGAACCCTTGCCCTGGCGGGCCGAAGAAGCGTTCTGAGGGCGCTTGTTCGCTTGCCGGGGCGTGCGGGGAGGCTGCGGCTGCCTGGCGGGGGCCGCCGCCTGATAATCGAAGTCGGCGAGGGTGCGGCGCTCGATGGCGCTGCCGAGAACCTTTTCGATGGCCCGCACCATTGCCGGTTCCTCGCTGGTCACCAGGGTGAAGGCGTCGCCGCTGCGGGCGGCGCGGCCGGTGCGGCCGATGCGGTGGATGTAGGCCTCGGTGGTATCGGGGATGTCGTAATTGATGACGTGGGAGACCTGCGAGACGTCGATGCCCCGGGCGGCAATGTCGGTCGCGACCAGGATCTGGAACTTGCCGCCCGGAAGCCATCGAGGGCCGCCTGACGCCGGTTCTGGGAGAGATTCCCCTGCAGGGAAGCCGCCTTGTAGCCGGCTTTTTCCGAGCTGCTGCCGAGCCGCTTGGCGCGGTGCTTGGTGCGGGTGAAGACCAGGACCGACTCGGTGTCGGTGTGCTGCAGCAGCTCCAGCAGCAGTTCGGTCTTGAGATGCTGGGCGACCGGGTAGAGGGCGTGGCTGACGGTGGCCGCCGGGGCGACGGTGTCCACCTGGACGGTGACCGGATCGCGCAGCACCTCGTGCGCCAGATTGCGGATCTGCGGCGGCATGGTCGCCGAAAAGAGCAAGGTCTGGCGCTCTTTCGGCAGATGTGCGAGAATCCGCCGGATGTCGGGGAAAAAGCCCATGTCGAACATCTGGTCGGCCTCGTCGAGAACCAGCACCTCCAGCGCGGCGAGGTCGATGGTCCCCTGCCGGATATGATCGAGGAGCCGCCCGGGGCAGGCGACGACGATCTCGACGCCCCGCTTCAGCTGCTGCACCTGCGGGTTGACCCCCACCCCGCCATAGACGGTCAGACTGTGCAGCCGGGTCTTCTCTCCCAGGCTGCCGATGGCCCCGTGGATCTGTTCGGCCAGCTCCCGGGTCGGGGCGATGACCAGGGCCCGGACTCGTCCGCGGTCCCCCTCCATCAGCCGGTGCAGGATCGGCAGTGCAAAGGCCGCGGTCTTGCCGGTCCCGGTCTGCGCCAGCCCCATGACATCCCGTCCCGCCATGACGGACGGAATCGCCCGGGCCTGGATCGGGGTCGGGGTGGCAAATCCCGCGGCAGCGACCCCGGCGGATACCCGGGGATGAAAATTAAATTTTTGAAACTCCATTCAGTTCTTCTCTCTGCGTTCCATAAAAAAGCCCCGGAGGCATTCCGGGGCTTGCGACGACATAGTTTGACTTCGTAGTTTTCTTCCTGGAACAGCTTGGTATTACGTACCCTAGCAGGTTGGCCGAAGCGGCGTCAAGTAAATTCCATCTACCCTTCTCTACGGCCTCGCCAAGGAGAAGCGAAGGTCCGCTTTAACCCAGGTCAGGAGCCTTGCGACCTATTGCCGGATTTCTCGGCAACCCCTTTTGGGTGGGCACTCCGAAAAGCCTCCACCTCAATGAAGATGCGGCTTATCTGCGGATGGTTCTTTCGGATGGTGGACTCGAGCCGGTCGATGATGAGGGCGATCTCCTCGGCCGAGAGGTGGGGCTGAAATTCGATGTCGATATTGAGCAGCACCTCATCTGGGCCAAGGTGCATCGTCAGAGGACGAAACACCTGCCGGACGCCGTCATCCTCCGCAGCCAACTTCTGGATGCTGGCCACCAGCTCCGGATCGGCACTTTCTCCCAACAGCAGGCCGCGACTCTCGTAAACGAGAAAAACGGCCATCGAGGCCATAATGAGCCCGATGATAATCGAGGCTGCCCCGTCGAAATAGGGGCTTCCCAATTGACGGCTGAGGAAGACGCCAACGAATGCCACTCCGATCCCTGTCAGGGCGGCGGTGTCCTCCGCGACCACGATAAAGACCGACGGGTCCTTGCTTCGGCGCATCGCCCGTAGCAGGGCCACATCCCCCTGATTCGCGCGGAGTTTCCGCATGGCGATGGTCCAGGACGTCCCCTCGGCGCAGAAGGCGAGGCCCAGAACCAGATAATTCCAGAATGGATTGCCGATTTCAGCGGGATGCAGCAAATGCAGAATCCCCTCATAAACCGACATGCCGCCGCCGACACCGAAAAGCATCACGGCAACGATCAGCCCCCAGAAATAGATTTCCTTGCCGTACCCGAAAGGGTGCCCGCTGTCCGACGGCCTGCGGCTGCGGTGCAGGCCTAGAAGCAGGAGCAGTTCGTTTGCGGTGTCGACGGAGGAATGGATCCCCTCGGCGAGCATCGCTGAGCTGCCGGTGATCATCGCTGCCACAAACTTGCTGATGGCGATCACCAGGTTCGACGCCAGCGCGCCATAAACAACAATGGGGGTACGGTTCGTGCCCATACGTATTTCAGATGGTTTGCCGAGAGGCATTACCCACTGATCCGTGCGGAGGGAGGGACGAAGAGCCCCCCCGTTACAACCCCAGTTCTTCCGCCACCTCCTGCATGGCCCGCAGGCCGAGGTCGCAGAATTCGTCGAGAGGGATGCCGATCTTTTCGCACTCGGCGATGATCTCTCGGTCGGCACCGGCGGCGAAGGCCCGTTCCTTGAAACGCTTGCGCACCGACTTGGGCTTGACGCTGGCGAGCTTCTTGTCCGGATAGACCAGGGCCGTGGCAACGATCAGGCCGGTGATCGTCTCCCCGGCGGCGAGGGCATGGTGAAACGCCTCCTGGCGGCGACGCCCGCCCTGGGCCGCTTCGTTGTGCATCCCGATGGCCTCGATGATCTCGGGCGCCACTCCTTTTTCCTCAAGAATTGTGGCCGCCTCGAGGGTGTGGGTGGCCAGGTCGGGCTGGGATTCGGCATCGAGATCGTGCAGCAACCCGGCCAGACCCCACATTTCCGGATCAGCTCCGAAGCGCGGCGCCAACGCCCGCATCACCGCCTCGGTGGCAAGACAGTGGTTCACCAGGTTGGGGTTTTGCAGACGATCCCGCACGAGTGCGAGGGCCTCATCACGTGTCATTCCATAATTCACCGTCGTCCTCCTCGATAAAATAAAGGCTCGTTTCCAAGGCTCGTTTCCGCCCCGAGAGTCCGGAGGGAAGCGCGCTCATTGTAGTACGGCCGTTCGGGCCGGACAACCCTCTGCGAAGAATGATTTTATGATCCCAGAGGGGATTGTCATTCCATCCAGGCCCCGGAGGCGGAGCGGCGTCACCGCCAAGTCAACAGAACGATCGTTCGTTTTGGCTTCAAAACCGCTTATCATATCGACAGAAATCCTTCCGGCAACAACCGGGTAGCAAGCATTACTGCGTTGATCTGCCGATGCTCCCTCCACCCGGCTCCCTCCCGGTTCGCGCCGTCTATCCAGAAGCTCTCGATGCCCTCCCCGAGGGGCAGATACTTGCTGAACGCCTCGATCCTGGCCGCCAAAGACTTGTCGAAAGCTTCGGGATTCTCCGCGAACAGCCGCCGCATCTTTTCAACCCCCCGCAGACCGATGGCGAGTCCCAGCTCTCGAAAGGCGAGGCGAAACTCGGCGGGAAGCCGCAGCGGGCTTCTCACTGCAAAGGATTCCAGACCGAGGAGGGCGGCGTCGAGAGCCTGTTCCAACAGGGCGAGTCGATCGAACTCTCTGAGCAGGTGCAGCTGCGCCATCCGGCAGGCGTCGAAGAGCAGTCCGCCGATGCCGAGGGCGTCGCCGGTAACCAGGTTTTGGCGCCGGCTGATCTCAAACAGATCGTCGATCGCGGCGTCGAGAGCGGACAATTGCTCCGCCATCCCCCCGGAACGACCCTTCCCCCGGAGCTGGCTGAGAGTGACCAGACCGTCGAGAGGATCGTGCTGGCCCATTGAGGAAACGAGGGAGCGGGAGAGGTCGGTGCTCATTTTCCAGTACAGCCGCTGAAGAGTGCCGGCTTTCGGAACGTAGACGAAGCGGTCATGGGCGATTCGGGCGAGCTCCACCCCCCATGCGATAAAAGCAGGGTCCTCGAGAACCGTCCCGAGGCGGTCGAGGGCATGCATCCATTTGGTCAGATAGTGGTAATACTGTCCGTCGCGTTCCCACTCCAGCTCTTCGTCGAAGGGCTCATCGGCGCCGCGCTCTTTGAGCTCCTTGCCGATCCGCAGCCCACCCGCCGTCGGATGCCGCTCCCCCTCCGTCTCATCCAGACCGCTCAACCAGCCGGTACGCGGGTCGTCGTCGCGATACCGGCCCAGAACCCTGTGGACCTGCGAGACGAGGCGCAAGGCGAGGTCACGCCACGCCTTTTCCCCCGTCCGGCGAAAGAGCTCCATAAAGTTGCAGGCCGCAAAAGCATCGGTCCACAGATAGCGCTGCGGGTTGCGGTTCGATGCCAGGCCGGTTTCCTCGGCGAATACGGTCATTAGGTCTCGGGCTGCCGCCAGCGCTTCGTCGGACTTCATTCGCACCTCCCCAGAGAGTCGAAGGTTCCGCTACAGAGGCACACCGCTATAGTTTATCACGTTTTCGTCACAACATTGATGCAGCCATAGAGGCCCGGGGAAGGATCGATGGCCTGGGCGGGGGAAGCGCGAAAGGTGATCGCTTCGCTCCAGGGGGGGGAAGGCTGATGCCCAGACGCAAACAGGCGGCCGTGAGGGCCGCCCGGGCGAGAGAGGAGATGCTTCAGAGGATCTTGCTTAAAAAGTCCTGAGTCCGTTTTTCCTTGGGATTGTTGAAGATCTCCGAGGGAGGTCCCTGCTCGACGACGAGACCGCCGTCCATGAAGACAACGCGATCGCCGACCTCGCGGGCGAAGCCCATCTCGTGGGTCACCACCACCATCGTCATCTTGCTTTTGGCCAGATCCTTCATGGCGGCGAGAACCTCACCCACCATCTCGGGATCCAGGGCGCTGGTCGGCTCGTCGAAGAGCATGACCAGGGGGTTCATCGCCAGCGCCCGGGCGATGGCCACCCGCTGTTGCTGGCCGCCGGAGAGTTCATCGGGGTAGGCGGCAGCCTTGTCCCGCAGTCCGACCCGGTCGAGGAGCTCATACGCCCGGCGGTGAGCGGCCTCCTTCTTCAGGCCGAGGACCTTGATCGGGCCGATGGCGATATTCTGCAGGGTGTTCAGGTGGTGAAAGAGGTTGAAATGCTGAAAAACCATGCCGACTTCCCTGCGGATCAGGCGCAAGGTGGTCTTGTTCTGGGTGATCGCCGTGCCGTTGACGGTAATCTCTCCGCTGGTGAGGGTCTCCAGACCGTTGATCAGGCGAATGAAGGTGGTTTTCCCCGATCCGGACGCCCCGATGACGACGACCACCTCCCCTTCCTTCACCGCCAGGGAGATGTCCCGAAGAACGACATTGTCGCCGAAAGCTTTGGAGACGTTCCGGGCGAGGATCATATCCTTGTCAGCGTTTTGCAATTTGGAACTTCCTTTCCAGATACCCGGAGACGGCGGTAAGACTTAAAATTATGGCCAGGTAGATGGCGGCTACCGCTGTCCAGATCTGCAGCGACGAGAAGGTCGTCGAGATGACGATCTGCCCCTGGCGCGTCAGTTCGTTGATGGAGATGACCGAGAGGAGCGAAGTGTCCTTGATCGTTTGAATGAACTGATTGACCAGCGGAGGGATCATCCGTTTGAAGGCCTGGGGAAGAATAATGTAACGCATGGTCTGGGCCGAGCTCATACCGATGCTCAGCGCCGCCTCGGTCTGCCCCCGCTGGATGGAGAGGATGCCGGCCCGGATGATCTCGGTGATGTAGGCCCCTTCGTTGAGCATGAGGGCGATGGTGCCGGCGACGGGGGTGAAGTACGGATCGAACCAGCGGTGGAGGGGCAGAATCATCGGCAGGGCGAAGTAGACGTAGAAGATCTCGACAATCAACGGCAGGCCGCGAAAGATATGCACATATCCCTCGCCGATCTTGCGCAGAGCCTTGTTGTGCGAAAGCTTGCAGAGCGCAAAGATGAGCCCCACCACGGTCGCCAGAATGATCGTGGCCAGAGAATAATAGAGGGTCAGCTTGGCGCCGTAAAAGAGTTCCGGCAGTGAATCCCGAATGACACCAAAAAAATCCATCGAAGTCCCTTGTGGAACGGCCGCTGCCCCTGCCGGGAGCGGCGGCCAGTGCAGTGAGCAAAGAGAGCGGCCCAAGGCCGGCCGAGAAAACTCTCAGGGGCCTTCGCGGCCCCTGAGATGTGTATCAGACTATTTGACAATCTTGACCAGGCCGTGCTCGTCCGATCCGAAATACCTACGATAGAGTTTTGCGTATTCGCCGCTCTTATAGACTTTGTACAGACCGGCGTTGATTTTCTTGAGCAGCCAGGGATCCTTCTTGGTGACGGCGATCCCGTAATCCTCGCCCGTCAGCAGATCGCCGACGACGTGGACCTTGGGGTGGTGCTTGGCGTAGTTCAGGTTGACCGGGTTGTCGAAAACGACCGCGGCGGCCCCACCGTTTTCCATCTGATTGTAGGCATCGTCGATGTTGGTGAAGCGCTGGACGGTGACGCCGGGTTTTTTCGACATCATCAGGTCGGCCGTGGTGCCGAGCTTGACGGCCACATTTTTACCCGCAAGATCGGCCATCCCTTTAATGCCGCTGTCCTTTTTTACCAGTACGGAAAGCCCCGAATGGTAGTAAGGGTGGGAGAAGTTGACGACTTTCGCCCGCTGGTCGGTAATGGTGATCCCAGCCACCGCCGCATCGATCGTTCCGGTCTGCAGGGCGGGTATCAACCCCTGAAAGTCCATGGTCTGCAATTGGATGGTGAGCCCTTCCTTCTTGGCGATGGCATGGATCAGATCGATATCGAAACCGACGACTTTGCCGTGCTCTTCCATCTCAAAGGGGGGAAAGGTGGTGTCGGCACCAACGGTGATCACCTTCTTATGGGCACTCTTGGCAAAGCTGACACCGGGGGCGCTCAATACGAACCCCAAACAAAGAGACACAAGCACCGCGAATGATCTTTTCATCTGTTTCTCCTCCCTGAACGAAGTTATGGGCACTCCAGGGCCTGAAGGGAACGGATCGTTCAGATCACCCCTGGCTGAAATGCCGACAGGAGATGGGGCGGGACCTTCTTCAAAAGGTGTTTTCTTTACACCTTCCCACCTGCAACTATTGTAAATGATACCACATACTTTCGGTCCGGTTGTGGGACAAGTTACTGTTTAAAAATAATTATTTACTATATTTAAAAATAGGTTCTGTGTTACAAAACAACCATCCCTGGTAGACCATAATTCCATTTTTTTGTCAATTATTTTATCATCGCCCGCCCCGCTCGTGGCCCACCCAGAAGCACTTTGCCCCGTCAACGGGAAGAGGGGCGGGAAATGAAGATGGGTGCCGCGTTCAAAAAAAAAGCCCCGCGGTCTCCCGCGGGGCTTTTGAATGTCTGAGTCAGTGAAGCTCAGATCCGGCGCACGTTGGCCGACTGGGGGCCTTTCTGCCCCTGGGTCACGTCGAATTCGACCCGGTCGCCCTCGGCCAGGGACTTGAAGCCGTCGCCCGAAATTGCCGAGAAGTGCACGAAAACGTCCGGACCGTTATCCTGCTGGATGAAGCCGAACCCTTTGGCGTCGTTGAACCATTTGACCGTACCTTGTGCCATGTTTCTTTTCTCCTCGATCCGCTGCCGGCGGATCTCTTAAAATGGTGGGGCGGAGTCGGCCGTTTTCCAATAAAAAAACCGCTCAACCCTTCAGGTCTGTGCGGTCTTCTTTAATTTACTGACATGCAAATGTCGGGCAACTAAATAATTCTGCACAAACTAGACATCACAAACTAACACACCCGAAAAACCAATGCAAGCTTTTTTTAGAGGCCTTTTTAGAGACCCTCCGACTCCAACACCTTCTGCCTTTCGGAGGGCTCAGCCCCACAGGGAACATCAGCCCCTTCCGACAACGTTGCGGTAAAAACAACAGGCGATAAAAATTCCCGTTTTTAAAATCCGCAAATCGTCGTATAATTTTCTGAAATTACCCTATTCTAACGCCTTAAGCCGCCCCTTTCGAGGGGCGGTTTTTCAGTGGGGAGAGTTTTTTAAATCATTTTCAGGAGTAAGTCCTCGAAGATCCAGAAATATTTGCCAAATTGCAGCCACCCCAAAAATGGATGAAACGACGATATAGCGGCCACCGGTACAGTCCTTCAACCTTACAGCAGGAGAGCTATCCAGAAAATAGCTGAGATAAAACAATGAATGATATCGGACTGAGCGTTGCCACTTCCGAGAAGAGACAGCTTAACCTGTGGAACTTTTTGGTCGTAACGGCGATTTTTGCCGTCTTATTGTTCGTCTTTCCACACGCCTTTCAGACCACTCGCTATCAACTGGCCCTGAAGTCGCTGGAAGATCGGTCCTGGATCTCCCTGCTCGCCAAGCCGAGCCTGGTGTGGATATATCTGGGAATATCCCTGCTGACCATTCGGACCCTTCTCTGGACCACTTATCGGCCGAGCGCCGATTCCAGCCCCCATGAGGCCCCCAGGCTGACCATCGTCATCCCGGCCTACAACGAGGGAGAGATGGTTCAGCGCTCGATCCATTCCTGCGCCACGGCGAATTATCCCCGGGAGCGGCTTGAAATCATCGTCATCGATGACGGCAGCGTGGACGATACCTGGGAGCATATCGAACGCAGCGCCCAGGCATATCCGGGATTGGTCCAGGCGGTGCGTTTCCCCCGCAATCTCGGGAAACGCGAAGCACTGGCCGCCGGCTTCAGAAAGGCCTCGGGAGCGGTGGTGGTCACGGTCGATTCCGACAGCATTATCGAACCGGGGACCTTGCTGGCCATTACCGGCCCCTTTCGCGATGCCCGGGTGGGCGCCGTGGCCGGCAAGGTCAGTGTTTTAAACCGTTACAGTTCCTTGCTGCCGAGGATGCTCCATGTGCAATACGTTCTGTCTTTCGATTTTCTGCGTAGCGCCCAGTCCACCTACGGCGCCGTTTGTTGCTGTCCCGGAGCCCTTTCGGCCTACCGGGTCGACCTCATCCGGCAATTTCTCCCGGCCTGGGTGAACCAGCACTTTCTAGGTGCCACCTGCACCACGGGAGAGGACCGGGCACTGACCAACAACATCCTCAACCTGGGCTACAAGACGGTCTACCAGCGCTCGGCGGTGGTTCACACCCTGGCCCCTGAAACCTATATGCGCCTCTGCAAAATGTTTCTGCGGTGGGATCGAAGCTATATTCGCGAGGAAATCAGGCTACTGAAAATCGTGTGGAAACTGCCAGTGCACGCGCGGATTCTCACCTTTGTGGACAAGATCATCACCAACCTGCGGTTTCCCGTGGCCTACGTCTCTCTGGCCCTGCTGATCTTTTTAACGATCCACGATCCCTATACGGTGATCCGCCTCTTGATCGCCATCGGCCTGACCTCTGCCTTCTTCATGCTGTATTTCCTCAGGAGCGAGCGGTCGAAGGAATTTCTGTACGGCATCCTGTTCGGCTATTTCGCCTTCTTCACCCTCTTCTGGATTTTTCCGTTTGCCTTGGTGACGCTGCGCAACCGCTCCTGGATGACCCGCTGAGAATGGGGGGGGGGCGAAGGCAGACGGCGGTGGCGTGCCGGTCACCCTTTTCCGGCACGATTCGGGAACTCAAGGCGCTCCCCGGCAGGGGTGCGCAGCACGACCGTCTCCCCCATCCGCTCCACATACTCGGGAAGAATCGGCACCTTGCCCCGGCCGCCGGGAGTATCGATGACGTAGTGGGGAATCGCCATCCCCGACACCGGCCCGCGCAGGGATTTCAGGATGGCAAGGCCCGTCTCCACCCGAGTGCGGAAATGTCCCGTTCCCGCCACCAAGTCCATTTGGTGCAGGTAATAGGGGCGCACCCGGATCTTCAGCAGCCCTGTCAGCAGCGCCGCCATCACCCGGGGATCGTCGTTGACCCCGCGCAGCAGCACCGTCTGGTTGCCGAGGGGGACTCCCGCCGCCGCCAGCCGTGCGCAGGCTTCAGCCGCCTCGGCGGTCAGCTCACGGGGATGGTTGAAATGGGTGTTGAGGTAGAGAGGATGGTGGCGGCCGAGCAGATCGCACAGCCGGGGGGTCACCCGCTCGGGCAGGGTCACCGGCACGCGGCTGCCGATGCGGACCATCTCCACGTGGGGAATCGCCTGCAGCCTCCCCAGCAGATCCTCCAGCGCCCCGTCGCTCAGCAGCAGGGGATCGCCGCCGGAGAGCAGGACATCACGGATGGCGGGCCGGGAGGCGATATAGTCGAGTCCCGCAGACATCGCCTCGCCGGTGAGAGCCATCCCGGCGCATCCGACCTTGCGCTTGCGGGTACAGAAGCGGCAGTAGACCGCGCAGGCCACCGAGGCCAGGAAGACGACCCGGTCGGGATAGCGGTGGATGACCGACGGCACCGGCGAAAGATTCTCCTCGGCCAGGGGATCGGGCAGGGAGCCGTCCTCCGCCAGCTCCCGCGGATCGGGCACGCACTGACGCCAGATCGGGTCTCCCGCCTCCCGGATCAGTCCCAGGTAGTGCGGGGTGATGCGCATCGGGTAGCGCCGGGCGACCTCTGCGAGGGGCGCGGGATCGATGCCGAAGCGCGCCGCCAGTTCGTCGGGGTGGGTGAGGCTTTGGGCGAGGTTTTGCTGCCAGAGTTCCATGGGACTGTGTATTTCCTTTCGGCTTTCTGTTTTTTTCGTTTCGAAAATTTCTGATTAAGGATCTGAAAAGCTAGGCGGATCCAATTTAACGCCCGTTCGCTTCGCTCTCTCAAGACGCAACGACGCCGAGAGGACCAAGCGAAAAAATCGCTCAAGGGAATCCTCTGCGTCTCTGCGTCTTTTCGTTAAAATGGGGGATTTTAGTTCGCCGTTCCGACCATCTTCCCCCGCAGCCCGTACGTGGCGGCGGCGAGGAGGAGCAGGCCGGCGTCGCGCAGGAGGGCGACGGCCGGAGTGGCTCCTTTGCCGAGGGTATTGAAACAGCCGCAGTCGATCTGCAGGCCTCGAAGGAGCAGGGAGGCCAGAGCCGCCATGAAGACGAGGCTGAGCGCTCCCGCCACCAGGGCGGCGGGACGGACCTTGCGGTTGGCCAGGAGCAGCCCCCCGGCCAGAGTCTCCACGTAGGGGAGCGTGGCCGCGACCAGGATGGCCCCCTGAACAGGGAGAATCCGGTACGCGCCCACTTGCCGGGCGAGGGCGGCCGGGTCGGCGACCTTCACCACCCCGGCGTAGAAGAACACCCCGCCCAGGAGCAGCCGGCAGAGGTGGTACGCAAAGCGCGCCCCCCCCTTCATGGCGCCCGCCCGGCCACCGGCAAGCCGGCATCGCGCCAGGCGGGAAAACCGCCCTCGAACACCCGCACGTCGCGGTATCCCTCTTTCAGCAGCCGCGCGGCCAGATCGAAGGCGTCGGGGCACCCCCCTCCGCTGCAGTAGACGACGAGCGGGGTCGCGGGGGGGAATTCCCGGTGAAACGCCGCCATCCACCGGTCCGCCTTCCCCATGGGAAAGGAGCGGGCGCCGGGAAGATGGCCGCGCCGGAAAAGATCACGGCTGCGCGCATCGATCGGGACCGCCCCCTTTTCGAGAAGCAGCCGCAAGGCGGGCAGATCGACGGGGGCTGGCCAGCGGGCAGTGACAGTCGAACTCGTCAGGCTCCCGACCGGAGGGATCGTCGCGTCCTGAAAGGTCCTCAGCACCAGGCGATAGTTGACGGAGAGGCCGAGAACCACACCGAGGAGGAGTATGATAGCCGCCTCGAGCAGAATGCGGCGGGTTTCGGAGCTCACTCGTCCGGAGATTCTGACAGCTCGGGGGCCAGGGTTTTCACCGTTTCCCGCAAGGCGTGATTGTCTCGTTCGAGCCGGTCGATGCGTCGGTTGCATTCGACGACCACCTCGTTCAGCTCCTCCACCAGACGGGCCTGATGACTGAACCGGATCTCCAGTTCGGTAAGGCGTTCCTGAAATTCTTCCATGGCAACTCTCCTCTCGTTCGCTCGCCGTATGCTACCAGAACCCGCCCCGCCGTGCAATCTTCGGCAGAGAAACCCGAGCCGGCCCGGCCCGCCTTGAAAACCAGTTGCAATTCCTCGCAAACAGAGTAGTCTTTAGTGTATTAAAATTATAATTTAATCCGTGCCGGCAGGCTTCATGAGGCCTTTTCACGCGCACCTCCCACCTATTCATTGCGGACCACAAGATGAAAAAGAGTTTTGAAGAGGCCATGTCCGAACCCCGGCGCGGGCCCATTGGCGACCGGGGCTTTCTCGATCCGAAGCACTCGAAATATCCCGGCATTTTCGGCTGGATCTTCTCCACCGATCACAAGAGAATCGGCCTGCTCTATCTCTATTCAGCCATGGCGTTTTTCCTGATCGGGGTCATGATCGGGCTGGGCATGCGGCTGGAGCTGCTCACTCCAGGGCGGACCATCGTTTCGGCCCAGACCTACAACGATATGTTTACCATGCACGGGATGATCATGATTTTCCTCTTCCTCGTGCCCCTTCCCCCCGGCGCCTTCGGCAACCTGTTTCTGCCGCTCCATATCGGTGCCAACGACGTCGCCTTTCCCCGGCTCAACCTGCTCTCCTGGTGGCTGTACGTGATCGGGGCGCTCACCATCCTGGGAACCGTCTTCACCCCCGGCGGCCCCCCCGATACCGGTTGGACGCTCTACGTCCCCTTCAGCACCCAGACCCCCCATTCCGTCACCATGGCGATACTGGGGATCTTTATCGTCGGCTTCTCCTCCATCCTGACCGGGATCAATATGATCGCGACGGTACACCGGCTGCGGGCGCCGACCATGAAGTGGTCGCGGTTGCCCCTGTTCGTCTGGGGGATCTATGCCACCGCCTGGATCCAGGTCCTCGCCACCCCGATGCTGGCCATCACCTTGCTGTTGGTGGTCGCCGAGCGCCTGTTCCACGTCGGTCTGTTCAATGCCGTCAAAGGGGGCGATCCGCTGATGTACCAGCATATGTTCTGGATCTACTCCCATCCGGCGGTCTATATCATGCTGCTGCCGGGGATGGGGATCGTCTCGGAAATCATCCCGGTTTTTTCCCGCAAACGGATCTTCGGCTACTGGGCGATGGCCATCTCTGTCCTGGCGATCGCCGGGGCCGGGTCATTGGTCTGGGCCCACCACATGTTCGTCAGCGGCATGAGTACCGCCGCCGTCTTCGTCTTTTCCCTGTTGACCTTCGCCGTCGCCATCCCCTCGGCCATCAAGGTTTTCAACTGGTTGTCGACCATGTACAAAGGCTCCATTTCCCTCGACCCCCCCATGCTCTTTGCGCTCTCGTTCATCTTTCTTTTCACCATCGGCGGCCTCTCGGGGCTGGTTCTCGGCGCCGCCGCCACCAACGTGCCCCTGCATGCCACCGATTTCGTGGTCGGCCATTTTCATTACGTCATGTTCGGCGGCGGCGGTGTTGCGGTCCTCGGCGCCCTGCATTACTGGCTGCCCAAGATTTACGGCAAGATGTACAACAAGACGGCCGCCACTGTCGGCTGGGCGATTTTCTTCATCGGCTTCAACCTCCTCTATTTCTCCATGCTGATTCTGGGGTACGAGGGGATGCCGCGCCGCTACTACAACTACCCGCCCCAGTTTACCGTGCTGAATGTAATCTCCACCGTCGGCTCCTGGGTGCTGGCCATCGGCCTGATCATCCTGCTGACCAATTTGATCCATGGCATTTTTCGCGGCACACCGGCGGGCAACAACCCCTGGGACGCGCGCACCCTGGAATGGACCCTGCCGTCGCCGCTGCCGGCGGAAAACTTTGCCACCGTGCCGGTCGTCACCCACGGCCCCTATGATTTCGAGTCGCCGCTGGAGTCCCCATGAATCACGCGTCCGTGTCCGAGACCAACGCCACCGCCAGGCTCGGCATGTGGCTCTTCCTGTTCACCGAGATCATGATGTTCGGCGGGCTTTTTCTGCTCTATGCCTCCTATCGGGTCCGCTTTCCGCAGGCGTTCAGCGATTCGGCCCAGCAACTGAACATCTGGCTGGGGGCAGCCAACGCGCTCATCCTGTTGACGGGCAGCTTCTGCACCACCCTCTCGGTGACCGCCCTGCGCCGCGGCAGCCGCCGGCTTGCCATGATCCTGCTGGCGATCACCGTGCTGATGGGGGGGCTGTTTCTGTTCAACCACTACCTGGAGTGGTCCGGGCAGATCCGCGCGGGCATTTATCCCAATTCGCCGGTCCTGGACCACATGTCCCACGGAGAAATTCTCTTCTTCGGCCTCTACTACGTCACCCTGGGGCTCCACGGCCTGCACGTGCTGATCGGCTCGATCATCCTGGCGCTCATGGCGGTCTTCATCGGCCGCGGGTCGCTCACCCCGGAGGACACCATCAAGCTGGAGAACGCGGGCCTGTTCTGGCACCTCGTCGATATCATCTGGATCTTCCTTTTCCCCCTGTACTATCTGATGCATTAAAAGGAGGCGAAACCGTGTCCGCAGAGAACCACGCCCCCGCGTCTTACCGCAGTATCGTCCTGACCTACCTGGCCCTGCTGCTGCTGGCCGCCGTCTCGGTGACGGTGTCCATCTGCCACCTGGGCGCGGCCAACGTCTGGGTGCCGTTGGGCATCGGCGTTCTCCAGGCCGCCTTGGTGGTGATGTATTTCATGCACCTGCGGAAGGAGAACTGGCTCTGGCAACTGCTCTTTCTGATCGTGGTGATGAGCCTGGAGATGTTCATCGGGCTTACCTTCGTCGATGTCCTGTACCGCTGAGAGGTCGCCGTGAATTTTGCCGCCATGACCACCACCCACGCCGTCGACATCGTCTACACTTATATTTTCTGGTTCTGTCTTTTCCTGCTCGTCGGCATCACCGCGACCATGATTTATTTCGTGGTAAAGTACAACCACAAGACCCATCCCCATCCCGAACCGAGCCCGGATTCCCACTTCTGGCTCGAACTGACCTGGTTCGTCATTCCGACCCTGATCGCCCTCTCCATGTTCTGGGTCGGCTGGAAGGGGTACGCGACCCTGGTCGATGTGCCGCAAAAATCGATGACGGTTCACGTGACCGGCCGCCAATGGGCCTGGTCCTTCCGCTATGCCAACGGCAAAACCAGTGATAAACTCTACGTACCGGTGAATCGGCCGATCAAGCTCGAGATCACCTCGAAGGACGTCGTTCACAGCTTCTACGTTCCGGCCTTTCGCATCAAAAAGGACGCGGTGCCGGGGATGACCACCGAGGAATGGTTTCGCGCTCCCAAGGAGGGCAGCTACGACGCCTACTGCACGCAGTACTGCGGCCTGGGCCATTCGCGGATGATCACCAAGGTGGTGGCGATATCTCCGAAAAAGTTCCAAACATGGTACCGGCAAAAACCGCCCGAGGAGGAAGGGGCCCTGGGGAAAACCCTGGCGGGCAAGAACGGCTGCACCGGCTGTCACTCCACCGACGGCTCGAAGAGCGTCGGCCCGACCTGGAAGGGGCTCTTCGGCGCGACGGTCACGGTGACCACCAACGGCAAGCAGCGCACCCTCAAGGCCGATGCCGCGTATATCAAGAAATCGATCAGCGATCCCGGCGCCGACATCGTCAAAGGCTTCTCCCCGATCATGCCCCCCTTCGCCAACCTCTCGGCAAAGGATCTGGACGCCCTGGTGGATTACATCCGCAGTTTGAAATAGGTGAAGGCCGTGACGCGGGAGGCGGAAAACCCCAGACTTTCGCCGGCCGCTCGGTTCGGGTATAAGGTTATAAGTATCTGGTGTTTCGCGTCCCGCAACCCGCAAACCGCGTCCCGGATTTAAAGGTTTCCCCATGGTGCTGCAATTGACCCGCTTCCCGCTCTCCGCCATGGTGGCCGCTTCGGCCCTGGCGGGGTACGCCCTCTATCCCGGGGCGGAATCCTCGCTGCGGGCGGGCTTTCTGGGGGCGGGGGTCTTCCTGCTGGCGGCGGGGTGTTCGGCCCTCAACCAGGTTCAGGAGCGGGGAACCGACGCCCTGATGGTGCGCACCCGGAATCGGCCGATCCCTTCGCGCCGCCTCTCGCCGCGCTCCGCGGCCGCTATCGCCGCGCTGCTGATCGCGGCGGGCCTGGGCCTTCTGGTTCCGGCCGGACCGCTTTCGGTGGCCGGACTCGGTCTCTTCACCCTCCTCTGGTACAACGGCCTGTACACCGGGCTGAAAAAGGTCACCTCGGCGGCAGCCCTGCCGGGAGCGTTGTGCGGCGCCATTCCGCCGATGATGGGCTGGATCGCTGCCGGCGGCGACCCCCTCGATTATCGCATCCTTCTTCTTTCCGGAGTTTTTTTCCTCTGGCAGCTCCCGCATTTCTGGCTCTTCGCCCTCAAATTCAGGGAAGATTTCACCAGGGCCGGGTTCCCCCCACCTTTCCCCTCTCTGCACGATCGGGCTCTGCAGCGGATCATTCTGGCATGGATCGCATCCCTGGCGGCCGGCACCCTGATGCTGGGAGCCTTCGGATTGGTGCAGGGGATTCCGGCCATGGCTTTCTGTCTGGGAATCGTCGTCTGGATCGCCGGATGTACCGCACGGGAACTTCTGCGCGGCGGCACCGGTCTTCTTCAGGGAAGGATATATTTCCGACTCAATCTTTTCATGGGCATGGTCATCGGCTTGATCCTTATCGATGCGCTTCTGCCCGGCAGTCCCTTCTGAGCCTCCATCCGTCAGGCCTCCTCAACCGAGAAACCTCGCGATCTTCTCCCGCAGTTCCGTCAGCTGGAAGGGTTTTCCCAGAAACGCGTCCACCCCGGAAGTGAGGGCCTGCTCCCGCTCTTCCCGACTGATTTTGGCAGTCATGGCGATAATGGGGCATCGCGCGGTTTTCACATCGGCCTTCAGGACCCGGGTGGCCTGATACCCGTCCACCTCCCCCGGCATCATGACATCCATAAAGATCAGATCCGGTATCTCCTTGCGCGCGATGCTGATCGCATCGGCACCGTTGGCCGCCGTCAAAACAATCCGGTCGGCCCTCCCCACCACCAACTCCACCAGCCTCCGGATGTCGGCCTGATCGTCGACAATCAGAATTTTTTTCATTCGCATCCCTCCAGCGAGGTTCGCCCCACCTCCGACGGGAAAATGGGAAGTTCACTCACCTGTCACTTAGATGACCAAATAAGTTACCTTCATAAATACAGTTTAGCACTGGAAGGAAGCTTGGGTAGCGGGGGGGCGGGGAATTTTTAATTCGAGGAGAAGGGGAATGCATCCGGGTTCCTCGGGAGGCGTCGGCCGAAGCGCGAGGCGGCGGTCTCTCCCCTTCCGGTTACCGCAAAGAGGGGCCCGCCTGAATCACTCGCCGCCGAGAACGTCCCGGCGCTTCTGGAACACTTCGTCCACCTCGGCCACCCCTTCCTCATAGAGAGCCAGGGCGCGGCGCAGTTTCTCCGGGTTCCCGGCCACCTCCAGCATATCGAGCGGGGTGTTCAGGCCGGCGACCTTCTCCAGCAGGGCCAGATCGAAATCGAGCAGGCGCTCTTCGTCGAGAGGGGCGAGGGGCGCTGCCGGCACCTCCTCTTGGGGGTTGGGGGTGAGTTCGTCCTTGAGAAAGGCGGTGGTGCGCAGCGCCTGGGCCAGGGAGTCGACGATCTTCCCCTCAGTTTTTTGGGCAGCGATGAAATCGGCCAGCCGATCCCGCACCGTTTCGACCTGCCCGGCCAGGTGGCGACGCAACAGAAAGTCGGTTTCCGGGGTATGGGGCACCCCGTAGCCGGCGAATCCGGGGATATGCTCCTGCACTTTTTCCTTTTTCGGTTGCGGCTCGCGTGTCATGGCCACGTCCTGCCCGGCAAGCGCCTTGATTTCCCATCAAGTGGGAGCTTTCTGGGCGAAAGCCGATATTTTCAATGACTTTGAACAAAGGTACCAGAAGTCGCAGGACAGTCAAAGGCGAGGCTCGCGTCCCGCGAAAGACGAGGTGTCAGGTTGCGGTTTCCGGGAAACAGGATTAACCCGACCCGATACCCGATTCCGGCAGCCACCACGTCACGCGTCAAGGTTTTTCACTCCTGCGGCCGCCGACGGTCGCGTTTGGTTTCTCCCCGGTGTTTCTTTTCGGCGATCCGCCGCTCGCGGGCTGCCCGACCAGGCCGGGTGGCGACTCGCGGCTTGCGGCGCCGGGTGCGGGCCGCCAGCCGCTCGCGCAGCCGCGCCAGTGCCCGCTCGCGGTTGGTCGCCTGGGAGCGCGATTCGGCGGCGGTGACGAGAATCCCGGTGGGCAGATGTTTGATCCGCACGGCCGACTCGGTCTTGTTCTTCTTCTGACCGCCGGGTCCCGACGCCTTGAAATAGGTGATCACCAGGTCTTTTTCATCGATTTCGATCATCCGGCCCTTCCCGCTCTGGATATTTCTTTACCGTCATGGTAGAAAAGAAAACCTCGAGGCGCAAGTGATCGCCTCGTAACTTCTGTTAATCATCCCTTTTCGAGGAGGAACCGGATATGAGCCATTTCGCCCTGACCATCATCGGCCGGGATCGCCCCGGCATCGTTTCCCAGGTAACGGAAATCCTCTACCGCCTCGGCTGCAACATCGCCGACTCGAGCTGCAGCATCCTCGGCGGGCAGTTCGCCATGATCCTGATCATCTCCCATCCCGAGATCGCCGACAAGGAAAACTTCGGCGACGCCTTTGCCCCGCTCGAAGAGAGCGGCCTCTCGGTCTTTTTGCGCACCCTCAAGCCCGGCGGCGAGAAACACCCCGAGATGCGCGGCGAGGTCTGCATGATTTCGGTCTACGGCTCCGATAAGCCCGGCATCGTCTACCGGGTCGCCAAGGAGCTGGGCGACCGGCAGGTAAATATCACCGACCTCAACACCAAGCTGGTCGGCAGCGAAAAGCGCCCCGTCTACGTGATGATGATCGAGGCGATGCTCCCCGAAGAGATGACGACGGAGGATATCTCCCGCATCGTCAATCGCCTCAAAGACGAACTCCAGGTGGACATCTCCGTCCGCACCATTACCCCGGTTGAGCTCTGATCCATGGCCGAACGCGACATTATCCTCTACCCCGATCCCATTCTCAAAACCGTCTGCGACCCGGTGGCCGAACTCGACGCCGAAACCGACGCCCTCGCCCAGGACCTGATCGACACCATGGTGGCCGCCGGTCACTCGGTCGGCGTCGCCGCCCCCCAGATCGGCGCCACCCGCCGCATGGTGGTGGTCGACGTTTCGAAGAGCAAGCTCGGACGCGACAACAACCACGGTCGGCTGGTGATGATCAACCCGGAGATCGTCGAACAGGAAGGATGCGAGACGATGCGCGAGGGGTGCATGAGCGTTCCCGACTACACCGGCAACGTCGCCCGCGCCGAGAGTGTCGTCGTCCAGTTTCTCGACCGGGAGGGCACCGAGCGGGTCATCCGTTCCAGCGGCTTCGAGGCCGTCGCCATCCAGCACGAACTCGACCACCTCGACGGCTACCTCTTTCTCGACCGGGTGTCCAGCCTCAAGACCGACGTCTTTCGGCGGAAGAAGTAGGGAGCCCCTGACGCTGCGATTCAAAGGCAACCTCCCGCAACGATGCCACTGCGACGACGCAACGTAACATCTATTTCCTGGCGCACCCCGGCCTCAGGGCACCTTCACCATTGAATACCCCTGCGCCTGGTACCCCAGCACGGAAATGAAGCCGTTTCCCACCTGGTGGACTTCCGGCATAAAAACCACAAAGCTTTGGGCCCATTCTCGCGGTCGCCCCGGGGGCCACATCAAAAAGGGAAAGAGCCCCGAGTTCCGCCCCTGGAGACCAAGAGCGGGATGAAGAGTTTTTCCGAATAGAAAGGAGAGTGATTTCATGGGTCTGAATGACAAACTTCGCGCCATGAAAGAGGCATCGCGGGGGAAACTTTCCGCTGAAACCCAACAGATTATGGCCGAGGCGCTGCACTCCGTCGAGGCGAGCGGCCAGCACCTGCTGGCGCTGAAACCGGGGGACGAAGCGCCGCCCTTCTCCCTGGAGGATCACTGCGGCCGGCTTTGGTCGTCGTACCAACTGCTGGAGAAAGGGCCCCTGGTAATCAATTTCTACCGGGGGAGCTGGTGACTGTACTGCAACGCGGAGCTGGAGGCTCTGCAAGGGATTCTGAACGAAATCAGAGAGCTTGGCGCGCAGCTGGTGGCAATCTCTCCCATTGAAAAACGCTTCGCCCGGCGGACGGTGGAAAAGTACGAGATGGAGTTCCCCCTGCTCGGGGATCCAGGAAACCGGGTGGCCGAAGCATTCCGGCTGACCATCAGCGTCCCCGAGCCGCTGCGGGAGATCTATCGCGGTTTCGGCATCGACCTGGAGCGGGTCAACGGCGATACGAGCTGGACCCTGCCCTTGCCGTCGCGCTACGTAATCGGCACCGACGGCATCATTTCCGACGCGAAGACCAACACCGATCACACCCGGCGCCCCGAGCCGGCAGAGACCCTCGCGGCCCTGCGCCGGCTGAAGAAAAAGTAGGGCCGCAAAAGGTTCGATCCGGCAAAAAGAGGGCTCGCTGCGGATCTGCGGTATTGTAAATACAGAGGCGGAGGTTGAGCGATGAGCGAGTGGAGGCTAACCCGGAGTTTCGATTTCCAGGGGCGCACCGTGCGTTACGACGTGCGGGGAAGCCAAAGAGGACGTTGCAAAAATAAAAATGGAGCTGAATGGTTGAATTCGATAGACCCCTTGGTTTCCTAGGAATTTTTTAGCAATGCAGGGGGGACCTGAGCCTCGCAGGGGATTTTGACCTGACACAAACCGCAGGGGGTCGCACCGGTGCCGTAGGTTTTGGTTGCGAAGGGAGTCGTTGTGCCCCGAATATAGGTGAAGCAGGCCTGCTTGTCGTGCCCCTCTTCTGTGGTGATGGAGTTGACCGGGCAGCGTCTGGCGCAAGCATCGCAGGTTCCCCTCGCATACCAGAGGCACCAGGCGTGATGGTCGTCTCCATAGACCCGTTCGGTAGCCGGAAGATCGATGCGGGACACAACCGATCCGAAGCGAACCGCCTTTCCCCAACGGGTGATCATGCCATCGGAGAGGCCGAAGGTACCGTGCCCGGCAATGAAGGCAGCATGGCGTTCAGACCAGTTGGATGCCAGGCCGAATCTTTCAGACTGTCGGTAGGCGAAATCCGGTAAACGCTCCGGTGCCACCGAGGGGTGCCCTGCCCCGGTAAGGCTCTCTGCCAGATGGAGCCGCAGTTCGCAGTTAAACTCCTCGCCATGAAACCGCGAACGCGCCCAACGTGCGGACGGCACGGTCTTCTCCTGACGCTGGTCGGAGCGGGTCTCCGGAGTCTGAGGCAATACATAGGAGATGACCCGCAACTCGCTGGCAGGTGCCTGGGAGCCGGGGAATGCCATTGCGTAGGCCTCTTCCGGCGTCCAGAGGAAGGGACCGGCAGATTCAATTTGCAAGTGCACCTCTCATTGCTCGACAATGAAGCGCCTTGCATTTCGCGTTTTTTGTTTAGCTATCCCATCATTTGCCTTCTTGCGAAAGAAATCATATCTTCAGCCGCCGCTTCAGTCTGTTTCAGGATCAGCTCCGGAATCCCGCCGGAGCGATGCGGGCCGATTTCGCATGTTGCCGAACAAATTGGGCCGCCGGTTCAATTGAGTCCCTCCCAAAATAATAATTAGAAGCTGTTCGGCTCCTAGGCTCCGAGCGCCCCTGGTATGGGCGGTTTGAGCCCTGCCTCCCCCCTGCTGTATCGTTACACCGGATGAAACGTGATGTTGAGGTGCAAGCCTTGACAAAGAAATGATCGCTTGTAATATACCTAACGAACGTTCGTTTTTCCAGGAGTGCGTTTATGCGGGACAAGGGGGCTGTAACCCGAGAAAAAATTCTCCGGACCGCTCGGCAACTTTTCCACACTAAGGGATTTAATGCCGTTTCCATCAGCGATCTCGTTGATGCGGTTGGGATGCAAAAGGGGAGTCTTTACTACCACTTTTCCAGCAAGGATGAGCTGGCCCGGGCCGTTTTCGCCGCGGCTAGCGACGAGTTCATGGCCTTTTTGGATCGAACCTTGACGCCGGAAGGCTCCGCCACAGCTTTGGAGCAATTTTTTTCGTCTGTTCTGGATGGTCATATCGCGACCGGTTTCGTCGGTGGTTGTCTTTTCGGCAACACGGCGCTGGAAATGAGCGACTCTGATGTGGACTTTGCCCGAATGGTCCAAGATGTCTTCGAAACCTGGATCCGCAAACTCGCATTCGTTGTGGAGCAGGCTCAACGGCAGGACCAAATCAGCAAGGAACTTTCCAGTAGAGCTCTGGCGACCCAAATCATCGCAACGATCGAAGGGGGCATCATGATGTCTCGTCTCAAGAAGGACGAAACTCCCCTGCGCCAGAGCCTTGAAACATTGCGGAACCTCGTCGGTCTGAAGGCCCATAACCAGGCTGACGCCGAAGAAAAGAACGAGGTCGAGGCGGCCCCAGGTAAAACGTGAAAAAACAGGAAGTTCCTTTCCCGGGAGAAATATCATGGCAATGAAAACAAGAAAACTCGGCAGCCAGGGGCTGGAAGTGTCGGCGATTGGCCTCGGCTGCATGGGCATGAGCCAGTCGTACGGGCAGGCCGACGAGACCGAGTCGATTGCGACCGTGCACCGGGCGATCGAACTCGGATGCACGTTTCTCGACACCGCTGAGGTCTATGGTCCTTTTACCAACGAGGAGCTTATCGGCCGTGCCCTGAGCGGAAAACGCGACCGGGTGGTGATCGCCACCAAGTTCGGTTTCCGGATCGAGAATGGCAAGATGGCAGGCACCGACAGCCGTCCGGCGCATATTCGCGAGGCCGTCGAAGGCATGCTCAAGCGGCTGCGTACCGACCACATCGATCTGCTCTACCAGCACCGGGTTGATCGCCGTGTGCCGATCGAAGAAGTGGCCGGTACCGTCGCGGACCTGGTGAAGGAGGGCAAGGTCCGCTACTTCGGCCTTTCGGAGGCGGGCGTCGCCACGATTCGCCGTGCTCACGCCGTCTACCCGGTTTCCGCTCTGCAAAGCGAATATTCACTTTGGGAACGCAATCTCGAAGAGGAGATCATCCCGCTGCTGCACGAATTGGGGATCGGCCTGGTACCCTTCTCGCCGCTGGGACGCGGATTTCTCACCGGCGAAGTCAAACGCGCCGCGGACTACCCCGAAGACGACTTCCGCCGCAATGATCCGCGCTACCAGGGAGAAAATTACGACGCCAACATGCGGGCGACGCAGACAGTGCGCGAATTCGCCGCCACGATCGGCGCCAAGCCCGGACAAGTGGCCCTGGCCTGGTTGCTGCACAAAGGCGACGACATTGTCCCGATTCCAGGAACCAAGCGCCGCAGTTATCTTGAGGAAAACGTCGCCGCCTCCGCAATTTTACTCGATGCAACTCAACTGAAGAGACTCGATGAAGCCATGGCTCCGGGCAAGATCGCAGGACCTCGCTATAACAAAGAACGGATGGCGATGGTTGATCGTTGAGTCGCGACAGCAGATCCTGATGATTACCAAAAGGAGAATGACCGATGAAAAATGACTCCCCCGTCTGGTTCATTACCGGCTGCTCGACCGGGATCGGCCGCGAGTTGGCCCTTTTGTTGCTCAAACAGGGATACCGCGTGGCAGCGACAGCGCGGGACGCGTCGAAAATCGACGATCTGGTCAGAACCCACGCCGACACCGCTCTCGCCCTGCGACTTGACGTAACCGACAAGGCATCGATCACCGCAGCCGTAAAAGAAGCGGAAAGCCGTTTCGGGCAGATCGACGTGCTGGTGAACAACGCCGGTTACGGTTATCTCGCCGCCATCGAAGAGGGCGAAGATGAAGCGGTGCGCAGGATGTTCGACACCAACGTTTTCGGCCTCGTCGATGTCACCAAGGCGGTGCTGCCGGGGATGCGCGCTCGTCGGCGCGGCCATATCGTCAATATTTCCTCTATCGGCGGCCTGGTCAGTTTCGCTGCAACGGGGTATTACCATGCGACAAAATTTGCAGTAGAAGGCCTGTCCGGCTCCCTCGCCATCGAACTGGCCCCGTTGAACATCAAGGTGACGGTTGTCGAACCGGGTCCGTTCCGTACCGATTGGGCGGGGCGCTCCCTGGCCTCATCGAAGGTCAAGATCGAAGATTATGCCGAGACGGCAGGTGTCCGCAGGAAGCAGACCGCCGAGCGCTCCGGCAAGCAGCAGGGAGATCCGGTCCGAGCGGCGCAGGCAATCATCGACGTGGTCGCCGCTGAGGATCCGCCGCGCCATCTGCTTCTAGGCAGACCGGCGCTCGATCTTGCCCGCAAAGATCTCGAACTCAAGAAAAAGGACTACGACGCCTGGGAAAAGGTCACGGTCGGCGCCGATTTTCCCGACGTCGCATCCACGTCTTAACGGCGTTCAGGAACCAGTGAGCATAGCAGTGGCCTCGATGTCGGCTTTGAGCGCCACTTCCCGCTCGGCTGGCGCGAGATAAAGGAGCCCGGAGGAATGGCCCTGGCGGCCATTTCCAATCCCCGGGAAGGAGGCCGCGGCCCGATTCCGATTGATTGTTCGATCATCCCTATCAGAAGAGGAGTTGAGATCATGCTTAAGACACCCGCCTATGCCGCCCCCTCAGCCAAAAAGCCTTTGACCCCGTTTACCATCGAGCGCCGTAAGCCCGCGCCGCGCGAGGTCCTGATCGATATTCTCTTCTGCGGCGTCTGTCACTCCGACATTCACCAGGCCCGGGATGAATGGGGCGGGTCGGCCTTCCCCATGGTTCCCGGTCACGAGATCGTCGGCAAGGTGGTCGCGATCGGATCCGAAGTGAAAAAATGGGCGGTGGGCAATATCGTCGGCGTCGGCTGCTTTGTTGACTCCTGCCGTGACTGCGGCCCCTGCCGGGAAGGCGAGGAGCAATACTGCGAAGAGGGGATGACCGCGACGTACAACGGCACCGAGCGAGGCAGCGGTCGGCCCACCTACGGCGGCTATTCCACCCGGATCACTGTCGATGAGAACTATGTGCTGCGCATCCCCGATGGAATGCCGCTGGAACGCACGGCGCCGCTGCTATGCGCCGGCATCACCACCTATTCGCCCCTGCGCCATTTCGGGGTCAAAGCCGGCGATCGGGTGGCGGTGGTCGGCCTGGGCGGGCTTGGCCACATGGGCGTGAAGATCGCCAGGGCGATGGGCGCCGAGGTGACCGTGCTCAGCCATACCCCGGGCAAGCGAGAAGAAGCTCTGCGTCTGGGCGCGGACCATTTCCTCGCCACCGACGATCCCCAGGTCTTCAAGGAGAATGGCTCCCGGTTCGACTTCATTCTCGATACGGTCTCGGCGCGCCATGATTACAACGACTATCTCGGCCTGCTGCGCCACGACGGCACCATGGTGCTGGTCGGCATTCCCGAGCCCGTGGCCCTTGCCGCCGGCTCGCTGGTGATGCAGCGCCGACGCCTGGCCGGGTCGCTCATCGGAGGCATCCGCGAAACCCAGGAGATGCTCGATTTCTGTGCCGCGCATGAGGTCGCCGCCGATGTCGAGGTGATTCCGATCCAGAGAATCAACGAAGCCTTCGATCGGGTGGTCCGCAGCGACGTCCGGTATCGCTTCGTCATCGATATGGACAGTCTGAAGGAATCCTGAGAGCCTCACCAAGGGGCTTTCGTCTTAACGAAGCTGAGGAGCTCGTTTTATGAATCAGATGCAACTGGGACAAACGGATTTGGTCGTCTCGGAGGTGGGATTCGGCGCCATTCCCATCATCCGCCACGATCCGCAAGCGGCGGCGCGGGTTCTGCGCCATGCCTACGATCGGGGGATCACCTTTTTCGACACGGCCAACGCCTACCGCGACAGCGAAGAGAAGATCGGGCGGTCTCTCGGGGACGTGCGCGAGCGCATCGTGCTGGCGACAAAGACCCAGCAGCGCAGCGGCGACGGGCTGCGCGAGCACCTCGAGCGCAGCCTGCGGATGCTGAGGACCGACCGCATCGACCTGTACCAGCTCCATCAGATCGCCCAGGAGGCTGACTGGGAGGCGGTAACGGCCCCCGGCGGCGCTCTCGAAGAGGCCGTTCGGGCCCGGGACGCCGGCAAGATCCGCTACCTCGGCGTCACCTCCCACAGTCTGCCGATGGCCCTCAAAATGATCCGTACCGCTCTCTTCAGCACCGTCCAGTTTCCCTTCAACTTTATCGAGGAGGCCGCGGCCGACGAGCTATTGCCCGCGGCCCGACAACTGGGAATGGGCTTCATTGTCATGAAACCCTTCGGCGGCGGCGCCATCGACAACGCCGAGGCCGCGTTCAAATACCTGCGTCAGCACCACGACATCGTGCCGATTCCCGGTTTTGAATCCACGGCCCAGATCGACGAGGTCCTCTCCTTCTACCGCAGTCCCAACGCGATCTCGGAGCAGGACCGCTCCGTCATGGAGTGTTACCGTCAGGAGTTGGGCAAACGCTTCTGTCGGCGCTGCGAATATTGCCAGCCCTGCCCCCAGGGGGTCATGATCACGCCGGCCATGGGGTACCGAATCCTGGTCAACCGCATGTCGCAGCAGGTGGCGACGGAGTTTCTCAAGGGTCCCATGGAGAGCGTTCCGCAGTGCACCGAATGCGGCCATTGCATCCAGCGCTGCCCCTACGATCTTCCCGTACCGGAGATCATCAAGAGCCATTATGAACTCTATCGCCAGCATCTGGCGAAAGTGGATTCTTCCGGGCCGGAAACGGCCTGAGAAAAGGGAGCCGCTCCTGGGGCGTTTTACCTCCGTGTAGATTTTGCCTCCGGACAGGTGCCGGCCCGTTCATTCAATCGGAAAGAGAGGGAAGGGATGAGTCGAAAAAGCCACCTTTACGTGTTGTGGACCAATGCCGATCCGATTACGGCGGAAAAAATGGTCTTCATGTACACCATCAATTCGCTTCTCAAGGGGTGGTGGGAAAAAGTCACCCTGATCATCTGGGGGGCGACGACCAAATTGGTCAATGAAGACGAGACGATTCAACTTCTGGTCAAGAAAGCCCAGGCGGTCGGGGTTCACGTGAGCGCCTGTAAAGCGTGCGCGGATCAATTGGGGGCAACGGACACCCTGGAGCGGCTCGGCGTCGAGGTCGTCTACTGGGGCGTTCCGCTCACCGACATTCTGACCAATGATGAAAAACTCCTTACAATATAACCTGTTGCGCTTAAATCCGACCGATCGTGCAGGAAGGATCAGGCGGATTCGGCGTCCTTCTCCTTCTGGCAGAATGCAACACCCCGGCGGTCGGTCCGAATGAGGTGACTTGGTCCGACCTTGGTCCGACCCTATTATCCGTGGCAATTCCGGGGACAGTATATTCAACTATTGACATCTGCAAACACCCTAATTAATATATCCACATGGCTAGAATAGCTCGCGTCATTGCCCCAGGCTTTCCCCATCACGTCACCCAACGCGGTAACCGCAGGCAGCACACATTCTTCTGCGAGGATGACTATCAAGCCTATCTCGACCTGATGGCCGAATGGTGTCGGAAATGCCAAGTCGACATCTGGGCCTGGTGCCTTATGCCCAACCACGTCCACCTGATCGCCGTCCCCCAGCGTGAGAAAGGGCTCGCCCGCGCCATCGGTGAAGCCCATCGGCGCTATACCCGGCGCATTAACTTTCGGGAGGGGTGGCGGGGGCACTTGTGGCAGGAGAGGTTCGCCTCCTTTCCGATGGACGAAACCTACCTGCTGGCTGCGGCTCGTTACGTGGAAATGAATCCAGTCCATGCGCGGCTAGCAAAAAGTCCCGAAGAGTACCGCTGGAGCAGCGCCCGGGCTCACATGGAGGGTAAAGACGATTCCTTGGTGAAAGTTGCCCCGTTGCTGGAAATGGTCGGTGACTGGCGGACTTTTCTGGATACCTCTCCGGTGGTTGATACAGACAGTTTGCGCCAGCATGAGCGCACCGGTCGTCCGCTGGGCCGGGAATCTTTCGTAGAGCGCTTGGAGACGGAACTGAACCGTACCCTTAGCCCGCAGAAACCCGGCCCGAAGAAGCGAGACAATTAGTTCGATATACTGTCCCCCGAAACTGGCCCGATTCGAAAGAAGCCCGGTACCTTCCCCTGGCGATCATCGCCCGGTTGCTGGTCGCCGCCAACCTCAGGCTCTTGTCGCCGGCTTTTTTGCGATGGCTATTCCATGGCGTATCGGACGTGGTACGGCGAGAGGCGCCACCGGGGGAGGAGCTGACAGCAGAGCTGTTCATTCTGACGGTTTCACCCACCAGTCGCGGTTTGGGGCTCGCCCCCCAGCTGGTGACCGCGCTCGAAGGGTTCTTTCGGGAGCACCAACTGCGTGCGCCCTATGCCATCCTCACCGAAGAGGCCAACACCGACGCCAATCGCTTTTACCGGAAGATCGGTGCCCGCTTCGTCAGGACGAAGACCCATCACGGGCGAAAAATCAACGAGTGGCACAAGTCCCTTCCCTGATTTCCTTTCCCTGCCGAGAGGCCCCTTCTCTCGCTTTCACTTTTCCCGAATTTTCTTTCAGGCCGAAGGCCCTTTCCTTTCAGCCAGCCGAAGAGGGCTCGGCCTCCCTGCTAGCAAGCGGCCGGCAGGCGCAGGCGGCTAGGGAAGGGGGAGTGACTACCTTCCGTTCGTTCCTTCATTCTGGGAGTGGTAAGCTACCATAACCGGGCCCGGTGCAGCGGGAAAATCCGCGAGGAGCAAAAAGTTCTGCTTCGATACGAGCGGGAATGCCTTCTATTCGAACTTATCCTTGAGGATCTCCGATAATCCCTCGCTTTGGCTCTTCCTTCTATCCATTTATTTTTGAAAAATATAGGGTAAGATAAAAAAAATTAACGATCTATGGTCCATTAATGGAGGTGCCCATGCTCAAGGAATTCAAGGAATTTGCCATGCGTGGCAATGTGGTTGACATGGCGGTCGGTATTATCATCGGTGGCGCTTTTGGGACAATCGTAAAAAGTCTGGTAAGTGATGTGCTTATGCCCCCCATAGGTCTGCTTTTGGGAGGCGTCGATTTTGCAAACCTGTTCGCGGTGCTGAAGCAGGGGGCCACAGCTGGCCCTTATGCCGCCCTGGTGGACGCCCAGAAAGCCGGGGCGGTGACGGTCAATTACGGTCTGTTCATCAACTCGGTCATCAGTTTTCTGATTGTCGCCTTCGCCGTGTTCCAATTGATCCGCATCATGAACTCGATGAAACGCAAAGAAGAGGCCCCGCCTGCGGAACCGACGGAAAAAGAATGTCCTCATTGCTTTACGAGCATTCCGATCAAGGCCAGCCGCTGTCCGCACTGCACTTCGGAAATTGTGCCTGGCTGACCGTTCGGATCGCCAAAGCTAAGAAGAAAAATTGGCCGTCCGAAAGGGGCGGCCGATTTTTGTCTGCTCCGATCAAACTGGCTTGCGACCGTCAGGCCGTCAGGTCAGTTACCTTTGCCTCGGGTGCATTCTTCTGGACCGAAGCAATACCGTTCTGCATGGCGGCATTTGAGGAGTAATATTCGCTTCGCCCGATCTCCTGACCGTTAGTGGCTTTGAGGAGGAAGTAGGGCTCGCCCCTGGCATTGGTCCGGGGTTCAAAAGCGCCTTCACGGCTGACATTTTTCCGGACCGACTCGATCCCCTTTTCGGCGCTCGCTTTCTGCCGATAGAGCTCACTTGTCAGTATCACTTCCCCGTTGGCCGCTTTCAGGTTGAACATGAACTGCCCGTCTTTAGCCGTTTTTAATTCGAATTTTGCTGCCATAAGATTATCTCCTCTGCTGTTTTAGTAGCCCTGATGAATATCGTCCTTGCAACTTTATAGAAACGGACCCAGGGTTATTTCTTCGCCGCGGTTGGCCTCAACCTCGTTTGCCAAACAGTGAACCCAGCACGCCGCGCATGATCTGGCGACCGAATTGGGTACCGATTGAGCGGGCGGCACTTTTAGCTGCGGCTCCGAGGATATCTTCCACCGTCCTGGCCTGTCGTGATCGGCTGCGTTGACTGGGCGGTGGCTTCGCATTCGCCTGATGTTGGGCCCGGGCCGTTAACTGCTCATAGGCGGATTCCCGGTCGATTTCCTGGTCATAAAAGGTGCCGACAATCGATTCGGATCGTATCTGATCGCGCTCTTTCGAATCGAGTGGACGCAGGCGGCTGACCGGGGGACAAATCAAGGCGCGTTCCACCGGCGCAGGAATCCCTTTGTCGTCGAGAAAGGAGAGCAGGGCTTCGCCGACGCCGACCGCAGTGATCGCCTGCTCCACATTCAGAGGCGGATTGGGCCGAAATGTCTGCGCCGCCGCTCGAACCGCCTTTTGATCGTGCGGGGTGTAGGCGCGCAAGGCATGCTGCACCCGGTTGCCGAGCTGGCCGAGAATGGCGTCCGGCACATCGAGAGGGTTCTGCGTGACAAAATAGATGCCGACTCCTTTCGAGCGGATCAGACGGACAACCTGTTCGATCTTGTCAAGCAAGGCTTCGGGTGGATCGTCGAAGAGCAGGTGGGCTTCGTCAAAAAAGAAAACCATCCGTGGTTTGACTGGGTCGCCAACCTCCGGCAGCTTTTCAAAGAGCTCGGCAATCAGCCAAAGCAGGAAAGTGGCGTAGATCTTGGGAGTCTGGATCAGACGGTCGGCAGTGAGAATGTTGATCACTCCCGAGCCCGCCGGGACCGGTCTGCATCAAATCCTCCAGGTTGAGGGCCGGTTCCCCGAAGAAGTGTGCGGCGCCCTGCTGTTCCAGAGCCAATAGCCCTCGCTGGATGGCGCCAATGCTGGCCGTGGAGATATTGCCGTAGGTTGTGCGAAAGTCCTTCGCATGGTCGCCGACAGAGCGAACCAAGGCTTGCAGATCCTTGAGATCCAGCAACAACAGCCCCTGGTCGTCAGCCACCTTGAACACCAGCGTGAGAATGCCTGTCTGGGTCGGGTTCAGGTCAAGCAGGCGAGCGAGCAGCAAAGGACCCATTTCCGAGACGGTGGTACGTACCGGATGCCCCTGCTCGCCGAGCAGGTCCCAGAACACCACGGGAAATCCCTGGGGTAGGAAATCCTCAAGGCCGAGGGCTGCCACCCGCTCCATGACCTTGGGATGATCCCCGCCGGCCTTAGCCATGCCAGACAGGTCTCCCTTAACGTCAGCCATAAAGACCGGTACCCCGATGCGGCTGAATTGTTCCGCAAGGACACGGAGCGTAACCGTTTTGCCGGTCCCGGTTGCCCCGGCGATGAGGCCATGGCGGTTGGCCATCTGCGGAAGCAACCCGAGGAAGGTTTTTGTCTTGGCTATCGGCAGAAAGGAACATTCGGTCATGGAAACCTCTTGGGTGATGACTCTGTCAGTGCCATCAATCTTAGCACCAGGACGACAACGGAAAAGTGGTAAATTGGTATTTTTAAAAAAAATACCACCAATAAAAAAGCCCTCGATCGTCAGATCGGGGGCTGAAGCAAATTGGCGGGACACCGATTTAAGGCGGTGTTGCCGACATCGGGGAGCGTCCGGTATTCAAGGCGTTTCCGGCTAGAGGCCTCGGCCGCTTGACACCCTTCTTGATCTTCTTTTCCGTGATCGTACAGAATTACCCGTTTCGCGGATAAACCTGTTTGATGCTTCCGCAAAAACTCATGGGATGGCCAAGCAAAAAGTGCCAAATGCAAGGCGCGTAATTATCGAGCAATGATGGGTGCTTACGTAGGCAAAAGCAGCGAGACGATTGCAGCAACGCAGCAGTTCCTAAGTTTTTGCGACGCCATCATAATATTAGGTTCCCAGTCGTGTCCGGAACGACTGACGAGAGGCCATCATGCCTTCGGTGTCGAGGGTTTTGCCGATTTGCGCGGCGCGGTTCAGGGCTTGCTTCGCGTCGCGGCCGGTCGTCGCCTCCATCAGCGTCAGCAGCTGGGGGCCCCGGAAAGAGGTGCCCGGCCGATCCAAAGCCTCAAGCAGCGTAGGAAGATCGACCCTTTCGGTCCACGCCATCACCAGCAACATGGAGGCCCCATAGAGATCGGATTCGAGCCGCATCTGGTTGGCATTGTCCTGGCCCCACTGATAAATCGAATCGCGGATCAGAGGGTCGTTCAGAACCGTACCGACCTTGCGGATGTCGAGGAAGCGGCGATATGCCTTTGGGTCCTCCCGACTGGCAAAGCCCTTGGCGAGCAGTTCGCAGACGCCTTCGGTAAGCCAACGCGTGTGCTGGGAGGGCTGCCCGTCGACATCTTTTTTCAGGGAAGGGATGGTTGCCAGCACGTCATGGCCAAGTTCATGGGGCAGGGTGTCAAGCAGGAGTTCGTTCAGGTCGGCGGGGGTACCCGGACCGGCCAGGGGGGCGCCTCTCTTGACCAAGGCGAGGCGCACCTGCCCCCAACTTCCCCGGGTCGGATAGGTGGCCTCAAAGGAATAAGAATGGGGCAGGGTGTCGAATTGAATCAGGTAAAGAAGAAAACCCTTATCCAAGTGCCGCCCGGTGGCCTGTTCGACGTAACGATAGCAGCGGGCTACCCGTTCGGCCATTTTGGGAAGACCACGTCGGACAGCGTCCTTGATGTTGGTTTTGACCATGAAAGAGCGGCCATTGCCAAGGTCGAAATGGTAGTCACGCATTCCTTCGATTTTCGAAGGGTTTATGATCCGTGCCGGATAGAAGGTGCCGTCTGGTGAAAGGGCGGTCACCTTCTGGGTAAAGGCCATTGCGTATTGGGTGGGCGACAGTGCCGCTGCGGCAGAACCAGGGGGCAGCCACAGCAAAAGGGCCGCGAGGGCGGATAAAAATAAGCGCATGGCAGGCGCCTCCTTTCTCTTGCAGACCGTAGAGCCTCTTTTTAGCCCCGAAGGTGAGTGAGTCGGGGTTTAAAAAAAATATTGTTTTTCAGCCGGGTATGATGGCTCGGAACAAATTTATGCGATAATCGTGCCGACGTTTGCCCCCCCCTTTGGGCACTAACACAACCGCCTGAAATCCTTCCCGATCACGAAGAAAACCAGCCTCTTTTAGCGGGGAGGTCGGCAGGATTTTTCTTCCGGATGGGCAGTTTTCCCCTCGCAAGTCGCGATTTTTGAAGCATTTTTCGTCACCTCCCAGCCTTGACAAATCTCCGCCAACGGCTTTACTGTAGCTGGAAATAGCAATTAAATTTATCCAATTTATAGGGAGGTCGAGGAGGCGGGTTCGCCCGCCTGGAGGTCACCGGTTTTCGCTTTCAAAGGAGAAAAAGTTATGAAAGTGCAACGGATCATTGCCGCATTGTCGGGGCTTCTGCTGGCCATTTCCCTTGGAGCCTGTAGTTCAACCATCCCGCAACAGAGTACAGCGTCTATGGAGCAGGCCAGAGTAGCCCAATTGCAGGCCCAGAAAGAACAGTTAACCAAGGAAAAGGCTGCCCTGGAAAACCGAACCGAGCAACTGGAGAAAGAAAAGGCCCAGATGCAGGAGCAGTTGGCTGGGGCCCAGTCTCAACGCGCACCTCAAGAAACTGCCGAAGAAATGCTGCTGCCGCCCAAAGCTGAGCCAGGCCAATGCTTCGCCCGCATCTTTATCCCACCGACCTACCAAACAGTCACCGAAAAGGTTTTAAAACGGGCGGCGAGCGAGAAGTTGGTCGTGGTCCCGGCCAAGTATGAAACGACCACGGAAAAGGTTCTGACCAAGGAGGCTTCGGAGCGACTGGAAATGGTCCCGGCAACATTTGCCTGGGAAGAGCAAAAAATTCTGGTCGAGCCGGCCAAAACCCATTTGGTTCAGGTACCCGCAGTCTTTGAGACGGTTAGCGAAAAGATGCTGGTGAAACCGGCCCATACGGCTTGGAAAAAAGGGACCGGTCCTATTCAGCGCATTAACGAGGCGACCGGCGAAATCATGTGCCTTGTCGAGGTCCCCGCCGAATACCGCACCGTCAGCAAGGTGGTTATGAAAACCCCGCCGACCACCCGCACGGAAGAAACGCCGGCCGTTTTCAAGACGATTAAAAAACAGGTCATGGTGACGCCGCCGACCACCAAAGTCGTGACGATTCCGGCCGAGTATCGCACCGTCCAGGTGACCAAACTGGTCGAGCCGGCCCACGAAGAGCGTATTGCCGTACCCGAAGCATACCAGACGGTTACCAAGCAGGAGAAGGTGTCCGACGGCAAAATGCAGTGGCGCGAAATTCTTTGCGAAACCAACATGACCCATTCCAAAATAACCGAAATTCAGCGCGCTTTGCAACAGTTCGGCTATAACCCCGGCCCGATCGATGGCGTGGCCGGCCCCCTGACCATGGGGGCCGTCAACGATTTCCAGAAAGATAAGAACCTTGTCGTGAGCGAATATCTGACCATCAACACCGTCAAGGCTCTCGGCGTCAGACCTCGTTGAACCCGGTTCGAGCAAATGACTCAAAGTGAAAAAGCCTTCCCTGGACACGGAAGGCTTTTTTTCGCTGCCACTTTTGGCGGGGTCTAGTTGACAAAAAAAGACCTGCCCCTTGCAAACGTGGGTTCAAGTAAGCCGCTTCGCGGCAGAAGTTCCTAAAATCAAGACCTTGCCTTCCAGCCTCTCCATTCTGTTTTCCCATCTCTCCTGAAAAAAAGCTTCCGTACCAGCCGATCATCTGCTTTTCCTGTCCACAAGCCGTATCCCGCGGCGAAACCTCAACTGTGGAAAGGAGCACCACAATGACCGACTGGTACGAAAAATCGATGCGCGCCCTGCAATTGGCCGGCAAGGGGGAGCGCACCCAGCAAGCCTACACCCGATCCGTGCGCAAGCTGGTGGAATTCTTTGACAAGACTCCGGATCAAATCTCGGAGACGGAGCTTCAGGATTATTTCCTGCACCGCCGCAACATTGACGAGTGGTCGCCGAACACCATGCGGATCGCCCATGCAGGAATTCGCTTCTTCTTTACGAACGTCCTGGAGCGCAACTGGGGCACCTTCAACTACCTGGGCGCCCAGAAGGAGTTCCGGCTGCCGACGGTTCTGAGCCGAGAGGAGGTGCGCCGGGTCCTGTCCTGCGTCTATACCTTCCACAACCGTGTCTATCTCTCCACCGTCTACGCCTGCGGCCTGCGCCTGCAGGAGGCGCTTCACCTGGAGACCTCGGATATCGACAGCGCCCGGATGATGATTCACGTCCATCGCGGCAAGAAAAATTCAAAGGGGACGTTGTTGAAATATTTAAATTAATGTGATATTCTTCCCCTATGCCAAGACTCCCCCGCATAGACCTCCCCGGGCTGATGCACCATGTCATCGTCAGGGGGATTGAGAAACGTCCCGTTTTTCTCGACGATCAGGATCGTGAAGAGTTTCTTTCCCGGTTTTCCCGCCTTCTTATCGAGACACAAACGGATTGTTACGCCTGGGCGCTGCTCGATACCCATTTCCATCTCCTGTTGCAGCCCCATGCCGTCAAACTCGGCTCTTTCATGCGCCGTCTGCTGACCGGGTACGCGGTGGTGTTCAATCTGCGCCACGAACGGGCCGGTCACCTGTTTCAGAATCGCTATAAGTCAATCGTCTGCGATGGGGATTCTTACCTGCTGGAATTGGTGAGATACATCCATCTGAATCCGCTGCGCGCCGGCATCGTCGACTCTCTTGAATCCCTCGATGATTATCCCTGGTGCGGACATCGGCAGCTGCGCGGCAAAACGTTCCCGAAAGTTGATCGTCGAGGACAAGGTCCTGCCGCTTTTCTCCAAACGACGCCGGGCCGCTCGGGAGCAGTACCGCCAATTCATCGCCGAGGGGATTGATGCCCCGATGGCCGGCCAACCTCTCCAGGGGCGGCAAACGGTCCAGCCTGGCCCTTGATTCCGACCTCGAGGATGAAGGCCTTTTCGACGACCGCATTCTCGGCGGCGGGGATTTTTGCGCAAGGGTTTTGAGCCTGGCCGGTCAAACCCTCCCTGAAACGAAGCCGTCTCTGGAAGAGATCCTGGAACAGATCGCGGCCTATTTCGGCATTGAAAAGTCCCACCTGAAAAGGCCCGGCAAGGAGCGGTCCCTTGTTCGGGCAAGAGCCGTGCTCTGTTATGTTGCGGTTCGGGAACTGGGCATAAAAGGGGTGGTCGTGGCCCAGGCGCTTGCCTGCACTCCCGGCGCTGTTTCTCATGCTGCCAGAAGGGGGGAGGAGATCCTTCGGCAGGAGACAGAGTTGCAGAGAATATTGGATATAAATTTATAGAATTCAACTAAGCAAAATCGGACTTATAAAATGCCACGTGGTGTCGATTTGGGACGCGTCTGCAAATTTCATTTTTGAACTCTGTAGATGCGAACCCAAAGTAAGTTTATGGCAAGAGTCGACGCCTTGATTGTTCGGACAGGGCTGTTAGCATTGCAGAAATCCAGATAAAGCCAAACCTGTCGAGAGTCAGGGACGGAAAGCGGCGGGTCTTGAAGCCGAACCAGGCAAGATGGCCGAGCTACCTAAAGATGTTCACCCCTTTGGTTGCTCGGTTTTCTTTTTGCCAAAAGCCCCATAATCCGAAAGGAGATAGGCAGATGGCGATCCTGGCTGAGGATGTTATCGCTGGTTTCAAGGCTAAAATCAGAGGCAACGTGGTGTTGCCGGCCGACCCTGGCTATGACGAGGTCCGTCAGATCTGGAACGCCATGATCGACCGCCGCCCTGGCATGATCGTTCGCTGCGCCGGTGTCAGCGACGTGATGCAATCGGTCTCCCTGGCGCGTCAACATAAGCTGCTGGTGGCGGTGCGCGGCGGTGGGCACAATATCGCCGGGAATGCCGTCTGCGATGATGGTCTGATGATCGATCTGTCGCCCATGAAATCGGTCCGGATCGATCCAGGCAAGCGGCGCGCCTTCGTGGAACCCGGGGCGTGCCTGGGCGATTTCGACCATGAAGCCCAGGCCTTTGGCCTGGCGACCCCCACGGGGATCAACTCGACCACCGGGGTGGCCGGCCTGACCCTGGGCGGCGGGTTCGGCTGGTTGTCGCGCAAGTACGGCCTGACGGTCGACAACCTGGTGGGCGCCGACATGGTCACGGCGGATGGCGAGCTGGTGCATGCCAGTGCCACGGAGAACCCGGAACTGTTCTGGGGGCTGCGCGGCGGCGGGGGGAATTTCGGCATTGTCACGTGCTTTGAGTTCGCCCTCCATCCGGTCGGTCCGAAGATCTTCGGCGGGTTGATCGTCTTCCCGGCGAAACAGGCGCCCAGGTGCTCGAGGGCTACCGGCGTTATGCGGCCGGCATTCCCGACGAGATGAACATCTGGGTGGTGCTGCGCAAGGCACCGCCGTTGCCGTTTCTCCCGGCCGAAGTGCACGGCCAGGACGTGATCGTGTTGGCGATCTTCTATGCCGGCGCAGAGTCGCAGGGGAAGGCGCTGGCGGAGCCGCTGCGCGGCCTTGGCACGCCGCATGGCGAACACCTCGGCATGATGCCCTATACGGCCTGGCAGCAGGCCTTCGATCCGCTGCTGACCCCGGGAGCGCGAAACTACTGGAAGTCGCACAATTTTTCGGAGCTTAGCGACGGAGCACTGGCGACGATCGTCGACTATGCCGGCTCGGCTGCCGTCCCCCCAGTCGGAGATCTTCATCGGCATGCTCGGCGGGGAGACCAGCCGCATTGCCGCCGATGCGACCGCCTACGCGCAACGCGCCGCCCAGTTTGTCATGAACGTCCATATCCGCTGGATGGATGCTGCGGATGACCCGCGCTGTATCTCCTGGGCCAGGGAATTCTTTGCCGCCGCGGCACCCTATGCCACCGGCGGGGTCTACGTCAATTTCATGACAGAGGAGGAGGGGGATCGGGTCAAGGCCGCCTATGGCCCCGGCTACCAGCGGCTGGTGGAGTTGAAAAAGAAATACGACCCGGGCAACCTGTTCCGAATGAACCAGAATATCAAGCCGACCGCGGAGAAATAGTGCTTCATGACATGGAAGGCGCTGGTTGCTAGGCGCCAGGGCCAGACCAGAGTCACATCCCCCCGGCTTTGCGGAGGGGGGGTGACTCAGTAGCAAAAAGGCCAGTCTTTGCGGGGTCGGACCAGGGCAGGTGTTTTAAATGATGCGATATTGTGTCAATAACACCCATCGAAAATCAGCTTATAGGTCGATTTTTAGGGTTAAGAAATTCAAAGGCAACCTCCCGCAACGATGCCACTGCGACGACACAACGTAGCATCTATTTCCTGACGCACCCCGGCCTCAGGGCACCTTCACCATTGAATACCCCTGCGCCTGGTAGCCCAGCACGGAAATGAAGCCGTTTCCCACCTGGTGGACTTCCGGCATAAGGGTCGCCGGATCGATCCCGAGCGCCCTGACGGCGTGCATGCAGACCTCCATTCGGACGCCGTCCTTCTTGAACTGGCGGATCATCTGGATCAGCTTGCCAAAAGCCTGTTCGTCTGCCTTCCCGTAGTCGCTATGATCGGAGGAGACGAGCTTGACTCCCGGCCCGAGAAAGACGATAACGGTACGCGGGGGATTGGCAAGAGCGCGGACGCTCTCGTCCTGGTAGACGCCCCGGATCGCCTGAAAGGTCACGATGGCCTTCCTTGGGGAGCCGATGGTGACGTCGAAAACCGAATCGAGCCCCTTGACCCCCTGAAGGGCCGGATAGTCGCCTGCCACCGCCGGGGCGGCGGCGAAGAGAAGAAGCATCAAGGTGACGGCGAGAGACAACGGACGGCGAAGTGATCGATGGACGCGACGTTTCATGATTTCTCCTCCCGAGAGATCGACTGAATGCGGCCGAGACCAAGCGGCGTGCAGCCCCCGCGGATGATTTCCCTTATCCCGACTATACTGCACGGGTCGCTCGGTGCAAGCGACGGTGGGCTGGAAGCCGCTTAAACCACAAAGCTTTGGGCCCATTCTCGCGGTCGCCCCGGGGGCCACATCAAAAAGGGAAAGAGCCCCGAGTTCCGCCCCTGGAGACCAAGAGCGGGATGAAGAGTTTTTCCGAATAGAAAGGAGAGTGATTTCATGGGTCTGAATGACAAACTTCGCGCCATGAAAGAGGCATCGCGGGGGAAACTTTCCGCTGAAACCCAACAGATTATGGCCGAGGCGCTGCACTCCGTCGAGGCGAGCGGCCAGCACCTGCTGGCGCTGAAACCGGGGGACGAAGCGCCGCCCTTCTCCCTGGAGGATCACTGCGGCCGGCTTTGGTCGTCGTACCAACTGCTGGAGAAAGGGCCCCTGGTAATCAATTTCTACCGGGGGAGCTGGTGACCGTACTGCAACGCGGAGCTGGAGGCTCTGCAAGGGATTCTGAACGAAATCAGAGAGCTTGGCGCGCAGCTGGTGGCAATCTCTCCCATTGAAAAACGCTTCGCCCGGCGGACGGTTGAAAAGTACGAGATGGAGTTCCCCCTGCTCGGGGATCCAGGAAACCGGGTGGCCGAAGCATTCCGGCTGACCATCAGCGTCCCCGAGCCGCTGCGGGAGATCTATCGCGGTTTCGGCATCGACCTGGAGCGGGTCAACGGCGATACGAGCTGGACCCTGCCCTTGCCGTCGCGCTACGTAATCGGCACCGACGGCATCATTTCCGACGCGAAGACCAACACCGATCACACCCGGCGCCCCGAGCCGGCAGAGACCCTCGCGGCCCTGCGCCGGCTGAAGAAAAAGTAGGGCCGCAAAAGGTTCGATCCGGCAAAAAGATGGCTCGCTGCGGATCTGCGGTATTGTAAATACAGAGGCGGAGGTTGAGCGATGAGCGAGTGGAGGCTAACCCGGAGTTTCGATTTCCAGGGGCGCACCGTGCGTTACGACGTGCGGGGCGCCGGGCCGCCCGTCGTGCTGATCCACGGCACGCCGTGGTCCTCCTTCAACCTGCGGCACCTCATCGCGACGTTGTCGCGGCCGACTACACCGTTTACTTCTACGACCTGCTCGGCTACGGCCAGTCCGACAAGGCGACCCGGAGACGTCTCGCTGGGCGTCCAGAACAGGTGCTCGTCGCCCTGCTCAACCATTGGGGGCTCGAGGCGACCCGCGGCCATCGGCCACGACTTCGGCGGCGCGACCCTGCTGCGCACCATCTGCTCGACGGCCGCGATTCTTCGGCGGATCGTCCTCATCGACCCGGTGGCGGTCTCCCCCTGGGGCTCCCCCTTTTTCCGCCACGTGCGGGCCACGAGGCGGCCTTCGCCGGTGTCCCCGACTACATCCACGAGGCCATGGTTCGCGCCTATGTGCAGACGGCGGCCTTTTCGCCCTCGCCGAGGAGATGCTGGAGGGGATCGTCGCCCCCTGGACGGGTGAGGGGCAAGGCGTCCTTCTACCGGCAGATGGCCCAGGCCGACGAGGCTACACCGACGAGATGCAGCCGCGCTACGGAGAGATCACGGCCCCGGTGCTGATCCTCTGGGGGCGCGAGGATTCCTGGATCCCCCTGGAGCGGGGAGAAGCCCTGCACGCCATGATCCCGGGCTCACGCTTTTGCGTCATCCCCGGGTCCGGCCACCTGGTGATCGAAGAGAAACCCGCCGAGCTCATTGAAGAGGTCCATCCGTTCCTGAAAGGTGCCCTGCCCCGGCGCTGATCTCAGGAACGCCACAGGGATGCACCGGTCGTCACGCATTTTGTCGGATATACCTTATGTGCCGGGCAGTTCCGGAATGAGACCAGGAATAGGGCCATGCAGATTCTCGGTATTGACAGCTGCGTTAAGGCGGGAGTGGTCGACATCGACCAGGGCGTGCCGGTCGGCGAGCGGCCGCGGCTTTCCCTGCGTCATCCGCGACGGCCGGGCCAGGACGGCGTCCAACGTCGCTCGGGCCTGGCTCGACACCGACGTGGCGACCCTCTTTGCCGACGCCACGGGGTGCCCAATTCGCCTTCTGAACGATGCCGGCGTCGACCTCGCCGCGAAGCAAGAGCATGAAAGCCCGCACTTTTTAGAAAGAGCGTGAAAAAATGGATGTCTGTTTTTCGAATCTGATCTACTTTTCGCCGACGCACACCACGAAGAGGGTCGTCGAGGCCGTGTCCGACGGGATCCAACTTCCCTTGGCCGCCCGGATCGACCTGACGCCGTCGACACCATCCGCAGGAATCCCCTTGGAGGCAGGCAAGGGAATGGCGATCATCGGGGCCCCGGTGTACAGCGGACGCCTTCCGGTGGAGATGGTTGCCCGATTCCGCCGCCTCACGGGAGATGGCGCTCCGGCCGTCATTCTGGTTACTTACGGAAACCGGGCGTATGAAGATGCGCTGCTGGAATTACGGGACGTCGCCCTCGAGGCCGGCTTTTTCCCCGTCGCCGCCGGCGCCTTTATCGGCGAACATTCCTATTCAACCGCTGCCACCCCCATCGCCGTCGGCCGACCCGACGACGCCGATGTGCACAGAGCAAAGGCGTTCGGCGAGAAGATCCGCAGGAAAATCGAGGGCATGAGCTCCCTTGGCGGGCTGCCTCCCCTTCGGGTGCCGGGGGAGCGCCCCTACAAGGAGCGCCGGGTGCTGCCCGACATCGCCCCGGTGAGCCAGGCGTCTCTCTGCACCCGATGCGGCCAGTGCGCCCCGGTCTGTCCGACCGCGGCGATCGCCGTCGGCGAGACGGTGACGACGGAGAGCCGTCTGTGCATTCGCTGCTGCGCATGCGTCAAAGCCTGCCCGAGCGGCGCGCGCACGATGACGGATGGGCGCATCCGGGAAATGGCGGAGCGACTGGCGAACACCTGCAGGGAGCGAAAAGAGCCCGAGACCTTTCTGTAGCGCGCGAAATTTCCAGGCGCGCTCCGGATTCCGGTAAGACGCGGCAGGTCTTTTCCGTGCGTTAGCTGGCGATACGTCGGGAATACGACACGAGAATCGGCTGAAGGGATTTACCTGAAGGACTCGCTCCAATCAGATCATAAAGTCGCTACCGTGAAGCACTGCCCCGCTCACGTGGAGACGAAATGAAGAAACGCACTGAAAAACTGCTCCACCATCCGAAAGAACCTCACCCCCAGGCGACAGAAATGCTCCCGGCAGGGAAAGGCATTGTTCGCTTCCTTTTGTTGCCGCCTGGACAAAAGGAAGGCGTCTGGCGGGACGCGACCCGCCGCTTGTAGAATATTGTCCTCATCAAAAAATATTGGTGTTCTGAAGAGGAAATCCCAATGCCCATGACGGAGACCCAGGCGAAAGAGAAGAAGCCCCCATCAGAAATCCGCTGCGACCTCGAAACCATCTTCCGGGCGGGCGTCGCCCGGGTGAACCCGGAGCGCCTGGTGCGCGAGAGTCTGCGCCTGGACGGCTCGCACCTCGTCGTAACCGGCCCCGGCGGCGAACGGCGCTACGATCTCGAGCGGTTCAACCGGATCTTCGTGCTCGGCGCAGGCAAGGCGACCGCCCCCATGGCCCGGGCGGTGGAGGAAGTGCTCGGCCCACGAATCAGCGACGGCGTGATTTCGGTCAAATACGGGCACACCGAAAAGCTCGAGAGGATTCGGTTGATCGAAGCGGGCCACCCGGTGCCCGACGCCGAAGGAGTGCGGGCGGCCCGGGCCATCGCCGATCTTGCCGCCGCCGCCGATGAGCGCACCCTGGTGCTCCTGCTGATCTCGGGCGGGGGATCGGCCCTGATGCCCTACCCGGCCGCCTGCGGCGCAGGGAAGGAGAGAATCGCGCTGACCCTCGACGACAAGCAGGCCGTCACCCGGACCCTGCTCGCCTGCGGGGCGACCATCGCCGAGTTCAACGGCATCCGCAAGCACCTCTCCCAGATCAAGGGGGGTCGCCTGGCGGCGCTGCTTCATCCGGCGACCGCCATCGCCCTGATCCTCTCCGACGTAGTGGGCGACCCCCTGGACACCATCGCCTCGGGACCCACCGTCGGCGATCGCTCGACCTTCGCCGACGCTACCTTGGTTATCGACAAATACGGCATCGGCGAGCGGCTTCCCCCTTCCGTACGGCGCTACCTCGACCGGGGCCGTCGGGGAGAGGTGCCGGAGACCCCGAAGCCGGGGGACGTCGTCTTCGAGCGGGTCGCCAACATTGTGGTGGGCACCAATTACTTCGCCCTTACGGCGGCCCGGGAGTCGGCCGAAGCCCTTGGCTACCGAACCGCCGTCCTCTCCTCGCAGATCGCCGGCGAGGCCCGGGAAGTGGCCCGGGTGCTCTGCGGTATCGCCCGGGACGCGAGCCGGCACGCCCTTTTCGGGGCACCGCCCGTCTGCCTCATCGCCGGCGGAGAAACCACCGTCACCCTGCACGGCAACGGCAAGGGAGGCCGGAATCAGGAGATGGCGCTGGCGTTTCTGGCGGAGATCGCCGGCGCGCCGGAGCGAAGCGCCGGCATCCACTTCCTTTCGGCGGCGACCGACGGTGACGACGGCCCCACCGACGCCGCAGGCGCTTTCGCCGATGCCGATGTCCTCGCAGCGGCCAGGAAGGCGGGCCTCGACATCGCTCCCTTTCTCCAGGCGAACGATGCCTACCCTTTCTTCGACCGCCTCGGGTTTCTGCTGCGCACCGGGCCGACCAACACCAACGTCTGCGACATCCAGCTGCTGGCCGTTACCCAAGCGCCGAACGGCCCGGGAAAAGGCATTTGATAAAAGACGGCAAAATCGCTAGCACTGGATGAATTCTCCCTGGACCAGTACCCGCCCGCAGGCCATGAATAAACGCGATTGATTTTAGCAGGGGAACAACGCCCCCCCATCCCGGCAGATCCCCGTGTCCGCACTTCCCCTCCTCTATACAGGGGTGCTGCGCCGCCTCCCGACAACGAATTCGAGCGTTATTGGCGCCTGACAGCAACGTCCCGCAATGCACGAAGGCCCCCGGTTCCACTTGGAATCGGGGGCCTTCGGGTGTGCGACATGGGAGCACCTCCAGGGAAGCGTGCCGTGATCAGGGCGTTTTCCCGGCCGCCCCCGTTTTCTGCCCGTTCATTTTCTTCAAAATCTCCTCAAGACGGTTCAATTCCTCGCCGTACTTGCTCCAGTCGGACTTCTTCAGATAGTCCCTGGCCTTATTGTAGTGATCAAGGGCCTGCCGGGCCATGGAGGAGAGCTCCCCGATGACGGGCAGGCCGGCGACGGCCCGCTGGCGCTGAGCCTCGGGCACCCCCTCGATGGCGAAGACAGCGTTGAGGGCGGCATCCAGATCCTTACCCATGGCGAGCTGTCCGTTGTGAACGGCGATCACCCGCTTCAACTGGGGCATCTCTCCCTGTTCGGACTGCAGGTAGATCGGCTCTACGTAGATAAAGGAGTGGGCGATGGGAATGATCAGCAGGTTACCCCGAATGACGCTCGAGCCCTGCTGCCCCCAAAGGGTAAGCTCCGAGGAAATGGCAGGCTGCTGATTGATCCGGGCCTCGATCTGCATCGGCCCGTAGATCAGCTTCTCCTTGGAGAGGGTGTAGATGAGAAGCTGGCCGTAATTATCACCGTCGCAGCGAGCGCACATCCAGGCTACCATGTTGTCCTTCTTGGCCGGGGTAAAGGGCAGCATCAGGATGAATTCCTCGTTCTGCGAGTCGGGCAGCCGCATGGTGATGTAATAGGGCAGGATCGACTGCTGCGCCCCTTTGTAGATTTCCTGGGGCACGTTCCACAGATCCTCGCGGTTGTAGAACACCTGGGGATCGTTCATGTGATAGGTGGCGTACATCCGGGCCTGGACCCGGAACAGGTCCATGGGATAGCGCACATGTTGGCGCAGGGAGGCGGGCATCTCTCCGATCGGCTTGAACAGGGTGGGAAAGATCTTGCGGTAGGTCTGCACCAGCGGATCGGTCGGGTCGATGACGTAGTAGGAGACATTGCCGTTATAGGCATCGACGACCACCTTCACCGAGTTGCGAATGTAGTTGATGCCCCGCTGACCGAGGGTTTCGGAGAGCGGCTCCGAGTAGGGGAACATGTTGGAGGTCGTATAGGCGTCCTGAACCCAGTAGAGATGCCCGTCGGCGCCAACCACCACGTAGGGGTCCGAGTCGTAGGCCAGAAAGGGAGCGATGGTGCGCGCCCGGTCGGTGATCCCGCGGTGGAGCATCAGCCGGCTCTGGTCAGTGACGTAGCTGGAGAGCAGCACGTTGACGTCTGACAGATCGACGGCGTACGCCAGCCGGCGGAAAAAACTCGAGATCCGCACCCCGCCCTTGCCCTGGTAGAAGGTATAGGCGTTCTGGTTCCCCTTCGGGTAGTCGAACTCCTTGGTCCGGCTGTGGACGATGGCGAAGCCGTTCGTTTCCTTGCCATAGTAGATTTCCGGCCGGGTGATCTGCAGCGAGGTGCTCGATTTCGGCGGGATATCCTTCATGATGAACTCGGGCATGCCGTCCGGGGTGAACTTGTTCACCGGGCTCATGACCACCCCATAGCCGTGGGTGTAGACCAGGTGCATGTTGACCCAGGTCCGAGCGCGGGCGGGAAGCTGCGAGGGGGGCAGTTCGCGGGCGGCGACGGCGACCTGGGTGTAGTTTTTCCCGAAGTGATAGCGATCCACGTCGACGCTGTTGAAATCGTAGTAGAGTCGGATCTCCTGCAGCTGTTTATAGGTCTGCACCAGAGGCCGGTGATCCCACAGGCGGATGTTGTGGATGGTGCCCTCGTTTTTCCGGATGTCGTCATAGCTCATCGTGTTGCGGACGGGAAAGGGCTCCTCCTTGGCCTTGTTCAGTCCGAAGCCGAGGCGGGTGAAGCGGATGTTGTTCTTGATGTAAGGCGCTTCCTTGGCCAGTTCGTTGGGTTTGACGACGTACTGTTCGATAAGCGAAGGATAGAGGGTGGAGAACCCGACGAGCGCCACGGCATAGACGCCGAAAAGAGCCAGCGTCCACTTCCATTTTCCCGTCCTGGGGAGGCTGAATAGCGACAGGGCGACGACGACGGCGAGGACCAACATGGTCCAGTAGGCTGGAATCTGCGCGGTCACATCGGAGTAACTGGTGCCGTAGGCCACGCCGCTGCGGGAGTAGAGCAACTGGTAGAGCTTGAGCCGGTAGGAGGCGGCGAGCCCCAGAAAGAAGATGCCGGCCAGCACCGTCAGGTGCCTCTTGACGCGGGGGGAGACGATCAGCCGGTTTTCGAACACCCCGACGGCCTGATCGATGTAGTAGGAGAAGCCGACGGCGATGGCGGTGAGGACCAGGCCGAAGAAAAACCACTCCAGAAGCTGATCGTACAGGGGCAGCCCGAAGACATAGAACCCGAGGTCCTTGCCGAAAATCGGATCGACGGTACCGAAGGGGGTGCCGTGGAAAAACTTCAGAAAGGTCATCCAGGAATCGGCGGCGCTCGTCCCCATGAGCCCCGCCAGAAAGAGCACCACCGCCGTCCAGGCATAGGCTGCGTGCGGCCCGTGAAAAACCTCGTCGAGGGGCGTCGCCGGGCGCTCGGCGTCTACTACCCGCACCCTGCGGAAGCGCCCCCCGCCTTTTCTGGCATAGGCGATGTTCAGCCCGATAAAACATCCGAAAAAGAGAAAGACCGCCGCGAAGGCTGCCGTTTTCGTCCAGATCTCGGTGAGAAAGACCCGGGAGAACCCCAGGTTCTGAAACCAGAGCCAGTCACCGTAATAGCTCGCAAAAAGAACCCCGACCACAACGACGGCGATCGCCAGCCCGGCTAAAAGGAAAAACCGTTTTCTCAATTCCATCTCGACGCCTCCGCAAACAACACCCCTCCCCCGATTCCCCACGGCCGTCGCAACAGCAAATTTCTCCCGAAGCGAAGGACGTCCATTTTACAGGGAACAAATCGTCCTTACCCTAGACCCAGGGAAGGGACAGGTCAAGGAGAAGATGAGGAAATGCGCCTATTGAAGAAGAATAGCGACTGCGCTGCGGATGGGGAAAAGGAAGTCTCGCTTATCGGTCCTAAAAATAAATCTGCCAATACATCTTCCCCCCAAGGTAGTCGTGCCCCCAGTCGTTTTTCCACGACAGATCGAGCCCGACGACATTCTGGCGGGTCAATTCCCAGCGATTGCGCAGAGAGACTGATGACTCGCTTCGCGCGTCGCCAAGTGGAAATCCCCACCAGTGGGCAAGAAGTCCCGTGCGCCAGCGTTCGGAAACATCATGGAGCAGGCCGATAGCCGGGCCCGCCCCCGGCGCCGCGAAGTGCGCGAAACGTCCGCTCAGCTCCAGGGCCCCCTGGGCCAGGGCGAAGGCCGTTGTCCGCACCGAAAGAGCACGGCAGATCCCCACACCGCCGTCGATCTGCCCCACCAGCACCCGATCCGCCGCCGCCGGGTGCTTGCGCGCCAGCCCCATGCGTGCCGTCCAGGCGACGGGATGCAGAAACTGCCCCCAGGGGGAGAGGGACATGATGTCGAGAAGATCGAAACGCTCCAGCTCGATCTTCTCCTCTTGCGGGTAGTAGCGAAGAGCGGTTCCCAGGGCCATCACCCGGGAGCCGGGGGTGAAACCGCCCTGCGGGTCGAACAGATCGTGGTAGCCGGGCGCGGCGGCGATTTCCAGGAACTGCCGGCGGTCCTCGAAACCGTAACCGAGGGAGGCGCGGGCCGGCTTGTGACCGCGCCCCGGCCAGACCGCAGGCAGGGGAACGTCCGGCGTCTGATCGGGCACCTCGAGGCGACTGCGCGCTGCCAGAAGCTCCGTGATGGTGACGGGATCCTGCTCACCGCCGCTGAAGCGGACATTGTTCCGGTAGACGGCGTAGTCGAGGGCCAAATCGATCACCTGGGCCCGCTCCTCGGGGGCAAGCCGCGTCATTTCTTCGGCGTCGAAGCGGAGTTCTCCCAGCGTCAGGCGTTTCGCCAGAAGCTGCCGGCGACCGGCCATCCGTTCCGCCCTCTCCCGCAAAATCGTATTGCGTGCCGGACGAAACCGGACCGAATCGACCAACCCCGCATCGATCACCGCCCGGATCGTTTCAGAGGGAATCACCCACAGGGAGAAGCGATCGGTCAGGTGCAGACCGGGGCGGGCCGCATCCAGCAGCGAGAGCAAGTTATAGGAGCAGTTTTCATCGAGGAAATAGTAATCGAACCAGGCCGACTGCAGTTCCCAGACATGGCGCAGCAGTCGGTCGATTTCCTCCGCGTCCAGATTGAGCCGGTATTCCCAGATGTCGCGGTTTTCGATATCGCTGTATTCCTTGACCTTGAGGTAGTAGGGAGCGATGGAATGGCCGCCGTGGTACATGCCGAACAGGCCCTTGAAGGCGAATCCGATGCCGCGCTGGCGATGGCTTCGGGCGGCGTAATTGATGGTGTAGGCGAGCAGACGGGTCTGTTCGTCCTGCTCCCGCGTATCGACGCGCAGCAGGGTGTGGCCGAACATGGAAGGCGGATTGTTCAGGTAGGCTGCGGGGAAGACCAGGGTGAGCCGGTAGGGGTTGAGCGCTTTCAGCCAGCGGTGAAAACGCCGGCAAGAGGGTACAGGTAGCCGTTTCGGATCGAAACCGAGCGCCCCTTTCAGCCACTGGTAGCGGGCAACGAAGGTACACTGGGCACTCTTTTCCGGATCGGGGGCGGGCGCGAAAAAGGCGGTCAGCGTGGCGTCGAGTTCAGCCTGCGGGTCTCGCTTACCATTGTGGGAGAGAAAGAAGGAGGGCGCATCCACCGCACTTTCCACCCCGCCGGAGAAGCGCCGTGGCCGGTAGTGCACGAGAGCCCGCCACTCGGGCCGCTCGGCGAGATGCTCCCGGTGGGCGCGCCCGATCAGCTTTGACAGATAGGCGGTATCGGCGGCCTGGGCGACGGAGGGCAGAAGCAGGGCGACCAGCATGAGGGTCCCCAGCAGATTCCGACGAACATCTCCGGCGCACCGCCTGCAAAACGGGGCGTCAGAACCGCTGGCGGCACTCGGTCCAGGTGACGGGTTCAGGATCAGAACTTACCTCTTACAACGGAAGCGGCATCGCTCTGAAGGCCGCGAGCAACTGTTCAGGCGGATGCAACTGGTCTCGAAATTCGCCTTCCAGGGGCGTCCCAAGTGCGCCTGGCAGAACAAATTACAGCCGCGAAAGACTCTTTTCGGGGCGCTTGCCAGCGATTATTGCCGCCACTCGGGATGTGCGCTCAGCTCCTCGTTCAGCCCGGCCAACAGCACTTCGGGGGTGGTCCGCGGCGAATGGAACAGGACGGGATAGTCCTTTTGGGAGAGGGCGAAGAAATCGGACCGATGGGTCTCGCTGACTCCCAACAGGTGGGCCAGGGAAGCAAGGTGCTCGCCGCTGCCGCGCGCCATGTCTTCTCTGATCCGCGAAAAATTGGCGATCGTGAAGGCTTTGGCCTTCTGCGCGGCGCTGCCTTCTTCATCCCCCGGGCTGGTGCTCGAGGTGAAATCCGTCGTCCCCTCGGTGGCGTTTGCGAGGGTATCGGTGGTGCTGTCCGTCGCCTGAATCGTTACGGCACAGGAAGATAAAAGCACCCCAAAACCGAGAAGGGTTAGGATCATGAGTGCTATGGACGCTGTCTTTTTCATGGCTGCCTCCTTCCACACGGGATCCTGCTGATTTTTATGAAGTGCTGGTCAGCAGTATACCAGTTATCCCCGTTTTCGGGACTGAGAAGGAAAATTTCCTCACATCTTTGCAGGGATCCCCACAGGCGAGAAGAGGAGCGAAGGGGAGCTTTAGAGGGGAAAGACAAAGATCCCGGCGGCCGCCAAGCCGTACAGCGGCCGCCGGTAGGGGGGGGAAGAGAATCTCTGCTCAGAGAGCCGTCTTGAGAACCGTCTCGACGGGGACAAAGTCCAGGCCGAAGGCCTCGGCCACCCCTCGGTAGGTGACCTTTCCTGCAACGACGTTGACCCCTGCCTTGACCCCGGCATTCTCGCCGGCAACCTGCTGCCACCCCTTGTTGGCGATCGCCACGGCGTAGGACAGGGTAGCGTTGGTCAGGGCGATGGTCGAGGTCAGCGGCACCGCCCCAGGCATGTTGGCCACACAGTAATGGATGATGCCGTCGACCTCGAAGATCGGATGGCTGTGGGTGGTCGGTTTGGAGGTCTCGAAGCATCCCCCCTGGTCGATGGCGACATCGACCATCACCGCCCCCGGCTTCATCGTCGCCAGCATTTCACGGGTCACCAGTTTCGGCGCCTTGGCTCCGTGCACCAGCACCGCGCCGATCACCACGTCGGCCTGCTGAACCAGTTCGCGGACGGTGGCCGGCGAGGACATCATCGGGAAACAGTTCTTCGGCATGATTTCGGAGAGGTGACGCAGCCGGCTCAGGCTCATGTCGAGCAGATAGACCTTGGCGCCCAGACCGCTGGCCATCTGCGCCGCATGGGTGCCCACCACCCCGCCGCCGAGCACCAGCACAGTGGCCGGCGCCACGCCGGGGACGCCGCCGAGCAGAATGCCGCGGCCGCCCTGAGCCCGCTCCAGGTATTTGGCGCCCTGCTGGGCGGCCATGCGCCCGGCCACTTCGCTCATCGGGGTGAGCAGCGGCAGGCTGCCGTCGGGATTTTCGATCGTCTCGTAGGCGATGCAGGTGGCCCCGGTCTCGAGCATCGCCCGGGTCAGCTGGTCGGAGGCGGCGAAGTGAAAATAGGTGAAGACGATCTGCCCGGGGCGGATCAGCGGGTACTCGCTCGGCTGCGGCTCCTTGACGTGCATCACCATGTCGGCGTTGGCGAAAACCTCTTTGTTGCTCGCGGCGATTTTCGCGCCATGCTGGACGTAGTCCTCATCGCTGAAGCCGCTGCCAACACCGGCGCCCGTTTCGACCAGAACCTCATGGCCATTGTTTTTCATCACTTCGACTCCGGCGGGAGTCATGCTGACCCGGTTTTCCTCGGCTTTGATCTCTTTCAGGATCCCAATGATCATCACCATCCTCCTTCGTTTTGATGAGAGACGTTCCGGTTGATTTCGCCATACAATAAAACAGCGTTGGATTTACTCTAAGTATAGCAGGAAGATTGGGGAATTAACTTGCAAATACTGGCTCTGAATGCTAATTATTTCGCATAAAATTCGACCATTCAATTACCTAGAGAAAGATCATGGCAACCCCTTCCTTGGACGCAATCGATCGGCGCATCCTGTCGGCCCTGCAGCTGGACGGCCGGCTGAGCAACGTGGAGCTGGCGGAACGGGTCGGGCTCTCGGAATCGGCCTGTCTGCGGCGGGTTCGGATGCTGGAGCAGTGCGGCATCATCGACCGCTACGTGATGCTGATCGACCAGGCGGCGATCGGCAAACCGGGAACGGTGTTCGTGCGGGTGACCCTCGAAGGTCAACAGCAGGAAAAACTGCAGCGCTTCGAAGAGGAGATCGGCAAGGTCAAGGATGTTCTGGAATGCTACCTGATGTCGGGGGACGCCGATTATCTGCTGCGCATCATCATGCGCGACAACGAGGACTATCTGCGCATCCACAGCCGCCTGACGGGCCTTCCCGGCGTGTTACGGGTGCAATCCTCCTTCGCCCTGAAGACGGTCGTCAAAAAGACCGAACTCTCCCTCGAGGAGGTCGGCCGGTTCGACCCTGTGGAAAGCACCGAAAAGAGCGGTAGACTAACGAGAGAGCGCCATGAAGGATAATCCTCTTCTGACCGGAGGCTGATGACACCATGAGGGGAAAGGGCGTGGTCATCGCAGCGGCGTGCCTGCTCTTCGCTCTGGCGCCGATGAGGGCGCCGGCGTTTTATTGCGGCAACGACCTCATCGATAAGGGCGATACCACCATCGAGGTCCTCCATGCCTGCGGCCAGCCCGATTCGGTGGACTCCTGGAACGAGATCAAAAACGCCAGTCACTTCCGCTATGGCTTTATCTGGCATTCCCTCGAGAACGTGCATGTGGAGCAGTGGATCTACAATTTCGGCCCCTACCGGTTCATCCGCATTCTGCGCTTTGAAAACGGCATCCTGAAGCACATCAAAACCGGCGACTACGGATTTTCCAAATAAGCCCGGTCAGGCCGACTGCAGCAGGCGCGCGATCTCCTCCGGCTTCAGCAACTTGCCGGTGGCGACCACCTGGCCGTCAATCGCCAGCCCGGGGGTGGTCATGATCCCGGCCTGAAGGATCTGCTGCAGGTCGGTCACCGCCAACGGATCGGCGGCCCTCCAGGAGGGATCTTCACGCAGAATCTGACGGGACCTCCCGGCGGCGCCGCCTATCGCCCCTGCAGCTGGGACAGGATTCGCTCGGCAGTCTCGTTGGAGGACCGGACGCAGTCGTTGAGTCCCACCCCGGAAAAGGCGTTGCCGGTCAGAAACAGTCCGGGAAACGCCTTCAGCCGCTCGTCCAGGGCCTGCAGCCGCTGCTCGTGACCGGCCACATACTGGGGAATGGCGCGCTGGATGGCGGAAGATGCGCACGAAATCGGGGGCGGCCTCAATCCCCATGATATCCTTCAAGATCGGCCATCGACCCGGGCCTGCACCTCGGCCTCGGTAAGATCGATGGCCGCCGGGATTGGTCGCCCCCCCCATCATCGAGCGCAGCAGCACCGCGCCCTCGGGAGCCCGGTTGGGAAAGATGCTCGAATCCCAGAGGGTGCCGAGGATGCTGCGCCCCTCCTTTCGGGGGATCAGGTAGCCGAAACCGTTCGAGATCGCGGGCGATCTTCTCGCGCTCGTAGCCGAAACAGACGACGTTCATCGGCGCGTAGGGGATCTTCCCGGAGGATGTCGGCCAGGCCGCCATCGAGTTCCGGCGACCATGCCGGCCAGGGCATAGGCGGGCGCGGCGCTGACCACCAGCTCCGCCTCGATCCGTGTCGCCGTCGGTCAGGCGCAGCTCGAAACCGCCGTCCTTGGCGGCGATGGCGGCCACCTCGCGCCGCGACCCGCACTGTGCCCCGGAAGGCTTCGGCGACGGCTGTCGGTCAACTCCTGAATACCCCGGCCGAAGGAGGTCAGCACCCCGCCCGGCCCGGCGGCGCTCGCCACCGCCTTGCCTGCCTTGCGCTCGGCCTTTTTCTGCTTGCCCAGCTTGACCATCGCCTTGATCAGCCCGCCGTATTCCTGCTCCAGCTGGTAAATGCGGGGAAAGCAACTCTTGAGGCTCATTGTTTCGGGATCGCCGGCGAAGATCCCCGCCACCATCGGACCGATCAGCTTATCGAGGGCCTCCTGCCCCAGGCGACGGCGGGCGAAAGCGGCCAGGGTTTCGTCGTCGCCGCCGCGCCTCGCGGGGATGAAGGGCTCGCAGGCAAGACGAATCTTGCCGGGCCAGGAGATCAGGCCGGACTTGAGAAAGGCGGGGCCGTTTTCCGGCAGCTGGTGAAGCTCGCCGGCGGCGTAGATAAACCGTTTGCGGGCGTTGTCGTCAGAACGTAACAGACGGTTCGCGATGCCGAGGCGCTCGCACAGCTCGAGAGTCATCGGCTTGTTGTCGAGAAACCCGTTGGGTCCCCATTCGCACAGATACCCCTGCTCCTTGATGCTGCTGATCTTGCCGCCGAGCCGCTCCTCTTTTTCCAGAACGACGATGTCGATCTCACGGTCCGCCTCTGCAGCCAGCCGCTGGAGGGCATACGCGGTGGACAGGCCTGAAATCCCCGCTCCGATAACGACGATTCGCATCATATCTCTCCTCCTGTATTGATTTTCTTCATGATCCGGGCAATCGCCTCGAAGGACTCGACCAGGACCTCCTGGTCCCGCTCGGAGAGGCGGTTGAGGATCTTCTCGAACCGCTCGAGAATGCCCCGTCGCAGCTCCGCAATCAGCTCCTCCCCCTGCGGGGTGAGCCGAATGATCACCTGGCGCCGGTTCTCCTCGTCCTGCTGCCGATGCACAAGGCCCTGCCCCACCAGCCGATCGACCATCTGGCTGGCGCTGCTCATGGCAATCTCCAGCTCCCGGCCCAGATCTCCGAGGGAACACTCCCCCCGGTCAGCAATGGTCAGCAGGGTCTTGTACTGATTGTAGGTGAGGTCCATCCCTTCGTGGACCAAGGTCCGCAGGCGGCCCATTTTCCCGAAGAGGAGGGGATAGAGACGACCCACCCGTTCGATCCGTTCCATATTCTTCAAGCTCCTAATATTTTGTCAACCTAAATATTAGGGCACAAAAACACCAAGGTCAAGGGGGGAATTGATTCCGGGCCGCCCCCTTGACGGAACCGGACCGTGTCATTATATTGTCAGGGACACTTCCAAGCCTCAGGAGATACCATGGCCAAGGATTATTACGGCGTTCTCGGAGTTGCCAAGGACGCCTCTGCCGATGAAATCAAAAAAGCCTACCGCAAGCTGGCCCTCAAATACCACCCCGACAAAAACCCCGGCGACAAGAAGGCCGAGGAAAAGTTCAAGGAGATCACCGAGGCCTACGCGGTGCTTTCCGACGCGGATAAGCGCAAGCAGTACGACCAGTTCGGCGAAGCGGGTTTTCACCAGCGCTACTCGCCAGGAAGACATCTTCCGCAATTTCGATGTCGGCGACATTTTCCGCGAGTTCGGCTTCGGCACCGACGACATCTTCAGCCAGCTTTTCGGCGGCGTCGGCGGCGGGCGGGCGCGAACCGGCGGTTTCGGCGGCGCGGACCCGTGCGATCAAGGGACAGGATTACGTCATGCACGCTCTCCCTCCCTCTTCGCCAGGCGATCCAGGGCGGGGAAAAGCGCATCGACTTTCGCCGCGAGGGCCGAGTGGAACGCCTTCAGGTGCGCATCCCCGCCGGCGTCGAGTCGGGGCAGAAACCTGCGCGTCGCCGGCAAAGGGGGGGCCAGTCCCGCCGGCGGTCCGCCCGGGGACCTCTTCCTGGAGATCAGCGTCGAGCCAGACCCGGCTTTCAGCCGGGAGGGGAAGGACCTGTTCGTCAACGTTCAGGTCCCCTTCAGCGGCGCCTGCCTCGGAACCAGTCGTCGAGGTGCCGACCCTGGAGGGAACCAAGCGGGTCAAAGTCCCCGCCGGGATCTGGGCGGAGGCAGCATCCGCCTCAAGGGGTTCGGGGTGCCGAGCAAAGGAGGCGCCAAGGGCGACCTGTACGCGGTGGTGGAGGTGGCGGTTCCCGCCAAACCGACCGCGAAACAGAAGGAACTTCTGGAAAAGCTGAAGAAAGAGGGATTGTAAGGCGAAATTGCAGGGGCAGGTCTCGTGTCTGCCCAGAGCGGCCACATGGGGCCGCCCCTACGGGAGAAATTGCGCCCGTTGCTTTCCAAAAAACAGGAATTTAATCAAACTCCCGACAGTACATCATTCCCAACATCCCGCGGTTGGCGAGACACTTCGGGCACAGCTCGTCCGGCGTCGCCCCACAGTTCCCGGGCCAAAAAGGCGCCCGCTTCCTGGGCCGGATCGTCCAAGGGCTCTTCGGGATCGAAGGATTTTCCGCAGATCTTACAGATTTTCATCATCTGCCGCCAGATAGCGCCGCACCAACTCGGCCATGGCCGCAAAAAGGCCGGCATCGTCGTTGAGGGAAGGGGCGCGCCGGAAGAGGCGAATCCCCTGACGCTGGGCGTGGTCGCGGTACTCGATGTCGATCTCGTGCAGGGTCTCGATGTGGTCGGAGACGAAGGAGATCGGCACCATCAGCACCGCCTCGGTTCCCGTCGGCGGCCAGCTGTCGAGTACCTCGACCGTCCTCCGGCTCCATCCACTTGCACCGGCCCGCTGCGGCTCTGGAAGCCGACATGCCAGGGACGCTCGCCGACCCGCTGCCATCACCCCCTTGACGTTGTCGAGCACATGCTCCAGGTAGGGATCGCCCCGGTCGATGAATTTCTGCGGCAGGGCGTGGGCGGAGAAGAGGATCTGCACCTGTCGCGCAGCAGCTCGTGGAACTCTTCCAGCCCCTCACGCACGCGTTCGGCGAGGGCGTCGAGGTACCCGGGCCAGTCGTACCACTGCTCGATGACGCGTAGCGCAGCCGGGGATGGATGTTCGCCGCCGGCCCGGCGGAAATCCTTGATGCTGCTGCCGGTGGTGGCGCCGGTATAGTGGGGATACATGGAGAGGACCACCGCCCGCTCGATCCCCGTCGCGCCAGAAGCTGCCGCAAGGTCTCTTCGGCCCGTGGCGGCGCAGTAGCGCATCGCCACGTCAGGGGCGCCAGCTCCTTGCCGAGGAGCGCGGCGATCCCTTCGGCCTGGCGACGGGTCCAGTCCAGCAGGGGGGATCTGCCGCCGATGGGCGGTAGTTCTGGCGCACCCGCTTGGCGCGAAAGTGGGAGATCAGCCGGGCGAAGGGCTTCTGCAGCAAGACTTCCGGCCGGCAGTCGGATCAGATCCCGGTCGGAGAAGAGCTGGTAGAGGAACGGTTCGACCGCCTCCAGCGAGTCGGGGCCGCCCATGTTGAGCAGAACCAGGGCCGTCGGTTTGTCTGGGTCCATAGAATCCGTGAGGAGTGAGGGGTGGGACGTGAGGGGGGTGAGAAGCAGGCTTCTTTCGCCTCACTCCTCACCCCTCACGACTTACTTGCGGCTCAGTCGGTGCACGCACTCCACCATGTGGACGGCGTTTTCGGGGGCAACCGTCGGCAGGATGCCGTGGCCGAGGTTGAAGATGTGCCCGGGGCGCCCGGCGTTCTCGTCGAGAATGCGCTGCACCTCCCCTTCGATGTGGGCCTTGGGGGCGTAGAGGACGGTCGGATCGAGATTCCCCTGCACCGCCACATCGGCGCCGAGGATGTCGCGGGCCTGTCCAAGAGAGACGTGCCAGTCGAGGCCGATCACGTCCGCGCCGGCCTGCTTGACCAGATCGAGCATCGTCCCGGCCCCTTTGACGAAGTGGATGACCGGAATCCCCTTGCGGTCCAGGCCGGCGATCAGTTTTTTCGTGTAGGGAAGGATGTAGCGCTCATAGTCGACCGGCGAGAGGATGCCTCCCCAGGTGTCGAAGATCTGCACCGCCTGGGCGCCGGCGTCGATCTGGGCGTTGAGGTACTGGCGGTCCATCTCGGTGACCTTCTCCATCAGCTCGGCGTAGAGGTCGGGAGCCGGCGTACATCATCCGCTTGATCTGGGCGAAGTCCTTGCTCCCCTTCCCTTCGACCATGTAGCAGGCCAGGGTAAAGGGCGCCCCGCCGAAGCCGATGAGGGGAACCCGCCCTTCCAGTTCGCGGCGCAGGATGCTTGATCGCCTCGAGCACGTAGGGAACGTCCTCCTCCATCTCAGGGATCCGCAGAGCATCCACGTCGGCCCGGGTGCGCACCGGGTTCTCGAAGACCGGGCCGGGGGCGAAATCGAGTTTGAGCCCCATCGGCTCCACCGGGGTGAGGATGTCGGAAAAGAGGATGGCGGCATCAACGCCGAGCACGTCGATCGGCTGGATGGTCACCTCGGCGGCGAGCTCCGGGGTCTTGCACAGCTCGAGAAAGCTCACCTTGGAGCGCACCCGCATGTAGTCGGGCAGGTAGCGGCCGGCCTGGCGCATCAGCCAGACGGGGGTGAATTCGGTTGGCCGGCCCCAGCAGGCCTTGAGAAAGGGATATTTGGGGGACATGATATTTTAATTCCTCCTGTAGGGTGGATTCGAATGGTAGGGGCGACCCTTGTGGGTGCCCGGGGCGTTCACGTGGGCGGGCACCCACAAGGGGCGCCCCTACAATCATTTGGGCGCCAGCTCCGCCGCCTCCTTCTCCAGCCGCTGACGGGTGCGCAGCGGCAGATAGCTGCAGAACGGCTCCTCCTCCATGTAGTCGCCATAGACCGCGTCGGCCCGCGCCCGGCAGCCGCCGCAGACGTTGATGAATTCGCACTCGCCGCACTTGCCCTGGTATTTCTTGAAATCGCGCAGGTCGTTGAAGACCTTGGAGTTGAACCACAGCTCCCGGAAGGGCACCTGCTTCACGTTGCCGACCGAGGAATGGAAATAGGAGCAGGGCTTGAGATTGCCGAAGCAGTCGATCAGGCAGATGGTCTGGGCGGCGATGCACCCCTTGCCGCCGCCGGTGGAAAAGGTCAGGCTGCGCCGCTGGAAGTCGACCCCTTCGGCCTTGGCCATCTGCGGCACGATCCGGTAGTAGTGGGGGGCGCAGGTGGGGCGCATGAGGATCTCCTCCTCGCTCTTCTCCTGCTGGTAGTGCCAGGAGAGGATCTCTTCGTAGTCCTCCTTGGAGATCAGCTCGCTCATGATCTCCTCGCCGCGGCCGGTGGGAACGATCATGAACATGTACCAGGCGGTGGCCCCCAGGCTCTTGGCGAGCCGGAAGGTGGCGCCGATATCGGCCTGGTTGCGCTTGGTGAAGGAGGAGTTGACCAGAAACTTGATGCCGTTGCGCTTAAGGGTCTCGGCGCCGCGGATCGTCCCCTCGAAGGCCCCCGGGCAGTTGCGGAAGTCGTCGTGAATTTCGGCCGTGGAGCCGTCGATCGACAGGGAGACCATCTTGATGTCGGCCTCCTTCATCTGCGCGCAGACCTCGTCGGTGATCAGCGTGCCGTTGGTGGCCATGCACATGCGCAGCCCCTTGTCGGTGCCGTAGCGGGCGATCTCGAAGATGTCCGGGCGCAGCAGCGGCTCGCCGCCGGAGAGGACCATCACCGGCTTTGTCACCTCGCAGATGTCGTCGATCAGCTTCTTCGCTTCGTCGGTAGTGAAATCCCCTTCCGCCGCGTCCATGTCCGAGGAACAGCGGCAGTGCACGCAGTTGAGGTTGCAGCGCTGGGTCGTCTCCCAGGCGATCCACTTGGGGATGAACTCTTCTTTACTGGGGGGCATTCCGGCTCCTTGCATCGGGATGGACGGAAAATTCGGGCGGAAAGGACTATTTCGCAGATGTGGATATTACACTATCCGGGCCGGAAATGGCAAGATCTATAAGGGCTTTTCCCTTTTCCCGCCTTTTTCGGGGTTGCCTTCCCACACGGATATGCGAAAATAGCACCGCCGGGCGGTTCCACGATATCCCGTTTGGGGCCGAAGATTCATTCTATTCCATCGAACAAAGGGAGTACGGACATGGACTATGCGATGATTCACAGCTGTCTGCGGGTCATGAATCTCGAAAAATCGGAGGACTTCTATCAAAGGGCTTTCGGGTTCGAGGTGGCGCGCAAGCTCGACTTTCCCGAGCATCAGTTTACCTTGAGCTATCTGCGGGCGCCGGGTGAAGCTTTCGAGCTGGAGCTGACTTATAACTACGACCAGAAGGAACCCTACCAACTGGGCAACGGGTACTCGCATCTGGCGGTGGGGGTAAAAGATCTGGAAGCATCCCATCAGCGTCATCAGGAGATGGGCCTCGCGCCCGAACCTCTCAAGGGGTTGGCCGACGGCAAGCCCAAGTTCTACTTCCTGAGAGATCCAGACGGCTACCTGGTCGAGGTCGTACGGGTGTGATCCCGAAAACGGGTGGCTTTTCCGAGCCCATCCGGAACTGCCGGATGGGCTCAAACCAGCCCCTCTTCTCTCAACAACCGTAAAGCCGGCTGTTCAATTCTTTCACCCCACCCTCTTCACTGTTGCTCGGATGCCCTTTGCTTCGGACGACCAGCGACGGCACAGCTGATTTCATCTCGGCACACACTGGAACTTCAGAACCTTTGCCCCATCGGGACCGGTGGCGGTGGTGTAAGAGGCCGCCTGGCCGGAGCGCGCGCAATAGGCATCGGCCGACCGAATCGCCTGCAAAAGCTGCGCATCAGTGCTGTAGCTGTAACTCATAGGGGCCGTGGAGGGAGGCGGAGACACCGTAACCCCGGCTGGTTTGACGCAGGTGAAGGTGACCGTCCTGGTCCCATCCGGGTTTTCAGTGATCGATCCCCTCATGTCGGGCGTGGAATTGTACTGGGCACAGTAAGCTCGGGACTTACTGCTTGCCTCGATCAAGCCATTGTCGGAGGCGTAGTTGTAACTGACCTCTGGTGGCTTGGCTTGTTCCTGTTCCGGCCTCGAATAAGCCGGCACGCAGGCGGCCACTCCTAAAACTGCAAGTACAGCAATCCCGGCTCGGATTAAACGGAAACGGTAAAATAGCGGAAGAGGAATTAGAGGAGCCTTCTGCTGTCGCTGCCCCGCACAACCCAGCCTTCCCCCTTCACCGGCGAGGAGCGGGGTATTGATCGGACGTCGGCCCGGATCAGCACAGCGCACGCCCGCCACAGTCTTGAGCGCACCCAACGATCCACCCTTTTTCATAGCGTCTCCTTTCTCGAAACATCAATGATCGTTTCATCCTGCCCGCGCAGAATCCCGCACCTCTTGTACTTCTCAGAAGCGAAAACCGAGGTTGCCCGTCACCGTGAACCCGTCCAGTTTTATCTCCACACCACCGTAGGAGCGCTTGACCCAGAGGTATCGTCCTTCGGCGCCGACAAAGAGGTTCGGCCCGAGGTCGAGATTCAGCCCGCCCCCAGCGTGGTAGCCGAAGGCCCCCTGGGTGGAACCGCTGAAGTTGCTGGGCGTGCCCGACACGTCGATGTCGATGATGTATACGCCCGCCCCGAATTCTCCGTAGGGCTCGAACGGTCCCAGCGGCAGGATGAGTTTGCCCGTGGCGACCACCGGATAGACCTTCAGTTTCGCTTCAGCCGACGAACCTTCCGGGGTGGTTTTGCTCTCCAGGTATCCGCCCTCGAGTTCAATCGCCAGAAAGGGGAGAACATAGTGGCCGAGGGCACCGTCGACGACAAAGCCGTCGTCGGTATTGAAGTGGACATTGTCGAGATCGAAGGTCTTACTGGGGGAATAATAGCCTCCCTTGACCACAAAGTAACTTGAAGAACCTTGCGCCAGCGCGGCGGACGGTGCGATACCGGTGGCGATCAACGCCGCGGTGAAGAGCAAAAACTGAAAGATTCTCATTTTCATGGCGACCTCCCGTGCCGAAGGGATAAGCGTGAATACCCGAAACCTGTCCAATGTTCGAAAAACCGGCACCAGAGACATCTCAAACGCCGCCGATGCCCAGTCAGCGATACGCGATTTTCCCGGCAGCGCAGACCCGAAGGGAACCTGGACGTTACCGATTTGCCTGTCGACGGCTCTCATCTCCTGGCATTTACTTTTAGCAGGGGCTAATGGTTTGTCAAAGGAATTAATTACGAGAAAACAGCCCCTTAGAGATTATTCTTGATTCCATCGTCATATCAGCAGGTTGTCCTCCCCGAAACACCCAAACTGTTCGGAATGCGACCTTCGGGTTTTGCAAAAAGACCAAGGGAAACGGTTGACATCATCCGCGGATAGGCTAAATGGAAAGACAGACAGAAACAATCACACGAGAGGAGGAATACAGCTATGAACCGCATAAGAAACCTGACGACGTATGTACTGGGAGGTTTTATCCTTCTCCTGCTGGCCGCCTGCGCGGCATCGGGGACGAGCCGCAGCACCGGCACCTATATCGACGACAAGACCATCAGCGCCAAGGTAAAAACAGGTTTGGCCACCAACGAGGATACCAGTGCCCTGGATGTCGACGTGGAAACCTACCGCGGCGTTGTCCAACTGAGCGGATTCGTGGACAGCGAGAAAAGCAAGGAAGCGGCCGAGAAGGTCGCCAGCGGGGTCCCGGGAGTCAAGGGAGTCGAAAACAACCTGATCGTTCGAAGTAAAAAGAGCCAGTAAGAGAGAGCGAAGGACACCGCATGCGAGGACTTAAAATTGCGGCGATCGTCCTGATCGCGGCGGGAACCCTCGGGCTGATCTACGGCGCCTTCACCTACACCCGGGAGACCCACCATGCGAAGCTCGGACCGGTGGATGTGTCGGTCCAGGAGAAACAAACGGTCAACATTCCGGTGTGGGGGAGTGTCGGCGCAATCGCCGCCGGCACTCTCCTGCTCCTGGTGGGTAGAAAGAGGTGACCTTTAATCCCCGACATACTGCGGAGACAGCTCGGTGGCGGACGACAGCGCGGCGAAAATCACCTCGAAACTCAAATTCTTTCTGATCACTCTTCCCAAATCCGTTCTCTGGCTTGGCGGCATCGTCGTCGGCCTGCTTCTTCTGCTCTTTATCGCATCCTTTTTTGTCGACAAGCCGCTGCAGCGGATGGTTGTCGAACGGACGAACCAGGCGCTCAAGGGATACCGGGTGCAATTGGCGGGGCTCGATCTCCACCCCATCGGATTTTCCGTTACGCTCCGGGGTTTGCAGATCGCCCAGGAGGCCCACCCCCAGCCGCCGATCGCGGTTTTTCCCGAACTCGACGTCAGCATTCACTGGAGGGCGCTCCTTTCCGGCCACCTGGTGAGCGACTGGGAATTCGACCGGCCCAGACTCTATCTCAACCTCCAGCAGCTTCGGCACGAGTCCGAGGATAACGTTCCGGTGGAAAAAAAGGGCTGGCAGAAAGCGGTCCGTCAAATCTATCCCCTTAAGATCAATCTGCTCACGGTCAAGGATGCGAGCTTCATCTACATCGACAAGGACCCCCAACATCCGGTGCAGCTCAGTCGCATTTATGTACAGGTCCGCAACATCCGCAACATCCTTTCACCGAAAAGAACCTACCCTTCGACGATTCACGTGCGGGCCACAGTCTTCGGCGCGGGGCAAGCATCGATCGACGGGCGGGCAAATTTCCTGGCCACGCCCTATCCGGGAGTGAAAGTTCACTTTTCTCTTGAAAAGATACCCCTCCATCGGCTCAAGCCGATCAGCGGCCATGCCAACCTCGCCGTCACCGGGGGCACCCTCTCCGGCAGGGGGGAGGCCGAATATTCTCCATCCTTCAAATCGGCCCACATCGAAGATTTGCAAATCGATGGCGTGCGGATCAATTACATCCACGCCCCCTCCACCACCCCCCGGGAGAAAAAAACATCTCGCCGAGGTCGAAAAGGCGGCAAAAAAAGCCAAAAACAAGCCGGGGTTGCTGTTTCTGATCGACCGATTGCACCTGACAGGAAACACCGGCATGGTCAATACGGCGAGCAAACCGAACTACCGGGTCTTTCTCAGCGACATCAATCTGACCTTGAAAAACCTGTCCAACCACTTCCGCAAAGGACCGGCCTCTGTGCGACTCACCGGAGAGTTCATGGGGTCGGGCAAGACTCTGGCCACCGCCGATTTCCGACCCGTAAAAAGCGGCGCCGACTTCGACCTCAACATCAAGATCGAGAAAACCCGATTGAAAGCGATGAATGATCTGCTGCGAGCCTATGGGAACGTCGACGTAGCTGCCGGCACCTTTTCGGTCTATTCCCAGGTTTCCGTGCGGGGAAAAAAGATCAAGGGCTATATCAAACCGCTCTTCAAGAACCTGGACGTCCTCTCTCCCAAGGACAGAAACAAGCCCATTTTCCAGCAAATCTACGAGGGGGTGGTCGGTGCCATCAGTTATGTCCTGGAAAATAAGCCCCACAAACAGGTCGCCACCCAGGTCAACCTCTCCGGTACGGTGAAAAATCCTCAGACCAGCACCTGGCAAATCATCGTCAACTTGATCCAAAACGGATTTTTCAAGGCGATCCTTCCGGGCTTTGAAAGGGAATTGAAGAAAAGCGGGTAAGGACACTCGGATCGGAAAAGGGGGATTAGAAACACATCCATCTCGTTCGGATGAGATCTGCTGCGAGGCGTTTCAGGCATTTAGCGAAAGAGAGAAGAAAAGTGCATAGCCCGCTCAGGAGGCCGCAATGTTTCTAGAAAAGATCCGCTCAGAGGGACTCGCGCAATTATCCTACCTCGTCGGCGACGGCGGACGGGCAGCCGTCATCGACCCTCGCCGGGACTGTGCTATCTATCGAGAAATCGCCGACCGGCAGGGGGTTCAGATCACCCATATCTTCGAAACCCACCGCAATGAAGATTTCGTGGTCGGCTCCTGCGAACTTGCCGAGATGACAGGGGCAACCATCTTACACGGCGCGGAGCTCCCCTTCGAATATGGGCGGACTGCCGGAGAAGGCGACGTGTACAGGTTTGGAGACATTTCGCTGCGCGTCCTAAAAACGCCTGGGCATACCGACGAGAGCCTTTCACTGGTGCTCGCCGATTGCTCATTCAGCGATCATCCCCTCGCAGTTTTTACCGGCGATGCCCTTTTTATCGGCGATGTCGGCCGAGCCGACTTTTTCCCCGAGCGGGCCGAAGAGGTGGCCGGCCTCCTTTACAACAGCATCTTCAAGAAGATCCTGCCGCTGGGCGATCAGGTCCTTCTCTACCCTGCTCACGGGGCCGGTTCGGTCTGCGGGTCGGGGATGGCTTCGCGGGAATTTTCTTCCCTCGGCTACGAACGCCGGTTCAATCCCTCTCTCCAGGTCGAAGGCCGGGAGGACTTCATCCGGATGAAGGTCAGTGAGAAGCATTACTACCCGCCGTATTTCAAACAGATGGAAAAGCTCAATCTGGTCGGGCCGCCCCGCTTAGCCGCCCTGCCCCGACCGGCGCCCCTGACCGCAGACGCCTTTGCCGCAAAGATGGACGAAGGGATGGTGGCCCTCGATACCCGCAGCCCGGAAGCTTTTTCAGGGGCCTATATCCCGCGGAGCCTGGCGATTCCTCTCGATATGATCCCGGCTTACGCCGGCTGGTTTCTCCCCTATGATCGGGAGATCGGCCTGGTGGTTCAAAACTTCGCCGATGTCAAACCCGCCGTTCGCTATCTGACCAGACTCGGTTATTCAAAAACCGTCGCCTATCTCGACGAAGGATTGCATGGGTGGGAAGTAAGCGGCCGCCATTACGGCCGAATTCCAGCGATCTACGCCGGCGAGTTGAAAACCCGGATAGATCAGGGGAAGGACTTTGTCCTTCTCGACGTCCGCAAGGCGGAGGAGATTGCGGCATCGCGATTACCCGGCAGCACTGCGATTTTCCTCGGCGAGGTGCCCGACCGCCTCGATGAAATTCCGCGCAACAAGCCGATCGTCACCTTCTGCGGCAGCGGCCGCCGGGCGATCATCGCTGCCTCGATTCTCAAGCAGAATGGTTTCGCGGAGGTCGAAAACTGCCTCGGCTCCATGGCAGCCTGCCAGGCGGTCGGCTGTCCCATCAGGCCCTGAATCATTTCTCTAGAACTAAGGGGGCCGCCGCGAATCTTCCGGTTGCAGGGACAACATTTTCAGATAGGGTCCATCGGCGAAGCGTCCCCTATCCGTCAGACGGTCAACACCGTCTCGTCGTTTTTCAAGATCTCCGTGAGCGGAATCCCCCAGTAGATGACCTCCACGCCGAGGCGCTCCAGGGTTTCCGTTGCCCCCAACTGATCCGCGCACGCCTTGCAGGCGGTAACGTGCACTCCGATCTCCTGGACTTTTTTGATCATGCGCTGCATGTTTTCGTCCTCGTTCACCAATTTGGCCGGCGCCCCCCAGATGATGAGGGTGACCTTTTCCCACCAGCCCTTAAGAAGAGAGTTCATGGTATACTTGAACACCATTTTCTCCGCGGTGATCGGATCGGCGTTCGTCCACAATACATACAGATGCTTTTTTTGACTCATCGCTTGCCTGCCCCGATTACATTCTGTTCATCCTGGCAAATCCTTCGAAAAAAACGCCTGAAGGGTTGAGAGTTATTGCTCCCTTACGTGCTCATCGGCGATAGAGAAAGCCCCCAGACTTTCGAAAGCATGGGGGCTTCTAACTCCTGGAGGGAAAATCCAGCTCAGCTTTTTTTCTTGCCCTTCCCGCGGGCGGCTCTTGCCTTGGCCAGGTTTTCGCCCAAACCGCGCTCAATTGCCATCTGCTTGCGCGATTCGGAATAATCCTTGGCCGCGAGGGGTTGAGTGCGGGGAATCTCGAACTGCTTGCGGTACTCCCCCGGCTTCATATCGTGGGCGGTCTTGAGGTGCCGGGCGAGGGTTTTCATCTCTTTGCCACAGATCATGCAGGTGATTTTGCTTTTCCCGAAGGCCTTGCGCTTCGATACCACGGGAGCCGCCTTTTCTGCTTCGACCGTCGCCTCCGCGTCTCCCAGGCCCTGTTTCCCCGTTTCCTCCAGGGCGGTCAAGGCGCTGTAAACTTCGCGAATCTCGGCAATAAGTTCATCCTTGGTCAGCGAGGTGGTTGATGCATGGGCCATGACAATGTCTTTGGCCATCTCGAGAAGATTTGCCATTGTTCGTTTCTCCTTCTTTGATTTTATTATTATAGCTGAAATCTACATATCATTACAGTCAGTTGTTCGCAAGTTTAATTTTTATTCCTACGGTAATTTATATCTTTTTCAATAGGCACTCGATACAATTTAAAACTATTTTTACGATAAAAAATCCTGCAAATAAATTATGTATTGAGAACGTCTCGTTTACGTCAATTCTTAAAAATTAAAGTCATCAAAAAAAAGGCCACTCGGGTTACGAGTGGCCTTTTTTTACTTGTTTTTTCACGTCGGATTGCCTGCGGACAATCTCTATCCTTCGCGGAGCCCTTTCGCGCGGGTCGGTACGCTCATCCGTTGACCGCCACTTCCGGGAGCACGACGGCCTCCTCCCCCGCGAACAACTCCTCGAAGATCGCCCGCACGGTGGTGATGCGATCCGCCTTCCAGGCATTGGTGCCGCAAAAGACCAAACCTGTTTCCACATCGCCGCGCTGGGCCCGGTCGAGGGCGTGGACGATGCAAAAGCGCTCCTGGCCGACTTTGTAGGAGCATTTCTTCAGGCAGCCCGAAGGACAGCGGACACCGAGGTCAACGTCCCGCTGCCGAATCTGATCGATATTCTTTTTGATGGCCCGGCCGGGAAGCCCCGCCGGGCTCATAACCAGACCGATATCCTCACGGCTACAGTCGAGATAGGCCTGTTTGAAGGCATCGGAAGCATCGCACTCCTCGGTGCAGACGAAGCGGCTGGCCATCTGCACTCCGTCGGCTCCCTGATCGAGAGCATGGAGCAGATCCTGTCGGTCCCAGATGCCGCCGGCGGCGATCACGGGAACGTCGATCTTCCAGTTCTCCCGGAAATAGGCTTTGACGCCGCGTACGGTGGCGTACTGATCGTATGCCCCGGAGCCGATTTTTTCCAGTTTCTCCCCAAGGTGGCCGCCGGCGGTATCGGGGTCTTCCACCACCACGGCGTCGGGCAGACGGCCGTAGCCCTTGTGCCACTTGCGGGCGATGAGTTCGGCGGCCTTGACCGAAGAGACGATGGGAACCAGGGCGACCTCGGGAAAGTCGGCAGTCAGCCCGGGCAGGTTGAGCGGCAGGCCGGCGCCGCTGACGATCACCTTGGCGCCCCCTTCGCAGGAGGCCCGCACCATCTCGTCGTAATTGGTCACGGCCACCATGCAGTTGGTGCCGACAATGCCCTCCGGAGCGATGGCATAGGCCTTTCGAATCTCGTCCTTGAGCGCCAGGGGATCGGCAGTAAAGAAGTTCTTGCCGTCGTAATGGGGACTGTTGAGGCCGAGGCCGGCAGTTGCCACCAGCCCGATCCCGCCGCAACGAGCCACATGTCCGGCCAGATTGCCGCCGGATATCCGCACTCCCATGCCCCCCTGAATCAAGGGGACAGAAACGCTGTAACGGCCGATTTTCAAGGATTTCATCCAAGACTCCTTTGCTGCAGGTGGTTCGATTTCACGAAATGTACATTGAATGTTACCACAGGCCCTGGAGGGTAAATGTAATAGTTGTGTAAAAGTCCGGAAGGAGGAAGATGGCGACGACCCGGCTGCCGCGGCCGTTTGCGCGGGGGGCAAATGACGTTAGAATTAAATTTGTTGACAACTGACACGTCATTCGTTTGCGCCCCCCGAAAAACGAAAGAGGCCACCAGCGCCAAGGGCCGACAAACGAAGCCTTTCCCCCCAACCTCTGAGGAGATGACTTAATGAAAGCGATCCGCATCCGTCAATTCGGCGGCCCCGAGGTCATGAAACTCGAAGAGTGTCCCGATCTGAAGCCCGGCTCCGAACAGGTCGTGGTGCGGGTGCGGGCGGTCGGGGTCAACCCGGTCGACACCTACATCCGTGCGGGCCTCTATCCCATCAAACCGGAAATGCCCTATACGCCTGGACTCGATGCCGCCGGGGTGGTCGAAGCGGTCGGCGACGGGGTCGGCCACCTCCGGGTCGGCGATCGGGTTTACGTGGGCGGCAGTCTCTCGGGAACCTACGCCGAACAGGTTCTCTGCCAGGAGGCCCAGGTCCATCCCCTGCCGGAGAGGATTTCCTTCGCCCAGGGAGCGGGGCTCGGCGTCCCCTTCGCCACCGCTTACTATGCCCTCTTCTTCCGGGCCCATGCCCTGCCCGGCGATTTCGTCCTCATCCATGGCGCCAGCGGCGGAGTCGGCACCGCCGCGCTACAGCTGGCCCGCGCCGCCGGCATGCATGTCATCGGCACCGCCGGCACTGAGGAAGGACTCGAACTGGTGCGGACTCAAGGGGCCCACCACGGCCTCAATCACAAGGTGCCGGGCTACCTGGATCAGATTCCCGAGCTGACCTGTAACCACGGCATCGACGTGATCCTCGAGATGCTGGCCAACGTCAATCTCCCGAAGGATCTGGAGATCCTCGCCACCCGGGGCCGCGTGGTGGTCATCGGCAGTCGCGGCTCGGTTGAAATCGATCCGCGCCAGGCCATGGAAAAAACGGCACCATCCTCGCCATGTCCCTTTTCAACGCCAACGCGCCGGAGATGAGAACGACCCACGCCGCGCTGGTGGCGGGACTCGAGAACGGCACCCTCACCCCGGTGGTAGGACAGGAACTCCCCCTGGCCGAAGCGGCCGCGTCGCACGAAGCGGTGATGGCGCCGGGCGCCCACGGCAAGGTGGTGCTGATTCCCTGAATGGTTGGGAAAAGGAGCGGCAGAAACAATATCATCAACACCCGGCTTTACCGCAAAGATGCGCAGGACATGGGGAAAACCAATCGATACCACGTTTAATGGAGGAATAGGATGAAAACGCGGCAATTGGGAAAAGAGGGTTTGCGGGTATCCGCCATCGGCCTTGGCTGTATGGGGATGTCCGATTTTTACGGCGGCCGCGACGAAAAGGAAGCGCTCGCCACCATTGACCGGGCCCTCGAACTTGGCGTGACCTTTTTCGACACAGCCGATATGTACGGTCCCTTCACCAACGAAAAACTGGTCGGCAAGGCGCTCGCGGGGCGCCGCGATCAGGTGGTGCTGGCGACCAAGTTCGGCATCGTCCGCAGCGCCGACGACCCGAGCGTGCACGGCGTCTGCGGCCGTCCCGACTACGTGCGCTCGGCCTGTGAAGCGAGCCTGAAACGACTCGGGATCGAAGCGATCGACCTCTATTACCAGCACCGGGTCGACCCGGAGGTGCCGATCGAAGAGACGGTGGGGGCGATGGCAGATTTGGTGCGCGCGGGCAAGGTGCGCCATCTGGGACTTTCCGAGGCGGGGCCAGAGACAATCCGGCGGGCCTATGCCGTCCACCCGATCACCGCGCTGCAGACCGAGTACTCGCTCTGGACGCGCGATCCGGAGGACGAGATCCTGGGCGTCTGTCGGGAGCTGGGAATCGGCTTCGTTCCCTACAGCCCCCTCGGACGGGGTTTCCTGACCGGACGCTTCCAGAGCCTCGAGGATCTGCCCGAGGGCGACTATCGCCGCAATTCGCCCCGCTTCCAGGAGGAGAACTTCCAGCGCAACCTCGATCTGATACGGCACATCGAAGAGCTGGCGAAGCGCAAGGCCTGCAAACCCGCCCAGCTGGCCCTGGCCTGGGTCCTCGCCCAAGGGGAGGACATCGTCCCCATTCCCGGCACCAAGCACCGCACCTACCTGGAGGAGAACATCGGCGCTCTGCAGGTCGAGCTGACCCCCAGCGATCTGCGGGCCATCGACGAAATCGCCCCCAGGGGGGTGGCGGCCGGTCTGCGCTACCCCGAAGAAATGATGAAGACGGTCGGACGGTGAGCCGGCTTTTCACTCCGCTGAAACTGGGCGATGTGACCTTCCGCAACCGCATCTTCGTCTCGCCCATGTGCCAGTATTCGAGCCGGGAGGGGCTGCCCACCGACTGGCACCTGGTCCATCTGGGCAGCCGGGCCGTCGGCGGGGCCGGGCTGGTGATGGTCGAGGCGAGCGCCGTCAGCCCCGAGGGGCGGATCAGTCCCGACGACAGCGGCATCTGGTCCGACGCCCACGCCGCGGCCTTCGCCCCCATCGCCCGCTTCATCGCCGAGCAGGGGGCGGTGCCCGGCATCCAGCTCGCCCACGCCGGGCGCAAGGCATCCACCGATGCCCCCTGGCGCGGCGGCGCGCCGCTCGGTGCCGAGGCCGGCGGTTGGCAGCCGCTGGCGCCGAGCCCCCTCCCCTTCGCCGCGGGCCATCCCGCTGCCGGAAGAACTCACCACCGCGGATCTGGAGGTCATCGTCGGCGCAGTTCGTTGCCGGCGCCCGGCGGGCCCTGGATGGCGGGCTTTCAGGTGATCGAACTCCACATGGCCCACGGCTACCTGCTGCACGAGTTTCTCTCCCCCTCGCCAACCGCCGCGACGACGCCTGCGGCGGCAGCCTGGAGAACCGGATGCGCTTTCCCCTGCGGGTGGCCGAGGCGGTGCGTCAGGCCTGGCCGAATCAACTGCCCCTCTTCGTGCGCATCTCCGCCAGCGACTGGGTCAAGGGCGGCTGGGATCTGGAACAGTCCGTCGCTTTCTGCCAACGCCTGAAGGCGCTCGGGGTCGACCTCATCGACTGCTCCAGCGCCGGGCTGGTCCCCGAGGCGGACGTTCCCACCGCCCCCGGCTTCAGACCCCCTTCGCCACCGCCATCCGCCGCCGGACAGGCCTGCGAACCGGCGCCGTCGGTCTCATCACCGAGCCGGTCCAGGCCGAGCAGATCATCGCCACGGATCTCGCCGACGCGGTCTTTCTGGCCCGCGAGCTGCTGCGCCACCCCTACTGGCCCCTGCAGGCGGCCCGGGAGCTCAGCGTGGACCTCCCCTGGCCGCCCCAATACCAGCGGGCGAAGCTTCCCTGAACCAGGCAGATCCCTCCCGTCACCCCAATGCAAGGGCATTTTTAACGCAGTCCAACATGTCCCTATGGCACACCCGAATACGATGAAAATCGAGGCCGACTTTAACGCGGAGGCGCAGAGCCGCAGAGGGACCCGCATTACTAATTTCTTTTTGTGTCTTATTCAGTTTTTTTCTTCACCCGGTTCAACCGATTACTTTGACCCTCTCTCTCGGCGTCTCTCTGCGTCTTGAGTGAGCGAAGCGAACGGGCGTTAAAATAGGTTTGCTTTTCTTTCGAATACCCAGCTCTTTCCCCAATTGAACTCGTGCCAGGGCCGAAATCGAAGAAGGGCTGGCCTTTTTCCCCCAGCTCGGCTACCATCGACGGGACACACCCTTGCGACCGGGAGGTTTTCATGGCCAGGGAATGGACCCGCTCCGTCTGCCCCTACGATTGTCCCGACGCCTGCGGCCTGCTGGTCGAGGTGGAGGACGGCCGGGCGCTTCGCGTCGCCGGCGATCCCGAGCATCCTTACACCCACGGCACGCTGTGCCCGAAGATGCGCCACTATGAGCGCACGGTGCACTCGCCGCTGCGCCTGACCACCCCGCTGATGCGCAGCGGCCCGAAGGGCGCGGGAGCGTTCCGTCCCGTTTCCTGGGACGAAGCCGTCGCCGCCATCGCCGAGCGCTGGAGCCACATCATCGCTGAACACAGCGCCGAAGCGATCCTTCCCTACTCCTACGCCGGCACCATGGGCCTGGTCCAGCGCAACGCAGGCCACCCCTTCTTCCACCGCCTCGGCGCCTCCCGGCTGGATCGCACCATCTGCGCCCCGGCCAAGAGCGAAGGCTGGCGGGCGGTGATGGGCGCCACACCCGCCCCCCATCAGGACAGCGTCGAAGAGAGCGATCTGGTGATTCTGTGGGGGATCAACGCCGCGGCCACCAGCATCCACTTTCAGCACGGCGCCCGCCGGGCCCAGCAGCGCGGGGCGCGGCTCTGGGTCATCGACACCTACCGCACCCCGACCGCCGCGGCCGCCGACGAGACCTTTCTCGTCCGGCCGGGGAGCGACGGCGCGCTGGCCCTGGGGCTGATGCACCTGCTGGAGCGCGACGGACAGACCGACCGAGACTTTCTCGCCACCCGCGTCCAGGGCTTCGCCGAGCTGCGCGAGCGCATCCTGCCCGACTATCCTCCCGAGCGGGTGAGCGAGCTCACCGGGCTGCCGGTCGCCGATCTGGAGGCGATGGCCCGCGCCTTCGGAGCGGCCCGGGCCCCCTTTATCCGGCTCGGCAGCGGCCTCTCGCGCTACGGCAACGGCGCCATGACGGTGCGCTGCATCGTCGCTCTTCCCGCCCTGGTCGGCGCCTACGGCAAACCGGGCGGCGGCTGCCTCACCGGCACCAGCACCGGCGGCGCCTTCGAGCTGAGCGAGTGCGGCGGGAGGATTTTCTCGCCCGGCCAACCCGCACCGTCAACATGAACCGCCTCGGGGAGGCCCTGAACGACCTGCGCGACCCGCCGATCGCGCTCCCTCTACGTCTACCACTCCAACCCGGCCGCCGTCGCCCCCGACCAGAACGCTGTCCTGGGGGGGCTCGCCCGGGAGGATCTGTTCACCGTGGTGCATGAGCGCTTCCTGACCGACACGGCCCGCCACGCCGACATCGTGCTGCCCGCAGCCTCCTCGCTGGAGACCAGCGATCTCTACAACGCCTATGGCACCTATTGCCTGCAGCGGGCCCGCCCGGCGATTGCCCCCGTGGGGGAGAGCAAATCGAACTGGGACACCTTCGCCCTGCTCGCCCGGGCCATGGGGTTCGACGAGCCCTTCTTCCGCCAGAGCGCCGACGCGCTGATCGACCATCTCCTCGCGCTTCCCGCCCCGCTTCGCCAGGGGATCGATCTGACGCGGCTGAACGCCGGCCTCGCCATCGAACTCACCCTCACCGACGAGGAGCGCAGCCGCTTCGGCACCGCCTCGGGGAAGATCGAACTTCTCAACCCGCGCCTGGCGGAGCCCCTCCCCTGCTTTCTGCCGCCCCATGAGGAGCAACCGGAATTTCCCCTGCGCCTCGTCACCGCTCCCACCCCCTTCGCCCTCAACGCCTCCTTCTACGAGCAGGAGGAGCTGCGCGCCCGGCAGCGGGGGATGCGTCTGTTGCTCCACCCGGAAGAGGCCCGCGCCCGGCAGCTGGCGGAGGGAGCGCGAATCGTCGCCTTCAACCGGCTGGGGGAGGTGCCCTTCCTTCTCCACGCGACCGAAAAGGTCCCCGCCGGCATCGCCGTCGCCGAAGGGGTCTGGTGGGCGGAATTCGCCCCCGGCGACCGCACCGTCAACGCCCTCACCTCCCAGCGGCTCACCGACCTGGGGGCGGGAAGCACGTTCAACGACAACGCCATCGACGTGCGGGCGGACTCCTGAGGGAGCCGCCCGCAGCCCCCCTCCCACAGCGCACCGCCAACGCTTTGTCTCAACCTGCCCGCAGCGCCTCGACGATCTTCATCCGAGCCGCCCGGGCCGCCGGCAGCAGCCCCCCCAGAAAGCCCATAAGCAGGGCAAACCCCAGCGATTCTAAGGCGATATTCGGGGTCAGCTCGAACCCGAAGGCCAGCTCGGAAAAGGTCTGCCAGTTCATGGTGGAGATGGTGATCAGCTGCATGAAGGAGGCGAAGAAGAGCCCGAGCAGCCCGCCGAGCAGACCCAAAAGGAGCGATTCGACCATGAAAGCCGCCAGGATGCTGCGCCTTTCGAAGCCGAGAGCCCGCAGCGTGCCGATCTCGGTGATGCGGCTCGCCACCGCCGCGTACATGGTGATCATCGCACCGATGACCGCGCCCAGGGAAAAGACAATGGTCAGCGTGACGCCGAGAATGCGCAGAAACCGGGCCATCATCGCCGACTGGTCGGCGTAGTAGCGGGTTTCGCGCCGCGCCTCCAGGGTCAGGCGCGGGTCGCGTTCGATCCGCTCTTTGAAGGTGCTGAACTGGTGCGGGTCCCGCAGCCGAAAGAGGATGGAGGAATAGACGGGGCGGCGAAAGGCCTGCATCAGTTGATCCACATCCCCCCAGATTTCCGAATTGAAACCGGTCTGGCCGGCGTCGAGAATACCGACCACGGTCCAGTCGCGCATGGCGAAGTGCAGCCGCTCGCCGAGGCCCGCCCCCTGAAATCGCTTGGCAATGCTTTTGCCGGCGACAATTTCCGTCGAGCCCGGCCGCGGCATCCGTCCCTCCAGCAGGTGCACCTGCGGCCGCAGGGCGCAGGGAGCTCGGGCCGATCCCCCGGATGACGACGTTGCCCGGCTGATCGGTGCCCCGCTTGTCCAGGTTGATGAGCACCACCAGCTCCTTGGCCAGCAGGGGCTGGCCGTTTTTGCCGATCGCCACCTCGGGCTGGCTCTCGACGATCGCCGCCTGATCGCGCTCCACCCCGCTTTGCACCTCCGACTCGGAGCCCTTGCGGATCACCACCACGTTGTCGGGCGAGCCGGTGGCGACCAGGGTCTGCTGCAGCCCCTGGGCCAGCATCAGGGTGGCGGCGAAGACGAAGACCACCAGCGCCATGCCCGAAGCGGTCAGGGTGGTGGTCAGCCGCCGGGTCCAGAGGTTGCGGAAACTGTAGAAAAGAGGAATGGCCATAGCCTTATCCGATCCGCCGCAGCCCCTCCGCCACCCGGATGGTGATGCCGCGCCAGGTGGGGAAGATGCCGGCGACCACGCCTACCGTCACGGCCGCCGCCAGATCGTACCAGAGCGTTCCCGGGGCGATCCGGAAGGTGGGAAAATACTGGGCCAGCAGCCGGGCGATCCAGTGGGCGGCCGGGTAGGTGAGAGCGATCCCGACGCCCCCGCCAAGCAGGGAAATAAAGAGGGATTCGCCGAAGACCGCCCCGGCGATATGGCGGGCGCCGAAGCCGAGGGTCTTCAGGGTGGCGTACTCGGCGATCCGCTCCCGGGCGGTCATCGCCATGGTGTTGGCGGTGACGACCATGATGATGAGGATGACCACGAAGGAGACGATGCGTATGGCGACCACGATGGCGCCGGTCATGGAGATAAAGCTCATCTGGAACGCCTTCTCCGTCTCGGTGAGGGTCTCGGCGAGGGAGTTGCGAAAGGTCCGGTCCACCGCCGCCGACACCGCCGCCGCCTGGTCGGGGTTCTTCACCCCGAGGATGAAAAAACCGATCTGGTCGGCTCGCCGGGGAAAGTTCTTCCTCATCGTCTCATTCAGGTAATTCCAGTGGAACATAAACTGGGTCTGGTCGGTGTCGGGGTGCGCTCCGTGATAGATGCCCCGCAGGACAAAATCCCAGTTGCCGGGAAAAATGGTCCCCTGCAAGGTAATCTGATCGCCGATCTTCCAGCCGTAGCGGCGGGCCAGCTTGGCCCCGGCCACCGCGCCGCGGCGGTCGCGGATAAAGGCCGTCTTCTGGTCCGGGGGAAGCACGAATTCGGGATAGAGATCGAAATAGTTGGCGGCATCCACCGCGAAATTGGGAAAAAAGTTTTTCCGATCGATATAAATCCCGCCGAACCAGTTGCCGTAGGAGACTTGCTGCACGCCCGGGGTCTGCCGGATACGATCGAGATAGGAAAGAGGCAGGGGGAAAGTCAGGGAAACGGCATTGCGGGTGATGAGGCGATTGGCCGACGAAGCGGCCACTCCCTGATACCAGGCCCCGATCAGGGTCCGCAGCAAACCGAAGGCGAGGATGGCGATAGCAACGCCGGCAATGGTCAGAATGGAGCGAAGCCTGTGTCGAAAGGCGTTGCGGATCAGAAGCTTAAGAATCCACATCGTTGAGCACCCCTTTCTCCAGGTGCCGGATGACCCGGGCCTTCTCCGCCGCTTTGGGATCGTGAGTCACCAGGATGACCGTCTTGCCGAAATCGCGGTTGAGCCGGTCCATGAGACCGAGCACCTCCTCGGCCGACTCCCGGTCGAGGTCGCCGGTCGGCTCGTCGGCCACCAGCAGCGTCGGGTCGGTGATGATCGAACGGGCGATGGCGACCCGTTGCTGCTGGCCGCCGGAGAGCTGCGAGGGGTAGTGATCCATCCGGTCGGTGAGCCGCACCAGACGCAGGGCCATCTCCACGTGCTCCCGCCGTTGCCGGCGGGACAGACGGGTCAGAAGCAGGGGCAGCTCCACGTTTTCGAAGGCGGTTAGCACCGGCATGAGGTTGTAGAACTGGAAGATAAAGCCGACGTGATCTGCCCGCCAGAGGGCCAGCTCCCCCTCGCTCAGCCCACCGATATCGACGCCCCCGACCCGCAGCACGCCGCTGTCCGGCTTATCGATGCCGGCAATGAGGTTGAGCAGGGTGCTCTTGCCTGAACCCGAGGGCCCCATGAGGGCCAGAAACTCTCCCTCGGGAATATCGAGGTCGATGTGCTCGAGCACCGGCAGCACCTGGCTGCCTCGGCGGTACGATTTGGTGAGATCTCGGATCTCGACGATGGGTTTGGGGGTGGCGGTCATGGGGTCTCTGGAGTTCTGGGTAAAAGCTTAAGTCAGAGCAACACCGGCGGGCCTGGCCGCCAAAGCCTTGGAGGACGGCGGGCCTGGCCGCCAAAGCCTTGGCGACGGCGGTTCGCGCCCCGCCAGGCGCCTTACTTTTGTCCAAACGGCAACAAAAGTAAGCAAAAATGCCTTTCCCTGCCGGGAGCATTTCTGCCGCCAGTATCCCGGCTCCTATAAATGGCTCGGCGGGGAACCAGGGCTCTGCTTCGTGGCACCCCCACGTGAGCGAGCGGTTAATGCGAGGATGAAACGGGCTGAGCGATCCGACACGCCGGTGGTTTTTCCCTCCCCCCCCCCGAGGGGGCCTACGGCAGTACATTGCGCGCTTTGAATGTGACTGATCCTCAGAGCGCCTCGGCCTTGACCCTCGAGCCGTTCTTGATGCGCCCCGAGGGCTTGAGGATCACCTTGTCGCCGACCTTCAGCCCCTCGGTGATTGCCACCATATTTCCCAGCTCCATCCCGGTCGTAACAGGCGTCGCCGTCGCCCGGTTCCCTTCCACGCGAAAGACCACGTTGCGCCCGCCGCGAGTGACGACGGCATCTTTCGCCACGGCAATGCGGGGCCGTTTCTCTTGAGGCGAAACGGCGTGCTGCAAGAAGGCGACGCGGGCGCTCATCTCCGGCAGAATCCGCGGGTCGAGCTTGCGAAAACGGACCTTGACCATGACGGTGGCTTTGGTCCGATCGGCGGTGGGGACGATCATATGGACCTCTCCTGCGAAGCGCTTATCGGGAAAGGCATCGAGCTGAATCTCGCAAGGCTCGCCGACCTTGGCCTTTTCCAGGTTCGATTCGGAGACGTCGGCTTCCACCTGCAACGACGACATATCCGCGATGGTGACTACCGCCGCCTTGGCCGTGGCCGCCGCGCCGATGGGCGTGACGATATCCCCCACATCGGCGTCCTTGGTCAGCACCACGCCGTCGAAGGGAGCCCGGATGAGGGTGTAGTCCAGATTCACCTCGGCCGCATTCAGAGCCGCGGCGGCCGCCACCGCTCCCGATTTGGCCGCCGCCAGGGCCGCCTCATCCTTGTGCAGACGTGCTTCGGTCTGGTCGAAGTCGGCCTGGGCGGTGAATCCCGCCGACAGCAGTTCCTTTTGCCGCTTGAAGCTCAGTCGGGCGTCATGCAGTTCGGCGAGCGCCTGGGCCACCTGAGCATGGGCCGCCTTCAGGTTGGCCTGCGCCTGGTTGCGGGCCGCCTTCAGATCCCGATCCTCCAGGCGGGCGATCACCTCTCCGGCGCGGACAACGCTTCCCTCCTCCACCCCCAGCCAGACCAGCTGAGCGGTCATCTTCGCCGCCACCGCGGCCTTGCGCTGGGGAACCACGTAACCGCTGGCATTGAGCAGGGTGAATGTCTGGGAGGGATAAACCTGCGACACCGTGGCCATCTCGACCTGCACCGCCGGGGTGAACACCCCCATCACATAGAGCACTCCCAGCAGAATCACCGCCAGAATCGCGACGAACCACAGCACCGGACGCCGCCGCCGGGAGCGCCCCGCCCCCGCACGGGATTTGTCGATGCGTAATTTGTCGAGGTTTTCCTCGGCCATGGTTATGAAGGCCCTCCTGCAGGCATTGAAGAATTTCTTCTAACAGCCGATCTCACAAGGCCGATCAATAATGCCCAGATGCAAGGCGCCCGCAGCCCTTCGGAAAAAGGCGTACCGGGAAGATACGTCATTGACGAAGAGCGAGGGCAACGCAGCAGATGGGCTCTTGCCCGCCAAAGCCTTGGCGAAGGCGGGTCGTCAGCCGCCTTACGAGGTGAGCACAGCCATGGTCAGCCGGGACACACACACCAGCCGGTCGTCCTCATCGGTGAGTCGGATTTCCCAGATCTGGGTCCGTCTCCCCAGATGGAGAGGCCGGGTAACCCCACGGACCAGTCCCGAACGCATGGGGCGGATATGGTTGGCATTGATGTCGAGACCGACACAGGAACTGGGGGCATCCTCCATTCCCGTCACCAGGTTGGCGGCGACACTGCCGAGGGTTTCCGCCAGGGCAACGGAAGCCCCGCCATGAAGCAGCCCTGCCGGCTGGCGGGTGCGGTGGTCGACCGGCATGGTGGCCGCCAGAAAATCGGGACCGATTTCCGTATACTCGATTCCCAGATGCTCGATCATGGTCCCCTTGCTCATCCGCTCCAGGTCTGCCAGCGTGAAATCGCGATTCCAGATTCCCATCATGTCATCCTTGATGCTTTCGCAAAAGCTCCTGGGATGGCTAAGCAAAAATTTCGTCCTACAAGGCCTGGTGGTTTTTCAGGGGCGAAGGCCTACATCAGGTAGGTCGAGGTCCTGAAAAAACGCCGTAACGCCGTAAGGCGGACTTTTTGCGACGCCATCATCCTTATCCTTTGTCAAAAGAGTACGGCGCAACGAATCGTTCCGGTCGCCCGCTGTCTGATCGGCAATCCACACCATAGTACAACCAAAACGGGCAGAGAAAAAGAAAAAGGAGTGAAAACAGAGGTTTTTCGAGGCTCCTAATAGAAATATCCCCTTGATGGGGAAAAGGTGGGGACGTACGCGTCTCGCCGCCCTCACCCTTTCGCCATCGGGACCGAAGGGAAGAATCATACACCGTCATGCGCGGCAGCTTACTGCGCCGGCTGCAGCCCGTCGATCAAATTGTCGACGGCCTTGGTCGCCATCTGGGCGGTCAATGGCGCTTTTTCATAGGCGGAGAGTCGGTTGTAGCCGACCCCGGAACCTTCCCAGACCTGCTTCTCCTGGGCCAAATCCCAGATCTGACCCGACAGGGTCACCGAACTGAGAACCGACTTGCGCCCGAAGGTCCAGATAAAACTGACGGACGCCTCGCTGCTCGATTCGCTCACGATGCCGCGGCCGATGAAGACATAGCGCACCCGCAGCGCCCGTCCCAGGCGCTTCAGCAAATCGGCGTCCAGACCGACGGTGGTCGCGTCCCGGCTGATCTTGGCGTAAACACCGGTCATTCCCGGCATCGTTCAACCGCTTCAGGGTATCTCCGGTCGGCACCAGTTTCAGATCGGGCCAGCGGGCGCGGATGCGGCTGAGCAGAATCTCATCCAGAATGACGCGATAGCCGTTACCGGCCTTGACCAGATTATCTTTGCCCTCCTGCGAGGATGTTTGCTGCGGAGTGTAAGGGGCCGGAAGCGAACCGCTCCCTTTATCCTTGGCCTTGCCGGCCGGCTCTTCCAGATATAATGACGGGCAGCAGGGCGATCCCCTCCTGGCGCAGATCGGCCAGGGTGAATGAAGGATTATGGTAGGATACTTGGGAGAGCCCCTGGATTTTCGTCGCACATCCCGTTGCTACCAGGCAAAATACGGCGCCCAGATACAGCCACCTTCGGTCCCCCCAAAGAAAGTCAACGCGTTGACTGAACGATTTCATGAATTTTCTCCTCTCTCTTCGCCAAAGCGCACGTTATTTCCCTCCTCAAGAAAGGGCGCGGCAGCAAACGATATCCCGCAGGATCTTAAGATGCCTGCCGCCGGTGTTGCCTTTGTTTTTAATTATAACAGGGAGTTTGCGCCGGACAATTTGCCCGCAGTGGCCATTCGTACCAGAAAGGAATTCCGAGAGAGAGAGAGAGAAGGGATACGGCGCGAAAAAGGTCTTTCAGCAAGCCCTCACAAGGCCTTCCCCAGCGCCGCCAACAGACGCTCGTTTTCAGCTTCGCGGCGCACCGCCACCCGCAGATAACGCCCGTCCAGAGGGAAAAAGTTGGCGCAATCGCGAATCAGGATCCCCTGCGGACGGAGCAAAGCCGCCAGTTCTGCAGCCGCAAGCGGTCCCTTTTCCAGGCGGGCGAGAAGATAATTGGCCCGGGACGGGAAGGTGCGCAATCCCAAAGCCGAAAGTCCTGTGGCCAAGTGCTCCCGAAGACGGGAAACCGTTTCGAGAGTTCGGTGCCGAAAGTTCTTCCGGGGCAGACACGCCCGCGCGGCCGCCAGGGCGGGGACCGAAAGGGCCCAGGGCTCCTGCGCCTCTTTCAGGTGCGAGATCCCCAGCGCCGGACCGGCCAGATAGCCGGCGCGCAACCCGGGAATGGCGTAGAACTTGGTAAAGGAACGAAATACGTAGAGGTTGCTGTGGCGGGGAACCCGGGGGAGAACCGACAGTTCCGGGCAGAAATCGACAAACGCCTCATCCACGGCCACCAGGGCCTGCTCACGGACCGCATAGGCTATCTCTTCCACCGTGTCCGGGTCGATTCCGACTCCGGTGGGATTCCCCGGATTGGCAAACAGGATCAGATCGTGATCGGGCGCGAGGCGATGGAGAAGAAGCTCGGGATCAAACCGAAAGGACTCTTCCGCCCGCAGCACAAAGAGATCGATCTCCGTTTCCTCCAGCTGCAGACTTCGCGCATATTCACTGAAAGCCGGGGCCACCAACAGGGCATGTCGGGGATGGAAGACGCGGGGAAACAGATAGATCAGTTCCGTCGAGCCGTTGCCGGCGAGAAAGTGTTCGGCGGGAATATCATGAAAGCCGGCCAGGTCCGAAATCAGTGAAACGGCATCGACTTCGGGGTAATGCAGCGCCTCTTCCAGGGCGCTGCGGGCCGCCTCCAAAACCTCGGCCGGCATCCCCAGAGGGTTGATGCTGGCCGAAAAATCCAAAATATCCGTCAGCGAAATGCCGAGTTCCCGAGCCGCTTGGGCCGCATCGCCACCATGTTCGAATTCGTCCACGGTTCCTCCCGGTCTAAATGGTTACGGCACTTTTTGGCAGGATAGCGTTGGATACCGTTGACAGGCAAGGGGAAAAACCCGTATAGTTTTTAAACCGGTGTTTGAATTTTCATTCCCTGCCTGCGAATCTCTTTCGATGGGCGCGCTGTCGATGGCATGCAAGGGGAGGTCGTTTCAATCATGTCTTTGGAGGAGGGCCGCCATCTCGCCATACTTGCCCATTTCCCCGGCCTCGCCATCCTGTTCGACCAAAAGGGCCGGGAGCAAGGGAGGAGTCCGTCCGCCGCACGCCTGTGGCCCCGGGACAAGGGGGAGGAGTGGCTGCGTCCCGAGATCGAAACCTTTCTGACGTCCGGACGTCGCAAAGATCGTCTGACCTGCGAAACAGCCGCCGACAACGGCAAAATTTCGCTTTCCATCGATCTCAATCGCCTTCCCGAGGACCAGGGAAGCGGGGTTCTCGCTACCCTCCATGAAACCGGCAGCAGACCATCCGACCTTCGCCGACTGGAAGAGGCCCACCAGAAAAGCGAACGACGATTCCACCGTATTTTCCAATCGACTTCGGCGGGGATGGCGCTGCTCTCGCCGGAAAGCCGTTTTTTGCGGACGAACCCAGCCTATTGCCAGTTTGTCGGCTATACAGAGGCTGAACTGCGCGAGATGACCATTCTGGATGTGACCCTTCCGACGGAGCGCGAAACGACCCGCCGCAGATGGCAACAACGCCGGGGCTCGCGGCAGGAGGAACAGTTCCACCTGGAAAAGCGGTTTCTGCGCAAAGACGGGCGTATCGTCTGGGGACGGATCTCTTCGACCTTCCTCTACGATAAGCAGGGCACCTTCCTCTACGCCGCTTCGATCGTCCAGGACATGACCGCCCGGAAAAAGCTCGAAGGGGATCTTCGCGCCTCCTCCGAAACCCTGCGCGCCCTCATCGCGGCGAGTCCCCTGGCAATTTACATCTACAATCCCGACGGCACCATCCGGCTGTGGAATCGGGCCGCCGAGCGGATCTTCGGCTGGAAGGCCGAGGAGGTTGTCGGCCGCCCGAACCCCATTGTCCCTCCGGAGAAACAAGAAGAATACGCCGACCTGTGGAGTCAGGTAGCTGAAGGGGAAACCCTGGCGGGGATGGAACTCGTCCGCTGGAAAAAAGACGGGTCGCCGATTACCATCAGCATGTCCACGGCCGCCATGCGGGATTCATCGCTTCGCACGATCGGCATCATGTCCATCGCCGAGGACATCACCTCGCGGAAGGAAATCGAAAGATCCCTGCGGGAGAGCGAAGAGCGCTTCCGCTCCATCTTCGAGGGCGCCGCGGCCGGCATGACCACCATCACCATCGAGGGCAAATATCTGCAGGTCAACCCCGCCTTCTGCCGGTTTGTCGGCTATTCCCAACAGGAGCTGACAAACGGTATGAGAGCGGCGGATATCACCCACCCCGACGACCGGGAGAAGACCGCGCAATTCCTTGAGGCGGCCCGCGCCGGGGTACGCAACGCCTTTCATTACGAAAAGCGCTTTATCCACAGGGACGGGCGCACCCTCTGGTCCCACGTCACCACCACCTGGTTGCAGAATCGCGATGGAACTTCACGATACGCGGTCGCCCTGATGCAGGACATCACCGAAAGAAAACTGGCGGCCCAACGAATCGAGCAGCTGGCCTACTTCGATCCGCTGACCGGCCTGCCCAACCGGACCCTGCTCGCCGACCGCCTGAAACAGCTGCTGGCACAATCCCGCCGCGACAAGCACCCGACCGGCCTGCTGTCCATTGACCTCGACCGGTTCAAAGGCGTCAACGACGCCCAGGGACGTTCCGCCGGCGATCAGCTTCTCATAGAAGTCGCCGCCCGCTTGAAAACACTGGTGCGCGCCAGCGATACCGTGGCCCGGCTGGGAAGCGATGAATTCGCCGTAGCCCTTTCGGCCGTCGATCCCGAGCAGGCCGCCACGACCATGGCCCAGAAAATCATGGGGATTTTTTCAGATCCCTTCCATATCGACGGACAGGAGATTTTCAGTACCATCAGCATGGGCATCGCTCTGTCCCCCATGGACGGCAACGATGCCGACAGCCTGATGCGCAGTGCGAGCATGGCGATGACGGCTGCCAAGGAGCACGGCAAAAATCAGTACCGGTTTTTCTCCGCGGAAATGAACTCCCGGGCGGTGGAGCGGATGGTGCTCGAAACGAGCCTGCGCCGGGCACTCGAGCGCGAAGAGCTCTTTTTGCACTATCAGCCTCAGATCCAACTGCAAACCGGCGCCATCAGCGGAGCGGAAGCGCTGCTGCGCTGGCAGCATCCGGACCAGGGACTGATCCCCCCCGCCCGATTCATCCCCCTGGCCGAAGAAACGGGCCTGATTCTTCCCATCGGCGAATGGGTCTTGCGGCAGGCCTGCCGTCAGGCCAAAGCCTGGCAGGAAGAGGGCCTGCCTTTTCTGCGTGTGGCGGTCAACCTGTCGGCCTGCCAGGTCCGGCAATCCCCTCTGGCGGAGACGGTAGAGGAAATTCTCCGGGAAACGGGGCTTGAGGCCAATCGCCTGGAACTTGAACTGACCGAGAGCATTCTCATGGAAAGCACCGGTGAAACCCGGGCCGTCCTGCAACGGCTGAAAGAGCTTGGCATTTTCCTGACGATCGACGATTTCGGCACCGGCTATTCCTCGCTGAGCTACCTGAAGAATTTTCCCATTCACCGGCTGAAGATCGACAAATCCTTCGTTCAGGACATCACCACCGATGCCGGCGACGCCGCCATCGCCGATGCAATCATCGCCCTGGCCCGAAGTCTGGGTTTGAGCGTTCTCGCAGAAGGGGTGGAAACCCGCGCGCAGATGACCCTCCTTCAGAAGGGCACCTGCTATGAGATGCAGGGTTTCTATTTCGGCCGGCCGGAACCGGCGGAGGACTTCCGGCGGCGCTTCCGGAAAGAGGGCAGGAAGGCCCTCGACAGTCTGCTCGAGCCCGCGCCGCAAAGTATGGGGTGACCCCGGATTGCCAAGGGCCTGACCGCCACGCTTCCAAAGAGCTGCGCTCACCCCGGCTTTTCTCGTGAACCGAGTTCTGCGTCCACCAACCCTGCCGGATGCGGGCCGACCACATCTTCGTAAAGAGAGGCCATCTCGGCGCCTTCGGCCGCGGGATCGCTCTGCGCCTGCCGCATCCCCTCCAGGATCGACTCTTCCGGATGGGCGGGGCCGGGCGCCGCAGCATCCCTGTCTTTCGCCGTTGGTGAGGGCTCTCCCGCCAGGAGATCGACCCCATAGCCGAGCGCCGCACCGAAGATCGCGCCCTTCCAGCCCTTGACCAGACCGCCGGCCAGGGCGCCGGTTACCGTCCAGAATCGTCGCATGGGTCTTCCTTCCTTCAAGCCGTCCCCCCCTTGCGGGCGAGAACGCCGCCGTGCTGCGTGATGCTCTCCCGGAACAGCTCGGGAAACTCGGGAACCACCGAAGTTTTTACCGACTCCCGCGCCAGCAGGGCCTCTTTCCAGCGAGTCACCTTTGGCAAATCGTCCGACAATCCGACGCGAGGGGCCTTCTCCAGCAAACCGATCCGCATGAAGGCCGGCGCAAAGGCGGCATCGACCAGGGCGAATCCGTGGCCGTTGAAGAAGGGGCCCTCTCCCAGCTGTCCTTCCAACCTCTCCAGCTTCGCCCGGGCGGCGGCCCGGGATTGGTCAAACCCCTCCTCATCCTTTGCCAGAACCATCCGGTAGAGGTCGACCAGCAGCTCCGAAGAGAATTCGATCCAGGCCCGGTTGAGCGCTTTTTTCAACGGATCGAGCGGATGCAGGCTCGGGGGGTGGACCTCGTCCAGGTATTCGGCAATCACCGCGGATTCAAACAGGACCGTCTCTCCCACCTCGAGCACCGGGACCTTGCCCATGGGGGAGATCTTCAGAAACCAGTCCGGTTTGTCCTTCAGATCGATGTAGGTGATGTCGAAAGGGACCTTCTTTTCGTTGAGCATAATCACCGCCCGCTGCACGTAGGGGCAGAGTTTGAAGCTGATCAGCCGGGGTTTCGTCTTGTCGGTCATGTTCCTCTCCTCGAGAAAATCGCGAAAATTATCCTTTGGCACTCCTCTTGAATCTAGATACAATGGAAACGGGCTTTGTCAACCCTTCGGAAGGATGGAGGGCGAAGGCACGGAAAAACCGAAGCCATATTTAACGCGGAGACGCGGAGGGGATCTTTTCGCTGAATTCTTTGCGCCTTATTCTCGGTGCCTTTGCGCCTTGAGAGAGCGAAGCGAACGGGCGTTGAAATAAAGGGTCTGCAGGTAGTCATGAACACTAAAGGAGGTCGCGACGATGAAAACCCGCAAGAAAATTTTCGACTACGAATACGAAGAGGTCCTCGATGTGAAAACCCGGGAATTGATCCGGGTGGGGTGTGCGGTGGCGGTCGGGTGCCCCGACTGACTGCAGAAGCACTTCGCGGTCGCGAAGCAAGCGGGAGCCACCGAGGCCGAATTGAAAGAAGCGATGGCCTACGGCATCATCGCCCCCTCGGGGCGGGCCAAGAATTTCGTCCTGGGGCAGAAAAAGTCGCTGGGACTGGAAGACTGAAAGCCTCCAAATTCCTTGCAAAAATCCCCCGAATGGACTAAAAGAAGGCCAACAGTCTGAATTATCGGAGGAATCGGTGAATTTAATCGAAGATGGCCTGTATCGCAAAATCAAGAAACTGACCGGCAAGGCGGTCGGAGACTTCAATCTGATTGAGGAGGGAGACCGGATCGCCGTGGGCGTCTCCGGCGGCAAGGACTCCTACTCCCTGCTTCATATTCTGGAATCCTTGCGGCGGCGCGCCCCGATCCGCTACGAGCTGGTGGCGGTCAACGTCGATTCGGGGTTCCCCGGCTATCGGCGCGAGGTGGTGGAAAAGCACCTGAAGGAGCACGGCTTTGCCCATGTCATGGAACCGACCGAGGCCTATCGGATCATCGAAGAGAAGCGCCGGCCGGGTTCCTCCTACTGCTCCTTTTGCGCCCGGCTGCGGCGCGGGGTTCTCTACACCGTCGCCGAGAGGCTCGGCTGCAACAAAATCGCCCTCGGCCACCATCTCGACGATTTTATCGAGACCCTGCTGCTCAACCAGTTCTATGTGGGCACCCTGGCGGCCATGAGCCCCAAGCTTCTGGCGGACAACGGCCAGCAGACGGTGATCCGCCCCTTCGTCTATGTCGAGGAGAAGGACATCATCGCTTTCTGCCGCACCAATGAATTTCCGGTGATCTGCTGCGCCTGTCCGGTCTGCGGCACCGTAGACCAGAAGCGCCAGAAGATGAAGGGGCTCATCCGGGAGTTGGCCACGACCAATCCCCATCTGAAACGCAGCATGCTCGGCGCTCTGGGCAACGTGCACCCCCGGCATCTGATGGATAAGAATTTGAAGGAGTTTTGAAAGGCTGGGATGCGGAACGCGGTTCGCGAGACGAGGAAGTCAACAGCCTTTCGCACCCCGCGTCCCGCAAGCCGCATGCCTAACCGATTTTGAGGTGCCCATGAACCACACCTGCGACTGCGACCTGGAAATCGACATCGACCTCGCCGGCCACGTACAGCAGCTGCTTTTCCCCAAGAGCGGCCCGGCCTGCGACTGGTGCTGCATCGGCACCAAGAACCGGATGGCCCTCGGCCTGGGCGGGGATTTTTTCGATTTCATCACCATGCCCGACGGTTGCCAGCAGGTCTTCATCGGCGACGTCACCGGCCATGGCCTTCATGCTTCCGTGGTCATGTCGCTTCTGTACGGCTTCATCCATCGCTCATCCCGGGAAGCGTGCGCTCCCCTCGAGATGGTCCGGCAGGCAAACGAATTCCTCCAGACCTTTGCGACGCGCTCCAGGAAATTCGATCACTTTTTCTCCTCTACCCTTTTCTGCGGCATCATCGACCCCCAGAGCCTGGAGATGCACTACGTCAACGCCGGTCATCCGCACCCCCTCGTGCACCGCGGCCGGGAGATTCTCGTCTCCCCGCAACCTCGGCCCCGATCGGATTCTTCGACGAACTCACCGTCGCCATGCGCTCCTTCCAATTCGAGCAAGAGGACCGTCTGCTGCTTTACACCGACGGCATCATCGAGGCCGCCCGCGAGGATGGAACCCTCTTCGGCCTCGATCGCCTGAAGGAGATCCTGGCGGACTGCGGCGACGATCATCGGGAGTTTCTCGATGACCTTTTCGCCGCTCTCAAGGAATTCGGCGCCGAAGATCCGCCCACCGACGACTGCACCGCCATCGTCATCGACTTTCACGGGCCATAGCCGTTCCGCAAAAGCCCCACCGACCGTGTTGATCACCCGAAAAGGTTCTACGGTTCGCTCCTCGGACCAACGATCAGCCCCCCACCGGGCAAAACGCCTCAAACGATGCCGGCGTCATCTCCAGAAACCGAATCAGAGTCGCTGCCTCCATCGGGGCGCCCAGGAAATACCCCTGGCCCTCGCTGCAACCGTGCCCCTTTAGAAACGCCAATTGGCTGGGGTCTCCACCCCCTCGGCCAGCACCCTGATCTTCAGGGTGCGGGCCAGGGCTATGACAGCCTCGACGATGGCGGCGTCGCCCGGATCACGGCCGATGCCGGCGACAAAGGTCTGGTCGATCTTGATCCGGTCGACCGGGAAAATGCTTGAGGTAGCTCAGAGAGGAGTAGCCGGTGCCGAAATCGTCGATGGAGAGCTGAACGCCCATCTTCTTGAGGGCCCGCAGGACGGTCACGGTCTGTTCTCAGAGTGTCTCCATGAGGACGCTTTCGGTAAACTCCAGTTCCAGAGCCCGGGATCGAACCGGTCTCCGCCAGGATGCACTCGACGAGATCGGGAAATCGGGCTGGCGCAGTTGATGGCCCGAAACGTTGACCGCCACTCCTTCCCACCGGACTTCCCGCCTCACGCCAGGTCTGGCCTGGGCACAGGCAGAGCGTAGCGCCCATTCGCCGAGAGGAAAAATCTGGCCGCTGCTTTCGGCCAGCGGGAATGAACCGGGACGGCGAAATTTCCCCCAAGTTCGGGATGGCGCCAGCGCAGGCAGGACTTCCACCCCGCAGTAGCGCCCGGCCTGCAAGTCCCACTGGGGTTGATAGAAAAGCGGTAAGTCCTTCCGCTCCATGGCCTGACGAAGAGCGGATTCCATGGCCACCTTTTCCACGATCTCCTGTTCATCTCGAGCGGAGAAAAACTGAAACTTCTGCCGGCCCCGGGCTTTGGCCTGGTACATGGCGGTATCGGCACTGCGCAACAACCCCTCCAGGTCAGTGGCATCGTCTGGATACAGGGCAATGCCGATGCTGATGCCGGCGTAGGTTTGCCGCCCCTCGACGTCGAAGGGGGTGTGAAATTTCTCCAGAATGCGCCTGGCCGTGGCTGCTGACCGTCTTCTGACTGTCGGCACTGGACAGCATAACCACGAACTCGTCCCCTCCGAGTCGGACCAGGGTGTCGGCGCGCGCGAATGCACTCCGAGAGCCGCCGCGCCGACCTGCTGGAGGAGTCGGTCGCCGAAATCATGCCCCTGGGTGTCGTTGATGTCCTTGAAATTGTCGAGATCGAGGAACAGAACGGCGACCCTCTTTTGCGAACGGTCGGCCAGGGACAGGGCCTTTTGCAGACGATCAAGAAAGAGCGTACGGTTGGGAAGGCCGGTGAGGGCGTCATAATAGGCCAGCTGGTGGACTTTGGCCTCGTTTTTCTTGCGTGCCGTAATGTCCTCGCAGACGGTGACGATGCCGAGAAATTGCCCATTCGGGCTGTGGACGGCCACAGACGAGAGCTGGACCGGGAACTCCTCGCCGTTTTTTCTCCGGTTTACACTCTCGCGCCGCCAGACGGCGTATTTTTCGAGCTTCTTCTGCTGCCAGGCTTGGTGCAAACGCTGCGGCGCCAGAAGCCGGGAATGCTGATGAAGCAGCTCCTTCACCTCGAATCCGTGGATCGCCGCTTCCGCCGGATTGGTATAGAGGATTTTCCCCCCGGCATCGCTGATAGTGATGCCGATCGGCAAAGATTCTACCGCCGTCCACAAAAGCCTGAGTTTGGCTTCGCTTCGAAGCAGGTCCTCCAGCACCCGGCCGGCCCGCAGCTGATAACGGACCCGGTACCCGAGCAATTCGCCGTTGATCGGCTTGGCAATGAAATCCGTCGCTCCGGCCTCGAAGGCCCGATGAATGGAGTCGGTGTCCTGCAGGCCCGTGAGCGCCAGAATCGGCGTATGTTTCCCCTTCCGGAAGCTTGCGCAGGGCCGCACAGGTCGCAAACCCGTCCATCCCCGGCATCACCAGGTCGAGAATCACCAGGTCGGGACGCAGCTTCGGAAAAAGTTCGAGCGCTTGCGGGCCGTTGCAGGCCTCCTCCACCCGGCAGCCGGCCGCCTCCAGAGAGGGGCGCAGGGTTTGCCGCATGAACCGCTCGTCATCGACCACCAGGACCATCGCCCTGCCAGTCTTGGATCGCCCCCCGGTTGAAAGATAGCGCCCGGTTGTTCGATCATCTCCCCCTCCGGCACGTCGGTCACAGAAAAGATTCGCCCGCCGCCAGATCGCTACGCGCAGAGGATGTAAAGCGCCGGATCACCCCGACAAGAGCCTCCGCTTGAAACGGTTTGGCGATCCACCCCTCCGCTCCGGCTTCCTGTGCCAGTTTTTCAAGTTCTTCGGGGGCCTTGTGGGACATGAGGATAACCGGAACATCTCTAAATTCCCCGGCCGTTTTGAGCAGGCGCACTTTGCGGTCGCCCCGCAGCAATGGGAGTTCGACGTCGATGAGAAGAAGGTCGGGACGGTTGCGAGAGAAGATGTGGGCGTTGGCTTCGATCCCCCGATTCGGCCGTGAGAACCTCGAAGCCAGCCCCCTCCAGTATGTCCCGCACCATCGCCAGCGTCAGCTTACTGTCATCGATCACGACAACCCGTTTTTTGGTCATTTCCCCTCCTGTAATGTTTTTAGCGACACCCTTTTTCGGCGGTGTGGATTTTCTGTCATCTTCCAGCGGCTTGATCTTTTATGAGGCATTCCATACTCTGGCGGACAGAGTAAATAGGAGACGGCCCCGGCAGTGCAATAAAAAACCCTCTCCGCAGGAAAGAGGGCGCAGGCAACCTTTCTGGTCAAGAAGGTGGGCTTACTCTCTTCGGGGACCCGGCCATCCCCGGGGGATCTGTGGCTCTGCTTCACTGGATTGCTCCAGTTTTGCTCTTTCCGGAGAGAAGATTTTAATTTAACTTCTTTATGTACACCAAATTTTTCTAAATGCAACTAAATTTTGACAAAGTTAATGGGTATCAGGAAAATTCAGGTTTTTCGCCATGAAAATTAGGGGAATCCCCGATCTCGCCGCCTTTTTCTCAGGCGGTCCTCTAAAGCAGCCCCTGCAGGACGGCGTGCAGTTGCCGGGTGTCGATCGGCTTGGTTACCCAGGCATCCATCCCCGCCTGCAGGCAATGCGCTGGTCTTCGGCGCGGGCGTGGGCGGTGAGGGCGACGATGGGGATGTCGGGCATCGGACTCCCGCTCCCTCTCCCGGATGGCGCGGGCCGCCTCAAGTCCGCTCATCCCGGGCATCTGCAGATCCATCAGGATCAGGTCATAGCCGCTCCCGCCCGCTTTGCTCCCAGGATCTGCAGCGCCTCCTCTGCCCCCTCCGACGGTCCAGCACCTCGCACTCCCATTTCTGCAGAAACATCGCCACCATCTGCCGCAGCTGCGGATCGTCGTCCACCACCATGATGCGGGCTTGAGCGGCGCCAGTTCGTCGCTATCCTCCCCGCTCGCGGCCCTGCGGCGCCCGGATTCCCGCGCCGGCTCCCCGCTGCGGCAGGGTGAAGAAAAAGGTGGTCCCCTCTCCCGGTCGGCTCTGGGCCCAGATCCTGCCCCCCATCAGCTCGACCAGCCCCTTTGAGATCGCCAGCCCCAGGCCCGTCCCGCCGTATCTGCGGGTATGGGAGGCGTCGGGCTGGGTGAAGCTCTCGAAGAGCCGCTCGAGCTGATCCTGCGGGATGCCGATCCCCGTGTCGCGCACGGAAAAGAGCAGACCTTCCCCATGCGGCGCGGCGCCCGCGACGATCCGACCCTTTTCGGTAAACTTGACGGCATTGCCGATCAGGTTGGTCAGCACCTGATGGAGCCGATCGCAGTCCAGAAAAACGACGGCGGGAGCGCCGGGATCGATCTCGATGGAAAGCTCCACCCCCTTGTTCCGGGCTTGCAGGGAGAAAAGGGCCACCGCTTTCTCCAGACAGTGTGCCACAAGGCATCTCTCGGGGCGTAATTCAATCTTCCGCGCCTCGATCTTGGAAGAATCGAGGATGTCGTTGAGCAGGGCGAGCAGAGAGTGGGAGGCGGTCTCGGCCATCTCCAGCAGCTGGGTCTGCTCCTCCCGCAGGCCGGAGGCCTTCAGCAGCTCCAGCGCCGAGAGGGTCACCGTCATCGGCGTGCGGATTTCGTGGCTCATGTTGGCGAGAAACTCGCTCTTGGCCCGGCTCGCCTCCTCGGCGGCGGCGGTCGCGTCCCTGAGTTTCTTTTCCATCTCCTTGCGCTCGGTGATGTCGCTGGCGGCGCCGAACCATTCGACGAGTTCGCCTTCTTCGTCAAAAAACGGCACGGCACGGGAGGAGACCCACCCCAGGGTGCCGTCCGCCCGCCGAATCCGGTGCTCCAGCTCGAATACGCTCTTCCTTTCGATGGCCTCGCGGATGGCGGCATTTACCTGCGGCAGGTCCTCCGGGGGAATATATTTTTTCCGCCAGGCGCCCTCGATCTCCAGCGTCTTGGAGAGAAAACTCTCACTATGGAGCTGGCGCATTTCGCTCCAGTCGGGGCTCATGCGGTAAAGGGCCTCGGAGCTCGCCATGACGAGAGCGCGAAACCGCTCCTCGCTCTCGCGCAGGGCGCTCTCGGTTCGCTTGAGTTCGGTGATATCTTCCAGGGCGCCGACGTATCCCGTAGGGCGGCCGTCTTGCATCCCCGACGGAGCCGAATGGATCCGCGCCCACCCTTCCGAACCGTCAGCGCGCCGCAGACGGAACTCCTGAGACCAGTGTTCGGCGCCGATGCGGCCGCTCCACTCCCCGGCGATCCGGAGACGGTCGCCGGGATGGACGGCGGCCGTCCAGCCGAAATCGCGGCTCTTGTCCCGGGAGAGGCCGGTGATTCGCGCCCACTGCTCGTTGACATACTGAAACCGACAGAGGTGATCGGCCTCGAAAATTCCGAGGGGGGCCGTCTCGGCGAGGGAACGGAAGCGGCGCTCACTCTCCCGCAGGGCCTGCTCCGCTTCCCGAACCTCGGTGAGATCGATGGCCGCAACCCGAAACCGCCATTCCTCCCCCTCCTGGCGCGGAGCAATTTCCAGGCGCAGGTGTTTACCCCCGAAAGCCGGGGTCAGCTCCAGCGGCTCGGCCTTCTCCCCACCCGGCTCTGGTGTCAGACGGCGGCGCAGCTCGATCGCGCTCTCTTCAGCCAGCAGGGAGGAAAAACTTCGCCCTACCAGCCACACCCGCTCCCTGCCGAGCAGGGCGCATCCGGCCAGGTTGATCTGACAAATGACCCCCTCGGCATCGAGGGTGAAATAGCCCACCGGAGCGAACTCGTACAATTCCCGATAGCGATCCCGAGCCTCTTCCAGGCGCAGCCGGGCCTCGCGCAGCTCCTCGTTCTGGGTTTCCAGCTCGGTCTGGTAGACGCCCAGTTCGTGCACGAGAATCTGCAGCTCCTCGGCGGAAAGCCCGCTGATGTCCGGCTTCTGCCCCAGGGTCGCGCTGCGGGCTAGATCACGCAGAAGTTTCTTTTTTTCGGTGCCGTCCTCTTTCATCCTTTCCCCTCCAGTGGCCCGTGAAGGGCGCCGGTTTTCAAACCCTCGGGTAAACTTCCGCAGGTGCAGGAGGTGCCTCCAGGCACGATCATTCGCGACTGAAACCGCTCCTCCACGAGGGCTGAACGTCAGGTCTTTGATTTAGCCGATTTTATCCAGCGTTCATCCCTGCTCAATGGCCGTATTCAGGACTCCCCGCCGGCATCGTAGAACGTCAACAGGATCAACTTGGACCGCTCCGCCCCCCGGTCGACCCGTGAGGCGTTCAGCAGCATGGCGCGGCGCCCGAGATTCGGAAACTCCCCCTCGACGCGATAATCGCGGACTTCGGTATTCTCCGGAACGACCTCCTTCAGCAGCCGCGAAAGATCGGGGATATCCCACTGCCGGCTGCCGAGCTCGAAGAGCGGCACCCCTTCGGTCGCCTTCGGCGTGACCCCGAAGAGGCGGTAGAAGGTCCCGTTCCCCTGGACGACCTGCAATTCCTCGTCCAGCACCAGAAAGGGTTCCCGCAGCGTCTCCAGAATGCCTTCCGCCAGGGCTCTCCCCTCCCGGGCCTCCAGCTCGGCCTCCTTCAGCCGGGTGAAATCGGTGAAGGTGAGCACGGCCCCGGCGATGTGATAGTCGCTGGTGCGGTAGGGGACGATGCGCACCTCGAACCAGTTCCCGTCGCGGGTGCGGATCTTGCGGTTTTTACGATCAAGCTTCTCGATGACCGCCTCCAGATCCTGCCGGAATTCGTCGTACAGAAGGATCGAGGCGATATCGGTGATGGGACGCCCCACGTCGCCTTCGATGAGGCGGAAGATCCGCACGGCCGCGGGGGTGAAGCGTTTGATGCGCAATTTGGCGTCGACAATGACGGTACAGATCTCGGTGGCCTCGAAGAGATTTTTCTGGTCGTCGCCGGCATCCCGGAGCATCTCGTTCTTGTTCTGAAGCTCGGCGTTGACCGTCTCCAGCTCCTCGTTGGTGCTCTGCAGCTCCTCCCGGGAGGTCTCCAGTTCCTCGTTGGTGCTCTGCAGCTCTTCATTGTTGGCCTGCAGCTCTTCGTTGGCGCTTTGCAGCTCTTCGTTGGTGCTCTCGAGCTCCTGGATGGTAGCCTGCAGATCCTGGCGGGTGGCGTAGAGTTCCCCCTGCAGGGCGGCTAAGCGCCCATCGGCTGCTCCTGGCACTTCCGGCGATTCTTCCCTGGGCTGCTCCTTGAAGGTGACGAGCAAATGGTCGTCTGCCGAATGCCGGGAAGAAATTCTGCGGGCCGCCAGATCGATCTGCAATACCTGATTCTCGAGATAGACTCGCGCCGCCTGGCGCATGACCTGCCCTTTTTGCCGGCGGGCCGCCCGCAGCAGCTCCGTCAGATCGCCGACAAGGTCCCTGCGCGCCATCCGCAGCAGGTCGAAGACCGGCTCGCCCCGGGGAGTGGTCAGATAGCGGCCGGTGTCGCCATGGAAAAAAAGTATGCGGTTGTCGGCATCGACCACCACCGCCGGCGGGGTGTATTCCTCGACCATGGCCCGCTCCACCAGATCGCGCATCGAGCCGCGCCTTCCAACACCCGCCCCGGCAGGAGCCATTTCGCCTGCCGCCCCGTCGCCGGTGCCCGGGAGAAAGGTTCGGGCGCGCCGGAAGGGAGGGATGAGAGATGAGCCGAAAGATTTGGTGGTGTCTTTCCGGTGAACAGGAGCGGGAGCGGAAGATCTTCCACTTGCGGTTCAGCGCGGTGAACAGATCGGTGAGTCCGCCGACGTCTTCGGAGGAGCCGAGAAAGAGCAGGCCTCTCTGATTCAGGCTGTAGTGGAGCAGGGGCAGGACTCTCTTCTGCAGCCGCTGATCCATATAGATGAGCAGGTTGCGGCAGCTCACCAGGTCGAGGTTACTGAAGGGGGGGTCGCTGGCCACGTTGTGAAGCGAGAAGATCACCATGTCCCGCAACTGGCCGGAGATTCTGAGGTGGTTCCCTCCCCGGGTGAAAAAGCGATTCAACCGCGACTCCGAAAGGTCGGCGGCGATGCTGTCGGGGTAGGCTCCCGCCCGCCCGGTCTGAAGGCTCGACTGATTGATGTCGGTGGCGAAAATCTTGACCGGCACCTTCCGCTCCTGCCGTTCCATGATCTCGGTCAGAAGGATGGCCAGGGAATAGGCCTCCTCTCCCGTGGCGCACCCGGGCACCCAGACACGGACCGGGTCGTCGGAAGAGCGCCCGCGCAGCAGCTCCTCGAGCTCCTTCTCGAGCGCCGCGAAGGCCTCCGGGTCCCGGAAGAAACTCGTGACGTTGATCAGCAGGTCGTTGAACAGGGCATGGACCTCCGCGGATTCTTTGCTGAGATAGGTGAGGTAGTCGGCCACCCGTTCGAACTGGTGCAGGGCCATCCGCCGCTGGATGCGCCGGCCGATGGTGCTTTTCTTGTAGCGGGAAAAATCATGCCCCGTCACCCTCTGGACGATCCGCAGGACTTTATCCAGTTCCGTCTCCAGCCGCTGTTCGCCCAGGGTTCTTCGCATCTCGCGCCGGGCCTTGCGGCTCTGGCGCTCGTAGCCGAGCAATTTCCCGCCCATCTGCTCGGCCGGCAGGATGAAATCGACCAGCCCCGTCTCGACGGCCGCCCGGGGCATGCTGGGGTATTCCGCCTGGTTTTCCTCCTGGGCCATGACCAGGCCACCGGCGGCGTTGACCGCTCGCAGCCCCTGGGAACCGTCGGCCCCCGCCCCGGAGAGGATGATGGAAACTGCATTTTCTCCCTGGTCGTCCGCCAGGGCGAAGAAGAAGTTGTCGATGAGCTTCAGGGGCAAGGACCCCGCACCGCTGGCAAAAAAGAACCGCCCGTCCCGGATGGTGAGTCTCTGGTCGGGCGGGCGGACGTAAACCCGGTCCGGCTCGGCGGCCATGCCCTCTTCGATTTTCACCACCGGCAGCGAGGTGTAGCTTTTCAACAGGGAGGGCATGACGCTTTCGCGGTCGGGGGCCTGATGCTGGAGGATGACGAAAGCCATGCCGGGGGAGTCGGGCAGATGGGTCAGGAACGCTTCGATGGCGCGCAGCCCCCCTGCGGAGGCGCCGACGGCCACGATGGAAAAATCACCCTTCCCCGCTTGCACTTGGTTCTTCGCCGCACCCGGCCGTTTCACCTCCGTGCGCTTCGGCTCTTTTCCCTCGAAGCTCTTCTTCTCTTCCCTTGAGCCCTCGCCTTGCGGCTTCTCATTTTCAGCCACGAAAATATCCTTTATAAGGTAAATTCCTTAAATTTTAACATAAATTTGACTTCTTCAACAGCGCAAACAAACAATGTTCTTCGCCCCTTTCGCGCTCATCCCGGGCGCTTTTTCATCTGCGGTCAACTCTGCGGATAAAAAAAGGGGCCAATGGCCCCTTTACGTTTTCCCTGCTTACCTCCCCTCCCCTGGCAACTTTTCCCTTTTCCCGTTTATTGCGCATTAAGCATCCTCGCCGGGACAGAGGATCCGGTTGAACAGGGTACGGATTTTCTGCGTAACCTCCCGGTAATCCTGAAGAAAGGCCTCTTCTGGACGCATGGGGCCTTCGGGGTAGCCGAGCCGCCTGGCCAGCTTGGCCAGGTAGGGACGGTCGCCCGAGAGTTCGTTGATCGACTGATCGTGAATCAGCCGCAAGCGGTTTTCCAGGCGCCGCAAGAAGGCGTACCCCTCGCGCAGCGCCGCGCCGTCGGCCGCGGTCAGCAGCTTCTCCCGCTGCAGGGCGGCGAGGGCCTCCAGGGTGTTGGTCTCCTGCAGCGCGGGGTGTTCGCCCCCATGGCGAAGCTGCAGGTACTGGACCACAAACTCCACATCGACCATGCCGCCGCGACCGGTCTTGATATTGAAATGGTCCTCTCCCTCCCTGGCGATTTCCACTTCCATGCGGTTGCGCAGCCGGCAGATTTCTCCCCGGAATTCGGGGGGCAGGGGTCGATGATACACAATCTGCCGGGTGAGTTGGGTAATGCGGCGGCCGAAGGCCTCGGGCCCGCTTACCACCCGCGCCCTGGTCAGGGCCTGGCGCTCCCAGAGCTGGGCCGAGGACTGATGGTAGCGCTCGTAGGCGGGCAGACTGGTGACCAGCGGCCCCTGGTTGCCGGAGGGGCGCAGTCGGGTGTCGATCTGGTAGACGTACCCCTCCCGGGTGATCAGGGTCAGCACCGAGATGATCCGCTGGGCGAGCCGCGAGAAATATTCCTGGTTGCTCTGAAGGCGGAAGCGCTCCGGATCGGCTCCCCCGGCGGGGCGGGTTTCCCCCTCCCCCTCGTAGATGAAGATGATATCGAGGTCCGAGTGGTAGTTGAGCTCCATCCCGCCCAGCTTGCCCATGCCGAGGATGGCGAAAGCGGCCTCGTGCCCCTCCCCCTCCGGCCCCAGGCAGAAGGGCAGACCGTAGCGCGGCAGCAGCTCCTCGCGGGCGATCGCCACCGCCTTATTGAGACAGACGTCGGCGAGAAAGCTCAGCTGAAGCGGACTTTCCCCCTGCGGCATCTGCCCGTGCAGGTCGCTCATGGCGATACGCAGGAATTCCTCGCTGCGGAATCGGCGCAGGGTTTCGAGCTTCTCTTCGTAATCCGCCGCCCCCGCCAGCAGCTCGTCCAGATCTCCGGCCATCACCCGGCGCTCCTTGAAAAAGACCGCGTAGGAGCGGGAGACCAGGGAGTCGAGGATTTCGGGATGCTGGATGAAAATGCGGGAGAGAAACTGGCTGGTGCCGAACAGGGAGACCAGCACCTTGATGATCTCGCGGTTTTCGGCGAGCAGGGCATAGAAGGTGGCCCGGGCGCGCAGTGCCCCCAGAAAGCGCTCCAGGTTGGCCAGCGCCCGGTCGGGCTCGGGCGAATCGATCACTTCCTGCAGCAGCAGCGGCGCGATGCGCTCGAGGTGGCGACGGGCGCGCTGGGTCAGATGGGAGTGGGGCGGCCCCTCCCGCAGCATGAGCAGGCTGTCGTAGGCGCCATCGGCATTCTTGAACCCCTTCTCTTCGAGCAGGTCCTTCACCAGATCGGCATCGACGGCGGGATCGAACAGGAAAGCGACTTCGGGACGCACCTCTTCGCGGATCTCCTCTTCGGTGGTATAGAAGAGATCCCGGTAGATCGACTCGACCGCCTCGCGGTGGCCTTCGAGGGTCCGCTCGAAAGCCGCCGCGTCGGCGAAACCGCAGCGCCGGGCGAGCGTCTGCCGTTCCGCCTGGGCCTCGGGCAGGCTGTGGGTCTGGCGCTCCTGAACCACCTGAATGCGGTGCTCAACGGTGCGTAAAAAGACGTAGGCGGCCCGCAAAACCCGGTGCTCTTCGGCCTTGATCAGCCCCTCGCGGCGCAGGATATCGAGGGCCCTGAGGGAGTTTTTTTCGCGCAGGGCGGGGTTTTTCCCGGCATAGATAAGCTGCAGGGTCTGGATGAAAAACTCGATCTCGCGGATGCCTCCCCGTCCCAGCTTGAGGTTGCGCTCCCCTTCGCGCTTGCGGGCCAGGCTGCGGTCGATCTTCTGCTTCATCATCTTGATGTCCTCGATCATGGCGTAGTCGAGGAAGCGCCGGTAAATGAAGGGCTCCAGATTCTTCAGCAGCCGCTCGCCGAGCGGGATCGATCCGGCGACGGGACGGGCCTTGAGCAGCGCCGCCCGCTCCCAGCTCTGCCCCCAGCTCTCGTAGTAGACCTCGGCGCTGCGCAGGGAGTTGGCCAGCTCGCCGCTGTTGCCCTCGGGGCGCAGGCGCAGGTCGACGCGGAAGACGAACCCGTCCTCGGTCACCTGGCTGAGCGCCCGGGTGATCATCTCGGCGAGCTTGCAGAAATACTGGTGCAGGGGGAGGCGGTTGTGGATTTCGCCGCTGGGCGTCGGGGACACCGGCGGTCCGGCCCCGTTCGGTGGAATAGAAGTAGATCAGGTCGATATCGGAGGAAAAGTTGAGCTCCCGCCCGCCGAACTTGCCCATGCCGAGGACGGTGAACTCGCGCTTCGCGGGAGCTTCCCGGCTTCGGCTCATCGAGCAGGGGAGCTCCGACCTCGTTTCGCAGCAGCAGGTCGCAGATCTCCGTGGCGCGCTGCAGGGCGGCGGCGGCCAGGGAGGAGAGTTCGGCGGTGATCTCCACCAAATCGGCCAGACCGCACAGGTCGCGGCCGCCGATGCGCAGGATCTCCCGGGCCTTGAAGAGCCGCAGCCCCTGCTGCAGGTCGGCAAAAGAGGCTTGATCGGGAATTCGGGACCGCAGTTCGGCCAGCATGGCCGTTTCGTCCTTGGCGTGGTGCAGTTCGCCGGAGGTGAAAAGATCGTCGAAATAGACCTCCCGGCGGCAGAGGATGCCGGTCAGAAAAGGGGAGGCACCGAGAATGGTGAGCAGGTGCCGCCGCCCCTCGGGATCGGTGACCACCGGCAGCAGCAGATCGCGGGAAACGGTATCGGTGAGCCGCTCCAGGTTGTTGAGAGCCAGATCGGGATCGGGGGTTTCCAAAGCGGTTCGGGCGAGGGCGGCCAGCAGCCGTTCGGCCCCGACGAGATTCCCCAGCAGGCGCAGGTTATGGACGCATTTTTTGCGCCTCGGCAAACCCGAGTTCCCCGGCCAGCGCCGCCAGGCTGTGCATCGTTCTCCTCCCGGCAGGCCTGGGTCAGGCGCCGGGTCAGGGTCTCATGATCCATTTGGGTATTCAGCCCCTTCCCTTTCATTTCCTCAGCTCCGCCAGGCCCCGCAGCATAGTCGCCGCGCACCACGCCGCGCTCGGTGATGATCGCGGTGATCAGCCGGGCCGGGGTGACGTCGAAGGCGGGGTTGCGCACCGCGACGCCCTCGGGGGCGAGCTGCTCGCCGCCGATGTGGGTGACCTCGGCGGCGTCGCGCTCCTCGATGGGGATGTCGCTGCCGTCGGGCAAGGCAGAGGTCGATGGTGGAGAGTGGGGGCGGCGACGTAGAAGGGGAGGCCGTGCTCGCGGGCCAGCACCGCCACCGTGTAGGTGCCGATCTTGTTGGCGGTGTCGCCGTTGGCGGCGATGCGGTCGGCGCCGACGATGACGCAGTCGATCTCCCCCTGGCTCATCAGGTAGCCGGCCATGTTGTCGCAGATCAGCGTGACCGGGATGTGCGTCGCTGCTGCAGCTCCCAGGCGGTGAGCCGCGCGCCCTGCAGCAAGGGGCGGGTCTCGTCGGCGAGAACCGCGCACCTTCTTGCCCGCCTCGACCGCCGCGCGGATCACCCCGAGGGCGGTGCCGTAGCCGGCGGTGGCCAGGGCCCCGGCGTTGCAGTGGGTGAGGATGCGCGCCTCCGGCGGGAATCAGCGGCTCGCCGTGTCTGCCCATGGCCCGGTTGAGGCGCTCGTCCTCCGCGGCGATCGCCATCGCCTCGGCCAGCAGCCGCTCCTTGAGCTCGGCGACGGGCAGCTCCGCGTTGCTCGCGGGCGCAGCTCCTTCATCCGCTCCAGAGCCCAGAAGAGGTTGACCGCCGTCGGCCGGGTGGCGGCCAGCAGCGCGCAGACCTCCTCGAATTGGGGACAGAAAGCGTCGAAGGAGTCGGCGTCGATCTCCCGGGCGCCGAAGGCCGCGCCGAAGGCCGCCGCCACGCCGATGGCCGGCGCGCCGCGCACCACCATGGTGCGGATCGCCTCGGCGACCTCCCGATAGTCGGTATACTCGAGCCAGACCTCCTCGGTCGGCAGCAGGCGCTGGTCGAGCAGTCTTCAGGACGACCGTTTTCGATACAGGATCGGTTTGATGGACATGGATTCTCCTCACGTAGGGGACAGGCCTGGTGCAGGACTGCCCAGAACGGGCACCTGCAGGGTCGCACCCTGCAGCGTCTATCCCTGCAGTTTCTTCTTCAGCAGTTCGTTGACCGCCGCCGGGTTCGCCTTGCCGCTGGCTCGCCTTCATCACCTGGCCGACGAAGAAGCCGAAGACCTTCTCCTTGCCGCCGCGGTACTCCTCGACCTGGCCGGGGTTGGCGGCGATGATCTCGTCGATGATCTTCTCGATGGCGCCGCTGTCGGTGACCTGCTTGAGGCCCTTCTCGGCGATGATGGTGTCGGCGTCCTTGCCGCTCTGCCACATCTCCTCGAAGACGGTCTTGGCGATCTTGCCGGAGATGGTGCCGTCGTCGATGCGCTTCAGCATCCCGGCGAGCATCTCCGGCGACGACCGGCGCCTCGGTGATGGCGATGCCGGCGTCGTTGAGGCCGCGTGTCACCTCGCCCATCACCCAGTTGGAGCAGGTCTTGGCGTTGCCGTGGAGCGCCACGCAGGCGTCGAAGTAGTCGGCCAGCGGCGCGCTCGGCGGTGAGCACCTCGGCGTCGTAGCGGGGGATGCCGTAGTCGCGCGATGAAGCGCTCGAGCTTCGCCTCGGGCAGCTCGGGCAGGGCTTCGCGCACCCGTCTCGACCCAGTCCTCGGCAGACCACCAGCGGCACCAGGTCGGGATCGGGGAAGTAGCGGTAGTCGTGGGCCTCCTCCTTGCCGCGCATGGAGCGGGTCATGCCGGTGGCGCTGTCGAAGAGGCGGGTCTCCTGGACCACCTTGCCCCCCTCCTCGAGGAGCTCGATCTGGCGCTCGATCTCGTACTCGATCGCCTGCTTGATGAAGCGGAAGGAGTTGATGTTCTTCAGCTCGGCGCGGGTGCCGAACTCCTTCTGCCCCCAGGGGCGGATCGAGACGTTGGCGTCGCAGCGGAAGCGACCCCTCCTCCAGGTTGCCGTCGCAGACCCCGAGGTAGACGACGATCTGGTGCAGCTTCTTGAGGTAGGCGATCGCCTCGTCGGCGCTGCGCATGTCCGGCTCGGAGACGATCTCCAGCAGCGGCGTGCCGGCGCGGTTGAGGTCGACCAGGAGCAGGCGCCCGCTTCGGCCCCTTCGCGTGCAGCAGCTTGCCGGCGTCCTCCTCCATGTGGATGCGGGTGATGCCGATCGCGCTTGGCGCCGGCATCCTCGGTCTCGATCTCCAGTCGCCCGTGCACGCAGATCGGCAGCTCGAACTGGGAGATCTGGTAGCCCTTGGGCAGGTCGGGATAGAAGTAGTTCTTGCGGGCGAAGATCGAGCGCGGCGCGATGGCGCAGTTGGTGGCCAGGCCGGTCAGGATGGCGTACTCCACCACCTGGCGGTTGAGCACCGGCAGGGCGCCGGGCAGCCCCAGGCAGACCGGGCAGGTCTGGGTGTTGGGCGCCTTGCCGAAGCGGGTGGAGCAGCCGCAGAAGATCTTGGTGGCGGTGGTCAGCTGGACGTGGACCTCCAGGCCGATGACGACTTCGTATTTCATATGGACCTCGTCATTGGTCACTGGTCACTGGTCACTGGTTTGAAACCTAATGACGAATGACGAATGACAAATTAGATTTCAGCTTTTCTCTTGTGCCATTCCGTCGCCTGCTCGAAGGCGTGGCCGGCGCGCAGCATCGTCTCTTCGCCGAAGGGGCGGCCGATGAGCTGCAGCGCCGATCGGCAGCCCTCCGGCGGAAAAGCCCGCAGGGCAGGCTCAGGGCGCAGGTGCCGGCGAGGTTGACCGGAATGGTGAAGATGTCCGACAGGTACATCTGCAGCGGGTCGGCGATCTTCTCCCCGAGGCGGAAGGCCGGGGTCGGCGCCACCGGGGTGAGCAGCACGTCGACCTTCTCGAAGGCCTCGAGGAAATCCCGGCGGATCAGGGTGCGCACCTTCTGGGCCTTGAGGTAGTAGGCGTCGTAGTAGCCGGAGGAGAGGGCGTAGGTGCCGAGCATGATGCGCCGCTTGACCTCGGCGCCGAAGCCGGCGGCGCGGCTCTGGCGGTACATGTCGATCAGCCCTTCGCCCTCGTCGACGCGCAGGCCGTAGCGCACCCCGTCGTAGCGGGCCAGGTTGCTCGAGGCCTCGGCGGTGGCGATCAGGTAGTAGCAGGCGACGGCGTAGTCGGTGTGCGGCAGGCTGACCTCGACCAGCTCCGCCCCCAGGGCGCGGAAGGTCTCGACGGCCTGCGTCGACGCGCCGTTTCACCTCGGGGTCGAGCCCCTCGATGAAGTATTCCTTCGGCAGGCCGATGCGCAGCCCCTTGACCCCGCCCCGCAGCGCTTCCCGGTAGGAAGGCACCGGATCGTCGACCGAGGTGGAATCGGCCGGGTCGTAGCCGGCGACCGCCTCGAGCAGGAGGGCGCAGTCCTCCACGTCCCGTGCCAGCGGGCCCCACCTGGTCGAGGGAAGAGGCGTAGGCGATCACGCCGTAGCGGGAGACCCGGCCGTAGGTCGGCTTGATGCCCACCACCCCGCAGTGGGAGGCGGGCTGGCGGATGGAGCCGCCGGTGTCGGTGCCCAGGGCCGCTACCGCCTGGCGGGCAGCGACGCAGGCCGCCGAGCCGCCGGAGGAGCCGCCGGGAACCCGCTGCAGATCCCAGGGATTTCTCACCGGACCCGAAGGCGCTGTTCTCGTTGGAGCTGCCCATGGCGAACTCGTCCATGTTGAGCTTGCCGAGCAGCACCGCCCCGGCCTCCTTGAGCCGCGCCACGGCGGTGCCGTCGTAGGGGGGGACGAAATTGTCGAGGATCTTCGAGGCGCAGGTGGTGCGGATGCCGGCGGTGAGGAAGATGTCCTTCAGGGCAAGCGGAATGCCGGTCAGGGGTGGGGCCTCGCCTGCGGCCAGCCGCTTATCGGCGGCTTCGGCGGCCTTGCGGGCCTCGTCGGCGGAGACGGTGATAAAGGCGTTGACCCGCTCGTCGGTCGCAGTGATCCGAGCCAGGTACGCCTCGGTCACCTCCGCCGAACGGACCTCCCCGCTCCGCAGCCGGTCGTGCAATTCGTGGATGGTCAAATCAGTCAGTTCCATAAAATCTCCAATCAGGTTTCAGGCCTCGGGTATCAGTTTTCAGGAAAGCTCTTTGATTCCTGAAACCTGACTCCTGCAACCCAGCTCCTGACTCCTGAATTTATTCGATCACCTTGGGCACCTTGAAGCAGCCGTTGGCGGCCTCCGGCGCGTTCTGCAGCGCCTTCTCGGTTCCCAGCGAAGGCCGTACCACGTCCTCGCGAAAGGCGTTCTCCATCGGCACCGCATGGGCAGTAGGGATGATACCGTCGGTGTTCAGTTCCTTGAGTTGGTCGACATAGCCGAGGATCGCATCCATCTGCCCGGTCAGGGCGTCCAGCTCCTCTTCCTGCAGGGCGAGCCGGGCCAGACGGGCGACATGCTCAACCTCGCCGCGGGTGATCTTCATCTATCAACGTCCTCCTTCGTGGGGTTGGATACCTGTTGGCGAAATTTCAACTTAAGTACCTGGAAACAAAAGCCAATCCATTTTAACGCCCGTTCGCTTCGCTCTCTCAAGGCGCAAAGAAACCAGGGAAAGAAGGTCCTCTGCGCCTCCGCGTCCCCGCGTTAAAATCGGATCTTGCTTTCCGATTCCTCCGAGGGAAGGGTATAACTGCGAGAGAGTATCACGAAAAAAGTCCCCTCTTCAACCCGTCCCTGCCGGCTCTCGATCGCCCGAAACCTACTTGATCACTTTCAGCCAGCTCGCTCCGCCCGGCTTTTTTTCAGGCTTTTCCGGCACGGCAGGCTCAGCTTCATGTTCAGCTTCATGTTCAGCTTCCGTCTCCGGCTCCGGCTCCATGGCGAGCTCCGCCTCGACTGCCGGCAGATTCCCTTCGGCAATCATTTTTTCCACCGAGGCGGCGATCGTCAGGCACTGTTTCATGCAGACCCGGCGGGCCGGACAGGTGCTGCAGTCGGCCTCGCCGCCCGCCATGCGCAGGGCATGGACGACCAGCTCGACACTTTCCACTTGGTTGAGGGGGATAAAAAACATCGATCAATTATCTCCTATAGGGGAAGGTCTTGTGCCTTCCCGAATGGTTTCTGCCCCTACGCCCCCAGGCGCCCCTACTCTCCTTCCCGCCACCTCGGCGAAACGCCGCACTTTCTCCATCATCGCCGCGAACTCGGCGGGGCGCAGCGATTGGGGGCCGTCGCTGGCGGCCTTTTCCGGATGGGGATGAACCTCGACGATCAGGCCGTCGCAGCCGGCGGCCACCGCCGCATAGCTCATGGCCGGGACCAGGGAGGCGTGGCCGGTGGCGTGGGAGGGGTCGATCACGACCGGCAGATGGGTCTGTTCCCTCAGCACCGGAACCGCCGAAAGATCGAGGGTGTTGCGGGTGGCGGTCTCGAAGGTGCGAATGCCCCGCTCGCACAGGATCACCCGCCGGTTGCCCTCGGACAGGATGTATTCGGCGCTCATCAGGAACTCCTGGATGGTGCTGGCCATCCCCCGCTTGAGCAGGACCGGCTTGTCGAGCCGCCCCAGCATCTTGAGGAGGGGAAAGTTCTGAATGTTGCGGGCCCCGACCTGCATGATGTCGGCATAGCGGGCCACCAGATCCACATCCCGCGGATTCACCACCTCGGTGATGATCGGCAGACCCGTCTCCTGCCGGGCCAGGGCCAGCAGCTTGAGGCCCTCCTCCTCCATCCCCTGAAAGCTGTACGGGCTGGTGCGCGGCTTGAAGGCGCCCCCCCGCAGGACCGTCGCCCCGGCCTCCTTGACGGCGCGGGCCGTCTCCAGGATCTGCTCTTCGCTCTCCACCGAACAGGGGCCGGCCATCACCACCAGGGACTCTCCGCCGATGGTCAGTCCGGAGCCGATCTCGAAGACGCTTGGTTCGGGTTTGACTTCCCGGCTCGCCAGTTTGTAGGGCTTGAGGATGGGGACCACCTTATCCACCCCCGGCATCGACTCCAGGGATTGAAGCACCGATTTGCCCCGCTCGTCGCCCACGGCGCCGATAACGTTGCGGGTCTCCCCGTGAATGACATGGGCCTTGTAGCCCAGCTCACGAATCCGTTTTTTGACTTCGGTCAGCTCTTCCTTCCCAGCCCCCTGTTTCATGACGATGATCATGCCTTTCTCCTTGTCGATCGAGGGTGATTGTGCGAATAAGGCCGCCTGGAGTCTTCCCGGCGGCCTTATTTCACTTCTCGATCCACAAATGAAAAAACCACGGGAACTCCGAAACCGGCTGCCCATGGTTTTTTGTCTTGCGGGTGCTGTTCTTACTTACGCAGACAAAACTCCACCTCCGGCAGGCGGCCAGATAAAGCCGTACCAGAAGGTAAAGTTCATAAAAAAGACGTAAGCGAAGCGCATCACTATTCTCCGGGATGTCGATACGTTTGATTTAGCAGAAACGTCGGGAAATGGCAAGCAAGAAATGTCGGCACTCACCGCCACCCGCCCGTCCCCGGCAGGGTGTCGATGAACCACCCGACCCAGCGATGGACGTCGTTGCGGCGAACGTCCGCCTGCAGCAGAGCCATGCGCCGGCGGCGCTCGTCGAGGTCCATGGTAAACGCCCGGTAAATGGCCTCGGCCGTCCCATCGATGTCGTAGGGGTTGACCAGCAGGGCGCCGCGCCCCAGTTGATCCGCGGCGCCGGCGAACTCGCTGAGGATCAGCACGCCGTTGCCGTCGACCGAGCTGGCGCAGTACTCCTTGGCCACCAGGTTCATGCCGTCGCGCAGGGGGGTGATCAGGGCGATTTCCGCAGTCCGATAATGGGCCAGCAGCTGAAGCCGGTCAAGGCTGCGAAAGACATACTGGATCGGAAACCAGCCCTGCTCTCCGAACCGGGCATTGATTCGGCCGGCCACCTGATCGAGCTGTTCCTTGAGGCTCTGATACTCGGGCACGTGGGTGCGGCTCGGAACCACTACCTGCAGAAGCGATATCTTGTGCTTGAGATCCGGGTATTTCTCCAGGGCCCGTTCGAAGGCCAGATACCGCTCGGGGATGCCCTTGGTATAGTCGAGGCGGTCGATCCCCAGAACCAGTTGCTGCCCTTCATAATTTTCATGCAGGTACCAGGCCGCCTCGGCCACCTCATTGGACTGGGCGGCGTCGTTGAATTCAGCAAAGTCGATGCTGATCGGGAAATGCCCGGCCTTGACCGTCCGGTCGCCATACCGCAGCAGGGTGTAGTAGCGCTGGCGGGTCACCACCTCCACCTCGGGGATAAGGGTCGTGGCGCTGTTGACGAAATTGCGGCGGTCGCGCAGGGTCTGAAACCCGATCAGGTCGTATTCCATCAGGCCATGGATGATCTCCTTCTTCCACGGCAGCCGCCGGAACAGATCAAGAGAGGGGAAGGGAATGTGGAGAAAATATGCGAGAGTCTGATCCATCCCCATCTGGCGCAGGCTGGCTCCCACCAGGGTCAGCTGGTAGTCGTGAATCCAGACGAAGTCGCCGGGCTCGCTGGCGTTGGCGACCACCTCTGCAAACCGTCGGTTGACGTCCCGGTAGGTCTGCCAGTTTTCCGGGCAGAACCGGCAGTTGCCGAGCAGATCGTGGAACAGGGGCCAGAGGGTACCGTTGGAAAACCCCCGATAGTATCCCTCCACCTCCTCTTCGGACAGGGGAACGGCCTGCAATTGATATCCCTGCTCCCGGCCGAATGTTTCGAAAAGCTGCCCCAGGGGGGCCTCCTCGCCGCAGCCGGGCCAGCCGATCCACAGCCCCTGATTGCGCCGGATGACCGGAGCCAGGGCCGTCACCAGACCGCCCGCTCCGGGCGCAATCCGCCAGGCTCCCTCCTCCTCTGAAACCGAGATCGGCAGGCGGTTGGAAACCACCACCAGCCGTTTTTCATTTTCTAGGGCCATGGCACATATCGTAGAGTCCTGCTCCGAAAATTTGGACTTATGCCATTGGCGACAAAAGCAAATCTATTTTAACGCCCGTTCGCTTCGCTCTCTCAAGACGCCAAGACGCAGAAGATTAGGCACAAAGAAATTAAGTGAAAGAAATTCCTCTTGCGCTCCTCCCTGCGCCTCAGCGTTAAAAAGTGCTTTGGATTGTCGATCGTTGCCGCGAGCAAATCCCTGACGTTGTCATAACCCGACCTCGATGCGATCCTCGCTGCCGTGCAGCAATCCGACCATCAGGGTCAAATATTCCCGCAGATGGCGGGTAACCAGATAATTTTCCCAGACAAAGCGACGTGCCCGCTCCCCCATCTCCTTGAGAATGTCGCGCCGGTGCAGCAGGTACCTGACACGCAGCGCGGCCCCTTCCGGGGTTCGCACCAGAAAGCCGGTGAAATGATCGATCACCTGCAAACGGATGCCGCCGGTATCGCCGCCGACGACCGGCTTACCTTTCCACATCGCCTCGGCTACCGTCAGACCGAAGCCCTCCCTGATCGATTTCTGCAACACGATATCCGCCGCCCGCTGCAAGGCGTTGATGGTACGGTGGGCGTTGGCCGGCAGCAACAGCACGTGGATATGCGGATTGCCGTGGACCGCCTGGCGCACCTCGCTCAGAACCGCCTCCCCCTCGGGGTCGTCCGAAGCGCCGCCACCGGCCAGAACCAACTGTAGAGGCGTCCTCTTGCTGGCGAGGTTGAAGGCCTCGACGACCCCCAGCGGGTCCTTGAACCGGTCATAGCGGGAGACCTGCAGGATCATCGGCAGCTCGGGATCGAGGTCGAATTGCCGCCACACGCTCTCCACCTCGGCGTCTGGAAGATCGCGGTTTTTTTCGCTTAAAGGATCGATACTCGGCGGGATGATGTACTGAGGGTGCGGCAGGGTCTGGGTGAATTCCGGCAGGGAAAAGATGCTCGCTTCGTAGGGAGCGACCCATTTTTCCAGGTATCTCCAGACGCTCCGGTAAGGATGGCTGACGTCGATGTGACAGCGCCAGATCCATTTGCCCTTGCGATTCGGACAGTGAGCCAACAGGGCCGCCGGCTGGGGGTCGTGAATGAAGACAAAGTCGGCCTCTTCCAACAAGGTCCGCAGCTCTTCGGCGCTTCGGGCATTGGTCGCCTCATACTCCCGCAGCAGGTCGTCGGGAATGCCGACCCGCATCCCCTGCAGCGCGTTGTGAAAGCCCTTGGTGCACCGATAAAAGGGAGCACTGCCGGTGATGACCTCCCAGCGGGCATCGATCCCCAGCGCCTGTTTGAAGGGAATCAGCTTCTGCAGGATTTCGGCGACGCCACCCCCCTCGCGGGTGGAGTTGATGTGCACCACCCTGGCTCCCTTCAGGGGCGCCGCCAGCTGCTCCAGATGTTGCATGATCCCCCGGCCGGTGACGGCGGTATACTCCTCGATGAAATTCTTCAGGGCCTCGGTCAGCAGCGGGTCCATCAGGGCCTCTCTTCGAAATGGTGCTGAAAGATCTCCGTCACCATCTTGCGGATCTCTTTGAGGGAGGAAAAATAGGGGTCCACCTGGCACAACCGATCTGCGAGATCGCGGTACTTTTCGCCGAAACCCTTTAACCAGCCGCTGAAATCATCCCGCCGCTCCTCCGTCCGCCGGCGGGCGTCGATGAAATGATAGAAAATGCTGCCCGTGGAAAGGGTCGGCAGATAGGAGACGATATCGGTGGGATGGGCGAACCGCAGGCCGGTGTCAAACACCACCATTTGGGCGTGAAGAAAGAAAAACGGCTGCCCCGCCATCGACCAGGGCGCCAGTTCGCTTTCGTCGAGACGCTGCTCCACCACCTCCACGACCTCGTGGCGCAGCTGTTCGAGGGCCTCGAAATCGGTGGGGATGATCATACTCAGGCGCTCGGCGAGTTCAAGATCGTGGAGCCCCCGAAAGACCCAGGAAGCGAAATCGTTGTTGAACTCTGGCTCATCGAACTGGGCACGCAACAGCCGTCCCCAGAAGTGATGGTAGATGCTTCCCTGGGGAACCCTTTGCAGTCCTTCGCGAAACTCTTTCAGATTCTGCGCCTGGATGCCCGTGGCGAGGGTGATCAGGGCACAATCCCGCACGGCAAACGGCTGCGCGGAGGCTTCCGCAGGCTTGAGATCGGACATCTTCCTCTCCTGCTTCTGGTCGCTCGTGGCAGGGATACAACGAAAAACAAGTCCTTCAACGATAACATAAGCACTGGAAATAGCAACGCTTCGCGGTCAGATGGGTCTGCTTCGAAGATTCTACGCCTAGGTCGTGAAGGTCAAAACCAACAGAGATCAGGGGGGGCCACACACAAAAGTACGTCGATAAAACCCATCCACAGAAGAAGGGGAGCGTCCGTGACGGGAAGATGCCGGGAAGGCGGACCAATCACGGTCGCCGTCCCGGCACCTGTGTCTACGGCAAAGACGCCTTGTTTTAATTGGGTCGGGCGGCTGAAGGAAGGGGGTCAGGCGGCGCCGGCGGCACTTTCCGCTTCCAGCGGCTTGTACCACACATTCATGCTCTCCAGGCTGCCGGAAATATTGGTGTTGTTGGTCAGGGTGCCGCCGAAACGGTAGCCGAGTTTGGCGAAGGTGATGTTCATACCAAAGGAAACCGCCCGGGCAATGGTATAGGCCGTCAGGATGCCCCTTCGGCACATTTCGGCCTCCATCTGCTGCAGCAGAAAGGTGGCGAAACCGCCGCCCCGGCATTCGGGCAGGGTGGCAAAGTCGGTCATCTCGACGCTCTTTGAAGCGGTGCACATCTCCGCTGATGAGAGGGCGATCAACCGGTCAGCGTCCCAGATACCGAAGTAGACGACGTTGTCCGCCATCGTCTGGCGCAGATAGGCCGGATCGTGAATCGGAAAGGGGTAGGTGGCGAAGACCTGGCGGTAGACCTCGGCCATGGCCGGGGTATCTTCGGGGCCCGGAATCCGCCAATGGTAACGGCCGTCGATCGTCTCCTCGCCTTCCACGGGTTTTTTCCCCCGGGCCGCATCCAGCACCTGGGCGATCGTCTCCTGTTCTTCGCTCCGGCTCCGCTGCGGGTCGAGGTACTTGACCATGAAATGCACCTCTTCGCTGCCGCCGAAAAAGCCGGGGACGGCCGCTTCGGACCGATAGCCGACCCCTTCGAAATCCTGCCGGGCGCTCGCCGGGACCTTGGCGACGATCTTGGAATAGTCTTCCCTGCGGGCCAGGGTTTCGAGATCGGCGGCGGCGCGGGAAGGCTCCGCGCCGACCAGCTTCATCAAATAGGCCCGGTCGTTGGCCGCTCCGTGATGAACGACCGAGTCGCCCATACGGGTAATGACGTCATTCATTGTTCCTCCGTTCGAACCGTTCGTTGTGTTCTGGGGTCAGAGAGTCGGTATCGTCGTAATCGCACAGCAGGCCGGCGATCCCCACCGAAGAGAACTCCTCCCCCTCGTTCAGGTCGAGCCACAGCCGGCAGTCATCGCAATTGCGATCGCAGAAGATCGGCTCGTAGGAATCGGGCTCCTTATAGGTGGTGATCACCCCTTCGTAGTTGCGCAGGACCACCTTGTTGGTCGACCAGGAGATCAGGTAGCTCGGCATGACCGGAATCTTCCCGCCGCCGTGGGGCGCGTCGATGACGTAGGTGGGCACGGCAAAACCGCTGGTATGGCCGATCAGGCTCTCGAGGATCTCGATCCCTTTGCCCACCGGCGTACGAAAGTGGGAAAGCCCCTCGGACATGTCGCACTGATAGAGGTAATAGGGCCGAATCCGGTTCTGAACCAGCTTGTGGACCAGGGTTTTCATGATCCGGGGGCAGTCGTTCACGCCGGCCAGCAGCACCGACTGGTTTCCTAGCGGAATCCCGGCATCGGCGAGCTTGCGCACCGCCTGTTTGGCCGACGAGGTGATCTCCCGCGGGTGATTGAAATGGGTATTGATCCAGACGGGATGGTGCTTCTTGAGCATGGCGACCAGCTCGTCGGTAATCCGGTACGGCAGCACCACCGGCATCCGGGTGCCGATCCGGATGACTTCCACATGGGGAATTGCGCGCAGCTCGGTCAGTATCCAGTCGAGATAGTCGTCGGGAAGCATGAACGGATCGCCCCCCGAAAGCAGCACATCGCGCACCACCTCATTTTCCCGGATATAGTCGATTCCTTTGCGGATCGCCTCTTTTCCCGGGATGGAATCGACGTCACCCACCTTGCGCTTGCGGGTACAATGCCGGCAATACATGGAACAGACGTTGCTGACCTGCAGCAGAACCCGATCCGGATAGCGATGGGTCAACACGTCTACCGGACTGTCGATATCCTCGGCCAGCGGGTCTTCCATCTCGTATTGATGGACCATGAGCTCGCTGGGGGAGGGAAAAGACTGTTTGAAGATAGGATCTTCACGAAAATTTTCGGCATCGATCAAAGATAGGTAATAGGGCGTGATTGACAGAGGAAATTTCTCCAGAGTCAATTCGAGATCCGCCCTCTCTTTCTCACTGAACTTGTTACCGATCAATTTCTCGAAAGTTGAAATGCTGCTTATTGAATTTTTAAGCTGCCACTTCCAGTCCTTCCAATTCGACATAATAGCATCGGGACTGACTCTTTTAGCGATGGATTTTTGTTTTTCGGTATAAATCGTCATTTAAATATCCTCGGTAGATGAACGGTTGACTTTTTAACTATAATTAGGTGATCGAAATTTCAAAGCCGGAGGTTTTTCGTAAATCCTGAGAAAACTAACAAGTTTGCCTCTTTTTGTCAAGTTTGGCACACTTGAAAGCTCGGTGCTGCCCCCCAAATCCAATCCTGAAAGGTGCTGGAAACACTCAAAAAATCATTTTTTTCTTAAAATTTTTTTACTTTTCAGATTGGACGCTCTTTGGGCTTCTTCTCCCGGCGGGGCATTGCCGGAAAAATTCTGCAGGCCGGCGACGGCGAACGCAGCGGTCGAGGAATTTATCTCTTGACAGGCCCGATCGATTTCGCTATAAACGGGTCCTCCTGCCCAGATAGCTCAGTCGGTAGAGCAGAGGACTGAAAATCCTCGTGTCGGCAGTTCGATTCTGTCTCTGGGCACCAGAAACTAAAAAGGGGTTGGCGTTTTTCGCCAACCCCTTTTTCTGTTCTCAAGCAAATTTTCAGGCCAGGATTCCCTGAACTTTTTGGACGAGGCCCTCCGGAGTAAACGGTTTCTGCAAAAAAGCCTCTCCCTTCACCTTGGAAAACCCCGATTGACCGTGAAAATCGCCATAGCCGGAGATGTAGAGCACCCGCAGGCCCGGTTTCTTTTGCCGCAAAAGGGTTGCCAGATCGATGCCATTCGCCCCCGGCATCACCACGTCGGTGACAAGCAGATCGATGCCGTTCCCCTGGCGGGCGAACTGAACCAGGGCTTCTTCCGAAGTGGAGGCGGAAAACACCGTGAATCCATGGTCGGTCAAAATCTGCGCGGTCAGATGGAGAACGTCTTTCTGGTCCTCCACCAGCAGCAGCCCCCCCTGCCCCACGGCGTCGGCCTGTCCTTTTGATACGATGCGAGGCCTTGCGGGCTCCTTCGTCAGGGGGATGTAAACGGAAAAGTTCGTGCCCTGCCCCGGGACACTTTCCACCGCAATGTAACCGGCGCTCTGCTTGACGATGCCGTAGACGGTTGCCAGCCCCAGGCCGGTGCCGCGCCCCTGCTCCTTGGTGGTGAAGAAGGGGTCGAAAATCTGAGGTTGGATCGTCTCGTCGATGCCGCTTCCCGTATCGCTGACCGAAAACAGGACGTAGCGGCCCGGCACCGCCCCCGGATGGGTGCGCACAAAGCTCTGGTCCAATTCGGCGTTGGCCGTGCTGATGGTGATCCGTCCCGCCCCATCGATGGCGTCCCGGGCGTTGACGGTCAGGTTCAGCAGAATCTGCTCCATCTGCCCGGGATCGGCCTTGACCGACCGCAGATCGTCATTGAGCCGCAACACGATCTTAATGTCTTCCCGGATCAGCCGGCTCAGCATTTTTTCGAAATTGCGGATCAGCTCATTCAGGTTGAGAACCTTGGGCTCGAGGACCTGGCGGCGGCTGAAGGCGAGCAGCTGCCGGGTCAGCCCGGAAGCCCGCTCTCCCGCCTGCAGAATGAGATCGGCCTTTTGCCGCAGCTTCTCATCGTCCTTCAAGGCCCGTCCCAGCTGACTCGAATAGCCGTTGATCACCGTCAGAAGATTGTTGAAATCGTGGGCCACGCCGCCGGCAAGGTTCCCGATGGCTTCCATCTTTTGGGCTTGGCTGAGCTGGCTCTCCAGTCGCTTCTGATCCGTGATGTCGCGAAAGCAGGCGACCCTGCCGACGATCTCCGCCCCGATGCGTTGAGGACGGTAAAACCCTTCAAAAATACGCCCGTCCCTTAAGTGGATCAGCGCCGAATCCTCGGCGTCGGGAACTTGAAAAAGGTCCTCGATTTTTTTCTGATAGGCTGCCGGGGATTTGACCTGATTTTTGGCATAGTCAAGGACCTTCCAATCATCATTGCCATCGAGTAGTTCCTGCGGAATCTTCCACATTTCAGCAAAGCGGTTGTTGTAGAGGACGACCCGTCGGTGGAGATCGACGACCAGAATGCCGTCGGCGGTCGCTTCCAGAGTTGCACTGAGAAGAGAAAGGGTTTGCTGCTTCTGGGCCTCTGCCAGTTTGCGCTCGGTAATGTCCTCCTTGACGGCGACGAAATGGGTAACCAGTCCCTGATCATTTCTAATCGGCGAAATCGAAGTCGATTCCCAGAAAAGTTCTCCGTCTTTCCTTCTGCTGTGCATCTCCCCATGCCACTCTTCACCCTCTCGCAAATCTTGCAATAGAGAGGGATAGCCGCCGGGCGATACTTCCTGCGCGCCCAGGACCTGGACATGCGTACCGAGAACCTCATGTGCCGCATAGCCTGTGGTTTCGGTCAGACGGGGATTGACATACTCGATGATGCCGTTGGCATCGGTAATCAAAATCGTGACCGGGCTCTGTTCGATGGCCTGGGACAACTTGCGGATCTGGTCCGTGGCCTCGCGGCGCTCGGTGATATCATGAACGATCGTGTAGAGAAGGGACTTCCCTTTGACCGATATCGCCCCCGTGAACACCTCGACATCCCTTAGGGTTCCGTTGGCAAGCCGGTGTTGAAACTCGAAATGATGTTCCTCCTCCTGCCAGGCCCTGAACATCGTCTCCTGCAGTTCCGCGGAATCCAGCGTATTGATCTCGCTTATCTTCTTGCGCTGAAGCTCTTGGCGCGACCACCCGTAATAGTCGGCTGCCGCCGGGTTGGCATCGACGATGGCGCCGTCATGGGGATCAACCAGCATCATTACCGCGTGGTTACTTTCGAACAGGCTGCGGTAGCGCTCTTCGCTCTCCCGTATGTACCGCTCCGCCTTGACGCGCTCGGTGAAATCGCTGTAACAGAAAACGTAACCGACGATCTTGCCGTTGATGATCTGCGGTTTGGCATGGCGCTCGAAAACCCGGCCGTCCTTGAACGTGATGGTGTCGTAGCTTTCTGCCACTTGATGATGAACCAGATATCCAACCTGCAGGCCGACGGTATCCGGATTCTGCACCTGATCGTGGACGTATTCGCGCATTTTCCGGGCGTCGCCATCCTGGACGACCTCGGGAGGAATCCTCCACATCTCCATAAACTTCTTGTTGCAGGAAGTGATGTTATAGGCCGTATCCACCACCAGGATCCCGTCCGCGGTCGATTCCAGGGTCGCCTCCAGCAGGGAAATCGAGTGGTTCATCGACTGGCGGGCCTGGCGGCGCTCCAGTTCGGCCGCTGCCCTGGGAGAAAAGATTTTCAGAAGGGATTCGACCTCATCCGGCTCGGTGATGGGCGAGCGGGACATGACCGACATCATGCCGATGGTCTGTCCCGCCGAATCGGTCAGCAGCATGCCCGCATATCCTTCGACCTGCAGCTCTTCCAACAGATGGCTTTTCGGAAACTGTGCGCGGGCCCCGCTCGCAAGCACCCTGGCCTTCCCCGGGTCCAAGGTTTCGCAGGGGCTCTCGGAGAGAAAAAACGTCACCTCACTCCCCGCGCCATCTTCCCCGACAAAGGCAACCGTTTTTACGGCGTCGAGGATGGTTTTATCGAATTCGCCGATCAGCACATAATCGGCCTTCAGCACCTTGGCCAGATAGGTCGCCAGGGCCTGGAAAAACTCCTCGCCCGTATGATCGGATACCTCGTCGGCGATCTGTCGGAGGCGCTCCTCGGCATTTTTTCTTTCCGTAATATCCTGGATCGTTTCGATAACGGCAATCAACTCCCCGGCCGAATCGCGAATCGGCGCGGCGTCGCAGGTGAGGTACCGCTCCTTTTCCCCCAGGTGCGAGTTCCACGCTTCCGCATGAAATCCCTCCGGGCAGAGCGGCGACGGGCTGATTTTCCCGTACTGATTCTCCGGGGAATGCACCATGCCGTCGATGATATAGTCCGACAGACAAGGGGTCGAGGACGGGTAAAAAGCCTGCCAATGGCGGTCGGTGCCCAGAACCTCCTCCGCCGCACAGCCTGTCAGTTTTTCGCAGGCCCGGTTCCAGAACAAGACATGGTGATCGGGGCCGAGAACAAAGGTCGGCACTGCCGAATTCTGCAGCAGATTCTCGGAAAAGGCCTTTGCCTGCGCGAGTGCTGTTTCCATCTTCTTGCGCTCGGTAATATCCAGCAAAGTCCCGACCACCCCGCCGACACCGCCGTCGTGGAGAAAGAAAGGGGCCTTATAGACAATGACGTCATGCTGCCGCCCATCGGCCAAAAGGACGGTGGTTTCGAAAACCGCTCCGTCCTTCTTCCCTAAAAGGGCGAGATCCTCTTTCTGATAGACCCAGGTCAGTTGCACCGGGGCAAGCTCGTATGCCGATTTCCCGACAAACTCCGAGCGACTTTTGCCGAGCAACTGTTCGAAGGCTCTGTTGCCGCCGAGGTACTTCCCTTCGGTATCCTTGTAGTACACCGGGTTGGGGATCGTCTCCACCAGCGTCTGCAGAAACAGAAGCTGATCTTCCGTCTGTTTCTGATGTTCCCGGACGTTGGCCACCAACTGGTTGAACTCCTCTGCCAGCACACCGATCTCGTCTCGCGCTATCCCCTCCAGCGGGAAAGGCCCTTTCTCGGCGTCCTTCAACTGTCGCACATGCAGGGTGAGCGCCTCCAGAGGGGAGGTCAACCGCTCCATGAGAATCCAGACGATGAGCCAGGCCAGGGCCACCGCCGACGGAAGGATTAACTCAAAAAACAGATGCTCGGCCCGGTCGAGCGGCGCAAAAGCTTCGGCCACAGGGAAATGAGCAATCACCTGCCAGGGCTTCACCTGCAATTGAGCATTCGCCGAGAGAACATGTTCCTGGCTCAAGCTGTGGAGAATCTCTTTCGATGAGTCGGCGGTAAACGTCACATGCCACCGTTTCGTCCCCGAATCGGAGAGTGCGGCAGACTCGATTTGTGCACTCCACCCCGGGCCCAGCAGATGAAAGCCGGTATGCTCCGCGAGGCTGATCCGCCCCAGGGCCCCCAGGAGATTGACATCATTCAAGTCAATACAGGCGGCCAGAATCGCCTTCAGATTCCCCCGGGAATCGCGCACCGGTGCCGTGAAGAGAAGAGAAGGGCTTCCGGAGGGCGACGGAAAGTTAAAAGGATTAGAGATAATAGGAGCCTGACGACGAAGGGTTTGGCGAAAAAAGGAGGCGGTCGAAAAATCCCTTCCGAGCTGTTCCGAAGAAGAAGAAAAGAGGAGGCGGCGACCAGTTTGCCCGTTGGGGCCAGAATCAGAAGATGCCCATGGAATGAATGCCGGCCCCTGTCATGTTTCCGGAGAAATTTTTCTGCCTCGCCGGGCTGACCGAGAATCCCCGGAGGAACCTGCCTGGCCAGAGCAAGAAGAGCTCCCTGGTGGGCTTTAAGAATGTTGTCGATATGATTGGCCACCGCCAGGGCGATGGTATTTTGCCGGTGGGTTATTTCCCGCTGCAAATCCCGCTTGAAATAGGTGACCCCCCAGAATGTTCCCAGAGAAAGAAAAACCAAAAAGAGGATGGCAACCGAAACCGTCATACGCATTTTCAGCGACAACGTTCGCATCATGAAACTCCCATGAAAAAATCGATGATTGGACAAAAGAGGATCAGCGGTTCATTAACGCAAGATTCATGCCCCGAAAGAAATCACCGTCTCACCGGCAACCGATGATAGTCGGCGGCAAAAAACGGCCTTATCTCTGCGATATAACCGCACCGCCAGGAAGCCGTCTATCTGTCAATATATTGACCAAGATGGATGCGGGCTTCTCGATCATGACGAACACAGGTGCCAAGAGTCAGAAGCGAGAAAAACCAGCTCGCCACGTGCTTTTGGGGTTTCTTCCGGACTTGGGATTCCGGATTCTGCCTTTCGATACGCCGCTGTTTGCGGCAATGTCAGATGGAACAGATCGTGCAAAAACGCTCACCAAGAGATTGCAGATTTTTTCGATGAACGAGACGCCCCCCCCCTCAGAAAGGCTCCGCTAACGCATGGGGCCAGATGGCCTTGTGCGATTTCGGGCGGTCCCCAGCGTATCCGGTTCATCCGCTATCTTAACCGGGAGGTTTGCTTGAATACCCAGATCCTGATTGTCGATGACGAAGAGATGATCCGCACCATGCAGGCGGAGAGCCTTGAGGAACAGGGATATGTCTGCCTGACGGCCGGTGGGGCCGATGAAGCCCTGCTCCTCGCGCAACGGCACCCGGTCGACCTGGCCCTGATCGATATCAACATGCCGGGACGCTCCGGCGTGCAGCTGCTGCGTGAGATCAAGGAAAGCAGCCCGGACATGGCCGCGATCATGGTGACGGCTGTCGACGACGTTAACACGGCGATGGAATGCCTGAGCCTGGGCGCTTCCGATTATCTTCTGAAGCCCTTCCATATCGAACGCCTGGAGTTGAGCGTCAGAAATGCCCTGGAGAGACGGCGCCTGTTTCTGGAAAACCGGGCCTATCAGCACCGTCTGGAAGAAAAAGTTCAGACCCAGACCGCACAGATCCGCGAGACACTGACCCAGCTGCGCGAGGCTTACGATATTACCCTGACCTCCCTGGCGAGAGCTCTCGACACCCGGGAAAAGGAGGTCGGCTTCCACTCGGAGAGGGTGCGGCGCTATACCTTGGTATTGGCCGGGACTTTGGCAGTGCCGGAACCACAGCTTGGGGAAATGGCGCGGGGGGCCTTGCTCCACGACATCGGCAAGATCGGCATTTCCGACAGCATCCTGCTCAAGCCGGGCCGTCTCGATGAGGCGGAGTGGACCGAAATGCACCGCCATCCCCAACTGGGATACGACATCATCGCGGACATCGGGTTTCTTGCCGATGCAGCACAGATCGTTCTGAACCATCACGAACGCTTCGCCGGCGGCGGCTACCCCCGGGGCCTCAAGGGCGAAGAGATCCCCCTCGGGGCCCGCATCTTCGCGGTCATCGATACCCTCGACGCCATGACGTCCGACCGACCCTACCGCAAGGCCCTGCCCTACGAAGCCGTCGTCGAAGAAGTAAAAAGGTGCTCCGGCACCCAGTTCGACCCGAAGGTGGTGAGCGCATTCCTATCCGTTTCCCGGGCACGCTGGGAAGAGATCGCCGGACACCCCCTGTGACGGTCGGCCCCCGCCAATTTAAAGGCGGATGCGCCTTCGAACCGATGCCCACACCGATCAAATAGAGCCTGCGATGAACCTCGGAGAACAGAAAACATCCACGCCACCCCTGCCGGCGGCAGAAAGCTCTTATCCCTTTCAGGAGGAGTGCTACCGCAGCCTGTTTGAACACAACCACGCCGTCATGCTGGTGATCGACCCGGAAGATGGCAGAATCGTCGACGCCAACCCGGCGGCGGCGACCTTTTACGGCTGGTCCCGCGAAGAGCTCCGGCAAAAAAAGATCGACGACATCAATATCCTTCCCTCGAGAGAACTCCGAAAACAAATCGAAGCGATCCTCCTGGGAGGCGGTCCTCCTTTCCTGTTTCAACATCGCCTGGCTGACGGCAGGGTGCGTGACGTCGAGGTCTCCAGCGGCCCGATTCCCCTGAACGGCCGCCCCCATCTTTTTTCCATCGTCCACGACGTCACCGAACGGCAGCGGCGCGAGGAGATCCTGCAATCCCGTCTCTTTCTGCGCGAATTCGCCCTGCATCATTCCCTTGAAGAGCTCCTCCGCAAAACCCTCGACGAAGCCGAGCACCTGACCGGAAGCCGCATCGGGTTTTTCCACTTCCTGGCGGAGGACCAGACCACCCTGCTGCCCCAAGTTTGGTCGACGAATACCCTGCAGGGCATCTGCACGGTCGTTGCCGAGGGGCACTACCCGATCGACCAGGCTGGGGTCTGGGTCGATTGCATCCACCAGCGCCGACCCGTCATTCACAACGATTACGCCAACCTGCCCCACCGCAAGGGGCTGCCGGAGGGACATGCGCCGGTCCTGCGCGAAATGGTCGTCCCGGTGATGCGAGGTGAGCGGATTGTGGCCGTCCTCGGGGTCGGCAACAAGCCCGAGGACTACGGCGCCGAGGATGTCGGCACGATCTCACTGCTCGCCGATCTGGCCTGGGACATCACCGAACGCAAGCGATCCAGGGAAGCGCTGAAGGATCTGCTGGAAAAAACCCGCGCCTCCGAGGAGCACCTGTCGGTCACCCTCCGATCGGTGACCGACGGCCTGGTGGCCCTCGACGGCGAAGGCCGTATTACCCTGATGAACCCTTCTGCCGAGCGCCTGCTCCATACCTCCGCCGCAGAGGCCGTCGGCGAACACGCTCGAAAAGTCATCCGCGATGCGGAACTTCTCTCTCGCTGCGTGATGCTTCCGACCAGCGAGGCCAACACCGACTCCTTGGAGCTGGCGATGTTCGACTGGCACCGTCAGGAAAACCGGGTGATTCAGGCGCGGATCGCGACGCTGCCGAAGACCGAGGGCCAGCGCGGAGGGGTGATCGTCACCTTTTTCGACGTGACCAGAGATCGCGAAGTCGAACGGCTGAAGAGCGAGTTCGTCATGACCGCGGCCCACGAACTTCGAACCCCGCTGACCGCCGTTCTCGGATATGCCGAACTGCTGGAAGAGGGAGCGAAAACGGGTCTCTTCACCGCTAGCCAGCGCCTGGAATTCATCTCCCAGATCCTCGAAAAGGGGGATGTGCTGATCCAGATCATCGACGACCTGCTGGACCTGGGACGGATCGAGGGCGGCCGCCCGCTTCTCCTGGAAAAGAGCGTCTTGCGAAGTGGCGCGTTTGATCGAAGGAGCGATCGATCACTATCGCCGCGAAACCCGCCTTCATTGTTTCGAGATGAAACTGACTCCCCCGGACTTACAGGTGAAGGTCGACAAGACCCGAATTTCACAAGTTCTCGACAATCTGCTGACCAATGCCATCAAATATTCGCCCGCTGGCGGCACGATCCTGGTAGAAGGACAAGCCGTCGCCGACGAGATTTGGATCTCCGTCACCGATGAGGGGATCGGAATGACCGAAGAGCAGACGGAGAGGGTTTTTGAAAAATTTTATCGGGCCGACGTCTCGACCACCGCCGTCAGAGGCCTTGGCCTGGGACTGTGCGTCGCCAAGGGAATTGTCGAGGCCCACGGCGGGCGAATCTGGGTAAAAAGCGCCCCACAGCGGGGAACCACCGTCGTCTTTACCCTCCCGCACGACGGCCTTTTCTTCTGATTCCGCGAAGCGGCGTGAGTTCTACTTTGTCACATCCCACCGCCTTGCACCCTCCCCCAGCCCCTCCCATCAAGGGAGGGGGGCCAAAGAAAAGCCGCTAGCGAGGTTTTCTCCCTCTCCCCGCCGTGGGAGAGGGTCGGGGAGAGGGGCTTCAAGGGAATCTGAAAAAGTAGAATTATTTACGGCGGGAATTTCTTATTCCTGCCGGTTCTGCTCCAGATACCGTCGGAATTCTTCTGCGGGCATCGGCCTGGCGAAGAAGAATCCCTGGCCGTAGACGCAATTTCCCCGCAACAGAAAATCCAGTTGCTCACTCTTTTCAATCCCCTCGGCAACGACCTCGAGATTCAGGGCACGGGCCAGGGAGATGATCGACGTGGCGATGGTGGCGTCGTTGGGATTTTCGGTAATGTCGTGGATAAAGGACTGGTCGATTTTGAGCGTTCGGATGGGAAAGCGTTTGAGATGGTTCAAGGAAGAATAGCCGGTGCCGAAATCATCGATGGCAAGACTGACCCCCATCGAGGCAAGCCCCTTCATGGTGGCAATGGCTTGTTCAACATTGTTCATGACCATGCTTTCGGTGAGTTCAAGCTCCAAGTGAGCGGCATCGAGCCGGGCCGCTTCGAGGGTGCGTGCGACCCGCTCCACTAGATTGCCCTGCCGGAATTGGCGCCCCGAAATGTTGACGCTCAGCCGCAGCGGGGGTAACCCCTGCGCCATCCATTCGCGAATCTGCCGGCAGGCGTTGAACAGAACCCATTCGCCGATCGGCACAATCAGCCCGGTCTCTTCCGCCAGTGGGATGAAATCCCCCGGCCGCACCATGCCCAGGTCGGGATGATGCCAGCGCAGCAGAACCTCGACGCCGATCACGCGGCCCGAAGACAATTCGACGATCGGCTGGTAGTTGAGCACCAGCTGTTCTTTTTCCAACCCCTCCCGCAAACTGTTTTCCAGGAGGAAAAGTTTACGGGTCTGGGCGGTTCTGCCCTGAGTGTAATAGTGGAAGGCGTTTCGCCCCCTCTCTTTCGCCTGATACATGGCCGAATCGGCACATTTCATCAGTTCGGTCGGATCGGCGGCATCGGCGGGGTAGATGGCGATGCCGATACTGGCCGACACGTGGAAGGAAACCCCCTCCATCACCAGGGGCTGGGCGAGAAGATCGAGAATTTTGCCGGCAACCAGCGTGGGGGCCTGCGGGTCGGTGAACTGTTCGATGATGATCACGAACTCGTCCCCTCCCAAGCGGGCCAGGGTATCGGCCTCACGCACCACCCCTTGCAGGGTTTTGGCCACCTTCGAAAGAATCTGGTCGCCGAAATCATGCCCGAAGGAGTCGTTGAGGTTTTTGAAGCGGTCCAGGTCGATAAAGAGCAGCGCCACCACCTTGCCGAAGCGGCGCGCCTTGGCCAAAGCGTGCTCCAGCCGATCCTGAAACAGCAGCCGGTTGGGTAGACCGGTCAGCGGATCGTGGTGGGCGAGAAAATTAAGGTGCTTCTGGTTGGCAAGCAGTTCCTGTTCGGCCTTTTTGCGCCGCGTGATGTCCTGGACCATGCCGATGCCGTAGTCGACGCGGCCCGCCTCATCCTGAATCCATACCAGCGTCACATCGCCCCAGGCGGTTGCCTCGTCCTTACGAAAAAACATTTTCTCGAAGGATTGGCGCTGGGCGCCCTTTTTCGCTTCGGCCAACAAATCCCGAAGGAAAAGGCGGTCGCCGGCAGACATGATGTCCTTGGCGCTCAATCGTTTGAGCTCGTCTTCGGCGTATCCCAAAAACTGACAGAGGGCGGGATTTACCGTTAGGATCCGCCCCTCGGGAGTGATCGTAAACATTCCCGCACCGGCGTTTTCGAAGATCGACCGATAGCGGGCCTCGCTTTTGCGCAACGCATCGAGCGTTTCCTTTTTGCGGGTGATGTCGTCGACCATGCCGACATAGCCGAGCGGCGTCTCACCTTCTCCCCTGATGGGTGCTGCCAGGGCCCTCAGCCAGCGGATCGAACCGTCCGGGCGCACCGTTCGATATTCATGGGCCCAGTCCCTCCTCGCAGCCACCGCATCGGCCCACAGTTTCCGCGTCTCCTGAACATCACCGGGATGGATCACCTCGCTCCATCCCAGTCCGGCGGCCAGCTCCGGATCCTGCCCGGTGAATTCCCGCCACCGGGCATTACAAAAAATCGTTCGGCCTTCGCTGTCGGTTTCGAACACGCCCATGGGCGCAGCCTCCGCCAAGCGGCGAAACCTCTCCTCACTTAGACGAAGGGCTTCTTCCATGCGGGATGGCGGCTTGCTTTTATCCCACATCACCACAACACGGTCCTCGTCCGATTCGGCACAAACGGGCGAAAAATCCCGCTGCCGGAGAGCCCCCCCGGCGGTCTCGATGCCGGCAGGGGTCCGAATCAGAGCCACGCAGTAATCGTGAGTACCGGAATCGGCCGGAATTCGGGAAACGGTAGAATGGCCCCAGACGGCTAAGCCGTCCTTACGCAGATAGCGCTTCTGATAATCAAAGGTGGTCCTTTTTCCCCCGGCGATCTGCTGAAAAGTCCGGAGGGTGGCCTCCCGATCCTCCGGATGGGTGATGTCCCGAACGGACCTCGCCAGCAACTCCTCTTCTGAGTACCCGAGCAAACGGCAGAATGCGGCATTGACCGCCAGAAGATTCCCCTGCACAGAGGCAATGGCCAGGGCGGCGGCAGCGCGCGTGAATACCGTTTTGAAAAAATCTTCCCCCTCCTCCGGTGAAAAAAACAGCCCAGACTCCATGGGTCCTCCGAAAGGGTTTTTGCTTTTCAGCCAGAAGCGGCATTTTCCAAAGGAAAAACAAATGAAGCCGTTTTTTGGCCGACCGAGACAAAATACTGACTTAGTCTTAAGACGTCTTTTTCAATACTTACCCGCCTCCGGGTCTTCCGACCTGGCGGATATTTTCCTTTTTTCAGGAGGATGGATGGCTTTTGGCAACCCCGCGAAAAGCAACGGCGGCAAACAACTATCCGCTGTTAGTTCAATCGATTAAGGAATGGCCGGGCCCGCTTCAGCGACCAGCAATGTTTCCTGAGAAGGGCAATAACCTATCGGCGAGGGCTCTTGTTGACTGGACATCCACGACCTTACTATGCAGGGATTAAGCCAAAAAGAAGAAAACAGAAAAGGATTGGGAGACGCTCTGGCGGAGGAAATCCAGCGAGGCTTGAATCCCCCCCGGTTAAGCCTATAATTTCTGCAGAGATTTCCCCCTGGGCCTTTTCAAGGAGATGACGGATGTTCAGGATCAATTTTTTTTCCAGGACCGGGAAGGGGCTTTTTATCGGTGGAACGGCCGTGCTCTTGGCAATTTCACTCGCGGGACCCGCGACGGCCCAGAGCACCTGGTGGGAGAAAGGGAAGGAGCTTCTGCAGGGGGCGCCGGCAAACAGCCCCGGGTCGGGAAGCCTGGACAATACGACGGTGGCGGCGGGCTTAAAAGAGGCGCTGCGGGTCGGCACCGAACGGGTAGTCGGTCAACTGGGACGAAAGGATGGATTCAACGCCGATCCGGCCATCCATATCCCGTTGCCGGCGAGCCTGAAAAGCGTGCAAACGGGCTTGAACCGGGTGGGCATGGGGGGGATGCTCGACGACCTGGAGCTGCGGCTCAATCGGGCCGCAGAAGCTGCGACGCCAAAGGCCAAGGAACTCTTCTTGAAAGCGATTCAGGAGATGACCCTGAAGGATGTCACCGCCATCTATCACGGGCCCGACGATGCCGCCACCCGCTATTTCGAGAAGAAGATGACCCCCTCACTGGCGGCGGAAATGGGGCCCGTGGTGGAAAAATCGATGGCCCAGGTCGGGGCCGTCCAGGCGTATGACAGCGCGATGGGCCAGTATCGCTCTCTGCCGTGGGTCCCCGACGTGAAGACCGATCTGAAAACATATGTCGTGGATAAAAGCCTGAAGGGGATCTTTCACTATATGGCGCAGGAAGAGGCCGCCATTCGAAAAGATCCGGCCCGAAGAACCACCGAGCTGCTGCAGAAAGTCTTCGGTGCCAGATAGGTTCCTCTCCTCCGGCTATTTGTCTTCGGGGCGCACCGTCATCACCGGGCAGGGGGCATGGCGCACCACCCGCTCGGCGGTGCTGCCGAAGAGCAGATGCTCCACGCCCGGTCAGGCCGTGGGTCCCCATGACGATGAGGTCGGCCTCCTGCTCGCGGGCGGCCTTGAGGATCTCGGCGTAGGGGACGCCGGAGACGACCGATCCCCTCGTGGTTGTCGTATCCTTCGATGCCGGCGCAAAAGGCCGTCCATCATCCGCCGGGCCGCCGTCGCGATATCGGCCTCGACCTGCTCGTAGGCGTGGTGCGGCAGGTAGAAGCCGCGCAGGTCGGCCTGCTCGTCGATGACGTGGAGGATGAAGAGCCGGGCGTCGAACTTGCGGGCGATCCCCAGGGCGTAGCCGAAGGCGTGCTCGGCGATCGGGGAGAAGTCCGTCGGGAAGAGGATGCGCTGGAACGATTTCATGATCTGAACCCCTTTCTCTCGGAGGTGATGTCGGTTCGGGCCACGTCCGGGCCATCAGCTGATGAGACGGTGCATGATGGCGGTCAGGGTCAGCACGCTGACGATGATCCACAGCGAGACCCCCTGGACGAAGGGACGGGCGCCGACCTTGCGCAGCACCGACCGGCTCAGGCCGCCGCCGATCAGGAACAGGGTGATGACCAGCCCCTGCTCGGAGATCCGCGCCAGCTTGTTCCAGATGATGCGGCGTGTACTGGGGAAGGAAGCTGCGCAGGCAGGCCGCGATCATGAAGCCGACGATGAAGAGCGGGATGCCGACCTTGCTGTTCGACTTGTTGCGCCAGCCCAACGATGGCCACCACCGGCACGATCCACAGCACCCGGGTCATCTTGACGGTGGTGCCGATGTCGAGAGCCCTGTGCCCGTAGACCGAGGTGGCCCCCACCACGCTGCTGATGTCGTGGATGGCCAGACCGGCCCAGACCCCGAAGCTGTGCTGGCTGAGGTGCAGGAGATGGCCGATCACCGGGAAGAGGAGAAGCGCCACCGAGTTGAGGGTGAAAACCGTCGCCAGGGCGACGGCCATGTCCTCGTTTTCGGCCTTGATCACCGGCGACATGGCGGCGATGGCGCTGCCGCCGCAAATCGCCGTGCCGAAGGCGATCAGGCTCGAGGTCTTTTCAGGGGTCTTGCAGGCCCGGCCGAGAAGAGTCGCCGACGGTCAGGGTAAAAGCGATGCCGACGGCGGAATAGACGATCGAATGCTTTCCCTTCCTGGATCACCTGGCCGATGCTCAGGCCGAAGCCGAGTCCCACCACCGAAATCTTGAGCAGCTTCTTGCTGAAGATCGCCATCTCCTTGCGGCCAGGGGTTCTCCAGGATCAGGGCTGAAGAGAATGCCGGCGGCCAGCGCGTCCGCCGTGCTCACCCCGGGGATGGCGCAGGCGAGCAGCAACAGTACAAAAAGCCCCTTTTTGACCTGCAATGCCTGTCATGGACGATACCTCCGAACATGGTTGTTCCTTGCCAGCGGTAGCCGAGCGACATCGCTCGCCCTTCGCAGCGCCGAAGTTTTGCGGTACAATAGCCCTGCCCACTATATGGGTCAAACGGATTGTTTTTATATCTTTAATCAATTTTACTGATAAGGAGGCGACATGGCCGTGACCCTGCGCCAGCTGGAGGTCTTCGTGGCGGTCGCCCGCCACGGCAACGTCACCCGCGCCGCCGCCGAGGTCTTTCTCTCCCAGTCGGCCGCCAGCATGGCCCTGGCCGAGATGGAGAAGCAGCTGGGGGGAAACCTCTTCGACCGCCAGGGGAAGCGGCTGCTCGTCAACGAGCGGGGCCGGGCCCTGCTGCCCCGCGCCCAGGAGGTGCTGGCGCGGGTGCAGGAGATCGAGGAGCTGTTCGGGACGGGAGCCGGAGCGGCTGGCCGGCGTCCTCAAGATCGGCGCCAGCTCGACGATCGGCAATTACCTGATTCCGCGGATCTTCGGCGATTTCGTCCACGCCCATCCCGAGACCCGGCTCACGCTCGATGTCGGCAATACCGAACGGGTCGTCCACGAGGTGAAGCACTTTCGCGTCGACCTCGGCTTCATCGAGGGGTTCTGTCACGATCAGGAGATCGAGACCATCCCCTGGCGGCAGGACCGGCTGGTGGTCTTCGCCTCGCCCCACCACCCCCTGGCCCGGCAGAAAGAAGTCACCCCCGCCGATCTGGCCGCCGTCAACTGGATTTTGCGCGAGCGGGGATCGGGAACCCGCGAAGTCTTCGAAACGGCCATCGCCGGCAAGATTCCGGAGCTCCGACCTCTTCCTCGAACTCGGGCACACCGAAGCCATCAAGCAGGCGGTGGAGGCGGGGCTCGGCATCAGCTGCCTCTCCCGTCTCACCATCGCCCGCGCCCTCCAGCTCGGCGTCCTCGTCGCGCTGCCGACCCCCTTTCTCAACCTGGAGCGTCGCTTCTCGATCCTGCTGCACAAGGAAAAGTACCGCACCGAGGTGCTGCGGACCTTCCTCGCCTTCTGCCGCAACGGGCAGCAGCCGGGCGGATAACGCCGACAATTCCCCTTTGCGTCAAACGCCCTTGTTTCCATCGACTTGCCTCCCCTTCGAATCTTGCTAAAGTTTCAGAAGGATTTTTCTCATTGGCCGAGAGGATTTCTGACGAAGGAGACGTCAATGGCATCTGCGGAATCTTCCACGGGGGAAAGCCCGGCACCCCGGCGCGCCGACGACGGCCGCCGTCGGGTCGTCATCGAAGGGCTCAGCCCGGAGATCGACGGCGGCCGGTTTCCGATCAAGCGCACCGTCGGCGAGACGGTGAGGGTGCAGGCGGACGTCTTCGCCGACGGACACGACCAGATCGCCGCCCTGCTTCTCTATCGCCGCGACGGGGACTTTCAGTGGCACAAGGCGCCGATGGCTCCTCTGGTGAACGACCGCTGGGAGGCGGCCTTCGAGGTCACCGAGCTCGGCACCTGGCTCTACACCGTCGAGGGGCGCATCGACCATTTCGCCACCTGGCTGAAGGATCTGGAAAAAAAATTCGCCGCCGGGCAGGATCTGGATACCGACCGCCGGATCGGGGCCGGCCTGATCGAGAAGGCCGCCCTGCGGGCGGGGGCGGACGATGCCGAGCGGCTCAGGAGCTGGGCCGCCGGCCTGCGCAACGCCGGCGACGACGCCACGGCCCTCTCCCGAGCCCGGGAGGAGGAGCTGGCCGAGCTGATGGCCATCCACGCCGCCCCGGAGCTCTCCACCGTCTACGGCAAGGAACTGGCCGTCACCGTCGAACGGGAAAAAGCCCGCTTCAGCGCCTGGTACGAGCTCTTTCCCCGCTCCTGCTGCGACGAGGAGACGGACCACGGCACCTTTCGCAAATGCGAGGAGCGTCTCCCCGAGATCGCCCGCATGGGGTTCGACGTCGTCTATTTCCCCCCCATCCACCCCATCGGCATCACCCACCGAAAGGGGCGAAACAACGCCGCCGTCGCCGCCGAAGGAGACCCCGGCAGCCCCTGGGCGATCGGCTCGCCCGCCGGGGGGCACGACGCCATCCACCCTGAGCTCGGAACCTTCGAGGACTTCGACCGCTTCGTCGCCCGGGCGCGGGACTACGGCATCGAGGTCGCTCTCGACATCGCCTTCCAGTGCTCCCCCGACCACCCCTTCGTGCGCCAGCATCCGGACTGGTTCCGCTGGCGCCCCGACGGCACCATGCAGTACGCCGAGAACCCGCCGAAGAAGTACCAGGACATCATCCCCTTCGATTTCGAGTCGGAGGAGTGGCAAAAGCTCTGGGAAGGGCTGCGCGATCGTCTTTCTCTTCTGGATCGAGCGGGGGATCACGCATCTTCCGCGTCGACAACCCCCACACCAAGCCCTTCGGCTTCTGGGACTGGGTGCATCGCCGAGGTCCGCCGGGAGCACCCGGAGGTCATCTTCCTCTCCGAGGCCTTCACCCGGCCCAAGGTCATGTACCGGCTGGCCAAGGCCGGCTTCAGCCAGTCCTACACCTACTTCTCCTGGCGCAACACCCGCTGGGAGCTCGAGCAGTACCTCACCGAGCTCTCCGGGGCGCCGATCCGGGAGTTCTTCCGCCCCAATTTCTGGCCCAACACCCCGGATATCCTGCCGGAGTTCCTGCAGTACGGCGGCGAGCCCGCCTTCGTCATCCGTTTCCTTCTCGCCGCGACCCTCGCAAGCAGCTATGGCATCTACGGCCCGCCCTACGACCTGTTCGTCAACGCGGGACTGCCCGGCAAAGAGGAGTACCACAATTCGGAAAAATACGAGATCCGCTGCTGGGACTGGAGCGATCCGCAAAACATGCGCGACCTGATCGCCCGGGTCAACCGCGTCCGCCGGGAAAACCCGGCCCTGCACACCTGGTGGAACGGCCATTTCTGCGAGACGGACAACGATCAGGTGCTCTGCTGCCTGAAGACCACCGAGGACCGCTCCAATCTGCTGCTGATCGTGGTCAGTCTCGACCCCTTCAACCGCCAGGAAGCTCGCATCCGGGTGCCCCTCGAGCGGCTCGGCATCGTCGCCGGCCATCCCTACCTGGTGCACGATCTGCTGAGCGATGGCCGCAACATCTGGAACCAGGAATGGAACCCGGTCTCATTCGACCCGCAGGCGCTGCCCGGGGCCGTCTTCCGGCTCCATCCGCGGCTGCGCCGCGAGCAGGATTTCGATTATTTTATGTAAAACCGGTTCGCGGGACGAGGAACGCGGAAATAGAACGACGGTAACAAACAAAAGGTTTCCGCGTCTCTCAAACCGCATCCCGCGTCCCGAAAGCAACCCGATACCCGATTCCTGAAACCTGGCACCTGATCTCAAGGATCCTTTCATGCCCCAGGATGAAACAACTCTGGCAGACAACCCCGCCTGGTACCGCGAGGCGGTCATCTACCAGCTGCACATCAAGGCCTTCAGCGATTCCGACGGCAACGGCATCGGCGATTTCCGAGGCCTGATCCAGAGACTCGACTATCTGCAGAACCTGGGGGTCACCGCCATCTGGCTGCTCCCCTTCTACCCGTCGCCGCTGCGGGACGATGGCTACGACATCGCCGATTACTACCGGGTCAATCCGATCTACAACACCCTGCGGGATTTCAAGAACTTTCTGCGTGCGGCCCACCGCCGGGGCCTGCGGGTGATCACCGAGCTGGTGCTGAATCACACCTCGGACCAGCACCCCTGGTTCCAGCGCGCCCGCCGGGCGCGACCGGGAACGGTCCATCGCAATTACTACGTCTGGAGCGACTCGCCGGAGCGGTACCGGGACGCCCGCATCATCTTTCAGGATTTCGAGGCGTCCAACTGGTCCTGGGACCCGGTGGCCAAGGCCTACTACTGGCACCGCTTCTACGCTCACCAGCCCGATCTCAACTTCGACAATCCGAGCGTGCAGAAGGAGATGCTGCGGGTGCTCGACTTCTGGTTCGGCATGGGCGTGGACGGGCTGCGCCTCGATGCGGTGCCCTACCTTTTCGAACGGGAGGGGACCAACTGCGAGAACCTCACCGAGACCCACGACTTTCTCAAAAAACTGCGGGCCCACATCGACCAGAAATTCCCCAACCGGATGCTGCTCGCCGAGGCCAACCAGTGGCCCGAAGACGCGGTCGCCTACTTCGGCACCGGCGACGAATGCCACATGGCCTTTCACTTTCCCCTCATGCCGCGCATGTTCATGGCCCTGCAGATGGAGGACCGCTTTCCCCTGATCGACATCCTCGACCAGACCCCGGACATCCCGCAGAGCTGCCAGTGGGCCATCTTCCTGCGCAACCACGACGAGCTGACCCTGGAGATGGTCACCGACGAAGAGCGCGACTACATGTACCGGGTCTACGCCCAGGACCCCCGGGCGCGGATCAACCTCGGCATCCGCCGGCGGCTGGCGCCGCTTATGGGAAACAACCGCCGGCGGATCGAGCTGATGAACTTTCTGCTCTTCTCCCTGCCGGGCACCCCGATTATCTACTACGGCGACGAGATCGGCATGGGGGACAACTATCTACCTGGGCGACCGGGACGGGGTGCGCACCCCCATGCAGTGGAGCCCCGACCGCAACGCCGGTTTTTCCAAGACCAATCCCCAGCGGCTCTACCTGCCCGCGATCATCGAGCCCGAGTACCATTTTCAGTCGATCAACGTCGAGAACCAGGAGCACAACCCCTCGAGCCTGCTGTGGTGGATGCGCCGGGTGATCGGCATGCGCAAACGCTTCCGGGCCTTCGGCTGCGGTGCCCTGGAGATGCTCTACCCCGACAACCCCAAGGTGCTCGCCTTTCTGCGCCGGGAGGGAGAGGAAATCCTGCTGGTGGTTGTCAATCTCTCGCGCTTCTCCCAGGTAGCCCATCTCGACCTCTCTGCCTACGCCGGCCTCGTGCCGGAGGAGGTCTTCAGCCGCAATCCCTTCCCGGTCATCCGCGAATCGACGTACGTCCTCACTCTCGGTCCCCACGACTATTACTGGTTTCTGCTGCGCCGCGGCCGTGAAAGCGTTACCCTGAGCACCGAGATGCCCGGGCTTGCGTTGAAGGCCGGTAAACCGTGGCACGCCGTGTTGCGGGAGGGGCCGAAAGAGAGATTCTTCGACCTGGTGCTGCCGGTCTACCTGCAGCGCTGTCGCTGGTTCCGGGGCAAGGCACGCGCGCTCCGCCAGATCACCCTGGTCGACAGCCTGCCCCTGGGGACGGGGGACGCCGCACCCCATCTGGTGCTGTTCCAGGTGATCTACGTGGAAGGCCCTGCCGAGACCTATGCCCTGCCCCTGGCCTACCAGCCCCTCGATCACGTGGGCTATCTATTCGAGGATTTTCCCCTCGCCCGGGTCGCCCCCCTGAAGATCGGCGATGAGGAGGGTGCTCTCTTCGATGCCGTCTATGACCGCAGTTTCCGCGAGGCTCTGCTGACCAATCTCTCCCGGCGGAAAAAGGTGCGCAGCTCCGCCGGAGAGTTGGCGGGACTTCCCGGCAGCCGGTTGCGCCGCCTCAAGCCCGCCGCCGGGGAGGAGATGGCCTCACGGGTGATCAAGGTCGAACAGAGCAACAGCTCGATCCTCTATGGCGACCGGCTTTTCCTCAAGCTGTACCGGCAGTTGGAGGAAGGCAACAACCCCGATCCGGAGATTACCCGTTTTCTCACGGAAAAGGCCCGGTTCCCCCACGTCCCCCCCTTCGCCGGAACCCTGGAATACCGCCGGGAAGGGGGCGGGCCGATGACCGTCGCCATGCTCCAGGGGTTTGTCGCCAACCAGGGGGACGCCTGGCGTTTTACCCTCGATGAGCTCTCACGCTTCATCGAACGGGTGCTGGCCCACAAGAGCGCCACTCCCGAGCTCTGCACCTTGGCAGTGGACTGCGATCCCTCCAAGCTGCCCCACCGAACAATGGAGCTGCTGGGCAGTTTTTACCTCGAGATGGCCGCCCTGATGGGACAGCGCACCGCGGAGATGCATCTTGCCCTGGCCTCCAACGCCCAGAGCGCCGAGTGGAAACCGGAACCCTTTTCCCTGCTCTACCAGCGTTCGGTGTACCAGTCGATGCGCAGCCTTCTGCGCCGCGCCTTCCTGCTTCTCGATCAGAACCTGGGAGGATTGAAGGAGGAGGAGCGCGAACGGGCCGTCCGTCTTCTCAAGATGGAAAAAGAGGCCCTCGCCCACCTGAGCCGGGTGCGCGAGCGCAAGATCGCCGCCATGAAGATCCGCATCCATGGCGACTACCACCTGGGGCAGCTGCTGTACACCGGCAAGGACTTCGTGATCATCGATTTCGAGGGAGAGCCGGCCCGCACCCTGAGCGAGCGGCGGCTCAAACGCTCGCCCCTGCGGGACGTGGCGGGGATGATCCGCTCCTTCCACTACGCCGCCTTCACCGCCTCCCTCCAGCATTCCTCCGGCCATCCCGGGGACTTGGCCCTTCTCGATCCGTGGCTGGAGAGCTGGAGTACCTATGCGGGCGCCTCCTTCCTGCGCGCCTACCTCAACCGGCTCGAAGACTCTCCGTTGCTGCCCCGGGAGGCAAAGGACCTGAACGTGCTGCTGCGGGCGTTCCTGCTGGAAAAAGCGGTCTACGAGCTCGGCTACGAATTGAACAATCGTCCCGACTGGGTGTCCATTCCGATCAAAGGAATCGAAACGATCCTGGCCGGGCAAGAGGACGAGGAAAAAGCATGAAGATCGGCGCCAACTCTCTCAGTGACGGTCGCTGCGAATTCGTCGTCTGGGCGCCGGCGGCCGAAGAGGTCGCCCTGCGGCTGCTCGGAGCAAAAGAGCGCCTGCTGCCCATGGCGCCCGATGAGCGCGGCTACTGGCGCCTCACCGTGGAGGATGCCTACCCCGGCGGCCGTTATTATTACCGCCTGAACGGAAAAACCGACCGCCCCGACCCGGCCTCCCACTTTCAGCCCGAGGGGGTCCACGGACCTTCGGCGATTGTCGGCCATCACCTCTTCCCCTGGACTGACGGGGCCTGGCGCGGGCTCCCGCTGGAGGAGCTGATCCTCTACGAACTGCACGTTGGCACCTTCACCCCCGAAGGGACCTTCACTGCCGTCATCCCCCGGCTGGAGGAGCTGCGGGAGCTCGGGATCACCGCGATCGAACTGATGCCGGTGGCCCAGTTCCCCGGGACCCGCAACTGGGGATACGACGGCGTGGCCCCCTTTGCCGTGCAGAACAGTTACGGCGGGCCGGAGGGGCTCCGGTCCCTGGTGGACGCCTGCCATGACCGGGGCCTCGCCGTGGTCCTCGACGTGGTCTATAATCATCTGGGCCCCGAGGGGAATTACCTGCGCGAATTCGGTCCCTACTTCACCGACCGCTACCGCACCCCGTGGGGCGAGGCGGTCAACTTCGACGGCGCCGGCAGCGACGAGGTGCGAAACTTCTTCATCGAAAACGCCCTCCACTGGTTTGAACGGTATCACGTCGATGCCCTGCGGCTCGATGCCATTCACGCCATCTATGACTTTTCCGCCCGCCCCTTCCTGCAGGAGCTGGCCGGGCGGGTCGGAGCCCTGGCCGCGCAGGGTCGCCCCCGCTATGTGATCGCCGAGAGCGACCTCAACGACGTGCGGGTGATCCGGCCGCCGCAGGCGGGGGGCTACGGACTGGATGGGCAGTGGAACGACGACTTCCACCACGCTCTCCACACCCTGCTGACGAAGGAAACCCAGGGCTATTACCAGGACTTCGGCCGCACGGCCGATCTGGCCGCGGCCCTGCGCGAAGGGTTCGTCTACGCCTGGCGCTTTTCCCCCTATCGGGGCCGGCATCACGGCAGCTCCTCCGCCGACCGGCCGGGGAGACAGTTCGTCGTCTGCTCCCAGAATCACGACCAGATCGGCAACCGCCTGCGGGGCGAGCGGCTGATCGCCCTGACCTCTTTCGAGGCCGCCAAGGTCGCGGCTGCGGTCGTTCTGTTCTCCCCCTTCGTGCCTTTGCTGTTCATGGGAGAGGAGTACGGCGAGGAGGCGCCCTTCCAGTTCTTCGTCAGTTTCGACGATCCCGAACTGGTCGCGGCGGTACGCCGGGGACGCCGGCAGGAATTCAGCGCCTTCGGCTGGCGCGAAGCGCCCCCCGACCCCCAGGACCTGCTGACCTTTCTGCGCTCCCGGCCCGACTGGGAAAAACGGCACCGCGGCGCACACCGGGTCATGCGGGACTTCTACCGGGAGGCGATTGCCCTGCGCCGGCAGATCCCGGCCCTCGCCCGCCTCAACAAGGAGTACCTTGAGGTGGGAAGCGAAGAGGAGGGCCAATGCCTCTGGCTGCGCCGCTGGGACGAGACATCCCGGGTGCTGTGCCTGTGGAATTTCAGCAACCGGAAAACCTCTTTTCGCCGGCTGCCGCAAGGCCTGCGGGGAACGAAACGTCTCGATTCGGCGGCGCTTCGCTGGCATGGCCCGGGAGAGACCCTCCCCGACACGCTGACGGAGGGGATGTCTCTTGAGCTGCCTCCACTGAGCTGCGCCCTTTACCAAATGGAGCCCGAACGATCATGAAACGATCGATCTGCATTCACGGCCATTTTTACCAGCCTCCCCGGGAAAATCCCTGGCTCGAAGACGTCGAGCTGCAGGACTCGGCCTATCCGTACCACGACTGGAATGAGCGGATCACCTCCGAATGCTACGAACCCAACGCCGCCTCGCGGATTCTCGATGACGGAGGGACGGATTCGCGAGATCGTCGACAACTATGCCAGAATCAGCTTCAATTTCGGGCCGACCCTCCTCTCCTGGCTGCAGCGGCACCAGAAGGAGACCTACCAGGCGATCCTCGAGGCCGATCGCCGGAGTCTGGAAAATTTCTCCGGCCACGGCTCGGCCCTCGCCCAGGCCTACAACCACATGATCATGCCCCTGGCCAACGAACGGGACCAACGCACCCAGGTCCTCTGGGGCATCCGCGATTTCCGCCACCGCTTTCAGCGGAAACCGGAGGGCATGTGGCTGCCGGAAACGGCCGTCGATCTGCCCACCCTCGAGGTTCTCGCGGAGCAGGGAATCCAATTTACCATCCTCGCCCCGCACCAGGCCCGCCGGGTACGCAGGATCGAAAAGATTGACAAGGGGGAAAAAGCCCGGTGGCAGGATGTCACCGACGCCAGGATCGATCCCCGCATGCCGTACCTGTGCCGCCTCCCCTCGGGCCGCTCGATCGCCCTGTTCTTCTACGACGGAGCTATCGCCCGGGATGTGGCTTTCGGCGGATTGTTGAACAACGGCGTGGACTTCGCCCATCGGATGCTGGGAGTCTTCTCCGTCTCGGAGGAAGAACCGATGCCCCAGTTGGCCCACATCGCCACCGACGGCGAGACCTACGGCCACCACCACCGCTTCGGCGACATGGCCCTGGCCTACTGCCTGGCCCATATCGAATCGACTCCCCAGGCCGAAATCACCGTGTACGGCGCCTATCTGGAGCAGTTTCCCCCCATTTACGAAGTCGAAATCGCGGAGGAGACTTCCTGGAGCTGTGCCCACGGCATCGAACGCTGGCGCAGTGACTGCGGCTGCAAAATCAGCGACAAGGCCGGGTGGAACCAGGCCTGGCGGGCCCCCTTGCGGGAGGCCCTGGACTGGCTGCGGGACCGGCTCGCGCCCCTGTATGAAAAGGAAATGGCCCCCCTTCTGCCCGACCCCTGGGCGGCCCGCGATGACTATATCGAGGTCATTCTCGACCGCTCCCCCGACCACGTTCTCGCTTTTCTCAACCACAGAGCCGGGCGCGAACTGGCCGGCGACGAGCAGGTCAAGGCCCTGCGGCTGCTGGAAATGCAGCGCCAGGCCATGCTCATGTACACCAGCTGCGGCTGGTTTTTCGACGAACTTTCGGGAATCGAGACCACCCAGATCCTCGGATATGCGAGCCGCGCCATGCAACTGGCCCAGGAGGTCGGCGGAGCCGAGCTGGAAGGGGAGTTTCTGGGACTTTTGCAGAAGGCGCCCAGCAATCTGGAAAAATACCGGAACGGCGCCCGCGTTTATGAACAGCTGGTCAAACCGACCCGTCTCGACCTTATCCGCGTGGCGGCCCATCATGCCATTGCCGCCCAGTTCGACCATTCCGAGCTCAAGCGGGTCTACTGCTACCTGGCCCATCAGCACGCCGCCGAACGCTTCCACAGCGGCAATCTCACCCTTGCCGTGGGCCGCACCCACATCCGCTCGGAAATCACCTGGAACGAGGGCGAATTCGCCTTTGCCGTCCTGCATTTCGGCGGACACAACCTGAACGCCGGCATCCGGGAATTCGGCGACGAAGCGGCCTTCACGGCCATGGTACAGGACCTCAAGGCCTGCTTCGAAAGGGGGGACATCCCGGAGGTTTTCCGAAATATGGATCAACACTTCAGCAGCCACAGCTATTCACTATGGCACCTGTTCAAGGATGAGCAACGCCGGGTCCTGGGCCAGGTCCTGAAAGCCCCCCTGGAGGATATCGAGGCCAGCTTCGGCAGGATCTACCAGAACCAGGCCAACACTCTGCGGTTCCTGCACGAGGTCGGCATGCCGATTCCCGAATTGCTGGCCACCCCGGTGGACCTGTATCTGAACACCCGGCTGAAAAGGCTCCTGGAGCGCAAGGACCTCGATCCGGAGCGCATCCGGGAGGCGGTAGACGAGGTGAAGGCCCTCGGGGTGCGGCTCGACAAAACGATCCTGGAGTTCGTCGCCGGCCGACAGATCACCTCCTGCCTGGTCCGCCTGGCGCAAAATCCCGACGACCTGAAACTCCTGCAGGCGATCGACAGCCTCATGGGAATCCTTGCGCCCCTGCCGCTGAAACCCGACCTCTGGAAGGCCCAGAACTGCTATTTCGCCATCTGGAAGGACTGCCGGGAGAAGGTGGCTGCCGAAGAAAGCGCGGATCCGGCCGTGCAGAAGTGGCGGGAGCATTTTCACAGCCTCGGCCGCTTCCTTCGCGTGAGCCCCGGCTGATGCGTGTGCCCCTGGCTACCTACAGACTCCAGTTCACGCCCGACTTCACCTTCCGCGAGGCGGAAAAAATCGCCGATTATCTCAAGTCCCTCGGCATTTCGGGCATCTACGCTTCGCCCATCTTTCGCGCCAGGGCGGGAAGCCGGCACGGCTACGACGTGGTGGACCCGTCCGAACTGAACCCCGAGTTGGGCACCCCCGAAGACTTTGCTGCGTTGAGCGCCACGGTGCGGCGGCTGCAGATGGGCTGGCTGCAGGATATCGTCCCCAACCACATGGCCTTCGACGCGGCCAGTCCCACCCTCGCCGATGTGCTGGAAAACGGACCGAGCTCGCCTCATATCAACGACTTTGATATCGATTGGGACCATTACTACGAAAATATCCGGGGCAAGGTTCTGGCGCCCTTTCTGGGGCAGATCTTCGGCCGAGCTCTGGAAGGGGGCGAAATCCAGCTGGTCTTCGACCAACGGGGGTTCTCGGTCAGTTATTACGACCTGCGCTTTCCGCTCCGGATCGAATCGTACCTCAGTATCCTGACGCCGGTCATCGGGACGCTGCGCCAGAGCCTTGGCGAAGAATCGCCTGATTATATTCAGCTGCTCGGGGTGATGTACGTCCTCAAGACCCTGAGGAGCGAGGCCGATTCCCATGAACGGCGCGACCAGGTCAAATTCATCAAACAGACCCTGTGGACCCTCTACGGCAAAACCGCAGCCATCCGCCGGGCCCTGAGCGAAACGATCAAAACGTTCAACGGGATGCCGGGAACCCCAGAGAGCTTCAACGCCCTGGAAACCCTGCTCGCCGACCAGTGGTTTCGTCTCTCCTTCTGGAAGGTGGCCTCCGAGGAGATCAACTACCGCCGCTTTTTCAGCATCAACGACCTGATCTCCCTGCAGGTGGACCGCCGGGAGGTCTTCGACCGGACCCACGGACTGATCCTGCGCATGGTGCGGGAGGGGGTCTTTTCCGGACTTCGGATCGATCATCTCGACGGACTTTACGACCCCAAAAGGTATCTGGAGCGGCTGCGGCGGGAAGCCGGCGATCTCTATATCGTCATCGAGAAAATTCTGGCCCGCAGCGAACCGCTGTACCCCTGGCCGATCCAGGGAACCACCGGGTATGAATTTCTGAACCATCTCAACGCCATCTTCGTGCAAAGCGAAACGCAGACCGCCTTTACCAGGGGATACGCCAGCTTCACCGGTCAGGTTCAGCCCTACGACAGGCTGGTCACCGACAAAAAGAAACTCATTATCGAAAAGCATATGGTGGGGGATATCAACAACCTGGCCCATCTGCTGAAAAATATCGCCGGACGCCACCGCTACGGCAGCGATATCACCATGGACAGCCTGAAGCAGTCCCTGATCGAGATCATGGCCCTCTTCCCCGTGTACCGCACCTACCTCGACGGGGCAGGGGCGCTTCGGGAGTTTGACCTGCGGATGCTTCGGGAAACTCTGGCGAAGGCCGGCGAGCGGAATCCGGGGCTGCGCAACGAGCTTGATTTCGTCGGCAAAATTCTGCTTCTGGACTACGACGACTTCACCACCGAGGAGGAGCGCGCCCAGTGGCTGCATTTCGCCATGCGCTTCCAGCAGTTCACCGGCCCCCTCATGGCCAAGGGGTTCGAGGACACCCTACTGTACGTTTACAACCGGCTGCTTTCGCTGAACGACGTGGGAGGCGCCCCCGAATGCTTCGGCCTGCCGCTGGCGGAATTTCACACCTTCAACCGGGACCGCCGGGAGCGCTGGCCACACACCCTGAACACCACGGCGACCCACGACACCAAGCGGGGCGAGGACGTGCGGGCGCGGCTCAACGTTCTCTCCGAGCTGCCCACGGAATGGAATCGGCACCGCAAAGTCTGGAGCCGCATCAACACCGGCAAAAAAGGACTGCTCAAACGCCGCAAGGTGCCGGACAAAAACGACGAATACTTCTTTTACCAGACCCTGATCGGCACCTTCCCTTTCAGCGACGAAGAGTATCCCGCCTACCTGGACAGGATTCGGGAATACCTCATCAAGGCCGTCCGGGAAGCGAAGGTCCACACCGCCTGGTTGGTCCACGATACCGCCTACGAAGAGGCCTTTCTCCTTTTCGCCGAGAAAACCCTGAAGCCAAAAAACAACGCCTTTCTCAAGGCATTTCTTCCCTTTCAGCGCAAGATCGCTCACTTCGGCATCCTCAACAGCCTGTCGCAGAGCCTGATCAAGATCACCGCGCCGGGCCTTCCCGACTTCTATCAGGGAACCGAGCTCTGGGACCTCTCCCTGGTCGACCCCGACAATCGTCGAGCGGTCGACTATGCCTGGCGCAGGGCGGCCCTGAAGGAAATCATCGAGCGGAGCAAGACGAACCTGCCGGCTCTGCTCGAAGAGCTTCTGGCCGGCAAAGAAGACGGCCGGATCAAACTCTTTCTGATCCACCGGGCGCTGCAGGTGCGCAACCGCTTCCCCCTTCTCTTCCAGGAAGGGGACTATCGGCCGGTCACCGTCGAGGGAAAATACCGGGACCACGTCGTCGCCTTTGCCCGCTGCCACGGAAGGCAGCAGCTGTTGACGGTGGCGCCGCGCTTTCTGACGGCCCTGATCGGGGAGGGGAGCTGGCCACTGGGAGAGGCGGTCTGGGAGGACACCGCCCTTCGTCTGCCTTCGGCAGGCTGCGGAGTCTGGCAGGAGGAGATTAGCGGCAAAGAGGTGGTCGCAAGCGAAATCCTGCCGGTGGGAGCGATCCTGCAGCAGTTCCCCGTAGCTCTGCTGATCCGGTAAAAAATTCCCGTCGACTTCCCCACCCACTGAAAACAACTCCCGGGCCAAAGACCCCTTTCCCGCCAGGCAAAGGGGGATGCAATGCCGTTTTTCTCCCCGAAGAGCCTGAAAAAATGATAGGACTAGACCGCCTTTGGCGGGCCGCCAGGGCCCGCGCTTGCCATCCGATGGAGGAACCATGACCCGCGAGCAGATACTGGAAGCCGTGATGAGTTCGGAGAACCTGCCGACGCTGCCGACGGTGGCTTCGGAGCTGGTGCGGGTCACGGGCCGGGCGGATACGCACATCGGCGAAATCGCTGCTCTGATCACCAAGGATATCGCCCTCTCGGCGAAGGTGCTGAAGGTGGTCAACAGCGCCTACTACACTTTCTCCAATCAGATCAGCACGATCCAGCAGGCCGTATCGATTCTCGGCATCAATGCGGTGCGCAGCCTCGTTCTCTCCTTCACCTTCTTCAAAATCCGCAAAAGCGGCTTCTCCGATCCCTTCGATTACGAACAATTCTGGGAACGGGCCCTGAGTTCGGCGGTGGCGGCCAAACTGCTGGCCGCGGGGGTGGAGGGGATCGACCCTGATGAAGCCTTTACCGCCGCCCTTCTGCAGAATCTCGGCGTCCTTATTCTCGCCCGAACCCTCCCGGAGGAGTACGCCCGGGTGATGGAGCGTGCCGCCGAACACGACGCCTCGACCATCGACGTCGAAACCGAACTGATCGGCCTGAACCACGTCGAGGCCGGGCTACGCGGCAGCCAAAGCCTGGGGCTTTCCGCCGGTGCTGATCGAACCGATCTCTCATCACCATCAGCCGGGAGCCTACGGCGGCGGCGACGGAAAAATCAGAAAGTATTGCCAGGTGGTCCACCTGGCGGATCTGCTGGCCACGATTTTCTATTCGGACACCCCGGAGGAGTATCACAAGGCCTTCCGGCAGAAGGCCGAGCGCATGCTGCAGCTGAACGATGGGGTCCTCTCCCGGGTTCTCGACCAGCTGGACGGGGAAATCAAGAAAACCGGCCCCTTCTTCGGCGTCAATCTTAAGAATCTGCGCTCCATCGAGGAGATCCTCCAGGAAGCCAACGCCCGCCTGAGCCTCATCAACATGAGCTACGAGCAGATGAACCGCGAGCTGATCGCCGCCAAGGTGCGGCTGCAGCAGCTCACGAAAGAGCTGGAGGAGAAAAACCGCAGGCTCGAAACCCTGGCCAACGTCGACGGCCTGACCGAGGTTTACAACCACCGCTTCTTTCAGGAGACTCTGGGGCGGGAACTCAGCCGGGCGGCGCGCCATCAGAAAGCGCTGTCGCTGATCATGGTCGATGTCGATTATTTCAAGAAGTTCAACGACGAGCACGGCCACCAAACCGGCGACTTCATCCTCAAGGAGACCTGCCGCGCCATGCGGGAGGTGCTGCGAGAGTACGACGTCCTGTCCCGTTACGGCGGCGAGGAGTTCGCCGTCCTGCTGCCGGAAACCACGGTGGAAGATGCCGAAGAGGTGGCGGAAAAGCTTCGCCGCACCGTTGCCGAAGCCGCGTTTGAGAAGGGCCCCGAGCGTTTCGGCCTCACCGTGAGCTGCGGTGTGGCCTGCGCCGAACCCGGCGACAACCTGACCGGCAGCGAGCTGATCGAGCGGGCGGACAAAAGCCTCTTCGCCGCCAAGAAAAAGGGGCGCAACCGGGTCGCCTGCTTCACCGTCAAAAAGGGCTGGTTCGGCAAGGCCACCGGTTGATTCTGCCCCGTTCGCTGCGCCATCTCTTGAACGAGTGTCCCGATTGATTAATTTCATTCATTAATTCTGGTCCTTTTGCCCGCTGGCTACGTTCCGTCTCCTCGGCTTAGCGCAGGCTAGACCTCTGTCGACGCGCCTTGCCAGCGAACAAAAGACCTCAGAATTCTCTAAAAGGACTAACCAAACGGGACACGAGGGGGGGATATTGCGCCGTCAACCTGCAAGACGTCGAAAAAAAGCTTGCATCATGGATGAGCCGCGTTAGGGAAAAACACTGGAATGGAGCTGACTTCGAAACGAAAAGACGCCGCGCCCGGACACCCGGGCGGAAACCTCAGCGGAAAAGGGGATCCCGAGTTTCTCCCTATCGGCGGAGTCCGCCTCGAGTGCCGCCGAATCGGGCCGGAGCCTGCGGAGACGCCGACCCTGGTCTTTCTCCATGAGGGTCTGGGCTGCGTCTCGCTGTGGAAGGATTTTCCCGAGCGCGCCGTCGAAGCCACCGGTTGGGGAGCCCTGATCTACAGCCGGGCGGGCTACGGCGCTTCGGACCCGATCCCCCTGCCCCGCCCCGTGAGCTACCTGCACACCGAAGGCCTGAAGGTGCTGCCCCAGATGCTCGAGGCCGCAGGCATCCGCCGGGCGCTTCTCGTCGGCCACAGCGACGGGGCCTCCATCGCCCTCATCCATGCCGGCGGCATCCGCGATCCGCGGGTCAGCGGAGCCGTGCTGATGGCTCCCCATGTGTTCAACGAGCCGCTCTGCATCGAGGGTGTCAAAACGGCCCGCTCGGCCTACGAGGAGGGGACGCTGAGAACCCAACTCGCACGCCATCACGGCGCCAACACCGAGTGCGCCTTTCGAGGATGGAACGATACCTGGCTCGCCCCCGATTTTCGCCGCTGGAACATCGAGGAGTACCTTCGTCCCATCGACATCCCCCTCCTGGTCATCCAGGGCCGGGAAGACGGGTACGGCACCGCCGCCCAGATCGAGGCGATCTCCCGCCAGGCCTCGGGAGAGGTGCAGACCCTCTGGTTGGAGAACTGCGGGCACGCGCCCCACCGGGACTGCCCGGAAGCGGTCCTCGCGGCGATGGCGAGGTTCGTTGAGCGGATCGAAAAAGGCCACCCCTAAGGCACGAAGCGTTACGGGTGGCCTTCCTGCATGGTTTCGGGAGCCTTTCTCAGTTATTTTTTACTGATTCTGCTGCGGTTGCTGCGTCGGCGGATTCATCATCCACCCACCGCCACGTCCACCGCGCCCCCGCCAGCCGCGGCACCAGCCATAGCGGCCTCCCATCTCTTTCATCCAGCGATCCATGGCGGCGGTGTCGATCTTGACCTCGACCTTCTTGACCAGATTCAGGTTTTTGTCGAACTTCATCAGCTGCTCACCCGAGAGGACCACCACGCCCCCGTCTTCGGTGGCCACCATGGCCCGTCCCATCATCGCGCCCATCATGCCTCCGCCCATCGGCCAGGGATGGGTCATCGTCGTCCCCTGCGCCCTCATCATCGTCCCCTGCGCCCTCATCATCGTTCCCTGCTGATTCATCATGCCCTGGTTGGTCGGGGTCGTGCCACCGTCGGAGGACGGATCCTGGGCAAAACCGCTCATGGGCAACAGGGACAGGCTCAGAACTGCGGTGAGTAAAACCATCGTCCATTTCATACGTTCCTCCTTCTGTTCAGGGTTTTGATACGGCTGCTTCCATGTTCGGCTCCCCGTCCGGGGTCTGCCACCACCCGCCACCCAGCGCCTGAAAGAAAACGGCCGTGTCCTGCAGACGCAGGGTTTTCGCCTGGACGAGGCCGATGCGGGCCTGCTGGTACTGGCGGTCGGCATCGAGCACCTGCAGATAGCTGACGATGCCGGCCTGATATTGATTCTGGAGCAAAGAGAGATTCCGCTCCGCATTGTCCAGAGCCGCCGCCTGGGCCTTGAGTGTTTCGGCATCGTGCTCGAGGGCCCGCAGGGCATCGGCCACCTGGGCGAAGGCCGTCAGCACCGTCTGCCGGTAGTCGGCAAGCGCCGCGTCGTACGCCGCGATCGCCGCCTTGCGCCGATGCCAGAGACTGCCGCCGTGAAACAGCGGCTGAGTCAGGCTTCCTCCCCAGTTCCAGAAACTGCTCATCCCTTTGAAAAGGTCACTGAAGCGGGTACTTTCCTGCCCGTAGGTGGCGCTCAGGCTGATCGAGGGAAAGAGGTTGGCCGTTGCCACCCCGATATCGGCGCTGGCGCTATGCAGCTGAGCTTCCGCTGCGAGGATGTCGGGACGGCGGCGAACCAGGGTCGAGGGGAGGGTAAGCGGCAGGTCGGAGGGCAGGACGAAATTGTCCAAGGCCAGCTCCGGCGCTGCCCACACCCCCGGCGAGCGGCCCACAAGAGAGGCGAGCAGGTGTCGGGCCCGGTCGCGGCTCTGCCGCAACGGCGGCACCCGCGCTTCGGAGGCGGCCAACTGGCTGCGCAGGCTCAGCACGTCGGTTTCGGCGACCATGCCCGCCCGGCGCTTGGCCTCGACGATCTTCAACTGCCGTCGCTCGAAGGCGATGATCTGCTCCAGGGCCTCGATCTGCGCCCGGTAACCACTCCAGGCAATAGCGGTATTGACCACGTTGCCGATGAGAGTCAGCCAGGCGGCCTTCTCCTCATAACGCTGGTAGTCGGCCTGGGCCTGCAGCCCCTCCACCTGACGGCGCGAGCGGCCGAACAGAGGAAGATCGTAGGTGGCGCCAAGGGATGCGGAGTAGAGGTTGAAAATGCTCGATCGGAAGCCGCCGCCGAATCTGGCGGCGGAAAATTTTTGCCGGGTAAAGCCGGCGCTGCCGTCGATCTGCGGAAAAAAGATCCCGCTGCCCGCCCGCAGCAGCTCCCGGCTCTGACGCAGCCGCGCCCGGGCCGCCTGCAAATCCATATTGCCGGCAAGGGCCTCGTCGACCACGGCGTCGAGCTTCGCGGTGCCGAACTTCCGCCACCATTGGGCGACCACTTCCCCTTCCGGGCGAAATGTCTGACGCGCCCCGGCGGCCACGGCCGTTTCGGTCGGCAGGGGGCGAGAGAGATAACCCGCCCCCTTGGGCGGTTCGGGCCGCACGAAATCGGGCCCCACGGCACAGGCGGCGAGCAGGGGCAGAAGCGGCAAAAGCCGTAACGCGTAACGCGTGAGGCGTGACGAGAAAAGCGTCATTGGCCCGCCTCCTCTTCCAGGTGGTCGGCAATCCACCGTCCCGACGGGGGCACCGTCTTCAGGCCGAGACGTTCGGCAACCCCCGTGATCATCAGATAGAAAACCGGCGTGATCAGCAGGGTGAAGATGGTGCTGAAGATCAGACCGCCGACCACCGCCCAACCGAGAGGCTGGCGGCTCTGGGCGCCGGCGCCGGTGGCGAGAGCGAGCGGCAGGCTGCCGACGATCATGGTGAGAGAGGTCATGACGATGGGGCGAAAGCGGACCTTGCCCGCCTCCACCGCCGCCTCGGCCAGCTCCATCCCCCGCACCCGCAGACGGTTGGCGTAGTCGACCAGCAGGATGCCGTTCTTAGTGACCAGTCCGATCAGCATGATGATGCCGATCTCGCTATAGAGGTTGAGGCTGTGGCCGGTCACGCGCAGTGTGATCAGCGCGCCGGTCAGGGCGAGAGGGACCGAGAGCATGATCGTCACCGGGTGGACCCAGCTTTCGAATTGGGCCGCCAGCACCAGATAGATGAAGATCAGCGCCGCGCCGAAGGTGAAGAAGAGGGCGCCGGAGGTTTCCTTGAAATCCTTGCTCTTGCCGGTGAGGGCGGTGCCGTACTGATTGGGCAAAATCCCGGCGGCATAGCCCTGCATCTTCTTGAGCGCGGTGCTGAGCGGCAGCGAGGGCTCCAGACTGGCGCTGATGGTGAAGGAGCGCTGCAGGTTGTAGTGGTAGATGGTGTCGGGGCCGTAGCCCTTTTTCACCTTGACCAGGTAGGAGAGCGGCACCAGCTGACCCGCGGCGCTACGCACATAGAGATCGCCGATCTGATCGGGCCGGGCCCGGTATTTCGGCTCGAGCTGGGCCAGCACCTCGTAGCTCTTGTTGTTCATGACAAAATCGCTGACGTGCGAGCCGCCCAGCCCCACCTCCATCGCCCCGGCCACGGTCTCGATCGGGATACCGAGGTCTGCCGCTCGCTCCCGGGCGAAATCGACGTTGACCTGGGGGGTATCGATGGTGAGATCCGACTGGACGTTGATCATGCCGGGGGTGTTATTGACCTTCTCCAGCATCTTCCCGTTGAGCCTGGCCAGCTCGTCGAGCTTCGGCCCGAGCACCACGAACTGCACGTCCTGGGCGGTGGCCTGCTCACCGAGAGAGGGGGGATTGATCGGAAAGGCGAGCACCCCCGGGATCGCCGAGAACTTGCCGAAGAGCTCCTTCACCACCCCCATCTGGCTCACCGAGCGCTTGCTGAAAGGCTTCATGTGGGCGAAAACCAGACCGGTGCGCGGTGAAGCGGGTCCCCCCACGGAGATGCCGATGGCGGAGAAGAACTGGTCGACGGCGGGAATCTTGGCGAACTCCTTTTCCACCTTGTCGAGGGAGTGGAGGGTGTACCAGAGGTTCGAGCCCTGGGGGGCCTTGAGGATGGTGAGAATGAAGCCCTGGTCCTCCGTCGGTACGAAGGTCTGGGGGGAGATGGCGTAGAGCCCGAACATGAGCGCAACGTTCGCGATCATGAACAGCCCCATCGTTTTGCGATGACGCACCGCCCATACAGCCGACGCACTATAGCTGCGGTGCATCCATTCGAAAATGCGTTCGAAAAACGCCAGCGGCCCCTTTCCCGGTTCGGAGAGACGCAGCGCCCGGGAGCAGAGCATCGGCGTCAGGCTCAGGGCCACCAGACCCGAGAGCCCCACTGCCACCGGCACGGTGAGGGCAAACTCGGAGAAGAGCCGACCGATATCGCCGCGCATGAAACCGAGCGGGATGAAGATGGCGATCAGCGAGATGGTGGTGGAGAGGACGGGAAAGGCGATCTCTCGGGCACCGTGGATGGCGGCCGGAATCGGCTTCTCGCCGTTCTCCTGGTGGCGGTGGATATTCTCCAGCATAATGATGGCGTCGTCGATAACGAGGCCGATGGCGAGCACCAGGGAAAAGAGGGTGAGGATGTTCACCGAGAACCCCATCACCCACATCCCGGCGAAGGCGCCGACGATGGAGACCGGCACCGCCAGCACCGGGATCAGGGTCGCCCAGAAGGTGCGCAGGAAAATGAGCACCACCAGGATAACCAGGCCAAAGGCGATGAGCAAGGTGCGGATCGCCTCGCGGATCGAGTCGCGGATATATTCGGTGTGATCCACCGCCACCGTCAGAGTGACCCCCGCGGGCAACGCCTGGCGCAGCGACGGCAGGGCGGCGTGCACGGCGTTGGAGATATCGACCGCGTTCGACTTGCTTTGGGGCACGATGCCGGTGCCGACCACGGGCTGGCCATTGAAATGGGCGAGCAGGTCGTAGGACTGGCTCCCCAGCTCCACCCAGCCGATGTCGCGGATGCGCACCGGCACGCCGTTCATCTCCCGAATGACGATGTCCTCGTACCCTTGTGGATCGGCCATCTGGCCGTTGGCGACAACGTTGAAGAAGCGGGTGTCGGATTTGAGCTGCCCGGCGGGCAGCTGCACGTTGTTGCGCGAAAGCGCCTCCGTCACATCGTTGTAGGCGAGGCCGTAGGCCCTGAGCTTTTCCGGATCGAGCCAGATGCGCATCGCCCACTTGTGCTCGCCGCCGATAATGACGTTGCCCACCCCCGGCAGCACCTGCACCCGGCGCTTGACCACCAGATCGGCGATCTGGCTGAGCTGTTCGATGGAATAGTTTTTCCCCTGCAGCACCAGCCAGATGATCGGCTGGGCACTGGAGCTGACCTTGGAGACGACCGGACGGCTGACATTGGGCGAGGTGGGCAGCAGATCGATCGCCTTGCTGACGGCGTTGGTCACGTCCTGGGTGGCGGCGTCGACGTCGCGGCTGCTGAGAAACTCGATATTGATGGCGCTGGTGCCGAAGGAACTCTGGGAGCTGATCGAACGGATCCCCTCGATGGCGTTGAGGTTGTCTTCGAGGGGGTTGGTGATGGTGCTCTCCACCGTCTCGGGGCTGGCGCCCGTATAGTCGGTGGTGACCGAGACCACCGGGCGGGTGACGTCGGGGTACTGGCGCACCGGCAGGATCATGTAGGAGGCGGCCCCGATCAGCAGGATCAGCAGACTGATGACCCAGGCCAGCACCGGCCGCTTGATGGAGGCGTCCGAAAGGATCATGACCCACCCTTCGGTTTCGGCGGCGAAAGATCCAGGCGGGGGTTGTGGATCGGTTGATAGGGGGAGACCTTCAGTTTGGCCCCCGGATGGAGTTTCTGCAGCCCGGCGGTCACCACCTTGTCCGTCGGCTTGAGGCCGGAGCGGATCTCCACCCAGTTGCCCTGATACTGCCCCACCTCGACCGTGCGCTTCTCGGCCTTGTCCTCGGAGCCTACCACCCAGACGTGGGTGACCTGCCCTTCGGCGCTCAGCGCCTGGGTCGGCACGAAGAGGGTATGCGGTTTGGTCCCCACCACCAGGCTTACCCGGCAGAACATCCCCGGCCGCAACCGGCGTTGGGGGTTTCGCACCGTCGCCTGCAGCTGGACGGTGCGCGAGTCGGCCGCCAGGGCCGGATCAATGGTAGTCACCTTGCCGTGAAAGGTTCCGGAGAGGCCGGTGACGGTAAAACTCACCGCCTGTCCCTGGCGCAGGCGGCTTATCTCCTGCTGGGGGAGAGCAAAATCGAGATGCAGCGGATCGACCTGGTGAAGATTGACCACCGCCCCCCCCGCCTTAACGAAGGAGCCGAGGCTCACCTGGCGCAGGCCGAGGGCGCCGGTGAAAGGAGCAAGAATCCGGGTGTATTCGAGATTGGCCTGGGCCTGCGCGAGCTGCGCCTTGGCCTGGCGCAGATTGGCCTCGTCGCTCTGCATCTGCTGCGCCGAGAGCCCGCCGGTATCCTTTACCCGCTGATCGCGCTCATAGATCTGGCGCGCATTGAAGAGGGTCGCCTCGGCCGCTTGCACCGCCGCCTGCTGCACCGAAGCGTCGAGGGTCGCCAGCACCGTGCCGCGACTCACCACCTGCCCCTGGCGAATGGCGAGGGTCGCCACCTTGCCGTCGATCTGCGAGGTGAGCGTGGTCTGCTGGGGGCTGGAGAGCCCGCCGACGGCCGAGAGGGTCTCGCTCAGCGGCGCCACCTTCACCGTTACCGCTTCCACCGCCACCGGCGGCGGTGCGGAGCTCTTCTCCTTCTTCGAGCTGCAGCCGCCCCCAAGAAGGAGAGTCGTCAGCACGAGGCCGCCCAAGAACCGGCGGGCGAGACGAACGCCCCTGCCGGCAGGATGACGCGTTGGAAACTCCAGTAGGCTCATACCCTTCGCTCCGTGCGAAACGGGAGATCGCCCCGCCGTTCAGTAAGGAAATCCCATTGGGATCCATTATAACAGTCCTTTTTCCGGTTTCCTCGGAGTGAATATGCTGACGGACGAAGAAAATCGAGATTTTTTCCAGAGAAAACGAAATGTTCAGAAGGGGGCTGGAGAGATCAGTAAAGGCGGCGAAAGGCCGAGGCTTTGATGGCGGCGTGGATTTCCGCGCCCGCGCGCACGCCGAGTTCCGCGGCGGCCGGGCGCACGATCTGGGCGATGAGCCGCTGGCCGTCGCAGTCGAGTTCGACCCCGACCCGGCCCTCGAGATCGAAGACACGAAATCACGCGGCAGCGCAGCAGGTTGCGGGCGCTGATCGCCTCGGGGTGCTTTTTGAAGAGCAGAATGTCCTTGGATGAGAGTTCGAGAAGCGCTTCGCCCTCCTCGCTGCCAACGGACACCAGCAGGCGGTTTCGCCCCCAGCGGTAGGTGAACAGACCGTCCCCCGCCTGCGGCTCGCTCACCCGCAAGCAGGTTGATGTACCCGGCTCGGGCCCGGCCCATCGCGCTCTCTGGCCAGCTCTTCGGGGGTGGTCCGGGCGCTCACCTCGCCGCGGTGCAGGACGACCACCTCGTCGGTCATCAGGCGCATCTCGTTCATCGAGTGGGAGATGAAGAGCAGGGGAATGCTCGAAGCGCGCGAAGACCTCCCGCAGATAGGGGATGATCTGGTACTTGAGCCCCTCGTCGAGGGCCGACAGGGGCTCGTCCATCAGCAGCAGCCTGGGACTGGCGAGCACCGCCCGCCCCAGGGCGACGCGCTGCCGCTCGCCGCCGGAGAGGGTGGTGGCGTCCCGGTCGAGCAGGGGCTCAAGGTCGAGGACCCGGATCAGTTCGCCCGGATCGATGCGCCGCCGGGCCGCAGGGGTGCGCCGGTAGCCGTAGAGAAGGTTGCGCCGGACGCTCATGTGGGGAAAGAGGTGGGCGTGCTGGAAGACGACGGCGATACGCCGCCGCTCAGGGGGAACGTTGATGCGCCGCTTTGCGCAGTAGAGCGGTCTCGCCGTCAAGTTCGATGATTCCGTCATCCGGCTCCTCCAGGCCGGCGAGCAGGTTGACCAGGGTCGACTTGCCGCTGCCCGAGGGGCCGAAGATCCCCAACCGCGCCGAGGTGGTGGCAAAGGCGGCGTTCAGGGCGAAACCCGCGAAGCTCTTTTGCAGTGCGACGCGCAGGTTCATGAGCCGTCTCCTGCGGCGCCCGAAGCGCCTGACCAGCCCCTCGTTGACCATCAGCACGGTGAAGGAGAGGACGATGGAGACCAGGCAGAGGGAAAGGGCCATCCGGTCGCCCCCCGGAACGTTGATGTAGTCGTAGATGGCCAGGGGAATGGTCTGGGTCACCCCGGGGATGTTGCCGGCGAAGATGATGGTCGCGCCGAACTCGCCGAGGCTGCGGGCGAACATCAGGGTCGCCCCGGCGAGCACCGCCCGCCCGGAGAGGGGCACGATAACGGTCAGGAGGGTATCGTACCAGGGCGCCCCCAGGGTCCGGGAGGCCTGCAGCAAGCCGCTCGTCGATCCCCTCCATGCCGAGGCGCACCGAGCGCACCAGCAGGGGAAAACCGACCACCAGCGAGGCGATGACCGCCGCCCACCAGGTAAAGACGACCTGAATGTGCCAGCGGGCGAGAAGCGAGCCGAGCCAGCCCCGGCCGCCGAAGAGAGAGCAGCAGCAGGTAGCCGACCACCACCGGCGGCAGCACCAGCGGCAGGTTGATCAGGCCGTCGAGGATCCGCTTGCCCCGCACCCGGGTGAAGACCAGCAGATAGGCGGCGGCAAACCCGAAGGGGATCGAGATCGCCGTAGCGGTCAGGGCCACCCGGGCCGAGAGGGCCATGGCCTGGTAATCGGTATGGGTGAAAAGGGCCATCGGCGCACCTTTATCGGCATGATTACAAACAGAAGGGCGGCCGGGGTTCGTAGGGGCGCCCTCGTGAGTGCCCGGCGCCTGTGGTCGACAGCCCCCTTCCCGCCGCCGAAACCGGGCAGGCACAAGACCTGCCCCTACGCGGCCGAACAATCCTTCTGGTTCATGGCAGCACGAAGCCGTATTTTTCCAGAATCGCTCCGGCCTTCGCCCCCCGCAGGTAGGTCAGAAAAGCCTTGGCAGCGGGATTTTTCGCCCCGCCGGCGGTGAGGGCCACCGGGTAGCTGACCCGCGGATAGAGCTTCTGGGGCACGGTGAACTGGATAGTCGCATGTTTGGCCAGCAGGGCGTCGGTGCGATAGACGAAGGCGCCGTCCACCTCGGCCCGGTCGGCGTAAACCAGCGCCTGGCGCACATCCTTGGCCATCACCAGTTTGTCGGCCTGCAGCAGCGTGTCGTACAGTCCCGCATGGGTCAGCGCCTGTTTGGCGTACTGGCCGGCCGGCACGCTGCGGGGGCTGCCGATGGCGATCCGCTTGAGGGCCGACCAGCCCTTTCATCCCGCGAACGGGATGGGCCGGATCGCCGACAAAGACGAGCGTATTGAAAGCGAAGGTCTGCACGTTGGCCGCCGGGACGATCTTCTGCCGGACCAGGTAGGCCATCCACTTGGGGTTGGCGGAGATATACAGATCGGCCGGAGCGCCGGCGTCGATCTGGCGCGCCAGGGTCCCCGAGGCGGCAAAGTTGCGAGCGAGGGTCACGTCCGGGTGATCGACGCGGTAGGCGGAACAGACGGCGGTCACGGCGTCGGTCATGCTGGCCGCCGCCGAGATATGCACCTCGGCGGCCCGCACCGGAGCCGCGAAAAGAAGAAGGGCGAAAAGAACCAGAAACCGTTTTCTCATGACGAAAAAGGCCTTTCCCGAAGTTTTTTCCCGAAAGGGGAAAACTTTGTTACAATCGAATGCCTTAACGCAGGACGCAAAGAAAAAACTGAGCGCACGGAGAGAAAAATCCATACGGATTTCTCGGCGACCTCCGCTGTTCCTCGGCGGTCTCTGCGTTTTGCTTTTCACAGGGGCGGACATCAATGAACCCCGACGATGACGCAGGAAGACTTGATCACGGCGCAGGCCTCCACCCCCTCCCGCAGCTCGAGATTGCGGGCGCTCTCCAGGGTGATGGTCGCGCTCACGGTGTTGCCGCCGGAGAGCTGCAGAGTCACCTCGCTGTTCACCGCGCCTTCGGTGAAACGCACCACCTGGCCGCACAGAATGTTGCGAGCGCTGAGGCGGGCGGCGCCGAGTTCCCGGGCAATGATGACGGAGGAGGACTTGACCATGGCAAAGGCCTCCGTGCCGGCGATCAAACCGAGGGCCTCGACGCTCTCGCGCGTCACCACCGCGGCGATGCGCGCCCCTCCCGAGAGCTCCAGGGTCACCAGGTCGTTGACGGCGCCGGGGGTGACGCTTTTGACCGTGCCGGCCCACAGGTTGCGTGCGCTCACCTTCATGCCGATCCTCCTCAGAAGTTGAAAAACGTCGCTGCTGCCTTCCGGGACCTGGTCGAGGGCGGCGAGAAAGCGCGCATGCTCCTGCTGCAGGGCCCGAAACCGGCGCACCAGGGCGTGCCCGGCATCGGTCAATTCGGTCCCCCCTCCGCCGCGCCCGCCGCTCGTGCGCACCACCAACGGCCGATCGGCCAGATTGTTCATCGTTTCGATCTGTTCCCAGGCGGTCTTGTAACTGATACCGACCGCTCTGGCGGCACGGGAGATCGAACCGAGATCCCGAGTCTTTTCGAGCAGGTCGATCCGGCTGACGCCCAAAAATTCCTTACCTGCCTTTTCGAGATGGACTTTCCCGGAGACTTTCACCGCTTTCATCCTTCCGGCCACGTGTGCGACATCGTTATGTACTCAGGTATATAGCGATACCGAAAAAAAGTCTTCCTGTCAATCCCCTTTTACTCGCGAGAAAGGGAACGCCAGGAAACGGTTTGCCGGGGGACAAAGGTCTTTTCGTTGGAGCTACGGCAACTCGTCGGCTCGTTTCAACGAGCGCCATTCGGGCTGTTGGGGCAAAAGACATTTGTTGCCCTCGCGGTCGACGTGCACAAAGGTGACGGTGGTGGAAAAGACTTCCTTCTCGTCGCGTCCGCCGGGCGCATCGGCAAAGACGTTGACCGAATACCGTATGGAGGATTGCCCCAGCTTGAGAGGCAAAATGCGAAAGCGCAGAATCGAGCCGTTGGCGACCGGATGACGGAAACTGATTTGATCCATCCCCACCGTCACCAGCGGACAACCGGGAAAATCGCGGGTTGCCACCAGCCAGGCGAACTCGTCCACCCATTTGAGCATCGCCCCGCCGAAAAGAAAGCCATAATGGTTCAGATGTTCCTGACGTACAATGGTGTAGTTGTCCATGGTTCTCATCCAGTGGGCCGGGAAGATGCCGGGCCTGCTATCCGTTCAGTGAGCACCTTCGCGCCAGGCCCGCCGATACACCTCCGCGTCCTTCTCGGAAAAGCAGACGAACGTGATTTTTTCAAAGGCAGGATGACCAGCCAGAAACGCCCTGGCCTCCCGCAGGGCGATGCGACAAGCCCGCTCGATCGGGAAGCGGTACGCCCCGGTGCTGATCGAAGGAAAGGCGATGGTCGACAGGTTCTGCTCCAGAGCCAGTTGCAGACTGTTGCGATAACAGGCGGCGAGCAGCCTTTCCTCGTCCCGATCGCCACCATGCCAGACAGGACCGACGGTGTGGATCACGTATTTCGCCGGCAGGTCATGGCCGCCGGTGATCTTGGCTTCACCGGTTTCGGCGCCACCCAGGGTGCGGCACTCTTCCAGCAGTCCGGGGCCGGCGGCCCGGTGAATCGCCCCGTCGACCCCGCCGCCGCCGAGAAGCGATTTATTGGCGGCGTTGACGATAGCGTCGACCTTCATCCGGGTAATGTCCCCCTGAATGATCTCGATACGATTGTCGCCCATCCGAACCTCCGTTCCTTCGATTTACCGGCGGCCTCTCTTTCTGTTGTGAAAATACAGACTTAAGACGTTGTAAATAAGAGCAAATCTATTTTAACGCCCGTTCGCTTTGCTCACTCAAGACGCCGAGACGCAGAGAATAGGGCACAAAAAGAAATTAGCAATGAAGGGTTCCTCTGCGACTCCGCGACTCCGCGTTAAAATCAGCTTCGATTTTCATCGTCTGTCCTGAAAAATCAGGCTTAAGACATTGTAAATAAAAGTAAACCTGCTTTAACGCCCGTTCACTTTGCTCACTCAAGACGCCGAGACACGAAGGAGAAGGCGCAAAGTAAATACGTGGAAGGACTCCTCTGCGTTAAAGAGCCATCAATTTTCATCGTCTTCGGCATAATCGATCGCCCCCCATGGGCAGGCCGGTATGCAGATGCCGTCGAGGTCGCACTTTTCATGGTCGACGACGGCGGTCCCGTTCCTGATGGCGATCGCCTGCTGGGGGCAGGCTTTGACGCACTCCCCGGAGGCGCGGCATTTCTCCTGATCAACAACGATTTTCAACGGCTGTTATCCTCTTCGCGATGGCGGCTACGGCAGGCGGTCAATAAGACATTCCGAGCATGGCCCGGTATTCTTCTTCGATCAACTCGGCGTGATGGTGGGTGGAGTGGACGTTGGCCTCGTACACGGTGCGAACTTCCGGAACATCGATGTGAGCGACCGCTTCGCGCAATTTCTCCTCCAGCGCCTTCTCCTGATCGATCGCCAGCTCCAGCGCCCGCCGCTCGTCGAAATCCGCCAGCATCGCCTGCTGCAGGGCAGCCCACCAGGAAGATTCGGTATCGGGGGGAGAAACGATGAAGTCCTCGAAATAGGGGAGGTCTTTGCCCTGATAGATCTGGTAGAACATTTTGGCGTGCTGGCGCTCTTCCCGGGCCAGCAGCTCAAAGATGCTTTTGGCCTTGCCGTCGCTCATTTTTTCCGCCGCAAACCGATAAAAATCCATGGCATCCTTTTCGGTCTGCACGGCGTCTTTAATGGCCTGCTGTAACTCGTTCGTCTGTGGCATCGATCTCCTCCGGGTTCCGTGGAATGGTTGAACTTAAACCCTAATCATATTCCAAAATATTTCAAGATAAATTTCACCTTATCCTACTCTGAAATGGCAGGGAGGTCCACCCCCGATGCCGACAGTGACAGGGCGCTCCTTTTCTCCCTCGCCTTCGGATTTTTAGTGCAAACACATTTTCGAAGGTGTATATTCACTTTGAGAAGAAAAATTCGCTTTGGGGCGGCATTAACACCGAAGGGGTTGGTTTTCGAGGGAGAATTCGCCACCGGCGATTCAAGCTCGAGATTCTCCTTTGCGCAACGGGCTTTGGCCGCGAAATGTAAAAAACCGGTTTGTCTTATGAAAGATCTGATGGTTCGTTTTGCCGTGAGACCCCGGCGAGGGGTTCTTATAGCATTTCAAGGGAGAAAGCCGTGACTGATTTTCCCTTTCCCCTGCCCGCCGAAAACATCCGAAGACAATTGCTGCGCCTCAAGGAAATCCCCCCTCCCAACGCCATGGCCCAGGAGATCATTCGTGTGGCCGGGGACGATCAGGTGGATATGGAGGCGATCGTTCACCTCATCAACCAGAGCCCGCAACTCGCCACGCGCATTCTTTACGTCGCCAACTCCGCCTATTACGGCCACCGCGGCCTGATCCACTCGGTGGACCAGGCCGTCATCCGGGTGCTGGGCCTTTCCATGACCAAGAGCCTGATCCTGGCCATGGCCCTTTCCAATTCCTTTCAATGGCGGAGTTGCCCCAACTTCCGGGGCGATCGCCACTGGTTCCTGGCGATCTTCACCGCCGCCCTCGCGCAATCCCTGGCCGAGAACCTCAAAACCGACGAAAATCCGCACCCGGCGACGGCCTATACCGCCGGCCTGGTCCACAACCTGGGAGTCCTGGCCCTGGTTCATCTGTTCCCCGAACAGATGCGGGGAGTCTTTGCCCGGGTAAAGGGGCGGCGGACCGAGCGGATGATCGAAGTTCTCGGGCTCGATCACCACATGGCGGGCTGCTGGCTCGCCAATACATGGGGGCTGCCGGAGGATCTGATCCGGACCATCGCCTTTTACGGAGACACGACCTACCGCGGACCCAACTGGCCCCTGACCAGTTTGATCGGGTTCGCGGCCGTGGTCGCCGAAAAGGTCTTTGACGGGGACTTTCCTGAACGGTGGCGCCCTCTCTTTTCCCAGACCTCTTTATTCACCGAAGAGGAATTTGAAAAGGTGATGGCACGAACGACACCGCATGTGGAGGAGCTGAAAACCCTGGGACAGCTGCTCGCCGGAAATGGGGGATAGCCGTGGAGAAACCCTTCGTGGCCGAATCCTTACTGGGGATCACCGCCATTTTCGACAATCTGCTGGCCTCCCTCTCCGCCCTGCAGAGTCTCAGCGGCATGAACATCCGTGTTGCCGAAGAGAGCACCCTGATTCACCAGGCTCTCGGCGCCTTGATCAAAAGTTTCGGCATCGAACGAAGCTCTGTTATTCTTTACAAAGAAGATGGCCGGGTGGAGGCGGCGGAACGGGATTGGGAAAAAGGCCGGGTCCATGTCTGGACCGAAAACGAAGACTCTTCTGCAACGCTCTCTGAAAATCTTCAACGGGAAAAAGCCCTTGCCGATCTGGCCATCCGAAGCGGCGAACCGCAGAAGTGGACGGACGAGTGCGCCGAACCACAGACCGATTTTGATGGGTCCTGCCTCATCAACGCCCCGATCAAGGTCGAAGGCAAAGCGGTCGGCGTCATTTCGATGGCCTATCCCGAACCGGGTTTTCTCAATGAATGGCACCAACGGCTGCTGCCGCTCTTCGGCAATTTCCTGGGGCATATCCTGACCAGCAACCGGTTGCTGTTCGAACTTGAAACGGAGGTGGGAAAACGCACCCACGAGCTGGAAACGCTGCTCGAGGAATCCCACCGGATGAAGCAACACTACAGAAACCTCTCCCTGGTGGACGAGTTGACCGGCCTGTACAACCGGCGATTTTTCTTTTCCGAAAGCAAGCGCACCCTGGGGCTGGCCCTGCGCTATCAGCACCCCCTCTCGCTCCTGTTACTCGATCTGGACCGCTTCAAGAGGGTCAACGATACCTTCGGCCACGCCATGGGCGACACCGTCCTGAAAAGTGTCGCCAAGGCACTGGAAGCCCAGTTGCGCGAAAGTGATATTCTGGCACGCATCGGCGGCGAAGAGTTCGCCGTGTTTCTGCCCGAGACGGACCAGGAGGGAGCCGTGGAGTTAGCCGAGCGGTTGCTGGAGACCATCAGGAATTTGCAGTGGCAGAGCGGCACCTTCGAGGTGGGCATCACCGCCAGCATCGGGGTCGCGGCGATGTATCCGGACCAAAAGACCGGCGGTGCCGAAAAGCTCGATCAGGAAGACGTCCTGGACATGCTGCTCTCCCAGGCCGATGACGCGATGTACGCCGCGAAGAAGAACGGGGGCGATCGAGCCGTGCGAGCGAGCGACTGACCGCCAACCGTTTGCGTTTAGCCATCCCATGAAGTTTTTGCAAACGCATCTAACTATCATCAGGGTTCGCAAAGCGCTGCGCGACGAAAGATCGGGAGACGATTTTGCACGAAGTCGGCATCACCCAGAGCATCGTTGAAATCGCCGAGCGTAGCGCCCGCGACCAAGGGGCCAAGCGGGTGCTTTCGGTGACCGTGGAAATCGGCGATCTCTCCGGGGTGCTGGCCGACGCGGTCGAATTCTGCTTCGAGGCCTGCACCAACGGGACGTTCCTCGAAGGAGCCGCGCTCTTGGTCCACCGGATTCCCGGCAAGGGCAAATGCGGCGACTGCGGAGCCGAAACGGACCTTGATCCCTATACCTTCGCCTGCTCCGCCTGCGGTGCTTTCGCCCTCGAGGTCCTGCAGGGCAATGAACTCCGCGTCACCGAAATGGAGGTCGACTGACCATGTGTACCGACTGTGGCTGCGCTTCTGCCGAACACCATCCCCATGACCACGACCACCCTCATGGCGAGGGGCATTCCCGCGACCAGCCGCAGACCCTGCGCATCGAAGAGGACCTGCTGGCCAAGAACAACCGCCTGGCCGCCGACAACCGGGCCCGGTTCGCCGCCAACCGCCTGCTTGTTCTCAACCTCGTCAGTTCCCCCGGCTCGGGCAAAACCTCCCTTCTCGAGCGCACCCTGAGCGACCTGCACCCCGGCTGGTCCTTCGCCGTGCTCGAAGGGGACCAGCAGACCAGCAACGATGCCGAGCGCATCGCCGCTACCGGCGCGCCGGTCAAACAGATCAACACTGGTGCCGGCTGTCATCTGGATGCCCATATGGTCGGCCACGGCGTGGAACCCTTCGACCTGGGAAAAACCGACATCCTGATGATCGAAAACGTCGGCAATCTGGTCTGCCCCGCCTCCTTCGACCTGGGCGAGGACCACAAGGTGGCGGTCCTCTCTGTAACCGAGGGGGAGGACAAACCCCTCAAATATCCTCAGATGTTTCGCGCCGCGAACGTCCTGCTCATCAACAAGATCGACCTGCTGCCCTATCTGGACTTCGATCTGGAGAAGTGTCGGGATTTCGCCCGCCGGGTCAACCCCGAGTTGCGGATTTTCGAGGTCTCCTGCAAAACGGGAGAAGGGATGGCGGCGTGGTACGCCTGGCTCGAGGAAGGGGCGAGGAGGAAGAAGCCGGAGCGCGGGAAGCGGGACGCGGGACGCGAAAGTCAAAGCATTTCCACCCCCAAGATTTAGATTTCCGCGTCACGCACCACGCGTCACGCATCACGAGGTTTCCCCCATGTGCCTAGGCGTCCCCATGCAGGTCATGTCCATCGACGGCGAAACCGCCATCTGTGAGATCGACGGCGTTCGCCGCGAGGCCAGCCTGATGATGGTGGAGGGGGTGGCGATCGGCGATTTCGTGCTCATCCACGCCGGCTTCGCCATCGAAAAGCTCGACGAGGAAGACGCCGAGGAGACCCTGCGTCTGTTCCGCCAGATCCTCGCCGAGGGGGGCGGGGCCGAATGAAATACGCCGCCGACTTCCGCAGTCCCGAGGTCGCCCGGAAACTGCAGGCGATGATCGCCGAGACGGTGCGCGATTTCCCGGGCGTTCTGACCCTGATGGAGGTGTGCGGCACCCACACCATGGCGATCTACCAGCACGGCATCCGCTCCCTGCTGCCGCCGCAGATCCGGCTCATCTCCGGCCCCGGCTGCCCCGTCTGCGTCACCCCCATCGATTACGTCGACCACGCCGTCGCCCTCGCCCGCCGCCCGGAAACGATCATCGCCACCTTCGGCGATATGGTCCGCGTTCCCGGCTCCTCGAGCAATCTGCAGCAGGAGCAGGCGCGGGGGGCCGAAGTCCGCATCGTCTACTCGCCCCTCGATGCCGTCGCCCTCGCCGAAAAAACTCCCAAAAAAACCGTCGTCTTTCTCGGGGTCGGTTTCGAGACCACCACACCGACCATCGCCGGCTCGATCCTTGAGGCGCAGCGCCGGGGGGTGAGCAACTATTTCGTTCTCGGCGCGCACAAAAGTATCCCCGAACCGATGGCGGTCCTCAGCGCCGACCCTGAGCTGAAGGTGGATGGCTACATCTGCCCCGCCCACGTCAGCGCCATCATCGGGACCCGGGCCTACGAGCCGCTGGCGCGGGATCAGGGCATTCCCTGCGTGGTCACCGGGTTCGAGCCGCTGGACGTGCTGCAGGGGGTGACGATGCTGGCCCGCCAGGTGGTGGCCGGGGAGGCTCGGGTGGAGAATCAGTACAGCCGCATCGTCAAACCGGAGGGCAATCCCAAGGCCCGGCAGATCCTCTACCGGGTGTTCGAACCCGCCGATGCCCGCTGGCGGGGCATCGGGGTCATCCCCCGCAGCGGCCTGCGGATCAGGGAGGAGTTTGCCGAATTCGATGCCGCCCGCAAGCTGCCGGTCGCCGTGGAGGCACCACGGGAAGCCCCCGGCTGCCGCTGCGGCGAAATTCTCAAAGGGCAGATCGCCCCCGACGAATGTCCCCTCTTCCGCACCGTCTGCACCCCCGAAGCGCCCCTCGGCGCCTGCATGGTATCCAGCGAGGGCACCTGCGCGGCAGCGTATAAGTATTCAATATGAATATTGTTTTTAGTTTTAAGCGTTAACCTTTAAGCCTAAAACTTGACACCGCCTTCAAGGAGCCTTTCTTGAACTCCAATATCATCCTTCTCGGCCACGGCAGCGGCGGCCGGATGAGCCACCAGCTGCTTGACGAGCTGATCATTCCCTGCCTTTCGGGCGTCTCCGTACGCGACCAGAACGATGCCGCAGTGCTGCCTGCGGTCGAGGGGCGTCTGGCCTTTACCACCGACTCGTACGTGGTCGATCCCATCTTCTTTCCCGGCGGCAATATCGGCGATCTGGCCATCAACGGCACCATCAACGATCTCGCCATGAGCGGGGCCAGGCCCCTGGCGATCAGCATCGGACTGATCCTCGAGGAGGGATTGCCCCTCGCGGATCTGAAGCGGATTCTCGAGTCCATGCGAGAGGCCGCCGACCGGGCGGGGGTGGCAATCGTCACCGGCGACACCAAGGTGGTCCCCCGGGGCAAGGCCGACAAGATCTTCATCAACACCTCCGGCATCGGCCTGCTGGCCCATAAGGTGGACATTCGCGGCAGCGGCGCCCGCGTCGGCGATAAAATCATCATCAACGGCACCATCGGCGACCACGGCATGGCGGTCCTCGCCGGCCGCGAAGGGCTGGAGCTCGAGACCGACATCCGCACCGACAGCGCCGCCCTGCACACCCTGGTGGCCGACCTCCTCGAGCGCGCCGGCGGGGCGATCCATGCCCTGCGCGATCCGACCCGCGGCGGCGTCGCCACCACCCTCAAGGAGATCGCCCTGCAATCGCAGGTGGATATCACCCTGGAGGAAGCGGCCCTGCCGGTGGGCGAAACGGTGGGCGGGGCCTGCGCCATTCTGGGTCTCGACCCTCTCTTCGTCGCCAACGAAGGAAAACTCCTCGCCGTCGTCGCCCCGGAAGCGGCCGAAACCGTCCTGGCGGCCATGAAAAATCATCCGGAAGGCCGACAGGCGGCGATCATCGGTGAGGTGAGCGGAGCCTCCGCGGGCAAGGTCTTCATGCGCACCGCCATCGGTGGTCTGCGAGCCATCGAGATGCTGGCCGGAGAACAGCTGCCCCGCATCTGCTGATGCGGTTTCGCTGCGGGTGATTCATCTGCGCCCGACTTACAGAAAAAAACGGGCCGGTCCCTCGCAAGGGTCCCGGCCCGTTTTTATTGCAGCGTCTATCCGCCCCCTCAATACCGGCCGAAGTCCTCGTCATCCAGCGCAATGCGGGGCACCTCGCCGGCGGAAACGACACCCCGCTCCGGCCAGGGAATTTCAGCATGCTTCTGGGGAACATGGGCAATCCTGGCGGCCCGGGGTTTCGTCGGGAGCGATTCGCCTCCTGCCGCGGCCTGGCCTTTCAACCGGAAACGGCCAAGCAGTCGGCGCAGGTGCTCGCCCTGGCTGGAGAGTTCTTCGGCAGCGGCGGCCGTCTCCTCCGCATTGGCGGTGTTCTGCTGCGTCACCTGCTCGATCTGCTCCAGGCCCTGATTCACCTGGGAGAGTCCCTCGGCCTGCTCGTTGGAGGAGGCAGCGATCTCCGCCACCAGATCCGACACCTTGCTCACTTCGGCGACGATCTCATCGAGGGCGGCGGCCGTCTCATCGGCGATGGCGGCCCCATTCTCCGTCTTTCTCACCGACCCTTCAATCAGCTCGGTGGTCTCGCGTGCCGCCTTGGCGCTGCGTCCGGCGAGGTTTCGCACCTCTTCGGCCACCACGGCGAAGCCCTTGCCGTGCTGGCCGGCGCGGGCCGCTTCGACAGCGGCATTCAGTGCCAGCAGGTTGGTCTGGAAAGCGATTTCGTCGATGACCTTGATGATCTTGAAAATGCTCTGTCCCGCATCCTTGATTTCCGCCATCGCGCCCACCATCTGCTGCATCTGCCGGCTGCCATTCTCGGCTGCCGCCTTGGTCTGCGTCGAGAGGTGGTTGGCCTGCGTCGCGCTCTCGGCGTTGCGACTGGTCTGCCCCCCGATCTCGGCCATGGAACTGGTCATCTCTTCCAGGGAACTCGCCTGCTCGGTTGCCCCCTGCGAGAGGGACTGGCTGGCGTCGGCGATCTGTCCGGCGCCGGAGGCGATCTGTTCGCTGCTTTCGTGAACCCGAATCATCAGGGCATGAAGCTCTTCTCCCACCTTTTTCAGCGCATGGCGGATTTCGTCCTGATCGTCCTTCGGCTGCACGGTAAAGGTCAGATCGCCTTCGGCCAGCTTCTGCAGCGCCCCCACCGTCTCGGTTTCCAGATCCTCGGCGAAATGGTCCATCGCCGCAGCCAGCATGCCGATTTCGTCCCCACGGTCCATCCGAAGCCGTTTCCCGAGGTGCCCCAGCGCCATCTCCTCGAGCATTTCCACGACCTTTGCCATCGGCCGGGAGATGCCGCGGGCGACCCAGAAGACCAACAGCAGGGACAACAGGATGACAGCCGCCCCCACACCCATCATCCAGTAGAAAATTTGGGAGAGCTGCGCGGCGATATCGTTCAGATAGACACCCGCGCCGACCACCCATCCCCACTGGGGGACCAGCTTGACGAAGGAGACCTTGGGCACCGGCTTGCTGAAGCCTGGCTTCGGCCATTCGTAGTTCACAAAACCCGCCCCCTTCGCCTTTGCGACCTTCGCAAAGGCCACGAAGATCGTCTTGCCATTGGGATCGCGGATGCCGCTCAGATCCTTTCCTTCGAGGGCCGGCTTCATCGGATGCATGACCATCGTCGGCGTCAGGTCGTTGATCCAGAAGTAGCCGTCGTCGCCGAAGCGCATGTGGCGTAGGGCCTCCTTGGCCTCCTGCTGCGCCTGCGCCAGCGGCATCTCTCCCTTCTGGGCCAATTGGGCGTAGTGGTCGATCACACCCCAGGCCGATTGGACCACCTGCTGAACCCCCTCCTCCTTGTCCCGGTAGAGATTGTCCTTCATGCGGGAATAGGCCCAGCAGAGGGTCAGACTGAAGGCCAGAATGATCAGGCCGCTCAGCAGGCAGATCTTGGTGGCGATTTTACGGTTTTTCATCCGGCGAAACCTCCCTATTTTTTAATATCTTTCAGGTTGGAAATTGATCGACGGTTCTTGCATGCGACATTTTTTTAGAGATGTGGTAAAGCCTTCGCGCAACAAGCCTCTCCGCTGCACCAATGTACTCGCCGGTATTTTTTGCCTTAAACCAGGGACCTGATCTGCCCCAACATCTCTTCCGGCTAGAGAAAAATAGACGGCGGCTTTCGGCCAGGCCGTCATTCGGCCACGATCGAAGGGTGAACTTCTGAGGATCAACAGGACGGGAATGGCGAGATCCTGGTCATGGACATGGGCGATCACACCGTAGGCGTCCTGTTCGCTGGGACAGTTGCTGACCAGAATAAGATCGATCCTGCTCTGGTTGAGGCGGGTGGTGGCGATCCAATTGAGGGCCGCCGGCGTATCGGTCACCGTTCGCACCTGATACCCCGCCAGGCCAAGAAGAAACGCGGTATTTCGTGCGGTCTCGATGTTGTGATCCATCATCAGAACGTTTTTGCCGTTCATCCCTTTTCCCGTCTGCTCGCCGCAGAAGAAGTGAGCGCCAGAGGCCGTCTCTAGTGCAACCGGGATGCCAGAGTCTTCAAGTAAATATAAGCTACTGAATTCATTGATGAAGATTTCTTGAAACAGTCCGCCGAACGGACGCTGGGCGCAACTTTCGTTGCGCCCAGCGTCTTTTTTCAGGCGGCGGTCCCGGGAAGGAAGAGCGGGGCCCGATCGCAACCGAAGTTGTCACGGCAACATCCGTTGCACCCTTTCGGTCACGATTTTTCCGGATGTGGGGGGAGGTGTGTTTTCAGGGACTGATTGATCCGTTTGTTCAAGGCTTGGCGTGAAATGCCGAGCAGGCCGGCGGCGACGCCCTGGTTCCCCTTGGCGCGACGCATGGCTTCGGCAACCAACGACCGGCCCACTTCATTCAACGAAGGAAGCTGCTCCGGAAAAACGATATCGGAGGACGGGGTTGCGACCGTCGCAGATTCTTCTTTTTCCCGGGCTTGAAGCCCGATCGTCTTTTTGAACGGCTCCATGGAGAGAACCCCCCCCGGATGGGTACTGACCGCGTCATAGACCATAGCCCGCAATTCCCGAATATTCCCGGGGAAGGGGTGGCTGGCGAGCAGGGAAGGCAACTCCTTGGGCGCGGTCGGTTTTTTCTTCCCCAACGATGCCGCCGCCTGGTCGAGAAAAGATTCAAGCAGCAGCGGAATGTCATCGGGCCGCTCACGCAAGGACGGGATGTGCAGGCGATGAATGCGGAGTCGATAATAAAGATCGTTGCGAAACTCGCCCCGGGCTTTCCTGGCCTCCAGGTCCTGGTTGGTGGCGACCACGATCCGCACGTCGACCGTCTTCGGCAGATCGCTGCCGAGGGGGTAATATTCCCCTTCCTGCAGCAACCGCAGCAACTTGACCTGGGACGCCAGGGACAGATCGCCGATTTCATCGAGGAAAAGTATGCCGCCGGCGGCCTGTTCGATCAGCCCCCGGCGAACCTGATCGGCGCCGGTAAAGGCTCCCCTGGCATGTCCGAACAGGGTGTCGGAGAATACATTGTCATCGAGTCCCGCCACATTGACGGCGACCCACGGCGCTTCGGGGCAACAGAGTTGGTGCAGAGCCTTGGCGACGAGTTCTTTGCCGGTCCCGCTCTCACCGGTAATCAGCACCGGTTCCGGGCTGACGGCGATCGCCTCGGCGTAGCGCAAGAGGGACTTCATCCTGGGATCGGCGGCAACGATCCCTGCAAAAGCCTGGGGCTTTTCCAGGTCGCCATCGAGCAACCCCGCCTTGAGCTGCCGATTTTCCCGTCTCAGCTCCAGAACCGCCAGCGCCCGCCGGATGCCGGCCAGCAGACGCTCCTTCTCCTCGGTCTTGACGAAGTAATCGAAGGCCCCAAGCTTCATGCAGCGGACGGCCGTCTCGATCTGGTTCATGCCGCTGATGACGATGACCGGAATTTCGGGATGGCGCTGCGCGATCAGCGGCAGCAGCTCCTCCCCCGACAGGTGGGGCATGGTCAGATCGAGCAGGATGACGCTGACCTCCCGGCCGGCCAGCAAATCCAGGACCTCCCTGCTGTCGTGGCAGAGGAGGGTGTGGTTGAACCCGGCCGAAAATTCCAGGGTGGCGGCCAGGCTGTGCAACCAGGATTTCTCGTCGTCGACCAGGAGCAGCGGCGACGATGGACTGAGCCGCTCAGGATGCATGGTGTTTCGCCACCCTTTCTCCCGGGAAAAAGGCCCGGACGGTCGTCCCCTGGCCCTGAGTCGATGAAAATTCCAGCCTCCCGCCGTGGTCCTTGACGATCCGGGCCGATACGGACAGACCGAGCCCGGTTCCGCCCGTTTTCCGCTTGGTGGTGAAAAACGGATCGGTGATCGTGGTCAGGTTTTCCGGCGGGATACCGATCCCCTCGTCCCGGACCTCGAGAAAAATGGCATTCTGCGCCGGATCGAAGCCGGTCACGACGAACACCCCCTGGGCGGTGTCGGTCAGGGCCTGACAGGCATTCATGATGACGTTGACGGCAACCTGTTCAATGCGCTGCTGATTGCCTTTGAACGTGGGCAGATCCTCGCCAAGGGTCGCTTGAAATTCCCCCGTCGATTTTTTGATCGTATTTGCCTGCCAGCCTGACCGCCGCCTGCACCGCCTTGTTCAAATCGACATCTTCGGCCAGATCGCTGTCCTCCTGGCGCACAAAATTCTTCAGATCGTCGACGATCCGCCGGATGCGCTGTCCGCCCTCCTGGATTTCCGCCAGCAACGCGGGAACCATCTCGCGCATCCGGGAGAAGGGCACCCGGCCGATTTTGAAATCGCCCCGGTCGCGGGCATGCTCCTCCAGAATCGCGACGATATCGGGCCATGCCTCCAGCATCAGCGAGGCATTCATCAGCACCATGCCGTTGGGATTGTTGATCTCGTGGGCCATCCCTGCGGCCAGCTCCCCCAGCGACGCCAGGCGTCCGGCTCGCATGGCGTCCTCGCGCAGCTTGATTTTCTCGGTGACGTCGGTCGCCATATTGATCACGTTGACTACCCGGCCGCTCTGGTCGGTGATGGGAAAGACCTTGACCCCCCAGGAGCGCCCGTCCGGCGTCCTGTCCAGTTTCTCCACCGGTCTCCCGGAGGCGAAGGTTTCCACCGCCGGGCAGTCCTCGCATGGGGTATCCCGCTGGTGCCAGAGCTCGAAACAGTATCGGCCCTCCAGAGCTCCGGCCTCGGGCCGAAGGCGACTGTTGGCGCCCTGATTGGCCCAGACGATCTTCAGGTCGGGCGAGAGCAGCTCCAGGGAATCGGGGATCCCATCCAGCAGGGTACGAAATTCCGCGGAGAGATCCCGGAATTTACGTTCGCTTTCCTTCAGGGCGCTCTCCGCCACTTTGCGCTCGGAGACATCCTCGACGACCCCGATGAAGCCGACAAGGTTCCGGCGCCCGTCGTAGAGGGGCCCCAGTGAGATATCGCAGTCGATGAGGGTGCCATCTTTTTTCTGCCGCCGGACCGCGACCCGCTTGAGGACCTTCCCCCGGGCGACCTGATCGGTGATCTGCCGATAGTCTTCGAGGTCTTCTTGCGGGATCAGGGGATAGGTGTGCCCCAGGATCTCGTCCTGTTTCCAGCCGAACATCTGCTCGGCGGCCGGGTTCCAACGCATGACCTTCAGCTCCAGGTCCATAGCGAGAACCGCGACGGGCGCGGCCTGAAAAATCCCCTCCAGCGTCTGGTTGGCGCCCCGCAGCGCCTCCTCGACCCGCTGATGGCCGGTGATGTCCACCATCACGCCGACCAGTCCGCCGAGGCTGCCGTCGGACTTGCTGAAACAGGCCTTGTTGAAAATGACGTTGTGCGGCGTGCCGTCGGCAAAGACCGTAACGGCCTCGTAAACCTGCACGCCCCCTTTGCGCATCAGGGCTTCGTCGGCGTCCCGATACACGTGGGCAAGCTCGGCCGGAGCAATTTCGAAGACCGACTTGCCGACGATCTGATCCTTGGAGAGCCCCAGCGTTGCGGCAAAGGCTTCATTGCAGCCGAGATACCGGCCGTGGGCGTCCTTGTAGAAAATCGGGCTGGGAATGACCTCGATCACCTCCCGAAAAAAGCGCAGCTGATCCTCCAGATCCTTTTCGGCCCGGATTCTTTCCGCGACTTCCCGGTTCAGATCGTTCGCTGTGGAATCCGTCATGTTCAGTCTTCCCTCCAATTCCTTGTCCCCTCCGAAATTGTCGGCCAGGGATCCAGAAGCCTGCTTTTCGACACTCCGGGGCGAAAAGTTTAGAGGAGAAAAGGCCGGCGGATCGGGCGTGGGTCCGGATGCCTCGATCCGAGCCTGTTCCGCCGCTTCTTCCGGTGAAATTGCGGCCGCTCGGGCCAAAATCGTCACCCCCTCCCCTTTCGCCGCCGGCGCGGGCTCTTGCGGCTTTTCGGCCGCCGGCGCGTCGTCGGACCGTTTTTTCTCCCCCCGCCCCTTCAGCCGGCGAACCACCTGCCGGTACCTCTCGTCCACCGCTTCGTGATAGTACCGGCCGAGGGCTTGCACGAGGCGGACCTCGGGACAGACCTGCGGCTTGACGATCCATCCGGTGATAAACGCGATCTCGTCGAGCGCTCTGAGATCCGCTGGATCGGCCATGGCCAGGCTGAGACGCCGGTTCTCCAGACCGAGGGGAATGACACGGTATCTCAGGGCCAGCTCCCGGGGAATCAGCTCGGTGATCTCACTCGGGAGGCTCAAAAGACGCTCCGGATCAACGCAGGGAACCTCCAGCTGGCGGCTGAGAAAGCGGGAGAGGGTCTCCTCTTCCAGGAAATCGAGCTCGATCAGGTTCGTGCCGATTTTACCGCCGAAGAAGGCCCGATTCTGCAAAGCTTCGTCGCACTGGGCGGGAATGATCTCGCCGGCCTCGAGCAGCATCTCCAGAAGGGTGCTCGCCATGAATTCCTCCGAAAAAAGCCGAAAAATCCGAAGGGGCCGAGGCGGCGGTTGCCGCAGCTTTCGACACCTTCCTTCACTGAAAAACACCCCATCACGCGTCAGCCCCCCTCACCATGAATCAAAAGCAGAGTGCCGGCGGAGTGGGTCCTCTCACCGATGTTTCCCCGTTTCCCTCCCGCCGTTTCAAGAGGGGCTTTTCCTCCTCTTTGAATGACGATGCGCCTCCTATGAAATCTTTCTTGCACTTGGCGTTCCAGTTTTACCGGCGGTGCCTTCCCGCAGAGGGTAAACTCCTTGCCGCAGGTGGCGGAATCGGGGCTGCGACCTTGTGGAATCAGGAAGTTAGTCTAGTATTTAGAGGTAGGAACGGATAGACAATAGGCATTTTATTCGCAGCAAAGGAGACGGAATATGGCCACAAACAAGGGAACGATCGGGATTTTAACCGGCGGCGGCGACGTCCCCGGATTGAATCCCGCGATCCGCGCCGTCACCTATCGCGCTTTGCGCGAAGGCTATCGCGTTCTGGGGATCCGGCGCGGCTGGGCCGGCCTGGTGGATCTCGTCCCTGACCCGAAGGCCGACAACAGCGCCCAGGTCCAGGAGCTGACCCAGGAAATCGTCAATCGCGCCGGCAGAACGGGCGGCACCTTCCTGCACACCTCCGGACCCGCCCCAGCCATCTGCCGAAGAACAATCTGCCGGAGCACCTCAGGGACACCTACCGTGACGAGATCAACGACGTCACCCCGGCGGTTCTCAAGAACCTGGAATTTCTCGGCGTGGACTACCTGATCCCCATCGGCGGGGACGACACCCTCAGCTACGGCCACCGCCTGCACAAGGAAGGGGTGAAGGTCGTCGCCATTCCCAAAACGATGGACAATGACGTGCCGGGCACCGACTACTGCATCGGCTTTTCGACCTGCGTCACCCGAACGATCGAACTCACTCACAAACTGCGGACCTCGGCGGGCTCTCACGAGCGTTTTCTGGTCATCGAAGTCTTCGGCCGCTATGCCGGCTTCAGCGCCCTGCTCCCGACCATGGCCGGGGCGGCCGACCGCTGCCTGATCCCCGAGCACGTGTTCGATATGGAACATCTCACCGATCTGCTCGTCCAGGACCGCAGCCAGAATCCGAGCAATTATTCGGTGGTGCTTGTCTCCGAGGGCGCTCGGATGATCGAGGAACAAGAGATGTCCTTCGAAGGAGCCGAGACGGACCAGTACGGGCACCGCAAACTCGGCGGCATCGGCGACAAGGTCGCGGCCCGCCTCAAGGAACTTTCGCCCAAATTCAACCGTGGCCGCACCATCAACGTGCTGAATCAGCGGCTCGGCTACCTGGTCCGATGCGGCGATCCCGACGCCCTGGACTCCCTCGTCCCCATGGCCTTCGGCAACATGGCTCTGGATCTGGTCCTCGCCAACACCTCGGGGCGCCTGGTCTGTATCCGCAACGGCATCTACGACACGGTTCCCTTCGAAGTGGTCGTCGGGCAGAAAAAGGTGGTGGAGGTGGAGAAATATTACCATGTCGAGCGGCTGCGCCCTAAATACGAGGCGTTCAACCGGCAGCCGCTTTTTATCATGACGAGTTAGCCCAAACGGCCTTCCCGGGTCAGGAAGGCCGACTCGGCTGTACTGGAAGATTTTATGGCACAAGCTGAAGGGATGATCGAGACAACCGAAGAGGGGCAGATGGTGGTCCGCCTGCAGGGAAAGGTCGACCTGGGGCGGGCGGGCTCTCTGTGGAAGAATCTCCGGGGAGTTCTCGATGCGCAACGGCCGCAGAAGATGGTCCTCGATCTCCAGGAGGCGACCGGCATCGATACGGCGGGGGTGGTCCTGGTTCGCAGCATCGAATCCCTCTGTCGCGAGCGCGGAACAGATTTCACCCTGCGCGACGTGCCCCGCCAAATCGATCAATTTCTCCAGTACGCCCAAAAGCAGGCCAAATCCCACCGCGAACCGGAAATTGCTCCCGTCCCCGGTTTCGTCGCCCGTCTCGGAGGGCGAACCCTGGAGAGATGCGCCGGACTGCGCGCCATGGTCGAATTCATCGGCAGCGTCGTCGAAGCCTGCCGCCGTGCCCTGCTGCACCCCCGCAGAGTGCGCGTAACCGAGACGCTGCGCCATATCCGCATGGTGGGCGCCGAGGCGGTTCCCCTGGTCTGCTCTCTCAGCGCCCTGATGGGCATGATCATGGTCTTCCAGGGAACGCTGAAGATGCAAAGCTTCGGCGCCGTCATCTATATCGCCGACATGGTCGCCATCGCCGTCACCCGCGAAATGGCCCCGCTGCTGACGGCCGTCATCATTTCCGGGCGCTCGGGAGCGGCCTTTGCCGCTGAAATCGGCACCATGAAACTGAACCAGGAGCTCGATGCCCTGGAGGTGATGGATTTCGACATCCACGGGTTTCTGGTTCTGCCCCGGGTTTTCGCCATGATGGTGGCCGGCCCGCTGTTGACGCTTCTCGCCGATGCCGCCGGTATCCTCGGTGGGATGATCACCAGCCGGGTAATCCTGGGCGTTCCCATGGTCGCCTTCATCCACGAGATCCAGAAAGCGCTGTCGCCGCCGGACATCTATACCGGCATCATCAAAGGGCTTGCCTTTGCTACGGTGATCGGCCTGGCCGGATGCCTGTGCGGCCTGCGCACCCGGATGACGGCCGACAGCGTCGGCGTCCAAACCACTTCGGCGGTGGTCATCGGCATTCTGCTCCTGGTCCTTCTCGATGGCCTCTTCGCCGGTGTCTTCCAGCTCTTCGGCTGGTAGCGCAGCCGGTCAGGAAGGAAATTTCATGACGGAGGGCGCTCAGGACGACAACATCATAGCGGTCACGGACCTCACCATCGGGTACAACGGGAGGCCGGTTCTAAAAGACCTGACTTTTTCCGTTCGGCGGGGAGAAATCCTGACCATTCTGGGCCCCAGCGGCTGCGGCAAAACCACCCTGCTCAAGGCCATGACCGGCCTTCTCAAACCAGAGGGGGGCGAGATCCGGGTGGCCGGCGAGGAAATCGCCCCGGCGCCGGACGAGGAAGCCCTCTCCCGGGCACGCCGCCAGATCGGGGTCCTGTTTCAGTCCGGGGCGCTGATGAATTCGCTCAGCGTCACCGAGAACGTGGCCCTGCCGCTCAAGGAGTTCACCGATCTGTCTCCGGAGCTGATCGACAGCGTAGTGAAGCTGAAGCTCGACCTGGTTCAGCTCGGCCACGCCGGACCGCTGATGCCGTCGGAAATCAGCGGTGGCATGAACAAGCGCGCCGGACTCGCCCGGGCTATCGCGCTCGATCCCACGATCCTGTTTTGCGACGAACCGGTCTCCGGCCTCGATCCGGCCACCGCCATGGAAATCGACCGCCTGTTGATCGAACTGAACCAGTACCTGGGCGTCACCCTGGTGGTCATCACGCACGAGCTGGCCAGCATCGAGAATATTTCCGATCGCTGCCTCATGCTCGATGGCGAAGCGCAAGGGATCATCGCCTCCGGTTCGCCAGCGGAACTGAAGCAGAACACCGAGGACCCTCGGGTGCAATCTTTCTTTCAGCGGCGATTTCATAAGCCGCCTACCGGGGAGGGAAAACCATGAACAAGGTCAGCCACTTCAAGGTCGGCCTTTTCGTCCTGATCAGCATCGGCTTCGGCTTCGGCATCCTGATCTGGATCGGCGCGGCCCATTTTCTTCGCCAAACGCAGCCGTATGTGTCCTTTTTCAACGAATCGGTCGAGGGGCTCTCGCCAGGGACCGAAGTCAGTTATCGGGGGGTGCAGGTTGGCAGGGTGACCGGGATCGGCCTGGCTCCCGACGGCCGGCTGATCCGGGTGACATTGGCGCTGCAGCCGAGCTTCAAGGTCGACCATTCGATGGCGATCCAACTGGGGTTGAAAGGAATCACCGGCCAGCGCTATCTGAAGATCGGGCCGGCCCCGTCGGACATCCAAAAACTCACCCCAAAGCTGCCCCTTCAAGCCCAAGCTGCCGGTCATCCCGACCTATCCAGGGGAGTTCTCCCGGATCGAACAGGGGCTGACGCAGGCGATCAAAAAAATCGAATCGGCCGATATCGGAGGGCTCATCGCGGAATGGAAGAAGACGGCTCGGGACGCCGATGCGCTTCTCTCAGGCGAGGATCTGCGGCAGACCCTGGACAACGTCCACCAGGCATCTTCGGCGGTAGCGAACCTTCTCGGCACCCTCAACGAAAAAGGCACGCCCGAGAAGTGGCGGCAGGCGTTCGCCAATCTGTCGGCGACCTCGGCAGCCACCCGCCGGGCGAGCGAAGCGCTGGCGGCCCAACTTGCAGGCGCTGCCGCCGAACACCCTCGCCGATCTCGGCAAAAAAATGACCCACATGGTGGCGACCGGCGAAAAGACCGTGACCGACATGAACCGACAGGTCGGACATTCCTTGGTGCTGCTGAGCCAGAGCATGGTTCAGGTCAACCGCCTGCTCACGGAGATGACACAATTGGTACAGACCCTGCGCGAAGAGCCGGGGCGCATCCTCAAGCGCCCCCGCAGCAGCGAACCTTTCGGGAGGTGACCATGAGGATTCGGCGGACCGTCATCATTGCCATCGCTCTCTTTCTGACGGGGTGCTCTTCGATTCTGGTCTCCTCCACCCCGCCTCCCGTCTATTATCAGCTCGATTACCAGGCCGTTGCCGCAACCTGTCCCCGGCATTTTTCGAATGGGGTGCGGATCCAGCCCTTTTCCGCCTCGGCCCCCTTCGACCAGCCGGCCATGGTGGTAAAACAACCCAAAAACCGCGTCTCTTTCTCGAATACCTACCAGTGGGTGGCCAACCCGGGGATCCTGGTCAGTCAGGCCCTGCGCCGGGATCTGGGAATCGGCAACCTTTTCCCTCAGGTAGTGGGTACCGACAACCCGTCCATGGTTCCCCTGGAACTGACCGGCCATATCTTCGAATTCGCCTGGGTAAAGGACGGTTCCCAGGCGCGGGCCAGGCTCGACGTGGAGGTCAGTCTGGTCGACACCGGGACCCACCAGGTTCTGCTGCGTAAAACCTACCGGCTGGAGGGAGCTTCCTACCCGGCCCAAGACGCCGACACCTTCGCCCGCGCCATGAATACGCTTATGGAGCGGTTTTCAAAGGAACTTCAGGAGGATCTCTGCAAGGCCATTCCCTCTTCCTGAGGAAAAAACCACCCTCCCAATGGGACCATCCAGGCACGCACCAAATAAAGTCGGGGCGCCCTCTGCAGGGCGCCCCGACTTTATTGTGGCACTTTGAAAAAACGCAGGTGAAAAATTAATCGGCAAGAACCTGGGACGATGACGCCCGCAGCGGCAGACCGAGCGACGCCAGCTTCTGACGTGCCTCATCCTGATATCTGAGCTCGTTCTTCAGATCCGAGGCGGCAGGGGTGACGGCGAGCATTTTACGATATTGCCGGGCCGCCGCTTCTTTATTGCCCTTTTTCTGATAGGCCCGCGCCAGATAGAGCCGGTTCAAAAGATAATCCGGCGCAACCTGAATCGCTTCTTTTTCCAGAGCGATCGATTTTTCCACATCACCGAAGGGCGACCATCCCGGGGCCACGCAATAGAGCAAACCCAGCACCCGGGAAGCGCCGCCATGATCGTAGGCCGGCAGCTCTTTGCGAACTTCGTTGAGCTCCTTGATGCCGTCCCGGACGATGAAAAAGGCCCTCAGGCCCCCGACCTTTTGCGCCTTCTTCAGCAGGAAGAGACCATGCCAGTAGTGGCCCTCGGAAAGCTTCGGCTGAACATCCAGGGCCTTTTGTGCAAGGGCCCCGGCCCTGGCATAGAGAGGAAATGTTTGGTCGATATCCGCGCTCGGATCGGCCTGCCGGTAGGTGGCTTCGGCTAGATTCAACAGAAGCCGGGGATCTTCCGGGTATTGGCGAAGGCCGTTTTTCAGCAACGTTACCGCTTGTTGCAGATTGGCCCCGTTGCTTTCGTCGCTCCGGATCAGGGTTTGCACCTTCTGAAGCAGAGCCTCTTTGGTCGGGAATGTCTGGACGGGAGGAGCGGACCAACCGGTGGAAACCATTAAAAAGAGAAGAAAAAAAATGCCACCTCCGATTTTCAGAAAAAGGGAGGATAATGAGGAAGCGGTGTATCGATCTGTCATGATGACCTTTCTATTGACGGGGCGCAACCCCGGTTGCGAGTTTTTTTTGCGAGGGAGCAAGAAATGCCCTGCCTGGCGGAACATACTCTCCTAATATACGACATCTCGCTCACAGAGGCAAACGACCCCGCATCTTGAGCGTCCCCCATGCCCGGAGGCCCTGTTGCTGAGGAGACTCGGCCTGGGGCCCTGTCCGGGAGCAGGGAGACAAAAACGGCGGATCCCATTACCGAATAGGGACCTTCAAGGCATCCGTGAAGATAATCATGGACTTCCCTGCCGGATGGATCCGAGGTAGATCCCCGCCAGGATGACCGCGATTCCCATCGCTTCGATTGCGGTGGTGGGGCGATGAAAGATGAGAACATCCCAGAGAAAGGACAGGGCTGGCTGGGTCAAGAGAATCAGACCGGCGAGGGTCGCCGGGAGTGGCCCCGCCGGTCCCGCTCTCCCCTTCTGAGCTCCGTCACCAGCAAACTGTGGATTTCAGTCAGAACAATGTCCGGCCGGCAGGGACGCCAAGTTCCCGGCGCCCACGGAACGGCTTCTCCAAGCTCGCTTATAGGATTCTCTTGAATGCATGTATATTATAGGATACAATTATCATGGATGAGAAATACCGGATTGAGATCTATCAGAGGCAAAACGGCGCCGTTCCCTTCCGGGATTGGCTGGGGAGCCTGAGAGACTTGCGGGCGGTAGCACGAATCCGGGCAAGGCTGACGCGGATACGAGCTGGCAATTTTGGCAAAGTCAGGGCTCTTGGGGGTGGAGTCTCCGAGTTGAAGATCGATCACGGACCCGGCTACCGGGTTTATTGCGCCATGGCTGGCCAGACCGTGGTATTGCTGCTGATCGGCGGCGACAAGTCAACCCAAAGACGCGATATCGATACCGCCAAGGGCTACTGGCGCGAATACCAGGGAGAGTGACATATGGTTGGCAAATCCATCCCTTACGAACAGGACCTTCAGGAGTGGCTGAAGGCCCCGGAGAACGCCGCAGAGTACCTGACGGCGATCATTGACGAGGACGACTTGAATGCCCTCCTGCTGGCAATCCGGGATGTTGCCAAGGCGCATGGTGGCATGTCCGCTGTCGCAGAGCGTGCCCACATTCGCCGGGAAACCCTCTACAAGATGCTGTCCGACAAGGCAAATCCGGCGTTCAAGGGCGTTGCCTCCATCCTTCATGGCATGGGCCTGAAACTGAGTGTCACGCCCGAGAAGGACACGGTGAACGCTTAACCGGGCGATACCTCTTGCGGGAAGGAAGAAACATAGACGCCGACCGACTGCTTTGGGTACAGTCGAAGGGGGGTGTGGGCGTAGATCTCACTCTCCCCTCAGAAGTCGGATACCCAGCAGAAATATGCTCTGTGGTGGCGTCCGGCTTTCACCCACCAACCAAAAGGAGAACTACCTGCTGAAGAAAAAGGACGAGATTCTTTTCACCGTCTCACCAACGGCCAACCAATCTGCCACCGCTGGAACAGGGATAGTGACGGGGCTTTTCCGTGAATTCTTTGATTGATCATCGCTGAGAAGAAGCGCAACATAGTTATCTTCAATATAAGGATAGTCCAGAAAATCGATACTCCATTCAAGATGTTCTCTTTCTGATTCGGGAGCGGCTATGATATTTATCTCAATACTATCCTTGACAACATCCAAAAATAGATGGCTGATATTCCATGCAAAAAGAGGCAAACTCAGTACTGTAATATCATTTTTCATCTTAATAAAATTATTTTCAGCTAACGCGTAGGTCCTGGGATTCAATTCCGAGCTATATTTGAGAGGATAGAAAACGCGGATCGGCAGATCTTCGCCAATGGGCAGCCACTCCTGTCTCAAAAGTCTATCTCCAGCTCTTTTGCCAATTGATCATTGACAGGCTCAAGGATATTATTTTGAAATGGGATCATAACCTTCGTCCAAGCCTTGGGGACAATAAAACTAATCACATCATCGTATTTTCCACTACTTGATGTGGTATGAAGGGCATTCAATTGCTGTTTTGTAATGGCATTTAGATCGATATTAAGCTCTAATCCATTTTTTTTCAGCTCCTGAACCTGATCCCGGGGACCCGTAACAGAGTGCGTTAATGCATTTGGCCAAAAATTCAGAAATTTATATCCTGACGGAGCTTCTCCAATGATGCGTATCGTTACAGGAATAGGCTCTGTCACCAGTTCGCTCATTTTAACGACCAGTTCAGGAGGAGATATTCTAGTAATATGATTGGAAAGATTAATACTTGGGATTGAGGCTTACTAAATTCTTCTTATTGAGCTGTATGATACCATCGCTGGGAAGATTTGAAACATCTACAATCACCTCAAGATCGCCGGGTTCTAACTGTTCGATCACGTCTTTAGTGCCTTGAAGAGTTAGCCTAGCTCGTTTGCTTAATACCCCATTAGGCAGCAACCCTTGAATAGTCTTGTCACTGGGTAGGTTGATAACCCTGATGGGAATAAAAGGTATTGTTTTAGATGTTAAAATCGAATGATTTACAAAAAACCAAATGATGATAGCGCCAACCAAGGCAATAAGCTTCTGAGGCCACTGGTAGAGAAAATAGAGTGTTGCGCTAGCGGTTCCATTGTTTAATCCGTTCCCAAAAATTTAGTCCTGTTGTTGTAGCTGTTTGCGGCAACGTAAATACACTTCTGACGATACCCTTAAAGCGATCAATCTTTACCCCTCTCGTCATGATCCCATCTCTGGCGATTGAGACCTTGCCATTTTCTTCCGATACTACAATGGCCAAAGCGTCGGTCACCTGGCTGATACCTAACGCGGCGCGGTGGCGCGTGCCCATGGACTTGGCCAGGTTTGTGCTGTCATCAGCCAATGGCAGAATCGTTGCCGCAGATAGAATAGTCGTGCCGCGAATGACCACAGCGCCATCATGGAGAGGTGTCGTCGTTGTAAATATCGACTCTAAAAGTTCAGGAGAAAATTGGGCGTTGATGATAACGGCCTTATTAGCAATATCTTCTAGAGAATCCTGATTCTCAAGCACCAGCAGTGCTCCAATCCGCTTTTCGGAAAAACGGTAGATAGATGGGGAGAGGCTCTCAAGAAACATCTCGAATTCAGTCTCCTCTTGAAAACGGCGGTTCTTTAAATTGATCCGTGATAGTATCAATCGTAATTCGGGCTGAAAAATGACAATGAGGGCTATTATATAAATGT
>CAWANI010000028.1:0-53962 GCA_963783365.1 uncultured delta proteobacterium | reverse complement strand
CGGATCGCTGTATCTCAAAATCCGCCCCCACCATATCTTCGTTCTCACGCGCATCGCCGACAGCTACAAAATGATGGGGCGTTTCGAAGAGGCCGAAGACCATTACCAGAAGGCCCTGACCATCAATCCCAACGACCGGTATGCGCTGATGGGCCTGGGAGATCTTCATCAGAAAACCGGCCGGGAAGAGCTGGCGATCGAATATTATGAAAGGCTGCTCGAAAGGGGGGGCAACTTTCTCCACATCCTGACCATCGTCGGCAATCTTTACCGGCATCGGGGCGAGCAGGAGAAAGCGAAGGTCTTCTACGAAAGGACCCTGGCCAAAGACAGCCACAACCAGTACGCCCTGTACGGATTGGGAGAAATCTACCGCTGGAAGTACGAGTACCATCGGGCCATCGAAATGTGGGAACGCATCCTGGAGCGGCACGAAGGGACCATTAATATGCTCGCCCGCCTGGGGGACCTCTACCGCAAGGTCGGCTATTTCGACTCGGCTGAACGGACCTACCGGCAGACCCTCTCGCGGGAGTACAACAAATACGCCCTGATGGGTCTGGCCAAACTTCGCTGCCTGCAGGGCAGGTGCGACGAGGTTCTGGAACATTACGACGAACTGCTGGCCAGAGAGGGAGGGGAGGACAATCGGTTCGTGATCGAACTCGGGGAGATCTTCCAGCAGACTAATCGCAAGCGCGATGCGCTGAGATTTTACCGGCATGCGCTGAATCGCGAGGATCTGAGCGCGGAAACCCGCGAGGTTATCAAAGGACTGGTTGCCAAACTGGAAAAGAGCGTTCAGGCCGAATCGGCGCAGATGGCGGCTTGGCCCTCCTCCTCGGCGGAAGGAGGGGCTTGAACTACCTCGTTCATCTTTTCCTCTCCGACCCGACCCCCGAATGCCTGCTGGGCAACCTGATGGGCGATTTCGTCAAGGGACGACTCGACGATACCTTCCCGCCGGAAATTCGCCGGGGCATCGCCCAGCATCGAACCGTCGATTCTTTCGCCCAACGCAGCCTCGCCTTTCGCCAGAGCAAATCCCGCCTCGACGAGCGCTATGGACACGGCAAAGGCATCCTGGTGGATATCTTCTACGATCACTTCATGGCCCGGAACTGGCGCCGGCACGCCGATATTCCCTTAAACGCGTTCGCCCGGCACGTCTACCGCCTGCTCGAGGCCCATGTCGAGCTCCTGCCGCCGGGGCTGCAGGCGGTCGCGCCCCGGATGATCGCGCATAACTGGCTGGAGTCTTACCGGGAGGAAAAGGTGATCGGTCGGGTGCTGGAACGGATTTCGGCCCGCCTGAGGCGGCCGACCCTCATCGGCGAAGGTCTGGCGGAGTTGGAAAAAAACTACGCCGGGCTGGAAAGGGACTTCGAGGCGTTTCTGCCCGAAGCCCTCGGCCATCTGCGTGCGGGCGGGGAAAAGCGAAACTGACGCCCCCTGGCGCCGTCATTCTGCGGGGGCGCCGAAATGGTCCCGCAGGTGGATCAGCTTCTTCAGATGCCTCTTTTCCTCGTCGGAGAGGACCTCGAAGATCCTTCGGGCGTTTTCATCCTCGAGCTCACGGCGCAGGCACAGGTAACGATCGTAGGCATTGGCCTCCACCCCGACGGCCAGCTCCAGAATCTCCCCCAGGGTCTTCCCTTCGCTCCAGGCCAGCGCCTCTTCCAGCAGAATCCCCCCCTCCATGGTCGCCGCCGAAGGCTCCTGCGCCAGTAAGCCGGCGGGAAAATCCCTGTCGGGCTTTTTCTTGGCCAGCCCCTCGTACAGGGCCGCAAGCATCCGCTGGTGCTGGCTTTCGGCCGCGGTCAGTTCCAGAAAAAGGGTTTCCGCCACGCGCGGATCGAACTTTTCGGCCATCGCCTCGTAGAACCGGCGAGTGCCGCTCTCCAGATGCCAGGCCAGGGCGATGCACTCTTCCGGGGAGCGGGCCGCGGCAAAGGAAGCGATACCGCTTGCGGGGGCCCCTTCGGCAGCCAGACCGTTCCAGGCCCGAAGCCCCCCTTTCAGCCCGACCACCTGCCGGAACCCGGCATGGGAGAGGATCGCGGCAGCGGCGCGGCTGCCCGGACCGGAATGGCAGTAAACGATGGTCGGCTTCTGCGGATCGAGTTCGCCATGGCGCTCTTCGAGCTCGCCCAGAGGGATCGGCCTGGCCCCCGGCAGATGCTTCCGCTCGTAGTCCCGGAGCTCACGCACATCGAGCAGGGTGTAGTCGTCAGGATTGGAGCGGTCGAGAAATTCCTTGAGCTCGTCGACCGTCCAGGTGGGCACCGGCTTGAAATGATCGAGCACGTTCATCCTCCTACCTCCCGGTTCACGCGCTATTCAGTCGCCGTTAGGGGCCAGTCGGTTTCGTATCCCGCAGGGAAAAAGGTCTCCCGGGTGCGATTGAAGTAACCGTACTGCAATCGCGGAATCCGCTCCTTGACCCGATCCATCATCTGCTTCATCCCCATCCCCTCGCCTTCGCCTCCCAGACTCTGCCAGTACAGAACCGGATCGATGCTCAGGTTGCGCAGCTGAATCAAGTCGACACCGGTTTCCTCCACCAGCCGCACAAGCGCCGCGACCTCGTCTTCGCGATCGGTGATCCCCGGAAAAACCAGGTAGTTGAGCATGGTGAAGAGCCCCGCTTTTTTGGCCCGCCGCACCGACTCCAAAACATCGGAGAAGGTGTACCCGCAAGGGCGGTAGTAGGCGTTGTAGAAGCGCTCCTGAGCCGAATTGAGCGAGACGCGAATGGAATCGATGCCCGCGGCGGCCAACCGGTCGATCGCCTCGGGAAGGGATGCGTTGGAATTGAAATTGATGGTGCCTCGGCTGGTGGCGCCGCGCATGCTGCGGACGGCCCGGCAGATGACCTCACTCTGAAGAATGGGGTCCCCCTCGCACCCCTGGCCGAAGGAGACGATGGCGTTTTGCGCCTGCCGTAGATGGGGCACGGCGACCTCGCAGATCTCTTCCACCGTGGGAACGAAGGTCAGCCGCTCCTGGCTGGACGGGCAGCAGTCGGGGGCCTCCTGCAGGGAAATGCACCCCAGACAGCGGGAGTTGCAGGCCGGCGAGGTGGGCAGAGGCGCTTCCCAGCGGCGGAAAAAGAGGTTTTTAGCGGCGAAACAGTGGTAGTCGACGGCACAGCGCGCCAGCTGCTCGAAGAGGCGGTTGTTCGGATTCTCCCGCAGGATCCGACGCACTTGCGGATCGAGCTCGCGATCGTCGAAATGGTCGGGGAGCCACTGGGTGTTGCGATCGACCCGCGCCGCCGCCGCGTAAAACCGCTCCTCTTCGACGCACCAGCCGACGGCGGTGTAGGACCACAGCGGCAGCTGGACCTTCTTCCGGCCGTAGGCGGCCGCCGGAAGCAGCGTGCGGGTATAACCGGGCGTCAAAAAGGCCGATACCGCCTGGATTCCCCCCCTCCCCACCCCTTCGGCAGGCGATCGGCAGTCACCGATCGGCGGGTTTTGCGATCGAAGCCCATCGGCGGCGTGCCGGGGACGGTGAACAGACGGCTTCCCGCCGGCAGGGGAATGAGCTCGTCACCCCGGGGTGCCCGTACCGTCATGCCGTTCGCCCCCGCCATGAGCAGGTCGGGGTGTTCGAAGACTTCGCCCTGTTCGTCGGCAACAACGGCGAGAATGGTTTTTTTTGTGGTCATTGGTCACTCATTTATAAGGTTCAAGGTTCCAGCCGCTGGTCACTGGTCACTGGTCACTGGTCACTGGTCACTGGTCACGTCCACAAATTAACACAACCTGCCGCATTTCGCCAATTTTCCCTTCCCATTCCGTCGGCTTATCCGCTATCCTGCCGCCATGCGTTCAATTCTGACCACCCTGCACAGCAAATTCATCCATCCGAGTCTGGCTCTGCCCTATCTCGCCGCCTTTTGCGCCGAGGACTGCGGCGAGCTGCTGATCCGCGAATTCACCGTCCACGAACCAAAAGAGAACGTGTTGGCGGAGCTGCTGGCGGAAGCGCCCGACAACGTAGCTTTTTCCGTCTATCTCTGGAACCGGCGCGAGACCCTGGAACTGGTCGACGCCCTGCATGCGGTTCGCCCCGCTCTGCGGATCGTGCTGGGCGGCCCGGAGGTCTCCTTCGAGGGTGCGGCGCTGTTCCACCGCCACCCGGGCGTCACCGCCGTCGTTTGCGGCGAGGGGGAGCTGCCTTTTCGCGGGCTGCTCGGCGCCTGGACCCGGAACGAGGCGCCCAGGGAGATCCCCCGTCTGCTCTGGCGCGACGCGACGGGAGTCCGGCAGAATGCCGACGCGCCCCCCCTGGCGGATCTCGATCGCATCCCCTCGCCCTTCACTCAAGGGCTGGTCGATCTCTCCCGCGGCTTCGTCTACTACGAAACGAGCCGGGGCTGTCCCTACACCTGCGCCTTCTGTATGAGCTCCCTCGATGCCCGGGTCCGCTCCTTTTCCATGGAGCGCATCCGTCATGATCTGGGCTGGCTGATGGCGCGCAAAGTCCCCAAGATCAAGCTGGTCGACCGCACCTTCAACTACGATCCCGCCCGCACCCGCGACATTTTCGCCTACATCCTGAAACACAACCGGGCAAGCCATTTTCATTTCGAGATCGGCGCCCATCTGCTGGAGGAAGAAACTCTGACGCTTCTGGAGAAGGTTCCCGAGGGGATGTTCCAGTTCGAGATCGGCGTGCAATCAACCCTGCCGGCGACCCTGGACGCCATCGGCCGCCAGACGTCCCTGGAGCGGCTTGAAGCAAACGTGCGTCGCCTCCGCCGGCAGGGCAACATCCGGCTGCATCTCGACCTGATCGCCGGACTTCCCGGCGAGGGGTACCGACAGTTTCTCGCCTCCATTGATCGGGTGGCCGCTCTCGCTCCCCATCACCTGCAGATCGAACCGGTCAAACTCCTGCCCGGCTCGCCCCTGCGGGCCGCGGCGGCGAAGCACGGTCTGTGTTCCGACCCCAACCCCCCCTATGCGGTGCTGGCCTCGGCCGATCTCCCCTTCGCCGAACTGGAACGGTTGCGGGGCATCGGTCGCCTTCTCGATCTGACCTTCAACAGCGGCCGGTTCCACCATTTTCTGGAGGGCCTGCAGAAAACCTGTTCCTCCCTGGGCCAAGGCCTGGCGCGGCTGGAAGCCTTCTGGCAGAAATCGGGCCGCTTTCGCCACCCCCTTTCCCAGCGAAGCCTGTTCGAAGGGGCGTGGAGCTTCGCGAAAGAAACCTTCGACGGCACGGTCGGCAAGGAGCTGGAAGAGCGCATCGCGTACGATTTCGCTCTCACCGAACGGGTCGTTCCGGGAAACGTCCCGGCGTTTTTCGACACCGAACTGACCGATACCGAGATGCAGGCGGTCCGCGACCGAGTCCGCCGGGAAGCGGCCTCTCTCAAGGGGCTACCGGTAAAAGTCCAATATTTTTCAGCCGCATTCACACGCCTGCCGAGCCTGCAGAAGCGCACGGTTCTGCTGTTTCTCTACCTGACGCAAACCGGGAAAGGGATGACCGTTCGGGAGTTTCGCCTGGAATGACCGCAGAGCACCTCGCCTGCCCTCTCGAAGCGTCCCGCCCTCTCAGGTTTTCCTTCCCCGCGGGAAAAACCTGTTTTGGATATTTTCATTAGTCAAAAATCGGACAAACCGCGTGCCATTATTTCGTCGTTTGTTTCTTCCACCGGCCTTCTTTACCGGATCAGTCAGCATTATTGTTTTCCCCTGAGGCACCTGTTTAGCGCGAAGCTCGAAAATAAAAACAAAACATGAGTTTAAAATTTGTGATGTTTTTCGTCTGGCACAGAGTTTGAATAATGAAAAGCAAGCAGTTATCGCCCCGAGCAAGCCGTTCGGGGCAGGATGCAATGAATTTTGGGATTAAGGTGAGAGCAGCGAGCGGGGCCGTTGAGGGGCGGGCACCGAGCGCGGCATCCCCAGAGAGAAGGAGTCACCAATGGCATTTTTCAAACAATTCTACGCCTTTCTGGAGAAAAACTTTTTCAACTCCCTGACGAAAAAGTTGGTGGGTAACTTCCTTTTCCTCCTCCTGGCACAGGGCATGACGATCCTGGTTATTTATTTCGGTAACCAAGCTATCCACAAGGAGCTGCAAGGCACCGCCGTTTCGCCGGCCGTGGTGCAGGCCGTGACCGCCATCTCCGCCAGCACCTTCCATTGGGCGCTGGTCCTCTATGCCGTCATGGCCGTCATCTTCGCCGCCATTCTCCTCTTCATGCGGTTTCTGTTCATCCGTCCGGTCAGACAGCTCATCGAATTCTTCTCTATGTCGGCTTCGGGCGAAGGGGATCTTTCGATCCGCATTCCGAAAATCACCTACGACGAGTTCGGGGAACTGGCCGAGACCTTCAATCAGTTCCTGGCCAGCCTGCGCCGGATGTTTCTGAACGTGCGCATGATGGGGGTCAACATCGCCGTCAATGCGGCGAAGGTGACGCGCAAAGTCGAGAATTCGGCGGAGAACGCTGGAAAACAGGGCGAGCTGTCCCGGGACATTTTCGCCGGCAGCAAAGAAACGACAGCCGCTCACGGCGAGATCTCCAACAACACCCAGGAAATCTGCGCCTCCACCTCCAACAACCTCGAAACCGCCAAGGGCTCCTTTCAGGAGCTGATAACCGTCAGCGGCAACATCCACTCCATGAACGATAAGCTGGCCAACTACACGGAAACCATTACCAGTATCAATGCCGAATCCCAGGATATCAAAAATATCGTTTCCCTGATCAAGACCATCTCCACCCAGACCTCGCTGCTCTCGTTGAACGCCGCCATCGAAGCGGCCCGGGCGGGCAAGGCGGGTAAAGGCTTTTCGATCGTCGCCGACGAGGTGAAAAAGCTGGCGGAACAGGTCAATGCCGCCAGCGAGAATATCGCCGACAAAATCAATTCGGTCGTCAAGCGCATCGAGGTCTCGATGGAGGAATCGAAAGAGGTCGCCCAGTTCGCCCAGGTCACCCAGGAGGCGGTGGACAAGTCGTGCCGGAGTTTCCAGGGAATGATGGAAGAGTTCGAGAAAAGCGATTCACAGCTGCAGGGGATCACCGCCTCGGTGGAGGAGCTTTCGGCCTCCAACGAAGAGATCCATTCCAAGGTCTCCACCATCAATACGGTCAGCCAGGAGGTGGGGATGTTGATGAAGGAAGCCGACGAATTTTCCAAGGAGATGATGAGCACCACGGAAAATATGCAAGAACTGGTCTCCCAGTTCAAGATCGGCGAAGGCTATCTGGAGACAGCCATCTTCAAAACGAAGGAGTACCGGGATAAAGCCCAGGAAATCATGGAACAGATGCTGCGCAAGGGGATCGACGTCTTCGACCGCAACTACCAGCCGATCACCGGAACCGATCCCCAGAAATACAACACGGTGTACGACGCCTACTTCGAGTCGGACCTGCGCCCCCTCTACGATCGCATGCTGGCCGAGATCGAAGGCGGGCTGTATGTCGTGGCCATCGACTTCAACGGCTACGCCCCGACCCACTGCAGCAAATACGCCAAACCGCTCACCGGCGACTATCAGACCGATCTGGTCGGCAGCCGGGACAAGCGGTTCTTCACCGATCCCACCGGGATCCGCTGCGTGCAGCACACCAAACGGGTCCTGGTGCAGACCTACATGCGCGACACCGGGGAAATTCTCAGCGACATCTCCATGCCGGTCATGGTCGGCGGCAAACATTGGGGAGGATTCCGGCTCGGCATCGATCCGGCCGTGCTGCTTCGCAGGTAACTCTCTATCGACCGGTAACGGTCTTTTTCGGGAATCTACGGCGTCAAGCAAAGACGTGCGTGGAGGCATTGCCTCCACGCACGTCTTTGCTCTTTTTGAGCTTCAGCCGCGGATAATGAGTCCACCGACGAAGCGCGGGTCGATTCGGTCGGGATCGAGGGGGCAGAATCCCTCGGCCCAGAGATTCAGGCAGTAGTCGCCGAAATCAGCGGCGCACTCGACCAGGTCATTGAGCCAGTGGCGGGTCTCCTCCCGCAAGCCCTGTCGCAGCTGCCCTTCGCTGCAGACGCGGCGGTGAAGTTCTGGCAACTCACTGCGGGCGATCGGTTGCGGGGCGAATCCCCGGTCCAGAATCCGGTTGCCCAGGGCCGTCAGGAAAAAGGTCGAGAGCGCCAGGTCGGAAACATCGCCGGGGAGACAACCGTCCAGATCGACGGCTTCCGGTGCGGGCAGCTCGAAAGGAAACGCGTTCTCGAAGAGGTGCCGCAGAATCTCGACCTTCTCGAGCCACTCGGCGGCCCGACGGAGATCGCCCTGGGTAGCGAAGGGACGCTCTGCGGTCCGGGCTTCGTCGTCCATTCCTTCAGAAAACAGCGGCTTTCTTCGGCACAGCGCCTCGAGCGGGGCCCGGAAAGTCGAATCCAGATAGAGACCGACCCGGGACTTTTTCAGCCGTTCGGCCCGGCGGCGCAACCGCAGGGTCAGACTGAACCCGATCCGAAAAATCGCCTCCAGATAAACGCCGTCGAACACTTCCGCCGCCCGCTCTTTCGCCCCTGCGCAGAGATGCTCCAGGCCCAGATTCAGATAACGGTAGACCTCTTCCAGCTCTTTACGAACCTCTTCCGCGTCCCCCATCGCCACCCGGTCGGCGGCAAGGACCTTGTTGAGAAGAAAGGTCAGCTCCCAGGCTGTCGGCGAATCGACCCCTCGGGACAGCAGTTCGCCAAGCAGGTCCTCCGGCGAAACGAGACTTAGAACGAATCCGGGGGCTTCCAGCCCCTCCTCGCCGCTCGAGACCGCCGTTTTTTGCCAGCTCGCCCCATCGAAGGTGTCCGGATCGAGGTAGGCGTAAACCCCCAGCGCCTCGAAGGGGTCGGCAAAGCCGCGATCCTGCAGGCGGCCGCGCCTCTGGCGGTAGACCTCTTCTTCGAGCTGGGCTTCCGACTCCCAGCGCACCGCTTCCAGCAACCCCCCGTAGAACGGCCGATCGTTCCAGAACAGAATATCGAGAGCCGCCCCGACCACCTTGGCGTCCTCCGAATCACGGAATTCGATCTGGTAGCCGCCGTTGCGGTGGAAGGCCTCCGCGCGCACATCGTCGTCCTCGATATCTTCCGGCCCGCTGACCACCGTCAGAAACTTCTTCATAAGCAGCACCAGAAGTTCGAAGTCGAGCTGAAAAACCGTCCGACTCACCTGCTCTTCGCCGCCCTCCAGCAACAACTTCAGCCAGTGCCGGGCTACGCCGGGAGACAGGCTGTCCCCATTCCAGCAATCGAGATCGAGGAAGGCGGTGATCTGATCCCGCGTCGCCAAGGCCAGCAGATCCGAAACATCTTCCTCCCCCAGCTCCTTGAGGAACAGATACATCTCCTGGACCGGCAGATTTCGCACCAGCCGTTCGGCATCCCGGGCTTCGAGAATAAGGTTGTATTTCGCCTTGCCGCTCGCGGCACGCACCATTCCCAGGCGCTCACGGAAGGAGAGGGCATTGAATTCCGTGGCAGTGATGGGACGCGCCTCACGCAGCAGCGTCAGGTGTCCGACTTTCTTTTCCCGGGGAAGCTTCATTTCGGCCATAAGGGGTGACTCCCGATGTTGAATTTTATGCAACATACCAATGTAAAGCAGAGCACCAGCGGGGTCAAGGCGTCAGAATAAAAAAACGTCTGTTCCCCAATTGACCAAACGCCTTGTCGCCGCTTGTTCCGCATCGGGCCTGCTGTGGTATCTTTTCACAAGAACCGAGGATTGTTCGAATCTTTCAACCTCGAGATCGCGATCCCGGTGAAAAGAGGCCTCGTGAATCATCTGTCGATCCTGACCACCCTTGCCGTCGTTCTTCTTGGCTCCCTGCTGGGCGGCCGCCTGGCATCCCTCTGTCGCATCCCCAGAGTCACCGGGTATCTGCTGGTCGGGCTTGTCATCGGGCCCTCTTTCACCCGCTTGACAGGCCTCCCCCGGCTGGCCTCTGCGCAAGGGCTGGCGGATCTTCGGCTGATCTCCGATGTCGCGCTGGCCCTGATCATGATGAACATCGGCGGCCAGTTCCGGATCGAGCATCTGCGGCGCTGGCGCCATCGCATTGTTCTTTTTTCCCTCGGCGAAATCGGGAGCACCTTTGTGGCGGTGGCCGCGGCCGTCCTGGGGGTGAATCTGGCATTTTTGCAAAAGACCGTACCGGGCCTGACCCTTTTTCAAACCTCCGTCGCTTTCGCCGTCCTGCTGGGGGTCATCGCCGTGGCCACCGCACCGGCCGCCACCCTCATGGTCATCCGCGAGTACGAGGCAGAAGGGCCGGTGACCAGCACCGTTCTGACCCTGGTCGGGCTCAACAACCTCTTCTCCGTCCTCGCTTTCACCGTGGCCGCCCACCTGTTGATCCGCCCTGCCGAAGGCCTGACGCCGCTCTTATTCCGCATGGGCGTCCCCATCGCCCTGGGAGGAGCGATCGGATTTCTGCTCGCCCTCTGGACGCAGCGCCTGGAGCTGTCGAGCGAACACAAGATCGTGCTGCTCGGAGGCGTCACCGCCTGTACGGTACTGGCCAGGAATCTTGGGGTCGATCCCCTCCTTTCGAACCTCGTGCTCGGGATGGTCCTGGCCAACAGCTCTCCCCGCTGGCACCGACTGGTCGAAGCGCTGCGGCAGATCGACTATCCCCTTTACGTGGCCTTTTTCGTCCTGGCAGGGGCCAATCTCCATCTTGAAACCCTGGGCCACATCGGCCTTCTCGGCCTCGCCTATGTCGTCGCCCGTGGCGTGGGCAAGGGACTGGGGGCCTACCTCGGCGCTCGGGCGGGTCAGTTCAACGAACGGATGCAGACCTGTGTCGGGTTCACCCTTCTCGCCCAGGCCGGGGTGGCCATCGGCCTGGCCGGATCCCTGGCCCGTCAGTGGCCTGAGGGCGGCCATCTGATGGAGACGGTGGTGCTCGGTGCGGTGGTGGTTTTCGAGCTGGTCGGCCCCTTGGCGGTGCGCTACGGCCTGGTTCGCGCAGGAGAGGTGCCGATTCTGTCACTGCTGCGAAAAAGAGCTCCCCAAGGGACCCTGGCGGGATTTCACAACGTGGTTCAGCACTTCCGCTCGTCACTCGGTCTGCCGGCGGGACACCGGATAAAGGACCCGGGAGACATCCTGGTGCGCCATGTGATGCGGCAAAACGTCGAAACCATCCGCAACGACACCCCTTTCAACGAACTGCTGCGGCTGATCGCCCATAGCCGCTACGATCGCTTTCCGGTGGTCGACGCCGAAGGGCGGTTCGTCGGCATGATCAACTACACCGAAATCCGCAGTCTCCTTTTCGAACCGGCCATGGCGCGGCTGGTGATCGCCAGCGATCTGGTGTCGCCGCTGCATCATGCCGTTTCCCCCGATCAGCCTTTGCGCGAGGCCCTGAAAACCATGCAGTTGCACCGGGATATCAGCTTTTTCCCGGTCATCGATTCGCACCAGCCCGGGCAACTGGTGGGCATCCTCAGCCAGAACGACGTCCTGGCGGCCTTCCGCCGGCTCGGCGCCGAGTAAGCTTAAGCCTCCCCTTCCCTCTCCCGCTGCCCTTGCGAGCCTCCACAACCTTGCTACAATTCCCGATGTGAGCTTAAAGCACCCTAATCTCGAAACATACTCGGCAGAAGGAGGCGTCATGATCACGCTCAACGTCAACGGCAAAACCCACCGGGTGAAAGTGGCTCCGGAGGTCCCGCTATTGTGGGTCCTTCGGGAGCACCTGCAGCTCAGCGGCACCAAGTACGGCTGCGGCATCGGCATGTGCGGCGCCTGCACCGTCCATATCGACGGCAAGGCCGAGCGCTCCTGTCAGATCAAGGTCAAGGATGCCGAGGGGAAAAAGATCACCACCATCGAAGGGCTCCCTGAAGACCATCCGGTGAAGGATGCCTGGATCGCCGAGCAGGTCCCCCAGTGCGGTTATTGCCAGCCGGGGCAGATCATGCAGGCGGCGGCCCTGCTGAGCCAGATTCCCGACCCGTCCGACGACCAGATCGGCTCGAACATGAACGGCAACCTCTGCCGTTGCGGAACGTACCAACACATTCACAAAGCCATTAAAACCGCCGCGAGGAGGGGCAAATCGTCATGAGCGAGAAAATGACCCGTCGCGAGTTTTTGTACAAGACCTCGGCCGGCGCCGGGCTGACCGTCGTCGTGGCGACCACGCCGCTCGGCTATCGCCTGCTGTCGGCCGCCGAGGCCGCCGAAAAGGACGGGGCCACCTTCTCCCCCAATGTCTGGCTGAACGTGGCAAAGAGCGGAACCGTCACCGTCGTCGTCAACAAGTCGGAGATGGGGCAAGGAGTGTACACCTCTCTGCCGATGATCGTTGCCGAGGAGCTTTCCGCCGACTGGCAGAAGGTGGCCATGAAGGTAGCGCCGGCAGCCAACCGCTACAAGGATCCGGCCTGGGGCATGCAGGCGACCGGCGGCAGCACCAGCGTGCGCCATATGTACAAGCCGCTGAGCCTGGCCGGGGCGGCCGGACGCGAGATGCTGATTGCCGCCGCGGCCAAAACCTGGGGGGTGCCCCAGAAAGAATGCGAGGCGAACCAGGGCCGGGTCCGCCACGGCAAGAGCGCCAAATCCCTCACCTACGGCGAACTCGTCGAGACAGCGAGCCGCCTGCCGGTGCCCCAGCACCCGGCCCTGAAAAACCGCAAGCAGTTTCAGATCGTCGGTGAAGGGATCGAGCGTCTCGACATCCCCGCAAAGGTCCACGGCGAGGCCCGCTTTGGCATCGACGCCTTCCCGAAGGGACGTCTCTATGCCGCGATCGCCCGTCCGCCGGCCTTCGGTGCCCAGCCCGCATCCTTTGACAAAAAGGCGGCCCTGAAAATCGCCGGAGTAAAACACGTCTCCTCTTTGGAGGGCGGGGTCGCCGTCTGCGCCACCTCGCTCGGCCTGGCCTGGAAAGGGCGCGATGCCCTGAAAGTGCAATGGGAAAAAGGATCTCGCCCCGAGCTGGACAACAACCAGCTGCGCCAGGAGTTTCAGAACCACATGAATAAAAGCGGCAAGAGCGCCCTCGACAAGGGGGATGCGGCCAAGGCGCTGGGCGGGGCGGAAAAGATCGTTACGGCCACCTACCACGTCCCTTATCTGGCACATGTAACGATGGAGCCGATGAACTGCACCGCTTCTGTCACCAAAGACCGCTGCGAGATCTGGGTGCCGACCCAGAACCAGAGCGGGGTCCTGCAGATGGCCGGCAAGATTACCGGCCTGAAGCCCGAGCAGATCCACGTCCACACCACCTTTCTCGGCGGCGGCTTCGGCCGGCGCTTCGAACTGGACATGGTGGAGCCGACCCTGCAGCTGGCGAAAGAGACCGGCAAACCGGTCAAGCTGATCTACACCAGAGAGGACGATACCCAGCACGACTTCTACCGCCCCGCCAGCCTCAACCACATCACGGCCGGCCTGGACAATGGTGGAAACCTGATCGGGTGGAAGCATAAGGTCGTCTGCCCCTCGATCTGGGCCCGGGTCAGCCCCGGCCGGATGCAAAACGGCATCGATCCTTCAGCGGTGGAAGGGATTGTGGATACCCCTTACGAGATTCCCAACATGCAGGTCGAATACGTCCGGATCGACCTGCCCATTCCGGTCGGCTTCTGGCGCTCGGTAGGCAATTCGATCAACGGCTTCACCATGGAGGGGTTCATCGACGAGATGGCCCACGCCGCCGGGGAGGACCCCCTGCAGTTTCGCCTGCGGCATCTGCAGAATCATCCGCGCCCGCAAAAACTTCTGCAAACCGTCGCCGACAAGGCCGGCTGGGGCAAGAGCCTTCCCGAAGGGCACGCCATGGGCATCGCCCAGCACTTCTCCTTCAATACCTACTTCGCCCAACTGGCCGAGGTGTCCGTGGACAAATCGTCGGGGGCGGTCACGGTCCATCGCATCGTTTCCGCCGTCGACTGCGGGCGGGTCATCAACCCCGCCATCGTCCAGGCCCAGATGCGCGGCGGCAGTCTCTTCGGCCTGAGTGCCGCCCTGATGGAAGAGGTCCAGGTCAAAAAAGGAGGCGTCGCCTCGGCCAATTTCTACAACTACCCGATCCTGCGCATCAAGGACGCCCCGCACATCGAAACCCACATCATCGAAAGCGGCGCGGCGCTCGGCGGCATGGGCGAACCGCCGGTTCCCCCCATCGGGCCCGCAGTGGCGAACGCCGTTTTTGCCGCCATCGGCATCCGCCTGCGGCAGTTGCCGATGACGCCCGAAAACGTGCAGGCGGCGATGAAGCAGGGATAATGCCGTTTTTTTCGTCCCCCTTCGAGGAGGCGAGCAGAAGAGCGAGGCGTTCCAAACCTATCGCGGCTGGAGTTGATGAAAAATATGGAAGATCTGACGATTTACGAGGAGATCATCCGCTTGAAGCGGGAGCGAATTCCGGCGGCGCTGGCCGTCGTCACCGACACCGTCGGGTCCGCCCCGCGCAAGGCGGGGGCCAAAATGCTGGTGCGCCGCGATGGCACAGTCCTCGGGACGGTCGGCGGCGGGAAAATCGAGGCCGAGACGGTCCGCGCCGTCCCCGAGATCCTATCCGAGGGGGTTCCCAGAACCCTCGCCTTTTCCCTCACCGAGGAGCACGGTCTGGTCTGCGGGGGCCAGGTTCAGGTTTACATCGAGCCACTTGTCTTCCCCCCCCACCTGATAGCCGTCGGCGCCGGGCACGTCGGCCAGGCGCTGACCCGCACCGCGCGCCATGCCGGGTTCGCCGTGACTCTGATCGAGCCGCATCCCCAGGAGCCGGCCGGCCGGGTCGATGGCTTTCTACCGGCGGATATCGTCTGTCCGGTGACGGAGATTTTCAGTCGGGTCGCAACGGACCGGGAGTCCTATGTGGTGATCGCCACCCGCGGCCACAGGGACGATTTTCTCGCCGTCCGGGAGGCTCTTTGTACCGACGCGCACTACATCGGTCTGGTCGGCAGCCGGCGCAAGAGAAGCTCCCTGCGGTCTTTTTTGGCTGAGGCCGGGTTCGACGCCTCGGCCGCCGACCGCGTGATCTCTCCTGTCGGACTTGACATCGGCGCCCAGACACCCGAAGAGATCGCTGTCAGCATCCTGGCCCAGATGATCCAGATAAGGAGATGCCATGCCGCAGGTATCCGCGATTCTTCTTGCCGCGGGGAACTCGAAGCGGATGGGGCGGCTCAAGCCGCTGCTTCCCCTGGGTAGCCGCCCGGTCATCGAGCACTGCCTGGAAAATCTTGCCGGCGGCGGTATCGAGGAGACCGTCGTGGTTCTCGGCCCCTCCGGCGCCCCCATTGCCGAGATGCTCAACGAAGCGGTCATCACCGTCTGGAATGATGAGCCGATAAGTGAGATGGCGGGATCGGTGCGCCTCGGCGTGCGCCATGTCGCCCCAAAGGCGACCGGGGTTCTGGTCGCCCTGGCGGATCACCCCCTGGTGGAAGCAGGGACGATTCGCCGCCTTCTCCGGGTTCATACCCGGCAGCCACAGCGGATTCTCATCCCGACCTTTGGCGGGAAAAGGGGGCATCCGGTTCTTTTCCCCAGAGAGATCCTTACCGAAATCTTTACCCTGCCGACACTGCGGGAGGTCGTTCGCCGGGCCCCGGAGCGGACCCGCCAGATCGCGGTCGACGACGCCGGCGTGGTTCTGGATATGGACACGCCAGCGGATTACCGCCGGGCGCTGGATCTCTGGGAACAGCGCCTGGCCCTGGCGGAAGCCCTGCCCGTGCCCCCCCGGCGCTGAAGGGTCGCCCCCTGACCCTTCGAAACCGCAGGCCGCTTAACGAAAAAAGAGCCGATCCCGGCTCTTTTTTCGTTCTCTATTATGTTTATCCATCCCCCTGGCGACTCTGCCATCGCAGAAAAACTGTCCTCCGGCTACGGGGCCGGGGCGTACTCGGTCAACACCTTGCGCAGTTTGCTCACCGTCGGGGGCGTCCTCGGAACCCGGCCGGCCAGGATGTCCCGCGCGGAGATGCCGGCCTGCCCGTAAAACTCCGCATTGTCGCTCTCGTCGATCTTCAGGTCGGCTCCCTCGAGGGAGATCCCGGCGAAAATGCCGCGGCTGCGCGAGTAGGAATAGATCTCCGCCTTGAGCTGAACATCCGTAGCCGCCTCGGCGCTGCGCCCCACCGGGCCTGCGGCCACGGCCGCATCGCCGCCCAGGGTGAATTTGCCGTGCATGATCCCTTCGACGCTGCGGGCGGTTTTGAAGACCAGGATAATATCGGTCGAAGAGGCCCCGATCTGCCAGCCGATGCTTCCCCCGTACAGCGAAATAAAAGTCGGAGGACTCCACTCCCCGCCCTTTTCACGCACGGACAGAATGCCGGTGCCGTAGCGGCCGCCGACGATGAAGCCGGCCTTGATCACGCCCGGGATGATGGCGATCCCGTGGGCATTGTTCAGCAGCGTGGGCGGAATGCCCTTCTCCGGCACGGCCATGATCTGCTGCATCACCGTGACCGCTGCGTCGATTTTTTCACCCGGTTTGTCGGCGGCCCGGGCGCGGGCAGGCAGAAGGCAGGCAGTCGCCAGCAGCAGAGAGAGAAGGAACACTGTTGTTTTTTTCATCGTGCACCACCTTTCGAGTTGGGAAAATCACCTGGTTCCATTCAACCAACTCCCGGCGCAATGTCAACGCACCTCCCTTTTGCTGGTGCTGGAGGTGGCGCCCTCCCCACTATTTCATCCTGGTCGGAGCGTCGCTACCCCTGCGGGGCCGGGGCATATTTGGTCAACACACCCTTCAGCCGTCTTGCCGGGCCCGGCACCGAGCCCACCTTGCCGACGAAAACGTCTTCGGCGGTAATTCCCGTTCTGCCGTAAAAGATGCCGTTTTCCTTCCCGTCTATCTTCAGTGCGGCTCCTTCCAGGGAAAGCCCGGCGAAGAGGCCGCGGCTGCGCGAATAGGAATAGATCTCCGCTTTCAGCTCGGCGTCGGTCGCCCCCGAGACGCTGCGTCCGACGGGACCTGCGGCGATGCTGGCATCCGCGCCGAGAGTGAATTTCCCCTTCATCATGCCCTCGATACTCCTGGCCGTTTTAAACACCAGGATGATATCGGTCGACTGGGCCCCCGCCTGCCAGCCGAAACTTCCCCCGTACAGGGTAATGAAGGAGGGATCGCTCCAGCTGCCGTCCTTTTGGCGTACGGCGACGATGCCGGTGCCGTACCGCCCCCCGACGATAAAGCCGACCTTGATGACCCCGGGAATGACAGCGATGCCATAGGCATTTTTCAAGAGCTGGGGAGGAAGGCCTTTTTCCGGGAGGGACATGATCTGCTCCAGCACCTCAACGGAATCGCTGATCTTGGCTCCACCGGTTTCCGCCGCCTGCAGTGGAGATGGCCAGGCCGAAAGAACGATGATGAAAAGCGCTCCCCAAAGGGGCAACAATTTTTTTTTCATCCGATTCAACTCCTTTCACAACCACGAACAGCGTCGCGAACAAACCGAAAACTCCCTTTATAACAAATAAACCGAGATCAACGAGAGCGGGTTCTCGCCCCGCACAACTACCGCCAACACGGAGAGGCGAATTATGGCACGGGGCGCGCGCCCTTTCCAGCATAAAGACCTGAACGCAACTTCACCATTGACTTTTCACCGTGGCTGCTGCAAGCTTGAAGGGTCGGAACCATTCGCAAATTCCGGATGGAAACGATCCACAACTGAAAAAGCCCTAGGGGAGTGAGACACTGAGAGTCCCGTGCACAGGCGGGACGACCCTTCGAACCTGATCCGGATCATACCGGCGTAGGGAAGCGGCGCAGCAACCGGAAATCTACTCCGGGAGAGGCCGCTTTTAGCGGCCTTTGTTATTTATGGAGATTCTACTTAACGAACAACCGATTGAAGTCGCGGCCGGAACGTCTCTGTTCGAACTTCGAGACCGATTCAAGCCCGGCGCCGACGTCCTCATCCGCAACGGCTTTCCCGCCCGGGAGGACAGCGTTCTGAATTCGGGGGATGCGATCGTCCTGATCCGCCGGGGAGAGCGACCCTCCCCGGCCGAACTGGAGGCGCTGATGGCCTCCCGCCACACCCCCGGTGTCCACCGCAAGGTCAAGCGGGGAATCGTGGGAATCGCCGGGGTCGGCGGTCTCGGCTCGGCGGTCGCCGTCGCTCTGGCGCGGATCGGGGTCGGCCAGCTGATTCTGGCCGATTTCGACGTGGTCGAACCCTCCAACCTCAACCGACAGCAGTTCTTTGTCCAGCAGATCGGACTGTCCAAAGTCGAGGCGATGCAGGAGAACCTGGCCCAGATCAATCCCTACGTCAAGGTCTCCACCTTCTTCGGACGACTCGATCCGGAAAACATCCCCGCTCTTTTCGCCGGCGTGGACGTCATGGTCGAGGCCTTCGATGGGGCCGACCAGAAGGCGATGCTCACCGAAACCTTTCTCTCCCATTTCCCGGGGATCCCCCTGGTGGCTGCCTCGGGGCTGGCGGGCTTCGGACCGTCCAACACTGTCGTGACCCGCAAAGCCGCCCGCAACCTTTACCTCGTGGGTGACGGCAAATCGGGCGCCCGGCCCGGCGAAGGGCTGATGGCCCCCCGGGTGGGAATCGCCGCCCATCACCAGGCCAATGCCGTCCTCAGACTCCTGCTGGGAGAGGAGCCGGGGTGACGGACGGAACCAAGGAAGACCTGATGACCATTACCGTTAACGGAAAAGTGAAGGAACTCACCACCCCCCTCACCGTCGAGGAACTGCTCGCGTCTCTCGAACTCGACGCTGCCCGCGTGGCCGTCGAGCGCAACCGGGACATCCTGCCGAAGAGTCGCTTCGCAGCGACGACTCTGAACGACGGCGACCGCCTGGAGATCGTGCAGTTCGTCGGGGGGGGATAAGAAAAAGCAGGTATCAGATTTCGGGATTCGGGCTTAACAAACACCTCCTTAGGGCCTTTCCTGTTACCTGATACCCGGAACCTGATACCTTAAACGAGGACGAAACATGAACGAATTGATTATCTCCGGACGCCGCTTTCGCTCGCGGCTGCTGGTCGGCACCGGCAAATTTTCCTCCAATGCGGCCATGGTCGCCGCCATGGAGGGTACCGGCTGCGAGATCGTGACCGTCGCCCTGCGCCGGGTGGACATCGATAACCCGACCGACAGCCTGCTTGCCCACATCGATCGGGAAAAATATCTGCTGCTGCCCAACACCAGCGGCGCCCGAGACGCCGAGGAAGCGGTGCGTCTCGCCCGTCTGGCACGGGCGGCGGGGTGCGAACCGTGGGTCAAGCTCGAAGTCACCCCCGACCCCTATTACCTGCTGCCCGACCCGATCGAGACCTTCAAGGCGGCCGAGATCCTGGTCAAGGACGGCTTCACGGTGCTGCCCTACATCAACGCCGATCCGGTGCTCGCCAAACGCCTGCAGGAGATCGGCACCGCCACCGTCATGCCCCTGGGCGCTCCCATCGGCACCAACAAGGGGGTGCGCACCCGCGACAGCATCGCCATCATCATCGAGCAGGCCACCGTGCCGGTGGTGGTCGACGCCGGGCTCGGCGCGCCCTCCCACGCCGCCGAGGCGATGGAGATGGGTGCCGACGCCGTGCTGGTCAACACCGCCCTGGCCGTCACCCCCGATCCGGCGCCGCATGGCCGCCGCCTTCAGAAAAGGGGTGGAAGCCGGCCGCGAAGCGTTTCTCGCCGGGCTCGGCGAGCAGCGGAAACAGGCCGAGGCGTCGAGCCCTCTGACCGGATTTCTGCGGGACTGAGAGTACTTATCCTCGTTTGTCCCATGGGTTTTTTATCGGTCCCCTGGTCTTATAGGACACAGACGACTTATGAGCTTTCTTGACGAAATCAGCACATACGACCCCTCCCTGGTAGAACAGCAGATCGCGGGCAAAACCGCCCGCGACGTGGAGCAGGCCCTGCACGCCGAGCGGCTGCGCCCCGACGACCTCATGGCCCTGCTCTCGCCGGCCGCCGGCGCCTTTCTGGAGCCGATGGCCCGCAAGGCCCACCGACTGACGCTGCAGCGCTTCGGCCGCAACATCCTGCTCTACGCGCCGCTCTACATCTCCAACGTCTGCACCAACGGCTGCCGGTACTGCGGCTTCAGCGCCACCAACAAGGTGCCACGGCGGACCCTGACCCTCGATGAAGTGGAGCGCGAGGCCCGCATCCTTCACGACCAGGGCTTTCGCCACATTTTGCTGGTCACCGGGGAATCGCCCCGGGCGGTCGACAACGATTTTCTGGCCGCCTGTGCCACGCGCATCCGTCCCCTGTTCAGCTCCATCTCGATCGAGGTCTACCCGATGGAAACCGACGGCTACCGGCTGATGATCGATTCGGGCGTCGACGGGTTGACCATCTACCAGGAAACCTACGACCGGGACCTCTATGCCGAGATGCATCCCTTCGGCAACAAGCGCGACTACGACTTTCGCCTGCTGACCCCCGAGCGCGGAGGGGAGGCAGGGCTGCGGCGCATCGGCCTCGGTTTTCTCCTCGGGCTGGGGCCCTTCCGGCGCGAGGCCTTTTTCCTCGGCCTGCAGGCCCTGCACATGAGCCGCCACTTCTGGCGCAGCCAGGTGAGCGTCTCCTTCCCCCGCATCCGCCCGGCGGACGGCGGCTTTCAGCCGCTGCATCCGGTTTCGGACCACGACTTCGTCCAGCTGATCTGCGCCCTGCGGCTGCTGCTGCCCGACGCCGGCCTGGTGATGTCCACCCGCGAGAGCGCCCTGCTGCGCGACAACCTGTTGCCGCTCGGCATTACCCAGATGAGCGCCGGCTCCTGCACCGCGCCGGGAGGCTACGCCGAAGAGGACCACAGCACCGAGCAGTTCGCCATTGATGACGACCGCAGCCCCGCCACCGTCGCCGCCCTGATCCGCAGCAAGGGATACGAGGCGGTATGGAAGGACTGGGACGGCGCGTTTCTGGATAAAAACCCGTAGGCCGTAACGCGTAACCCGTGACGCCTCAAAGACTCGAAGGCGCACACGGAATTTTACTCGTTACGGATCACGCCTCACTCGTCACGGATTCCCCCATGCCCCTCGACTTCGCCCTCTATCTGATTACCGACCGCCGCCAGACGCCCAACGGCCAGCTGATTCCGACGGTCCGCCGGGCCCTGGAAGGGGGCGTGCGCGCCGTGCAGCTGCGGGAGAAGGATCTTTCCGCAGCGGAGCTCTTGCCCCTCGCCGGCGAACTGCGCAGCCTGACCCGTGAGTTCGGCGCCCGCCTGCTGATCAACGACCGGGTCGACGTGGCCCTGGCGACCGGGGCCGACGGCGTTCACCTGGGCGGTCACTCGCTGCCGGCGGCCGACGCCCGGCGCCTGCTCGGGCCGGACAAGCTGATCGGCGTCTCCACCCACCGGATCGAGGAAATCCGCACGGCGGAAGAAAGCGGTGCCGATTTCGTCACCTTCGGCCCCGTCTGGTTCACCCCCTCCAAGGCCCCCTTCGGCGACCCCGTTGGGCTCGACCGGTTGCGCGAGGCCTGCGCCGCCTCCCCCCTGCCCGTCTTCGCCCTCGGCGGCGTCCGGCCGGAGCGGGTTCCACAGGCCCTCGCGGCCGGCGCCGCCGGCGTCGCCCTCATCTCCGCCATCCTCGCCGCCTCCGATCCCGCCGCTGCAGCGCAAGATTTCACCACGCTTATGCCATAGCCTTTCCGCCTTTCCCGTCTCCCCCTCTGCCCCCGCCGTAGCGGAGCGGACGTTTCGGGAAAAAGACGGACAACTGTCCGAGCGAAGCGAGTTTTTGTCCGTCCCCGAAACGTCTGCGGAGCGAAGGATCCCCGCCATCGCCCGCAGGGCAATGGCGGGCGGGGACAGCGGGCGCGTTTTTCTGCCTACTCTTTTGCCGCGCAGCAAAAGAGTAGGGCGTCGCGGGGGGACGCAACCCCCCGGTTTTAATTTGCCCAGCGAATCAAAAAAATGACCGAGCCGCTTCGTTGCGGTTCGGTCATTGGCTTTTCCTGAAAATGCTGGTCCAAAACTAGCTAAACTTGCTTTCGCAAAAACTCGGATCAGGTATGCGAACCGTCGATTTCGGTTTGACGATTTTAGGTTAAAATGGAAAGACCCCTCTAAGCGCCATCCTCCAAACCGAGGAGGCCCATGTCCATCGTCCTGGTCTTCATCATCCTGGCCGGCGCCATCGCCCTCTTCGCCACCGGCTGGATCCGCATGGACCTTGTCAGTCTGCTGGTCCTGCTGACCCTGGCCCTGACCGGCCTGGTCACGGTCGAGGAGGCCTTTTCCGGGTTCAGCAACCCGGCGGTGATCACCGTGGCGGCCATGTTCATCCTCAGCGCCGGCATCGCCAATACCGGCGTCACGGGAAAGCTCGGCGAGAAGATCTTTCAGGTCGCAGGCACCAACGAATTTCGCCTGATTCTGGTGATCATGGGCACCGTCGCCCTGATCTCCGCCTTCATCAACAATATCGGCGCCACCGCCATGCTCATGCCGGTCGTCATGAACGTAGCGAAAAAGACCCGCCTGAGCCCCTCCAAACTGCTGATCCCCCTCGCCTTCGGCTCCCTCCTGGGCGGGGTCTGCACCCTCATCGGAACCCCGCCCAATATCCTCATGAACACCCTGCTGCAGCAGTACGCCGGCGAGCGCTTTTCCATGTTCGATTTCACCCCGGTGGGACTCGCGGTCCTGATCGTCGGGGTCCTGTACATGGCTGTAATCGGACGGCGGCTGATTCCGCAACGCAAAGCCGGCCCGCTGACCGAAGCCTACCAGGTCAAAGAGTACGTCACCGAAGCGGAGGTCGTCCCGGGCTCGCCCCTGGCCGGCAAAACCATAGCCGAGAGCAAGTTGGAGCGAGATCTCGACCTGAGGGTGCGGGCCATTCTCAGGGGCAAGCGCAAGTATCCCTTCCCCCGCACCAACCGCAAGTTGCAGGAAAAGGATATCCTCTTCCTGGAGGGCAATCCCCAGAACATCCTCAAGGTCCGAAAGGCCCGAGGCCTGGCCGTGGTCCCCGAAAGGGACAACCCGAGCTGGCCCCCCACCAACGACGAGCTGGTGGTGGTGGAAGCCTCGCTGACCCCCACCAGCGAAATCGTCGGCAAGACGCTGCGAGAGGTGCATTTTCGCGATACCCACGGCCTGACCGTCCTCGCCCTCTGGCGCCGGGGGGCCCCGGTGGTCAAGAAGGTGGACCACGTGGTACTCGAATTCGGCGACGTGCTGCTGCTGCAGGGACCGGAGGACAAGATTGTCCACCTGGGAAAGGAACACGATTTTCTGCTGCTCGGGGGGATCCCCTCGGTGACCTACCGCCCTGACAAGGCGCCTCTGGCCCTGGCGATTCTGTTCGGCGTGGTCCTGCTGGCGGCCGTCAACCTGCTGCCCATCATGCTGTCGGCTTCCCTGGGCGCCCTGCTCATGGTTTTCAGCCGCTGTCTGACGCCGAAGGAGGCCTATGAAAGCGTCGACTGGTCGATCATCGTGCTCATCGCCGGCACCCTGCCCCTGGGGATGGCCATGGAAAAGAGCGGCGCGGCCCAGCTTCTGGCCCACCTGCTGGTCGAGATCGTCGGACGGATGGGTCCCTGGGCGGTTCTGGCGGCCGTCTTCCTGCTCACATCCATGCTGACCGAAGTGATGAGTCACTCCGCCGCCGCGGTTCTGGTCGCCCCGGTGGTCTTCAACGCCGCCCTGGCGCTCAAGGCCGATCCCAAGCCGTTTTTCCTGGCGGTGGCAATCTCGGCCTCCTCCTGTTTCATGACCCCCATCAGCCACCAGTCCAACGCTCTGGTGATGGGCCCGGGAGGGTACCACTTTACCGACTTCGCCCGAGTCGGCGCCCCGCTGAACCTGCTGATCTGGGTGGTGGGAACGCTCCTCATCCCGTTGATTTTCCCCTTTTAACCCTCGCCGCCGGACTCTGGCGGGAAATCCGCGAATATCAATGATATACTGAGATTAACGCCCCCCAACATCTCTCATGAGGCGTTTTTCGCTCCCACCGCGCTGGCGGTGCAACGGCCGTCGGGGATACCCATGACTCTCGTCGTCATCGTCGCAACCCTCTCGATTCTGCTGCAGCTGGCGGCGGCCGTCGTCGCCTTGCGGCTGATCCGCGTCACGGGGAACCTCACTGCCTGGATTTTGATCGCCACGGCCGTAACGGTCATGGCCGTACGTCGCGGCATCGCCCTGGGTGTTCTCTGGTCGGGGCATTCCGCGGCGACGTTCGATCTTCCGGGGGAGCTGAGCGGGCTGGCGGTTTCGATCCTGATGCTCATCGGAATCGCCGGAATCGGGCCGGTCTTCATGAGTTTTCGGCGCTCGGAGCGCAAATTCCGCCGCATCGCCCGGGAGCGCCGCAAGGCTGAAACAGATCTTTATGAAACCAATCAGGCCCTTCAGGCGTTAATACAGGCTTCCCCGCTGGCGATCTTGGCACTCGACCCGGCGGGCAAGGTAACCCTCTGGAATCCCGCGGCCGAGGCGATCTTCGGCTGGAGTCCGGCGGAAGTCGTAGGGCGCCCCAATCCGATCTTTCCGAAAGAACGGCAGGAGGAATTCAATGTGCTGTTTCAACGGACGGTGCGCGGGGAATCGATCACCGGAGTGGAAATGGCGTGGCAGAAGCGGGATGGGAGGATTCTTGACCTGAGCCTGTCAACGGCGCCGATGTGCGAAGCCTCCGGCCGGGTGCGGGGGGTCATGGCGGTAATTGCCGATATTTCGGAGGTCAAGCAGGCCGAACGTTCGATTCAGCATCTGGCCTATTACGATACCCTTACCGGCCTGCCCAATCGCCTTCTGCTCAAAGACCGCCTCGGGCAGAATCTGGTTCAGGCCAACCGCGAGGGGCACCTGGTCGGGGTGATCTTTCTCGACCTCGACCGCTTCAAGGTCATCAATGACACGCTGGGACACGCCGCCGGCGATCAGTTGCTCAGGGCGGTCGCCGAACGGGTGAAGGGCTGTGTGCGGAAAAGCGACACGGTGGCGCGCCTGGGCGGAGACGAATTCCTTGTCATTTTGCCGGCGATCAATCATGCCGAAGACGCCACCGCCATCACCCAGAAGATCATCAACGTGCTGGCAGACCCCTTTGAACTGAACGACCAGGAGGTCTTCACCTCCACCAGCATCGGCATCGCTCTTTATCCCGCCGACGGGTACGATGTGGACAGTCTGATTCGGAGCGCGGATCTGGCCATGTACCAGGCCAAAGAGAAGGGACGTAACAACTATCAGTTCTTTTCCATGGAAATGAACCGCAAGGCGCAGGAACTTCTGGCTCTCGAAACGGATCTGCGGCGGGCCCTGGAGCACGATCAGTTCGTGCTGTTTTTTCAGCCGCAGGTCAATATCGCGACCGGCAAGATTACCGGCATGGAAGCCCTGCTGCGCTGGCGCCACCCGCAGTGGGGCCTGCTCGCGCCGGGCCGGTTCATTCCGGTGGCTGAGGAGGCGGGGCTGATCGTCGCCATCGGCGAATGGGTTCTGCGCACTGCCTGCGCCCAAAACCGGGCTTGGCAAAAAGCCGGTTATGCTCCGCTGCGCATGGCCATCAACATGTCGATCCGCCAGTTGAAAAACTACAACCTCGCGCAGACGGTGGCGGCCGTCCTTGCGGAGACGGCGCTGCCCCCGCGGTGGCTGGAGTTGGAACTGACGGAGAAGATGTTGATGGAAAACGCCGAAACCCTCCCGGCCACCTTTCACGATCTCAAGGCGCTCGGCGTGGAGATCGCCGTGGACGATTTCGGCGCCGGCTGCTCTTCTCTCGGATATTTCAACACCTTCCCCATCGACCGGCTCAAAATCGCCCCTTCGTTTATCGAGAGCATCGGCCGGGAACCGAAAAAGGCGGCCATCGCCCGGGCCATCATTTCCCTCGCCCACACCCTGGGGCTGCGGGTCATCGCCGAAGGGGTGGAAACCGAAGAGCAGCGGGCGTTTTTACGCAAACACCGCTGCGAAGAGTGCCAGGGGTTTCTCGTCGGCGCACCGCTTCCGGCCGGGGAGGCGGGAAAATTGCTGGAGAAGGCGGAGAGGCCTTTCAACTGACCTGCCGTCCCCGGCTACTTTCCTTTCATGCCGGGCATTCCCTGCCCGGAGGGAAGCGGAGGCAGGGTGCCGAGAGTGTCGTAGAACTGCTGCAGATGTTCGGTGATGGTGTCCAGATCGAATTTGTGCCAGTCCAGCTTGGCGTCATGCAAAGAGGCGCCGGCACGGCGCAAGACACGGGAAGCCTCTGTGCCTTTGGCGGGATGATAGAGCTGCTCGTCGGCGGCCAGAAGGACCTTGCTTTCCCGCAGCAGCAACAACACCGCCCTGGCCTTCTGCGGCACGTAGGGAAAGATTCCCATGCGTTCGTTGTGGCACCGATCGCAAACGGCGGCGAGATCTCCCGGTGCCAGCACTTTCGTCACCATCGAGCCGTGACAGGTCACGCATTCGGGACCCTTGCCCTTCGATTCGAGCATCTTGTAATGGAGGCTCTGAGTGAACTTGTAATACTCGGCCCCGTGGCACTTGCCGCAGGTCGCAGGGATATTCTTGAAATAAACCGGGCTGTCGGGATTGCTGGAACCGAGAACGCCGATATGAGCCGCCTGCTGAGTATCCGCCGCCGGGTCGCCGCCGTGGCATTTGTCGCAGGTGACACCGTGTTTCTGATGAATCGAGCCGTTCCAGCTATGGGATTTGGTCCCGACAAAACTGGCGCCGGAGAGCTGGGAGTGACATTGCACGCACGAATTTTTCGCTGCGGCATCGTTGGCGGATCGGGCGGCAGGGGCGAAAACCAGACACCCGCACAGCACCACAGAGCAGGCCAGGATGTAATTAATTTTCAACATGGTTGCCTCGCTTTCCGTTTCGGTTGTAAAAACGCAACAACGAATAGGCGACCACCCAGACGGCCACCGTCACCACAACAACGTAGAGCGCCATCGTTCCGGGGGCGATATGCAGAACATCGATATACCCGGAAAGCGTGGTCATGCAGAGGAAAACCCCGCCGCCGATGCCCAGGGCGGTCATGAAGGGTCGCCGTAGAGGATTGGCGAGATAATGCTGCGGCTGCCGTACTCGGTCGAGAAAGGGAATAGCGACCAGAATCAGCCCCAGAACCCCCGGGAAGAAGACGCCGCCGATGGTCTCCGGGGTAATTTTTCCGCCGGCGATGGAGATGGAAAGATCGCCGGGAATTAACTTCAAAAACCCGTAGATGGGAAGAAAATACCAGTCCGGCCGCATGACCGGCGTCCCCGGCGACGGCGGGCCGTAGGTTTCGATCGGGTTCAGGGGAACGTAGGTTGCCATCAGAACCACCACGAACAACAGGAAAAAGAACAGCGACAGGCTGATAACGCTTTGCTCCGGCCAGACGGGAATGCCGAGGAGCTTGCGCCCACCCTGGGCCTCTTGTCGCTTTTTGTTGGCGGGCGGTTCTGTGTGCTTCTGCTTGATCAGGATGACCAGATGAAGCCCGATGAGCACCATGATCACCGCCGGGACCACCATCACGTGCAGGAAGAAAAACCGAGGAACGGTGCCGACCGCGGGAAACGCGCCGGCAAAAAGCAATCGGGAGATCCAACCGCCGATCCAGGGCACCGATTTGGCGATATAGTAGGCGATGGAGGTGGCCGTCACGGAAAACTGGCTGTAAGGCAACAGATAGCCGGTAAAGGCAGCCCCCATGGTGATCCCCAGCAGGCCGAGGCCCACCAGCCAGTTGATTTCCCGCGGCTTGCGGTAGGAGGAGGTGAAATAGATGCGCGCCAGATGGGTCAGGATGGCCGCGATCATGATCATGGCCGACCAGTGATGGATGCGCCGGATGACCAAGCCGAAGGGAAGAAGATCTATTCTGACCACGCTGGCATAGGCGGCGGGGACCGTCGCCCCGAACAGGGAGACCCCCTTGATCGAAGGCTCGTAGAGAAGGCCGAGAAAGATCCCCGTCACCACCAGGACGATAAATGAAAAGAGCGCGATCTCACCGAGCAGAAAGGTCGGATGGGTCGGAAAGGTCTTGGCCAGGAACTTGTTCTTGAATTTCTTCAGCTCCAGCCGCTCGTCAAACCATTTAAAAAGCATTGCCGTTACCTCCCCACGTTCATACCTGCGGCCCGATGGGACCGGAAAATCCGCTGGTGAAGACAAGTGTTCCGTCCTTGGACACCTTGACGCCGATCTGGGCCAGAGGAACCGGTGCGGGCCCACCGATGACCTTGGCTCCCCGGGCCGGATTGAAGATACTGTTGTGGCAGAAGCACTCGGTATAGGAGGTGGCGGGCGATTTTTTGTTCTCGACCCAGGAAACGGTGCAGCCGAGATGGGTGCAGATGGCGCTGTAGGCCACAAACCCCTGATCGGTCAGGTCCGATCCGCGTCGGCGCTTTGTATTCGGCCTCCTTCAGGCGGATCAACTGCACGAGATTCGCCTGATTCTTCGATTTGCCCTGTGGATAGGCGAGTACCGCATCGCCGACCTGAAAAGACGACGCCTGCAGAAGGTCTCCCTCCTGACTTCCCTGGGCATACACAAGCTTGTCTCCCGAAGACACGGTCGCCACGTACCCTCCGCCTTTCTTGGAGGGAGACAGGACCTTCACCAGCGACAGCAACGAGCCGAAAGCGCCCGCGACAGCCGCCAGAAGGATGCCGAGGGTCACCCGCCGGCGAGTGATGCCCTTCTGCTCCTCCCGGTTCTCCGAACCTCCCTCTACCATAACAGCTCCTCCTCGCGATCCTCTGCGACCTTCCTGAAGACCGAAAAGCTCTTGGCATACAGAACCAGGATGACGCCGGCCACCAGAAACTCGAACGCCAACAAAGTTCCCAGCAGATAATCGTTGCCCCGACCCGACACCAGCAGAAAAACGAACGCCACCGCCATGCCAAGAAGAAGCACCGAAAAGAAGACGATCAAACCCATGGCGATCAGGGAGCAGGAAGGCTTCTTCTCGCGAAGGACCTCAAAGCTCATTTTATTTCTCCTTTTCCAGAATCACAAACAACAGACAGCCGATCAGGAAGAGAAAAATCACCCCGCCGAAAGCCGCCAACCCGATCTCATACGACCCCAGTTCCTCGGAGAACCGGGGAGCCAGCGAAGGCCTGGTCCCCTGGGCTTTTTCCCCGGCCAGACGGATGCGAATGCTGGAGAGCTGAGCAATGGTCGCCTTCGTCACATTCATGGGGTCGATCTGGGCAAAGCCGGTGGTATCCTTATGACACTGGGAACAAACCTTGGGAACCGCGGGGATAACGTTGTTGTGGGCATGGTGGCAGGTTACGCAGGAAGGCCCCCCCTTGTTGTCGAGATAGGCCTTGCCCATGATGCTCCCGGAATACCGGGCAACGGAACCGGGGTGGCACTGAGCACACATGTCGAACATCGCCTGGCCGGAGGGCTTGCCGACGAAACCGTGAGCTTTCGACATGGCGGCCGCCTTCTTGGCCGCAAACCGGGCCCCGGAAAGCGTTTGCACCTCTCCCACCGCAACCCCGGCATTGCCGCCGTGGCAGAGATCGCAGGTGATGCCGTTCTGGTGATGAATAGACCCCTTCCATTCGGCAACGGGACGGGCAAATTCCCCCCCAAGCGTCTGATGACAGGTTACGCACGCGCTCGGCGCCTGCTCTGCCCGAACAGCCGTGACATTCAGCACGGCAAAAACGACCCAGCTGAAAACCCAAATCCATTTTTTCCCGTTCATACCCTCGCCTCGAATCGAACCCCGTAACACCCTTTTCAGCCGGCATACCATGTCAAGATGCGCCTTCGACAGCCCCGCCCCTGTGGCTGGCCATTGCCCGGCAAAAGGGCAAACATTTCGACGAATTATACCGTGTTTTTCTCATTAATCTACCTGAAAGACAAATTTTTCTGATACCCCGCGACCTGTCCGGAAGGAAGAACCTGGCATTAAGCAGATGTAAGATATTGAAAAATAGCACTATTTCATTTGCACGCCTCTTGACCCGGGATCTCATTTCATGAAATAGTAGTCGATAATCGCCCCTCGGAAATCAGCCATTTTGCTCTTTTGCGAAAGCATCATAGGTGGATTTCCAGATCTGCAACAGAAAACGTTAGGTCACCGCAAAGCCCCTTCCGCCGTAGCCTTGTCATGGGAAGAAGGCCGAAGCCGGTCCGACAGATAGGGCACTGATGACAGGTTCCCGCAAAACCGCATTCTCCCGGATATTCTTCTGCCTTTCAGCCCTGGTGTGCTTATGGGGAATCCTCCCGGCTCTCGCCTGCGGGGCGCCCCCAACCCGGAGCACGACCGAAGGGGGGACCGGCACTCTCCCCCACGATCTCGGCGAGGTGGTCTATCGGACCAATCGGCAGAGCCCCCGCCAGGTTTTCATCGTCGTCGACAGCCATCGCAGCAGCGCCACCGGCGCCAACGGCCCGACTACGGTGAAGGCCCAGATCGACACCTTCCGCATCGGCGAGTGGCTGATTCGCAACAAACAGGTCGCCCTCCTGCTTCCGGAGGGATTTTTCGGCCCGCAAGCAGGCATCGGCCCGCGCCGAGCCCCCTCGCGTCGGATCGGCTCAGAATCCCTGCAGGAGAAACTGACCGATACCGGGACCTTCGTCAATGCCGAACTGCTTCTGTATCAGCGTTACGGTATCAGAATGCATCAGGTCGAGGACAGAAACCTGTACTGCCGTGCCAGAAAGATTCTCGATGCCGCCCTGCGACAGAGGGCGCCCCTCTCCCCATGCGCAGACTGCGATCTCGCCTATCTTCAGAAACGGCGCCTTGCCGCCATGCTGCAACGGGCCCCCGCGGTGATCGCGTCCGAATACCGCCGGGGCACCATCTCGATGCCGAAGGCGATGCTGACCATCGGCATGGCCCATCTGAAGGACATCGTCCGATTTCTCGAAAAAGGCCAGATCCACATCCCCGCGGCGCCAGGCGATTTCGAGGCCTACAACGCCCCCCTGGAGCTGAAAAAAGACAAGGTCGAGGTAACGGTCATCGTCCCCCGGGCTCTCCTCAAAAAGCGGCAGCCGTTCCCCCGGATGGCGGAGCTGGAACCGAGCCTGGAGAGCCGACCCTAAGGCGAGGGGGAGATGCCGCCATGAGGGGATAAAAGCACGACCCGAACCGGCTGTTTATGGCTCGTCCACCTGTGTCCAGCTCAGATCGGGATTGTAATCCCGCATGCCACGGGCAATCTCGTCGGTGTTCGGGCCCAGATCTTTCTGATAGACCCGGCCCCGCTGATTGACGATGAAGGTCATCACCCCCGAAACGCCCCACCGGGCGGGATAGGCGACCAACGCAAAACCGCCCACCATGTTGCCGTTGACGACGTAGCGGTAACTACCGCCGACCGCTCCGGGCCCCTGCCCCTTGAGAATCCGGAAATAGTAGCCGTGAAACGGCCGGGGGCTGTGCTCGCCGGAGGGGCGCTTCTGGAGGTATCCCTCTTCCTTCGCCCGGGCGACCAGCGGCCCGAGGGGGCTCTCTTTCTCGCCGGGCAGGGTCGGCCAGTAGAGGCCGTCGCGCCTTCCCGGAGAGCTGATCAGCCGCTGGGCGTATTTGGGAATCGGATCCCCGTCCGGTTCGCTCAGATCGTAGTATTCGCGCTGCGCCCCCACATAAGCCCGGCAGACGTTGATGGCCACCAGCTCGTTATGGCCGATCCGCCGGGTGAGGATCTCCTCGCGCCCGGCCGCCGTGTCGAACCGCCATCCCTTTTTCGTTTTGACGATCGGCACGGGAAAGGGCCAGCGTCTCTTGCCGATCAGCAAGGTCGCCCGGTCCTTCCCCTGCATGACCAGCACGGCGCCCTCCTTCAGGTGGCGCGCAAAATGCGCGAACTCGGCCGCCTGCTCCACCGGGTCGCCTGGTTCCAGATCGGTGGCAAGAGGGCCGAAAATGGCCCGCAAGGCCCCGTGATCCTTGGCCCGGACGGCGGCCATCAACGCCTGACGTGCCGCCTGCGGCGAGGAAAATACCCGTTGGGCCGCCTCCGGCGCAGCGACAACACCGGCGGTCGGCAGCATCCACAGAAGGGTCAGGCAGCACAGCCAGCCGCCCCCCACCAGAAACTCCCGAAGCCCACGCGACATCCTACCCTCTCCCTTTCTACCGTCTTTTCTCCTGCGGCTGATTCTTTCTTGTCGGCGATCGACGGGGCGCGGAGCGCACCGCCGGTTTCCGCACCGGTTTTGCCCCGGACGTGCCAGGGCTTCGTGCCGGGACAGGACGATGGAACCGTTGCATGTTTTCCAGACTGCGCCGGCCGCGCTCGCCGGTACCGCTCGGCGTCCTGGCGGCTGCCGTAGCCGCCGTACCCGCTCTGAGAGGGAGGCTGGGTCTGGTGCAGGTCCCGCCCACGATACAGATCCCTGCTGTTCGTTCGTTGCGGCGCCCGGCGCACGGGAGGGGCCGGCCGCGGGGGAGCCGGTGGCCTTGTCGGCTGCAAGCGGTGCGGCTGCTCCGGTCGCTTCATGGGGGGAGGCCGGACGCGGCGCTCCCGCCGGATCTGAACCCCTCGACGGATTTCCTGGCGGTAAACCCGAAGATCGTGCTGCACAATCCGGCGGTTGATGCGGATGCGGCGATCGCCGGGAACTTGGTAGACATGTTTCCGGTCCCGGATATGGGGCCGGGCACGCCCAACCCATCCCCCTCCATTCCAGCCGTGGTAAAAGATGCTATGGCTTCCCCAGTTGCAATCCCGATTCAGCCAGGCCCCAATCACCAGACCGCTCCCGAAAAAGATAAACCCGGAGGTTGCCGGCGGCGGCGCCACATACACCAGATAGGGATCGTACTGGGGCACGAAAATCACGTCCGGTTCGGCCGGGACGATCCGAATGATCCCCCCTTCGATAATCACCTGCTGCTGCGGCGTCGAGACGAGGTTCCCCTCTCGCACCGCTTCGGCCCGCAACTGCTGGATCGCATTCATCACGTCCGCCTCCTGGGTAACGAAGGCCTGCCCCAGAGCGATCGTCCAGTCGCGCTTGCGGTCCATCATGAAGAGGATTTCGGGATAGTGGGCCACCGCCTTGACGCTCAGATCCCAGGGCTGGGTATCGATGTCGGTTCCGGCGCCATAGAGGCGAACGAAGCGGGCGGCGTGATCGAGTTGATCGACGAAGGTCGCCGCCGGCAGGATCTGGGCAAGCAGCGGATCGGGGTAGAGGGCGATGGGGGCGAGCAGATCCTCCAGCTCGTCGGGGGTAAAGAGCGACGCACCGGCCGCTGTCGTGATCACGGCCCGCTCCTGGGCCCGGCTGGCCGGAGAGGCGACAAGGCCCAAGATGAGGAGGAGGGCGAAAAGGGTGATCACGGCTCTTTTCATCAGGCTCTCCCAGTGAATGGCGAGATGCGCCGGGGACTGCTCCTATTTTACCAGAGGCTGACAAAATCACTGACCGCGGGCGCCGTTTTCAAACGGAAAGCGGTTAGAAATAATCCTCCCGATAGTCCGGCACCTCGTTGAACCAGCGCGGATGTCGGCGCGCCTCCGCCAGAGCCGCCACGGCCTGGCCTATGATCCGCTCCCGATCCTTGGGGTAACTGCCGGCCAGTTGGAGGATGTTGGAGACGTGATTGGCGCGCAGAATGGTCCCTTCGGGCCGGAGTCCTTCGACGACGGCCAGGGCTTCCTCGATGATCTGCCCGTTGCTGAGGGGCCGAATCGCCTGGAAGTAATCGTCGTTGTGCCGGCGAAACATGGTCAGCAGTGAAAAATACTTCGGCGAGAGGGCGTTGACCCACGCGGCGGTGGCGGCAGCGTGTTCGGCGCTGCGCTCGCGGCCGGCCAGGCCGAGGATGGCGGTCACCGATAGTTTCATTCCGGCCGCGTGGGCCTTGCGGCAAAGGGCAAGCATGTCATCGGGTTCGTATCCCTTCGCGGCCAGCCGGAGCGTTTCGCCATCCCCGCTCTCCAGGCCGAAGTAGAGAATTCGCAGACGCTTTTGGCGCAACACTGCGAGGTCTTCGACCGATTTTGTGGTAAGACTGTTGGGAGAGGCATAGGCGCCCACCCGGGTCAGGTTGGGAAAGGCCTCGGCCAGCCGGTCGAGGATGGCGCAAAGAGCGTCCTGGGGGGCGACCAGCGCGTCGCCATCGGCCAGAAAGACCCTCTGGATATGGGGGCGATGGTGCGCCGGGACCGCTTCGATCTCGGCGGCAATCGCTTCCACCGGGCGGATGCGGAAGCGTTTCATCTTGTACATGCCGCAAAACCGACAGGTGTTCTGGGAGCAGCCGACCGTGGCCTGAAGAATGAGACTGCGTCCCTCGGAGGGCGGCCGAAAAACCGGCTCCTCGTAATCGAAGTAATAAAACATGATCGAAACCTCTTGTGAATAGCAAGTAACGGACGAAGGGGGGGCCGCCTGAAAAGCAGAAGCCTTGAACCTACCCGCCTTTCCAGTGCTCGAGGCGCCGCAGATGGCTGCGGGCCTCGCGGACCGTCTCGTCGTTTTTGGCGGCGTCGATGGCGGCCAGAAAATAATGATAGGCGCTGGTCAAACCGCGGGGCAGATGGGCCATCGCTTTTCCTGCCCCCAGGTAGGCCCTGGCCAGCTGCGGGTCGGCGGGACGCTCGGCAATGAAGCGGCGATAGAGCATAAGCGCCTCTTGGTGCCGATCGGCAAACTGCAGATATTCGCCGATGGCGAGCAGATCGTCGGACTCGGCGAATCCGCGCTCCTTGCGTCCGGAAAGGACGAAGTAGCGTGCGGCGGCGCCCGCCAGATCCCCCTGACGGACGCTGCGAGCGATCTTTTCCGGGAGGGAAAGGGAAAGCTCCTCCTCTTCCGGCTCGGATTCCCGCCCCGCCCGGGCCTGCCGATGATGCCGGAGGCGGGGAAACCTGTCAAGACCGTAGGCCAGGGCCACCCCGGTCAGGAATCCACCGATGTGCGCCCCGTGGGCGACCCCGCTGGCGACGCCGGTAGCGACCAGAAAGGGCAGCAGGTTGTCCACCAGCAGAAAGAAGCCGAGCACCCAGCGGGCCGGGATCAGAAAGGTATTCATGATGAAGGGAAAGAGAAAGACGAAGGTTTTGACCTGGTTGCGGGGAAACCAGAGAAAATAGCAGCCGAGCACCCCGGAGATGGCCCCGGAGGCGCCGATCAGCGGGATATTGGAATGTGGAACGAACAGGGCGAAAAAGAGCGTGGCGGCGATTCCGGTCCCGAGATAGGTGAGCAGGTAACCGATGCGCCCCAGACGGTACTCGACATTGTCTCCGAAGATCCAGAGAAACAGCATGTTTCCCACCAGGTGCATCCAGCCTCCGTGCAGAAACATGGCGGTCAACAGGGTGAGGACAGAGGGGGCGGCGGGCCGAAAGCCGTACTGAAAAGTAAACAGGTCATAGGCCGATACGTGCTGAAGCACAGCCCGGGCGGTGACCCGACCGTGAACGCCGATGGCCTTCAGATAATCGAGCAGGAGTGGATCGGACAGATCGGGACGGGAATGGATCAGAGGCAGGGAAACGAAGAGAAATACGGCGATGTTGAGACCGATGAGAAGGTAGGTGATGTAAGGGGTTCCCCTGGGGTTGGGGGTATCGCCGATAGGGAGAAACATGCATGCTCCTCGAGCGGAGGCAGGGAAGAGCCCCTGGCGTAGCCTTTTCCGCCAGTAAATATGATGGCGTCGCAAAAAGTCCGCCCTACGGCGTTACGGCGTTTTTTCAGGACCTCGACCACCCTGATGGTGGCCTTCACCCCTGAAAAACCACCAGGCCTTGTAGGACGAAATTTTTACTTGGCCATCCCATGAGTTTTTGCTAAAGCATCAAATATGGTACCTTATTGTAGCATAGATTATGACGCGCCGACATCCGTCTTGCCATTTGCGGGGGCACCCGCTATCCTCGGCGGACCTCAAGCAACGTGTTCGATTCCATTTTCCCAGGAGGTCACTCATGCAAACGGTCCGATTGATCGGAACCCAGAATGTCTTTCGCGTCGGCAAGGTCGTGTGTCTGGGACGCAACTACCGGGAGCACATCCGGGAGCTGGGGAACGAGATTCCCGAACGGCCCGTTCTCTTCATCAAGCCGGCCACCAGCATTATCCGGCATGGGGAGAAGGTGGTTATCCCGGGCTACTCCCACGATTGCCATCATGAGCTGGAACTGGCGGTGCTGATCGGCAAATGGGGCAAAAACATCCCGGAAGATGGGGCCATGAACCATGTAGCCGGCTACGGCGTGGCTATCGACCTCACCCTGCGGGATGTACAGAGCGCCCTGAAGGAAAAAGGGCTGCCGTGGGAGATCGCCAAAGGGTTCGACACGGCCTGTCCGCTTTCCGATTTCGTTCCGGCCGGCCAGGTCCCCGACCCCCACGATCTGCATATCACCCTCAAGGTCAACGGCCAGCTTCGTCAGGACTCCTCCACCCAGTGGATGATGCGCCGCATCCCCCGAATCATTCACGAGGTTTCGGCCTTTTTCACCCTGGAAGAGGGGGACGTCATCCTGACCGGAACGCCCGAGGGCGTGGGACCTGTTCTCAGCGGCGACCGCCTGACGGCGGAAATCGAGAAGGTGGGCTGTCTGGAGGTTTCGGTTCAATGAGCAAAAAAGGGATCGTTCTTATCGGCCCGGGCCGGGTGGGACAGGCGATCACCCGCCTGCTGTGGGAGGCTGGGCACGAAATTCGAGCTATCATCAGCCGGGATCCCGCCCGCGCTCTCGCGGCGGCCCGCTTTATCGGCGTTCCCGGCGCCGCCACCACCGATCTCTCCCGCGCCGGCGAAGGGGAGATCGTCCTCATCGCCCTGCCCGACGACCGGATCGCCGAAATAGCCTCTCAGCTTCGCCGTGAGGGGCATCTTCGCGCCGGGACCATTCTGGTCCATTTCAGTGGCCTGCACCCGGCCTCCATCCTGCTCGGCGAGGAGGGGCCCGCCCTGGGCGCCCTCTCGATCCATCCCCTGCAACCGTTGGCCGATGCGGTCATGGGAGTGCGCAACCTGCCCGGAAGTCCCTTCGCGGTGGAAGGGGCCGAAGAGCTATTACCCCTGGGCGAGCGGTTGGTCAAGGAGATCGGTGGGGTGCCGTTTCGCATCAGCGGACCCCAGAAGCCCCTCTATCACGCCGCCGCCTGCATCGCTTCCAACTATATGGTCGCCCTCACCGCGGCGGCCGGCCAGGTCCTCGCGGCGTGCGGCCTCGACGAGGTAGCCAGCTCGCGCATGCTCGCCCCTCTGGTGCGCAGCACCGTCAAAAACCTGGTCGCCCTCGGCCCGGAAATCGCCCTGACCGGCCCGATTTCACGGGGGGACGTCCGCACCGTCGCCAAACACCTCAAGGCCCTGGCGGAGCTTTCCCCCGAGTTGACGACCATCTACAAAGTCATGGGAAGAAAAACGGTGGAGGTCGCCCGGAACAAGGGGACCCTGGAGGAGGAGGACGCAGCGAAAATTCTCGCTCTGCTGGAATAGGGGAAAGACCACCGGGGTTTCAAGCGGTCCCTTCGATACGCAGCCGGTTGGTCAGATGATGCGCCAGGCGGGTCGGTTCCGGCATCCGGTAGCGGATGCCGCAGGCCAGAACCAGCTCCACGGAGGAGGCGATGTCCGTTTGATGGCCGGGGGAAATGTAGAGGGGTTTCACGTTGTCCCGGGTGGTCAGCACGGCCCCGACCGGCGAGCCCTCCAGAATCAGGGGCGCAGCGTCTCCCCGCTGCCGCCCCGGTGCGGTATGGTCGCCGCACAGCCGGCTTTTGGCGCAGCCCACGGTCGGAAGGTTCACCCAGAGCCCGAGATGGCTGGCGATCCCCAGTCGGCGCGGATGGGCGATGCCCTGGCCGTCCACCAGCACCGCATCGGGAACGGTCCGCAGGCGCCGGAAGGCGGCAAGCACCACGGGAAGCTCCCGGAACGAGAGCAGGCCCGGGATGTAGGGGAAAGAGACTCGATCACTCGCCCCGGCTTCCTCGATGACCACGAGATCGGGCAAGGAGAGCACCACCACGCCGGCAAAGAACAGGTCGCCGTGTCGCTCGTAGGAAACATCCACCCCCGCCACCAGCCGGACGGGCCTCGGCAGGCGGTCTTCGACCACCACCCGCTCGGCCAGCTCTCTTTGCAGCTCTCTCGCCTCCGGGTAGGACATGGACCAGTCATGCAGCCGGGGAAAGTTCACGGGGTGCTCCTCGCCGGGGATTTCCCTCCCCCGGCTGTCAGGCAGGCGGCGACTGCTATTTCCCCGACTCTTTAGCCGATTTCGGTTTTTGGGCGCCGCCCGCAACGCGGCTTGCGGCGCCTGCAGTGGCCCCGCCACCGGCGGGGTTGGGCCCTTGGCGCTGCCGCTCCTTCTGGCGTTTCTCCCGCCTCTGCCTTCTGCGTTTCATCTCTCGCCGCCGTTCGCTGATCGCCATGGGACCCTCCTAGGGGAATTTGGAGATCAATTGTATCGCACCATAGCGACTTGACAAGGAAGGATCCATCCAATCTGGTGAGGATTTAGAGGCGGCAGCGCAGCAGCTTTTTACCCCCCTGAAAAAAGACCTCCATCTTGTTCGGTTTGAAAACAGCCGTGACCACTCCGAGTCCGAAGACCGGGTGTTGCAGAGCGTCCTTGGGGCGAAAAGCGCTCTCCATATTGTAGGGAAGAACCTTGTCCGGCACGATGCCCCGTTGCAGCGCCTCCCACTCTTCCTGCAGGTTGGCCGCGGAAGAGGAACGCGTCTTGCGGGGCGCCCTGGCGGGTTTCGCGGCTCCGCCGGTTTTTTCGCTTGTCGGCTTCGCCGCCGCCGGATGGTGATAATTGTGGTCCCCTCCGCAGGTGTTGCACCGAACCCGGGCCACCCGGCCCTCTACCATCGCCACGATGGTATGGTTGGTGATAACCCGACAACGGGTGCAACGGGAATCGACTGTATCTCCTGCAGACAACGGCTTTTGACTCATTAAATACCCTTTTTTAAGAGAAAATGCCACACCGGGGCAGCCCGGTGTGGCATGTGAGTTGACAATCTGATCACGCGGGAGGCTGTTTTATACCACCTCCCCGGAAACACTGTCAAGGCGTCCTCCGACCTATGGGAAGGATGAGCGGAATATCGGTCTTTGCCCCGAAAACGAGCAATTCCCCCCAAGGTTAAAGAAATCGACATCTTGCACGGAGGGCGTCCTTCAAAGGTCGCCGCACTAGCAAGGGGGAAAATTGGCTTAGAAATTTCGAGAAAGGGTTGCTTCCAGGCGAAAGTTTTAGTTGACCACGTTCTGCTGCCGCCCCGCGACAAATGCGGCGACGTTGGCCGCCACGGTCGCCATCAGGCGCTTGCGCGCCGCCCGGGTGGCCCAGGCGATGTGCGGCGTGATGAAGCAGTTTTTGGCCATCTGCAGGGGGTTGTCGGCCGGCGGCGGTTCCGTCGACAACACATCGAGGCCGGCACCGGCGATCCGCTCGGCGTTCAGGGCCTCGGCGAGCGCCTTTTCATCGATCAGCGGTCCGCGGCCGGTGTTGATCAGAAACGCGCTGGACTTCATGCAACCGATCCGTTCGGCATTGACCATGCCGGACGTTTCCGGCGTCAGAGGACAGTGCAGGCTGATCACATCGCTTTCCCGAAAGAGGGTGTCCAGATCGACGAAACGGACCTCGGCGCCGAGGGCCTCCCGCTTCTTTTCCGGGCTGCGGGTGGTCACCAGCACCTTCATACCGAAGGCACAGGCCAGTTTCGCCACGGTCGATCCGATGTCCCCCGCACCGACAATCCCCATGGTCAGGCCCTCCAGCTCGATGAGCGGCCGCTCCCAGAAACAGAAATCGGGACTGGCGCTCCACCGGCCTTCCCGCACCAGCCGGGCGTGATGGCCGACCTGCTGCGTCATTTCCAGAAGCAGGGCAAAGACCATCTGGGCCACCGAACGAGTGCTGTAGGCGGGCACGTTGGTCACCGGAATCCCCCGCTCGCGGGCTGCTGCCAGGTCCACCACGTTGGTGCCGGTCGCGGTGACGCCGATATACTTGAGGTTAGGCAGCTTGCCGATCACCTCCCGCGACAGCACCGCCTTGTTGGTGAGAACGATATCCGCCGCAACGGCCCGCTCCACCACCTGTTCTGCAGGAGTGCGATCGAAAACCTGACACTCTCCCAGCTCCTCTAAAGCCCCCCAGCTCATATCGCCTGGATTCAAGGCATATCCGTCCAAAACAACAATCTTCATGGCAAACTCCTCCGGTAAAAAATGGATTCCAGCTGCTCACGGATTCCATCACGAGCGGGTTCGGGAATCAAGGGAAAATCATCCCAGCGGCTGTTTCCTTGCGGTAACATCCCTTATTTAGCCGGGGAGCGGCGGGCAGGTTCCCATCCCGGTCCATCCACGGCGCTGCCCGGCATCGCGGGACGGTCGGAGCCTTGCAATCGGCGCCTTTTCCGCTAAACTTCGACGAACCGTTTGCCGCCATCCAAGGAGAAGCCGCCGAATGTCCCTTCGCATTTCCGCCAAAAACCTGCTCAAGGCCTTTTTCGTTCTCGCCCTCTCATTCGCCGCCATCCAGCTCGTCCCCTACGGCCACAGCCATGAAAACCCTCCGGTGGTCCGGGAGCCGGCCTGGAACAGTCCGCAGACGCGGCAACTGGCGGCACGGGCCTGTTTCGATTGCCACAGCAACGAAACCGTCTGGCCCTGGTACGCCAATGTGGCACCGGTCTCGTGGCTGGTACAAAGCGATGTCCAGGAAGGGCGCCACCACCTCAACTTCTCCGAATGGGGTCAGGGCCGGCGAAAGGACGAGAATGCCAAAAAGATAGAGGAAGCCGTTTCCGAAGGGGAAATGCCCCCTTTTCAGTATCGGCTGATGCATCCCGAGGCCCGCCTCTCTCCGGACCAGAAAAAGGAACTGGTCGAAGGGCTCAAGGCGACGCTCGGATCTCCCAATGGAAGCCGGCGGGCGCACAGCCAATAAGAAGCGGCAGGCGAAGGGGGCCACGGGCGATGTCTGGCCGCAACGGCCTTGGCGCCCCGGCCGTCTCGCCCCGGTATTTAATGATTTTTGCAAATGACACCTCGGGCAGACGCTTTTTCTCCCACTTCTCCAGCCCTTGCAAAAGATCGCACGCGCCGTCAGCGGCTTAGATTCCCTGCCCGCTGATGGGCATTATCCCCGCAAACAGGACTCGCCTTCCCCCCCCCGCTGTTTTTTTCGTTTCCCTCTCCCCAAATGAGAACAGGGCCGGGTGCACACCCGGCCCTGCCACGAAAAATTTTGCCTGTCTAGCCTTTGGGTCGCCGGGTCAGATGACCTCGGCATGGCGTGGGATGGGCCGAAGCCCATCCCACGCCTTCCCGACTTACTGGAACATGGACATGATCTTCTCAATGATGCTGTCGAGAACACCGTCGCCGTCCTCGACCATGTAACCGTTGGCGTTGGTGTGCTGGTTGAAGGCGGCAAGCCCATTGGCGTCATCGGCGTTGATCATCTGCGCACGATGGCAGGAGCCGCACGCCCGCGAAGCGGGCCCGGTGACATAGCTTGGCACGTTCCCGATTTCTCTATCCTTGGAGGCCACATCCGACCCCGATAGAATGCCGGGCAGGGATTTCGCCTGGCTCGGAATATTGTAGGTGCCAGGATTATGGCAGGATTCGCAGTCCGTGGTCGTAAAGGTCGGATACACGAACCCGATGTAGTCATTGTATTCCAGCGCCTGTACGGGGTCAGTGTAATCGAGACCGCGGGGACCAAGCCCGTCGATTGGCTGCATCGAGTGGATCGCATGGATATAGGAATCGATGGACCGGGACTGCATTTCGAGATGCGATCCGCCGCTCTTGGTAATGTGACACAACCGGCAGACGACAATGTTTCCACCCCGGTCGGGAGAGTGGAAAGTCGTCGCCAGGGCATCGTGACAGCTGTTGCAGCCGTCCGTACCTTCCGTGCCGGCCTTGACGTTGACGATCGGCGCGTAGAACGCGTCGTCGAAGGCGTTGGCTTTCAGGTCAAACGTCCTGGAAGGTGCATTGAGCGCAACCTGGCCGTCCGGCCCATCCAGCGCCGGCATGACCGCGATTTCCGCCCGTTTGACGGTGCCATTGGCGAACATATCCGCCCACGACGACAGGTCGGCAATGACCTCCCAGCTGCCACCGGTGGCCGATACGGTGGTGATGCGGGGATTCACATCGGTTCCGTCCACGGTAAATTGAAGCAGCCGGTTGCCATCCGCATCCTTCTCATGGGGCCCGACGATAAAGTCTTTGGTGCCATATCCATACAGACCGACCATCACGGTGGGAACGATGTTCGCCGAGTCGACCGTCCCGGCGCTGCCGCTCGCGCTGAACTTGATGTCGAGCTTGTCGTCGTCGCTCAAGGTCGCCGAATCGATGGTCACCTTGATGAGGTCGGAGTACTTGGTCCCTTGGTTGTCGGCATAGATCACTTTGTTGTAGCCGGTGTGAATTGCGCTGAAGACCTTGGCGCTGCCGCCTGTCGTATGGCAGCTGTTGCAGACCATGTCGGTGGTATGCCAGGAGACGCCTTTATCCGCCCAGATGGTTTGCAGGGCCGGAGCTCTGCCGGGTTCGATGTATTCTTCATTGGCGGGACCGGTCACGACGTGGCAGCTCTTGCAGGTGTCGGCGGTAAAATTGGCATCCGTCAGGATCCGGTCGAGCTTGCCTTCGTGGCAGGTGGCGCAGTTGGCCATGGACTGGGGATAGGGGAACTCCATGGCGTGTGACATATGCACGTCGTTCATGACGTTGGCGGTATAGGCGTACTGGGCCTTTTCCGCATCCGTCATGACGTCGATCAGCTCCGCCCCGGGATTGTCCACCTGGGCTTCTTCGAGTCTATTTTCCAGATCGACTTTCAACTCCGGGTTGTCCGCCATGATCTGGAAAAAGTCGGTGCCGCCCCGGGTATCGAAGTGGCAACCTTTGCAGGCGGCAAAATCGGGAAGGCCGGGGACCGCAGCGGCGCGGTAGCCATGCTTGGCGTAGGGCTTTCCGTGGCACTTCTCACATCCCGAGACATTGGCGACGGAGTCGTAATTCACAGTACCGAAGGTCTGGCCCACGTTGTAGGTATCGTCGTACAGAGTGATATGGGCACCGGCCCGGCCGAACTCGCCCTGGCCGATGTACATGTAGAATTCGGCATTCTCATTCATGAGGTCATCGGTGCCGGTCGCGGTCACCGTGAAGGTGCCGGACTGTCCGGCGACCGCAGCGGGATCGCCGAAAGAGACATCGGCCGCATCAAATAGGTTGGTCTCGGGATTGTACAGAACCGCCATAAAACGCAGCTGGTCGAGAGAAGCCAGGTCCGTAAAGGGCTGGCCGGCCTTCGTGATGGTGAAGGGAATGGTCGTATCGAACGTGCCGTCCCCATTATCCGCCCTCGTGGGGGTACCGACCGTGACCTCGAACTGAGTGGGGCCGATATATCTCTCGTACTGGGCCTGATGCTGATCGCCGGCGCCGGCATGGCAGACGGAGCATTGTTCGGGATTGACGCTCTGCGTCGTCGCTGCAGGGTTCTGCTGCAAGTCGTCAAGCTGAGCTTGGGCATCGGTGAGTGCCGTCTGAGTCGCGGTAAGCTGGTCGTTCAGCGAGTCAATTTTGGTTTGCAGATCAGCTCCTGTTGTATCATTGGCGGTGGCCAGATCTGACTTCGCCTGCGCCAGCTGATCCTGCAGACTCGTCAGTTGGGCAGTGAGGTCGCTGACCTTTTGTTGCAGGGCATTCGTTACTGCGGGATCTGCATCTTTACCGTCATCGCCACTGCACCCGGCCAAGCCGAGCGTGGCTACCATCATAGCAACCAGGCACCATCCAAACATCCTCTTCATACCTTTGCCTCCTTAAAGGTGGTTATTTGACTGGCCCATTTTCCCCATTAAAAATGGGCCAACTGACACCGACGCAACGCTTCAACAATGGGCGGTGAACTATCCGCCAGTCTGGATATTTATGAAAAATATTCATTATTCATAAAACATTAATAAATTTTCAGCAAATTTTATTCCAATTAAACTCCCTGCCGTGCATTACGGGGATTAAACGGTCGGAAAAAAGATGAGACAGGCCTAACTTTTGGCATTTTTTAATTTTTTTGATTATTTATTTCTGTTCAATGTAGCCGAAGGGCAGCTCCTCTCCGACTGGACAATTTGCGTCATTAGGCCACGCCAATAGACTAGATGCCGTCAAATCACGGAGGGGCAGAATCTGCCTTTCGCCCTCTTCCGGCGGAAACCTCGAATTCGGGTATACTTAGGAGCAAACCGGAGGGGGCCGAGCGGGAAAAACGCTCACGCTCGGGAAATCATCGACGGAGGAGGAAACGGAATGGGAGAAAAGAAGCGCTCTACAGAAACCTACAATGCCTGCTCCAGCCCGGAAAATCACCGGGACCACATGTGCCATCTCATGGAAAAGGGGATGCATCGCGAGATTCAACAACGCACCACCCATCCGGCCTATTCCTGTGGCAACTGCGGCGCCCAGGCAAACGAGGCGGAAGATCTCTGCAACCCCCGGCCGCTTTAGACGTCCTCCGTCTCCGGCGAAGAGCAAGGGCGAGTTGTAGGGATGCGCTCTTCCCCTGGGCGAGAAGGAGGTTTCCGAGCAAGCCGGTTAAAGTCCGGGAGTAGAGGATTTCAAGCCTCGTTCTTTTTTTAAGACATCGGGCAAAAAACCCGCATTCCCAGTTCGTGGTGAATCGTTGCCGAGCGGATTCTTCCTGTGAGCCTTTGACTATCCTGAGACAAGGAGACCTTCCATGATGGGGAAGAAAAGTCGATGGATTTTCGCCTTCTCAGCCCTGGGAGTTCTGTTGTTGGTCACTCCCAACATCCTGCCAGCAGCCACATCGGCGCCGTTCGGCTTCAAAAACGTCGTCGCCAAAGCGAAGAAACTGTCCGAAACCCCCTACCAAGCGCCGGGAAAGGTCCCCGATTGGCTCGAGCACGTCACCTATGACGAGTGGCGGGATATCCGGTTTCGCCCTGAACAGGCACTCTGGAGGGACCGCGGCCTTCGTTTCGAGGTGCAGTTTTTTCATCCCGGGGCGTATTTCAACCATCCCGTCCTGATCAACACCATCGATGCGGCCGGTGTTCACCCGGTGAGATTCTCCCCCAGCCAATTCGACTATGGAAAGAACAAGTTCGCCAGCAAAGTTCCCCAGGATCTGGGCTATGCCGGCTTCCGCGTTCACTACCCGATCAATAAGCCGGATTATAAGGACGAGGTCCTCGTTTTCCTCGGCGCCAGCTACTTTCGGGCGCTCGGCAGGAACGAAGTCTACGGGGCGTCGGCCCGCGGCCTCGCCATCGACACCGGACTGCCCGAGGGAGAAGAATTTCCGTCCTTCAAGGAGTTCTGGCTGGTGCGGCCTACCGCCGGGGCCAAATCGATCCGCATCTATGCCCTGCTCGACAGCCCCAGCGCCAGCGGCGCCTATAATTTCGTCCTGGCCCCCGGCCGGCAGACGGTGCTCAAGGTCGAGGCACGGGTTTTTATCCGCCGGAAGATCGAGGAACTGGGGCTCGCGCCTCTCACCAGCATGTTCTTCTTCGGGGAGAACACCCTCGATCCGCCCGTGGATTACCGCCCTGAAGTGCACGATTCTGACGGCCTTCTGCTTGCCGCGAAGACCGGCGAGTGGATCTGGCGCCCCTTAATCAACCCGAAGAAACTGAACATGAGCGACTTCGAAATGACCAATCCGGTCGGCTTTGGCCTGCTGCAGAGAGACCGCAACTTCGACCACTATCAGGATCTTGAAACCCGCCCCGATCTGCGGCCGAGCGTTTGGATCACCCCCGAGGGTCACTGGGGCAAGGGCAAGGTCGAGTTAGTAGAGATCCCCAGCCCCAAGGAATCAAATGACAACATCGTGGTCTTCTGGGTCCCCGCCCAACCGATACAGCCCGGCCAGAAGCTCACTCTTTCCTATACCCAGTTCTGGTACTCGAAGGATCCCACCCGGCCGCCGGGCGGACGAACACAAGCGACGCGGATCGACCGAGGAACCTTTGACAATGCCTACCGATTCGTTATCGATTTTACCGGTGGCAGGCTGCAGAAGCTGTCGGCCGATACGGTACTGCGGGGCGTGGTCACTATCGGTGCAGGAAATGGCAAAGAGGGCGAAGTGCTGGAGCAGCAGGTAGAGAAAAATCCGGTCACTGGTGGGTGGAGACTTATTTTCCAGATGCGGCCCCATACCGACGCCCCCATCGAACTGAGGGCGTTTCTGACCAAAGGAAAAGATGCCCTGACCGAGACATGGTCGTACGTGCTTTTTCCTTAACAGGCTGTTGAAAACAGCCTGTGGAGACCATGAATGGTCGTTGAAAAACCCAGGGATGGAGTTTTTCAACCTCCTGTTCAAAACAGGCGCGCCATGAATCAGCGCAAATCACCACCAGACACGCTCGCCCACCCCCCTTCACCGGGACGGATCGTACAGGACTGGAAGGGGGCGTATGAGCGAGCGTGCGACTACCTCGCGCACCTCGGGGTCGAGGAGGATATGGCACCAGGTCTCGCCCTGCTGGCAGTCGAAGAGGCACTTCGCGCCCCTTCCTGGGACGCCGGAGGCGAGGCGGTTGGCGAAACCCTGAAACAGCTTCGTCGGCTGCTCATGGAGAAGCTTCCCGCGGCCGGCAAACCCTCAAAAGATCCGGAAAAGTCTTTCAGATGGTGGCGTCTGACAAGGTCGCTGCGAGATTCTCTTTCCGAAGCGGCTCCGGCATATGAAGAAGACCGTCTCTGCTCAATGCCCCCCCTGGCTCGCTCCTCCATGGCGGCCAACCGATTTCGCCGGGGGCTGCTGCGCCGGGCCATTGTGCACCCGTCAAAAAACAAAGGCCACGTCACATATTCGTCTGCAGACAGAGGAACAACCGCTGGAAAGTCCCGACGCGAGCGGCGGCGTTCTATGGCCTGGCTGCCTGCAGCCCGGCGGCGCCGGCTGCTTCTCTTCGTCCTGGTGCTCATCCCCAGCACCATTGCCTCGCTGTTCATGCTGCAGGTACTGCCCTACAAGGGCGGAAGCCCGCTGGAGGTGGCGATCGTCCTTTTTTTCGCTGCCCTTTTCGGCTGGATCTCCATCGGCTTCTGGACTTCCCTCTTCGGATTTTTTATTCTCGCTCGGGGCAGGGGCCGTTTCTCTGTCACCTCGACAGCAGAACCTCTCCCCGACAAACTGGCGCTGAAGTCCCGGACGGCCATCGTCATGCCGATCTGCGATGAGCCGGTCGACCGGGTATTCGCCGGGCTCAGGGTGATCGATCACTCTCTTGATCGGCAGGGCGTCCGGGACCTTTTCGACTTTTTCATCCTCAGCGATACCGCCGATCCCGGATGCTGGGTCAGGGAGGAGGAAGCCTGGTTCAATTGGTGCCGCGAGACGGCGGGCTTCCAACGCATCTTTTATCGCCGCCGCCGGGTGCGCCTGAAGCGCAAAAGCGGCAACGTCGCCGACTTCTGCCGCCGCTGGGGACGCAACTACCCCTACATGGTGGTCCTCGATGCGGACAGCATCATGAGCGGCGAGGCACTGACCCGGCTGGTCCACCTGATGGAGACCCGACCGGATGCCGCCCTCATCCAGACATCCCCCGTGGCGGTAAACCGGCGCTCGCTTCTCGCCCGCGTCCAGCAGTTCAGCAGCCGGCTTTACGGACCGATATTCGCGGCGGGACTCCACTTCTGGCAGATGGGCGAGGGCCAGTACTGGGGGCACAACGCCATCATCCGGATCGCTCCTTTCATGCAGCACTGCTCCCTGCCCAAACTGCCCGGCAAGCCGCCGCTGGGCGGCGAAATCTTCAGCCACGACTTCGTGGAGGCGGCCCTGCTCGGCCGGGCGGGTTGGACCGTCTGGCTCGCCTACGACCTGCCCGGGAGCTACGAGGAGCCCCCCTCATCGCTGCTCGAAGAGATGGGGAGGGACCGGCGCTGGTGCCAGGGGAACCTCCAGCACCTGAAACTGCTCTTTTTGCGGGGGCTGGTCGGCCCCCACCGCGCCCTCTTCTTCCAGGGCGCCCTCTCCTATGTTTCAGCCTTTCTCTGGTTCGGTTTTCTCATTCTGAGTACTATCAAGGTCCTTCTTGGAAAGATCACCACTCCAAGCTATTTCCCCTCCGCCCATACCCTCTTCCCCAACTGGCCGATCTGGCGGCCGGACCTGGCCCTGGTGCTGGTAGCCGTAACGGCGATCATCCTCTTTCTGCCGAAATTTCTCAGCGTCGCCCTGGTGACATGGGGGCGCCGCAGCCGCCTCTTCGGCGGCTTTTCCAGGCTGATGGCGAGTGTGCTGCTCGAAATCCTGCTCTCCGCCCTGCTCGCCCCGATCCGGATGATGTTTCACGCCCGTTTCGTCGTCCTGACTTTTCTCGGACGCAAGATTCCCTGGGCCGCCCAGAGCCGGGAAGATTCGCAAACGCCCTGGTCCGTGGCCATCAGGCGACACGGCATCGACACAGTGGTGGGAACGGTCTGGGGGCTGGGTGTCTATTGGCTTGACCCGGGGTATTTCTGGTGGATGGCCCCGATCGTCGGCGCCCTCATCCTCTCGATTCCCGTGTCCGTTTTTACCAGCCGGATGGGAGCGGGCAGCCGGGCGCTGGCCTGGGGGCTGTTTCTCACCCCCGAGGAGAGCGCCGCGCCGACCGAACTGGAAGAACTGAGACTGGATGAAGTGAATCGGAGAAAAAAGCAGGGGGCGGATCGGGACGGCTTTCGCCGGGCTGTCGTTCATCCGGAAACCAATGCCCTGCACTGCTCCCTGCTGGGCTGCACCCCGATTTTGCCGGCAACCGTACGAAACCGACGAAAGGCCCTGGTCGAGCGGGCGCTCACCGAAGGCCCCGGCGCGCTGAGCCCGTCTGAGCGGCGCACCCTACTTTACGACCGGGAGCGAATGACCGAACTCCACCGGAGGGCCTGGCAACTGCCTTCGGGGGAGCAGGTGCGGCAATGGATTTCGCCGCACGGGAGGCGCGGCTGAGAAAGATGGCCCGGATCTGTCAGGGGGTCCGACTCGAAAAGATTCTTTTATTCAAACCGACACGGCATTTTTTACCGGCTCGGACGCTTTCGGCGGCAAGAGGGAGGAAAACGATGGCGGATCTCACTTCATTTTGCGTTCGCTGGGAGGCGCGGCTGCTCAGCGTCCTGCGGATCATCACGGCCTTTCTTTTTCTGTCTCACGGCGGGCAAAAGCTCTTCGGCATTCCGGCCCCTTTGCCATTCGAGCTCAAACTCTTCTCGCTGGTGGGGATTGCCGGCTTGCTCGAATTCTGGGGCGGCCTGCTCCTGCTCCTCGGTCTGTTCACCCGTCCGGTGGCTTTTCTTCTGTCGGGGGAGATGGCCATCGCCTACTTCACGGCCCACGCGCCGAAAGGCTTCTGGCCGCTGCTCAATCAGGGAGAGTTGGCGGTTCTGTACTGTTTCGTCTTTCTCTACCTGGCGGCGGCCGGCGGTGGCGAATGGGGCCTGGAACGGTATCTGGCCCAGAAGGGGAAGTCTTCGGGGACGGAGAGGTGATCGCCGGTCGGAGCATGGACAGATGAGGCCGGAGCCGGAGTGCTGATCCAGCTTCAAGGCCCTATTTAGCTTTATGCTCAAGAACTGTCGCCTTCTTTTTAAGGCTTGAGGACCTGAGGCGACGTCACCATTCAGGAGTTCTTCATGTCTTTCTGGAGCTGGCGGAAGAAGGGCGGCGGCCGACCCTGCTCTTCTCAGGCGACCTGGGCAACGACAACCGGCCGATCCTGCGGGATCCGGCGCCGCCCCCCAAAGCCATCAACGGCTTTTCCGCCCACGCCGGCCAGGCGGAACTTCTCGCCTGGAACCGCCGGATCGGCGCTCCCGAGCGCACCATCCTGGTCCACGGCGAGCAGGAGACGATGCATCACTTCGCGACGCTCCTCAAAAATACCCGAGCGGAAATGCCCGCACCGCATCAGGGCTTTGCGTTGTGACGCACTTTTTCAGGGGGAAAGCGATCTTGGGCCCGTGCGGGTAGCGCCCCCTTCGCCCCTGTCAGCTCAGCGCCCGCTCCGCAGTGCCGATTTCCATCATATACAGGCGGATATCGACCGAGTATTCATCACCAGACCTGGCGATGACGGCCATGATCTTCTCGAGGATCGCCTCGGCCCGATCATGGCCCGTTGACGTCCGCGGTGTGTTGCTCCGCGCGAATACCGATATTCGAATATCGGAACCCACATCTCGGGGGCTTGCCTGAGAAAACGCTAGCGAGACTTGTTGCGGCTTGACGATGGCCAGCCCCCCGCCGGGCACATTCAAAACCCCGGCGATGATGGCGGCCAAATCCTTGGCCAGCTCATCGAGCACATTCTCCTTGACGTTCGCTTTGTGAATGACCGTTACGTTCATGTTGTTCTCTCCTGTTTCGCTTCTGACGCAAAATGGGGGACTTATTTGTCATCCCCTATCGAAGCCTTCGTCCCGGCGGTTCTCACCGCCTCAAGACACAATACTTCCCTCGGGAAATTGGTCGCGGTTCTATTGGTCTGGCCCCGCCGTGATCTCTTGCATGCGGCCCAATCGACCAATCTTAATTCATAACATATCCGACCGACATGTAAAGGGTTTTCTCTTTTTTAACAGGTTGCGGAACTTGTCAACTCTGTACGCACCCTCCCCTCTCCGCACGTTCGGCGTTGATGATTCGGATGAGGATGGCTAGTCAACAAATGAATACCTACTGTCCCGATTGGTTAATTCCATTCATTAATTCTGGTCCTTTTGCCCGCTGGCTACGTTCCGTCTCCTCGGCTTAGCGCAGGCTAGGCCTTTGTCGACGCGCCTTGCCAGCGAACAAAAGACCTCAGAATTCTCTAAAAGGACTAACCAAACGGGACACTACGCAAAAATATAACCGCCCGACCGGAATTATCCCGGTCGGGCGGACTGATCATTCATGTTGAATTTTCTTGCGCTTACTTCCCTGCCCCCTCCGCCATCAGCTTCGACATCGCCTTGGCAAAAGTCACCGGATCACGCGGGCGGTCCCCTTCGAGCAGCAGCGCCTGATCGTAGAGCAGATCGACATACTCTTTGAGCCGCTCGCTCTTGGCGTCAGCGGCAAAAAGGGTCTGCATCCTGGCGATGAGCGGATGGTCGGGGTTGACCTCCAGGGCGCGCTGGCCTTTCGGGACCTCCTGGCCCATGGCGCGGAACATCTTTTCCATCTGCGGGTCGAGGTCGTGCTCGCCGGCGACCAGGCAGACCGCCGAGTCCTTGAGGCGGCCCGAAACGCGCACGGCGCCGACCAGGTCCTTCAGCTGCTCCCGCATCATCTCCAGCAGGTCGCCGTACTCCTTCTGCTTCTCCTCCTTCTTGCTGTCGCCGAGATCGAGGTCTCCCTTGACGGCGGACTGGAACTCCTTCTCCTGGTAGCTCCCCAGACTGCTGATGATCAGGTCGTCGATGTCGTCGGTCATCAGCAGCACCTCGATCCCTTTCTCCTTGAAGACCTCGAGATAGGGGGAGGATTCGGCCGTGGCCCGGTCGGGACCGGTCATGTAGTAGATCTCCTTCTGCTCGGCGGGCATGCGCGCCACGTACTCGGCGAGGGTGATCTTCTTGCCGGCTTCGGTTTTGGTCGACTCGAAGAGGAGCAGCTCGGCGACGGCGTCCTTGCGCTCGAAGTCGATGTGGACCCCTTCTTTCAGGATGCGGCCGAACTGGCCGTAGAACTCGCTGTAGGCCTCGGGCTCGTCCTTCTTCATCTCCGCCAGGGTGTCGAGGACCTTCTTGGTGATGCTCTTCTTGATCACGCCGACGGTCCGGTTGTCCTGGAGGATCTCGCGGCTGACGTTGAGGGGCAGGTCGCCGGACTCGACCACCCCCCTGACGAAGCGCAGGTAGGGCGGCAGCATCGCCTCGCAGTGGTCCATGATCTGCACCCGGCGCACGTAGAGAGTCGGGCCGATCTTGTAGTCCTGGTAGAAGATGTCGAAGGGGCGCTGCTTGGGCAGGTAGAGCAGGGCCGAGAACTCGGTGGTCCCTTCGGCCTTGTAGTGGATGACCTTGGCCGGGGCGGTGTAGTCGTGGGAGATGTGCTTGTAGAACTCGTGGTATTCCTCTTCGCTGATCTCGCTCTTGTCCTTCAGCCAGATCGCCTTTTGCGAGTTGAGGGTCTCGAGCTTGGTCTCCTCGACGCTCTTCTCCTTGTCCTCGGGGTCGGGGGTGCTGCGGGTCACCTCCATCACCACCGGGTACTCGATGAAGTCCGAGTACTGCTTGACCACCTTGCGCAGCTCCCACTCCTCGCAGGTACTGCTTCGCCTCTTCCTTGAGGTGGAGGATGACGTCGGTGCCGCGGCTCTCCTTGGTGGCGTCCTCGATGGTGTAGCTGCCGTCGGCCTCGGACTGCCAGCGGATCGCCTGGTCGGCCGGGGCGCCGGCGCGGCGGGTGAGGACGGTGACCTTGTCGGCGACCATGAAGGCCGAGTAGAAGCCGACGCCGAACTGGCCGATCAGCTCCGGATTGTCCTTGACCTCGCGGCTCTCGAGGAGCTTGAGGAACTCCTTGGTCCCCGAGTGGGCGATGGTCCCCAGGGCCTCGGCGGCCTCGTCGCGGGTCAGGCCGACGCCGTTGTCGCGCACGGTGAGGGTGCCGGCCTCGCTCGTCGGGGATCAGCTCGATCTGCCAGTCGTCCCCTTCGGGGTTGATGGCCGTGTCGGTGAGCGCCAGATAGCGGGCCTTGTCGATGGCGTCACTGGCGTTGGAGATCAGCTCGCGCAGGAAGATCTCCTTATGCGAGTAGAGGGAATGGATCATCAGGTCGAGGATCTTGTTGACCTCGGCCTTGAACTTGCGTTTACTTACCGTCATGCGTCTTGCTCCTCCCTGGAATTGGATTTTCGTATCGGCGTTGCTCAAAATAAGCACCCCGTCCCCGGTTGTCAAGTTTCCACCCCGACGGCGGCTCGCCTCGCCATGAAAACAAGGGCTTTCCTTCCTCACTTCATTCGAATAATCCAGCAGTTGTGAATCCGCGGATTGCGCTCGAAATCCCTCGGGATGGTCTGGGAAGTGATCTCTTCGCAGAGCAGCTCGGGCAGGGCCTCGGTGTCGAGGCGGAAGCGGCGGTTGTTGTTGGAGAAGACGAGGGTGCCGCCCGGGGCGAGCAGGCGGGCGGTCTCGCGCAGCAGCGGCGCATGGTCGCGCTGGACGTCGAAAGTGCCGCTCATGCTCTTTGAGTTGGAGAAGGTCGGCGGATCGAGGAAGATCAGGTCGAAGCGGCGCTTCTCCTGCCGCATCCAGGCGCGCACGTCAGCCTGGATGAACTCGTGGCTCCGGTCGCTGAAGCCGTTGAGGGCGAAGTTCTTCCGGGCCCAGGCGAGGTAGGTGCGCGAGAGATCGACGCTGGTGGTCGCGCGCGCCCCGCCCATGGCGGCGTGCACCGTGGCGGTCGCGGTGTAGGCGAAGAGGTTGAGAAAGCGTTTTCACGAATGCGTTTTTGCCGACACCTTCAAACCATCGTATTGCTACCTTTATCTTTTTGGAGAATGATTTACATGCCGCGACCTAAAAATGCCATGGAAATTTTTCGCTGCTGACAAATCCAATTGTCGGAAATGCGGCGAAAAGACCTGCTTGGCATTTGCCGGAGCTGTTTACCAGGGCCGGAAAAAGATCCGGCAATGCCCGAAGCTGGACCGCGGTACCATCGACCGATTCTCCGATAATCTGAAGATCAGAATGTTTTCGATCCAAACCGGGACGAATTTCTTGAATTACTTCAAAACGAGGTCTGCAGCATTGACCTGGCTGCGGCAGCCGAACGGGTCGGAGCCGACTTCGCGGGCGGCAGCTTACGATGAAGGTGCTCGGCAAGAACTTCAGCGTCGATGCCGACGGCGAACTCTTGGCGGACATCCATATCAATCCCTGGGTGGCCGCCCCATTTCTCGATTATATCCGTTATGGGAAAGGACTCCCGGTTTCGGGAAACTGGCTTTCCTTCCGCGAGCTGAAAGACGGGGCCAG
>CAWANI010000027.1:0-251681 GCA_963783365.1 uncultured delta proteobacterium | reverse complement strand
CGCAGCGCAGCTGCCCCTGCGTCAGCTTGGAAATGCGCTCGATGTTGACCTCGTTGTCCGCCAGCACCCGGGAGACCCGGGCCAGGGCGGCGGCGCTCACCTGGCCGCCCATGATGGTGACGACGTGGGCGTTGCGGGTAGTCTTGCGGCGGTATTCTTCCTCGTGCAGGACCTGGAAATCGAGTTCCAAACCGATTTCCTTGGCCAGGAAAAGGAGCTCCTTGAGCAGCGGTTTCTGATCGCTGTCGCCGGTGGGAAAATCGATGAGCACGGAAAAGGAGAGCAGGGTGTGGGTAACGGTCTGTTCGATATCGCGGATGCGGGCCCCGGCCGCGGCGATGTGGCCGGTGACGGCGGCGACGATCCCCGGCCGATCCTGGCCGGTCATGGTGATGAGAACCATGCGATTGTCCATGGGAAAAAACTCCTGGGGAAAAGGTGGCGGCATTTTACCTTTAATCCCATCTCCCTGCAACCCTCATGCATGGAGCCTGACCTCAGCCCGGGTCGGAAGGACACATTTTTTCGTTTCGGGAAATTTTGCAGGGGAATGGGAAAGGCGTTCAGAATTCTCCGAACGAAACTGACAGGAGAAGATACCAGGGAGGTAGGGGGAGACAGGTTCAAGGCGACGGAAACGTTCAGGGCAGCTCCGTCTCCCCCATCAGGTAGCGGTCGACCTCGCGGGCGGCTCCCCGCCCCTCGTTGATGGCCCAGACGACGAGGCTCTGGCCGCGACGGGCATCGCCGGCGGCGAAGATCCCGGGGACGCTGGTGGCGAAAGTTCCATAGTCGGCCTTGAAGTTGCCGCGGGCGTCCTGTTCCAGCGAAAGCCCCTCCAGCAGCCTCTCCTCCGGACCGAGAAATCCCAGGGCGAGCAGCACCAGATCGGCCGGAACGATCCGTTCGGTGCCGGGTACTTTCTCCGGCCAGGGGCGCCCGGCCTCTGCCTTCCATTCGACGTCGTGGACTAGAATCTCCCGCACGTGCCCCGTCCCGTCGGCGACAAATTCCCCGGCAGTCACCAGATACTGGCGGGGGTCGGCGCCGAATTTCTGCTTCGCCTCCTCCTGGCCGTAATCGAGACGGTAGATCTGCGGCCAGCGGGGCCAGGGGTTGTCGGTGGCCCGCTCCTGCGGCGGACGGGGCAGGATCTCGAGCTGGGTGATCGACTTGCATCCTTGGCGCAGGGCAGTGGCGACGCAGTCGGTTCCGGTGTCACCGCCGCCGATCACCACCACGTGCTTCCCCTCGGCGTTCAGCTTGAGGGGGCTGCGATCGAGCAGCCGCCGGGTGTTGTGGGTGAGAAACTCCATGGCGAAGTGAATGCCTTTGGCCTTTCGCCCCGGAATCGCCAGATCTCTCGGTTTGGTGGCACCGCAGCAGAGGACCACGGCGTCGAATTGCTCCTGCAGTTCCCCAAGGGAGAGATCGCGGCCGATCTCGGTGCCGGTGACGAAGGTCACTCCCTCGGCGGCCAACAGATCGACCCGGCGGCGGACAATGTCCTTGTCTAGCTTCATGTTGGGGATGCCGTACATCAAGAGCCCGCCGATGCGGTCGGCACGCTCGTAGACCGTCACCTCGTGCCACGCCTTGTTGAGCTGAGCGGCGCAGGCGAGCCCCGCCGGCCCCGAACCGACCACCGCCACCTTTTTCCCGCTGCGCCCGGCGGGCGGCCGCGGCGCGATCCACCCCTCGGCGAAGCCGCGGTCGACGATCGCCTGCTCGATCGCCTTGATCGTCACCGGCGGCTCGATGATCCCGAGCACGCAGGCCCCCTCGCAGGGAGCCGGGCAGACCCGGCCGGTAAACTCGGGAAAGTTGTTGGTCATGTGCAGCCGCTCGAGGGCCTTTTCCCAGAGCCCCCGCCAGATGAGGTCGTTCCACTCGGGGATCAGGTTGTAGACGGGGCAGCCCGAGGCGCCGCCGGGGAGCAGCAGCCCGGTGTGGCAGAAGGGGGTGCCGCACTCCATGCAGCGCGCCCCCTGCTCCCGATTTTTTTCCTCGGTGTGATGGAGATGAAACTCCTCCCAGTCGGCGAGCCGCTCGAGCGGCGTCCGATCGGCCGGCAGCTCGCGAAAGTATTCCAGAAATCCGCCCAGTTTACCCATATCCCTATTCCTAAAAGAAAGCGTCTTACCGCCTTGGTTTGGATATCCCATCTGACGACGCCGGAGCGGAGTGGAGGTTTCGGGAGACAGACCGGCAAATGTCTGAGCGAAGCGAGTTTTTGCCGGGCCCCGAAACATCTGCGCAGAGCAGGGAACCCGCCGTCGCCCGGTGGGCTATGGCGGGCGCGTCAGTTGGGTGCCCTTTCTCTGCTTACTCTCTTTGGGCAAGCAAAGAGAGTAAGGCGTCGCCTGGGGGCGCAACCCCAGGAATTGGACTGCTCGCTGATCCAGTTATTTCCTAACAAAATGCCCAAGAAGAAACCTACTTCAAAACCGGCGGGCCTGGCCGCCGAAGCCCAAGTCAAAACCGGCGGACCTGGCCGCCGAAGCCTAAGTCAAACCCAGCGGGCTTGGCCGCCGAAGCCCAAGTCAAACCCAGCGGGCTTGGCCGCCGAAGCCTAAGTTAAAACCAGCGGGCTTGGCCGCCGAAGCCGGAGGCGAAGGCGGGTCGCGTCCCGCCAGACGCCTTACTTTTGTCCAGACGGCAACAAAAGTAAGCAAAAATGCCTTCCCCTGCCGGGAGCATTTCTGTCGCCAGTGTTTCGGGCCCTTACAAACGACCCAGCCCCGAACCCAAGCACTCCTTCGTGGAACCTCCTCCCCAATTGAACCGGGGCTTTACCGAATGACCACCTGCAATAAGTTGAAATGACCGTGGTATTTGGTTTTGGGGCATTCAGTCCCCATCGGACCGCGCCGGAGCGAAGCGGGCGTTTCGGGAAACAGACCGGCAAATGTCCGAGCGAAGCGAGTTTTTGCCGGCCCCCGAAACGTCTGCGGAGCGCAGGGAACCCGCCAAAGGCGGGCGCGTCAGTTGGGTGCCCTTTCTTTGCCTACTTTCTTTGGGCATGCAAAGAAAGAAGGGCGTCGACAGGGGGCGAAACCCCTGGAATTTGCCTTTTCCCGAGAGTTTTCAATTCCCCCCCACCCGCGCCTGATCATGCACGTTCTCCTCAAAAGCCGCCTGCAAAGCCTCCTCCCCGGAGAGCCCCGCCTCCGTGGCCCGCTCGATGGCGCCGAGCATCCGCCGATAGTCCTTGGGGAAAACCTTGACGAAACACTTGACGCTGCGCTGCCAGTCGGCGAGAACCGTGGCGGCCCGGTTCGAGCCGGTCAGCTCGCGGTGGCGCTCGATCAGCCGCTTGAGCCGGGCGATCTCCTCCGGATCGTCAAGGGAGTCGAGTTCGATCATCTCGGCGTTGCAGTGATCAGGGAAGACGCCCGCCTCGTCGAGAACGTAGGCGATTCCCCCCGACATACCGGCGGCGAAGTTGCGCCCCGTCGGGCCGAGCACGATCACCACCCCGCCGGTCATGTACTCGCAGCCGTGATCCCCCACCGCCTCGACCACCGCGGTCGCCCCCGAGTTGCGCACGCAGAAGCGCTCGCCGGCCATCCCCCGAATAAAGGCCTCGCCGGCGGTGGCACCGTAGAAGGCGACGTTGCCGACGATGATGTTCTTCCGCGGGTCGAAGGTCGAGGTGCGCGGCGGGAAAATAACGATGCGGCCGCCGGCGAGTCCTTTACCGCAATAGTCGTTGGCGTCCCCCTCGATGGTGAGGGTCAAGCCACGGGGGATGAAGGCGCCGAAGCTCTGCCCGGCCGAGCCGTTGAACTTGAGCCGGATGGTGTCCTCCGGCAGCCCCTCGGGGCCGTGGCGGCGGGTCACGGCGCTGCCGAGCAAGGTGCCGGCGACCCGGTTGACGTTGCGGATCGGCAGGGAGGCGTGGACTGGCTTGCCCTCCTCCAAGGCCGGTTCGCAGAGCTGGAGGAGGACGGTGCGGTCGAGGGCCCGCTCGAGGCCGTGTTGCTGGGGAACCCGACAGAAGGAGCCGACCTCCGGGGAAACCTCCGGCCGATGGAGAATCCTCTCCAGATCGAGGGTGCGCGCCTTGGCGCCAAGGTGGTCCGTGCGCGCCTCGAGCCGGTCGCAGCGGCCGACCATCTCGTCGACGGTGCGAAAGCCGAGCCTGGCCATCAGCTCGCGCACCTCCTGCGCAACGAAGGTGAAGAAATTGACCACGTGGTCAGGGGAGCCGTTGAAGCGGGTGCGCAGGTGCGGGTCCTGGGTCGCCACCCCCACCGGGCAGGTGTTGAGGTGGCAGGCGCGCATCATGATGCAGCCGAGCACCACCAGCGGCGTGGTGGCGAAACCGAACTCCTCGGCGCCGAGCAGGGCGGCGATCACCACGTCGCGGCCGGTCTTGAGCTGGCCGTCGGTCTCGACCACGATGCGGTCGCGCAGCCCGTTGAGCAGCAGGGTCTGGTGGGTCTCGGAGAGGCCCAGCTCCCAGGGCAGCCCCGAGTGGTGGATGCTGGAGAGGGGCGAGGCGCCGGTGCCGCCGTCGTGGCCGGAGATCAGCACCACGTCCGCCTTCGCCTTGGCCACCCCGGCGGCAATGGTGCCGACGCCGGCCGCGGCCACCAGCTTGACGCTGATGCGCGCCTCGGGATTGGCATTCTTCAGGTCGTGGATCAGCTCGGCCAGATCCTCGATGGAGTAGATGTCGTGATGGGGCGGCGGCGAGATCAGGCCGACCCCGGGGGTGGAGTGGCGCACCCGGGCGATCTCGGGGTAGACCTTGTGCCCGGGCAGCTGCCCCCCCTCGCCCGGCTTGGCCCCTTGCGCCATCTTGATCTGCAGTTCTTTGGCGTTGGTCAGATAGAGGCTGGTCACCCCGAAGCGCCCGGAGGCCACCTGCTTGATGGCGCTGGCGCGGTCGTCGCCGTCGAGGTCCCGGTGATAGCGGGCCGGGTCCTCTCCCCCCTCGCCGGTGTTGGACTTGCCGCCGAGTCGGTTCATGGCGATGGCGAGGGCCTCGTGGGCCTCCTTGCTGATCGAGCCGTAGGACATGGCCCCGGTCTTGAAGCGCCGCACGATCGCCTCCACCGGCTCCACCTCCTCCAGGGGCACCCCCTTGCCCGGAAAGCGAAAGGCCAAAAGCCCCCGCAGGGTCGCCGTCCGCCGGGTGTGGTCGTCGGCCAGGGCGGAAAACTCCCGGAAGAGAGAATGGTCGCCGGTGCGGCAGGCCGTCTGCACCAGGTGGATCGCCTGCGGCCCGAGCTGATGCCACTCGCCGCGCCGGCGCCACTGGTGCCTGCCTCCCGGGTCGAGCCCCTCGGCCGGGTCGCGGCGGGGGGCGAAGGCGTGGCGATGGCGCTCGAGCGCCTCCGCCGCGATCGTTTCGAGGCCGATTCCCCCGACCCGCGAGGCGGTCCAGGTGAAGTACCTGTCGATCACGGCGCGGCTGAGCCCGATTGCCTCGAAAATCTGGGCGCCGCGGTAGCTCTGGATGGTCGAGATCCCCATCTTGGCCATGGTTTTGACCACCCCCTTGGTGGCGGCCTTGAGGTAGTTCGCGCGCGCCCGGTCGGGTTCGAGGCCCGTCAACAGCCCATCTTCGATCATCCCCTCGAGGGTCTCGAGGGCCAGATAGGGATTGATTGCCCCGGCCCCGTAGCCAACCAGCAGGGCGAACTGATGCACGTCGCGCGGTTCGGCCGACTCGAGGACCAGCGCGGCCAGGGTGCGCGTCCCCCGGCGGATCAAGTGGTGGTGCAGCCCGGCAACCGCCAGCAGGGCCGGAATCGGCACCCGTTCCGCGCTTATCCCCCGGTCGGAGAGTATCAGCAGGGTGGCCCCCTCCGCAATCGCCGCATCGGCCCGGCGAAAGAGGTCGGTCATCGCCTCCTCGAGACCGGCGGGTCCACCTGCGGCCGAAAAAAGGATGGCGAGGTCGGCGGCTTTCAGGCCGGAGCGGTCGATCCGCCGCAGCTTCTCCAACTGCCCGTTGTCGAGCATCGGCGTAGCGAGCTTGACGTGGCGGCAGGACGCGGGCTCGGGGTGCAAAAGGCTTCGCTCGGCCCCCAGCGTCGTTTCGGTCGAGGTGATGATCTCCTCGCGAATGCTGTCGATGGGGGGGTTGGTCACCTGGGCGAAGAGCTGCTTGAAGTAGGCGTAGAGGAGCTGAGACTTTTCGGAGAGAATCGCCAGGGGCGCGTCGTTGCCCATCGAGCCGACTGCCTCGACGCCGTTTTGCGCCATGGGGGCGAGCACCGCCCGCAACTCCTCGAAGGTATAGCCGCAGGTCTGTTGGCGCTGCAGGAGGGTCGCCGGCTCGCAGAGGGTTCGCGGCGCCGCCGGCAGGTCCTCGAGGCGGACCAGGTTCTCATCCAGCCACTGCCGATAGGGGTGGGCGGCGACGATCTCCTGCTTGATCTCCTCGTCGGCGACGATCCGTCCCTTTTCGGTGTCGACCAGGAACATCTTCCCCGGCTGCAGTCGCCCCTTCTCGACGATGCGGTTCGGCGCCAGCGGCAGCGCCCCCGCCTCCGACCCCAGGATTACCAGACCGTCCCGGGTGACGTAGTAGCGCGAGGGGCGCAGGCCGTTGCGGTCAAGCACCGCGCCGATGCGCACCCCGTCGGTAAAGACGATGGAGGCGGGGCCGTCCCACGGCTCCATCAGGCAGGCGTGATATTCGTAAAAGGCCTTTTTCTCAGCGCTCATCTGCCGGTGGCGGCTCCACGGCTCGGGGATCATCATCATGACCGCGTGGGGCAGGGAGCGCCCGGAGAGGTGGAGAAACTCCAGGCAGTTATCGAACATCGCCGAATCGCTCCCGCTCTCGTCGATCACCGGCAGGATCTTGGCCCACTCGTTGCCCCGCTCGCGGCCGGCGAGAAGGGCCTGACGGGCGTGCATCCAGTTGATGTTGCCACGCAGGGTGTTGATCTCGCCGTTGTGGGCAATATAGCGATAGGGATGGGCACGCACCCAGTTGGGAAAGGTATTGGTGGAGAAGCGCGAGTGCACCAGGGCGAGAGCACTTTTGATCTCGGGGTTGAGCAGGTCGAGGAAATACTCGGGCACCTGGTGGGGGGTCAGCATCCCCTTGTAGACAATGGTGCGGTGGGAGAAGCTGCAGACGTAGAAGGTCTCTTCCGACAGCGCCCCCATGGCCTTGACCCGGTTGGCCAGGTGGCGCCGGCAGACATAGAGCCGCCGCTCGAAGTCGAGATCGTCGCGTACCTCCGGCGGTCGGCCGACGAAGAGCTGACGGATGACCGGCTCCAGGTAGCGGGCGCCCTCGCCGAGGGTGCTGTTGTCGGTGGGCACGTTGCGCCAGCCGAGAAACCGGAAGCCGTGTTCGCCGATCACCTGTTCGGCCAGCCGCTCACAGCGGTGACGCTCCTCGCGGGCCCGGGGCAGGTAGATCATGGCGACGGCATAGCCGCCCGGCTCGGGCAGGGTGAAGAGCTCCTCGGCGCACTCCTCCCGGAAGAACTCGTGGGGCAGCTGCAGCAGCAGGCCGGCGCCGTCGCCGCTGTTCGGATCGCAACCGACCGCGCCGCGGTGCTCCAGGTTGCCGAGGACCTCGAGGGCCTGGCGCACCAGGAAATGGCTGCGGCCTCCCTTGACGTTGACGACGAAACCGACCCCGCAGGAGTCGTGCTCGAACCGAGGATCGTAGAGGCCCTGGGAACGACAGTCTTTCATAAAGGACATGGGCGCGACCTCGAAAGGAAGGGAGAAGGCACACGACGAAAAAGCCGCCGGTCGACGGCTTTCAAGTATAACAGAATCCGCGGCGAAGGCTCCTCCGGAGCACTTCGGGAAAAGAGGCCGATCCGCTTATTCGAAACAGCTCGAAAATACTCCTTGTGTTTCCTCCGGATTCCTGTATGATTCGCCATTCAGCGTCAACGTTGCGGCACATGTTTCATCTCACGTCGGCATTCCACCGACCCATCCCCGCCGCTCCATCGCTCACTGACCCCCCGCCGCATTCAGATTTCCTTTTGAGATGGCGCAGAACAACAGGTTGGCGACGATGCGTTCATGCCCGACCTGTTGTGCCCGGCCGCTTTTTCGGTCAGGGGCGGATGTCTGCCCCTGCGGTCGCGTGCGCCACTCTCTGCGCCGCCCTGTCTTCATGGCCGTTTAATCGGTCTGGGCAGAGCGGGAAGGAACCTTTATGACGTTTTCCGAATTGAACCTCCTCCCCTCCCTCCTGCAAGCTGTCCAGTCCTGCGGCTACACCGACCCGACCCCGATCCAGGCCCGGGCCATCCCCGAAGCTCTGGCCGGCCGCGATCTGATGGCCAGCGCCCAGACCGGTACCGGCAAGACCGCCGCCTTCATGCTCCCCGCCCTGCAGCGCCTGGCCACCCTGAAAAAGGGGCCCAAAGGGGCACCTCGGGTGCTGGTGCTGACCCCGACCCGCGAACTGGCCGCCCAGGTGCTGGAGGCGACCCGTACCTACGGGCGAAACCTGCGCATTCGCAGTGCGGTCCTGCTCGGCGGCACCCCTTACCGGGAGCAGTTTCGCGCCCTGGCCCAGCCTATCGACCTGGTGGTCGCCACCCCGGGCAGGCTCATCGACCATCTGGAGCGCCGCAGCCTCGACCTCAGCCGCCTGGAACTCCTCATCCTCGACGAAGCCGACCGGATGCTCGACATGGGCTTTCGCCCCGACGTGGAAAAGGTCATCGCCGCCGCCCCGAGCGGACGTCAGACCCTGCTCTTTACCGCCACTCTCGATCGGACGATGGCCGACCTGGCCGCCAAACTGCTGAAGGAGCCGGTGCGCATCGACATCGCCGGCAAGGTCGCTCCTGCCGAAGGGATCGAGCAGCGCCTCCACGTAGCGGATAACCTTCAGCACAAGCAGCGCCTGCTGCAGGCTCTGGTCGCCGATGGGGAACTGAATCAGGCCATCATCTTCGCGGCCACCAAGCGTGACGCCGACGCCCTGGCGAAAGACCTGTCCGCCCAGGGGCACCGCGCCTCGGCCCTGCACGGGGACATGACACAAGGAGCCCGCAACCGCACGGTGCAGGACCTGCGCCGAGGGCGCATTCGGCTCCTGGTGGCCACCGACGTGGCCGCTCGCGGCCTCGACGTGACCACGATCAGTCACGTGATCAATTTCGATCTGCCTAAATTCGCCGAGGATTATGTGCACCGCATCGGCCGCACGGGACGGGCCGGCGCCACCGGAACCGCCATCTCCCTGGCCGGCGCCGGAGATCTTCCCGCCCTGCAGCGCATCCAGCGCTACCTCGGCCGGGAGCTGCCCCAGCACGTCCTGCCCGGGCTGGAACCGACCCGCCCGCTGGCCGCTCGCCCGGCCCGCGACGGGCGCCGCCCAGGCCCCGGCCGAAACCGCACCAGCCGCACCGGCAACGGCGCGGGCACCCGCAACCGGCCCGCTCGCACCGGCAACGGCAGTGGCGGAGCGCGACGTGAACCGGTCGTCGAGTACCGCCGCAGCCGGTAGACGTCCTGCCCTATTTTCCATAAAAAATGCCCGCTTCGGCGGGCATTTTTTATGGGGGATCACCGGGCGTGCTGTATGCCCGGTTGCACCGGAGCTCTTCTCGAGGTAGCCTGACCATCTGGGCCTCATCCGGCAATGCCGCAGATGGGTATTTTTATCAGCCTGATAAGCCAAGGGGCAAGGACCATGGCCGATTACTTCTGTCTCCCCTTCTCAACCCATCCGCTGCGTGATGCGCTCTACGACGAGCTGCACGCCCGCCCCTTTCCGGTGATCTCAACGCCGCAGCAGATCTCCCACCTCGCCTTCAAGACGACGCCCAGGGAACAGAACGAGGCCTTTGAGCTGCTCTGCGACCTGTGCCGCCGCTACAGCGTGAATCACCCGGCACCGGAGGCGGTCTCCTTTCAACAGGATCTAGGCAAGTTCACCGTCCGCTGGGAACGGCACCTGGAATTCTACGCCCTGACCCTGCAGCGTCCGGTCCCCTGCGGGCCGGAGCCCTTCGCCAACCCGGTGCTCACCCTGCTGCCCGGCGACTGGCTGGCGTCCCTCCCCGGTCAGGCAGTGGCGGCCTTCCATCTGGTACTCGATGGCGGCGAACTCGATCTGGGGCCCGAGGCGCTGACGCGCGCCTTCGAAGGGCAACAGGTGATCGCCAGCCTGCCCAAGGAGGGAAAGGCCTATCTCTGCACCGCTTTCCGGCTGCACAGCGACGGTTTCGGCCGCTTCATCATCCAGAACCGGGGTGTGTCCGACCACCAGATGGGACGGCTGGTGCAGCGGGTGATCGAAGTGGAGACCTATCGGCTGCTCGCCCAGCTCTCCCTCCCCACCGCCAAGAGCCTCGCCCCCGAACTGCACGAGATGGACCGTCAGCTCGCCGAGATGCTCGCCGGGGTCCCGCAGGCCGACAATACCGAGGGCGAGCGCGACCTGCTGCAGCGCCTTTCGCTCATTTCGGCCCGACTGGAGACCTACCGGGCCGAGACCAACTACCGCTTCTCGGCCACCCGGGCCTACCACGATCTGGTCCTCAGTCGTCTGAAGAACATCCAGGAGATCGAGGTCGAGGGGCACATGAGCGTCTCCGAATTCATGACCCGACGCCTCACGCCGGGACTGCGCACCTGCGAATCGGTGCAGAACTGGATGGAGGATCTCTCCCGGCGCGTCGAACGGGCCGGGGACATGCTGCGCACCCGCGTCAACCTCACCCTGCAGGAGCAGAACAAGAGTCTTCTGGCCGCCATGAACCGCCGCAGCCGCCTGCAGTTCCGCCTGCAGGAAACGGTCGAGGGGCTCTCGGTGGCCGCTATCGCCTACTACTCGGTCGGGCTGCTCAGCTACCTGCTGAGCGGCCTGCCGCTACAGCGATGGCATTTGGAGAAAGAGGGGGTACTCGCGGCCATGGTGCCGGTGGTGCTCGGCGGGGTCTGGTGGCTGACCCAGCGGATCAAACACCGCCTGATCAAGGCACCGAACACAGAGGAATAGACCCCGTAGCGGAATCGTTACCTGCTTTCAGACTCCCCCCGCGCTGTGCTTTTGGGCCAACACGCACGCCACCCCGACCGGTTTCCGATCCTCTCTCACCAAACGAACCTGGGTGAAGCCCGCCGTTCCGAGAGCCTTTCGGATGCTATCGACAACCCCTGCGAACGATCCGTCGATCTCTCCTTTCCGGGGCTGCACCGTAATCGCCACCAGGCCGCCGGGCTTGAGCACCCGGCATATCTCCCTGAACCCGGCAAGCACATCGGGCCAATCGCGGACATTGTCGACGGCGAACACTTTGTCGAAAATTTCGGTCCGATAGGGAAGCTCGTCCACCGAGCCGCGGCGCAAGGCCACCTGCCCCTGGCGAATGGCCCAGGCGTTGCGCCGTCCCGCCTGGCGAACCATCTCGACCGACACGTCGATGCCGTCGACCAAAACCCTGGGGGTCTTCGCCGCGATCATCCGGATCGCCAGTCCCGGGCCGAAGCCGACCTCGAGGATACGCTCCCCGGGACGAATGTCGAGCAGCCCCACGGTCCAGGCATTGAGCCCGCGGTTGGTTCGCGCCATGATCCAACCCGCGATGCGCCACCACCCTTTCGAGGGGCGGGCAAATTGCTTCAGCAGGGATTTCATTTCGAAGCCGCTCTCCGATTGCAGCACCGGGACAAACCAAAAGACGCCCTAACGTTTTTAATTATACCCGGAACCTACCGGCTGGGGAGAGAAGACCCTGTCGACCGCGAAGCGTCGCGGTCTCTCTCCCCAGGCGCCAAGGCAGCGCAACCGCCGGTTTCATCCCCCACCGGCCCGCCCTAAGCCGCGCAAAAACATTTGACTAATGTCCCGAATTGCGGTACATACTTGGACCGCTATCAAGAGCGCCGCCCTAGCTCAGCTGGTAGAGCAACTGATTCGTAATCAGTAGGTCGTCGGTTCAAATCCGATGGGCGGCTCCAGTAAAAAAACGAGAGGCACCGTTAAACGGTGCCTCTCGTTTTTTTTACCCTTGTACGAAACTCACCTCGCCAATCACCCGGGCCATCGATTTGAATGCCAAAAGATTGTGATACTCGACAGCCAATACTTGCCTTCCAAAACGACGAAGCGATTGTTGCCGATTGACAAGGGGACCCCGACTGGTACATTATAAAATAGAATTTATTCAATGAAATCAAGGAATAAAAGGATTTTCATGACGATCGGACGGCGAGGGACAGCACGGTTTTTATGACCTTTGACGATGAGATGGCGCGCGCCCGGCGCGACGGGGTGGCGAACCCGGAGAACCTGCCCTTCCTCATGCGGCCCGAAGCCGGTGCTGCGCAGAGGGGCGCGGTCCTGCTGGTGCACGGCTTCACCGCTTCGCCTTGGGAAATGCGGCGTTTCGGCGAGGGTCTGGCGGCGGCGGGGTTTACCTCCCTGGGAGTGCGGCTGCCCGGCCACGGCACGACGCCGGAAGATCTCGCCTCCCGCCGCTATGAGGAGTGGCTTGAGACGGTGATGGGCGGCTATCAGCTGCTGGCGGAGCACCACCGGCAGGTCTACGGCCTCGGCCTGAGCACCGGGGGCCTCCTGTTGCTGGCGCTGGCCGAGGATCTCGCCCGGTTAGACGGACTGATTCTGCTTTCGCCTTTTTTACGCCTGCGCCACCGGCTGGCACCTGCCGCGAGGCTGCTGCGCTTCGTCCACCCTTTCCAGACCCGCGAGGTGCCGACCGAATTGGCCCCCTATTATTATGCCCGCCGGCCGGTTAACGGCGTGTACCAGATTCTCCGGTTGGTGCGGCGGGTGCGCAGATGCTTGGGCAGGGTCCGCACACCGGCTCTGGTGATCTCCGCCGAAGGGGATCAGACCGCCGACGTGGAAAGCGCCGGGGAGCTGTTCGAAGAGCTGGGAAGTCGGCAGAAGGAGTTCCACCTGTACGGGCCGGAGGTCCCCCACATCCTGACCACGCCGGAGAATCCGCGGTGGCAGGAAACCCTCGCCATGGTCATCGATTTTCTCAGGCGTCTGGAGACGGGGGGGATAAATGGGAAGTGAGCCGGTGGAACAGGGCGCGCACCTGCGCGGCGGTCTCTTCCAGGGGACCGGAATTGTCGATCACGTAATCCGCCCTGGCAACCTTTTCCGCCTGAGACATCTGGGCAGCGATGCGGGCCTCGGCCTCGGCCTCGGTCAGACCGTCGCGCCTTACCAGGCGCTCGCGCTGCAGGGGCTCGGCGATCCGAACTACCGCCACCGCATCCACCCGCTTCTCGGCTCCTGCCTCGAAGAGCAGGGGGGCCTCGTAGACGATCAGCGGATGCCCCGCCCGCACGAGAGCCTGCAGGCGCTCCTCGGACAAGGCGGCAACCGCCGGATGGGTGATCCGGTTCAAGTCCTCCCTGGCCCGGGGGTCGGAAAAAATAATCTCGGCCAATGCCTTGCGTTTCAGGGTCCCGTCGGCAGCCAGAATGTCGGCGCCGAACCGTTCCACCAGGCGACGCAAGGTCTCGCTCCCCGGACGGACCGCTTCGCGCGACAACTGGTCGGCACTGAACACCGCCGCCCCGAGATCGCGAAATATTTCGGCCACCGTGCTCTTGCCGGTGGCGATGCCGCCTGTCAGTCCCAGTATCATAGCGTTGTCTTAATGCCTGTTTTAACGGCGGCTGTCAATCTTTTTCCGAGTCGGCGAGCGGCCGGGGGCCTGAAACCCGAATTCCGAGAAAACGCGTAGGCCGCGCCTTGCGCAGTGATCCTGAATTCCGAACCTTCCCAAGAGAACGGAGGCAGGAAATGAGCGACACCCTTCCCCGCATGGTCTTTGCGCAAGTGCGACGCCTGGGCGAAAAGACCGCCTTGCGCCGCAAAGAGAAGGGGATCTACCGGGATATTTCCTGGAACGCCCTCGGCGAAAACCTGCAGCTCTTCGGCCGGGCCCTGCTCGCCCTCGGGCTTCATCGAAGGGACAGGGTCGCCATCATGGCGCCCAATTGCCCCGAGTGGGTCTATGCCGATCTCGGTGCCATGGCCTGCGGTGCCCGCTCCGTCCCGGTCTATCACACCGAGGGGCTGCAGACGCTCCTGCACATCGTTAAGGATTCCGGCAGCCGGGTGCTCTTTCTCCACTCGCCCCTGATGACGGGGGAGGTTACCCGGGTCCTGAAGGAGGTGCCGGAACTCGAATACATCGTCCTGCTCGAAGGCTCGCTCGAGCATCCAAAGGTCCTCACCCTCGAGGCGTTCCTGGAGCGGGCGGAGCTGGTCCCCGAGGAACAGTTCACTCGGGAGCTCGCCCAAGGGGATGAAAACGACGTCGCCACCCTGGTCTATACCTCCGGGACCACCGGCCTTCCCAAAGGGGTCATGCTGACCCACCGCAATTTCCTCTCCAACATCAAAGCCTGCCTGGAGCTTTTCGCTATCGGGGAAGAGGACGAATGCCTTTCCTTCTTGCCCCTCTCCCACGTGTTCGAACGGATGGCGGGCTACTATTTGATGCTACTGCAGGGGGCGACCATCGCCTACGCGGAGAATTTCGACTCGGTCCCCGCCAACCTGCAAGAGGTCCACCCGACGGTGGTGATGAGCGTTCCGCGGCTCTACGAGAAGATGTACGCTCGGGTCATGGAGCGCGTCCTTTCGGGGCCCTGGCTCAAAAAACAGCTCTTTTTCACCGCCCTCAAGGCGGCCAAAGCCCGGGTTCGAAAGGAGCTGGCGGGGCAAAGGGTCGGCGGGGGGTTGCGCCTGCTCGTGGACCAGGCGCGCCGCATCGTCTTTTCCAAACTGAGAAAGCCCCTCGGCGGGCGGCTGCGCTTTTTCGTCTCCGGCGGCGCCCCGCTGGCAGCCGATATCGCCGAATTCTTCCTGGCCGTGGGCATCCCGATCTACGAAGGGTATGGGCTGACCGAAACCTCGCCGGTCATCGCCGCCAATACCGCCGAAGCCTACAAACTCGGCAGCGTCGGGCGCCCCATCCCCGGCACCGAGGTCCGCGTGGCCGACGACGGCGAGATCCTGGTCAAGGGTCCAGGCGTCTTCCAGGGCTATTGGGCCGCTCCGGAGCAAACCGAAGATGCCTTCTGCGATGGCTGGTTCAAGACGGGGGATATCGGCGAACTGGACGAGAAGGGCTTTTTGACCATCACCGACCGCAAAAAGGATTTGATCGTCACCGCCGGCGGCGAAAACATCGCTCCCCAGTTTCTGGAAAATCGATTCAAGAGCGATAAATTCCTCGCCAATGCCCTGGTTTACGGCGATCGCAAACCGTACCTCACCGCCCTGCTGGTTCCCAATTTCGATACCCTCGAAAAATACGCCCGCACCGAAGAGATCGATTTTCTCAATCACTGCGACCTGGTCAATCATCCCAGGGTCCTCGAGCAGATCCGCCGGCGTGTCGACCACCTGCAGGCCAACCTGCCGCCGATCCAGCACATCAAGCGCTTCACCCTCATCTCCCAGGATTTCGCCAAGGAGGAAGTGACCCCCACCCTCAAAATTCGCCGCCATGTCATCAGAGACCATTTTCACACCGTCCTGGAGGGGATGTACCTGCCCGAGGGCAAAGGCACTCACGATAGCGGCTTCTGCGTGGTGGAAAATGGAGAAGAATAAGCCGCGACAGGGCCAGTTGGGGATGACCGTCGTTTGCGAAGAGCCCGAAAGCCGCTGAGAACCATTTACTTTCCCCCCTTCTCGGAGTATGTTAAAAAAATGTGTTTAGCGACTCTAACAAAGGATCGGTCATGGCCGAGGAAGTGGGAAAACCAGAGCTAGCGCTTCTCGAAGAGACGCTGAGATCTGTGGCCAAGCTTCTCAAAGCCGTTCGCTTTTACCCTCCCGGACATCCCACCCTGAAGAGGACGGCCGAGGAAGCCCACTACGGCTTTGTCCGGCTGCTTCAGAACCGCTCGAACGTGCTCGTCGCCGTCAGCAAAGAGGGGTTTCTCCTCGGCGACAAACCGGTCGCTCGAGGCAATCCGATTCTGCAAAAACTGGCCGCGTTCCTTTTCTCCCGCCGGCTCAACCGCCTGATGATTCTGCCGGATATCTCCAAACGGGATCTGCTCGCCTTTACCCGCTGCCTGATCCTGGAGCCGGAGGAAATCCGCAAGTTCGGCGGTATCCAGGAGGTGCTCATCAAGGCCCATGTCTCCACCTTGTGGGTCAACGTGACCGAACTCGATCAGATCCTGGTCCGCAAGGAAGAACTCGATGAGGAAAAACGGGCCCTCCTCGGCGACGACGCGGAGCCCCCCGAGAAGAAAGACGGCTTTTTCCCGGGCGCTGGCGCGTCCCTCAGCGAGGACGCCAATCAGGCTTCCACGACAACCGAAGAGCGCCCAGAGGCGGAAAAGGATCTGGCGAAGATTCTCAAAGAGCTTCAAAATGCCGAAACGGACCAGCGCTATCGCCTGCTGCTGCAGGAACTCATCCCGCTGGTGCGACTCAACCTCACCGAGACCAGCCGCCACCTGATCCTCAAGGCGCTGAACCTGCTGTGCCGAAATGCCACCAATCGCCAGTTGCCGATGCCCCGCCGGGAGCATTCCCTGCACGCCCTGAATCAGTTGACCTCCGACGACGTCCTCGACTTTCTCGTTGCCTTTCTCTGCACCAAGGGGGTCCCGGAGGAGGTCCGCCGCCGCATCATCCGCATACTGGTCTTTTTGAAAGAGAAGGTGGTGCACCGCCTCATGGACCACCTGGCCGAAGAAAGCGATGCCCAGGCCCGCAAATTTCTCACCGAAGCGCTGATCAGCCAGGGGGAGGCCGCCGTCCCCGTCCTGGCCAGCTACCTGGCCGACGAGCGCTGGTTCGTGGTCCGCAACGCCGTCGCCATCCTCGGAGAGATCCGCAGCCAGGAGGCGATTGGCTTCCTCTCCCCCCTGCTCGGGCATCGGGACTTGCGCGTTCGCCGGGAAACGATTCGCGCCTTCACGAAAATCGGCGGGCTCAATGCGGTCCGGATACTTCTGCAGACCGTGGAGGGGAGCGAGGCGGCTCTGCGCCGGCAAGCCCTGCTGTCGCTGGGCGCGATGAAAAACCCTGCCGCCGTCCCGACGCTGCTCAAGCTGGTGCGCCGGCCGGACCCCTTCGTCAAACGGGCCGAGATCAAGAAAGAGGCGATCAAGGCCCTGGGCGAGATCGGTTCGGTGGAAGCCGCGCCCACCCTTCAGGCGATCCTGAAACATCGCAAACTGTGGAAGCGAACCCGCTTCGACGAGGTGCGGAGGGCAGCCGCCCTTGCTTTGGGGGAAATCGGCGATGAAGGGGCAACGGCACTGCTCGAGACGGCCGCGGACGATCGCTCCGAACTGGTGGCACGGGGTGCGATCCAGGCCCTCAAACTGCTCAAAAAGGCCGAAGACCATGGTTAAGATTGCCAGACAGATCGTCCAGGGATTTGCCGGTGCGCTCAAAGGACTGCGGCTCTATCCTCCCGGCCATCCGGCCATCGATCGCCAGATCGACACTTTCCACGCCGGGCTACAGACCCTCTTTCTGAAGAAAAATGTCGTCAAAATGGGCATTCTGGAAGGAACCCTTTTTCTGGAAGACCACCTTTTCTACCAGGGCGGCCCCTCCGCCGAGGAGCTTGCCGACCTCTTTCAAGCCCTCGAACTCGAGGGGCTCGAATTTCATTTCGGGCTGCCCCGGGCGGAGGTGGACGGTCTGCTGCAAATGCTGGCAGCTGAAAACGTCGAGGGAAGGGATTTCCAGGAGGAGCTGGCGAGGCGCGAGATCCGCCATATCCGGGCGGTGGCGGTTCAGACCAGCGAGGAAACCGCTGAAACCACCCCGCGCAAGGTCTACGGACGGGCGCTCAAGGTCGTGGACGACATCTTTCACGACGTGCGGCTGGGCAAAATACCCGCCTCCGCCAATGCCATCGCCGTGGTCAAGGAAATGGTCCAGGTGACGCTCTCCGAGCCCTACGCCCTGTTCGCCCTCTCCATGCTCAAAGAGTACGACAACTACACATTTACCCACTCGGTCAATGTTTCGGTGATCGCCCTGGCGGTGGGCAGGGCCTGCGGCCAGAGCGAGGAACAATTGCGGGTTCTCGGTCTGGGGGGCCTGCTGCACGATCTCGGCAAGCTTAAAATCGATCATCGCATCATCAACAAGCCCGGCCGCCTGACCTCCCAGGAGTTCGAAGAGATCAAGACCCATCCGCGCAGCGGCGCCGACATCGCCCACCAGATGGAGGGGATTCCGCCGGAGGTCGTCAAGATCGTCCTGGGGCACCATCTGCACTACGACCGGCGGGGATACCCCGGCGATGCCACCCCCTGGGAGGATTCCCCCATGACCGACATGGTCGCCATTGCAGACACCTACGACGCGATCACCACGTTGCGCTCCTATCAGCGTCCCGTCACCCCGCGCAAGGCGCTGGACAAGCTGCGTGAACTCGCAGGAACGGTTCTCCACCCGGGCTTTGTGCAGTGCTTCATCGACTCCCTGGGCCCCTACCCGGTGGGCAGCCTGGTGCGGCTCGATACCAACGAAATCGGCCTCGTGGTCTGGGTCGACACCTCGGACCCCGACTCCGTGGCACTTAAAATTCTGTTCGACGCCGACGGACAGGCTCTCGAAACACCGCACCGGCTCGATCTTCAAGGGGAGGGAGCAGGCGCAAAAAGAATCGTGGCCGAGGTCGACCCTTTGACCAGGGGCATCGACGTTTCCGACTATTTCGATTGAGGGGGGGGAAACAGGGACGGTCAGGCTTCCAGCCGGCCGAGCGCCCAGGCCGCCTTCTGACGGACCAGCGGGCGGGAATCGTCCAAAAGAGCGATCAACGCCGGCTCCGCCTCCCGGGCACCGATATGGCCCAGGGACTGCGCCGCGGTTCTCACCAGCTCGTCGTCCTTTTCATTCAGCAGCTCAACCAGGTAGGGAACCAGGCGCCGATCGCTGAAATTGCCGAGGGCTTCGGCCGCGAACACCCGAACCGCCGGGTGGGGATCCCGAAGATGCCGAACCAGGCTGCCCAGCGTCTTCAGATTCTTTTTTTTACCAAGGACCTGGACGGCGGCCACCCGGCAATCCGCATCGGGATCCTTGAGGGCCGCCAGCAGGGGAGGGAAAACCCGGGGGGAGTTCACCTTCTCCAGGGCGAAAAGAGTTTTCACCCGCACTCCCCGATCACCGGACTTCAGCGCCTCCAGAAGCTGATCCACACCGAGGACCGACTCCAGGCGCTCCAAGGCCTCGGCGGCCGCCTGACGCACCCCCTCGTCCGGATCGGTCAAAAGTTTCTTCAGCTTCTGCCTGCGCTGCTCCAGCATTTCCGATGCGCCCCTCCTTGGCGATTGAAATTCGAAAGTACCAGAACCGGGCTCCGTGTGCAACGGTATTCATCTTTCATATTCAATGCTTGAGCCCTGTGGAGGGGAAGGTTCGCCTTGGCAGAAGCCCCCGTCAGCCCCTCGGCGCCCCGTCGAAAAGGAGCGCGGGATCAGCCTTCCCAAAACAGATAGTGCGATTTATCCGCCAGAAAATCGAGGCACTCTTCCAAGGTCCCCCGGAAATCAAGGGTTTCCCACCGTTCCAGGTTCTGGAAATACTCCATGCGCCATACTCCCTCCTTTTCCGTGGGAAGAAGACGGGCAAAGCTCCTGTCGCCACGGGCGAGGTGCAATTCGTTCCCTTCCGCCCGAACCTCCAAGTCGACAAGCTTGGGATCAACTTCGATCCGGTGTCTGATCTTCGCGAGACTCTCGTTCATGGCATCTCTCCAGGGGGGAAAGGCGCCGGCGAATCAAGGGACCGGCTACAAGGCTCCCTGATTTTCCCGGCTAGGCCTTTTCCTGATTCTGTGTCATTGAGGTGAAGAAGACCTGACGAAAATTTATCGCGAAATGCCGAGTTGGCAAGAAATCCGGCCGCCCCATGGGATCCCTTCGCCCTGTCAGATCCCCCAGCGTTCTGCGAGCTCAGCCCGCCACGCGCAGACCTCTCCGGACTGGATGTGAGAGTCCATCAAAAAAGGCCGCGAACACTGGGTTCACGGCCTGAAAGTTTCCTTTTCCCCAAAAAACCGGGAATCAGAACGGGATGTCGTCATCGGGGTTGAAGGGGGGATCGGCGAAGTCCTCCGGCGAAGGCGCGGACTGCCCCCCACCCGAATCTTGCGGGGCCCGGCTCGGGCGGTTCTCGCCGCCGCGCTGGCCGTAGCCGCTGTTCTCGTCGCTGAGCCGGCCGAGCATCTGCATCTGATCGGCGACGATCTCCGTCATGTAGCGCTTGTTGCCGTCGCGATCATCATAACTGCGGGTCTGGATTTTCCCCTCGATATAGACCTGTTTGCCCTTGTGAAGGTATTTGCCGCAGATCTCGGCCAGGTTGCGCCAAGCGACGACATTGTGCCACTCGGTCTTCTCCTGCTGCTCGCCGTTGCGGTCCTTGAACCGCTCCGAGGTCGCCAACGAGAAGGTGGCGACCGCCGTCCCCGACGGGGTGTAGCGCAGTTCGGGATCTTTCCCCAGATTTCCTACCAGAATAACCTTGTTCACCGACATAGGGGCGCCTCCCTTGCGTGTATGTGAAATGCGAAAAAAGTTTGTCTCTTGCCAAAGGTTAATGACCCGCGATAAATAGCGGCGGCTGGTTCCGACCAACCGCTGTACGCCGAAATGACCGTAGCCTCAAACCGTCTAACAGGATGCCTCACTGGAAGCTTTTCCGTCAACCAAAAACATAAAAAAGCTCTGGGATAAAGGACCTGGTATTGCGCTTCTCACTATCCATGCCATTTACAGGAGCGGCTTCAGGTGCTATGATTTGCGGTCTGATCGCGCCTCAAGGCGCTCCGACGCCGTTGACGGTTTTCAACGGAATTTATTTCATGTGTGGAGAATTCATCGCAACCCACACTCATCGGACCACGGCCCCCTATCCGGCTGCTTGCAGTTTTTTGGCTTTACGCTGGAACTTATACTTGTACATGAGGGAATCGGCCAGCCTGAACGCTTCCTGGAGCCGGTCGCCGCTCATCGCCGTCGCCGCCCCAATGGATAGACTTATCGCGGGATGGCCCTGCTCTTCATTGACCTGGCTTTGCACTTGGCGCACTCGCCGAACAATCTGCTGCACAGCTGCGGCATCCGTCCCGGGAAGCAGGATGGCATATTCATCACCGCCGATACGGGAGACGATGTCTCCGGCACGGAACGCCTCGCGAAGGATGTGGGCGGCTTTTTTGAGCAGGCAATCCCCTTCGGCATGTCCGAACCGATCGTTCACCATCTTCAGCCCATCGACATCGGCGATGACGATACTCACCGGGAATTTGCGACCGACGGCGAGGCGGCTCTGCTCTGCTTCGAAATAACCCCGATTGAACAACCCGGTCAGGGCATCGTGTGTGCTGAGATAACGCAACTTTTCCTCGTACCGCTTGCGCTCGCTGATATCCGTCGATATCCCGGCGAGACGCAGGGCGGCACCGGCAGGATCCCGTTCCACCACCCTCCCCCGGTTCAACAGCCACGTCCAATCACCCGCCTTGGTCCGCATCCTGAATTCGACATCATACGAGGAGATCCTGCCATTCAGGTGATCCTGCAAGGCGTTCAGCACCCGCGGGCGATCCTGGTAATGAATCCAGCGGCGAAAAACCACCGCCGATGGTTCGAACTCCTCAGGCTCGTAACCGAGCATCTCGAAATAGCGGCTGCTGAGCCGGATTTTGCCGGTTGTGAAGTCCCAGTCCCAGAATCCGCTGTTGCTCGCCTCGAGGACCAGCTTGAGACGCTCTTCGTTATCTCGCAGCGCCTTTTCGGCTCGAAGACGCTGCTCTTCTCTGGCGAAATTGTCCAGGGCAAAGGAGATGGTTTCAGCCATCTCTTCCAGAAGTGCGACCATCTCCTCGTCGAAAAATCCCTTTTCCCCCGCATAGACCTTGAAGGCCCCCACCGGACTCCCCTCCTGTTTGAGGGGGAAGACCGCGGAAGCCAGAATCCCCTGTTCTTCAGCAGCCCTCCTCCAGGAGATGGTATGGGGATCCGAAGAAAAATCGTTGCAGATGTAGGGACGTCCCCGGCGAAGGGCGATGCCGGTGGGGCCACGACCCTCTTTGCGGCTGGAATCGATCGAGACGATCAGGTTCTGCAGATATTCTCCAGCGCAACCGTCCGAAGCTCGGGGCTCGAGAAGACCCGATTCCGGCGCCAACAGGCCGATCCAGGCGAGCTTGAAGTTTCCGCAACGTATCGCGACTTCACAGATACTGCGGAACAGCGATTGGCGATCCGAGCAGCAGACGATGGCCCGGCTGGTTCGGCTCATGGCCGCATAGAGGTTCCGTAATCGGACGAGTTTCCGGGGGAGGTTTTCCGTTTTCTGTCCGGTGGCGGGCGGGTAGTGACTGGTCATCGGATACGTAATTTGCCGGAAAGTCTCATTCGCTTTCCGGACGACTCCCTTCCAGAGCACCAATCATTTGCTTCTGCAGATCAATGATGGCCTGGGCTTGCCGGGACATGTGCTGCAAGAGCAGTTTTTCCCGCCGCAACGCAGCGGGGGAGGAAAGGGGGGGTGATTTTTCGTCATAATCGGCCATTTGGGATTCTCCACAGTTAGCGAATGGTTTTTGTCGAGGATCACACAGCCTCAGGCGCTGATCCCATGTTTCAGTCCAGCCAGGCTCTGTCGAAATTCGGCTGTTGCCCGTTGCCCGCCAGTGACTGCAGTCCCGCTTGATCGCGAAGGATGATCCTCTTCCTGTGGCCATCTGCGATCATTCCGCCCTGGCGAAACGAACTGAGAATGCGGATGGTGGTTTCCGTCGTCAAACCGGCCAAGCTGGCAAGATCGGCTCTCGGCAGATCGATGTCGACTTCGATTCCGGCAGGTGCGGACCTGCCGAATTCCTTTCCAAGCCAAAGAAGCAAAGCGGCAATGCGCTGCCGGCCGTTTTTTAAGCCGGATTCCAGCAGGCGTAACCGTGTCAGTCCGAGTTCCTCCGCCAGTTTGCCAATGAGCTGAAAGGTAAAGCCGGGGAAGGTTTCAAGAAAATCGAGAAAAGGCCGCCGGGAGACGAAGCGGAGTTGGGCTTGGTCGATCGCCCGGCAGGTACAAAAATGTGTTTTCTCACTGACGAGAGAGGGAAGTCCGAAAAAACCACCCGGGCCGATCAAGCGCACGATCTGCTGGTCGCCGTTTTCGATCGCTTTAACCAGTTTGACCGCCCCCGAACAAAGCAGGTAAAGTCCCTCCGCTTCTTCATCCTCCCAGAAAATGATATCTCCTTTCCGAAAGGACTTGTTAACGAAAAGAGTTTTCCAGATCGCCAGCTCCTCCGGCTTCAAGGTGGAGAGGATACATCGCTCCATCTCCCCGCAATGAGCACACAGGTCATCCATCCTGCTGCCTTCACCCGCCACCTGTGGCACCTCCTTCAGGCTATCTTCAACCGGTGCCGGGCATACCCGCCCCAGCGGCCCGACAAGTCATCCTTTTCTTTAGATCCTTGTGATATCGGATTTTATATTACATAGGGTTTCCAGTAGTGCATATGACAATTATCATATTTTCGGCAATTTTAAGCAACTGCCGGCAAACCGACCTTCACATGCAATAGGTTTGCATTGGCCCTCTCATAAAAGTGAAATTTATCGAGTCCAGGATGAAAAGAATCCAGACGAACCCATCGTCCCTTTAAGAGGTCTTGTCAAAAAGGTTTGACTCCTCTCGGCAACTTTCCTAGACTGAACTATTCGATTTTATGCGGAGATTTTTTGGAATGCTGCGAACCGTTTTTTTCTTCACCACCTTCATCCCCTGGACCCTGTGGATTATCGTCACCGGCGTTCCCCTCTCCTTTTTGAGCCCCGATTATCTGCATTCCTACGCCCGTTGGTGGGGCCGGATCGGCCTGTGGCTGGCCGGGATCGACCTGCGGGTTGACGGGCGGGAAAATCTGCTGTCCGACCGGCCCGTCATCTATATGTCGAACCACCAGAGCAATTTCGACATTCTCGCCCTCTTCGCCGGTCTTCCCGGGCAGTTCCGGTGGCTGGCCAAGGAGGAACTTTTCCATATCCCGCTTTTCGGCCTGGCGATGCGTCGCGCGGGGTACATTCCCCTCGACCGATCCGACCGGAAAAAATCCATTCAGAGCATGAAAGCGGCCGCCCGGCGCATCGCCGCCGGCGCTTCGGTAGTTATCTTCCCCGAGGGCACCCGGTCGCCCGACGGCTCCCTGCTGCCCTTGAAAAAAGGGGGATTCCACCTGGCCCTCGAATCGCAGGTGCCGATCGTCCCGATCATGATTCTCGGCAGCGGCAAAATCCTGCCCAAGCACAGCCGCTGGATTCGAGGCGGCACCATCCGCATCACCGTCTTCCCTCCCGTCGAGACCGCCGGACTGAGCCCGGGCGACCGCGACGAGCTGATGGAAAAGATCCGCGCGCCCCTCGCCGCGGCCCTTGAAGAAGGCCTCTGACCCCGATGAGCATCCATGACCGGATACCGACCATGAACCACGAACCGCGACAGACAAACCTCGAGCCTCTCCGCCGCCCGGACACCCTGCGGCTGCTGGCGCTGGGCGGCCTGGGTGAGATCGGCCTCAACATGATGGCCCTCGAATACGCGGGAAAGATCCTGCTCATCGACTGTGGCCTGATGTTCCCCGAGGCCTACATGATGGGGGTCGACCTGGTTCTTCCCGACATCTCGGCTCTGGCCGGGCGGATCGACGATATCTGCGCGTTGGTGCTGACCCATGGCCACGAGGACCACATCGGCGCCGTCCCCTTTCTCCTGGCAGGAACTCGGCCGTCCGCCGATCTACGGCACCGGCCTGACGCTTGGCCTGCTGCAGGAAAAGTTCAAGGAGCACGGCCTCAGCGGCGGGGAGAAACTGCACCGGGTGGCCCGCCCGGCAAAACATCGCGCTGCCCCCCTTTGAGGTCGAGTTCTTCCGCGCCGCCCACTCCATCGTCGACGGCGTCGGTCTGGCGATCCGCACCCCGGCGGGGCTGGTCGTTCATACCGGCGACTTCAAGCTCGACCCCACGCCCGTCGACGGCCAGCCGACCGACCTGGCGCGGCTGGCCGCCTACGGCGAGGAGGGGGTTCTGCTGCTGCTGGCCGACTCCACCAACGTCGAGAAAGAGGGCTATACCCTCTCGGAGCGGGTCGTGGGGGATGCCCTCGCCGAGATCCTGCCGCGCTGCTCGGGGAAGGTGCTGGTCGCGACCTTCTCCTCCAACATCCACCGCATCCAGCAGGTGGCCGACGCCGCTCGCGCCTGCGGCCGCAAGATCCTCATCAACGGCCGCAGCATGGTGGCCAATACGGCCATCGCCCGGCAGCTCGGCTATCTTTCCATCCCCGACGAAGACCTGATCGATCTGCGCCGGATGCAGGATCTGCCCCGTGACGAGGTGCTGATCCTCACCACCGGCAGCCAGGGCGAGCCCCTCTCCGCCCTCTCGCGCATCGCCATGGACGACCACCAGCAGCTCCAGGTCGAACCGGGCGATACCGTCATCCTCTCCTCCAAGTTCATCCCCGGCAACGAGAAGGCGATCACCGAGGTGATCAACCACCTCTACCGGCGCGGCGCGGAGGTCTTCTACCAGACCACCAGCGAGGTCCACGTCTCGGGTCACGCCAGCCAGGAGGAGCTGAAGCTGGTCCACTCCCTGACCCGGCCCCGCTTCTTCGTCCCGGTGCACGGCGAATACCGTCACCTGGTTCAAGCACGCCCGGCTGGCGCAGCGCATGGGGATCGCCGAGGAGGACGCCGTGGTGCTTGAGAACGGCATTCCCCTGGTCTTTTCCGCCAACGGCCTGCAACGTCAGGAACGGGTGGAAACCGGGCGGGTCTTCGTCGACGGCCGGGGGATCGGCGATCTGGGAGCGATGGAGCTGCGCGACCGCAGTCACCTGGCCAATCACGGACTGGTGGTGGCGCTGCTCGCCCTCAATCAGAAAACCGGCGAGATCCTGTACGGTCCCGAGCTCTTCACCCGCGGCTTCGTCCCCGAGCAGGAGAGCCGGGAGTTTCTCGCGCAGGCCCGCCAGAAGGTCCGGGAGATGCTCGCCGAGCACAGCCCCGAGCTCCTCTCCGACTGGGAAGAGCTGCGGGTGGAAGTGCGAAAGGCCCTGCGGCGCTTCTTCAACCGCACCATAGAACGTCGCCCGCTGATTCTGCCCGTCATTCTGGAGTTGTAAGTCAGTGACCAGTGTAACCCGTTGCGCGTCACGGCCTTTAATTCTTGCCTGTCGGCCGTTGGCCGCGCTATAGTGCAAAGCCATGAACGAAGAAGTCACCCGTCCGTCGCGGGAACATCTCAAAAAAGAAATCATCGGGGTGCTCTGGGCGGCCGGCGGACTTTTTCTGCTGCTCTGCCTCGTTTCCTACCACAACGGGGACCCGTCCTTCAACAACAACCTGCACCCCGAGGTCATCCGCAACTTCGGCGGCCTCGTCGGAGCGCATCTGGCCGACCTGCTGCTCCAGCTCTTCGGCCTGCCCGTCCTGCTGATCCCCCTGTCATTTCTCTTTTTCGCCTGGCGCCTGCTCAAGTTCCAGGGCGTGCGCGTTCGATACTACAAGGTCGGCGCCTTTGTCGTGCTGCTGCTCTCGCTTGACGGCCTCACGGCCCTGCGGCTCGGCGAGGTTCCCTATTTCGACCAGACCGTCCATGAAGCCGGCGGGGCGCTGGGCCGTATCCTCTCTGCTTCGCTGGTCGACTATCTCAATCCCGTGGGCGCCACCATCTTTCTGCTCGCCTTCTTCCTGGTGGCTCTGATCCTCACCACCCGATTTTCCCTGGTCCTCTTCCTCGAAGGCATTCTGGGGCGGCTTGCGACCCTGCTCGAGCGCCGCCGGGAGCGCCGTGCCGCTCGCAAGGCCCGGAAGGCCAAGGCCGCCGGCACTCGGAGCGAGGACGCTCTTCTTATCGTCGCACCCGAGCCCAAGGCCGCCCCGGCCAAGGTCAAACCCGGCAAGAAGAAGAAAGCCGCGGAACCGAAGGCCCAGGAAACCTTCGATTTTCTCGAGCCCTCGGGCACCTACCACAAACCGCTTCTCTCCCTGCTCGATCACGAAGGCGAGGCGCCGCAGCCCATAGACCGCGAAGCGCTGATGATGAATGCGCGCATCCTGGAGAAAAAACTCAAGGACTTCGGGGTCGACGGCGAGGTGGTGGAGGTCAAGCCCGGCCCGGTGGTCACCATGTACGAGTTCGCCCCCGCGCCGGGCGTCAAGGTCAACAAGATCGCCGGGCTCTCCGACGACCTGACCATGGCCCTGTCGGCCCTCTCCATCCGCATCGTCGCTCCCATTCCCGGCCGGGGCGTGGTGGGGATCGAGATTCCCAACAAGGAGCGCGAGACCGTCTATCTCAAGGAGATCTTCGAGTCGGAGGAATTCCAGAAGAGCGGCGGGAGAATGCCTCTCGCCCTGGGCAAGGACATCTTCGGCCGCACCGTGGTCGCGGATCTGGCGAAAATGCCCCACCTGCTCGTCGCCGGCTCCACCGGCAGCGGCAAGTCGGTGTCGATCAACACCATGGTCCTATCCCTGCTCTACCGCGCCACTCCCGACGATGTGCGCATCCTCATGGTCGACCCCAAGATGCTCGAGCTTTCGATCTACGAGGGGATTCCCCATCTGCTGCTGCCGGTGGTGACCGACCCGAAGAAGGCGGCGTTGGCGCTGGCCTGGGCGGTGCGCGAGATGGAGCGCCGCTACAAGCTGATGGCCGACAAGGGGGTTCGCAACATCGACGGCTACAACAAAAAACTCGCCCGGGAGGAGAAGGAAAAAGCCGACCTGAAGGCCCAGGAGAAGCTGGTGGTCGAGGCGGTGGAGGGCGACGAGGAGGAGTTTCCGGAGATCGAGCTGGCAGCGGACGAGGAGCTCGATCACGGGCACCTGCCCTACATCGTGGTCATCGTCGACGAGCTGGCCGACCTGATGATGGTGGCCGGCCGCGAGATCGAGGAATCGATCGCCCGCCTGGCGCAGATGGCGCGAGCCGCGGGCATCCACCTGATCCTCGCCACCCAGCGCCCAAGCGTCGACGTCATCACCGGCCTGATCAAGGCCAACTTCCCGACCCGCATCTCCTTCAAGGTCTTCTCCCGCACCGACTCGCGCACCATTCTCGATTCGATGGGGGCCGAAACCCTGCTCGGCATGGGAGACATGCTCTTTCTGCCGCCGGGCACCGGGGCGCTGCAGAGGGTTCACGGCGCCTTCGTCTCGGAGCTTGAGGTGCAGCGGGTGGTTGATTTTCTGAAAAAGCAGGGCGAGCCGGAGTACGACAAGTCGATCCTGGCGGCGCCCCCTTCCGGCGAGGGCGGAGGCGGACCGGATGAGGAGGGGGAGGACGAGAAGTGGGACGAGGCGCTCGCCTTGGTGGCCGAAACCCGACAGGCCTCCATCTCGATGGTTCAGCGCCGGCTGCGGGTCGGTTACAACCGGGCCGCGCGGATGATCGAGAAGATGGAGCAGGAGGGAATCGTCGGCCCCTCCGACGGCACCAGCCGCCCCCGGGAGGTCTTCATCAACCGCATGGAACCCTGAGCCTTGCGGTTTTCTGATTTATCCTCCCTTCCCTTTCCCCCCGAATTGCGTTACATTCATCTTCAAAGCCATCGCACGCGCCGCTAGCTCAGCTGGATAGAGCATCTGACTTCGGATCAGAGGGCCGGGGGTTCGAATCCTCCGCGGCGCGCCAGAATGCTCAAGGGCCGGCCGATTTCGGCCGGCCCTTTTTCGGTTGTCAATCGGCGATTCCCCGGTAAACTCTTCCGACAACCGCATTTGAAACGTTTTCCGTGCAGAACCGCCAGCCCCCGGAGGCCCCGTGACCGAAAAAATCGATCTTGTTTTCAAAGTCGAGTGCAGGCTCTGCGGCACCCAAACGGAATTCGATCTCTCCCGAATCGGCCCGGAGGCCCCTCTCCGCTGTTCCGGCTGCCACCACCCTTTCTCCGTCAGCCACCAACTGGCCCTCTCCCTGCGCAACCGGATCGCGACCTTTCTCGGCTCGATTCCCGAAGAATCAGAAAAATAACGTCATCCCTTTTTCCGCTGTCGTCCCGACCACCATCGCCAGAACAGCAATCCGAGCAGAAAACCTCCACCCGCGACCCCCAGAACGATCAGGGAGCGTGAGCTGATCCACTTGGCGATTTCCCGCCATCTTTCACCGACCACGTAACCGACGGTGATGAAGCTGGCCGTCCACAGCAGAGCCCCGCTGAAGGCGAAGAGGGCGAAGAGCGGCAGGCGCAGCTTGGACATCCCGGCGGTAAAGGCGGTGAGGTGGCGCACGCCGGGGATGAAATAGCCGATCAGCAGCAGCCACTTGCCGATTCTCTCGAACCAGCCGTGGACCGTGGCCAATTTTTTCCGGTCGACATGGATCAGCCAGCCGTATTTGCCGATCATGGCGGCGCCGAGGGTCGTGCCAAGGGCATAGCTGACGGAGATGCCGCAACAGCTTCCCAAGAAGGCCGCCCCCAACGCCGGTGCCGGTAGCAGATCTCCGCGCTCGACCAGATAACCGGTGAACATCAATAACCATTCATCGGGAACCGGCAGGCCGACGATGCCGAACATCAGCAGACCGATGATCCCCAGGTATCCGTACTGGGATACCCAGTTGAGAATCGTATCCATTGCCCTTTAGTCCCGAAAATCGGGAGTCGTCGACGAGGCTCCTTCTGTGGCGGAGGGCAGGACCTTGCGCAAAAACCTCAGCAGACACCTGTTGAAGGAATCCGGCTGCTCGAGGTTGGCCAGATGGCCGCCGCCGGGGATGGCGCAGAGAGTCGCCCGGGACAGCTCCTTCGCCAGGGATTCCGCATCCGACCGGGGGACGAGGCGATCGTCTTCGCCCCTTACCACCAGCGCCGGCAGATCAAAGGCGCCGAGGACGCCGGAATAATCCTGCCGATCGCGCATCGCCAGCAGAGCCCCTTCGAGCCCTTTGCGTGAGGTCCCGGCCATCCACTCCCGCACTTCCGCGACCAGTTCAGGCTGCCGAATCGGGGTCTGTTCGGCAAAGAGAACGCTCTCGAAGGCCTCGGTGACCACCTGCTGCCCCGTTTCCTGCACGGCATGGGCCAGTTTGGTTCGGCGGACCTTGCCCGCCTCGTCGTCGGCGCCGGCCCGGGTGACGATGAACCCGGCAGCCGCAATTCGGCGGGGATAGTGCTCCAGCAGGTCGAGAAGGATGTAGCCTCCCATCGACATGCCGGCAACAGCGGCTTTCTCGATCCCCAGATGATCCAGCAGGGCAATGATATCGTCGGCAAAAACCGACATGGAATAAGGGCCGTCGGAGGCCTCACTCTCACCGAAACCGCGCAGATCTGGAAGAACTGCCCGGTATCCGGCCTGAACGAGCGCCTTTGCCTGGTGGCGCCACATGTGCCGGCAGAGGGGAAACCCGTGAATGAGAACGACGGCGGGACCGCTTCCGACATCGGCATAGGCCATAGTGAATCCGTTCACGTGCGCTTTCATCGCTCCTCCTGGGAAACAGTTTATTCGCATCCGAGCGAGCGGACCGATCCGCCCGATCCGCCCGATCCGCTTTCCAGTTTAACCGAAAAACGGCGGCCTATCAGCCGAAAGCCTGAGAACGCCAGGCAAGGGCCCAACAAAAAGGCGCCCACCCGTAAAGCCGGGCAGGCGCCATAAAAACTCGCGGGCAGTCCCCTGTGAACTACATGAAACCGAACTTCTTCATCCGGTAGCGGAAGGCGTCGATGCCCAGATTCAATTTCTTGGCCGCCTTGGACTGGTTCCCTTCGGAGATCTCCAGCGCCTGACGGATCAGTTCCCGTTCCACATCCTCGATATCGATTCCGCCCGGCGGCAGGCGCAGGTTCAGAGGGCCGCTGGCCACGCCGCCGGTTTTGGCGACGATTTCCTGGGGCAGATGCTCGAGCAGAAGGGTCTCCTCGTTTTCCAGGATGATCGCCCGCTCAAGGACGTTTTTCAGCTCCCGGATATTGCCGGGCCACCCGTACTCGAGCAGAAACTTTTCCGCCATCTTGGAAACGCCCTTGACCGTTTTGCCGAACTCCCTGTTGAAGTGGGCGATGAAGTGTTCGGCGAGGGGCAGAATATCCTCCTTGCGCTCGCGCAGGGGGGGCAGGAAAATGGGGATGACCTGGATGCGGTAGTAGAGATCGTTGCGGAAGGTCTTCTCTTCGATTCCTTTGAGAAGGTCCTTGTTGGTGGCGGAAACGATCCGCACATCGACCTGAATGTCGCGGGTGCCGCCGACCCGACGGAAGGAGCGCTCCTCCAGAACGCGCAGCAGCTTGGCCTGCATCCCCGGCTCCATATCGCCGATTTCATCGAGAAAGACCGTTCCGCCGTCGGCCAATTCGAACAGGCCCTTTTTCTGCGCCTTGGCGTCGGTGAAGGCCCCTTTCTCGTGACCCATGAGTTCACTCTCGAGAAGGGTCTCGGGAACGGCGGCGCAGTTGATCGCCATGAAGGGCTTGTCGGCCCGGGAGCTCTCGTAATGGATCGCCTTGGCGATCAGCTCCTTGCCGGTGCCGCTCTCGCCCTGAATGAACACAGTGCTGGCGTCGCTCTTGGCGATCTTGTCCACCATGGCCAGCACATTCTGCATGTGCCGGCTCTTGCCGATGAGGTTGCTGACGCCGTACTTGCGGGACTGCTCCGAGCGCAGGTGCGCCACTTCCTTCTTGAGCTCGCCGGTCTCCAGCGCCTTCTTGATCAGAATGCCCAGCTCATCGAGATTGAAAGGCTTGTTGATGTAGTCGAAGGCTCCCATCCGCATGGCTTTGACGGCGGTTTCCAGCACTCCCAGCGCCGTCACCATGATGACGATGACGTCTTCCTCCATCTCCTTGACTTTTTCGAGCACCTCGAGGCCGCTGATCCCCGGCAGCTGGATGTCGAGAAGGATGACGTCGGGTACCTCGTCCTGGGTAAGTTTGAGGGCCTCCTCTCCCGAAGCGGCCGTGGAAACGTCGTATCCCTGTTTTTTCAGGTTCTGCTCCAGGGACCAGCGAATGAGTTGTTCGTCGTCAACTACGAGAATTTTATGTTTGCGCACTGTCGCTCTCTCCCCCGGCCGCATCCGGTCCATCGACCGCAGGCAATTGGATGCTGAACGTCGTTCCCTGCCCGATTCGGCTTGCCACCCCGATGGTGCCGCCGTGATTTTCCAGAAGCTGTTTGCAGATGGGCAGGCCCAAGCCCGTTCCCTGAGTTTTGGTGGTAAAGAAGGGGACGAAGATATCCTCCAGAGCCTCCCGGCTGATCCCCGGACCCGTATCCTCGATATCGATCTGGACTCCGGTTCGCCCTTTGTAGTCCGTGGCGGCGGTGCGAATGGTGAGGGTGCCTCCCTCCTTCATCGCCTGCATGCCGTTGATCATCACGTTGAAGAGCACCTGTTGGATCTGTTTCTCGTCCACCCAGACCCGGGCCAACCCCCGCCCCAGATCCTTGACCCGGCGCACGTTGCGGGCTTCCGGATGCTGCGCGATGAAAAAGAGGGTCTTGCTCACCAGATCGTTGACGTCCACGTAGGTAAATTCGGGTCTGCCCGGCCGTCCGAAATATAGCAGGTCGGTGGCGGTCTTGTCGAGGCGGCCGATCTGCTCGAGCACTTTGTCGACCACCTCGCGGCGCGGATCCTCCGCGGTGAAGTCATCGGCGATCACCGAGATGGCGCCGCTGATCCCGGCCAGCGGATTCTTGATCTCATGCGCGAGGCCGCTGGCCATCTCGCCGACCGAGGCGAGGCGGTCGGCCCGCTCCATCTGCCGGTAATGGCAGGCCTCCAGATCCTTCTTCGCCAGATCCAGTTTGTCCACCATCGAGTTAAAGCTGGTCATCAGGGTCGCGATCTCATCGGCGTAGCGCGGGGTCATGCGCACAGAGAGATCTCCGGCCTCGACCTGCGCCATCTTCTCCATCATGTTCTGGATGGGGCGCTTGACGAACCTGAGCAGGATGAAGGAAACCCCCGCCGACAAAAACAGCACCATCACGATGGTGGTGATGATGAAGGACTGGGAAGAGTCCCGAAGCTTCTGGGCCGTATCGGCCAGCGAGTAATTGAGGTTCAAAACCCCGATGGTTCGGTGTCCCACGCCGTGGCAGAGGTAGCAGCGTTCGTCGGAGACGATCGGCTGGATCATGCCCAGGGTGTCTTTCCCGTCGACGCGGAAAATGCCCTCGCGCTGCTGGTGCCGGAACAGATTGAGGTCGAAAGAGTTCACCTGCCGGCCGATCTCTCCGGGCCGGGCCGACTTGAGGATGGTGCCGTCGGGGGCGAAGATGCGGACGTTGGAGAGCCGATAGCTGCGGCCGACCATCTCGAGGATCGCCTGCACATCCTCGCTGTTGCCGGTGCGCATGGCGGTGAAGATGGAATTCTTCACGGTCGACAGCAGCAGCTCGGCACTCTCCCGGGAGGAAGAGAGCAGATTGATCTGCTCGCGCCGAATATGAATCAGCGTGAAAATCCCGATACCGACAATCAGCAGCAGAATGTTCAGCAGAATAACACGACTGACGAGGCTTTTAAAAAACAACGCCCTCTCTCATCCCGCGGTACGTAAGAAGATTATTGACGACGATTACTTGCGCTTGAGGACCCGCTCGGCGGCCTCGACCAGATGAGCGGGGGTCAGACCGTAGTGGGCCAGCAGTTCCTCGGCGGTGCCCGATTGCCCGAAGACGTCGCGCAGCCCCACCCGCTCCACCGGCACCGGATGCCCTTCGGCCAGCACTTCGCAAACGGCGCCGCCGAGACCTCCCACCACCGAGTGCTCTTCAGCCGTGACGATCGCCCCCGTCTCCCGGGCCGCCTTGCAGCACCAGATCGACGTCGAGCGGCTTGATGCTTCCCAGATGAAGACCCGGGCCGAGACCTTCTCCTCTTCGAGGATGCGGGCGGCAGCCAGGGCCTGGGCGGTCATCAGCCCGGTGGTGATGAAGGTCAGATCGCTCCCCGTCGTCGCAGGGTCGCGCCGCGGCCGATGGCGAAGTCGCAGCCGCTCGGCGAAGACCATCGGCACCTTGGAGCGGCCGAGGCGGACGTAGACCGGCCCGCGATAGGCGGCGGCGGCACGGATCGCCGCCGGCGGTTTCGGGACCGTCGGCGGGGCAGAGAACGGTCATGTTGGGCAGGGCGCGCATGATCGCCAGATCCTCCACCGACTGGTGGGAGCCGCCGTCCTCGCCGACGGTGATCCCGCCGTGGGTGGCGACCAGCTTGACGTTCATCTTGGGATAGGCCATGGACTGGCGGACCTGCTCGAAGGCCCGGCCGGCGGCGAAGACCGCAAAGGTCGAGGCGAAGGGGATCATTCCCCCGGCCGCCAGCCCGGCCGCCATGCCGACCAGGTTGGCCTCGGCGATGCCGGCATTGAAAAAGCGCTCGGGAAACTCCTTGGCGAAGAGGCCGGTCTTGGTCGACCCGGAGAGGTCGGCGTCCAGGGCCACCACCCGTTCGGGTTTTCCCGCCCCAGTTCCACCAGTGCCTTGCCGTAAGCGTCGCGTGTCGCGATCATCTCACTCATGAATAATCCCTGTCAGTTTGTAAATGGTCATGGTAACTGGAAGGTCGAGGAGGCGAAGGAGGTGAATCTGGCCGATTCACACCCCCTCGTCCCTCGCCATGCGTCACGGCCCTCTCACGCATGCCCGAGATGCTCCAGGGCGCGGCCGAGTTCCTCGTCGCTGGGGGGAACGCCGTGGTAGCTCGCCTTGTGCTCGAAGAAGGGAACCCCCTTGCCCTTGACGGTGCGGGCGATGATCATCGTCGGACGTGCCCTTCGTTTCTTCGGCGTCGTCCAGCGCCCGGCAGATGGCGCCGGATGTCGTGGCCATCCACTTCGAGAACATGCCAGTTGAAGGCGAGAAACTTGGGCCCAAGGGGCGCCACCCCCATCACCTTGGCCACTTCGCCGTCGATCTGCAGACCGTTGTGATCGAGAATGACACACAGGTTGTCGAGCCCGTAGTGGGCCGCGGCCATGGTCGCTTCCCAGATCTGCCCTTCCTGCACCTCGCCGTCGCCCAGCAGGGCGAAGATTCGCGAGGATTTGCCCTTTAAGCGCGCGGCCAGGGCCAGACCGACGGCCTGGGAGAGCCCCTGGCCCAGGGAGCCGGTGCAGACTTCCACGCCGGGGGTCTTGTTCATATCCGGGTGCCCCTGCAGGTGGCTGCCCAGACGCCGCAGACTCTTCAGATCGTCGCGCGAGAAGTAGCCGGCCTCGGCCAGGGCGGCGTAGAGGGCGGGCGCCGCATGACCCTTGGAGAGAACGAAACGATCCCGCTCCTCCCAGGAAGGATTGCTCGGATCGTGGCGCATCTTGTGAAAATAGAGCACCGCCAGGACGTCGATCGCCGACAGGCTGCCCCCGGTATGGCCCGACTGGGCGGTGTTCAGCATCTTGAGGATTTCGACCCGCAGGTCCCGGGCGGTCTGTTCAAGTTCCCGGACGGTCGGTTCGGTCAGCATCTGGATGGACTCCTTTTCAATCCGCCCTTCTTCAAAAGAAGAGCACGTCATATCAGCGGCGTGAGCCTTTTTGCCTGTCCCCCTCCAGATAAGCCAAGATAATTTCGTCTAAACCGGCCCCCGCAGAAGCCGCCTCGGGTGGCGCCGCGGCTTCTGTTCCCGGCTGCCCTTCGGCCGCCGGCACAGGGGGGTTCACCGCGACGGGCTCCGGCGGGGCCGGCGCCGGGGCCTGCCGGTTACCGGCGATCAGTTCATCGAACTCGCCGGCCTTGAGGCGGCGCAGCATCTCCCTGTGCTGCTCCTTCATCCGCTCTTCCACCACCTGTTCCAGATTATCGGTCGCGGTGATGTCGGCGTAGGAGGACTTTTGGGAGCCGAGGATGCTCCCCCCCTGGTAGAGCAGGGTGATGATGTGGGGACGATCCCGGCCGCCGTCCTCGGTCTGCACGTGGAAGACCTCATCCCGGTAACGAAAATTGTGGTTAAACCCGACGACCATGCCAACCCCTCAGAAAAACGGCAGAAAATTTCCCTATTGGTAGCACAGTCCGCGAAATCGCGCAAGCGGCTTATGCCGGCTTGGGACGCAACAGCTCCTTGACCCGGGCCACCGCCTCCAGCGCATCGGCAGCGTACAGGTCGGCGCCGATCGAAGCGGCGTACTCCGGGGTGACCACCGCCCCGCCGACCATGGTGAAGACCTTGACGCCGGCCTCGCGCAACTGTCCGATGGTCACCTCCATCTGCTGCAGGGTGGTGGTCATCAGCGCCGAGAGCCCGACGGCGTCGACCTGCCGCGCCACGCGCCTCGCTCGACGATGCGCGCCGCAGGCACGTTCTTGCCCAGGTCGATCACCTCGAAGCCGTGGTTCTCGAGCAGGGTGCAGACGATGTTCTTGCCGATGTCGTGGATGTCCCCCTCGACGGTGGCCATCAGGATCCGCGCCGAGGCTGCGCCTGCGTGCCGCGACAGCTCCTGCTTGAGGCGGGCGAAGGCGGCCTGCATGGTCTCCGCCGAGAGCATCACCTGGGGCAGGAAGACCTGGTTTTTCGCCGAAGCGCCGTCCGACCTCCTCCAGTCCGGGAAGCAGCCCCTCGTTGCTCACCTGCAGCGGCGAGAGCCCCTCGGCGAGGGCCGCTTCGACCAGGGGCGACGATCCCCTCCAGATCCCCTTCGATGATCGCCGCGGCCAGCCGCTCGCGGATCCCCGCTTCGGCGGCGGCGGCCGCCGGGGCCGCCGGCGCGGCCACCTGGTTGCCCCGTAGTGGGCGATGTACTCCTCGGCCCGCAGGTCGTGCCCGAGCAGCACCAGGGCCGGCCCGGTAGGCATCCATCATCCGCTCGTCCTTGGGGTTGATGATGGCGGCGGCCAGCCCGGCCTCGAGCGCCATGGTGAAAAAGGCCGCCGAGAGCACCGGCCGGACGGGAAGGCCGAAGGAGATGTTGCTCACCCCCAGCACCGTGCCGAGCCCGAGTTCGCTCCTTCACCAGGCGCAGCGCCGCGAGGCTCTCCGGGGCGCGCTTCTGCTCGGCGGAGACGGTCAGGGTGAGACAGTCGATGACGACGTCCTCGCGCGGCAGCCCGGCCTCGAGGGCGGCATCGAGAATCCTGCGGGCCACCGCGAGCCGCCCCGCGGCGCTCTCCGGAATGCCTCCTTCGTCGAGGGCCAGGCCGATCACCGCCGCTCCGTATTTGTGCGCCAGCGGCAGAATCGTGCGCAGGCTCTTTTCTTCGCCGGAAACCGAATTGATCAGCACCTTGCCGTCGGCGGCCTTGAGCCCCCGCTCGAGGGCGGAGGGGTCGGAGGAGTCGAGCACCAGCGGCGCCGCGGCGACGCCGGTCACGGCAAAGACCGCCCGCTCCAGGGCGGCCGGCTCGTCCACGCCGGGCGCGCCGCAGTTGACGTCGAGCAGCGCGGCGCCCGCAGCCATCTGTTCCTGGGCCTCGCGGCGAATATAGGCGGTCTTGCCTTCGCGCAGTTCGGCGCTGTAGGCCTTCTTGCCCGTCGGGTTGATGCGCTCGCCGATAACGGCACAGGGAGCGCCGCCGCCGATGGGGACCACCGCGGTGCGGCTGGAGAGAAAGGCGCGTCTGGCAGGGGGCGTCCAGGCCTGATCTTTTCCTTCGAGAGCGGCACGAATCGCCCGGATGTGGGCTGGCGTGGTTCCGCAGCAGCCGCCGATCATCCGCACCCCGAGGGCGATCATCCGCTCGTGATAGGCGGTCATCTCCTCCGGCGTGGCGGGGAACACCGTCTCCCCGTCCTTCAGTTCCGGAAGGCCGGCGTTGGCCTGGGAGATCAGCGGCAGGGCCGTCACGGCCCGCATTTTCTCCAGAACCCCGAAGATTCCCTCGAGACCGAGGCCGCAGTTCGACCCGACCACCTCGACCCCGAGAGCGTCGAGGGTGACGGCGGCCGCTTCGGGCGGCGTGCCGAGCACCGTGCGGCCGCCGTCGTCGAAGGTCAACTGGGCCATCACCGGCAGCGTGGAGAAGTAGCGGCAGGCGACCACGGCGGCGCGCACCTCGCGGATATCGAGGAAGGTCTCCAGCGTGATCAGGTCGGCCCCGGCGTCGGCAAAGGCGCGCACCTGCTCGGCGAAGATCTCCACCATCTCGTCGAACCCGGCGTCCCCGACCGGCTCGAGGAAACGTCCGGTGGGACCGATGGAGCCGGCGACAAACCGATCCTCTCCGGCGGCCCGGCGGGCGATTTCCACCGCCCGGGCATTGATCTCGGCCACCCGCTCTTCGAGACCGTAGTGGGCAAGCTTCGCCCGGCTGCCGCCGAAGGTGTTGGTCACAAGGATGTCGGCCCCGGCGGCGGCATATTCCCGGTGGATCCCCTCCACCACCTCGGGGGCGGTGAGGTTCATCCCTTCAGGCGAGCCGCCGGGGACAAGCCCCCGCTGCTGCAGCATCGTTCCCATGGCGCCGTCGAGCACCAGCACCTTTTCCCGGATAGCGGTGCGAAAATCAGTCATTTAGGGATTCTCCGCGGACGCGGGGCTGCCGTTCGACGGCGCCGGCTGGCTCGGGGTGCCTGTGGCGCCCGGCGATCCGGCCGGGACGGCCTCTCCGCTCGGTTTCTGGTCTTCGCGAGACCGGGTGTAATCGAAATCGGCCTGGACCGGCTGTCGCAGGTCGACATGGCCCTTGAGGGTGGTCACCGGTTGGCCGTCCACCAGAATGCGCACCCGGCGGATATGAGGAAAGTTCGCCGCCAGCGTGTCGGCGAGTCCGTAGACAGTGAGCAGCTCAGTGCTGCTTCCCGCCGGAAACCCGGAGATCAGGTCGCGGCTGAAATCGACATCCGCGGTCTCACCCTTCTCAGTCACATTCCGCACCACGGTGTGGGAGGGGAAAAGCGGCACACCATCCCCCACCGGCCCGTTCACCAGGGCCTGAACCGTCTCCTTGAGACAGTCCGTATCGTTCATGCAGTCCTCGATCTCCCGACCTTCGGCCACCAGGTGAGTGCCGTCCCGGGCGCCGAAGTACAGGATCACGTCCCGCAACTGCTGAGGCGGTTGGGTAGCGGCGGTGGGCGGCGGCGCCTGGGGAGGCGCAATCATATACTTGCGCGCCAGAAGGATGCCGAAAACCACCAGGACGACAAGAAACGCCAGCAGCAGAACTCGGTCTTTTGCGGGACCTTTCATCATCAGGATCTCCCTGAAAGGGGTGGTTTAAAAAACACGATTCGACGGAAGAGCGGAGGCGGTCCCGGCATCGACCGTCAGGCACCGCGCAAACGAGGCTTACCGGCCGAAGCCTCGGCGAAGGCCGGTCAGTCCAGCTCGACCTGCTCCACGCAGGGCAGCGCTGTCCCCCAGAACGCCCCGCCCACCCGTTCGAAACGGGTGGGAACATCCGTTACGAAAAAACGGGGTTCGCGCGGCGGCACGGGACAGACGAGGCCCCTCTCGCGCAGCCGCTTCGCCACGGAAAAAGCGGTCTCCTCCGCCGAGTCGACCAGCGCCACCCTCTCCCCCAGGATCTGCCCCAGCGTGGATTTCAGCAGCGGATAATGGGTACACCCCAGGACCAGGGTGTCGATCCCGCGAGCGATCAGGGGCGTAAGGTATTCGGCGGCGATCAGGCGGGCCACCGTGTGATCCGCCCAGCCCTCCTCGGCCAGGGGGACGAACAGGGGACAGGGGACGGAGAAAACCTCGATGTCGGGCTCCAGGTCGTGGATTGCCCGGGCGTAGGCGCCGCTTTTGACCGTTCCCTCGGTGCCGACCACGCCGACCTTGCGGTTGCGGGTGACGGCCACCGCCTTGCGCGCACCGGGCTCAATCACCCCGACCACCGGCAGATTGAACCGCTCCTCCAGGGCGGGAAGCGCCACGGATGAAGCGGTATTGCAGGCCACCACCAGCAGCTTGACCTGCTGTTTTACCAAAAAAGCGGCCGATTCAAGGGCGTAACGCAACACCGTCCGCGGGCTCTTCGTGCCGTAGGGAACCCGTGCCGTATCCCCGAGATAGATGAGCTCTTCACCGGGGAGTTGCCTCATGATTTCCTTCAGGACCGTCAGCCCGCCAACCCCTGAATCGAAGACGCCGATAGCACGTTCTGGCACGATCTTTCTTCTTTCCGACAAGGCGCTGGAACAAGCAAATAATAGTAGAGAATGCCCTCGGGAAAGTCAAGAGCGACGCCCCTTTTTGGCCTTTGCCTTTTTGAAAAAAAACTGTTATGGTAGGCGCACATTGGTTACTGGACGGGTAAGGTTTTTCAGCTCCGGGGAAACATCGTTGCATGATTTTTCTCCCCTCATAAGAGCCCGATCTGTCCTGCCTGCCCGAAGACGTCGTATTCCTGGTATATTTCGTAGCCCTGCAATGGCACCCTCTGTTGTCCGTCCGGGAACCTGACGATGGCAAAAGCCCGTTAATCCCTCTGGAGTCGAACCATGGACTTCTCCCAGGTGATCGGTTTTTTTCATCACTTTGAAACCGGCCGCGTCCTGCGCGGCCTGCAGGAGCTGAACCTTGCCCAACTGCTCCACAACCCCTGGCTGCTCGGCGGCGTCGGCGCGTTGTCGCTGATCGCCCTGTTCATGCGCTGGCGGGTGCTGTTGACCACCCTTCTCGGGGTGACGGGGTTTGTTTGGCTCGTCTCCCATACGCTCCAGGAAGGGACGGACATTCAGCACCTGGGGAACAACTCGTTGCTGACCTTCGTCGGCGGAGGGGTCGCCATCCTCCTGGTCGTTATTTACCTTCTGTTCATACGCTCGGATTGACTCTCCGGAGCCAGCCGTTCCGGTTCTGATAGCTATGGTCGGATTCACCACAACCATTCCCCTCGAGGTGCTGGTCGCCGCCGGTCGGCGACCTGTGGACCTCAACAATATCTTCATCACCGATCCCGATCCCCAGGCCCTGATCGAAGAAGCCGAACTGGCCGGATTCCCCCGCAACATCTGCGGCTGGATCAAGGGCCTCTACGGCGTGACCCTGCGTCAGGGGCTAAAAGAGATCGTGGCGGTCACCGAAGGGGACTGCTCCAACACCCAGGCGCTGATGGAGGTGCTCTCCCTGCACGGCGTGACCACCGTCCCCTTTGCCTATCCCTACGACCGCTCGGCAGAGACCCTGGCCCACGAGATCGATAAACTGACCCGCCATTTCGAGGTCTCGGCGCCGCAGATCGAGGCCGCCCGGGAAAGTCTCGCCCGGGTGCGGAGCAAGGTGCATGAAATCGACCGGCTGAGCTGGGAGGAAAACCGGGTCACCGGCGCCGAAAACCACTATTACCAGGTCTGCACCTCGGACATGAACGGCGATTCGGCGGCGTTCGAGGCAGAAATCGACACCTTTCTCGCCGAGGCGAGAAGGCGCCCCCCCTTCGAGGAATCGCTGCGCCTCGGCTACCTCGGCGTTCCCCCGATCTTTTCGGACCTGTACCCGACGCTGGAGGAGCTTGGCGGGCGGGTGGTCTTCAACGAGACCCAGCGGCAGTTCTCCATGCCCTACCCCACCGGCTCGCTGGTCGAGCAGTACCGCCGCTACACCTACCCCTACGACATCTTCACCCGCCTGGAAGACATCGAAATCGAACTGCAGCGCCGCCGGGTGGACGGGGTGATTCACTACGTCCAGTCCTTCTGCTTCCGGCAGATCGAAGACCTCATCGTCCGCAAACGCCTCAAGGTACCGGTGCTCACCCTCGAGGGAGACCGCCCCGGCCCCCTGGACGCCCGCACCCGCATCCGCATCGAGGGGTTTCTCGAAATGCTCAAGGCGCGAAAGCCATGACCGGCCTCGGCATCGACCTGGGAAGCCGCCAGGCCAAGTTCGCCGCCCTCTCGGGGACGGAAGTTCTTTGGCTCCGGGATTTCGAGACCATCCCCTTCTACCGCCGCTTCGGCAGCCTTCGCGAAGGGCGGCTGGCCCTCGACTTCGAAGCCATGGGAATCATGAGCGCCGAGGAGCGGGCGGCGGGCATCCCCTTGGTCGTCACCGGCTACGGCCGCAACACCATCGCCGTCGCAGGGGCCCGGGTGGTCCCCGAAATCCAGGCGCACATCGCCGGGGCACGCTTTCAGACGGGCCTCGCGACCTTCACCCTGCTCGATCTGGGCGGCCAGGACAGCAAGGTGGCGCGGCTCGAGGAGGGCGTGCTGCTCGATTTTGCCATGAACGACAAATGCGCCGCCTCCTCCGGCCGCTACCTCGAGAACATGGCCAAGGTGCTCGACGTCTCCCTGGAGGAGCTCTCGCGCCATCACCTCAACCCGGTGCCCCTCGACGCCACCTGCGGCATCTTCGGCGAGAGCGAGCTGATCGGCAAGGTCATCGAAGGACATTCGCTCGAGCGGCTGTGCGCCGGCGTGAACGGCACCCTGATCAAGCGGGTCGCCCCGATGCTGCACCGCTTTCCCCGGGACGTCATCGTCGTCACCGGCGGGGTGGCCCAAAGCCCCGCCTTCATCGAACTGCTGAAAGAATCAACCGGTGCCGAGGTGGTCCTCCCCGAGCACCCGCAGCACAACGGCGCCATCGGCTGCGCCCTGCTGGCAACAAAGGACGGACAAGGCCGATAACGGCATAAAGACATCGCAATTCAAATCCTTTTTTCGGACCTAACTGAAACTGCTTTTACATTTTATCCGCAGGAAGGCATCCTCATGAGTTTAAAAAAACGCGACTATATTCTCATCGCCGTGGCCATCGTCATTCTCCTGGTGCTGTTCGCCGCGCCGCCGGAATCGACCACCCGGGTTCCATACGACCAGATCCACAAAAAGTTCTATTCCATCGTCCAGACCCAGGGGAAGAAGGCGGCGGAAAAATTCTGTGAAAACTGCCACAATGCCAAGGACGTTCCCTTCCCAAAGGACCATCCCCCCAAATTCCGCTGCCTCTTCTGTCACAAGCTCGAGGCCAAGCACCTCAAGTAAGTGAAGACCGGCTTCCTTTTCGCAACCTGCCGGCGGGAGAAAAGGCCGTGAGCGCGCCCTCCCCGGCCCCCCTCGACTGTACCGCCCTGCTGGGGCGGCTGGGCGCCGATGTGTGCCGGCGCGTCGCGGCGCTTTCGCACATCGACCCCGACCGGGTGCTCTTCTGCCTCTGCCGCTCCCGGGCCGAGGGGCTGCACGGCACCTACGCCCGCATCGTGCCGCTGCGTTTTGCCGGCGGGGCGATTTCCGTCACCCGCCGCCGGGGTCGCTACCGCGAAACCTTTCGGCTGCCCTCCCTCGTCCATGAAAAACGCGAGATCCTGTACCTGATTCAGGTCATGGTCCCCCGCTTCCTGCGCCTCTCCTTCGACCAGAAACTGCAGACCGTGGTCCATGAGCTGTACCACATCTCGGAGAGTTTCAACGGCGACATCCGCCGCTTCCCCGGCCGCACCTACGCCCACGGTCCCAGCCGAAAACGCTTCGACCACACCGTGGCCCAGTTGGTGACAGACTACCTGGAGAGCCGGCCCGACCCGGCCCTTCTCGACTTTCTGCGCCTCACCGAAGAGGACTGGGGGCAGGGCCGCGTCCGCCTGACCGGCCTCACCGTCCCCCTGCCCCGGGCGCGACTGGTGGCGCGGGAGAGGGTGTGAAGCCAATCAAAGAAACGTCTCTTCATTCGGGCGAAGTCCCTCCCGTCTTCCATTACGCTGGGTGAAAAGCGAAGACAGGGCCTGGTGTTGAAATTGAAGATAGCCAAGGAGGGGAGTTTGCCGATGCCACAGGGATGCCTTACAAAAATTAGCTGAAAAGCGAAAAAGCAGATAGGAAGTCGTCAATCGCTAGATGTGAGGAGGCTGAGATGCGCCACCAGGAAGGATTTAGAGTCCAGCACAACCGCGTATTATGGGAGTCATCCACTGGAATTTTTCCTCAGGATACAGCCGACAAACAACCAGATGCTCCACGTTCCCAAAATACTGACATAACCGTCGAGAGCATAATGCCAACCTGGTGGATTCAACTTGGCCTTGACGGCGTACCCGATGCCCGAATCGATGGCCAACCCCGCCACGCCCACCAAGACGAGAAGGGTCATCGCCACCAGCACCAGAATCTGACCGTCGTTTGCCGACAACCTCCTTCTCTGCATAAAAAATCCTCCGCCGGAGCCGGGCGTCAGAGAACCGTCCGCGAATAAAGCAACAGGTTCTTCTTGAGCACATAGTGGAAGAGGGGCACCTCCCGGTAAAAGATTTCGACCGCTACCACCGACTCGCCCGGATTCAACGCTATATCCAGGGCGTTTTCGGGCAGGTTGAGAGGATGTTCGATCTGGCACCGGCCATCGTTATCCCACTGGTTGCATTGCCAGAGCTCGCTGTCGGGAGGAGAGGCCATTTCGGATCCGTTCCACCGATACTGCGCGGTCACCTGGGCCGCCGTTCCGTCCGCCTTTTCCTGGATTCTGGTCAGGTAGATGATGCCATGCGTCGGCATGTCGCCGGCGCTGGCCGTCCGGGCCAGAGCCTGGAGAATGCTCTCATCCGGGGTGAGGTTCGCGAGGCGAGGTTGGCCCCCTCCCGGCTGAGGTTGGCGAGGACGTTGTTGGCATAGATCACCCGGGAATACTCCACGATCCCCAGAACCAGAAAAACAAGGAGCGGCAGAACCAGCGCGAATTCCACCGTGGAAATGCCCCGGACGCCGAGACGGAACCGGTGGTGAATTTTTCGGGTTATTCTCTTAAAACATTTCATTACGCATCGTCGCACTCACCGTGAACCGGTAGGTGCCCTCCTCGAAAAACGGCCGAAGCAGTGGGTTTATGATCGGCCAGGAACACTGCAGGCTGATGACGACAAGCTGGCCGGGTGCCCCGAACCCGCTGACAGAATGACCATCTACATCAGTGACTACGGGGCCACCATCATCAACGACACGGTCATACAATCTCAAAGAGCTCTCTTTGATTTTCTCCAGTACAGCATTCTTCCTAGTCCGTGCTGTTCTATCCAGGTTCGGATCCAGGTCCTTCTGCCCGGTGATGGCATACCTGGCCCCCTCCCGTACCGCATTCTGCATGGTGAGGTTGACCCAGAGCATCACCCCGAACTCGAGGGTGGATAGCAGTAGCAGCAGGAACAACGGAGCGACAATGGCAAATTCTATCAGAGCCGCCCCGGACGATCCCAATCTCTTAAACTTTCTCTTCATCGCTTGATCAGAACTTTTGGTTGTACGGGGTAAATTCAAAGTTAAGGTATTTTTTTAACTTTAGTTAATTTTTCAATACTAACCCTTATAGCATCGCCCGAATAGGTGTCAATCCATCGGGATTATTTTTTATAATTTTTTATTCCTACCTTCACGACCGGCCGCACGAGAGCGACGGGACCTCCCGTGATCCGCCGTGAATTCAGACCGTCCAAAAATAAATTGGTGCCATCGATCCCCCTCTTCTCCTTATACAATAGACGCTTTTCGCGCCAGGGATCTTCGATATACTAGGGAGGCCCTGTTAATTGCAGATTATTAAAGGTCTCGATTTTTTTGGAGACAGATGACGGCATCCTCCCTGTGTCTCCGGGAGGATGCCGTCAACCGTGGATCCGCGCAGGGGGAGAAAACTCCGCTTCTCTTCGGGGCCGGGGAGTACGAATGAACGTTCTCGTCATCAATTGCGGCTCATCGAGCATCAAGTACCAGGCCATCGATACCCGAAAATCGGTGCCCCTCGCCGAGGGGAAGGTGGAGCGCCTGGGCGCCTCGGGGAGCTATGAGCAGGCGCTGAGAAAGATCGCTGCGGCGGTGACGGGCCACCACATCGAGGCGGTTGGGCATAGGGTTGTGCACGGCGGCGAGCGCTTTTCCATGCCTACCATCATCGACGAGGAGGTGCTTTCGGCGATCGTTTCCTGCATTCCCCTCGCTCCTCTGCACAATCCGGCCAACCTGGCGGGAATCAAGGCCGCGCGCCGCAGTCTGCCCGATGTCCCCCACGTGGCCGTCTTCGACACCGCCTTCCACTCCCGCCTGCCACGCCGCGCCAAGACCTACGCCATCGATCCCGAGGTGGCGGCCTCCCTGCATATCCGCCGCTTCGGCTTTCATGGCATCTCCCACGCCTACGTGGCCGGGAAAGCAGCCGACTACCTGGGAAGCCCTCTTAGCGAGCTGCGGCTGGTCACCTGCCACCTCGGCAACGGGGCCAGCGCCTGCGCTGTGGAGTTCGGTACCTCGACGGAGACCAGCATGGGAATGACCCCCCTCGAAGGGCTGGTGATGGGAACCCGCTGCGGCGACCTCGATCCGGCGGTGGTTCTCGCCCTGATTCGCCAAGGCGGGTACGCACCGGATGAAGTCGAACATCTGTTGAACGACAAAAGCGGCCTGCTGGGGCTCTCAGGGATCGGCAAGGACTTGCGGGATATCGAGGCGCGGGCGGCCGAGGGGGACGAGCGGGCGCGGCTCAGCATTGCCGTTTTCGCCCACCGGGTCCGCAAGTACCTCGGCGCCTATGCGGCCGTCATGGGCGGGGTCGACGCGGTTGTGCTCACCGGCGGCATCGGCGAGAACAGCGTCCCGATGCGCCGGCATATTCTGCAACGGCTGGAATTTCTGGGGCTTGTTCTCGATCACGACCGCAACGAGGCCTGTCGGGTGAGCCACGCGCACCCTGTGACGGAGATCTCTGGCGACCGCTCCCGCCTGCGGGCGCTGGTGGTGGCGACCAACGAGGAACTGATGATCGCCCGGCAGACGGAAAGGGTGATCGAAGCGCAGCAGGCGTCCCTCAAAGGCGCGGTGATGCCGATCGCGGTCCATGCCTGTCACGCGCACCTCTCCCGGAAAACCTTCGCGCGTCTCTTCGGCCCTGCCGCCCGTCCCACTGCAGCTGAAAAGACCTTTCAGCCGGGCCAGTTCCTCTGCCGGGAGAGAGTCGACCTGATCGGTCCGCGAGATGTGATCAAAGGGGTACCGGTGGTGGGGCCGCTGCGCGAGCGGGATCAGATCGAGATTTCCCGCGAGGAGGAATTCCGTCTCGGCGTCGATGCCCCGCTTCGCCCCTCAGGGCAGCTCGACGGGTCGGCCCCGATCACCCTGGAGGGCCCCGCCGGAAGGGTGCATCTGATCGAAGGTTTGATCTGCGCCAGGCGCCATATTCACATGGCGCCCGAGGAGGCCGAGGGGTTCGGCCTGCGCGATGGCGACGAGGTGGAGGTCGCCATCAGCGGCGGACCACGCGAGCTGGTCTTTCGCCACGTGCTGGTGCGGGTGCGGCCCGATTTCCGGCTTGAAATGCATATCGATGCCGACGAGGCGGGCGCGGCAGGGCTGCCCCTCGGAAGCAGGGACGGTTTCGGCCACTATCCGGGCATGGAAGCGATCCGGGCCGAGATCCTGCGCCGCACTTTCAAAAGGGGATAAGATCGGCAACCCGCACGCGACACCCCCTCAAAAAAAGGGCGGGATGAGCTCATCCCGCCCGAGAAACTTTTCAGAAAGGACCTGGGAACACATCCTTCCTTCGGCAAATGCAGACTCGCCTGACTTCAGAAGAAATACATCCCCGATACCATGACCCGGTTGGCGTGGCCGGCATGGCCGGTCGCACCCGTCGGTACTGCCAGATAGCTGGTGTTCAGCCGTTCGTACTCGGCTCCGACTCTGACGGCACTGTTGAGGTCGTAGGTGACATTGGCGTAATAAGCTTCATTATACTTTTCGGCGGCGTCCGAGTAACTGCTGCCGTCAATGATGTTTCTCCGACCATACCCGGCGGTGATCCCAAGGGGTTGGGTCGGGTAGAAGATGAACTGGCCGAAGGCCCCGTAGCCCTTGGCCGCATCTACGTTGGGGGTGGTGCCGACGGTTTGAGCCGCCGTGGCGCCTTGCTTTTGCAGGCCAGCCCCGATATAGGCCTGTCCCTCGAAGGTCAGGGTCATGGCCCGGCTCTTGCCGTCATCGGAGCTCATCAGGGGAACGTGGGTGTAGAATCCGTACCCGTAGACATCCACGCGATCACTGTTGCCCTCGATTTTCTCCTTGCCGTAGAGGCCGAAGACACCGGCGGTAAAGGGTTCCAGGTGAATGCCCCAATAGCCGGGGGAGGACCCGAAGTTCTTGCTGGTGAACATCACGCGCGCGGCAACGTTCACCATGTCTCCGCTCGATTCAGGGGCTTCGGTCTTGAAATTCTGAACGGGGTTCTGTACCCCGATCATCAGCTGCAGGGAATTGGCTTCATTGAAATGGAAGTTGTGGGTCAGACGGATTTGCGGAACGCGGGGGTTGTTCGGAGCCCCGGTGTACTCGCCGGTGCGAAAATCCAGGGTCGAGACCAGGCCGGGACCGAAGATGTCCCAGTCCTGGCCGAAGATGAGCGAGGTATTATCCCAGGAGAGTTCGCCATAGGCGAGGCGCATGCGAAAATCGCCCGAATCGTTGCTTCCGCCGGGGCCGTAAAAATCCCCCTCAATCAAGGCGGAGGTTTTCGCGTTCATGAAATCGGGACCGGTCACCTTCAAATGGATACGGGACTGGCGGGCGGTGAAGAGGGACTGGTTCTGCCGCGCCTTCAGAGTGCCTTCCGCTGGAACGGGTTCCGACAGTGGACCCAGATCCGCATTCTGGTTTATATAGTCGAGTTTTACATAGCCACCAACGGAAACGTCGAACTTACTCATAACCGTACCGGCAAAGGCATCGACGCTAAAAAGACCTACGAACAGAAGCGTAACGATTAACAGAAAGCCTTTTCTCATGATTCAATTCCTCCAAGAATAGGTTTGCGTTCAAAGGTGCTTCGCAATTTCATGCCGCGACACACGAAACCGAATACTATCGCCTCCTTTCCTTGGTGCCCGGAGATGAGTTCTCCGTTACCTGAAGCCTTGATACGGTCCCGAACGATTCGAGAAAGATGACGCCCGAAAAAATTATGACAGGCTGCCCAGCCCCGGAATCTGACAGCCGCCCTCATCGGGAAAGTAACTCAAAGGGAAAAGCGATTTTCCAAGTTCGGTTTTGGCGGATCGAAGGATCGATTAAATTTTTAGAATGATATAATTTTTAGAAATATTTACCACCAAAAGTTGTCTTTGCAAACGAAAGGGAATTTTTTTCTTTTAGAACCATCGGTCGAGGGTTCTGTCCTTCCAAGTGTGGGATATTTTTAGACCCTGAAATTTCAGCTTTAAAATCGGGCGATTCGCCCTGCGGGAAAATGCACTGCGGTTCAAGAAGGGAGATTGTTTCCTCCACCTCCTGAAGGAAAGCAATGGGGCGGTGCCTCTCTGCCGACCGCCACGAAGGTCGAGGTACGACAGCCGAATTTGTCACTCTTTTCGGACCTTTCTGCCATCGATGCCAGGAGTGCTGCGGCAGGAAAAATCCGCAGGACATGATACGGTTGGAGGAGAAGACGCGGAAGGAGCACTAGTGACTGAAATGAAAAAGGAAGGGAACCCTTTCCCATGGCTCGTATTCGCTGCAGAGTTCGCGGGGACTGCGCTTCTGGTCGCGGTGGGCCTGTCGATCGTGATCCTGGCCTTCGGCCAGGGCAGTCCCGTCCTTAACCTACTGCCCGGCGCCGGTTGGCGCAGGGTGCTCACCGGGTTTTTCTTCGGCACCACGGGCGCCATGATCGCCCTCTCCCCTCTCGGCAAAGAGAGCGGAGCCCACATCAATCCGGTGGTCAGCCTGGGATTCTGGTTGATGGGGCGCCTGCGGGCAGGGCATACCGCGCTGTATATCCTGGCTCAGCTCATGGGCGGCGCGGTGGGCGCCCTGCCGCTGCTGCTGTGGGGGGCGATGGGGCGCAGCGTCGACTATGGCGCCACCCAGCCCGGGGCAGGGTACGGGGTCGCCTGGGCTCTCCTCGGCGAGACGGCGACCACCTTTTGCCTCGTTTTCGGCCTCTTTTTCTTTTTGCGCCACCGACGGCTGCGCACGTTTACGCCGGCCCTGTTTCCGGTTCTGTATGCCGTCATGGTTTTTCTCGAGGCGCCCGTATCGGGTACCAGCACCAACCCCGTCCGCAGCCTCGGCCCGGCTCTGATTTCAGGGGAGTGGCACTCCTGGTGGGTCTATTGGCTGGGCCCGCTGGCCGGCGCTCTCGCGGGCGTGGCCGTCTACCGGTGGACCGGGCTGCGCTGGCTGGAGATGGAGGTCGCCAAATTCTACCACTTCGAACACGACCGGTACGGCATCTTCCGCTGGGAGAAATGAGCGCGGCGAGGCCGAAAATGGGTGGATTTTTGCAAGAAAACGAGCGATGACAGGTGATTCGCCCGATTGGGATCATTCAAACGGAGAGCAAACCATGAACATTCGACTCGACGGCAAACGGGCCCTCGTCACCGGGGGCAATTCCGGGATCGGCAAGGCGATCGCCCTGGGGCTCGCTGAAGCGGGCGCCCGGGTGGCCATCAACTACATTGCCCACCCCGAGGCGTCGCAAGCCCTGAAAGATCAGATCGAAAAAGGTGGCGGAGCGGCCTTGACGATCGAGGCCGACGTCTCCGATCTCCACGGGGTGGCCGACATGTTCACCACCCTCGACAGCAGCTGGGGGGGAATCGATATTCTGGTCAACAATGCGGGCATCGACGGGGAGCGTGCGGAGGGATGGGAGGCCGATCCGGCGAGCTGGAAAAAGGTGATCGACATCAATCTGCTGGGAGCGTTCTATTGCGCCCGCGAGGCGCTGCGGCGGATGGTTCCGCAGAAAAGCGGAGTGGTGCTCAATGTCACCTCGGTGCACGAGGAAATCGCCTGGTCGGGCTACAGCGCCTACACGGCGAGCAAGGCCGCCGTCTCCATGCTCACCAAGACTCTCGCCCAGGAGGCCGCCCCCCACGGCGTGCGCCTGCTGGCGGTGGCGCCAGGCGCAATCAAGACGCCGATCAACCGCTCCGTGTGGAGCGACCCGCAAAGCCGAAAGGATCTGCTGAAGAAGATTCCCCTGGGACGGATCGGCGAACCGGAGGAGATCGCCCGCATAGCGGTCGCTCTGGTGTCGGACGCCGCCTCCTATATCACCGGCCGCACCATCTTCGTCGACGGGGGGATGACCGATTACCCGGACTTCGCCCACGGCGGGTAGCCAGCCGTTGAGAAACGGTCTGCGAGAGTGTCGGTGAGAAGATCACTGAAAGGGGAGGAGCGAACCTCCCCGGGAAGGGGCAGAGTGTGATAGACCCTCCGTCGAACAGAAACAGCGGCCACGAAGAGCCCCCGGAAACCGAGTCTTCGGGCGAAGGGCTGGAGACGGAACGGGGGAAGGAGCGGCAGAAGGAAGAAGAGGAGTTCGTTCCGGTCATTCTCAAGCGCACCGACGAAGCGCTGCGGCACCCGGACGATATTCTGGAAAAAGCGATCGACGAGGGGCTGGAGCAATTGCAGCGGCCTTTTTTCTCGCTGCTTCTTTCGGCCTGCGCCGCCGGCCTGATCCTCAGTTTCTCGGCCATGTCGGTGGCCATCCTCGAAGGCAAAGCGGCCCTGCTCGCCTACGGCCCCCTCTCCGCGCGTCTCGCCGCGGCCCTGGTCTACCCTCTCGGCTTCGTTCTCTGCATCATGAGCGGGTCCCAGCTCTTTACTGAACACACCGCCACGGCGGTCTATCCCATCCTCGACCGACGCGAGAAGGTGCCGAAGCTGCTGCGACTCTGGGTCACCGTCATCGTCGGCAACCTCTCCGGCGCTCTGGTGGGGGCGGCGCTGCTGATGGCGGCGGACGGCGTCATTCAGGGGAGGAGCGGCTATCTGGCCATCGGCCGGCAACTGGTGGGGATCGATGCCGGCTCTCTGATCGTCAGCGCCCTGCTCGCCGGCTGGCTCATGGCTCTCGGTGCCTGGCTGGTTCTGGCCACGCCGCCGACCTTGAGCCAGATGGTCTCCATCTACATCGTCACCTTCGTCATCGGTCTCGGCGGCCTGCACCACTCCATCGCCGGCTCGGTGGAGATCTTCACCGCCTACCTGTTCAGCGATCACCTGACGCTGGCCCAGGTCGGGCGCTTCATCGGCCTCGCCATTTTCGGCAATCTGATCGGAGGCAGCATCTTCGTGGCCCTTCTCAACTACGGCCATATCCGGCAGACCCAGAAAACATCCGAGAGTTAAACGCGCAGGGAGGATGGCCGAATCGGGGAGACTTTCCGGCACGGCCTGGGTTAATCATCCTCAGTGGCCGGGGTGACCGGAATCTTCCCCCTCCATGCCCTTCAAATCCGCATAGCGTTGCGACGTCATGTTCGGCAGCTTTTTCAGAAAGGCCACCAGGTGCCAGCGCTCCTCCTCGGAAAAGACCTTGTTGAAGGGGGGCATGCCGGACATCTTGATGCCGTGAGAAGCGATCCAGTAGAGCTCCTTCGGCCCCCAGTCCTTGGCCGCATCGGTCATCTCCGGTGGAGGCGGCTCCATCCCCTTGGGGACGTCACCGCGCGTGATCCCCGGGGCGCCGTGGCAGCCGCGGCAGTGCTGGTCATACGATTTGAACCCCTGGCTCGGATCGTCCGAGGCGAACCAGGCGGGGGCCGAAAGATCTGCGGCATGTTTTTTCACCGAGTTGTCGACAACCGTGGTGGCGACCCACTTGGTGAAGGCGCTGTGCCCCGAGGTGGCGGCGACATCGAAAGCTCCCGAGTAGATGACCCCGAGAAAGGTGCCGAGGCCGACGAGGATCAGAACAAGAAGGGTGACTAAAACAATTTTTATTTTCATGGGTCCTCCTGAAGGGGCACTGCCGCCACGTTTTCCCCCGACCTGCCCATGAGAGGACAGGCGAACGCCTCCGCTGAAAATGTAGTCTACCAAGAGTTGCGCGCTCTACAAGAGCGCCTCGTCTCCCTTTCGCCCTCCCTTATCCCGGCGGCCCCGCTTCTTCGGCATGGGCCCGTGAGCCAGGAAGCGCACCGTGGTTGCCTGCACGAGAAGCGTGAAGACGGCCACCATATACGTCACCACGATCACGACGTTGCGCTCGGGAACCGGGCCGATGGAGAGGGCCAGAGCAATGGAGATGCCGCCGCGAATCCCGCCCCAGGTCAGCAGGGGAACGGCCCGCCGCGGCAGGGCCTTGAATGGCGACAGGCACAAGGACAGTGCGCCGACCGAGAGGAAGCGGGCGAGCAGAACCACCGGGATAGACACCAGCCCGGCAATCAGGGTCGCAAAGGAAAGTTCGGGAAAAATGGCCAGGATCTCGAGGCCGATAAGGGTAAAGAGGATGGCGTTGAGGATATCCTCGATGACCTCCCAGAAAAGATCGAGATACCCCCGGGTCACCTCGGACATGGCCCACGCCCGGCCGCCACTGCCGATGAGCAGGCCCGCGACCACCATCGCCAGCGGACCGGAGACCTCCAGGTGATGGGCAAGGGCATACCCGCCGGTGACCATGGCCAGGGTGATGAGAATCTCGACGGGATAGCTGTCGACGCTACGAATCAGGAAATAACCGAGCCCGCCGATCAGCCCCCCCAGTGCCAGTCCGCCTCCCGCCTCCCGCAAAAACAGCAGCAGGGGCTGCTGCCAGTGAAAATCCCCCTCTCCGCCGGCCAGCCTCAGCAGGGTCAGAAACAGCACGATCCCCACCCCGTCGTTAAACAGGGCCTCCCCGGCAATCCGCGCTTCGGTCATCGGCCCCGCCCCCAGTCGCTTCAACGTCGCCAGCACGGCAATGGGGTCGGTCGGGGAGATCAGGGCGCCGAAAAGAAGACAGTAGATGAGCCGCAACTCCATGCCCAAAATCAGCGAGAGATAGTAGAGGGCAAAACCGACCATCAGGGTGGAGAGGGCCACCCCGACCAGGGCCAGCGCCGCGACATCCAGCTTGACCCGCCTGATTTGCTCCAGATCGACGAACAGAGAACCGGAAAAGAGCAGAAAGCTGAGGATCCCCTCCAGCAGAACCTCGTCGAACTTCACGCTGTGCAAAAAGCGCTGGGCCCACGCCTCCAGCCCGATCCCCAGGCGCGAGATGAAGATGAGTGCCACCGCCAGAAACAGACTCTGCAGCATCAGTCCCACGGTCATCGGCAGCCGGAGAAATTTCCGATTGATGGTGGCAAAAAGGGCCGCCAGGGTGGTCAGGATGCCGATAACACTGAAAATTCTCATCACAAAAGGCCGGTTTGGGAAAAATGGGCAGAGGGGGCCGCATGCGCCCTTTCATCCAAGATACCGAACCTGGTGCAAAGCACAACCGGACGATCTGAAGTCTTTAAATCGAGGCGCAGACTTGCAGACTTCAATTCATTTTATACAATGAATAACTCACCACCTATGTGCACGAAAGGAGTTTCGGATTAAACAATGAATGATTTCGAAGATATGGACAAGGAGCTCGCGGAGGCGAGTGGGCTGGACGCGGTTGAAAGCGAAGAGGTTGAGGAGGGCAGCGAAGAGAGCCCGGAAGAGGAGAGTCCTGCCGAAAGTGCCGGCGAGGAGTCATCGGTCGACGCCATTAAGATATATCTGAACGAGTTGCAGAAGACCTCCCTGCTGAACGCCCAGCAGGAGCGGGAACTGGCCTATCGTATCAAGGATGGCGATCAAGCGGCCCGCGACCGGATGATCGAATCCAACCTGCGCCTGGTCGTTAAAATCGCCAAGCGTTATATGAACCGGGGGCTGCCCTTGCTGGACCTGATCGAGGAAGGGAACGTAGGGCTGATTAAAGCTGTCGACAGGTTCGAGGCCAGCAAGGGGTTTCGCTTCTCCACCTACGCCACCTGGTGGATCCGCCAGTCGATCGAGCGGGCCCTGGTCAACCAGAGCCGGACCATCCGGTTGCCGGTCCATATCTCCGACGAGGTGAACAAAATGGTCAAGGTTAGCAGCGCGTTGCGCAAGGAACTCAACCGTGAACCCCACGTCAAGGAGATTGCGGACGTCATGGGGGTGGACCCCGGACATGTCAAGAAACTGATGGGGCTGGGCAAAAAGACCTATTCCATCGAGCATCCGATGGGAGAAAACAGCGACTACTCCCTGAGTGACACCCTGCAGGATTTCTCCGCCGCCGACCCCGCCTCTCAGGTGGAAGACCGGCAGAAGTTCGACCGGATCGACGACTGGATAAAGACCTTGAGCGACGCCGAAAGAACGATCCTCGTTCAGCGTTTCGGCTTGGAGGACAGGGAGAGGGAAACGCTCGACAACATCGGCAAACAATTCGGCGTCACCCGGGAAAGAATCCGCCAGATCGAAACGAAGGTCCTGGAAAAACTGCGCAAAAAAATGGAGGAGCAGGAGGCGGAGTTCGAGACGGAGGAAGATCCGGAGTAAAGGGGCGCTCCTCCCCGATCGGTTCGACGGAAAAGGGCTATAGTTTGACGGGCCGGCGCTGCAGGCCCGCCCGGTCATCACTTTCATGCATCCGCAGAGAGGGATCGATTCATGGGATTCATCGTCGGGCTCATCATCCTTATCGCCGATATCTGGGCCATCCTCAAAACCCTGCAAAGCCCGGTCACCCCCGGCGTTAAACTTCTCTGGGTGCTGGTCATCTTTCTGCTGCCGGTTCTGGGCCTTCTCATCTGGTTTTTTCTGGGACCGCGGAGCATCCGGACATAAGCCCCGCCGGATACTCAGACGTGGTTGCGCAGCATCAGCTGGGCCGGATGGGGCGAGAGATAGACCTGCCCCTTCAGATAGGGCTGGTCGTACTTGCGAACGTAGTGCCGGACCAGGGTGAGCGGCACAATAAGGGGCGTCAGCTGGTCGTGATAGGCGCCGATGACCTCGAGCAGTTCCGCCTTCTCTTCGGCGGAGAGCTGCTTTTTGAAGTAGCCCATCATATGCTGCAGCACGTTGGTGTTTTTTCGGGGCGTGGCCTGCAGGGCCAGCCCCTTCATGAACAGCTCTTCGTAACGCCTGAGCACCTCCGCCAGCGGCAGATCCTTGCCGGTGGCGACCAGAGCGCCCATTTCACGGTAGACCTCGGAGCTGTGGGCCATCATGAGCAGTTTGTGGGCGGAGTGAAAGGCAACCAGGCAGCCGAGGGTCGGACCGCCGGCCAGGAAGTCCTTCCACCGCCGGTAGCTGAAGACCCGTTCGATGAAATTCTCCCGCAGGGGTGGATCGTTCAGACGCCCCTCTTCCTCCAGCGGCAGCAGGGGAAAATGCTCGGCCACCGCCGCGGCGAAGAGTCCGCGGCCGCTCTTGGCGGGGGTGCCCTTGTTGTAGACCTTGACCCGGAAGAGACCTGAGCTGGGGGAGTCTTTCTTGAAGATGAAGCCGCACAGGTCCTCTTTTTCCAGCTCCCGGACCGTGGCGGTGCAGTAGGCCAGCATCCGGTCGGTATGGTCGATCCGGGACTTGCCGGTCACCAGGCGGGGATAGGCCGGATCGCCCTCCAGGCGCATCGATTCCCGGGGCGTCGGCAACCCACAGCCGACCTCGGGGCAGACCGGCACGAAGCGGAAATAGCTCCCGAGGATATCGGTGATGTAGCGATTGCGTTTGTGCCCGCCGTCGTAGCGGACGGGCTCTCCCAGGAGGCAGGAGCTGACGCCGATGGCGATGGACTCTGTCATGGCTGTGCCGAGCCTTTCAACCCGAGGCGAAACCATCACGCCACGTTTCCCGGCTGCGTGACGGCCTCTCCCCAAGGGTCCTGTTTTAAGGGCTGTCCCCTATTTTACCAGAGTTTAAAACTTCACCGAGGTTGACATTGCAAAAAGACCTTCGTGATATTTCCGTACCTCTTGTTGAGGTCGTTGAGAACCTCGTTTTGCAATTCAATCATCCTGCAGAAATCGTTGCTGCTGGTTTCGGTTTCTTTCAACAATGCCGGGGCCCGTCCAAGATCCGGAAGATTTTGCTCGGCTGCGATATCGACGTAAAAAGCGCTTCGTGAAAGCCACTCGAAAAGAGCCTTCAGCAGATTCATTTAGTTTCCTCCTGACGTATTGCATGGCAGACCGGACGGGCGCCTCGAACAAAGCAGCCCTCCTCACCCCCCCATGTACCATCACCCCTCCAGGGGAGTGTCTGGTGTAAATACCTGCAAAAAACCTGCCCAGCCTCTAGCGCGGCAGCAGAAGCCTTGCGCCAAGTCCCACCAGCAACGCACCCAGCACTCCCTCGATGGAGGGCTGCAGGCGCAGGAAATGGGGCTGGGTCCGGCGGTCGGAAATCACCAGGACGACGCCCGAGTACCAGGCGAAGGAGATCAGGAACATGGCGAGATTGAGAAAGATTTTCGCCCAGACTGGCGTCGCGGGAGAAGCAACTAAGGTGAAAAGGCTGAGGTAGAAGGCCCAGGCCTTGGGGTTGGTCAGGTTGGTGAAAAGACCGGTGCGAAAGGCCTTGCGCGCCGAAGAGCCCGATCGGATGACCCCGGCGCCGACCGCGCTTCTCCCGGTGCGACGCAGCGCGCCCAGAAGCATCCCCGCGCCGAGCCAAGCGAGGTAGCCCCCACCGGCCAGCCGGACCACCATGGCGAAGTGCGGCAGCGAGGTGACCAGCAGAAGCAGGCCGACCAGCCCGGCCAGGGCGAAAAGGCCGCTGCCGACGGCGACCCCGAGGGCGGTGAAGAGCCCCGCTTGGCGCGAATCGGCCAGGCTGGTGTTGACCACCAGCAGGAAGTTCGGCCCCGGGCTGATGATAGCCAGGGTGAAAATCGCCAGGAGCGAGGCGATATTGAGCCAGTCAGAGTTCATGGGGAGCATCCTTCTTCGGCAAGGAGCCGAACCGCTCCCGCACCGCCTCCTGCCGATAGTCGAAGATGGCCGCGAGCTTGCGGCGCACCAAGCCGGTGGCGATCCCGCCCAGCGGGCCGAAGGGAAGCCGGAAGTGGATCAGGTCCCGAACCTCGACGCCCCCGTCGACCTCGCGAAAGTGGTGCTCGTGATGCCAGAATCGGTAGGGGCCGAAGCGCTGTTCGTCGACGAAGAGGTACGGTTCCCGACAGTGGGTGATTTCGGTGACCCAGGAAACCGGCATCCCCAGCAGGGGGGTCACCGTGTAGCGGAGGATCATCCCGGCGTACATCGGCTCCTCGGACGGGGGCGAGACCACCCGGAAGCCGAGCCAGGACGGCGTGATCGTCGCCAGATTCTCGGGCCGGCTGAAAAAGGCCCACGCTTCGGCCAGAGTGGCGGGAACAATCTGAGTTCTCTCCAGGCGCTCCATAGGGATGGCTCCTCCCCTTCAGTTCTCAAACTCAGCCCTAACGCCCGAACCTTCACCCGCCGGCCGGGCGACCGTCCCCCACGATCCTTCCGTCCCGCAGAGTAATCACCCGGTCGGCCCGGCCGATGACCCGGGGGTCGTGGGAGGAAAAAACGCAGGTGATCCCCTCCTCCCGGTTGAGGCGGCGGAGAAGGTCCATGACCCCCCGGCCGGTCGTCGAATCGAGGCTGGCGGTCGGCTCGTCGGCGAGGATCAGCGCCGGGGCGGTGACGATCGCCCGGGCGATGGCGACCCGCTGCTGCTGCCCACCGCTCAGCTCGCCCGGCCGCCGGTCGGCCAGGTCCCCCAGCCCGACGAGCTCGAGGATGCGGCAGCACCTTCTGCCGGCGCTGCCGGGCGGGCAGCCCCTGGAGGAGCAGCACGTAGTCGACGTTCTCGAAGGCCGACAGGACGGGGATGAGATTGTGCTCCTGGAAAACCAGCCCGATGGCGCGCAGGCGCAGGCGGGCCGCCGCCCGACGGGAGAGGCAGTGGGTCGGCCGGCCGGCCAGGGTGACCGTCCCGGTGGTCGGGGCGTCGATGAGGCCCATCAGGTTGAGGAGGGTGGTTTTCCCGGAGCCCGAAGGACCCGCCAGGCAGACGAATTCCCCGGGACCGACGGCGAGGGTGACGGGGTGCAGCGCCGTCACCGGCACGCCCTGGTGCCGCGCGTAGATGCGACTCACCTGGTTCAGATCGAGCAACACCGGATCCTCCTCAGACATGACGCACCGCCCGGGCCGGCTCCAGCCGCGCCCCCTTCCAGGCGGGATAGAGGCCCCCAACCAGCGCCGTGGCCAGCGTGATCAGATTGGCCGCGACGAGATCCCGGACGAGCAGGTGGGCCTTCAGCACGTGGCTGGTAGCGAAATACTGATTGTGGCTGGTGAAGGCCGTCAGATCGATGCCATAGCGGCCGAGCCACCCGCAGGCGGCCAGCCCGAGAAGGGTGCCGACGGCCGCGGCGAGCAGCCCCAGGCAGCCCGACTCCACCACGATCATCGCCACCAGGCGGCCCGGACTCGTGCCGATAGCGGCGAGGATGCCCAGCTCCCTGAAACGCTCGAAGACGACCATCGACATGGTGTTGACGATCCCCAGGGCAACGATGGCGAAGACAATGACGATCAGTACCCCCATGGTGGCGTCGTTCAGGGAAATAAGCTGCACCACGTCGGGCGCGATCTTTTGCCAGGTGCCGACGTCGTACTGCGCCGCCGGCAGAGCCCGGCGCAGAGAAGCCGCCTTCGCCGCGACCTGCGGCAGAGGAAAACGGGCGGCGATTTCCGTCACCACACCCTTTGGCGTCGAGGAAGTTCTGAAGATCGCCCAGGCTCAGGTAGACGTGGCTCCGGTCGAAACTCGCCAGCGCGCTCTGGTAGATGCCGGCGATCGGAAAACGGCGGTAGACGGGGCGGCCGAAGGCGCTTTGCGCCATCAGGGTGAGCTTGTCGCCGACGCCCACCCCCAGGGCCTTCGCCAGCGGCCGGCCGATCAGCACCCCGGCGCCGGCAGCGGGATAGGCGCCCGCGACCACCTTGGAGGCGATAAAGGTCACCCGGGGCTCCCGGCCGGGCTCGATGCCGGAGAGAAGGACCGAGGAGCTCTCCTTCCCCGCCAGCAGCAGGGCCGGGGTCTTCAGCCGGCGGGCGAAGGCCGTGCACCCGGTGCGGCGCAGCGCCGCCTCCACCTTCGCCGGATCGGGCAGCGGCTTCAGCACCGCCAGGTTGGGCTGGTACCCCCGGGCGTGGATCTGCAGGGAGCCGGCATCGAGGCCGATGGTGCTGGCGACCATCTCCCGGTGGAGCCCCACCTTCAGCGACTGAAAGACCAGCAGGCAGAGGAGCCCGAAGGCGATGGCGGCGATGGTGTAGAAGGAGCGCCGCGGGTTGCGCCGCAGGTTGCGCAGGGCGATCCGCAGGGTCAGGGGCATCAGGGTCATGAGGCAAACCGTTCCAGGAGGGCGGGATCGCTCAGGCGCGAGAGCTCCGCAGGCAGCAGCGCCAGGAGCTGGGGAACGCCGCGCAGCTTGAAGAGGTACCGGATCAGCTCCAGGGACCTTCTGCGGTCGAGCCAGAAGCCAGCCTCGGCGAGCAGATCGAAACCGGCCAGGGCCTCGCCCACGGCCCGCCCCATCACCCGCGAGACGCTTTCGGCATAGGCCTCCGCCACCGGCGGCCGCTCCCCCGCGCCGGGCTGCAGGGAATCGTAGCGCAGCCGCTCCTCGGCGGTCCCCTCGTGGACGACAGCGGAGACCAGGTAGTTGTGCCGCCGGTCGCGGATGTCCTCGTAGAAATCGGTCAGGTCGTCGATGACCTGCAGCGCCATGCCGATGCGGAACACCCCCAGGTCCGCCTGGCCGATGGCCGCCGCGCGCTCAGTCTCCACCAGCCGCGGGGCGACGAAGGCCAGCCGCAGCAGATCGCCCCCCTTGTGCACGTGGATGCCGGCGACGATCTCCTGCGGGGTCAGGACGGTGCGGACGCCCCCTTCCTCGCTCGCCTCCTCGGCCCCGATCGGCACCAGGGCGGCGAAGATGCCCTGCTGCAGCCGGCTGCGCTCCTCCTCGCCGATCAGACCGTCCTTTGCCGCCTGCTCGGTGACCCGGGCGAGGAACCGGTCGAAGAGCAGGATGTGCATGACGCTCTTGAATCGGGTCGCCTCCGGGGCGAAGCGCAGCGGCAGCACCTCCTTGTATTCGTCGTCGAGGAGGTTGTCGGTGGCGGTCACGATGCCGCGGATGGCGTGGTTGAGGACGCCGTAGAAGAGCCGCCGCTCGGGGGCGACCCCCACGGCCCGGTAGATGGCGAGAAAGAGGATCGAGAAGAAATGCTTCTGGGTATAGCTCAGGAGGTTGGTCCGCCTGGGGGGCGGGGCGATATAGGCCTCGTCCAGAAAGTGCCGCAGCAGGTGCCGGTTCTCCTCCTCCACCCGGCGGTGCTCCCTGATTGAGGGGTAGAGATGCCGAAAGCCGAACAGGGGGTTCATGACGGTTTCTTTTCACGAAAGGGGCCGGGCAGCAGGAAGGGCACGCGTTGCCGGTAGGCCTCGTATTCCATCCCGAAGCGCCGCAGCAGCCGCGCCTCCTCCTTTTTCAGAAAGCGGATCTGGCCGGCGAGCAGCAGGGGATAGGCGATGAGGAGCATGCCCCAGGAGCGAAAGGCGAGCACGGTGCCGAGGGCCGCGAGGTCGTAGCCGAAAAACATCGGATGACGGCAGAGGGCGTAGCTCCCCCCGGTGACCAGGCGCTTCGGCGGGGCCTGCGGGTTGGGCGTCCCGTCGCCCAACCGCTTGAAGTCGGCCGTGGCGCGCTGGATCAAGCCGACGCCGGCGATCAGCAAGACGGCCACCACCCCGAGGAGCGGGCCGCGGGGGACCGGCAGCGGCGGGAGGTGCAAGAGGGCGTCGGTGCCCCACCCGCCGCCGATGACGGCCGCCGGCAGGTAGAGCCAGTAAATGAGAGCGTCGCGGAGCTGCGCCCGGACGATATGCTGCGAGGCAGAGGACATGGCGATTTTCCTTGTTTTTAATCCTAGCATACCTGAAAAATCGCCGTCCGTATTTTTTTGCCGGCGGGCTGAAAGAAAGAGGGCTTATGTCCTACCCCACTCTCTTAACCCAGCCCACCAGAAAGCTTCACTCTTCCTTCCAGGCCTTGCGGCTGAGGGCGATCTTCTTGCGCGCCTTTTCCCAGGCGGGGGCGGTGAGAAAAGAGTCCCGCCAGCGCTCGAGCATCGTCTGGAACATGGCGAAGGGCACGGTGAAGGTCAGCTCGTCGGTTTTCAAAAAAGGGCGATCGGAGGGGTCCCAGGCGCCCACCACCGCCTTGAGCTTGCCCTCCCGCAAATACTTGAGGGGCCAGGTGACGATGTTGGCGCAGCCAGAGCCGAAGGGCGACTGCACGGCGTGAAAGTCCTCGGTGACGAAGGTCGCCAGCTGGTGCAGGCCGGAGAGGACTTCGGGACGGCCGAAGAAGATCACAATCTCCGGCTGCTCGTCCGCGGCGAAGAGGGAGAGGGGCTTGAAGACGCAGTAGGGCTTGGGCGCCGGGCGGGGATCGACGCTTGCGTAGAATCGGCGGGTGGCGTCCGGCGAGGGGAGGTAGCGCTCGCCCTCCATCACGCCGGGGATGCCGGTGGAGACGTAGTGGATGTTGGATTCGAGGGGCTTCGGCATGTAGCCCAGGAAGTAGGCGCCGCCGAGGCAGCCGAAGCGGTCCCGGTCGAAATAGGCGACGGAGCGTTTTTTCCGGGCCAGCCAGATCTTGCCGATCACGCAGGCGAAGTTTTCGGCGATGGCGCCGAAATCGACTTTCCGGCGGACCTCTTCATCGATGGTCGGCAGATGGCCGGGATTCGGGGCAAACCCCTCGGCGGGCTGGCGGTCCGTGTAGAACATCCCCATGGGCTCTTCGAGGTGACCCAGGACTTCGAGGAACTGTTCCAGATTGCTGGCGTCGTCTTCGGGCACGTTTGTCTCCTTGATGAACATAGGTTTTGGGGAGAACTAAGGACTATCAGGAAAGTTGCAGAGCCACAATATTTGATTCTCGACAAGTTCAGTCTCCGAACACCTGCAAAGCGAGAATCCTCTCCATTCCCCTGTGACGCAGCCGGAGCGAGGTGGGCGTTTTGCGAAAAAGGCGGGCAAATGTCTGAGCAAAGCGAGTTTTTGCCAAAAAACCCGGCACCTCGTCTCAGAGTCCCCGCACCCCCACCTCATCCACATACCCTCCCGCCAGCTCGGCGAAGGCGCGAATGGTCTCCTCGGGATGGGGCTCAACCCCGTGCAGGCTCTCATCCAGCGCGTGCTGGGGCACGAACTGCTGCAGCATCCAGCGCCTGGCCCCTTGGATCAGCTCGCCGATCTCGCGGATGTCGGCCTCTTCGACGAAGCCGGGGACGCAGGTGGTGCGGTATTCGTAGTCGACCCCGCTTTGCGCGACCAGGGCGGCGCTGCGGGAGAGGGCGGCGACATCCACCGGGGCGGTGTGCAGCTCGCCGTAGCGCCGGGGCGCGGTCTTGAGATCAAGTGCGACGTAGTCGACCAGCCCCTCGGCGATGACGCGCTCGAGAACCTTCGGCGCCAGCCCGTTGGTATCGAGCTTGACCAGCAGGCCGAGCGACTTCAGCTCCTGCAGAAAGACGGGAAGATCGCGCTCAAGGGTCGGCTCGCCGCCGGAGATGACCACCCCATCGATGAATGCCTGGCGCTCTTTCAAATCCTCGAGGAGCGCCGGCGGCGGATAATCGGGGAAGTCGTCGGGCTGGAGGACGAGGGCGGGGTTGTGGCAGAAGGGGCAGGTGAGGTTGCACCCCCCGAAGAAGATCAGGGAGGCGATCCTCCCCGGATAATCGAGGAGGCTCGTCCCCTGGAATCCCTTGATTCGCATGGGGTCAACTGTCTTTCTTGGTCTGGCTGACGATGTACTCCTTGCGGTCCTTGAATTCTTCCTTTTTGCCCTTGTTCCACTGCTGGACCGGCCGGAAGAAACCGCACACCCGGGAATAGACCTCCGTCTTCGCATCGCATTTGGTTGCCATTTTAGCCTCCTTTTGAGTCTAGTGTCCCGATTGGTTAATTCCATTCATTAATTCTGGTCCTTTTGCCCGCTGGCTACGTTCCGTCTCCTCGGCTTAGCGAAGGCTAGGCCTTTGTCGACGCGCCTTGCCAGCGAACAAAAGACCTCAGAATTCTCTAAAAGGACTAACCAAACGGGACACTAGGGTTTCAGGCATCAGGCCACAGGTTTCACGTTTAAACCCGCCTCCCGAGACCCGATTCCCGATTCCTGAATTTACGCCGCCTGATGGTGCGGGCAGGAAAAATGTTCGCCGGTGATGTAGCCGTGCACCGGGCAGATGGTGAAGGTGGGGCTGATGGTGAAATAGGGCAGATGGAAGTTTTCGGCGATGCGCTTGACCAGCAGCCGGGCGCTGCGCCAGTCCTCCAGGCGCTCACCGAGAAAGCCATGGAAGACGGTGCCGCCGGTGTAGAGGGTCTGCAGGGAGTCCTGGTGCATCAGGGCGACGAAGATGTCCTCGGTGCTGCCCACGGGCAGCTGGGTGGAGTTAGTGTAGTAGGGCTCGTCGGTGCCGGCGGTGATGATGTCGGGGAACATTTTGCGGTCGCGGTTGGCCAGGCGAAAGCTCGTTCCCTCGGCTGGGGTGGCCTCCAGATTGTAGAGGTGACCCGTCTCCTCCTGGAAGATTTCGAGCTGCCGGCGCATGAAGTTGAGGGCGCGCACCGCGAGGTTCTTCCCCTGCGGGCTGTCGACCCCCATGCCGATCAGATTACGGCAGGCTTCGTTCATGCCGAGCAGGCCGATGGTGGAGAAGTGGTTGTCCCAGAAGTGGCCGCTGCGCTCGCGGATGCCCGAGAGGTAGAAGCGGCTGAAGGGATAGAGCCCCTCCTCGGTGAAGCGCTCGAGCTGCTTGCGCTTGATCTCGAGGGACTCGTGGGCGAGTTTCATCAGCTCGGCGATGCGGGCGAAGAAGTCCTCCTGGCTGGCGGCCTGGTAGGCGGCCCGGGGCAGGTTGAGGGTGACCACCCCGATCGAGCCGGTGAGCGGGTTGGAGCCGAAGAGCCCGCCGCCGCGCCGGCGCAGCTCGCGGTTGTCGAGGCGCAGCCGGCAGCACATGGAGCGGGCGTCCTCGGGATCCATGTCGGAGTTGATGAAGTTGGAGAAGTAGGGAATGCCGTACTTGCCCGTCATCTCCCAGATCGGCTGAAAGCGGGGGCTGTCCCAGTCGAAGCCGGCGGTGATGTTGTAGGTGGGGATCGGAAAGGAGAAGATCCGCCCCGATTCATCCCCCTCCATCATCACCTCGCAGAAGGCCCGGTTGAAAAGGTCCATCTCCTCCTGGAAATCGCCGTAGGTCTCCTCCATCAGCTCGCCGCCGATGATGACCGCCTCGTTCGCCATGTTCTTTGGCGGAATCATATCGAGGGTGATGTTGGTGAAGGGCGTCTGAAAGCCGACCCGGGTGGGGACGTTCATGTTGAAGATGAACTCCTGGACCGACTGCTTGACCTCCTTGTAGCCGAGTTTGTCGAAACGGATGAAAGGGGCGAGCAGGGTGTCGAAGTTGGCGAAGGCCTGGGCCCCGGCCGCCTCGCCCTGCAGGGTGTAGAAGAAGTTGACCGCCTGGCCGAGGGCGGTGCGGAAGTGCTTGGGCGGCCCGCTCTGGATCTTGCCGTAGGCGCCGGTGAAGCCCTTGAGGAGCAGATCCTTCAGGTCCCAGCCGCAGCAGTAGACGCTGAGCATCCCCAGGTCGTGGATATGAAAATCCCCCTCGCGGTGGGCGTTGGCGATGTAGTCGGGATAGATCTTGTTGAGCCAGTAGTTGCTGGTGATGTTGGCGGCGATGTGGTTGTTGAGCCCCTGCAGCGAGTAGCCCATGTTGGCGTTCTCGTTGACCCGCCAGTCCTCCTGGGCGAGGTAGGAGTCGATCGATTCGATCGATTCCTTCATGAACTCCTGGGTGCGGCGCAGGGACTCGTGCTGCTTGCGGTAGAGGATGTAGGCCTTGGCGGTGCGGGCGTGGCCGTTTTCGATGAGGATCTTCTCGACCAGGTCCTGAACGTTTTCCACCGTGGGAATCCGCTCGTCCTTGTAGATGACGCCGAGGATAACCGCAACCTCGCGGGCGATGCCCCCCGCCTTCTCCATGTCGGCGCCGCCGACAGCGCGCACGGCCTTCTGGATGGCTTCGGTGATCTTGGCCTCTTCGAAGGGGACCAGACGTCCGTCCCGCTTGCGGATATACTCGAGCATCCTCTTTGCCCTCCCGATTCGATGGAATTGAAAATTAGGAGAAATTTAGCACAGAGGACCTTCAAGTCAAGGCAAAAAACACAAGATATTGACAAAAAAAATTTAAGCTTCCACTAGATGTTGTTTACAGGCGGTGGACAGCCTGTGGACATCCGGTGGACGAACCGCCCCAAGGCAGCAATATTCTTGACCCTCCGCCAGGGTCGTGGTAAAGAGACGAAACGCAGCTGTAAGCTTATCCGCTTGAACCTCGGGCCTCGCGCCTCGCTCCTTTCCGGATTCTCCCATGTCCGATCTGACCCGTTTTGGCATCTCCATCGACGACCAGCTGCTGCGGCGCTTCGACGAGCTGATCACCGGCAAGGGCTACGTCAATCGCTCCGAGGCGATCCGCGACCTGATCCGTAACGCCCTGGTTGAGAACCAGTGGGCCGGAGGGGACGAGGAAACGGTCGGCACGGTCACCCTGGTCTACGACCACCACACCCGGGATCTTGCCGACAAGCTCACCGAGCAGCAGCACGCCCGTCACGACGCCATCATCTCGGCCCTGCACGTCCACCTCGACGCCCACAACTGCCTGGAGGTGGTGGTGGTCAAGGGGCGGGCGAAAGACGTGCGGCGCCTGGCCGACGAGCTGATCGGCACCAAGGGGGTCAAGCACGGCAAGCTGGTCACCTCGACCACTGGCCGGGAGCTGCCCTGAAGGATACGACCGGAACCGCTGCTCCCTCCCCTCTTCGGACCCCGGCCGAAACGGCACCCTGTGCAGATGCACACATCTTCACCGTCCATTCTTTGCCCCTTTTTTACGGAATCGCACGTGGCGAACCTCGTCGCGACGAGGTATCGTTGGAACCATCAAAGGCCCGTTGTGGCAGGCGGGCCGGCGAGACCTTCTTCATCCTTCTTTCCTTCCTTTGTTCGACGGATCAAAGCCGGCACCAGGGACGCCTCCCCCTGGGTCGGCTTTGCCGTTTCTGCCGTAACGAAGGCCTTCTCGCCACCGCCCGCCGCCCGAAATAACCCTTGAATGCAGACCTGTGAAGGTTTAATCTAAAAGTTATTGTCTGACCCTCACACCGAAAAGGGAGACGCCCATGAGCAGGGAAAGCCCGACCCCGCCCGCCTGGGTTGCCCGGGACGAGGCGACCGGCGGCTACGCCGTGATCGAAGCGCGCCGGGCAGCCGTCGAAGAGATCACCTCCCGCTACCTGGGCGGCGAAGGAATCGCCGCGATCGCCAAGGTTCTGAACGGCTCCGGAATCCGGCCCTGGGGAGACGAGCGGGAGTGGTCGCCACGGCAGGTGCGGGAGATATTGACGGACGAGGCACTGACCGGGAAGGCCCCGTCCGGAGAAAACCTGTTTCCCGGGGTGATTTCCGAGGAGCGGTTTGCCGAGATCGGCAAACGGCTGACCGAACCCGCCGCCCGCAAGGGCCTGTTCGACCAGATTACCAGCCGGGTCGGAGGATGTCTCTGCCCGCGCACAGACTGAGAGAAGGCAAGTCCCTCGGCATCCAAGTCCCTCGGCATCCAAGTCCCTCGGCATCCAAGTCCCTCGGCATCGTATAAACCTCAGAAGATCCCCTTCGCCCCGGTGACGCTCTCGGAGCGAACGGGAAGAACACAATCCGCAAGCAAGGAGGACCGATCGTGGAACAACCGACCTTCTATACCGCCGAACCGACCGTCACCAGCCAGAGCCGGCTTTCTTCCCAAGCGTCTACAACTGGATGACCGCCGGGCTCGGCCTGACCGCCCTGGTGGCGCTGTTCACCGCCTCGAGCCCGACCATGCTGCGAGCTGGTCTTCGGCAACCAGATCGTCTTCTTCGGCCTGATCATCGCCGAGTTCGGCATGGTGATCGCCCTCTCCGCCGCCATCCGCCGCCTGAGCGCCGTTGCCGCCACCAGCCTGTTTCTCCTCTACTCGGCCCTCTCCGGCGTCACCTTCGCGCGCGATCTTCCTCGCTCTACACCGCAGCTCCATCGCCAGCGCCTTCTTCGTCACCGCCGGCACCTTCGGAGCGATGAGCCTCTACGGCTACGCCGACCAAACGCGACCTGACCTCCTGGGGGAGCTTCTTCTTCATGGGGCTGATCGGCTTCATCCTCGCCTCGGTGGTCAACATCTGGCTGCACAGCGCCATGATCTACTGGATCACCACCTACCTCGGCATCTTCATCTTCGTCGGCCTGACCGCCTACGACACCCAGAAGATCAAGGTCCTGGCCCACGCCGGGCTCGCCGGCGAAGAGCGGCAGAAGGTGGCGATCCTCGGCGCGCTGACCCTCTACCTCGATTTCGTCAACCTCTTTCTGCTGATGCTGCGGGTTTTCGGCCGCCGCCGGTAACGACCTTCCGGGCGGAAAGGGCGCCGTGCAGGCCCTTTCCGCCCCCTTGTCCTTCCCCTACGCTCTGCTACCCTTATCTATATGGCTACCCTCGAAATCTTCTTCGATTACATCTGACCCTGGTGCTACTTCGGTACCGTGCGTACCGAGCAGTTGCGCCGCGAGTTCGACCTGGAGCTGCGCTGGACCGTCTTTCCCCTGCATCCGGAGACCCCGGAGGAGGGGATGGAGCTGGCCGAGCTCTTCGCCGGGCGGGATCTTGATCTGGAGGCCATGGCCGGCCGGCTGCGGGCCGTGGCCGCGGAGGTGGGCCTGCCGATCGGAACACGCAGCCGCACCTACAACAGCCGCCGCGCCCAGGAGCTCGGCAAATGGGCCGAGGAGCAGGGCCGGGGCGAAGCCTTTCACGCCGCCGCCTACCGCGCTTACTTCGCCGAGGGGCGCAACATCGCCCGCTCCGAAGTCCTTGCCGCCATCGCCGAGAAGGCCGGACTCTCCGGCGAGGCGGCGCTTGCGGCGCTGCAGGACGAGCGCTTCGCCGCCGCCGTCGACGCCAACTGGGCCCGGGCCCGCTCCCTCGGGGTGACCGCCGTGCCGACCCTACTCTACGAGGGCCGAAGTCTGGTCGGCTTCCAGCCCTACCCCGCCTTCCGCCAATTGATTACCGGCTGAGGATGCCCCCTCGTCCGCAGTTGCATACAGTCCGCTGGCCGCAAAAGGCTACCCTGCTACAAAGTGAGTACCGCTTCGGGGAAATGGCAGACTGTTGGTTCCTCGCGGCGAAGAACAGATGGTGTAACTCTCTGAGAAGCGGGCAAGTGTCGAAGTCTCTGGCGACAGGGATGCCCACCGCAGGTGACCGTTTTTTCTTTGGTGACTTTGTTTGGACGAGCAAAGAAAGCCACCCTGCTGCCGGCCGGGACCGGCGACTTTGAGCTATTGATTTTCTTCGCCTTGGATACTGAATTTGTTTTGGCGGCGACAATCCCGAGACCGCGGGCGCTGCGCCCCGCACCCCGCCATACTTTCTTTTTATCCCGCCCAAAAGAAAGTATGCAAAGAAAAGGGCGGCCCCTGCCGGGGGGGCACTCCTTTTGCGACGGTTCAGTGGTTTCAGCGTTCTTCGGTGCGAATGGCACCTCCCGAGCCTTGTAGCAAGGAAACATCGTCTCCGGCCGTAACTGAATTCTGTGGTTGGAAGGGGAATCCTAAAAAACCAAAATTCGGCAAAACAAACAAGCCCCGCGAAAAAACTTGTGATATTTCTCGGAACGAACTTTAAAAAAGGGTTATTTTTCTGTTAATAATAGGGCGACGGGATGGATGGCCTTTTGGTCAATACGTCCCGATACTCTTTTTCGCTTTGAACATAACGATTTTTCAACACCCTGAAAAAGGAGGAATTCACATGAAAGCGGTTCTGCTTGACGGTTTTGGCGGTCTGGATGTTCTCAAGGTGGGCGAGGCCGAAAAACCCTCGCCCGGGGAAAACCAGGTGCTGATCAAAACGATGGCGACCTCCATCAACCGCCCCGACCTGGTGCAGCGCGAAGGGAAATATCCTCCCGCCGCCGGGAGACTCGGAACTCCTCGGCCTGGAAGTCGCAGGCACCATCGCCGAACTCGGCCCCGGTGTCAGCGGCTGGAAGGTCGGCGACCGGGTCATGTCCCTGGTCGGCGGCGGCGGCTACGCCGAATACGCCGTCGCCTATGCCAGCCACCTGATGCCGATCCCCGAATCGATGAGCTTCGAAGAGGCGGCCTGCGTCTGCGAATCGTACATCACCGCCTTCTTCAACGTCTTCATGATCGGCGAGTTTCAGGACGGCCAGACCGCCATCCTGCACGGCGGCGGCGGCGGGGTCAACACCGCCGGCATTCAGCTCTGCAAGGCCCTGACGCCCAACGTCCAAGCTGATCGTCACCGCCCACTCCGGAAAAAATGGTCCGGGTGCGGGAGCTCGGCGCCGATCTGGTGATCAACTTTCACGAAACCCCCGATTTCACCGACATCGTCAAGGAGTTCACCAACAAAAAGGGGGTCAACCTGATCCTCGACCACGTCGGCGCCAAGTACCTGGCACCCAACATGAAGTCGCTGGGCTACACGGGGCGGCTGGTCGTCATCGGCGTCATCAGCGGCATCAAGGCCGAACTCAACCTGGCCCTGATGATGGTCAAGCGCCAGCAGATCATCGGTTCGGTGCTGCGCTCCCGGCCGGTGGCGGAAAAGGCCGCAATCGTGGCCGAATTCACCCGGCGGGCCCTGCCCAAGTTCGCCGACCGCGCCATGGTGCCGATCATCGAAAGGGTCTTCCCCATCGACCAGATCGTGGAGGCCCACCGGATGATGGAAGAGGACAAGCACTTCGGCAAGATCGTGCTGAAGATTCAGTAAAAAAGCCGTGACGGGCGATCCGTGACGCGTGACGGGAGTGGATCAGGGGAATTCCGCGTCACGCGTTACCCGCCACGGCCATTTTCGGTGACTGTCATGTACGACAAAGCGCATTTCGACTGGGACGCCCTGCCGCCCCTCACCTCCCCGCGTCGGCTCCTCGGCCTGACGGCGGTGGCCCTGGGTCTGATCAACCTGCCGGCGGGAGAAGGCTACACCTTTACCCACTCGCACCGGGAACAGGAAGAGGTCTACATGGTGCTGGCGGGAACGGGCCGGCTGCTGGTGGACGGCGAGGAGGTACCCCTCGCGGCGGGGGACATGGTCCGGGTCGCCCCCCCGTCCAAGCGGGCGCTGAAAAACGACGGCGAGGGGTTTCTGCGCATTCTCTGCGCAGGAGCGGTGCCCGCCGGCTACCCGAAACACGCCGGGGCCCGCTACCTCATCGACGATGGCGTTCCCGACTACGACGACATCCCGCCCTGGTATGCCGGAGACGCCGAGGTGGCCGCCAGGAACGAAAAACTCAAATGCCGATATCGGCGCTCAATGGAGAAACGGCGGCAGGACGAACAGGATGACAAAAACTAGTTTCCCCCCAGTATATTTCGACAGGAACAAAGCCAACGTTGTCCTCATCGGCATGCCGGGGGCCGGTAAAAGCACCGTCGGGGTGGTGCTCGCCAAGCGCCTGCGGCTCGATTTCCTGGATACCGACGTTCTCCTTCAGGCCAGCGAGAATGCCTCCCTGCAGGAGATTATTAACGAGAGGGGAATTGAAGAGTTCGGCCGCATCGAGGAGCGCATCCTGCGCAATCTCGACGTCGGCGGCACGGTCATCGCCACCGGCGGCTCGGCGGTCTACAGCGAAATGGGGATGAACGCTCTCAAGAAGGGGGGAGCGGTGGTTTTTCTCGACCTGCCGCTGGCGGCGCTGGAAGATCGGATAAAGGACATGGACAGCCGGGGGCTGGTCATCGCCCCAGGCGAGAACTTATCCGACCTGTATGCCAAACGCCTTCCCCTGTACCGCAAGTGGGCCGATCACACTGTCGATTGCCGGAAGAAGTCGATGGAGGTAATCGCCAGTGAGATCGAGAGCCTGCTCGGGTGACATCGCCAAAGCATTGGCATTCTCCCAATCTGTCAAATTTTTGGCACTGGGAAGCCGGGGCATTTTCGTGCGGGGGGAGAAAGACTCCTGCCTGGGGTACAAGGCAGGCGGAACCGAGCGGTCAGCGGGAGAGCGCTAGGCGAGAAAGACCTCGCGGTCCTTTTCGAAGGCGGCTCTGAATTCGTCCAGAAAGAGCCTGGCCCGCTCGGGCTCGACGCCGAGGGCCCTGGCTCCCGGGCATTGCGCCACATCCAGATCTTCGCTGGGGGAGCGCTGACCGATGCCGAGAAAGCGGCAGAAATGGTCAGCCAGATTCACCACCGCAGTCAGCCGGTAGAGCTGCGGCTCCTCTTCGGCGGAGATCGCCAGATCCTCATGGTGCCTGACCGAGCGGCTGAGGGCTTCGGAAAAGTTCCACTTCTCCAAAACGGCGGCCCCGATCACCGCGTGGGAAAAAGGGAAGTGGCGGCGCTCCGCTTCGTCGATCCGGCCGCCGTCGTTATAGGCCTCTTCCACCACCTGCCGGTAACGGTCCGGGTCGAGGTTGTTCATCACCATCCGCCCGATGTGGCGAAACAGCCCCGCCAGAAACGCCTCCTCCGGATCCGTCGACTGGACATATCCGGCGATCAACCGCGCCCCGGTCGCGCACCCGATCGAATCTTCCCACAACATTTTCTCCATCAAACCGAAAGACTTGTTCAAGCCCTTGAGACTGGCCGCGAGAACCAGGCTCTTGAGGGTCTTCTCCCCGAGAATGGCGATGGCGTGTTCCAGGGTTTTTACCTGGCGCTTGAGGCTGTAAAAGGACGAGTTGGCGATTTTCAACACCCGCGCCGACACCGCCTGGTCCCGGGATATGGCCTCGGCCAGATCCGCGGCGTTGGTCTTCGGGTCCTGAAGCATTTGGACGACTTTGACGGCGACAACCGGCATGGGCGGCAGATCGCCCACGGCATTGATTACGGAATGAAGTTCAAGAGACATGCGTCAACCTCGCGGGAAAATAAACATCATCCGCAGTTAATAAGCAATTTCTCTGCCAAACTCCCTCTCCCCCTCCGAGGAAAGTATCGAAACGGAAGACTTTATAGGTTTTTCACTTTACAGCATATCCACCGGATCGACATCCACCGACAGCGCCACGCCGGCCGGGACCGGTTTTCGCCAGGCGGCGAGCTCTCCCAGGAGGCGGCGCAAGGGCGTGCGGGAGGCGGCCTTGAGCAGGATCTGGTGACGACTTTTGCCCCGCAGACGCGCCAGGGGACAGGGCGCGGGGCCGAGGACCTCGACATCGCCGGCGGCCTCGGCCAGCGCATCCCCGAGGCGGGCCGCCGCCCGGGCGACCTTCTCGGCCTCGTTTCCCGACAGCACCAGGTTGACCAGAAAGCCGAAGGGGGGGTAGCCGAGCTCGCGGCGGCCGGCCAGTTCCTGGTCGTAGAATCGGCGGTAATCGTGGGCGGCGGCGCAGATCAGGGCGTAATGGTCGGGAGCATAGGTCTGAATCAGCACCCGGCCCGGTTTCTCGCCCCGCCCGGCGCGGCCCGCCACCTGCGACAGCAGGGCGAAGGTGCGCTCGGCGCTGCGAAAATCGGGAAAATTGAGGGTGGAGTCGGCATTGATCACCCCGACCAGGGTCACACCGGGGAAGTCGTGCCCCTTGGCAACCATCTGGGTGCCGAGCAGAATGTCGACCTCGCCTCCCATCACCCTCTCCACCAGGCGCTGATGGGCCCCTTTGCGGGTGGTGGTGTCCCGATCCATGCGGGCGATGCGCGCCGCGGGAAAAAGGCCGACGAGCTCCTCCTCGAGCCGTTCGGTGCCGGCACCTTCCGGGTGAATCTCCGCTCCGGCGCAGTGTGGGCAGAGTTCCGGCGGCGCCAGCGTATAGTCGCAATAGTGGCAACGCAGCTGCCGCGCCCCCTGGTGGTAGGTCAGGGTGATCTCGCAGTTGGGGCAACGAAAGGTCTCGCCGCAATCGGCACAGAGCAGAAAGGGCGCGAAGCCGCGGCGATTGAGCAGCAGCAGGGCCTGCTCGCCCCGCGCCAGAACCTGCTCCAGAGCCTCCCGCAGGGCCGGGGAAAGGGTCCCTTCGGGCGGGGTCTCCCGCAGGTCGATCAGATCGACCTGCGGCAGCGCGCGGGAGGCGACCCGCTCGGCCAGGGAGAGATAACCGGTTTTGCCCGTCTCCGGCCCGGTGAAAGGTAGTCAGCGCGGGGGTCGCGCTTCCCAGCAGGACCACCGCCCCGGCCATCTGGCCCCTCAGCAGCGCCAGGTCGCGGCCGTGGTAGCGGAAGCCCTCGCCCTGCTTGTAACTTCCCTCATGCTCCTCATCGACGACGACGATGCCGAGCTCGGAGAGGGGCGCGAACACCGCCGAGCGGGCGCCGATGACGATGCGGACCTCGCCGCGGACGATGGCCCGCCAGGCATCGTAGCGCTCTCCATCGGAAAGGCCCGAATGCAAAACGGCGATCCCGGCGCCTCCCGTGGTCTGGAACCGGGAGCGGAAGCGCCCCACCAGCTGGGGGGTGAGCGCAATCTCGGGGACGAGCACCAGCGCCCGTCGCCCTCCCTCGAGAACGCGGGCGATGGCCTGCAGATAGACTTCGGTCTTGCCGCTGCCGGTGACGCCGTGCAGCAGAAAGGGGGCGAAGCCGCCCTGCTGCAGAACCGGCTCGAGGGCCGCAAGCGCCTGCTCCTGCTCGGCGGTGGGGATTACCCCCCGGTCGGGGGCCACCGCCTGGGAGAGGAAGGGGTCGCGCCGCCGCTCTTCATCACTCTCAGCCAGATATCCCTGCTCCACCAGGCGCTTGAGCGGGGCATGGGGGCTGTCGAAACGCTCGCGCAGTTCGGTCAGCCGGGTGACCCCGCGCTCGCGGATCCAGGCCACGATTTCCCGCTGCCGGGCGCCGGAGGGAAGATCGGAGCGCTCTGTGGCGGAAAAAATCCGCTCGCGGAGGATGGTCAGCCGCCCGTTCGCGCCTGAGAGGCCGGCCGGAAGAGCGGTCCGGATCACCTCCCCCAGGGGATACCGGTAATAATCGGCTGCCCTGAGGAAAAAGGGAACCAGCTCCGGCGGAAAAAGGGGGGGCTCGTCGAAAACGGCCGCGATCGGCTTGAGTCCCGCGGAATGGCCCGGCGCGAGGGCCAGCACATAGCCGATCGCACTGCGCCGTCCCAGGGGCACCCGCAAACGCATCCCGATCCGGGCCTGCTCCCGCAGGGTCTCGGGGACGAGATAGGAAAGGGGCTTGTCGAGGGGGGCGGCCACAGCGACTGTGGCGACCAGGGCGGAGGTACTCACCGGACGCTCCTGCAAAAAAATTTCATTCTCATCACGATCCGCCCACCGCAGGCGGCGGGGTTCGGGGAACGGAAGCGGGAAGGGGGCCAGGGAAGCATCTGCCTGACTCCAGTGGCGAAAAAGAGCTTAGCACCGGGGAGGTCGCAAGGTCAAAAGAAAGCCGGTCGCGAACGACCGGCTTTCGGTTTTTCCCTGCCTCTGCGAAAGCGGGAAGAAGCTGTCGGAATATCCCCTCAGCCCCCTTGCTCCTGCCTCTCGCCCAAGAGGCCGCGGGCCACCTCCTCGCCGAAATCCCGGCAGGCCTTGATATCGGCCAGAGTGGGCTTGAAACGAAAACAGAGGCCGGGAGCCATCAGCTGGTACTTCAGCCCCTTGAGCCGCTCCTCCACCATTTTGACGGCCTCTCCGCTCCAGCCGTAGGAGCCGAAGGCCGCTCCCGCCTTCCCCTTCGGGGTGATGGTGGAGACGAGGGAGAGGGCTTTCCATACCGGCGGGGGCGCGTCCCGGTTGACGGTGGGCGTTCCGACCAGCAGAGCGTCGGCCCTCTCCAGTTCGTCGCGCAGTTCGGCCTCGGCGGTCTCCGTCACGGACTTTTCCACCACCGCCACGCCCCTGCTTTCGAGCCCCTGGCGCACCGCCGCCGCCATGGCGCGGGTGTTACCGTGGGGCGAAATGGTCAGCACCAGGGCCCGCTTGCTCGCCGAGGGAGGAGGCGCCGCCGCCATCTGGCGGTAGCCGGCAATAGCGCCCTCGGGATCGCGGCGCCGCAAGGGGCCGTGGGAGGGGCAGACCATCTTCAGGTCGAGCCCTTCCACCTTGGCCACCGCCTCGCGGATCTTGTCCTTGAACGGGCGCATGATGGTGTCGAAGTAATAGCGGTATTCGAAGGAGAAGTCGGGAACTTCATCGTCAAACAGCCCCTCGGCGCAAAAATGAGCCCCAAAGGCGTCGCAGGAAAAGAGGAGCTGATCCTCGGGCAGATAGGTAAACATGGTGTCGGGCCAGTGCAGGTAGGGCGCCAGCAGAAAGCGCAGGGTTTTCCCGCCCAGATCGACCTCTTCCCCATCAGCGACCACATGGCTCTGCATCGGGACATCGAACAGCTGCCGAAGAAAGTTTTCGCCCGGCCGAGTACAGTAGACGGTAATCTGCGGATTGAGCTTCAGCAGTTTCTCAAGGGCGCCGGAATGGTCGGGCTCGGTGTGGTTCACCACCACTATATCGATCTTATCGAGCGAGGTCAGGCTTTGCAGCTTTTCCAGGTACTGATCGGCGAAGGGGGCCTTCACCGTATCGATCAGGGCGGTCTTTTCGGTTCCGCGGACCAGATACGCATTGTAGGTTGTCCCGTGCCGAGTGGGAAACAGTTCATCAAACACCTTGAGGCCGGGATGCTTGGCCCCCAACCAGTAGACATCGGGACAAAGTTCGACAGTGCCGGACATAGACAAACCCCTTTCACACGGAAAAAATACTTTCGGGCGATCAAGCAACACGGATGGGAATTTTTCGTACCGAAAACGGGCGGAACGAAATCTTTTATTAAAAAGATACCTTATCCCCTCGTCACTGGCAAGGGTCGGTTGGCCTGGGAGGATTCGGTGTTATAATGGCTGGCGTAAAGAAAAGACCGGCACTGTTTCTCTCTTAGGCCAGTTGTGCAATGACCCATTGGGTTTCCCGAATAAAACATAAAGGATTTTCCCGACGAACGTTTCTCTGGCTCGCCCTGGGGATCGCCAACACCCTGGTGCTGGGAGACGGTCTGTACGTCGAACCCCGGGACCTTGAGGTGAAGCACGTCTCCCTCGCCCTGCCGAAACTGCCGGCCGGCCGGGAGCTGCGCGTGGCCCACCTCTCGGATCTGCATATTCGATCCTTCAGCGACTACCACGAGGAAGTGGCCCGCCTCACCAACACCCAGAAACCGGATATCGTCCTGCTCACCGGCGATTTTTTCGACTATCACCGGGACGTGGCGGGGGTGCTGAAATTCCTGGGGCTGCTGCGCGCCCCGCTGGGAGCTTTTGCCATCCAGGGAAACTGGGAACACAAGGTGCGGCTTGCCGGAGAGCGCCTGCGTCGCCAGCTCGCCCCCTGGGAGGGGACGCTGCTCATCGATCAGCGCCACGACCTGGAGTGGCAGGGGGTTCCGATCTCGCTGCTGGGCCTCGACTACCCTTCGGCCGCCGCCAATCTGGAACGCCTCCAGGGAAAGGTCGACCCCAACCGGCTCAACCTGCTCCTCTCCCACGCACCGGCTTTCGACCACGACTTTTTGGGCGATCAGGTCGATCTCATCCTCTCCGGGCACACCCACGGCGGGCAGATCCGGCTCCCCTTCCTTCCCCCCTTCTATCTGCCGGCGCACAGCGGCCGCTTCATCGCCGGGCTCTACCGGGTCGGCCGGTCTGACACCCCGCTCTACGTCACCCGCGGCATCGGCACCGTCCAGATCCCCGTCCGCCTGTTCTGCCGGCCGGAGATCACCCTTTTTCGGCTTTATGGGGAAGACCTGCGACCAGCGGCCTTCGGCCTCGCCCCTAAATACCCCAGAAATTTCTCCAGCGCCCGCACCTCCTTCATAAACGTTTCGAATCCGGGACCGGTCAGGCTCTGGGCGCCGTCGCAGAGGGCTTTTTCCGGCTCGGGGTGGACCTCCACCATGAGCCCGTGGGCGCCGGCCACCAGCGCCGCCTTGCCCATGATCGGCACGAGGTTCCGTTTGCCGGTGGCGTGGCTCGGATCGACGATGATCGGCAGATGACTCATCTCCCGGATCAGGGGGACGACCGACAGGTCGAGGGTGTTGCGCGTCGCCCGCTCGAAGGTGCGAATGCCGCGCTCACACAGGATCACGCGGCCGTTGCCCTCGGCGACGATGTACTCGGCGGCGGCCAGAAACTCTTCGAGGGTGGCGCTCATCCCCCGCTTCAGCAGCACCGGCCGGTCGAGCTTGCCGACCTCTTTGAGCAGGTCGAAGTTCTGCATGTTGCGGGCCCCGATCTGCAGGATATCGGCGTAGCGGCAGACCGCCTCCAACTGCTCGATCCGCATCACTTCGGTAATGACCGGCAGCTCCGCTTCGACTCCTGCCAGCCGCAGAATCTTCAGCCCCTCGACGCCGAGCCCCTGGAAGGAATGGGGGCCGGTACGGGGCTTGAAGGCGCCGCCCCGCAGGATTTGAGCCCCGGCCGCCTTGACCAGGCGGGCGGCGGCGACCATCTGCGCCTCGTTCTCGATCGAACAGGGGCCGGCGATGATGACGGGCGGATGACCGTCGCCCACCGCAACGCCGCCGGCCTCGACCACCGTTGAAACCGGATGGAAATCCCGGGACACCAGCTTGTACGGCTTACTGACGTGGATCACCTCCCGCACACCGGACAGCTCGCGAATGGTGGTATCGTCCACATATCCCCGGTTCCCCAGCACCCCGATGGCAGTCCGTTCGCGCCCGGGTATCGGCTCGGCCTGCAGCCCCATTGCCTCGACGGCTTTCTGAACGGCGCGGATTTCTGCGTCCGTGGCACTGTGATGCATGACGATCAGCATAGCAGGATCTCCTTCAGGTAGTCTTCCCAACGGAAAAAGAGGTGCGAGACGGCTATCATACTACACTTTTTTTCACCCCGGAAGAAATCTAAGTTGGGAAAATCAGCCGGATACGATAGGATCATTTTGCGAAGAACGGCATCCGGAGGATAACCGAATCTTTTTCAAGGGGGCGAAGCATGTCCGTAATGAGGATGGTCCACATATTTTCGGCGATGGCGCTTTTCGTCCTTCTGGCCGGCCCCGCGATGGCTACTGGCCCAAAGGAACGGGGGCGAGTGTTGGTCAATTCGGCCGGGTGCAAGGGATGCCACCGCCTCAAGGGCTCCGGCGGCACCCTCGGTCCGAAGCTCGACGGCGTGGGCAGCCGCCTGAGCCGGCAACAGATCCGGCGGGCGCTGGTCCATCCTCGGGCCGGGAAAAAGGGCCCCTCCATGATGCCCTCCTACGCCCACCTGCCCGCAGCCGATCTGAAAGCCCTGGTCGACTACCTGGCATCGCTCAAATAAGCTATCCTCAGGGCAAATTGAAATCCGCGGGCCGCTGTGGTATCTTGCGGCGCGTTCGGTAACATCAATCCCAATCGTTCAGGCTCGCCATGACCCAACGGATGATCGAAATAACCTCCCCCTCCTTTATCCCCGAAGAGCGGCTTTCCCCCGGCAGCGGCCCCGAGCGTTTTTTCGACCGCCGCCGGGCCCTGGCGCTGGAAGTCGGATGCGGCATCGGCGACTTCGTCGTCGAAATGGCCCGCCGACAGCCGGAGACGAATTTCCTGGCGATCGATATCTACAACAAGGGATGCTTCAAGACCTGCAAAAAGGTCGACGCCGCCGGCTTGGACAACGTCCGGGTCCTGCGCATGGAAGCCCGCTACCTGATGAACCGCTATCTGCGCCGCGAGAGCCTTTCGGCCATCTATGTCAACTGTCCCGACCCCTGGCCCAAAAAACGCCATCGCAATCGCCGCCTGGTCAATGGGGAGTTTCTGCGCATGGCCCTCTTTTATCTGCGGCCGGAGGGATCGTTCTATTTCACCACCGACTTTACCGACTACGCAGAAGCGGTGGCGGAACTCTTCCCGCGCCAGCCCGGCTACTGCAACTGCCTGGGCGCTCCCTTCGTCCTCGACCTGCCCGACTATCCCCGCTCCAAATACATGCGCCGGTTTCTCGACCAGGGCCTGCCGATTCATTTTCTCCACTATCGTAAACAGGCGGATTTCCAGGCCGACGACTCCCTTCTGCCCGACTTCCAGGCGGGGTTCCGGACCCCTTTGAGCCAGGTGGGAAATGGCTGACTACCTGACGGCCCGGCTTCCGGGCATCGGCGGGAAAATCAAGGAGTGCCCCGAGGATTTTCGCGTCGAGGAAATTCCCCTTTACCCTCCCTGCGGCAGTGGGGACCACCTCTTTCTGGAGGTCGAAAAGACAGGCATCACCACCTTCGATCTTTTGCGGCGCCTCTCGCGGGCCCTGGGGGTCGGGGAGCGGGAAATGGGATACGCCGGCCTGAAGGATGCGCGGGCGACCACCCGCCAGCTCGTCTCCCTCCCCCTTATCCCGCCGGAACAGGCCCTTGGACTGGAACTGGAGGGTATCCGGATCCTCTCGGCCCGCCGCCATAAGCACAAACTGCGACTCGGACATCTGGCCGGCAACCGCTTCGTCATCCGCGTGCGCCAGGTCGGCGAGGAGGCGCTGGAGACCAGTCGGCACATCCTCCACGTGTTAACCGATAGCGGCGTTCCCAACCGCTTCGGCGAACAGCGCTACGGCGCCCTGGGCAATTCTCACCGCATCGGCCGGGCGCTCCTGCGCCGGAAGTTCGACGAGGCCGCCCGTCTCTTGGTGGGCGAGCCCGAACGGATCGACAACGAGCGCTGGCGCCGACGGCGCCGAGCGTTTCGCCGCCGGGCACCTGCGCGAAGCCCTGGAGATCCTTCCCGGACACCTGCGGCACGAGCGGGCCCTGGTGGCGGCGCTGGCGGCCGGGCACTCCGCCCGTCGGGCGCTCCTGGGTCTGCCGCGCAACCTGCTGCGCCTTTATCTTTCGGCCTACCAGTCGCACCTCTTCGACCACCTGGTCGCCATGCGCCTGGAGTCTCTGGGGACCCTGTGGGCCGGCGACCTGGCCTTCAAACATGCCAACGGCGCCTGTTTCGCAGTGGAAAATCCCGCAGCCGAGCAGCCCCGGGCCGACCGGTTCGAGATCAGCCCCTCCGGCCCTCTTTTCGGCTGCAAGGTGCTCCTGGCCGGAGGTGCGGCCGGCATTCTGGAAGAAAGCCTGATCGCTAAAGAAGGGGTGAAGCCGGAGGATTTCCAGATGGAAAAGGGCCTTGCCATGGCGGGAGAGCGACGGCCCCTTCGCGTCCCGCTGCAAGGGGGTGACGTGCGCCGGGAGGGGGGTGATTTGGTTCTCACCTTCTCACTGCCGCGGGGGAGCTATGCCACCAGCGTCCTGCGCGAAGTCATGAAATCGGATTGCTGAATCTGTCTGATCGCCGTCGATAAATTTTCTCCTTCCGACCTATCGCAACCTTTTTTCGAAGAGGCTCGCACCCTCTTTGCAATGAAAAAGTGTTTCTGGTATAGATCTTGCTGCCCAGAAATATCTGCCGACGCGGGAGGGCGAAGGTTGATGCCCGCCCCTTGCGCAGGCAAGGTTCAGTGCTTCGCAGGACCTTTCCCCCGAAGCCGCCGTGGAGAATTCTCGGTCATCCCAGCGGTGCATGGCTTGGGCACGAATGTGAGTAAAATGGTCATATAACCGGAACTATTCAGCGAAATAACCTTTCGCTGGAAATTTTTCGTTGTCCTTGACTTTTATAGAACAGTATTTTATATTCTTACTGACTTACCTGATAAGTTCTCTTTTGGCCGGGACGTAAGTATTCTTTCCGGCTGGCTCGAACTCGCCGGTAGCGCCCGCCGACAGACCCAAAAGGCTTGACATGGGGAGCAAAACTTTTAAGATGGGCCAGAATTTGGTCTGAAATCAATAATAAAGAGGGAAAATCATCATGGGCAAGAAAGATAAATCCGAATATATCATCCAGGCCGTTTCGCATGCCCTCGACCTGCTCGAACAATTTCACGGAGAAGTGGACGAGCTGGGGGTCACCGAGCTGAGCAAGCGACTGAAATTACATAAAAACAATGTCTTTCGCCTGCTTGCCACCCTGGAATCCCGCGGGTATATCGAACAGAACAGAGCCACGGAGAACTACCGGCTGGGCCTCAAATCCCTGGAATTGGGGCAAACCTTCATCAAGCAGATGGGCCTTCTGCGACAGGCTAAACCGATTCTGGACCGGCTGGTGAAGGAGTGCAACGAAACCTCCTATGTGGCCATCTTCAAAGAGGGCTTTATCGTCTATCTCGACGTGGTGGAGACCGATCTGACGGTGCGCGTGGTCTCCCGGGTCGGCTCCCGACTCCCGGCCCACTGTACCGCCGCCGGCAAGGTTCACCTGGCCTTCATGCCTGAAGAGGAGGTCGACGCCGTCTTTCCGGATCGCCAGTTGCAGGCGTACACCTCTCATACCATCACCGAGCGGGACGCTCTCAAACAGGAACTTCAGAAGGTCGCGGAGCAGGGATACGCCATCGACAACGAGGAGCTCGATCCCGGGGTCCGCTGCGTCGCCGCTCCGATCCGCGATTACACCCGGCGCATCGTCGGCGCGGTGAGTATCTCGGGGCCGTCCATGCGCTTCTCCGACGAGCGGATTGAGACCGAATTGATTCCCCTGGTGCTGCAGGCCTCGGAAGATCTCTCCACCCGCCTCGGTTTCCACAAGTAACAGCGCTGCCGATAATTATTAAAAGAAAGGGGCCATCCCAGCCGGGATGGCCCCTTTCTGTTTTGGCATCATCGGCCAGAAGTTGCCCCGGCCGCCTTAAATGACTCAGGCCTTTTCGCACCGAAAGGTTGCTCAGATATTCGTTCATGGTCCTGGCCGCCACGCCGCTCAGGACGAGCAGACCGATCAGGTTGGGAATCGCCATAAAGCCGTTCAGCACGTCGGACAGGGTCCAGACGAAGGAGAGCTTGGCCACGGCGCCGATGAAGGTGGCGATGACGAACAGCACCCGGTAGGGAATGTTGGTCGCGGAGCCGAACAGATATTCGGTGCACTGCTCACCGTAATAGGACCAGCCGAGAATGGTGGAGTAGCCGAACAGGGCCGAACCGATGGTGACGATATAACCGCCGACGATGCCGAGCACGCTGCTGAAAGCGGTGATGGTCAGGGCGGTGGAGGTAAAGGCGTGGCCGGTGGCCGGGTCGGTCATCTGCCAGGCGCCGGTCATCACGATCGCCAGGGCGGTGATCGAGCAGGTGACGATGGTATCGATGAAGGTTCCGGTCATGCCGATCAGCCCCTGGCGGGCCGGATCGGCGGTTTTGGCGGCCGAGTGGGCCAGCGACCCGGTGCCGAGCCCCGCCTCGTTGGAGAAGATGCCGCGGGCCACGCCGAACTGGATCCCCTTGGCAACTGCGGCCCCGGCAAAGCCGCCGGCCGCCGCCTGGCCGGAAAAGGCGCTGTGGAAAATCAGGGCGACCGCCTGGGGAAGGGCGCTCGATCTTGCAGCAGAATCACGAGCAACCCGCCGCCGATATAAATGATCGGCCATGAAGGGCACGAACCATTCGGCCACCGCGCCGAGCCGCTTGACCCCGCCCAGGATGACGACGGCCGTCAGAACCGCCAGAACGACCCCGATCATCATGTTCGCGGTGTGTGACGTCTTGATGTGGAAAAGGGTGGTCACCGACAGCGCCACGCTGTTGGACTGCACCATGCTGCCGATGCCGAAGGCGGCGATCATGCCGGCGAGAGGCAAAGGCAATGGCCAGAACCTTGCCGAGCCCCTTGCCGATGTACTCGGAAGCACCGTCCTCCAGATAATAAAAGGCGCCGCCGATCATGGTGCCGTCATCGGCCTTGTGCCGGTATTTGACGCCGAGCATCGCCTCGGTGCCCCGGGTGGCCATGCCGAACAGGGCGGTGATCCACATCCACAGCGGCGCGCCCGGCCCGCCCAGGGCGATGGCCGTGGCCACGCCGGCGATATTGCCGTTGCCCACGGTGGAGGCCAGGGTGGTCATCAGCGCCTGAAACGGGGTGATGTCCCCTTCGCCTTCCGCCTTGGATTTGAAGGAGGCCCCGGTAAAGGCCAGCTTCAGGGCATATCCCAGTTTTCGGAACTGCACCCCCCGGAGCCTGATGGTCAGGACGATGCCGGTGACAAACAGGGCAACCATCATGTACTTGCCCCACATGAAGCTGTCCAAGGCATTTAACCAGTCCATTCGTACCTCCCTTTTTTCTTTCTATTGAAGTTACCCTCTTGGCGGCAGGAAAAGGCTTTCGAAACCTGGCATCGCCAGCACCCGATCCCACCGAACATTCAGACCCTCAGGGCCCATCCCATGAAAACGCACCATCAAACCGAAGAAAAACATCCATTGGCAAAACACATCCCTGCGTCCGCCTCAAGTCATGGTAGACTGAAAAGTTAAGCCAAAACCTCCTAAGGAGGTCTAATTGCTAGTTTTTCCCATCGCAAAGCTCCTGTCAACTGTAAAAGTTGTTCGGCGTCGAGGTGAGCGCAGTGCCATTAATGAAACCCTCGAACAGTCCCAGATGAAATGCAAGAAAAAGGCCACGGACGAGAGACCCTGTTGAACATCCGATCTCAAGAGATCCGCGTCTCCCGGCGGCCTTCAATTTTCTTCGATTGCCGGATCCGCCTGACCGATTAAACTGTTCCTACGAAAAACCCAATGGAGAATTCCCATGCCGACCTATGTCTATCGCTGCGAAAATTGTCAACATGCATTCAGTGTGGTCCAGCACATGGCCGAACATGGCAGGGGACCGATTGTGTGCCCCCAGTGCGGTAGCCAGAAAACGGTTCAGGTATTTGCCCCCTTCTTTGCCCGGACAAGCCGGAAAAGCTGAGACACGACGTCACCCGGCCGGGTTTCGTGCCGCCGGAGAGGGCTGCGATGGGAGATTGGTCCCTGGACTTATCTTTAGAACCTTGTTATATTGAGCCGGCAGCCAATTCTACCCGGAAGGAGGAACATGATGAGTGCCGGCGAGAAAGTGACCCTCTCTTGTGCCCAGTGCAGCGCCCTCTGGCAGCAGAGCGGCAAAACGAACTGCTGGAGTGACCCGGACGGCCGACCGGCCATGCCGGGGTATTGTCCTTCGGAGCCGCATAGCGACGTCATTGCGAACTCCTTTCAAAAATACCGGGGCGAGGATGGGGACGCTAAACTCGCCCGGACGGCAGCGATGGTCGAGGGGCTCTGCTACCAGCCGGTTGCGGGAAGCGACGCCGTCAACGCCCGCTGGACCCGGGTCGAGGACACCGTCGCCCTGGCAAAAATGATGGGCTGGGAAAAGATCGGCATCGGCACCTGCATCGGTCTTCTGCACGAAGCGAACAGTTTGGCGGCCATCCTCCAGGCCCAGGGCCTTGAACCTTTTTCAGTCTGCTGCAAAGCGGGCAGCATCGACAAACTGGAACTGGGCATCGAAGAAAAATACAAGGTTCGCCCCGGCAGTTTCGAGCCGGCCTGCAACCCCATCGCCCAGGCGATGCTGTTGAACAAAGCCCGAACCGACATGAACGTCATCGTCGGACTGTGTGTCGGCCATGACATGCTCTTCGCCAAATATTCCGAGGCTCCGGTCACCACTCTGGTCTGCAAGGACCGGGTGACGGGGCACAATCCGGCCGCCGCCCTCTACGGCCAGAATTTCTACTACAAGCGGCTGCAGAAACAGCCGGTGATAACGCCGGAGGATGAAGAGAAAACGTAGTCCCACCACACGTTTTCGCCAAAGACCGGGTCAAGACGCCCGGTCTTTTTTTTGGGGAGAGGAATCGTGCGTTCGCGTGGAAATAATGGCCGGGGGTTGGAGAAGGCCCCTTGACAGAATGAGCTATTTTTGAATAAAATTCGAAATATATGGACTTGCTCAGAACAATAGACGATATCGACCTCAAAATCCTGAACATCCTTCAGCAAAAAGCCCGAATCCCCAACGCTGAAGTGGCCCGCCAGGTGGCTATGGCCCCCTCGGCGGTGCTGGAGCGCATCCGCAAACTGGAGGATCGGGGCATCATCGAAGGCTATGAGGTTCGTCTCAATCCCCGATCCTTTGCCCAGGGCCTGGCGGCTTTCGTCTTCGTCCAGGCCGACCGGGCCGGCAACGGCAGCCTGGCGGGGGACCTGGGAGCGATCACCGGGGTTCAGGAAGTTCACCAGATTGCGGGAGAAGACGGCTACCTGGTCAAGCTCCGGGTGGCCGACACCGAGACCCTGGGACGTGTCCTGCGGGACGAATTCATGGCGATCCGAGGGGTCCGGAGCACCCGCACCCACGTGGTCCTGTCGACCAGCAAAGAGACCCGACGGATCAACCTGGAAAATCGCTTAACTCGCTGAAACAAAATCTTTTACCCCCATTTGCAACTCGCAATCCATCAACTACAGGAGATTTTTTCATGCCCATGTCTGCAGCCTTCAAGGAGCGCCTCTTTCCGGTGGCCAAGGAGATCGCCGCCCATTACGGCACCCCCTTTCACATCTACGACGAAGCCGGCATTCGCGAAACCGGCGAAGCGCTGAAAAAGGCCTTCTCCGGCATCGACGGTTTCCAGGAATTCTTCGCCGTCAAAGCCCTGCCCAACCCCCGCATCCTGCAGATCATGAAGGACCTCGGCTTCGGCTTCGACTGCAGCTCGATCCCCGAGCTGATCCTCAGCCGGCAGGTCGGCGCCCGCGACGGCGAGATCATATTCACCTCCAACAACACCAGCCAGGAGGAGTTCCGCTTCGCCGAACAGGATGGCGGCTGCATCCTGAACCTCGACGACATCAGCCTTATCGACAAGGTACCGAACTTTCCGGAGCTGGTCTGCTTCCGCTACAATCCGGGACCGCGGCGCACCGGCAACATCATCATCGGCAACCCGGTCGAGGCCAAATACGGCGTCACCCACGAGCAGGTGGTGAAAGCCTACCGCCGTGCCCAGGAACGGGGCGCGAAGCGCTTCGGCCTGCACACCATGGTCGCCTCCAACGAACGCGATTACACCTATATGGTGGAAACGGCACGCATGGTGCTTTCCGTTGCCGAACTGGTGGAAGCCGAGCTGGGCATCCGCTTCGAGTTCGTCAACATCGGCGGAGGCTTCGGCATCCCCTACGAGCCCGGGGACACCCCTCTCGACATCGCCGCCATGGCCAGGGAGATCACCGGACTCTTTGCCGCCTTCCGGGACAAGCACGGCTATTGCCCGAAGATGTACATGGAGAGCGGCCGCTTCATGACCGGCCCGCACGGGGCGCTGGTGGCCACCGCCATCAACCACAAGAACATCTATCGCAACTACATCGGCCTCGACGCCTGCATGTCCGCCCTGATGCGCCCGGCCCTCTACGGGGCCTACCACCACATCGACGTGGTCGGCAAGGAGCAGGCGGCGATAACGGAGACCTACGACGTAGTCGGTTCGCTGTGCGAGAACAACGACAAATTCGCCGTGCAGCGCGAACTGCCGAAAATCGACGAGGGGGATCTGCTCGTCATCCACGACACCGGCGCCCACGGGCATGCCATGGGCTTTCAGTACAACGGCCGGCTGCGCCCGAAGGAACTGCTGCTGCGCACCGACGGCAGCGTCGAACTGATCCGCCGGGCCGAAACTGTGGCGGACTACTTCGCCACCCTCGACTTCGAGACGGATGCCTTCCAGCCTGCCGCCGGGTAGGGTCCGACCGAAACGGGATATCTCCGCCGGCCGCCGTCTAGGCGGCCGGCTTTCTTTTTCCGCTCGGTATCGACGTCTTCGCGCTATCGGGGGATCGGCCCCAGATCGATGGTCCCCGCCTCGGTGTCCTGGCCGACATCCACCAGGTAAGGGGAGTCTGCCGGCGAATCGAACGTGTCGAAGTCGTTTGCCGTCACGTGGATTTGATAAGAACCGCTCGGCAGGAAAACCCGGAAACTGCCGTCATCCGGATTGACCAGGGTCGAGGCGACCGCGATGCCCTCCTGATCGGTCACCGACACCAACGCTCCGGCCACCGGCGTCTGGACCTGCTGCCCATTTGCGTCGGTGGATTCCTGCGCAACCACCCCGGAGAGGGACCCGTAGGTGGCCTGGGTATCCTTCACCTGCACCACGCGGATGCCGGTCGGCTTGAAATTCCAATTTCCGCTGCCGCCGGCCTCGACCGCCGCTTTGCCGGGATCGAAGTCGAGAACCACCGCCGTACTCTGCCCTTCCGTCACGGAAAAGTGTCCGACGAGTTTCAGCCCCGACTCCTGGCCGCTCGGCAGCGTTAGCGGGATGCGGGTTTCGGTGGGGTCCGAAGCGAGCACGACATAGTTGGCGGGATTGTTCGGATCGGTATTCGGACTCACGACCAACCGAAGCTGATGGTAATCGCCCGCCGGGACCAGATTCTTGCCGAGAAGCTGCTGTTGATACTTCAGATCCAGCACGTTGATCGACAGGGGTTTGTCGAAAGAGGCCACCACGGGAAGTTTCCCGGTAGTGCTATCTTGAGCCGCCCCGGGAGGAACCACCCGGATTTCCTCGACGGCCACCACGACTTTGCTGAACGCCGGATTGGCGTTGTCGGTGAGGGCCACCTGCAACGTTCCCTTGCTGCTGCCGCCCCCTCCGCCGCCACAGCCCGCAGGCAACAGGGCAGCAACCAACAGCACGATCCCTAAGAGACTCTTCAATACCGTTTTTTTCATTTTTCCTCCGAAAACATAGTTTGATGGCGTCGCAAAAAGTCCGACCTACGGCGTTACGGCGTTTTTTCAGGACCTCGACCTACCTGATGTAGGCCTTCGCCCCTGAAAAACCACCAAGCCTTGTAGGACGAAATTTTTGCTTAGCCATCCCAGGACTTTTTGCGAAAGAATCAAAGTTTGCTTATCATTAGATGCGCTCCCCCATCGGGAGCTGTCGATCGGCACCTGCCCGGTTTAAATTAGCAAAGAGCCAGCCAGCAGAGCCACACAGGGTGACGCTCCCCTGAGAATGGAGGGCTGGCGATCCTTCCTTGTTGAAAGATAAAGCTTTTGTGGGGGGCGGCAAGGAGTCCGGACCGGGCACCCGGGGGTCACGCCGAGAATTTTCGGGAAGGAGAACCCGAAGCATTCGGTCAAAATCCTCCCCTGAAAGACAAAATTAGTCCCCTCCTCTTCGAACGATCCGTTCTTCTCTTTCGAAAAAAAAAGACGCCTTTAAATAGGCGTCCTTTTGCACCCTCCATATCATAAGGGACGGGTTGTTTTTGGTTTATGGTTTTCCGATAGATGCCGCTTCGGATTAGTGAATCTCTTTTTTTGCTTTTTCCCCCTCTCCGGCGCCTTCAATCAGCACTTTGCGTCCGCCTATCTGTTTTTCCAGCGGCATGCTGATATGCAGGATGCCGTTTTCATAAGAGGCGTGTATTTTCTCGGTGTTGACTCCTTCCGGCAGGGTCAACCGACGAACGAAGGCCCCAACCCGGGATTCACGCATCATGTAATCCTGCTCGTTAATCTCTTTCTGGACTTTGCGCTCACCGCGCAGGGTCAATACGTTCCCTTCCACGCTAACATCCAGATCGTCCTTGCTGACGCCGGGAATTTCGGAATCGATACAGAATTGCTGATTCTTGACATAGGTGTTGACCGCAGGAGTAATCAATGCTGCGGATTCAACCCCCGCCGGCTCTCCTGTCAGACCGAAGGTCCTGCGAAAAAGGTCATCCATTTCCCGGTGCAGGGTACTCAGTTCCCTACCCACATCTTTGAAAGGATCCCAACGGATCGGCAACATACGCTGTCACCTCCTTTTCTGGAAACCCGTCCCTTTTTCATGGTCATTTCTGCCCTTATTATCCCTCTCTCCCTGGCTTTTGTCAAGGCGCCCTCCCCTTATGCCGTGGGAGTTTCCAGCCTGCTCGCGCCGGAATGCAAGTGCTGCCGCCACCGCCTGGCAAAGGGTTTGAGCGAATGGATATCGGTCGGCAGGCGGCCCTCATTCGCGTCCGCATCTCCGAGGTGAACGGCAGCCACCTCCGCGGTGAGAATCCATTGCCCGAAACGGGCCCGCCCCCTCCCGCGGACGCACTCGATTCGCACCGGGCATTCCTCAATCAGCGGCGCCCGGACGATTGTCGCGTCCACCAAGGTTAGTCCCGGGGGCACGGCATCTTCCGCCCGTCTTGCCAGGGAACCGAGGAATTCCCCTGCCGTCAGCGATTCTGCGGACGGCAGATTCACGACAAACTCTTTTTCCATCCAGGGCGCGAAAAAAGGGTTGTCGCCGGCCGCGATGGCGAGGGAAAGAAGGGGAGGGGTCGAACAGACCATCCCTACCCAGGCGGAAGTCCTCAGGTACGGCTGTCCGTCACCGGCACAGAAGGTGATCAAGGCCGAGGGAACCGGAAAAAAAGAAAGGTCCGATGAACGATCCGATAGCACCATAAAACCTCCGAGCGGATAAACACAGCAGGGGACGAAAGAGGCGACGACTTTTCTCTTTTCTCCCCATTTTATTCTTGACAAATTCAATAAGCATTATCCATAATTTAATTATCGCCACACAAAGGGGACAATCAGATGAAACTATCCACGAAAAGCCGTTACGGGCTACGAGCCCTTTTCGACATGGCCTACCATTCGGGCACCCTGCCGGCGCAGATTAAGGACATCTCCCGGCGTCAGGCCATCTCTCCGCGCTATCTGGAGCAGATCTTTCAAAATCTGAAAAAGGCCGGCCTGCTCAATAGCAGACGGGGCCCCCAAGGGGGATATGTCCTGGCAAAAGAGCCCCAGGACATTACCGTCAGAGATATCGTCCTGGCCGTCGAGGGAAAAATCGCCCTGGTCGACTGCACCGACGAGGCCTGTGAAAAAACATGCGAATTCGACAACCACTGTGTCACGCAGATCATCTGGAAAGAAGCCACCAGGCGCCTTCATGACTACTTCCAGTCCATCAACCTCCAGGACCTCTGCGAGAAAGGGAAAAGAGCTCGGCCTCGAAAAGGAACTGGACCACCGATTCATGTACTATATTTGATTCTTTCATCAGTTTAACACAGGAGAGGACCCATGCCGAAAATCATCAGCGAAAACCCTCTCGGGCAAATCGGCCAGACACCGCTGGTTCACCTGAGCCGCCTGACCGACCGCAACACGGCAACCGTTTGGGGCAAAATGGAGGGATCCAACCCGGGCGGCAGCGTCAAGGACCGCATCGCCCTGGCCATGATCGAACGGGCCGAAAAGGACGGCTGCATCGCCTCGGCGACACCATCGTCGAGCCGACCAGCGGCAACACCGGCATCGGCCTCTCCCTGGTCTGTGCCGTCAAGGGCTACAAGCTGATCCTCACCATGCCGGACACCATGAGCATGGAACGCCGGCGGCTGCTGGGAGCCTACGGGGCGGAGCTGGTTCTGACCCCCGGCAAGGCGGGCATGCGCGGCGCCATCGACAAGGCCGAAGAGATCGCCCGTCGCAAAAAATGCTTCATGCCCCAGCAGTTCAAAAACCCCGCCAACCCCCGGGTTCATGAAGAGACGACCGGCCCGGAGATCTTCGACGCCCTCGAAGGGGATGTCGACGCCTTCGTTGCCGGCGTCGGCACGGGCGGCACCATCACCGGCGTCGGCCATGCCCTGCGCGCCCGCCGGCCGCAGATTCACATCGCCGCCGTGGAACCCGCTGCCTCTCCCGTCCTCTCGGGGGGCAATCCCGGCCCCCACAAGATCCAGGGGATCGGCGCCGGCTTCATTCCCGATGTTCTCGACACCGACGTGTACCAGGAAGTGATCACGGTCACCGACGAAGAGGCGATGGCCACGGCACGGAAACTGGCCCGGGAGGAAGGGATCTTTGCCGGCATCTCCTCGGGAGCGAACGTTTTCGCGGCCCTGCAGATCGCCCGCAAGCTGGGACCTGGGAAAAACGTGGTGACCATTCTCTGCGATACGGGCGAGCGGTATCTCTCGACGGGTATCTACGATTGACAGGACGTCAACACCCTTCCCGAAGCGTGAAAGGCCGGAAGAATTGTCTTCCGGCCTTTCGTTATTGATGCCGCTGCAGAGCTGGTGTATCCTAGGTCCGGTGCGAAATTTTTGACGAAGAACTTATCTCTGAGAGCGCAATGGACAAAGAGACGAAATTTCAGCAATTAACCTCTCTGCTGCAGCAGATGGAATCGGTGGTGATCGCTTTTTCCGGTGGGGTCGACTCCACATTTCTGCTGCGCATTGCAAGGGACGTCCTCGGACAGGAAAAGGTGCTGGCCCTGACCGCCACCTCTCCCACCTATCCTCAGTTCGAATTCGAAGAAAGCCGCAAGCTGGCGGCCGTCATGGGGGTTCGCCAGCTGGTGGTGGAAAGCAATGAGCTGGAGATCCCCGGCTTTGCCCAAAACAACCGGCGGCGCTGCTATCACTGCAAGCGGGAACTCTTCTCTCTCTGCCTGGAGAAGGGCCGGGAGATGGGCTTTCGGGTGGTGCTGGACGGCTCCAATGCCGACGATCTGCACGACCATCGCCCAGGGCGGGAGGCCGCCGGGGAGCTGGCCGTTCGCTCCCCTTTGCTCGAAGCGGGCCTGACCAAACAGGAGATCCGAGAATTCAGCCGGGAGCTGGACCTGCCCACCTGGGACAAGCAGCCCTTCGCCTGCCTCTCCTCCCGCTTCCCCTACGGCACCGAAATCACCCCGGAGCGCCTGGCCCGGGTGGACCGCTGCGAAACCTTTTTACGGACCCGCGATTTTCGAACCTACCGGGTACGGTACCACGGCGAGACGGCCCGCATCGAACTGGCGCCGGCGGAAATTCCCCGGCTGCTCGACGAATCCTTGCGCCGCGAACTGGTCCGGGAATTCAAGGCCGCCGGCTTCACCTACGTCGCGCTGGACCTCGAAGGCTACCGCACGGGAAGCATGAATGAGGGGGCCAGTGACTGAGTAATGCTGACGCGGAATCCGGATTCAGGTTCCGGGTTTCTGGTTTCGTCCCGCACCTTGCACTTCGGGCCCCGGCCTTGGGCCTCGCGCCTTTTTTTGACCTGAATTTTCGGGAGGGACTATGCGCCGCAGCAGCGCCTTGTTTTCCGTCTGTTTCTGCGCCGGGCTGATCGGCGCCCTGGCCAACAGTCTGGCCGTCTGGTTCAGCGGCGCCTGGGGGCTGACCGCCCTGGCCGGCGTCCACATCGCCCCCCACCTGAGCCCCGCCTGGCTCTATCCGCGCCTGGTCTGGGGCGGGCTCTGGGGTTTGGCCTTCTTCGTCTCCGTCGGCCCGCCCCGCTATCGGCGCCACTGGGTGCGCAAGGGGCTCTGGGTCAGCCTTTTGCCCACCGCGTTCCAGCTCTTTTACGTCTTTCCCGCCCGCACCGCCTTCGGCCCGCTGGGCATGGGGCTGGGTGCCCTGACCCCTCTTTTCGTCCTGCTGTACAATTTCATCTGGGGATTTTTTACCGGCCTCGCCGCCCGCCTGCTCTGGGGCAGAGGATGATGCGCCGGTTTTTTTTCTGCAGACGCTGGACACTCCTCGTCGTCCTCGCGTTGCTTCTGGCGAGCAGCGCCGGGGTGTGCGCAAAGGAGTTGCGGGGCAAGGCGCAGTGGATCTACGACGGCGACACCCTCAAGGTGGCGGGGATCGGCAAGGTGCGGCTGCTCGGCATCGATGCCCCCGAGCACGAGGATTCGCCCCGGGACCGCTACTACATGCGACAGGGAATTTCACGAAAGAACCTTCGCCGCATCGCCCGAAAAGCGCTGCACTTCAACATCGAGACCGTCAAAGGGCGCACGGTCCGACTTCTGCTCGACCACGACAAGAGGGACCGCTACGGCCGTCTTCTCGCCTATGTCGTCCTGCCCGACGGCCGGATGCTGAACCGGGTGCTGCTCGAAAAGGGGTACGCCGCCGTCTACCGCCGCTTCGACTTTCGCCTGAAGAAAGATTTTCTTCGCGCCGAGGCCGCGGCCCGCCGCCGGCACGTCGGTCTCTGGCAAAAGTAAAGGGCCGCCGGCGGCGGCCCGACTGGTCACTGGTCACTGGTCACTGGCACTGGTCACTGGTCACTGGTCACTGGTCACTGCTTGCCCAGCTTCTTCCGCACGAAATTCAGCGTGCCGCCGGCAATCAGGTGCTGGCGCTGCCGGTCGGAGACCTGCAGAACGGTGACCACCTGCTGGCCGTCCACCTCGACCGGAATCTCCGTGTCCCCCGCCTCGAGATGTTTCCGCACGTCGGGGAAGGTCACCTTTTTCCCCTTCTCGAACTTTTCGTAGTCCGCCGGGTCCTTGAAGGTCAGCGGCAGGATGCCGAAGTTGCACAGGTTCGCCTTGTGGATGCGGGCGAAGCTCTTGGCGATCTTGGCCCGCACCCCGAGGTAGCGCGGCGCCAGGGCGGCGTGCTCGCGGCTCGACCCCTGCCCGTAGTTTTCCCCGCCGATCACCACCACGTTCCCTTTCTGCCTTGCACTCCTTGGAAAAATCGGGGGCGATCTGGTAGAAGACGAATTCGCTGATCGCCTCGATGTTGGAGCGCAGCGGCAGCACCTTGTTCCCCGCCGGCATGATGCCGTCGGTGGAGATGTTGTCCCCCACCTTGAGCGCCACCTCGGCCTCCAGGGTTTCGGGCAGCGCATCGAAATCGGGCAGGGGCTTGATGTTGGGGCCGCGCACCACCTCGGTGGCGCGCAGCTTGTCGCTGGGATGAATGATGGAGGACTCGTCGACCAGGTATTTCTCCGGGTCCTGGATGCGCGGGTAGTCCATCTCCTCCCCCAGGTCGCGGGGGTCGGTGATCACCCCCTTGAGGGCGGCGGCCGCCGCGGTCTCCGGCGAGCAGAGATAGACCTGGTCGTCCTTGGTCCCGGAGCGCCCGGGGAAGTTGCGCGGGAAGGTGCGCAGGCTCACCTGGCCGGTCCCCGGCGCCTGCCCCATGCCGATGCAGCCCAGGCAGCCCGACTGGTGGATGCGCGCCCCGGCGAGCAGCAGATCCATCACGCCGCCCTGTTCGGCGAGGTTCTCCAGCACCTGGCGGCTGCCGGGATTGATGTGAAAGGACGTGTCGGGGTGCGAGTGGCGCCCCGCGACGATCTTCGCCGTCACCATCAGGTCGCGAAAGGAGGAGTTGACCGACGAGCCGACGATCGTCTGGTCGACCTTGGTCCCGGCCACCTCGCCGCACGGTCTTGACGTTGCCCGGCGAGGTCGGGCAGGCGATGAGCGGCTCGACCTTCGACAGGTCGATCTCGTCGTATTCGTCGTATTGGCCGCCGGCGTCGGCGGCGAGCTCCCGCCAGGCGTCGCCGCGCCCCTGGGCCTCCAGGTAGTCGCGGGTGCGCTCGTCGGAGGGGAAGATCGCTGGTGGTGGCGCCCAGTTCGGTCCCCATGTTGCCGATCGTCTCCCGGTCGGTGGCCGAGAGGGTCTTGACGCCGGGGCCGTAGTACTCGACGATCTTGCCGACGCACCCCTTGACGTCGTAGCGGCGCAGCATCTCCAGGATCACGTCCTTGGCGCTGACCCAGTCGGGGAGCTCGCCGGTGAGCTTCACCCCGAGGACCTTGGGGCAGGGGAAATGATAGGGATGGCCGGCCATGGCCATGGCCACGTCGAGTCCGCCGGCGCCGATGGCGAGCATGGAGACGCCGGCGGCGCCGGGGGTGTGGCTGTCGGAGCCGATCATGGTCAGCCCCGGCCGGCCGAAGCGCTCCATATGCACCTGGTGGGAGACGCCGTTGCCCGGGGCGCGAGAAATGGATGCCGTAGCGGGCGCAGGCGGTCTGCAGGTACTTGTGGTCGTCGGCGTTCTTGTTGTCGGTCTGCAGCAGGTTGTGGTCGACGTACTGCGCCGCCAGCTCGACCTTCACCCGGTCGAGTCCGAGGGCCTCGAACTCGAGCATGGCCATGGTGCCGGTGGCATCCTGCAGCAGGGTATGGTCGATGGCGATGCCGATCTCCTCGCCGGGGACCAGTTGCCCGTCGACCAGGTGTTCGTCGAGAATCTTGTGTGTCAGGTTTTTTGCCATGATGTTTGCTCCCTAATCCAGATTTTTAAGCCCGCGACGCTTGTTCTTTGCCTTCGAAAAAAACGATTCGTCCGGCCGGACACCCAACACCCCTATTTTCAAAAGATTTTTCAATATCAGTGCTGCTTATCAGGGGGCGAACCGGGTTCCGTCATCAGACTTAATTTTACCAGGGAAATCCCCTCCGTCCACTCCTCAACCTGCGCCATCTGCCCGATTTCCTTGCATTGGCGGCTCTCTTCTGCTAATTAGGGACAACCTTGCCAGGAGGCAAAATCGATGGAAACTATTCAGAACCTCTTTCGGGAAACCTTTCTGGGAATCAGCGTGGGGCGGTTCGCCGGAGCCTTCGCCGTCCTGCTTCTCGCCCTGCTCCTGAAAAAAGTCCTCTCCCGCGTCTTCACCGGGATTGTCTTCCCCTGGGCCGGGAAAACCCGGACCCGCTACGACGACCAGCTGCTGGCCGGGCTCAAGAAGCCGGCGGAATTCCTGGTCCTCGTCGGCGGTCTGTTCTTCGCCCTGCAAATCCTCCGACTCCCTTCCGCACCCGTCGACCTGCGGCGTTTCGCCGACGCCATTCTCAAAATCCTGGTCACCTTCGACGTCGCCTGGTTTCTTTTCAACACCGTCGATCTGCTGGAAACGTTCATGAGCAAATGGGTCAGCCGCACCGAGTCGACCCTCGATGACCAGCTGCTGCCCTTCGTCCGCAAGAGCCTGCGGGCCTTCATCGTCTTTCTCGCGGTCATCATGGCCATCCAGAACCTCGGCTACTCGATCTCCGGGCTGCTGGCATCCCTGGGGATCGGCGGGTTGGCGGTGGCCCTGGCGGCCCGGGATACCCTGGCGAACATTTTCGGCTCGCTGATGATCATTCTCGACCGCCCCTTTCGCATCGGCGACTGGATCAAGGCGGGGGACCTGGAAGGAACGGTGGAGGAGGTGGGTTTCCGCTCGACCAAAATCCGCACCTTCGCCCGCACCCTGATCAGTGTTCCCAACAGCGTCATCACCAATATGGCCATCGACAACTTCAGCCGCATGCCGAGGCGGCGCATCAAGCTGAGCGTCGGCGTGACCTACGAATCGACCCCGGAACAGATGCGCCGGGCGGTTGGGCGCATTCGCGAGATGCTCAAAACCCATCCGGCCATCGATCAGGAGTTCATGCTCGTCAACTTCACCGACTTCGGTCCCTCCTCCCTCGACATCCTCGTCTACTGCTTCACCCTCACCACCGTCTGGGCCGAATTCCTGGAGGCCAAAGAGGACGTGAACCTGAAGATCATGGATATCCTGGAGGATCTGGGAATGGAGATCGCCTTCCCAAGCCGGTCGATCTATGTCAGGGGAGGGGAAGAAGAGGCCCGAGGCCCAAGGCCCGAGGCCCGAGGCCAAGGATAAAATCTCTACGGCTTCATGCCCTCCATGAAAAAGGCACCGGATATTTTTCCAGTGCCTTTTCGCGGTTGCGAGGGATGGGAGCAACCTTGAACCTTGAACCTTGAACCTTGGGAACCTTGGGCCTCGATCCTTATCTTTTGAGTTTTTTCTCCAGCTCCAGAATCCGCAGAGTGGTGGGCAGCACCGTATCGGGATTGAGGGAGATGCTGTCGATGCCGCACTCCACCAGAAACTCGGCAAACTCGGGATAGTCGCTGGGGGCCTGGCCGCAGATGCCGATCTTGCGTCCGGCCTTCTTCACCCGGCGAATGACGTCGGCCACCATCCGCTTGACCGCCGCGTTGCGCTCGTCGTAGAGGTGGGCCACGATCTCCGAGTCGCGGTCGAGCCCGAGGATAAGCTGGGTGAGGTCGTTGGAGCCGATGGAGAAGCCGTCGAAGATCTCGGCGAACTCCTCGGCGAGAATCACGTTGGCGGGAATCTCGCACATGACATAGAGCTCCAAGCCGCCCTTGCCTTGCTCGAGGCCGGCTTCCTTCATCACCTCGACGACCTTCCTCCCCTCCTCTACCGTGCGGCAGAAGGGAATCATGAGCTTGACGTTCTTCAGCCCCATCTCCTCGCGCACCTTCTGCATCGCCCGGCACTCGAGCAGAAACCCCTCGCGGTAGCGCTCGTCGTAGTAGCGCGAAGCGCCGCGAAAGCCGAGCATCGGGTTGGATTCCTGCGGCTCGAAGGCCGCACCGCCGAGCAGGCCGGCGTACTCGTTGGTCTTGAAGTCGCTCATGCGCACGATGACGTCCTTCGGATAGAAGGCGGCGGCAATGGTTCCCACCCCCTGGGCCAGCTTCTCAATGAAATAGTCCCCCCCTTCGGGATAATCGGCGATCAGGGCCTCGATTTTCCGGCGCTCCTTGCCGTCGGCCACCTTCTGCGGGTAGAGCAGTGCCATCGGATGGGCCTGGATGGCCGTGTTGATGATGAATTCGAGCCGCGCCAGCCCGACCCCGTCGTTGGGAATCATCCCCATGCCGAAGGCCTGCCCCGGGCTGCCCAGGTTCATCATGACGGCGGTCTGCGGGCGCTGCAGGTTCTCGAGGTTATGCTCCTCCACCTCGAAGTCGAGCGCTCCCCGATACACCCGGCCGGTTTCTCCCCCGGCGCAGGAGACCGTCACCTCTTCGCCCGCGGGAATTTTCGCCGTCCCCTCCCCGGTACCGATGACGCAGGGGATGCCGAGCTCCCGGCTGACGATGGCGGCATGGCAGGTGCGTCCGCCACGGTTGGTGACGATGGCGGCGGCCCGCTTCATGATCGGCTCCCAGTCGGGGTCGGTCATGTCGGTGATCAGCACGCACCCCTTTTCGAAACGGCCGATTTCGTGGGCGTTTTTGATAATCATCGCCCGGCCGGCACCGATTTTGCTGCCGACGCTCTTCCCTTCGGCCAGCACCTCCCCCTCCTGCTTGAGCCGGTAGGTCTGCAGCACGTTTTTCTTTTTCGCCGACTGCACGGTTTCGGGCCGGGCCTGAACGATGAAGAGCTCTCCCGTTTCCCCGTCCCTGGCCCATTCGATATCCATCGGCCGCCCGTAGTGGTCCTCGATCACGCACCCGAGCCGGGCCAGCGCCAGGATATCTTCATCCGACAGACAGAAGCGCCGGCGGTCCTCGGCGGAAACCTGGACCTCCCGGGTGGCACCCCGCGTCCCCTCTTCGGTATAGACGACCTTCTTCTCCTTGCCGCCGAGATGCTTGCCGAGAATCGGGCGCAGTCCCTCCTTCAGCGTCGTCTTAAAAACGTAGAACTCATCAGGGTTCACGGCCCCGCTCACGACGTTTTCGCCGAGCCCCCAGGCGGCGTTGATCAGAACAACGTCGGGAAAGCCGCTCTCGGTGTCGAGGGTGAACATGACCCCGGCCGCCCCCTTGTCGGAGCGCACCATCTTCTGCACGCCGACGGAAAGGGCGACGTCGAAGTGGTCGAAACCCTGGTCATGGCGGTAGGAGATGGCCCGATTGGTGAACAGCGAGGCGAAGCAGCGACGGCAGGCATCGAGCAGCTCCTCCGCCCCGCGGATATTGAGGAAGGTCTCCTGCTGTCCGGCAAAGGAGGCGTCGGGCAGATCCTCGGCGGTGGCGCTGGAGCGCACCGCCACGTCGCACTCCTCGCCATAGGTCTGTTCCAGTTTACGGTAGGCGGCGCGAATCGCTTCGGTGAGCTCTGCGGGAAACTCGGCCGTCGTGATCGCTCGGCGGATGCGGCGCCCCACCGCGCTGAGATTCGCCATCGTCTCGCTGTCGAGCTCCCCCAGAATATTCCGGATCTTGTCCTTCAGGCCGGCCTGCTCGAGAAAAAAACGGTAGGCACCGGCGCTCACCGCGAACCCGCCGGGGATATTCACCCCCTTCGGCGAAAGATTGCGCACCATTTCTCCCAGCGAGGCATTCTTGCCTCCCACCCGGGAGACATCGTCCTTGCCGATATCCTCGAACCACAGGATCAATTCGTCGCGCGCCATGTCGGCCTCCTGAACTTAAAAAGGAAAGGACATATCCTGAAAAACGCCGGCTTTTACTCTTTTGCCGAATAAAAACAGCTTAACAAACGCCTCCCCCGAATCAACACCTTCTCCGAAGTAAGCGCCCCCGCCGACCAGAAGGAGGAACAGGCCTGCGTTGCAATGTAAATTCGCACTGTTATACTGATTTCAGAAGAGACGAAAATACCCAAGGGAGGATGTTATGGCACATAAAATTCTGGTGGCGGTAGATGGATCGGACGCGTCGGAGCGTGCCCTGGAGTATGCGGCCAGGGTGATCCGCGATTTAAAAGACGGTCGCCTGACCATCCTCCATGTCGGTGAACCGATTCCCATCAACGTGATGGAATACGACAAGCTGCCGGGCAAGGGAACTTGGGAGGAAAAGCTCGAAAAACACCGCCAGGACGTGGAAGAGTACGAGAAAGAAGAGGCGAAGGCCGATGAGGAGATGTTCCGCTATCTCACCAACCGGGCCCGTCAGTTGGGCCTGACGGATGAGCAGATAGAAACCAAGTTCCTTGCCGATGTGCAGAATATCGCCACCGAAATCATCCTCGAGGCGGAGCGCGGCGACTACGAGGCGATCTGCCTGGGGCGGCAGGGACGCCACTCGGTAAAGGAATTCTTCATCGGCAGCGTCTCCGAACGGGTCGTGCGCCATGCGCATGGGTGTGCGGTCTGGGTGGTGGAATAGAGCCGGGGCTCGCACCGGTTGAAACTGAAACGGGGCGTTTAATACGCCCCGTTTCAGTTTTCCTATTCCTTTTTCCGGCCGCGCCGTGTCACTCCTGCAGACGCACTCACCCCATCCGCAACCTCAAAAAGCTCTCCAGGTCGGTACACTGCAGGTAGGGGTTGTTCTCCCTCTCGAAGCCGATGGTAGAGGTCGCCCGCGGGCCGTAATCGTGCCCCGGGTAAACAACCGTCTCGGGCGGAAAAGCGGCCAGCCGCCGCAGACTGTGATAGAGCGCCGTCGGATCGCTGCCGGACAGATCGGCCCGCCCGACGAACGTGACGAACAAGGTGTCGCCGGTGATCAGGGCGCCGGGGGGATTCAGGGTGATGGAGCCCGGGGTGTGGCCGGGAGTGTGCAAAATCTCCACGATATCTTCGCCGAGGGAGAGGCGCGTCCCGTCCTTGAGGGGAAGATCGGCCTCGGGTATGTCGAGAGGGTGAGCCGCAAGCTTCGCCCCTGTTTCCCGAAGGATCAGCTCGTTGCCGGCGACGTGATCGCGGTGGCCGTGGGTATCGACCAGAATTTCGATGGCGATGTGGCGCTCCTGCGCCGCAGCCAGCAGATCTTCGGGACCGAAGGAGGGATCGACGGCGATTCCGCTGCTGGTGGTGGGGCTGAAGATCAGGTAGGAGAAATTGTCCGCCTGCCCGGCTTTGATCTGAAGGATTTCCAGGGACATAGCCTCACCAGTACCTTTGCGGAGGCGTTTGGTTGCCTATTTTGCGGATTTCTCCATCGATGACCTTAAACACGTCCCCGGTTGCCTGCACGATCCACTCATCCCCCTCTTCAGGGGGGTGGGGAAATTCGCGACTGCCGAGATAGACGTCTTCGCTGCCGATCAGCGCCCACCATTCAAGGGCCCCGGTCTGCCAGAGTTTGGTCTTGAGATTGAATGCCATTTGAGAGACTCCTGGTAAAAAAGTAGGTCGGCGCCGGTAGGGTACCGCGAATGCCGTCCAGACTCAGGACAGCCCACCGGACTGAGGGCTCCCTTTCCGGTCTATCCCATGATACCGAAGGCGACCCGCGGGGTCAACTGCGCGGAACGCCGGGGCATGCCAATCATAAGTGCAATTTTTTCGGCGTTCGCGGGAGTCATGGCAAAAAAACATTTTAATCCCCCTTGGCAGCCTAGAATTTCAGAAAATTGTTGGTAGGCTACAAGGAGGGTGCTTTTCGCTGGGTTTTGCCGCCTTCGAAGGCCCATCCCGACAAAAACGCCCCCCTTCCCCAATGTGACCAGGAGAGGACGACCATGAGCCTGAAACTTCCGCCATCGGTGAGGAACTGGGTTTCGTTGACCGGCGCGGTCATCGTGCTGATTACCTTTTTCATGATCGCGTTTCTCTTTGTCGTCACGCTCTTTCAAACGGGACAGGCGGCGTACCTGGGGCTGGTGACCTATATTCTGTTGCCCTCGGTGATGATCATCGGGCTTCTGCTGATCCCCATCGGCATGCTCCTGGAGATCCGCCGGGAACACCGGGAGGGCACCATTGCCGAACCGGGGTGGCCCCGAATCGATCTGAATATTCCCCATTACCGCCATGCCTTCTTCATCTTTTCCGTCGGAACGGCCTTCTTCCTGTTCATCTCCGCCATCGGCAGTTACGAGGCTTTCCACTACACCGAGTCGGTCAGTTTCTGCGGCACCCTCTGCCACCAGGTCATGAACCCGGAATACACGGCGCACGCCAATTCTCCCCATGCCAAGGTGCCCTGCGTGGATTGTCACGTGGGCCCGGGGGCCGGCTGGTATGTCCGCTCCAAGCTTTCGGGTCTGTATCAGGTCTACGCCGTCACGACGAACGTCTATCCCCGCCCGATTCCGACCCCCATCGAGAACCTGCGGCCGGCCCGCGCCGTATGCGAGCAGTGCCACTGGCCGGAGAAATTCTACGGCCACATCATTCAGACCAAAACGCACTATCTGCCCGATAAGGACAATACTCCCTGGAAGATCCGTCTGAGCCTGAAGATCGGGCCGCCGGAAGCGGCCCTGGGACTGGTCGAGGGCATCCACTGGCACATCAATCCGAAGGTCAAGGTCGAATACATCGCCACCGACGACCGTCGTCAGAAGATTCCCTGGGTCCGGGTCACCTATCTCGATACGGGCAAAGTGAAGGTCTTCGAGGACAAGAACAACCCCCTGAGCCCGGCCCAGGTCCAAAACGCCGAGCATCCGGACCATGGACTGCATCGACTGCCACAACCGCCCCTCCCACTGGTACCGGGCTCCCTCCCTGTTCGTCAACACGGCCATGACGGCCGGGGAGATCCCTCCCGAGCTGCCGGAAATCAAATCCGAGGCGGTCAAGCTCGCCGCCGCCAAATACGCCTCGCAGGCGGATGCCAACCGGAAGATCGAGAAAGAACTGACCGACTTCTATCAGAAAAGCTATCCCGACGTTTTCAAAAATCATCGGGATTGGGTGAAAAAGGCGGTCACCGGTTTGCAGGGCGCCTTCGACCGCAATATCTTTCCCGTCATGAAAGTACGCTGGAGCGCCTATCCCGACAATACCGGCCACCTGGAGTTTCCCGGTTGTTTTCGCTGTCACAACGGGAATCACGAAACGAAATCCGGGGAAACCATCAGCAGAAGCTGTAACCTGTGCCACCATATCGATACCCAGGGAACGCCAGGAAAAAACCTGGAAGTTGCCAGGGTGGGAGACTCTTTAAAATTCAAGCATCCCGTTGACATCGGCGGCGCCTGGCAGGAGATGATGTGCTCGGACTGCCATTCCGGCACGACCCCCTGATCCGTTCCCGGCTGGGCCATTCTCCAAAGCGGCACCGCGGGTATCCCGTGGTGCCGCTTCGACTTTTTTCAGCAATAAAGCAAGGACCTCCGACACGTTCCCGATTGCGGCCGGCCTCCTCTCTTGATATACTTTTGCGGCCGACATTGCCGAAAACCGACTGATCCCAGATAGTTTCATCGGTCGGAAACGGCATTAACTTGTCCGAGGGGAAATATTTCATTCATGGGTTTCGAACAGAACATCAGTCCGCAGTGGATCGAGTCCCAATATCGTCTCTGGCGCCAATCGCCGGAAAAGGTCCCTGCCGACTGGAGCGCCTTTTTCGCCGGCTTTCACCTCGCTCAACAGGCGACGAAAGGAGCGGCGACACCGGAACCAGTTCAGGCGACGAAACAGGCGGCCGTTCAGACCCTCATCTTCCGCTACCGCGATCTTGGGCATCTGCAGGCCTGCATCGATCCGCTCAACCCCTGCCCCGGCGATCACCCCTTTCTGAGCCTCGAAGCCTTCGGCCTGGAGGAGTCGGACCAGAACACGACCTTCCACACCAAAGGGTTTCCCAAGGAGCGCGCCACCCTGCGGGAGATCCTGCAGATTTTGCGGGAGACCTACTGCCGCTCGATCGGCGTGGAATTCATGCATATCCAGGATCCGGACGAGCGCAGTTGGCTCCGGGAAAGGATGGAGGGAACGCGCAACCGCGCCTCTCTCGACCAGGAGACTCGGGTCGGAATCCTGCGCGAACTGATGGAAGCTTCCCTCTTCGAAGCCTTTCTGCACCGCAAGTTTCTCGGCCAAAAGCGCTTTTCCCTGGAGGGCGGCGAAGTCGTCGTCCCTTTTCTCGAGCACCTCATCCAAAAGGCAGCCGGAGGCGGCGTCACCGACCTCATTCTGGGCATGTCCCATCGCGGCCGACTGAATGTGCTGGCCAACGTCTTTCACAAACCGCTCGCCACCATCTTCGCCGAATTCTGCCGACAACCTCGAACTGGCCTTCGTCGGCGAGGGGGACGTCAAATATCACAAGGGATTCTCCTCCGACCGCACCGTCGGCGACCACGGTATTCACCTGTCCATGGCCTTCAACCCGAGCCACCTCGAAGCCGTCGACCCGGTGGTAATCGGCAAGAGCCGCGCCCGAAACGTCGGCTACGGCCCCGGCGGCCGGCAGAAGGTCCTGCCGGTGCTGCTCCATGGCGATGCCGCCTTCGCCGGCCAGGGGATCGTCGCCGAGACCCTCAACCTCTCCCAGCTCGACGGCTACCAGAGCGGCGGCACCCTGCACGTGGTGCTCAACAACCAGATCGGCTTCACCACCGCCCCGGTCCACGCCCGCTCCACCCTCTACGCCACCGACGTCGCCAAGATGCTCATGGTGCCGATGTTTCACGTCAACGGCGAAGACCCCGAGGCGGCCCTCTTCGCTGCCTCCCTGGCCCTCGACTACCGACAGAAATTCGCCAAGGATGTGGTGGTAGAGATCCTCTGCTTTCGCCGCCAGGGACACAACGAGGGGGACGAGCCCTCCTTCACCCAGCCCCTCATGTACCAGAAGATCCGCTCTCGCCCTAACGCCTACGAGGTTTACGGCGAGAGTCTGAAAAAAGACGGGATCGATCCAAAGCGGATGGAGAGCATGGAAGAGGAGATCGGGCAGCGCCTGGAGGCCGCAGTCGATGCCGAACCAGGTGAACAGGATGTCGGATTCCATGCCAAATGGGAGGGGATCCAGCGGCAGTTCGAGGTTTTCGAGGAGGAGACCGGCGTTCCCGGCGACCGCCTGCTGGACCTGACGCGGCGCATCACCAACATTCCCGAGACCTTTCACCTGCACCCCAAGGTGGCCCAGCTTCTCGAGCGGCGCTACCAGGCGGTCAGCGAAGACAGCGGCATCGACTGGGGGACGGCCGAAGCCCTCGCCTTCGCCACGCTGCTCACCGAAGAGGTGCCGGTGCGCCTCTCGGGGCAGGACAGCCGCCGGGGCACCTTCAACCACCGGCACGCGGTCCTCATCGACCAGGAGAACGAACAGCCCTACGTGCCCCTCGCCTACCTCGGCCCCGGCCAGGCGCCGGTGCAGTTTTACAACAGCATGCTCTCCGAGGCGGCGGTGCTCGGCTTCGAGTACGGCTACTCGCTCGAGACCCCCGAAGGCCTCACCATCTGGGAGGCCCAGTTCGGCGACTTCGCCAACGGCGCCCAGGTCATCATCGACCAGTTTCTGGTCAGCAGCGGCGACAAGTGGGACCGCAACAGCGGGCTGGTGCTGCTGCTCCCCCACGGCTACGAAGGGCAGGGCGCGGAACATTCCAGCGCCCGGATCGAGCGCTACCTGCAGCTCTGCGCCAACGACAACATCCAGGTCGTCACCCCCTCCACCCCGGCCCAGTTCTTCCACCTGCTGCGCCGCCAGGTCAAGCAGCCCTTCCGCCGCCCGCTGATCGTCTTCACCCCCAAGAGCCTGCTGCGCCTGCCCGCCTGCCGCTCCGAACTCAAGGCGCTGGCCGAAGGGCGGTTCCGCGAGATCCTGCCGGCCGAGGCTGCCCCGGAGAAGTGCCGCTCGCTGCTGATCTGCTCGGGAAAGATCTTTTACGACCTGCAGAAAAAGGGGAAGGAACTGGAGCGCGAAGATGTGGCGATCGTGCGCGTCGAGCAGCTCTATCCTCTGCGCACCGACTTGCTCGCCGAGGCGCTGGAGCCTTTCCGTAAACTGGACAAGATCGCCTGGATCCAGGAGGAGCCGCGCAACATGGGGGCCTGGCATTTTCTGCACCCCCACCTGAGCGACATTCTGGGGAAGGAGCCTGCCTATCTCGGACGGGACGAGGCCGCTTCACCGGCCGTCGGCTCTCACCGGGAGCACAACCGGGAGCAGGAGGCTATTTTGCAGAGCGCATTTGACATGTAATCCGTACCCGCCTTTCCCCAATAAGGGATGGAAGGCGGCATGACCCCAACCTGAAATCCCGACGAACTCCCCGGACAGAGCCTGCTCTGGCCGGGCATTGAAACAATCCGGAGAGCAGATATGGACATCAAAGTACCCCAGGTCGGCGAATCGGTTTTCGAGGCGCAAATCGGCAAATGGCACAAACAGGACGGCGACCACGTCAGCAAAGACGAGCTACTCTGTGAGCTGGAGACCGACAAGATCACCCTCGAACTGAACGCCGACGCCGACGGCACCCTTTCCATCAAGGCCCGGGAAGGGGAAACGGTTGAGATCGGGGCGGTGATCGGCTCCATCGAGGAGGGCGCCGGCGAGCAGGAGGCTGCCGAAGAGCAGGAGCCGAAAAAGAAAGAAGAAAAAAAGGCGGAAAAGGCAGAAAAGAAAGAAGAAAAAGCGCCGCCCAAGAAAGAAAAGGAAGAGGCCGCCGAAGCGGAAAAAGGGGCACCGGCGCCTGCCGGGGAGAAGAAGCCGAAACCGCCTGAGCCATCTGCCCCAAAGGAAGAAAAGAAGGAAGCGGCGGCAAAGGCGCCCGCCCCGAAGCCGGCCGCGCCTCCCCGCAAGGAGCCGGGGGTAGAAGAAGAGCGCGTCACCCGCAAGCCGATGAGCCGCCTGCGCAAAACGATCGCCGAGCATCTGCTCGCCGCCCGGCAACAGACCGCCATGCTGACCACGTTCAACGAAGCGGACATGAGCCGGGTGATGGAGCTGCGCCGCAAGCACCGGGAAGCCTTCGAGAAGAAGCACGGCGTCTCGCTGGGACTGATGTCCTTCTTCGTCAAGGCCGTCGTCGAAGCCCTGAAGGACTCCCCGGTGGTCAACGCCCGCATAGACGGCGAGGATCTGGTCTATCAGAACTTTTTCGACATCGGCGTTGCGGTCGGCTCGGAGAAGGGGCTGGTGGTTCCGGTCCTGCGCGATGCGGACCAGATGCACTTCGCCGACATCGAACAGGCCATCGAGGATTTCGCCGAAAAAATCAAGAACAACCAGATCAGCCTCGCCGAGCTTGAGGGGGGAACCTTCACCATCAGCAACGGCGGCGTTTACGGTTCGCTGCTCAGCACACCGATCCTCAACCCTCCACAGAGCGCCGTGCTCGGCATGCACGCCATCCAGCAGCGGCCGGTGGCCGCGGAGGGCAAGGTGGAGATTCGGCCGATGATGTACCTGGCCCTCAGCTACGACCACCGCATCATCGACGGCCGGGAGGCGGTGACCTTCCTGAAGAAGATCAAGGATACGATCGAGGACCCGGAGGAGCTGCTGCTGGAGCTTTGACAAGCTGATCAAAAATCGCGCGTAGGGGCGCGATTCATTGCGCCCAAAGCGGGCGTGATAAATCGCGCCCCTACGGCGCCATCCCCTTCTCCCGCAGCTCCTGAAGCGCCTCGGGGGTCTTTTCCCTACTGCCCCCAGACCCATCCCCTGCAGAACCGGCGCGGTTTTGCTGAACTGGACGGCGCGGTACTCCACGACCTGCACGTGGTTACCCCACGGGTCGAGAAAGTCCAACCCCGGGCTCGGCAGAATGCGGGCCTCGGTGCCCTTCAGCGCCCGGCGCAGTGCCTCCCGGTCATCCACCACCAGGCCGAAATGCCGGGCCCGGTCGGGAGGCTGGGTTCGCTCCTCGCTGAGGTTTATAAACTGATCGCCGAGATCGATAAAGGCCATGCGGTCGTGGCGACCGCGCAGCTTGAGCTCGAACAGACGCCCGTAGAATTCCAACGCCGCCTCGATATCTCCCACCTCGAGGGCGACGTGGTTGATTCCCACCGCCCGCGCCTTATTCCCATGATTGGTCATCGTTGCTTCCTTTCCGAGGATCCCTTACCCTCCAAAAACCCCGAATCCGATGAAAATTGAGGCCGTCTCTAACGCTGAGCCGCAGAGGAACCCTCATTACTAGTTTCTTTTTATGTCTTGTTCTCTCTGCGTCTCGGCGTCTTGAGAGAGCAGAGCGAACGGGCGTTAAAACAGATTAGCTTTTTGGGGAATGTCTTAAGCCTATTTTCCCGGGCAAAGGACGCGGCGAACCATGGTGTTCCATCTCAGTGGCCTCTGTTTTTCCTCTGCACTCTTCGCGTTGAGGCTTGCGTTTTTTGCCCGCTTTCAGTAAAAAACCGTCCGTGTCCGGTGCCGGGGCTCTTTGCGGTATTCGGATTGATGCCCGATGTGCCAAAGATAGTTGTCCAGCAGCATGGCGTTGATTCCCGGAACCCGAGGGCGCAACGCCGCCACCAGCAACTCGCCGGCGTGAACGGCGCAGCCCCGGATCTCCACCTCTTCCGGCGAGCCGGCATCGATCAGCTCTCCCCGCTCGATGCGCTCCGCCAAAGCCTGGTCGTAGCGCAGCACGCCGTCGTGCCAAAGCACGTGGGGCACCAGGTTGTCGGCGCAGAGGGTGAGCCGATCGATGTCCGTGAAGTGCCCCGGGCCGCGGCCGTCAAAGGCGATGAAGAGATCGGCGGCGGCGAGCTGGGCCCGCTTGAGAAAAGGAACCCACCCGCCCCAGTACAGGGCGCCGTCGTTGAAAAGCGGCATCCCGGCCAACAGGGCGACCAGCCTTTCGGCCGAACCGCCGGCCGCCTCCACCAGCCGGAGAAAGCTGCCCTCGAATCGCTGCTGCAGCGCCTCTCCCAGCTCGTTGAGCGCCCGGGCGAAGAGCCCCATCAGCTCGCCGGCCACAGGGTTGGCCAAGTCCTGCCCGAAGATCCGCGCGCAATCGATTGCGGAGAGTGCGGCCAACTCCCGGGGAGCGAGGGGACCGTGGGCCTGGAAGTAATCGTTCAGGGAGGCGGCGATGGTGTAGTACCCCGACCGGCCCGTCCGCTTGCTTAGCTCGGGAAAATATCCCGACCCGAAATTGACGGCGTCCAACGTCAGGAAAAAGGCGACGGTCCCCTCCTCCCGGCCTAGAAAATGGCTGGAGGGGTCCATTTGGGGGAGGGTCAGGCGCGCCGCGGCAATCGCGGCGGCATAGGCCGGAATGCGGCTCTCCTCGATCCGAACGTGGATGGCCTCCTCCGCGACCTCGCGACAGCGGATCCGCACCCGGTCAAGCACTCCCTCCGTCATTGCCGCTCCTTTTGAGCAGGGGCAAAATGGTTCCGCATTTCCCTTCTACCAGTAAGGACCATACCAGTAAGGGCTGTAATACCAGGCGCCTCCCCAGTAAGGCCCCCAAAACGGCCCCCAATAGGGCGGGCCCCATGGCGAGGACGGTCCGTACGTGTACGGGGACTGGGTGTACCTGGGCCAGAGGTAGAACGCCTGGAGACGAAAGACGGGGTAGACGTACACCGTCTTGCCAAGAGGCCGGCTTCTCTGCCCGACCACCGCCCCGGTCAGGGTGATCATCCGCCCGGCCTGATAAAGTTCGGGATCCAGAAACCGGGGGGTCTCCGCCAGAAAACGCCCGCTTCTCTCATCGGGCTTCTGGGGCTCTCCGGTCCGATCGAGGGAATAGCGCAGAACCTCCAGGGTCGAACCCTGGCGCGTGATCCGGTTGTCGATGATCATCCCCCCCAGAAGGAGGGTGTCGCCTTTGTACCGGTCGGGGTTCTGCTTGACCTCGGCATAGCTGATGCCGGGGGTCACCGCCTCCAGCGCTTGCTTTGGAAGAACGTTGGCACAACCGTTCAGGAAAAAGAGAACCGCCAGAGCTGCTGGAAAATTGAGGATCCGTCGCATGGCTGCCTCCCCGAAAGATGGTTTGCTCTCTACCTCCCAGTGTAGCCCGCCCTTTTTCGACGTCAAATAATGGAAAACGAAAGAGCGTCGAGTATGATTCGACCAGAGAACCGCCTCACTATAGCCCCGGCTCACCTCGCCGGGCCCAGCAAACCAAGAGGTATCAGGATTCGGGTTTCTCCTTTTCTTAGTATCAATTCCAACCTTTTTCCAGAGTGGAGATGTCCAGGTTTGATTTTGAAAGGACATCCTTACAGAGTAGGCTTGAAAGGCCTTTCCCAAAGTTTAGAATTAATTCCAAGCTGACGGATACCATTGAAAACCCTCAGTGAAGTTCCCGCCAGGACACCGTGCCCTTGCTGCACAGAAAATATGCAGGGTTCGGCGGGGCTGGAGAAATCCCAATATGATCTGCCGTTTTCAGAGCAAGGCCCTATCTATCGTACATGCGTATGAAAAACCCAGTCGGGTCGGCGCATTGAGTCCGCCTGATCTAACCAGCGGAAAATTTCGGGGGAGAAGTACGCCCCCCTGGCGCCGCCTCCTGGCGGGGGCCGGGGTAGGGGTCCTGACCCTTCTGGCCGCCCCGGCTCCCCCCTCGACTGCCGCCTCTCCGCAAAGCGGGATAGAGGAGATCATTTCCCGGATGAAGTCAGCCTACGAGAAGGTGAACGCCTACCGGGTGGAAACCGAAGTCACCACCTATCGGCACGGGCAGGTGGGCGAGCGCCGGCGCTTCGTCTATACTTTCGAGAAACCGGAGCGACTGCGCATCGACATGGAATCCCCCCACCCCGGGATGGTCCTGCTCTACCCCGATGCGCAGGCTCAGGTGCGGGTCCGGTTCGGAGGGTGGGCCAGCTTCCTGAACTTTCACCTGTCGCCCGACAGCTCTTTTCTGGCCAATGCGGCCGGGCAACGCATCGATCAGACGGATTTCGGTCTGCTGATCCGCAACATCGCCCACAGCCTCACCGACCAGCGGCGCGGCCCTGCCCGTCTGAGAGACGAGGACGGGAATTGGATCCTGGAGGTCCTGGCCGAGGACCACTTTCGCAAAGGAGTCCTTACCCGCTACCGCTTCACCATCGACAAGGCGACGGACCTGCCCGTCTCGGTGCAGGAATCGACGCCCGCGGGAGAAAAGGAGAGAACCGTGACCTTTCGCCACCTCGATACCTCCCCGGACCTGCCTGCCGACTGGTTCAAGAACCCGGGCCTGGAGGCAAAACCGTGAGCGGACCCGAGCCCGCCGAGGTGCCCGGCCGCGGGGAAGAATGGTTCGTCCCGCGCCGGGGCTCCATGAAGCTGCGAACCTTCTTGGGGCTGCTCTTTCTGCCCTACACCGCGATGGTCCTCTCCTTTGCCGTCATCGGCTCGGTGCTGGCAGAGCGGGTGCATTACGACCGGCTGGCGGCGATCGTGCTGGTCTACTTCTTCGGCCTGGGGGTGGCGGCTCACGCCCTCGACGCCCTGGGGAGCAAGGGGATGAAGCCCTGGGGAACGGTCTTCAGCAAGGGCCAGCTCTGGGTTCTGACGGTCCTCTCCCTGGCCCTGGCATACGGCATCGCCCTGTACTACATGCTTTCCGCGGTGCCCTGGCTGTGGGTCGTGGCCGTCCTCGAAGGATTCTTCGTCTTCGCCTACAACCTTGAGCTCTTTGCCGGCCGGTTTCACACCGACCGCTGGTTCGCCCTCTCCTGGGGGGCTCTTCCGGTCCTGGCCGGCTACCTCATACAGACCAACCGGCTGTCCCTTCCGGCCCTGCTTCTTTCGGCCGCCATGGGCCTGTTCAGCCTCATCGAGATCAAGGCTTCGCGCCCCTACAAGGAGCTGAAGCGCCGCCCCGCCCGCGAGGGGGCCGACCAGGCCCTCATGGAACGGTATGAGGTTCTCCTCAAATGCGTCAGCCTGGGGGTCATCGTACTGGCGGCCGGACTTCTCCTGTGGCGAGTAACTTTCTAGCCTCCGTCCTCTGGCACCAAACCGATAGCAAGGAAGCTCCATGTTCACCCATTTCCCAGACTATGCGGCCAGCGTGAAACCCGCTCTCGACAGTGCCTATGCCGGGGAGCTGGCACGCGTTCTCGGACACGGGGGACCGGAGGTCAAGGAAGTCGGCCTGTGCTCACTGACTGCCGGCAAGAAACTTCGGGGGACCCTGCTCTGCCTGGTCGCGGCGGCCCTCGGCGGCACCCTGGCCGAGGCCCTGCCCGGGGCGGTGGCCATCGAGTTGATTCAGGCGGCAACCCTGCTGCACGACGATTTCGTGGACCAGCACCGAACCCGGCGCCGCCTTCCGGCCCTCTGGACCCTGCAGGGCGCCCGGCGAGCGGTACTGCTGGGGGACGTGATCTTTTCTTCGGCTATTCACATGATGGGCGAGCAGGGACGTGAAGACGGACTGATCGTCGCCCGGGCCATTGCCGAGATCTCCCGTGGAGCCTACCAGGAGCCCCTGGATGCTGCGGCACTTCTGGCCGTGCTGGACAACGGTATGGAGGCTTGCGTCTATGAGAAAATCATCGACCTCAAGACCGCTGTGCTGTTCGGTGCCGCGTGTCAGCTCGGCGCGGTCTCCGCAGGCGCCGGGAGCGAAAAACAGTCTGCCTGGCGACGCTACGGACTGATGATCGGCCAGGCCTACCAGTTGGCCGACGACCTCCAGGACGTGCAACGGATCCTTGCCCGGGGTAAGGTAACCCCTGCCGAAATGACTTCACTGGTCCCGGCCTTCCGATTTTTCCTTCCGACCAGCCCGCCCCGCCTGCGCCGGGTGCTGCAGGAGCCGGAAACCGCTCTGTCCGGGGAGGTCGGCGAATATTTCCTGGCCCTTGCGGGCCTTCTGGCTGCCGAACGGCAAAGGCGCATGAGCCATGCCCTGGCCGCCCTGCCGGATGAAGTGGGAGAGAGCGCCTTCGCGGACCTGGTCCGGCGGGCGCCGAAGGATATCATCGGAGTATTCGAGACGGAGGAAGCCCTCAGCCCCGCGGCGTGTCCGCCGTGACCAGAGCGGCTGCGCCGAAGGTCAGGGGGATGCAGCGGATCTCCCCGAAGGAGAGTCTTTCCAGCCGGTCGAGGGTCTCGGGCAGCCAGCGGGTCTCCCGGAGAAAGTCCGGCAATTCGAAAAAAACCGTCCGCCACTCGGGAAAGAGCCGGCTTCCGGCCGTCTGCAGGAGCCGGAAATGGGCCCGCCAGAGAAGGCGAAAGAGCCGGCTGCGCGGGTAGGTGAAGTCATGGAGGATCAGCCGCCCCCCGGGGCGCAGCATCTGCCGGGCGTTCTCCAGCAAAAGCGGCAAATCGGCGTACTTGGCGAGGTATGAGGAGGTGATGCAGTCGACCTCTCCTTCAGGCAGCACGTCTTCGGCCCGGCCGAGAAGGAAGCTGACGTTCTCAATCCCTCCGGCGCGGGCCTTCTGCCTGGCGATGTCCAGGTATTCACGGCGCAGCTCCACGCCGATCACTTCACAATCTGGAAAGCGGCGGGCGATGTCGAGGGTCAGGATGCCGGTGCCGCAGGCCTGGTCGAGAAGCCGCTTTGGCCGGCCGGGGATGGCGGCGAGAATGCGGCGTTTCCAGTAAAGGTCGAAACCCCAGGTGCAGACCGCTACGACCCGGTCGTAGGAGAGACCGGTTCCGGAAAAAAAGCGGTGAACCACCTCCAGCCGTGATAGATTCGCTTTCCCCATCGTCCCTTCCCCTTTCTCAGAGAAGGTTCTTCAACAGGCCCAGCGCCTCCCTCATTCCCACCTGCATCCCCATCCTCTGGGAGTTCCGATGCAGGACCCGGGCCTGGCGCAGCCCCACTCCCCGTCCATCCCTCAGTGTGTCGAGGACTCCGCGTTCCTCTTCCATCCAGGCAAATTCCTCAAGGACCGTTTGTCGGTAGCGCCCGGCATCGTTCCAGGCGCCCAGAAGCAGCTCGACGCTGCGCATCCCGGGGACGATGCCGTCCCCGGCCAGGGGTGCCACGCAGCCGATCGCTTCGCCGATGCCCCAGATTTCTCCGCCCCCTCCGGCTCGCGACGAAAGGCTGGGTCCGGCGGGGCCCGGTCAGGCGGATTTTTCCCGAGCAGCCGCAGAGGACGGCCCTTGGCCAGCGCCCCGACCGGTCTTCCAGCCATCCCAGCCGGCGAAGCCGCTCCCGGGGGTCGTGAAGAAGGCTGCCACAGCCGAGATGATAGCGCCGCTCGCCGAGGGGAAAGCACCAGGCGTAGCCGATGCCGCCAAGCTGGATGCGGTTCTCCAGGGATTCGCCGGTTTCGACCAGGTACTGGCAGCACTCCAGAACGATGTCGTCGCCCGGAGGCGGCAGCAGGGCGCGGGCGACGCCGGTGGCATCGATGACCCGCTCGTAGTCCTCGGATCGAAAAGGTTCCCGCCTCGGCTGCGCCCCCGCGAGCAGGTCCTTCACCAGCCGCGGCTTGTCGAAGGTCAGCAGTTCCGCCCGGATCTTCACCTCGTCCATCCAGACGTGGTCGAGGCGCTTCAGAATGTAGCGCTCCGCGTCCAGGCCGGCCTCTTCCACAAGTCGCACGAAGGCCGCCGAAGTCCCCCAGGCGCAGGGGGTAAGCCCGCAGCGCAGAGGAGTCGGGCGGTCGAAAAGCTCGACCGCCTCTCCGTGGTTTCTCAGCAGCCGGTAGAGATAGGCCCCCGTCATCCCCGCTCCGGCGATCGCAAGTTTCATAGGTGGTCCGCCTCCAGTTCCGAAACTCCGCCAGCCTCCCGGCTCCCCTAAGGGGGCCGAAGGGACCAGCCTCTGCGGAGTTAATGACCCCTCCATCCTCCGGAGATGAGGGATGTCACTTGACCGCGACGAAGCGTCCTTTCATTCCGAAGGCCGCGTGCAGAGGCTTGTTGCAGTAGAAAGGGTACTCCCCCGCCCGGGCAAGGTCCACCTCCAACCGCACGGTCTCCTTCGCCGGAAGGTCTTTTGATACCACTACCTCCCCGGGGGGGTTTTTGAGCGTAAAGTTATGCGTCGTTCCGGCGGTATTCCGGATGACCAGCGTCAAGCGGTTGCCCTGGTGGGCCTGAATGACGTTCGGGTCGAACTCAAAGCTGCTCGCCTTCATCCGGATGACCTTCTCCCCGGTGCCGGACGGCACGGCAACCATTTTTTGCGGACCGGCGCAAGCAGCCACTGCCAGAGTCAGGCTCAAAAGGCCCAAGAGATATCTTCGCATGTCTTTGCCTGCCTTTGTTATCTAAGGGAGAGCAGAATCGTATGGATTTTTCCGGTCCCGGTTTCCTTCAACTGCAGCCGAAGCTTGCCGGCCGAGGGGGCCTCTCCCGGGAAAAACAGGAAGCTTGGGCTGGCAAAGGTCAGTTCGGCCATGAAATTCGCCTCCTCTTCGTGCTCGGGGTCATCCAGCGAGATGTCGGCGGGCGGAGCGGCACGGCACGGCGCAGGCGGCCAAGGACCTCGTTGCGCACAATGCCCCGGGCGATGCGGTAGAGCCTGCGGTTGTGCCGGCGCATGATCAGTTCGAAACTCGCGCCGTCTCCCTGCAGGACCCGATCCACGACCTGCCGATCCGGCAGGCTCGCCGGGGTGGCGGCGGATTCGTCTCCCATTCTCATTTCCAGACTCCTTTTTTCCCTTCACTTCTTAGATGCGCGAAGAGGCCGAAAGGTTCCCGGCATTTTTTCAAACTGTAACCTTTTTTGCCAATTTTGCCCCCATTCCGCTCTTTTGACAGCTGCTGAGTGTCCCTATTTGCATTTTTTTCGAAAAGAGGATCATTTTTCGTTGATCGCCGGCTACAACCTCGCCCACATGGCAAGGTGCAGGGCCTGACCCCGGTTAATCCTTTGCGGCTTGACCCTGCCGGCGACTTGGCGTAAAACAAAAACTCCATTCATACAAACCGCGTTTATCCCATGCAAGGAGAAAGCGTTGCGCGCAGCCCCCGTCATCCTGTTAATGGTTCTTTGCCTGTGTTCCTGCGTCAGCAAGCAGACCTTTGAACGGCAGGCCGCTGCGACCGCTTCGGCCAATCGTACCCTCGAGAACCTGCGCGCGAAAAACGCGGAACTTCGGCAGCGAATTGCCAGCCTGGAAGCCGACTTGACTCGGCGAACCGGGGAGTCGAAACGCTGCGCCGCCCAACTGAACGATGCGAATGCGGATCTGCAGCGCTACGAAAAAGAGCAGCAGCGCCTGGAATCCGTGCTGGGCAATACCCGCCAGGATGCCTCCCAGGCCGCCGACCGTTGCGAAAAAAGGATCGAACGCCTCAAGGCGGAAAGAACCACGCTGAAAAACCGGGCCGATTCCGATCGGATCGCCTGCCAGGCGCGACTGGCGGCTGTCAAAAATACCTGCGACCAATTAACCGGGGCTCTGGAGCAAGAGCGGGGGGAGGCCACGGCCAAGGCAGACGGCCTGAAGCAGGACCTCGATCAGTGCAACGGAGTCAGGCTGAAACTGGAGCAGCAGAGGGACGCCTGTCGTCAGAAACTGGCGCAGAGCGATGCGGATCGGGAGGACCTGAAGAGCCGGATCGCGGGGCTGCAAGCAAAATTTAAGGCCGCCGAGGCCGCCGCGACCAGGCGCCGGGCGGCGCTAAAAGCGGTGGCGGCGCGCCTGCGCCAGGGGCTGCAGCAGCAGATCGACCGGGGAGAGCTGTCCGTTTCGGAAAGGGGAGGAAGGGTTTTGGTCAACATCGGGCTCAATACCCTCTTCGCCAGCAACGAAACGGACCTGAAACCGGCGAGTGAGGTCCTGCTGGGTGAGATCGGTAAGCTGTTGCAGGGAACCAAGGGACTGGAGATCGACATCGAGGGGCACGGCGGCAGGATGCCGGTCAGCGAGGAGCTCAAAAAGGGGGTAACGAGCCGCTGGGAACTCTCCACGGCTCGTGCCGTCAAGGTCCTGCATTCTCTGCGCCGGCAAATCAAAATTCCGGACCTTCGCCTGGCCATCGTCGATTTTGGCCCCGCACCTCTTCTCCCCGAGGCTGGAAGCGAGAGCGGCCGAGAAGGGAAGGGGCATATCGACCTTGTGATTCTGCCGAAGCGACAGCTGACGGGACAAGCCCCTGCGCCTCGGACCCCTTGATCCCCTTGCCTCCTCTCACCTCCTCCGGCGTCCTCTACCACATCACCTCCCGCGGCAGGCAGCAACCGGGGAACTTTCCGGTGACATAATACCTATTTTCTCCTTTGGTCGGGAAATTCGTATTAATGTCCCTGCATCGAGATTCCCCATCCGCAATCGACGCGGGTCGAGGGTGGAGCAAACCGGCCTGAAAGAACCCGGTTGGTACGAAAGACTGGTTTTCACGGATTTTTAAGGGGGGTGAAGAGAAGGCTAGAACGAGTTCAACCGCCGTATAAAGGCCTTGAGCAACCCGTAGCTGCGATGGTTGAATTCGAAGGTCAGCCGCGGCAGGTGCCACAGATCGGGCTGGTCGTTCTCCTCGGGGAGGGCGGCGGTACCGGACGATGGTACTGCCCGGCTCGATGATCTCGGCGAATTCGGTCTGCAGCGTCTCCACCTGCTCCTCACTGAGGGTCTTGTTCAGGCGAATCACCAGGGTGCGCCCGACGAAGCGGCTCGAGTGGTAGACCCGGTAGAATTCGTCGATGATCTGCACCGCCTCGGCCGGGTCGCGGGTGATGGAGAAGAGACTGAAGTCCTCGCCGGAGATCAGTCCCTTTTTGAGCAGGGTCTTCCGCAGAAACTGGAACCAGTTTTCCCAGTAGTCGCCGCTGTCGTCGTCGATGAGCACCAGCGGGATCGGCGGGTTCTTGCCGGTCTGGACCAGGGTCAGGGTCTCCATCGCCTCGTCGAGGGTGCCGAAGCCGCCGGGAAAGAGGGCGACGGCATGGGCCTCCTTGAGAAAGGCGACCTTGCGGTTGAAGAAGTACTTGTAGGTGATGCACGTTCTTGCTGTTGCTCCATCACCGGATTGGTTTCCTGCTCGAAGGGCAGGCGGATGTTGACGGCGAAGGAGTTTTCGGCCCCCGCCCCCTCGTTGCCGGCCTGCATGATGCCGGGTCCGCCGCCGGTGATGACCATGTAGCCGTGGGCGGCGAGCAGTCGGGAGAATTCGACGCATTTGCGGTAGATCGGCTCGGTCGGAGCGGTGCGGGCCGAGCCGAAGATCGTCACTTTTTTGCGCTGGCGGAAGGGACCGAAGACCTTGCTGGTATAGCGCATCTCCTTCATGGTGGTGCGCATCAGCTTGAGGTCGGCGAGGTAGTCGTTTTCCTGCCCCGCCTTGAGGGCACTGATGATCATCTCCCGGATAACCGCCGGGTGGTGGGCTCCGGCCAGGCGGATGATATCGTCGATCAATTCATCGAGTTCGTTGTTCGTCCGGGTGAAATGCACGTCCATCACAGTCCGCTCCTCCAGAATAGATACCACGCTCTGCCTTCAAGGGCACCTGAGCTCCAAAAGATCATCTTTCAACCATACCACAGCGACGTCAAATCCGAGCCAGAAAAGAGAGTTCTTCGAGATCTTCGGCGCGGTTCAGTACGCCCCGCAGCCCTGCACCGACATAGCGGCGGGAGAAGGCCTCGTAGTGCGCGCGCAGGTCCCGCTCAAGGGCATAGAAAAGGTCCCTCTCTGCGGGAGAAAGGCACTCCTCGATGGTATCGCAGATGAAGGTCACGCAATTGAAGGGGCGCCTGCCCGGAATCAGAAGACACCCCTCGGCCCCCAGAAAGGGACAGGAATTCCGAAAATCGGGAATGGGCGGGCTCCCGCCTTCGATCAGATAGACCAGCAGGTTGGCCAGGGTCGGATGATATTTGCGCCCGCACCGCAGCAGGCGCCCCGGCAGTCGCGACAGGCCCTATCGCCGTCGGCCGCGAGAAAAAGGGCGTGGAGCCGCTCCTGCAGAGCGCCGATGGTCGCCAGGCGCTCTTCGACCCAGCCACGCTCTGCGGCGCTGAGCGCGGCCACTTCGCAGACCAGGCGATCGACCACCCGCTCCCAGAGGCGGGCGTCCTGTTCCGGTTGTCGGCGCATCGATAAATCCCGATAAGGGAACGGCACAACCGTAAGCGGTTGTGCCGTTCGTTTTAAAAAGATGGTCGGAGAAGACCGTAAGCCGGGTTCTGTTCCCCGGACCGGTTACCCGCCGAGCGGGGCGATGATCATTCCTCTAGGACCGCCGTTGCCGACGGCCTCAAGCAGCCGAACCCGGGAGCCTCGGACGGGCCGCCCTCGAACGCTCCCCTATTTGGCCTTGCTCCGGATGGGGTTTACCGAGCTTCCGACGTCGCCGCCGGAACTGGTGAGCTCTTACCTCACCCTTTCACCCTTACCCGCCGTCGCCAAGGCTTCGGCGGGCAAGCTCCTCCTCAAAGGAAGAAGCCTGTCCGCCGCAGCTGCCGCAACGCGGTAACGAAGCAGGGCGGTCTGCTCTCTGTGGCACTTTCCCTGGGGTCGCCCCCGGTCCCCGTTAAGGACCATCCTGCCCTGTGGAGCCCGGACTTTCCTCCCCCGCCGACGCCGAGGCGCCGGTGGGCGGCGATCATCTGGTCTTCTCCGACCATCCACACCTATTTTACCGCAATGCCCCTGCAGAATGTTTAAGAAACCGGCTCTTTCTCGACGTAGAGCAGGCGGTTGCAATGGGGGCAGGTCTGGACTTCCTGGGCCAGAAAGAGGCTGTTGAAAAGCTGCGGCGGAAGGTGCATGTTGCAGCCCAGACAGGCCCCGTTGCGAGCCTCCACCACGGCAACACCGCCCCGCCGGTCGAGCAGCAGCTGGTAGCGCTTGCGGATGGGGGTCGGCAACTCCTTGAGCAGCGCCTCGTGCTTCTTTCCCTCTTCGCTCAGGGTGCGGTCGAATCCCGCTAGGGCCTCGGAGATTTCGGCGGTGCGCTCGCTCGCTTTCTCATTGAGTGCGGCAAGCTCCCCGTCCTTTTCTTCCTTGTCCCGCTCCAGGGCCTCGATTTCGCCCTCTTTGGCGTCGATCTTTTCCTGAATGTCCTTATTCTGCTTCTTCGCGGTATCGATCTCCTTGAGCACCGCCACGTACTCCTTCTGGGTCTTGATACCGGGGAGCCGGCCTTCCGCCTTCTCGACGGCATCCTTTTCCTGGGTCAGGGCCAGGGCCAGTTCCCGGCGTTCGGCCTGCAACGCCTCGATGTCGGCTGCCAGGCTGTCGACCATGGCCTGGACCCGGTCTATCGCCGCTTGCTGTTCGGCCTGTTCGGTTTCCAGGATCTGTCGTTCCTGGCGGGTCTTGTTCAGATCCTGGTCGAGCTCCTGAAGTTCTTTGAGCAGTTGAATCTTTTCTTGCACCTTTTTTTCTCCCATTGACTTCCCTCGTTTCCTGCGTTTTTTTGCATAAACGAAGGGGGAGTCAGACCGTCGTAAACGGATCGTGCTCCCCCTTCATTTCGATGAATTCGATTGTCAGCCCCCGCCCTTGCGTCTCCTGGCGCAATGCGGCCGCCAGGCCCGGGATCATGAGTCGCTCGGTGTAAAAATGTCCGGCGTCGATCACCCCCAGCCCATGACTTTCGGCCTTACGGGCCTCATGATACTTGATATCCCCGGTTACCAGAACATCGGCTCCCTGGCGAACCGCTTCCCCGATCACCGAGGCGCCGCTGCCGCCGCACAGGGCCACTTTTGCCACCCGGCTCTCGGGCGCCCCCACCACCCGGACCGTGGGCGTTTCGAGAGCAACCTTGACCTGCTCGGCGAACTTTCCCAGGGTGGTCGCTTCGGGCAGCCGCCCGATGCGCCCCAGCCCCGTATCCTCCCGCCGGTTCTCGAGGGGGATCAGGTCGTAGGCGACCTCTTCGTAGGGATGGGCCTTGACCAGTTTCTCCAGAGCCCGCCCGACCACTGCCCGGGGCAGGACGGTTTCCAGCCGCACCTCACGGGCCGACTCCGTCTCGCCTTCCCGCCCCAGAAAGGGGTTCGTGCCCGGACCAGGCCGGAAGGTACCGGTGCCGGAAGTGCGAAAGGAGCAGCGATCGTAATTGCCGACGCGACCGGCGCCGGCGGCAAACAGGGCCGTTGCCACTTCCTCTTCGTAGCCGGTGGGAACGAAGACGGCCAGCTTGACCAGGTCGGCCACGTTGCTCACCAGCGGCGCAGCCTGCGGCAGGCCCAAGATCCCTGCCAGCCAGTGATTGAGCCCTTCGGGAGCCCGGTCCAAGTTGGTGTGAACGGCGAGGACGGCGATCCCCTCCCGGATGGCCCGATAGAGCAGCCGGCCGGTTTCGCCGGCGGGAACCACGTTTTTGAGAGGCTGAAAAACCAGCGGATGGTGGGCGATCACCGCTTCCGCCCCGGCCGCCGTGGCGGCATCGAGCGCCAGCGCGCCCGCATCGAGACAGACCAGCACCCTGCGGACTTCCGCCGCCGGGTCTCCCACCTGCAACCCGACATTGTCCCATTCTTCGGCATATGCCGGGGGATAAAGGGCGTTGATCAAGCCGACCAGATCCTGGATGCGGGCGTTGTGTTCTTTTTTCTTCATAGGGCGGCGGGGTGAAAAAGAAGAGTGCAACCGGGGTCCCGTTGCACTCTTCGAAGGTTATGGCTGACAATATCCGCGTATGAGTGTTCGACTCATCTTCTTTCCAAGTGGTGGGCCCACCAGGATTCGAACCTGGGACCGACCGGTTATGAGCCGGTGGCTCTACCAACTGAGCTATAGGCCCGATACGAAGGTTCAGTTTATGTCCTTCGCCGACGCCTGTCAAGGTCTTTTCGGGCCTGTTCAGGTCTCCACGAAGCTCTTGAGCCGCTTGGCGCGGCTCGGGTGGCGCAGCTTGCGCAGGGCCTTGGCCTCGATCTGGCGAATGCGCTCCCGGGTGACGGCAAAATCCTGCCCCACCTCTTCGAGGGTGTGATCGGACTTCTCGCCGATGCCGAAGCGCATGCGCAGCACCTTTTCCTCGCGCGGCGTCAGGGTGGAGAGGACCCGCGAGGTCTGATCGGAGAGATTGCCTTTGATCACCGCCTCCAGGGGCGAGACCACCCCTTTGTCCTCGATGAAATCACCGAGCGAGGAATCCTCTTCCTCGCCGATGGGCGTTTCGAGGGAAATCGGCTCCTTGGCGATCTTGAGCACCCGGCGCACCTTTTCCAGCGGCAGCTCCATGCGCTCGGCGATCTCCTCGGGGATCGGCTCGCGCCCCATCTCCTGCACCAGCTGGCGGCTGGTACGGATCAGCTTGTTGATCGTTTCGATCATGTGCACCGGGATGCGGATGGTGCGGGCCTGGTCGGCGATGGCGCGGGTGATCGCCTGCCGGATCCACCAGGTGGCATAGGTGGAAAACTTGTAGCCGCGCTGGTACTCGAACTTGTCCACCGCCTTCATCAGACCGATATTGCCCTCCTGGATCAGATCGAGAAACTGCAGGCCGCGGTTGGTGTACTTTTTGGCGATGGAGACCACCAGGCGCAGGTTGGCCTCGACCAGCTCGGTCTTGGCCGCCTTCGACTTCCACTCCCCCTTATGCACCTCCTTCAACGATTCGAGCAGTTCCTCGGGGGCAAAACCCGACTCCTCCTCGACCCGCTTGAATTTGCGCTGCGCGCCCTTCAGCCGTTTTTCCACCACCAGCAGGGTATCGATGGGAACCCCCAGCTCCTCGGAGACTTTATGGGCCTCCTCCTCGCTCTTGCGCATCCGCCGCAGCAGGCGTTTGATCTCCTTGTGGGGCCGCTTCAACCCCGTCTCGCAGGCATGGACCTCGGCCATCCCCTTCTTGACCTGTTCGGCGAGTTCCTTGAGGCGATCGACGATCTTGGCGACCTGGAAATCCTTGAGGCGGATCTTGCGCATCAGATCGGCCACTTCCCCCTTGATCAGCCGGCACTCCTTCTCCAGGGCCTTTTTCTCCTCCCTGGAAATTTCACCGCTCAGCTTTTCCCGCGCAGCCATGAACCGACCGTCGAGTTCCCGGATCTGGTCGACCAGAGAGAGGATGCGCTGGCGCTGTTTCTCCTCCTCCTCGCTCCCCTCCTCTTCCTCGTATTCCTTGGTGATTTCGGCGACGCCGATCTGTCCCTTGGCGAGGCGCTCGCCGAGGGAGATGATCTCCTTGAAGGCGATGGGGGTCTTCATGATCACGCTGGTGACCAGGGCGTCCCCTTCCTCAATGCGCTTGGCGATCTCCACCTCGCCTTCCCGGGTGAGCAGCGACACCTGGCCCATCTCGCGCAAATACATCCGCACCGGGTCGCTGGTCCGGCCAAGGACGCCGGCCTCGAATTCCGACTCCTCTTCCTCCTCCTCCTCGCTGCCGATTTCCTGGTCCATATCCTGGTCTTTGGGCAGAGAAACCTTCTGTTCGGTATCGACGACCTCGATGTCCATCTCCCCGAACATGCTCATGACGTCGTCCAGCTGGTCCGAGGAGACCATATCGGGGGGCAGGATATCGTTCACCTCGTCATAGGTGAGGTACCCTTTTTCCTTTCCCAGATCGATCAGCTGTTGAACCTCATCCATGCTGCTTTTTTTTGACATTCCCTGGCTCCTCTCGATCCGCCGGCTCCCGCCAGCGGATTTTCTCTATGTCGCTAAGAAATAGTTCCTTACAATTGTTTCTTGATATCGAGCATTTCGCGCTGGTACCCGGCATGCTCTTCCCATTGACCCGCCTGTTCGGTACGACGCATCAGGTCAAGGAGCTCCCGGTAGCGGATTTTCAACCGCTCCTTGGCCGCCGCCTGGCGGCATCCTTCGAAAATGGCCTCGGTCTCTTCCGAGAAGGCATTTTCATCCTTTAAAAGAATACCTGATAAAATCGCTTTTTGCTCGTCGCTTAAGCACTCGGAGGAAAGCAGATCCTCAACCCCCTTCCCCTTTCCCAGAAAAGCGAGCAGCTGCTCGGCGATCGCCCGGTGATCCCCTTCGAAAAAGAGGTTGGCTACCCCTTCCTCGACCACCCGCCGGCGTACCTCGGCATCGATGAGCGTCAGGTGCAGCAGCCACCCCTGGGACTTCACCTCTTTTCTCGGGCCCGGCGGTCGCCCCCTCGGCGGGGCGTTGCCGGCGGGGCGTCCGGAAGCGCGCGGCGGCGCCGCGGCGGGACGCCGGGACAGGCCGGCCTGAGCCTGCAGCAGACCCTCGTCGATCCCGGTCCTGCGGGCCAGCAACTGGCAGTAGAGGCTGCGTTCGATCTTGGCGGGCAAAAGACGCAGCTTGGCGAGAATCTCTTCCACCGCCCGGGCGCGCCCCTCGACGCTCTCGCCATGGGCGGCCAGGGTGCTCTCGATAAAGACCTCCAGCACCGGCCGCGCCGCCGCCAACCGCTCGCCGAAGGCGGTGGCTCCCCGTTTCTTGAGGAACGAATCGGGATCTTCCCCGGGATCGAGTTCCACCACGGCGGCCGACACCTCTTCGGCGAGAAGCACGTCCATCGCCCGAAAGGTCGCCTTGCCGCCGGCAGCATCCTGATCAAAGAGCAACAGCAGGCGCTTGGCGTAGCGCTTGAGCAGGCGCGCGTGCTCGGCGGTCAGGGCGGTGCCGCAGGTGGCTACCGCATGGCGGAAGCCGGCACGAGACAGGGCCATCTGGTCGAAATAGCCCTCGACCACGATCCCCTCCCCTTTCTGACGCATGCTCTCGCGGGCCTGATAAAGGCCGAAAAGAATCCGCCCCTTGTGGTAAATGGCGGACTCGGGCGAATTGATGTATTTGGGCAGAGCATTGTCGAGTACCCGGCCGCCGAAAGCCACCACCCGTCCGCGCAGATCGAGGATCGGAAAGAGCAGGCGCCGGCGGAAAAGATCGTAATCGCCCCGGCCTTCCTTGCCGGGACGCAGCAGCCCGAGCCGCTCCCGCGCCATCTTGAGATCGAGGCCCTTGGCGGCCAGATGCCCGGCGAGTGCTTCCCAGCGATCGGGGGCATAGCCGAGCCGGAAATGCTCCGCCGCCTCCCGGCCATAGCCGCGCTCCTTCAGGTAACGGCGGGCCGGGGCGCCTTCGGGCTCCTCCATCAGCAGGCGGTGATAGAATTCGCCGGCCACCTCGCCGATCCGGCAGAGCCGCTCGGTTTCCCGGCGCCGCTCTTCTTCGACGGGCGAGAGGGCTTCCTCCTCGACCTCGATCCCGGCCCGCTCGGCCAGACGCCCCAGCGCCTCGGGAAAGGAGAGCCCCTCCATCCGCATCAGGAAGGAGAAAGCGTCACCTCCGACCCCGCAGCCGAAACAGTGGTAGATCTGGCGGGCGGCGTTGACGTTGAAGGAGGGCGTCTTTTCGCTGTGGAACGGGCACAGACCCAGGTGGTTTGCCCCGGAGCGCTTAAGCGGAAGATAGGAGGAAACGAGCTCCACAATATCGGTCCGCTCGCGGATTTCGTGAATTTTCTCTTCTGAGACCCTTCCCGTCATTCCCTGCTCAGCTCAATGATCGTTACGTTGTCGCCACCCCGGGCGATATCAGCCGCATGGTAGGCGGTGACGTCCCGATGTCCGGCCAGATAATCGCGGACCACCCGGCGCAGGATGCCTTCTCCGGCCCCGTGAACCACCTCGAGTTCGCCGATCCCGTGCAGCAGGGCATCGTCCACAAAACGCTCCAGCAGAAGCAACGCCTCGTCGGCCCGCTTGCCGACCAGCAGCAGCCGGGACTGAAATCCGTCGCGAACGACGGCGCTGCGCACCTTGCCGGCGCCCCTGCCCTTTTGCGCGAAACGCCGGGGCGCGAACTGCTCCAGCGCATCGAGCCCCAGGCGCAGCTTCTTGCCGCGCACCGACAGCTCGATCTCATCGTCGAGCACCCGCACCACCTCGCCATCGGTGCCGAGGGCGGTGATGCGCAGAATCTCACCCGGACGGACCTCGGCGGGCCGATATCCCCGTTGGGCCGGCTCGGGGGCGTGGCGGGCCAGATCTTCCCTCACGTCCCGGACGCTCCCCGCCAGGGCCGCCTGCTGCGGCAGGGCGACGCCTGCTTCGCGGGCCTCTCGAAGGAGCGTTTTGAGTTTTGTCTCGGTCTCCCGGACCAGCTGGTCGCCCCGCCGGGTCGCCTTCTCCAGGATGCTCCGCTTCTGTTCCTCCAACTCCTGCAATAACTGCTTGCGCCGGTCCTGATCCTCTCGGGAGCGGGCCTTGAGCCGGCGGATCTCCTCCCGGTCCCGCTCAAGTTCCCCGCGCAGCCGGTTGAGCTCTTCGATCAGCCGCAGCCCTTCGCGCTCCCCCTCCCCCAGGTACCCTTCGGCCCGTTCCAGCACCTCTTCGGGCAGCCCCAGGCGCCGGGCAATGGTAAAGGCGGCGCTCTCTCCGGGAATGCCGTAGTGCAGGCGGTAGGTAGGCGCCAGGGTGCGGACGTCGAATTCGACCGCGGCGTTTTCCACCCCTCCCCGCAGATGCGCGTAGGTCTTGATCAGATTGAGGTGGGTGGTCAGAACGGTGCGGGCGCCCCGCTGGGTCAGGGAATCGAGAACCGCCAGCGCCAGCGCCCCTCCTTCGGCCGGATCGGTTCCGGTACCGGCTTCGTCCAGCAGCACCAGGGAGTCGCCGTCGGCTTTCTGCAGGATCCGCCGGATGCGGGTGAGGTGCCCGGAGAAGGTGGACAGGTTCTCCTCAATGCTCTGCTCATCGCCGATATCGGCGAAGATTTTACCGAAGGGATAGATCCGGCTCTCGGGACGGCAGGGTACGTGCAGCCCGGAGCGCACCATCAGCAGCAGCAGCCCGAGGGTCTTCAGCGCCACGGTCTTGCCGCCGGTATTGGGGCCGCTCACCACCAGCGTATCGCATTCGGCGCCGAGCCTCAGGTCCACCGGAACCACCTCTCGCTCCCGCAGGGTACCGTCGGTGTGAAAGAGCAGCAGCGGATGCCGGGCCCCCTTCCATTCGATGAGCGGTTCGTCGGCCAGCTCCGGCGCCGCGGCATCGCTCAGGCGGGAGAAGCGGCCGGCGGCGGCAATAAAATCGAGCTGGGCCAGCGCCTTTTGATTGGTCAACAGGGTGTCCCCCTGCTGCCGCACCATCCCGGCGAGCCGGCGCAGAATGCGCTCCACCTCCCGGTTTTCGGCACGGAGCAGGCCCTGCAGCTGGTTATTCCGCTCCAGTACCGACGCCGGCTCCACGAACAGGGTCTGGCCGCTGGCGGATTCGTCGTGAATGAACCCTTTGACCTGACCGCGATGATCGGCCCGCACCGGTACGACGTAGCGCCCGTTGCGCTCGGTAATGATCCGATCCTGAAATGCTCCGGCGAGGCGCTCCGAGGTGAACAGCTCCTCCAGCGCTCTTTTGATCCGGCCGCGCAGCCCCTGAGTTTCGCGGCGCAGCTCCCCCAGCTCGAAGGAGGCACCGTCGAGAACTTCGCCCCGAGGACCGATACTCTCGCGAATGCTCCGACCGAGATCCTTCAGATCGGCCAGCGCCGCCCCCCGCTCCTGAAGGCGGGGCGCCCGGTCCCGTCCGCTGAAGTACCGCCGGCAGTCGCGGGCGGCCTCCACGCTGGCAAGGACCTCGAGCAGCGCCTCGGGAAGCAGCCACGTCCCCTCCGCCCGCAAATGCCGAAGCGACGCCGTCAGATCCCGGCAGCCACCGACGGGCGGCGCCCCGGACGCCTCGAGAAGTCCCCGCATCTCCGTTATTTCGGCCAAAGACGCCGTCACTTCGTCCCGGGACGCCAGAGGCGCCAGGGAAAGGGCGAGGGCCTGGCCCGGAGCCGTTGCGGTGAAACCGGCCAGCAGCGACTTTATTTTCTCGTATTCAAGAACCCGCAGGGTCTCATCAATCATTTAGGTGCCGTTTGTCTCTGGATGGGCTCTCCTCCTTCGCATTCGTCGCAATCCGCTTTTCCCCTCAGCGCCACCCGGCAAAGCTGCGGCGGCCTCCGTGAAAAACCGTCTCGCCCAGTTGCACGAAGGGAGCCGCCAGGCGGGAGCGGTGCAGTTCCGGTTGGAACCGCCCGGAAAGGGGCTGCAGGGAAAGGGCGAAAAGCACCAGCGCCAGCAGCAGCACCCCTTGTGCCAGGCCGAAAAATCCCCCGGCGACCCGATTGAACCCACCGAGAAAAAGCGCCTTGGCAAAGCGCGAGAGCAGATAACCGAGAACGGTGAAAAACAGAAACGCGGCGAAAAACAACAGCAGGTAGGCCGCAACGGTGCAAACGTGCAGAGGAAGCCGCAGAGCATTAGCCGTCGCCTCGGCCAGCGGCGCATGGTACCAAAGCGCGAGCCAACCGCCCGTCACCAGCCCCAGCAGGGAACAGAGCTCCTTCAGCAACCCCCGGAACAGCCCCTTGAGGAGGAACGCCGCAAGAACCACCAAAATGCCGATATCCAAACCGTTCATGCGCCCTCGGAACCAAAAGCGGCTCTAAGCTGTAAGCGATTTAAAACCTTGAAGCTTTTACCTTGCGCCCCGGGCCTGCTTTTCACCCCGACAGCCGCGCCTTGACCAGTTCGCTGACCCGCCGTCCGTCGGCACGGCCGAGGGTTTGGGCGGTAACGATCTTCATCACCTTCCCCATCTCCTTCATGGAGGAGGCGCCCGTCTCCGCCACCGCCTCCTCGATCAGGGCCCGCATCTCCTCTTCGCTCGAGCTGGCTGGGGAGGAATTCCTGAATGACGGCCAGTTCGGCCTCTTCCTTTTCCGCCAGTTCCAGGCGGCCGTTCTCGCGATAGACCTGGGCCGACTCCCGGCGCTGCTTCACCAGGGAAGAGAGAGACGCCGATCACGTCCTGATCTTCCAGGTCGCGCTCGCTCTTCGATCTCGCGGTTCTTGATCGCCGTGCGGATCAGGCGGATGGCATTGAGGCGCAGGGAATCCTTGGCCTTCATGGCCTCTTTCATCGCTTCGGTCAATTGTTCTTTCAGGCTCATCGGTTCTGTCCTCAGAAAAATGAATCCGGTTCGTACCGGGGCAACGCAAATAGGGCAACCGGCCATAGCCGGTGCCCTTTTGGCGAATCTTTCATTATAAACGGAGGATCATCAAAAAACAACCCCCTTTTATTGGGTGCGGCTCTCCTTCTCTTCGATGCCGGAGAGGCCGAAACGTCGCCGCAATTCGGCATAGATCCGCTCCGGGGGCAGATCGTAATAGCCCAGCAACACCAGGGTATGGAAAAAGAGGTCGGCCACCTCGTAAATCACGTCCTCGGGATCCCCCCCTTGCCGGCGACCGCGGTCTCAGTCGCCTCCTCGCCGATCTTGCTGAGGATCTTGTCGAGCCCCTTGGCGAAAAGCGAGGCGACGTACGATTTCTCCGACTGGCCCTGGCGCCTCTCCTGAATGACGTGGTAGAGGGCGTCGAGAATGTCCTGGCGGGCGTAGATTGCGGCCGCATCGACCTCTTTCTCTCCCGCCGTTTGCGACCTCTTCATCGGTCCAGACCCGGTAGAAGCAGGACTCGGTGGCCGGTGTGGCAGGCCGCCCCTTCCTGCTCGACGGCTGACCAGCAGGCAGTCGGCGTCGCAGTCGAAGCGGATTTCGCGCACCTTCTGCACGTGGCCCGAGCTCTCGCCCTTCATCCACAGTTTTCTGCGGGAGCGCGAATAATAATGCACCTGGCCGGTGGCCAGGGTCTTCTCCACCGCCTCGGCGTTCATGTAGGCCATCATCAGCACATCGCCGCTCTCGGCGTCACGGGTGATGGCCGGAATCAGGCCGTTTCGTCGAATTTGAGCTGCTCGGTCAGGGACATGGGCGTCTTGCTGCCTCCGTGGTATAGTACTCTGGAAAATCAATTCTTTTTTCAACGCCCGTTCGCTGCGCCCTCTCAAGATGCAAAGAAAATAAATTTAACATCTCTTTCGGTTTTCCTCTGCGACGTTGCGTCCTTGGCGCCCTTTGCGTTGAATCGGATTGATTCTGATCGTTCTCGATTCCCCCGTCCGTCGATCACAAACGCACGGGAACTCCCGCGCTCGCGCAGGTACTCCTTGCACTCGCGGATGGTGTATTCGCGAAAGTGAAAGATGCTGGCCGCCAGCGCGGCGCTGGCGCCCCGCCGGCCGTCAGCCCCTCGTAGATGTGCTCGAGGTTGCCGACGCCGCCGGAGGCGATCACCGGAACCGAAACCCGCGTCGGCTGACCGCCCGGGTCAGGCCGATGTCGTAACCGTCCTTGGTGCCGTCGCTGGTCCATCGAGGTGAGCAGGATCTCGCCGCGCCGTAGGCAGCCATGCGCTCGCGCCCACGCGAGCGCATCGATGCCGGTGGGATTGCGTCCGCCATGGGTGTAGACCTCCCAGCGCTGCGGGTCGCCACGGGACGCGGCGGGCGTCGATCGCCACCACGTGCACTGGGAGCCGAAGCGCTCGGCCGCCTCGCTTGACGAACTCGGGGCGGTGGACGGCGGCGGTATTGATCGAGACCTTGTCGGCGCCGGCGTTGAGCAGCTTGCGGATGTCGTCGCATCTCGCGCACCCCGCCGCCGACGGTCAGCGGCATGAAGACCCGCTCGGCGGTGCGCCGCACCACGTCGAGGATGATGCCGCGCTTGTCGCGCGAGGCGGTGATGTCGAGGAAGGTCAGCTCGTCGGCCCCCTGGGCGTCGTAGGCCTCGGCGGCCTCCACCGGGTCGCCGGCATCGCGCAGTTCGAGGAATTGCACCCCCTTGACGACCCGGCCGTCCTTGACGTCGAGGCAGGGGATGATGCGTTTGGTCAGCATGGAAAATTCCCTTTCAACGCGAGGTGCAAAGAATAAGACCAAGGCGCAAAAAAAACATCCGTCTTGCCTTTCCACTTTGCGCCTTTTGCGTTAAACGGTTTTGGATTTGCCTTTGGTCAGAGCCACCGCCGCGCGCAGGTCGAGGGCGCCGGTGTAGATCGCCTTGCCGGTGATCACCCCGACCACTCCTGCCTCCTCGATGGCCAGGAGGTTTCCGATGTCCTTCAGGCTGGAGACTCCGCCGGAGGCGATGACCGGGATGGTGATCGCCTCGGCCAGGGCCCGGGTCGCCTCGATGTTCGGCCCCTGCAGCATGCCGTCGCGGGCGATATCGGTGTAGATGATGGCCGAAACGCCGAATCCCTTCCATCTCCCTGGCCAGCTCGGTGGCCTGCTTTTCGGTCACCTCGGCCCAGCCGCGCACCGCCACCAATCCGTCCTTGGCGTCGATGCCGACGACGATGTGCCCGGGGAACAGTGCTGGCAGGCCTCGGCGACCAGCGCCGGGTTCTCCTTGGCCACGGTGCCGAGGATCACCCGGTCGATGCCGAGGGCGAGGTAGGCCTCGATGGTCGCCAGATCGCGGATGCCGCCGCCGAGCTCGGTGGGGATGTCGATCGCCTGGACGATCGCCTCGATCGCCGTCCGGTTCTTCGGCACCCCGGCGAAGGCGCCGTCGAGATCGACGATGTGCAGCAGCTCGCCCCCCTGCTCCTGCCAGATGCGCGCCTGGGCGGCCGGGTCGTCGTTGTAGACCGTGTCCTTCTCCATCAGCCCCTGCTCCAGACGGACGCAGCGGCCTTCCTTCAAGTCGATGGCGGGGATGACAAGCATGCGATTCCTCACATCCAGGCAAGGCAGTGCCAGACCCTGCTCTGAAAAATAAAATTTAAACCTTCTAAACCCACAAGCCTCCACGCAGAACGCAGAGATAAAAATTCTATCGAATTTCTCAGCGATCTCGGGCCTTCTCTTTGCGGGCTCTCTGCGTTAAGGCTTCTCGCTTTTCCTGGTTTTTCGGGTCCCTAAACCATCACAGGCTGCCGAAATTCTGGAAAATCTGCAGGCCGATCGCCTGGCTCTTCTCCGGGTGGAACTGGGTCGCCAGGATGTTGTCGTGCCAGACCGAGGCGCAGAACTCGACCTCGCCGTAGCGGCAGCTGGCCGCCACGTCTGGCGGGTTCTCGGCGGCGCAGTAGTAGGAGTGGACGAAGTAGACGTAGCTCCCCTCCTCGATGCCGCTGGAGCAGCGGCGAGTCCTGTTGCAGGTGCAGGGTGTTCCAGCCCATGTGCGGCACCTTGAGCCGCTCGCCTTCCTCCTCCATCCCGGCGGGAAAGCGCCGCACCTTGCCGGGGATCAGCCCCAGCCCCTGGTGGCGGCCGAACTCCTCGCTCTCGTCGAAGAGCATCTGCATGCCGACGCAGATGCCGAGCAGCGGCTTGCCGGCGGCCACGTGGGCCAGCAGCGGCTCGACGAAACCGCCGGCGCGCAGGTTGCCGATGCAGTCGCGAAAGGCGCCGACGCCGGGCAGCACCACCTTGTCGGCGCTGGCGATATCCCTGGGATCGGCGCTGACCCGCGCCGCGAAGCCGAGCTTCTCGAAGGCCTTCTCGACGCTGCGCAGGTTGCCCATTTCGTAATCGATGATATTTATCATTCGCAGACCTATTCCAGCTTGCCCTTGCTGGAGAGCACCCCCTCGATGCGCGGGTCGAGGCCGCAGGCCTCGTCGAGGGCGCGGGCGAAGGCCTTGAAGACCGCCTCGATGATGTGGTGCAGGTTGTCGCCGTAGGCGAGGTTGACGTGGACGTTGACCCCGCCGTGGTTGCAGAAGGCGGTGAAGAACTCCTCGACCAGCTCGACCTCGAAGTTGCCGACCTGGGCCTTGGGCAGGGGCACGTTGTAGACCAGAAACGGCCGGCCGGAGAAGTCGAGGATCACCGAGGCCAGCGCCTCGTGCATCGGCATGGTGCCGCGGCCGTAGCGGCGGATCCCCGCCTTGTCGCCGAGGGCCTTCTTGAAGGCCTCGCCGAGGCAGATGCCGACGTCCTCGACGGTGTGGTGGGCGTCGATCTCGAGGTCCCCCTTGGCCGCGACCGTCAGGTCGAAGAAGCCGTGGCGGGCGATCTGGGTGAGCATGTGGTCGAAGAAGGGGACCCCGGTGTCGATGGCGCTCTGCCCCTTGCCGTCGAGGGCCAGCTCGATGCGGATTGCGGTCTCTTTGGTCTTGCGTTCGATGGTCGCGGTGCGGGACATAAATCCTCCGAACGATGTAGGGGCAGACCAGTGTGTCTGCCCGGGTCGAACACAGGGGTTCGCCCCTCACCCGATTCATCCCTTCAGCCGAATCGAAACCGACCGGGCATGGGCATCGAGCCCCTCCAGCTCGGCGATGTGCACGATCTGCCTCCCGAGCCGCTCCAGCCCTTTTGAGGAAAAGGAGACGATGCTCGACTTCTTGACGAAATCGTCCACCGACAGGGGGGAGAAGAAACGGGCGGTGCCGCCGGTGGGCAGGGTATGGTTGGGACCGGCCAGGTAATCGCCGGCCGCCTCGGGGGTGTGGTGGCCCATGAAGATCGCCCCGGCGTGACGGATGTGCGGCAGGATCGCGAAGGGTTCGCCACCGCCAGTTCCAGATGTTCGGGGGCGATGCGGTTGCTGAAAGCGATTGCGTCGGAGAGGGTCTCGGCGACGATGATCGCCCCGTAGCGCTCGATCGACTGGCGGGCGATCTCCCGGCGGGAGAGCTGTCTCCAGTTGATCCTCGATCGCCGCACGGACCTTGTCGGCGAAGTCCGCGTCGGTGGTGATCAGCACCGAGGAGGCGAGCTCGTCGTGCTCGGCCTGGGAGAGCAGGTCGGCGGCGATGTGGGCGGGGTTGCCGCTGCCGTCGTTGATCACCAGGATTTCGCTGGGGCCGGCGATCATGTCGATGTCGACCTGTCCGAAGACCATCTTCTTGGCGGTGGCGACGTAGATGTTGCCGGGGCCGGTGATCTTGTCGACCCGGGGCACGGTTTCGGTGCCGTAGGCCAGGGCGGCCACCGCCTGGGCGCCGCCGAGCTTGAAGATCCGATCGACTCCGGCGAGATGCGCCGCCGCCAGCACGTGCGGGTTGACCTCGCCGCCGGGCATCGGCACCACCATGATCACCTCGCCGACGCCGGCGACCTTGGCCGGCACCGCGTTCATCAGCACCGACGAGGGATAGGCGGCCTTGCCGCCGGGCACATAGATGCCGACCCGGTCGAGGGGGCGGACCATCTGGCCGACCAGCACGTCCTCTTCGTCGGTCGAGAGCCATGTTTCGCTCTTCTGTTTGCGGTGGTAGGCGGCGATCCGCTCCGCCGCCAACTCCAGGGCAGCGTAGGATTCGGGGCTGACGCGTTCAAGCGCCCGCTCGGTCTCCTGCGGGGCGACCTCCATCGTGGCGGCGTCGAGCTCCAGCCGGTCGAACCGGGCAGTGTACTCGATAAGGGCCGCATCCCCGCGGCGGCGCACGTCGGCGATGATTCCCGCCACCGTCTCCTCGACCCCGGCCGGAGCGCTTTCCCCGCGCGCGGCGATCTCGGCGAAGGCCTTCTCGAAGCTCGGATCATCGAAACGCAACAGTTGAATCATGGCGAAACTCCAAAAATCCGCTGTAAGCAGTACGCTATCAGCGGTAAGCCATTCACCTCGGCCCTTTGGCCTATTTTGAAATCGTCACTTCTTCCCCGATCACCCGCTCAAGCCCTTCCAGGATGCGGATGATGCGCTGGTGCTTGGTCTTGAGGCTGGCCCGGTTGACGATCAGGCGGCTGGTGACCTCGGCGATCGTCTCCACCTCCACCATGCCGTTTTCCCGCAACGTGGCGCCCGTCGATACCAGGTCGACGATCCGCTCGGAGAGCCCCACCAGGGGGGCCAGTTCGATGGAACCGTACAGCTTGATGAGCTCGACCTGGATCCCCTTGGCCGCAAAAAACCGTTCGGTGACGTTGGGGTACTTGGTCGCCACGCGGATGTTGGACCAGTTGGCGGGGTCGTCCTCCTGGCGCAGGGTCTTGGGCTCCGCCACCACCATCCGGCAGTAGCCGAACTTCAGATCGAGGGGCTCGTAGAGATCCTTGCCCTGCTCCATCAAGGTGTCTTTTCCCACCACGCCCAGATCGGCGCAACCGTACTCCACATAGGTCGGCACGTCGGTCGCCCGCACCGCCATGAAGCGAAATTTAGTCTCGGGATTTTCGAAGACGAGCTTGCGACTGCTCCCTTCCATCTCGGGGCAGGTGATGCCGATTTTGGCAAAGAGCGCCATCGAATCCTGCATGATGCGCCCTTTGGGCAAAGCGAAAGTGATCGTTTCGTTCATTGATAGAACCCCATGACACGCGACGGGTGAGGCGTGACGAGTAAAACCGGCTTTTCACAACCTGAACACTCGTCACTTGGCACTCGTCACTGATTTTATTCCCTGACCCGCTCGATATGGGCTCCCAGTGCCTTGAGTTTTTCCTCGATCCGCTCATAGCCCCGGTCCAGGTGGTAGATCCGGGAGACTTCGGTGGTGTTGTCCGCGGCGAGTCCGGCCAGGATCAGGGAAGCGCTGGCCCGCAGGTCGGTCGCCATCACCGGGGCGCCCGAGAGCTTCTTCGCGCCTTTGACCGTCGCACTGTTTCCCGACACCACGATATCGGCCCCGAAGCGCAGAAGCTCGGCGACATGCATGAAGCGGTTTTCGAAAATATTTTCGCTGATAACGCTGGCCCCGTCGGCCAGACACATCAGGGTCATCATCTGGGCCTGCATGTCTGTCGGAAAGCCGGGATAGGGGCGCGTCTTGATGTTGACGCTGCGGATTCTCTTCGGCCCCCTGACCCGCACCACGTCGTCTTTATGGGTAATCTCCACGCCCGCATCCCGCAGCTTGAAAACCAGGGCATCGAGATGGTCCAGGCGCATGTGGCGAATGCGGATATCGCCACCGGTAATGGCGGCGGCCACCATGAAGGTACCCGCTTCGATCCGATCAGGCATCACGGCATGACTCACCGGCTGCAGCTCGCTCACCCCACTGATCCGGATGGTATCGGTGCCGGCCCCCTCGATTCTCGCGCCCATTTTGGTCAACATGACGGCCAGTTCGATGATTTCAGGCTCCCGCGCGGCATTCTCCAGGATGGTTTCGCCCTGCGCGGTGACCGCGGCCATCAGCAGCTGTTCGGTCCCGCCGACGGTGGAGATGTCGAAATTGACGCGCGCTCCCCGCAGGCGTTTGGCCTCGGCTTCAACGTAACCATGGGCCAGGCGGATATCGGCCCCCAGCGCCGCCAGTCCCTTGAGGTGCAGGTTGATGGGCCGGGCGCCGATGGCGCACCCGCCGGGAAGGGAGACGCGGGCCTTGCCGAACCGAGCGAGCAAGGGGCCGAGAACCAGCACCGACGCCCGCATGGTCTTGACCAGATCGTAGGTGGCCTCGTGGTTGTCGACCGGAGCGGTATCGATGCGAACGGCGTGCCCGTTCCCCTCCACCACGGCGCCCAGGGTCTCGAGCACCTTGATGGTGGTGTTGATGTCGCGCAAGAAGGGGACATTGGTGATTTCATGGCACCCCGGAGCGAGCAGAGTTGAAATGAAGAGGGGGAGACCGGCGTTTTTCGAACCGCTGATCGTCACCTCACCGAAAAGCTTCCTGCCGCCCTTGATTACCAACTTGTCCAATAGCGCCCTCTTTTTCATTTTCCCGTGGTCGACGGGATCACTCCGCAACAAAACGGCCACCGACCACCCGGTCGATGCCGCCCGCATCCTTGACGCTGAACAGTTCGGCGAAGGCCTGCGTCTGCGCGAACAGCGCCGTCACCGCTTGCGCCTGATTCACTCCCACCTCGACCAGCAGCCAGCCTCCCGCTCGCAGATGGCGTGCCGCTGTCGGGACAAGCGTCCGGTAAAAGGCAAGACCGTCCTCGCCGCCGCACAGCGCCTCACGGGGTTCGAAATCCCGCACCTCGGGCATCAGCCCAGCCAGATCCCCTTCGGGAATGTAGGGGGGATTGGAAACGATGAGGTCGTACGGGCCCCCGCTGATGTCTGCCAGATCCTCGTCACGAAAGGTGACCCGGCCCTCGACGCCGTTGCCCCGGGCGTTCTCGGCGGCAACTTCCAGCGCTACGGCCGAAACGTCCACCCCACTCACCGTCGCCTCGGGCAGCTCATGAGCCAGCGCCACGGCTATGGCGCCGCTTCCGGTGCCGATATCGAGAATGGACCCGGCCGGCGTCGCCCGCTTCAGGGCCTGCTCCACCAAAGTTTCCGTGTCCGCCCGGGGGATCAGCACGCCCGGCCGGACCGTGAACTCCAGCGACCAGAACTCGGTCGCCCCGAGGATGTACTGGAGCGGCTCCCGCCGCGAGCGCCGGGCGACCCGCTCGCGAAAATGGATCAATTCATCCGCGGTCAGGGGGCGATCGAAATTCAGGTAGAGCCCGACCCGATCGAGCCCGAGGGTATCGGCCAGCAGAAGTTCGGCATCCAGGCGGCCGCTGTCGATCCCCTTTTGCCGGAAGTAGTCGGCCGTCCACCGCAGGATCTTGAGCACCGTCCAGGTTTCGCCCAAATCATCCCTCCTGGCCGGCCAGGTCGCCGGCCTGGGAATCGGTCACCAGGGCATCGATGATCTCGTCCAGATCGCCCTGCATGATGCTCTCCAGCCGATAGAGGGTCAGCCCGATCCGGTGGTCCGTACAGCGCCCCTGGGGGAAATTGTAGGTCCGAATGCGCTCGCTGCGATCGCCGCTGCCGACCTGGCTCTTGCGGTCGGCGGCCATCTTCGCCTGCTGTTCGGCCAGCATGCCGTCGAGAATTCGGGACTTGAGGATTTTCATGGCCCGCGCCTTGTTCTTGTGCTGGGACTTTTCGTCCTGGCAGGCCACCACGATTCCGGTCGGCAGGTGGGTGATGCGCACCGCCGATTCGGTCTTGTTGACGTGCTGCCCCCCCGCCCCGGACGCCCGGTAGACGTCGATGCGCAGATCGGTTGGCTCGATTTCCAGATCGACGTCCTCGGCCTCGGGCAGCACCGCCACGGTGCAGGCGGAGGTATGGATGCGCCCCTGCGCCTCGGTCTCCGGCACCCGCTGCACCCGGTGGGTGCCGCTTTCGAACTTGAGCCGCGAGTAGACCCGCTGGCCGCTCATCATGGCGATGATCTCCTTGAACCCGCCCGCATCGGACTCGGAGACGCTCAGAATCTCCACCCGCCATCCCTTGGCATCGGCGTAGCGACTGTACATGCGAAACAGGTCGGCGGCAAACAGCGATGCTTCCTCCCCGCCGGTGCCGGCCCGGACCTCCAGGATGATGTTTTTCTCGTCGTTGGGGTCCTTGGGAAGCAGCAGGCGCTTGAGCCCCTCCCCCAGTTTTTCCTGGCGGCACTCCAGATCGGGAAGTTCCTGTCGGGCCATCTCCCGGACCTCGGGATCGCTGTCTCGCAGGAGCTCGCGGTTCCCCTCGATCTCGTCACGAACCTTTTTGTAGCGGCCGTAGGTCTCGACGATCTCCGAGAGGTCGGCGTGTTCCTTGGTCAGGGATCGAAATTTATTCTGGTCGGAAACGACCGACGGGTCGGAGAGCAGCCCCTCGACCTCTCGGAATCGATCCACAACTTCTTCAAGTTTATTGAACATCATGTCGGTGCGGCCATCCTCGCCGCCGGATACTTCAGTCAGAGTTCGGCGTATTCTCGCCGGACGTCGGCCGCCGCCCCGCAGCTCATCGCTCCTTCGGGGCAGGTGCCGCGCAGGCACCCCGGGCCGGCCTGGCCGAAGAGCAGCGGCGCCGCCTGGCGGGCCTGGCGCAGCATCTCCTTGGCGACACCCCGAATTTCCCACTGGGCGCGCCGACAGCAGCGGAGGTTGAAAAAATGCAGGAGTTCGCGGGCGTTCATGCTGACCACCAGTTTGGTTGCAGCAGCGTTGGGAAGCACGAAGCGGGCATCCTCGGCCGGCACGCCGCTGTCGAGAAGCTCCCGATAAAGCTGGTGAATGGTGTGCAGCAGGCCATCATAGCGCGCCAGCAACTCGGGCCGATCGGCAATCGACGGAGGCGTCACCGCCTCGAAGGGCTCCTTGTGCGAGACGTAACGCTGGCTCTGTTGGGCATAGGAGGCCAGGCGATGGCGAACCAGTTGGTGAGAGCAGGCCCTGCTGACCCCCTCGAGGCCGAAGGTGAAAGAGGCGTGCTCCAGCACCGAGAGATGGCCGAGGGAGAGGATCTTTTTCAGCAGGGCTTCCTGCTCGGCGCGGTCCTTTTCGAGCAGCCGGTCGATGGAAGAGGCCGAATAGCAGAGCCGCGCAGCGGCTGCAACCACCCTTTCGGGCTCGGGGGTATGGGTCAGGAGCTTGACGAGCATGGTCCCTGAAACGGATTTCCTTTTCGGGGTGAAGAATACCGACGGACGAAACGGTGCGCCCAAGGGGTTCAGGAGCACGAAATGCGCCCGATGGTTGGGAGCGAAAAAAAGAAACGGCCCCGGAGGGGCCGTCTCCGGCGTTTACTTCTTCTGTCCGTACTTTTTACGGAACCGCTCGATCCGACCGGCCGTGTCGATCAACTTCTGCTTCCCGGTAAAGAAGGGATGGCAGGCCGAACAGATCTCTGTAGTGATCTCGTCTTTCTTGGTCGAGCGGGTCTCAAAGGTGTTGCCGCAGTGGCACTTGACCGTCACGTCGGCGTAGCTGGGATGGATACCTTCTTTCATGGCTTTTCTCCACGGCGCCCTGGCAAGTACAGGCCGCCTTTGTCGAGGTTTGTAAAGAGGTAAAAATACCCTTTCTAACCAAACTATGCAAGATTTTTCTGGGAGACGCACCTACCGATTCATAGAATCGAGAAACTCCTGATTCCCTTTGGATTCGGAAAGTTTATCCAGCAAAAACTCCATGCTGTCGACCACATTCATGGAAGAGAGGACCTTGCGCAGCAGCCAGGTGCGCTGCAGGCTGGCGCCCTCCACCAGCAACTCTTCCCGACGAGTTCCCGACTTGTTGATGTCGATGGCGGGAAAGGTCCGCTTGTCGACCAAGCGGCGATCCAGATGAAGTTCCATATTGCCGGTACCCTTGAATTCCTCGAAGATGACCTCATCCATCTTGCTGCCGGTATCGACCAGCGCCGTGGCGATGATGGTGAGGCTGCCCCCCTCTTCGATGTTGCGGGCGGCGCCGAAGAACCGCTTGGGCTTGTGCAGGGCATTGGAATCGACGCCGCCGGAGAGGATCTTGCCGCTCGGCGGCACCACGGTATTGTAAGCCCGGGCGAGGCGGGTGATGGAGTCGAGCAGGATGACGACGTCGCGCTTGTGCTCCACCAGGCGTTTGGCCTTTTCGATGACCATTTCAGCCACCTGGACGTGGCGGGTCGCCGGCTCATCGAAGGTGGAGGAAATCACCTCCCCGTTGACCGAACGCTGCATGTCGGTCACCTCTTCGGGGCGCTCGTCGATCAGCAAAACGATCAGGTAGATTTCAGGATGGTTGGTGGTGATGGAGTTGGCGATGTTCTGCAGAAGCATGGTCTTGCCGGTGCGGGGCGGAGCGACAATCAAGCCGCGCTGGCCCTTGCCGATGGGCGCCGCCAGGTCCATGACCCGCATCGGCAGGTTGTCCGGCGTCGTCTCCAGAACGAGACGCTCCTCCGGGTACAACGGCGTCAGGTTGTCGAACAGGGTCTTCTCCCGGGCCACCGACGGATCTTCGAAATTGACCCCGGCGACCTTGAGCAGGGCAAAATAGCGCTCCCCTTCTTTGGGGGGGCGGATCTGACCGGAAACGGTGTCGCCGGTTCGCAGACTGAACCGCCGGATCTGGGAGGGAGAAACGTAGATATCGTCCGGACCGGGGAGATAATTGGCATCGGGGGCTCGCAGGAAACCGAAGCCATCGGGCAGGATCTCCAGGACACCTTCACCGAAAATAGCGCCGTTTTTTTCGGCAGTGGCATTCAGGATGGCGAAAATAAGATCCTGCTTGCGCATCCCGGCGGCACCTTCCAGCTTCAGCTCTTTGGCGATAACCGCTAAGTCGGTGGCCTTCTTCTCTTTTAGTTCCTTCAGATTCATGATTCTCCTCGGTCGTTCACCATCAGGCGAAGAATTGTGGGTCTCGCCGCGGGTATGGGGGATGGACGCTTTGAAATGATTTTCGGCATGGAATGCTAGTTTTTTTGCGGACTCGGACTCTTTTTGTCGTTTGTTAATTTAAATCGATACGGGAATGGCAAACACGGAAAGGTACGGTGGGATTTTTCCTTTTCGGGGAGACGCGCGGCACCACAGCACGGATACGCCGCCCTCGCATTTGTTGTTCGATTTTCAAAATTTTTTTGTATGGGCTGCAGGATGATTTGCCGATAGGGGGTTGCAAGCGTCAGCATTTAAGGCAGGATGCCAACTTCTTAACAGTATCACCATAATTTCTACCCCCATTGGGGAACACTGTCAACCCATTAATTTTGGAAACGGGCGATTTCCGGAGAGCGGCGGCTCCTATCGATCACACGAAAGCGACCTAAAAGAGGGTGAGCAGCCGGGGTTTGAGCGCCGCAGCGATCTCTTCAAACAACTGCCGGTAGGCCTGAGGGAAAGCAGATTGCCCCGAAAGACTTTTTCCCGGACGGGTGAGGGTTCGCTTCAGCCCGACGAGGGAAATGTTTTTGATCCTCACCTCATCGGTTCTGTTAAAATAGGCTTCGTCGAAATCAGGGTACTGCAGGGGCAAAAAACCCCCGCCGGAAGGACCGGCGTAATCCCAGGCCACCGTTCCCGAGGGGAGCACGACTGCGGCGGATGCCTCGATGAGGTTGTAATCTGCCTTCAGATAGTTCAGGTGGGTCCGCCCCCAATACGATTCAGGCCGGCCCACCCCGTTCAACACAATCACCAGAAGGCCGTCCACCATATTTTTGCGGGTCAGCTCGGCCACGGCAGTGGGATTGAAACGATAGCGGCGATGTCGGTCCGACCCTTTCCCAACGAGTGACGACCCCGCCACCAGCGCCGAGCAGAGCTGTTCCGGATCTCCGGGGACCGCCCGGACGTCGAAATAACCGGACTCCGCTCGCAAGAGCCGAACCAGAGCCGTCTCTCTTCCGACATTTTCGCGGCGCAGCAGACGCACCACCTGATCCCAATGGGGATGATCCACCATCGGTTTCGCATCGACCAGAAGGGGCACAACCCCGAGAACCTGCACTTTGGCCCGGTATTCTTTTTCCGGAATTTTATACTGACCGCCGGCACAGGCCGTCAACAGCAAGGGGAAAAGAAGGAAGAAACACCAACGGCGCATGGCAACACCTCCTCCACTGAAATTGCGACATCGTCTGGCGGAACCTTCTCATTATACACCATCATCGCCTCAACCCGAATGCCGAAGGCCAAAGGCGCTCTCTTCGCCGTCCACACTGCGAGAGGCGCGGGGAACCCGGAGGGGATCGAAACGGGCCGCCCCCCACGCGAGAAGTTCCCTGGCCGGGGCACCGGCCAGCGCTGCCGGGACAGCCTGACCCAAAAACCGCAACGCCTTTTCGAGGACTGCCCCGTGTCCACCGCTGGCACCGAGCGGCACCGGGCCATGTCGCTTACTGATCTTCTCGCCGCCCGGGGCCAGGGCCAACGGCAAATGAAAATACCGGGGAACGGCATGCTCCAGAGTATTCAGGATAAAAATCTGGCGGGCGGTGGAGCCGAGCAGATCCGCGCCCCGCACCACCTGATTGACCCCGGCGTCGGCATCGTCGACCACTACGGCCAGCTGATAGGCGAACAGACCGTCCGCCCGTTTCAGTACAAAGTCGCCCACCGTGGCGGCCAGCGAATCACTCCTCGGGCCAAAGATGCCATCGACAAAACGGATCGCCCCGTCCGGCACCCGAATCCGCACGGTTCGGGGGCGCCGCCCGGCAGCCACCCCCTGGCGGCAGGTTCCGGGGTAGACCGGCCCCTCCTCGCCCGCATGAGGGGCACTGGCGATGATTTCCCGGCGGGAGCAGCCGCAACCGAAAACCAGACCCCCCTTGCGCAACTGCTCCAACGCCGCTTCGTACCGGGCGGTACGCCGGCTCTGGTACACTACCTCGCCGTCCCACTCAAAGCCGAACTCCTCCATCGTACGAAGAATGCGGTCGGCAGCCCCGGGCACAGTCCGAGAGGTATCCAGATCCTCGATCCTGACCAGCCAGCGCCCGCCGGAGCGGCGGGCCAGACAATAGCTTCCCACCGCCGTCACCAGAGAACCGAAATGCAGCGGCCCGGTGGGACTGGGAGCAAAACGACCGACCACCGATAGATCTGAAAAATTTCCCATCATCGCGGCCTCCCCACTTGATTACAAACAGTTTCGATGATGACTCCGCAGGAACCTTCTGTCAAGAGCGCCGCCCGCAAAACCGGCGACGTTCCAGCCGGATCGCCATCTGGAGGGTGGAAGATAAATACAACCCGATCCGAAGGAGAAGATCCCCTTCAGCACAGAAACTGATTGACAAAAGGCGGCGACACCGGTCAACATAACCAATAAAGGAATCAATCGGGAGGTGGACCTTGGTTATTACCCGCGCTACGGAATACGCCATTCGCGCCATTTTGTATCTGGCCAAACAGCCCCGGGGCGAAATCGTTTACAAAAAGGATATCTGCCGCACCCAGAACGTCACTCCGGCCTTTCTCACCAAAATCCTGCAGCCGTTAATCAAAGCCGGCATCGTCGGCTCCCAACGGGGGGTGGGAGGAGGGTTCTTTCTGGAAAAGGATCCCGCCGACGTCACCCTTCTGGACGTCGTAAAAGCTGAAGAAGGCACATTGTATCTCAATCAGTGCCTCACTCATGAAGGGGCCTGCGAAAGGGATCATTACTGCCCGGTCCACGGCGCCTGGGGCGAAGTGCGAGCGGAGATGCTGAGCATCCTCGGTCGGTACAGCTTTGCCCAGCTCGTCAGCCAGGAAGAGCAAAACCTCAACGGTCTTGCCTCCCCGACGAAGCAACTCTCGCCGGGAATCGACCTCACCTGAAGCTTTCCCCTTCCCCCCAAGAAAAAAGCAAAGCCCGCCTTCCTCTTTCCGAAGGCGGGCTTTTTACGTTGCCCGCTTGCGTCCGGAGGCGCCAGTGCGCCTTGTCCCGCCCGCCCCTGAATCGGGCTATCCCCGGAGGGAGAACCCAAGGGCTGCCGCAGTATCGATCAAGCGCGTCCGAACGTAGAAGACAAAGGGTATCGGCAAAAAAATTCTAACATTGTTTCTTCTTGACTTAAGCCCAACCTGGATTAAAATAACAATAAATGACTATATTGGTTATATTTTATTGCATGGCGAAGTATTCAAAAGCACTGGTCTTTTAATTGTCACTGTAAGTGACTCGGCTTTTTGTCTGGACCCTATTTATTGATCGATTTTCAAAAGGAGGATTGTGATGCATGTCTTGATCACTGGCGGAGCAGGCTTTATCGGTTCCCATTTAGTGGAATACCACCTCGCCAAGGGGGACAAGGTTCAAGTCGTCGATGACCTCAGCACCGGATCCCGGGAAAACATCGCTCCCTTTCTAGGAAAACCCGAATTCCATTTTGTCCAGGCCGACATTCTCACCTGGCCGGAGCTGGAAAAGGCGGCCGCGTGGGCCGATCGTATCTACCACATGGCGGCGGTCGTCGGAGTCTATCGGGTCCTGGCCGACCCGATCAAGGTGCTGGCCACCAACATCGCCGGCACCGAGCGTCTGTTGCGCGCCATATCGAAAGGCGGCTGGGAACCTCACGTCATCATCGCTTCCAGCTCTGAAGTATACGGTCACAGTGCCGCCCGGGAACTGCGCGAGGATGCAGAGCTCATCATCCAGTCCGGCGCCCGGTCCCGGTGGAACTATGCCGTCAGCAAGCTTGCTGACGAGGCCCTCGGCATCTCTTACGCCCGCAAGGACGGGGTGCCCATCACGATCGTGCGCTTCTGCAACACCATCGGGCCCCGTCAAACGGGACGCTACGGCATGGTCGTTCCCCGCTTCATCAATCAGGCAATTCAGAACAAACCACTGACCGTTTACGGGGACGGAACCCAAACCCGCTCCTTTTGCGACGCGCGGGACACCGTTGTCGCCCTCGACCTGCTGGCTTCAAACGATGCCAGCGCAGGCGAAATCGTCAACGTCGGCAACAATCGTGAAATTTCCATCCGCGACCTGGCGAAAATGGTCATTCAACGAACCGGCAGTCCCTCCACCATCCAATACATCCCTTACCTCGACGCCTATGGAGAAGAGTTCGAGGACATCACCCACCGCCGGCCGGCATTGGACAAATTATTCCGGTTGACAAACTTCAGCCATCAATGGAACTTGGAGCAAACCCTTGACGACCTGGCTCAACGGGCCAGGCCTGAGGTCAGAGAGGTGGTGTAGATAAATGGCAACCACGCCCTACTTTGTCATCAGTCCCAGTGCCGCCGTCAGCCTTGCGGGCTTGCTCCACGGTCCCGACAAAACGGTGCCGACGCCGGCCGAGGACTGGCGACAGGCCACGGTGAACGTGGTCATCCCCGCCCTTAACGAGGAACGGAACATCATTTTCTGTCTGGCCTCCCTGGCCCGTCAAACCCTCAAGCCCAGTCGGATCCTGCTGATCGACGATGGCAGCCGCGACCGGACCTGCGAAAACGCCAAGACGTTTGCCGAATCCCAGGGAATGGACCTGACCGTCATCAGGCGCAAGGCCGCCATCGGCAAAACCCCGACCCTCAAACGCCAGGCCAGGGAACTGGATGCCGACGTCGAATTCATTCTGGACGGCGACACCGTTCTCGAGTCGGAGAACTACATTGCCCGAACGGTAGAGGAGCTTTACCAGGGCGTCGGTATCGCCAGCGCCTGCGGCACCATTCTCCCCCTTCGCGAACGGGACCGCCGGGCCCTTCTGGGAGGTTCCGAGCTGAAGAACTTTCGGCAAAACCATCCCTCCATCGAATTCTCGGTCCACGACGGCTGGCTGGCACGGTTGCGCTGGGGCATCACCAACTTTTACCGGGGGGGGCTTTACATGTTCCTCCAGCGCTTCATCTATCATGGCCAGATGGTCTTTTTCGGCACCATCACCAGCCCGGTGGGTTGCGCCGTTGCCTATCGGCGCCGCTATATCAAGGATCTGTTCGACCACTACGAGCCAATACTCGGTGACGACCTCACCAATTCAGAGGACATTTTCATTGGTTTTGCCCTGCTCGACCAGGGCTACCGCAACATCCAACTCACCGACGTTTACGCCCGTTCCATGGAACCGGAGGTACATCGCCTGCCCCGACAGGTCTATCTCTGGTCCTCCTCCTTTTTGCAAAGTTGTTATTATTTCGACGAGCTGCTGAGAAGCCCCTTCAAAGCCTTGAAGCGAACCCTTATCCGCGTCCGCGAGAAGCGTAGCGGCAAGAAGAAAGAAATCGAGGAGAAACGCCACATCGCCGAAGCTTACCGCCAGCCGTTCGGCATCGAGTACTCCCGTCGGTACGGACGACCCATGGGATGGATACTGCTCGCCTCGGCGGCGGAAAAAATCTTTTTCCCGACCGCCTTGCTGATCATGATCCTGCTGCAGATGTGGCATGGGTTGGCACTTACGATTGTGGCGGAAACGCTGCTGGCGGTCGGAATTCAAACCTACATTTCCCGGGGGCACCGTCTGGAGGCCTTTGCCTGCGGAACCCTTATCACGCCATTACGTTATGGGCTCATGGCATACGACATGGTAACCATTGGCAGATTCGCGGGTGATTTGTGGATCTCCAAGAACAGGCGGTGGCGCAAATGAGACTCGTTGCTTTATCGATACTTATGGGATGGACGCTGGCCCTTGCCCCTGTGGTCTGCAGGGCCGCACCGCGCTTGCCCGAGGCGGGGCTTAAGGCCGAAATGGCCCATCACTGGGAGAAGGCCATCACCGTCTACCGAGACACCCTGGCTCGCGAACCCTGGCGAACAGACCTCTGGCTGCGCCTGGCCGACATTCAGGCCATGCTCGGCAGGCGGGAAGAGGTGATCGCATCGCTGCTTCACGCCAATAAAACCTCCCCAAAGGACCCGTATTTAAATGCCAAACTCTCGCGGGCCTATGCCGCCGACAACCAACCCCACAAGGCCCTTGCGGCCATCGGCCGGGCATTGCGGCTGGCTCCGGGCAATGTCCGCTATCTTCGTGCACAGGCGAAACTGGCCACATGGGCCGGGGAGACGAAACTCGCCCTGAGAAGCTATGAAGAGCTCCACCGATTAAAACCCGAAGATCCGGAGGTGGCGCTTGGCTTGGCCCGCGCCCTCTCCTGGCAAGGAGAGTTGGACCGCTCGGTGTGCCTCTATCGGAGATATCTGAAAAAACACCCGGAAAATGCCCTGGCCTGGCTGGAGTATTCCCGCGTCGAACTTTGGCGCGGCAACCATTCGGCCGCCTTTGCCGCCCTGGCGAACTACCGAACTCGTTTCGGCGACACTGAGGAGTATCGGGCACAAAAAGCCCGAGTGATGGCAAGGGCGCGGTGGGCCAAAAGATCTTTGACCCTGGTTTCTCCCCTGCTGAAAACGAATCCCGACGACTTCAATCTGAACGTCACCCGTACCCTGGCTCTGAAGGCCGGGCGCCGGCCGGCCGAGGCGAAGGCAAGCCTGTCGATCCTGAAAAAGCTGCGGCCGAAGAGCAAAGATACGGCCGGTATCGAAAAATTCGTCCTGACCCCGCTGCGGTCCCATCTCGATCTGAACTGGAATATTTACAGCGACTCCGATCACATACGCATCATCCGCACCGAGCTCCAGGGCACGTGGGTTCTCCAGCCCGCCACCCGTCTCTCGGTCGGCACCGGGTATGAAGATCTTCGCGTCAAGGAGGGAAGCGGCCTGGCCCCGATTAAGGGAGGCGCCAGAATTGGCGACGAGGACCTCTGGGCAGGAATTCGTCACCGCTTTTCCCCCGCATGGTCCGCAGACGGCCGGGCGGGTGTGGGCCGCATCGAGGGTGCCAGTCAGTTTCTGCTGTACCGCGCAGGCCTCGACTTTCAGCCAACCGACCTTTTAAGTTTTCGCCTGGAAAACCGCCGCGAGTTGTTCTCGGCCTCGCCACGGTCGGTTTCCCTGGGGATCAAACGAACCGCCACCCAACTGCAGAGCCAGTGGCGCCCCAACCTGCGCTACACCCTGGTCTGGAGCGCCGACTACAGCACTTTCTCCGACGGCAACCGGCGATGGGAGGTCATGGTGGCCCCCCGCCGGACGGTCTTGCGGACGCAGAATTTCAATCTCGATCTGGGACTGCTCGGCTGGTGGTTCGGTTTCGCGAAGGACCTGAACAACGGCTATTACAACCCGAGCGCCTACCAGCGTTATGCGGTGACCGGCATCGGTTACTGGAAACTGAGCGAGAACGACGGCATCAGCCTCTACACCGCGCTTGGTGTGCAAAAGGACAATACCATGGGGTCCTTCCAGGACGGGGAGGATGTGGCTGTACAGGGGATCTTCGGCATCTTTCGCGACTGGGAACTGAAAGCGCGCATCGGCTATACCAACCGACGCCAGGTGAGCGGGGCTTTCGACGCCTTCTCCGGGGGGCTGACCTTGATCCGGAGATTCTGATGGATTTCAGCGACGCGATAAACAACGCCTCGGTTTTCGGATAAAAAACACCCTGGAGACCAGGAGGGCAAGTCGTCCAGGGCGAAGATGGAAGCTGCGTCCAGCTTCCAGGAATCTCTTATCTGATTACATTATACGCGCAGGTGACTCGGGGGTCAACCGGCGAGGATTACTTCACATATTCCTCGGGATAGGCATGAATCTGGTGGATGGTCAGGTCGGGACCGACGAACTGTTCCTGGTCGTCCAGCCGGAAGCCGATCGTCCGGGAAATCAGCGTATAGACCAGAGCGCTGGCGACCAGCGCATAGGCCACGGCCAGCAGACTGCCGCAGAGCTGGCTCAGGAAGGAGACTCCGCCCAATCCGCCCAGCAGGGGACTGCCGAAAATACCGGCGGCGATCCCACCCCAGGTGCCAACCACCCCGTGCAGCGGCCAGACCCCGAGAACATCGTCGATCTTCAGGCGCTCCTGCTCAAACTGAAACCCGTACACAAAGATCACTGAACCGATCCCGCCCACAACAAAAGCCCCCAAAGGATGAACCAGATCAGATCCGGCACAGATGGCGATGAGGCCTGCCAGGGCGCCGTTGTGTACGAAACCCGGGTCGTTGCGCCCGGCCACCAGGGCAAAGATGACCCCGCCCACCATGGCCATCAGGGAGTTGACCACCACCAGGCCTGAAATGTCCCCCAGATGCTGGGCGCTCATCACGTTGAACCCGAACCATCCGACCGCCAGGATCCAGCTCCCCAGGGAGAGGAAGGGGATGTTGCTTACCGGGATGGGGTGGCTTTTGCGGCGAACAAAACGGCCCAGCCGCGGCCCCAGAATCAGCACTGCCGGCAGTGCCAGCCAGCCACCCATCGAATGAACCACTACGCTGCCGGCAAAATCGTGGAAGGGAGCACCGAAGGTGCGGGTGAAAAATCCCTGGAGGCCGGCGTTGTAACGGCCCCAGATCACCGACTCGAAGAGGGGGTAGACCAGTCCGACGAAAATTGCCCCCGCCAGAACCTGGGGCCAGAAGCGGGCTCTCTCCGCGATGCCGCCGGAGATAATCGCCGGGATGCAGGCTGCAAAACAGAGCAGAAAGAAAAAGCGCACCAGGCCGTACCCCTGATTGTTCGCCAGCAGGGCGCTCGCCGGATGAAGAAAACTGATCCCGTAGGCGAGGGGGTAGCCGACTAAAAAATAAACGACTGTCGACACCGACCAGTCGGAAAGGATCTTGACGAAAGCATTGACCTGGCTTTTTTGTCTGACCGTTCCGACTTCGAGAAACGCAAAACCGGCGTGCATGGCAAACACCATGACCGCCCCCAACATGAGAAACAGCACGTCACCGCTATGCTGCAGGGATCCCATCGCAGACTCCATTGTCTTCAGACCTCCTCGGCTAATTTTTCGGCAACGCCGTTGTCACCGACTGCATCGAAGATGCTTATTCAACTCTCGTGCCCGGATGAAGGGGTGAATAAAATCGGCTATTTCCTGCTCCAGCAGGCAGAAGGCCCCCTCCGACTGCCGGTTTTTTAATCCCCCGTGCCTGCAATTTAATCAATCTGCAACGATTCGGCGGACGCCAGCCCGCTTGCCGGAACCGCTGCCGTCCGGCAGAAGGGTGCCGACAAGCTCCAGCGGGAGAGAGCAGCTCACAAGCCCCGGAGTGGGCGACAAGAGACCCGCCAGATGGCAGCCGACGATCGACGCATCTCAAAAAAAATTTCTTACCGATACATTTCTACACCATTTTTATAAACAATTATTGTTCTTTTTTTCTTGACAAAAATGATCATGTAAATTATTCTTTTCCCTACTCGAACAGTAAAGTTAAGAACCGGCCAGACTGGTCGGCTTGGTTCGAACCTGAAGGAGAGAAACTGTATGGACACACCCCGCCGCAGCATGGCCAAGGCCCTCTCCTGGCGAATTCTGGCGACGATAATTACCTCGATCATCGTCTATCTGCTGACGGGCAAGGGAGATTTCGCGGCCACCGTCGGGGTTGCTGACACCACCGTCAAGTTCCTGATCTATTTCGGACACGAAAGGCTCTGGAACCGGATTCCCTATGGCCGGGAAGAGAAACGTCCCGAGTACATCATCTGAAGGAAAGGCGCCAGTCATGTACGGTAGTGCTAAATCAATTTCCCACTTCCCCGCGGCCGACGGGGTCGCCCCGGAGACCATCCTGGCCAGGGGCCTCGAGGTTGCCCAGGGACCGGTAGCCCTGGCCTGCTCATTCGGGGTCGAAGACGTGGTCCTCATTGATCTCATCTCTACCCTGAAGCTTCCCATCGGCGTCTTCGCCATCGACACCGGTCGACTGAACGAAGAGACCTATCAGGTGGCCGAGAGCGTCAGTCAGCGGTACGGAATCCGCCTCGATTGGTTTTTCCCCGAGCGCTCCGAGGTGGAGCGGCTGGAAAGGGAAAAGGGGTTGTTCTCCTTCCGGGAGAGTCTCGATAACCGGAGGGAGTGCTGTCATATCCGCAAGGTTGGACCCCTGAAGCGGGCATTGAGCGGGCTCGCCGGCTGGGTCACGGGACTGCGCCGGGAGCAGAGCATCACCCGGGCCGGCCTCGAGGCGCTGGAAAGAGACGCGGCCCATGGCGGTCTCTTCAAAATCAACCCACTGATCGCCTGGACGGAAAAGGAGGTTTGGGAATATGCCCGGCGCCGGCGGATCCCGGTCAATCCCCTGCACCAAAAAGGCTATCCCAGTATCGGCTGTGCCCCCTGCACCCGGGCGATCGCCCCCGGCGAACCCTCCCGGGCGGGCCGCTGGTGGTGGGAAAATCCCGCGCAAAAGGAGTGCGGGCTGCATCGGTAACAAAGGCGCGAAACGAGGGATGCGGGACGCGAAGATCACCTTTCTTCCGCATACCGCGCACCGCCTGCCGCGTCCCGGATTTCATTCAACATCATAGGAAAGCTACGTTATGGAGACACCCCTGACCCACCTGCAACAGCTCGAAGCCGAAAGCATCCATATCCTGCGCGAGGTGGCGGCCGAGTTCGAAAACCCGGTGATGCTCTACTCGATCGGCAAGGACTCCTCGGTCATGCTGCACCTGGCAAGGAAAGCCTTCTACCCAGGGAAGATTCCCTTTCCCCTGATGCATGTCGATACCACCTGGAAGTTTCGCGAGATGATTGAATTTCGCGACCGCATGGCCAAAGAGCACGGCTTCGAGCTCCTCGTTCACACCAACGAAGAGGGGGCGGCCAAGGGCATCACCCCCTTCACCCACGGCAGCGCCCTCTACACCGACGTGATGAAGACCGAAGGGCTCAAACAGGCTTTGGACAAGTACGGCTTCGACGCCGCCTTCGGCGGGGCGCGCCGGGACGAGGAGAAATCCCGGGCCAAGGAGCGGATCTATTCCTTTCGCACCGAGACCCACCGCTGGGACCCCAAGAGCCAGCGGCCCGAGCTGTGGAACCTCTACAACGCGAGGGTCAAGCCCGGCGAGAGCATCCGCGCCTTTCCCCTGTCCAACTGGACCGAGCTCGACATCTGGCAGTACATCACCCGCGAAGCGATCCCCATCGTGCCCCTCTACTACGCCGCCGAGCGCCCGGTGGTCGAGCGCGACGGAATGCTGATCATGGTCGACGACGAGCGGATGAAGCTCCGCGAGGGGGAAAAGATCCAGATGAAGTCGGTGCGCTTTCGCACCCTGGGGTGCTATCCCTTAACCGGCGCCGTCGAGTCGAGAGCCGCGACGCTCCCCGAAATCATCCAGGAGATGCTGCTGACCAAGACCAGCGAGCGCCAGGGGCGGCTCATCGATCACGATCAGAGCGGATCGATGGAAAGAAAAAAACAGGAAGGGTATTTTTAAAGGCCAAAGCGGTTGAACCACCCGGTCGCTGCGCTCCCTAGAGGACACAGAGAACACTGAGAGAAGCATGAGAAAAACAAGCCCTGGTTTTGCTTTAAAACCATAAAAAGATTTTTCTCAGTGTCCTCGGTGCCCTCAGTGGTAAAAGAATTTCAGGTTCTTCTTTTAGGAATTCAGTGGTTCAGCAGACCTGATAGAACCACCCGTTCGCTGCGCTCACTAGAGGACACAGAGAACACTGAGAGAAGCATGAGAAAAAACAAGTTCTGGTTTTGCTTTAAAACCATAAAAGATTTTCCTCAGTGTCCTCGGTGCCCTCAGTGGTGAAAGAATTTCAGGTTCTTCTTTTAGGAATTCAGTGGTTCAGCAGATTTGATTGAACCACCCGTTCGCTGCCCTCACTAGAGGACACAGAGAACACTGAGAGAAGCATGAGAAAAACAAGCCCTGGTTTTGCTTTAAAACCATAAAAAGATTTTTCTCAGTGTCCTCGGTGTCCTCAGTGGTGAAAGAATTTCCGATCTCGCTCTCACGATTTTAAGGATAAGAAGATGGCTCATCAGTCGGACATGATCGCCGAAGACATCCACCAATATTTGAAGCAGCAGGAAGAAAAATCGCTGCTGCGCTTCATCACCTGCGGCAGCGTCGACGACGGCAAATCGACGCTGATCGGGCGGCTGTTGTGGGACTCCAAGCTGATCTTCGAGGATCAGCTCGCAGCGCTCGAGGCCGACAGCAAGCGGGTCGGCACGCAAGGGCAGAACATCGACTACGCCCTTCTGCTCGACGGGCTGCAGGCCGAGCGCGAGCAGGGGATCACCATCGACGTCGCCTACCGCTTCTTCTCCACCGACAAGCGCAAGTTCATCGTCGCCGACACCCCCGGCCACGAGCAGTACACCCGCAACATGGTCACCGGCGCCTCGACGGCGAGCGTCGCCGTCATCCTCGTCGATGCGAGAAAAGGGGTGCTCACCCAGACCAGGCGCCACAGCATCCTCGTCTCGCTGGTGGGGATCAAAAAAGTGGTCCTGGCGGTCAACAAGATGGACCTGGTCGACTACCGCGAGGAGATCTTCGAGAAGATCACGAAAGAGTACGCCGCCTTCGCCCGGCAGCTCGGCTTCGAAGAGATCGCCGCCATCCCTATCAGCGCCCTCAAGGGCGACAACGTCATTTCCCCTTCAGCATCGTCCAGCGTCAAGCCTCCAGCCTCCAGCCCAAATATGCCCTGGTACGATGGCCCGACCCTCATGGCCTACCTCGAGACGGTGCCGGTGGCAGAAGAGACCAGGGAGAAACCCTTTCGCCTGCCGGTGCAGTGGGTCAACCGCCCCGACCTCGACTTTCGCGGCTTCTCCGGCACCATCGCCTCGGGAACCATCCGCCCCGGCGACGAGATCGTCGTCACCGGGTCGGGGAAAAGAAGCACCGTGCAAAGGATCGTCACCATGGACGGCGACCTCGCGGAGGCCGTCGCCGGGCAGGCCGTGACCCTGACCTTGGCGGACGAGATCGACATCAGCCGCGGCGACCTGCTCGCTGACCCGCAGGCCCGTCCCACCCACGCCGATCAGTTCGAGGCGAAGGTTGTGTGGATGCACGAAGAGCCCCTTCTGCCCGGTAGAAGCTACCTGCTCAAGCTCGGCACGAACACCGTCCCCGCCCAAGTGAGCGCGCTCAAGTGCAAGGTCAACGTCAACACCCTCGAGCACCAGGCGGGCAAGACCCTCGCCCTCAACGAGATCGGGGTGTGCAACCTCGCACTTGGCAAGGCGCTCTCCTTCGACCCCTATAGCGAGAGCCCGGGCACCGGCAGCTTCATCCTCATCGATCGCTTCTCCAATGCCACCGTCGCCTCCGGATTGATCGATGCGCCTCTGGAGGGTGCCTCCGGGGATGACAGGTCGGCGCGGGGTATCGACCGGCAGGCCCGAGCCGACCTCAAGGGGCAGACTCCGGTGGTCCTCTGGTTCACCGGTACCTCCGAAACCGACAGGTTTGACCTGGTCGACAAGGTAGAGAAAAAGCTCTATGGCCTCGGGCGACACACGTACCATCTCAATGGCGACAAGGTTGGGCGAGCCCCCACCAGGGAGCACGACAAAACCGCCGCCGAGCGACTCGATCGCACCCGCCGAACCGCGGAAATGGCCCGTACCCTGGCCGACGCGGGACTGATCGTACTGGTCTCGGTGACCACCTCCTTCCGCAGCGAACGTCGTCTGGTTCGCGAAGCCCTGAAGCGGCAGGAGTTTCTGGAGGTCTTTGTCGATGGATCCCCCTCGGCCGACGAAAAACACGGCCGGCGAAGCCAAGGGACACATGAGGACCGCGAAATCGGCAAAGTTACCGGCATCGACGCGGCCTGGGAACCCCCCGAAATCACCATCGACGGAAGCGACGAGAGTGCCCGGCAACTGGCCGAACGCATCGACCGGGAGTATGGCTGGTAGAACGCCCGTAGAACGCGAACGCCTCACCCAGGTCAAGTCCGGTGCAAATTTTCATAATCAGATTGTGAATTACGTAGCCTCGTTGCACGAGGCTACTTTTTCAAGGGTCAATGAAAGGACAGCCGATGTTCGATTTTCACCAGCTTCATCCCCCAGCCACCCTCCTGCCGGAATCGCCCCGGCCCCAGGGAGAAACTCCCCAGCCGGACTACGAGCGCCTGCGGTTGGACGGCGTCTACAAGCAGAATGAAGAGGGTGACCTGATGGTGCGCATCAAGGTGCCCGCCGGCGTCCTTTCCGCCGAACAGGCCCTGAAGGTCTGCGCCATCGCCGACGAGTTCAGCGACGGCACCGTGCACCTGACCACCCGCGGAAGCATTGAGCTGCATTGGCTGAAATTCGCGGATCTCGCGGCGGTCGCCCGCCTGCTGGCGACCGTCGGCCTGACCACCCGCGGCGCCTGCGGCGGCGCGGTGCGCGGCATCGCCTGCAGCACCACCTTTGCCCCCGGCTTTGCCGTGACCCAGACCCTGGTGCGCCGCCTGCACCGGCATTTCGCCGGCAACCCTCACTTCGAAGGTCTGCCAAAAAAGTTCAAGATCGGCGTCGACGCCGGCTACGGCCAGGCCCGCCACCTGATCCAGGATTTCGGGCTGGTTTACCTCGGCAGCGATGAGAACGACCAGCTGTACGATATCTGGTTGGCGGGCGGCCTCGGCCGGGCTCCCCGCGCCGGCTTCCACTACGCCGAAAAGGTGCCGGAAAAAGCCCTGATCCCACTGATCGAGGCGGTTATCCGGGTCTTTCGAAAGCACGCTCCGGCCGGTAAGCGTCTCAAATACGTCGCCCAGACACTCGGAGAGACGCGCCTGCGCGACTTGATCGAAGCCGAGCGGGTCGGCGCTCCGGCCGAATTGGCCGTGCATCCCATCGAGCGGAACCTGACCCCGGATCCTGACATCGCCGGCCTGAGGGAGGTTCCCGTATTCGCCGGGGAACTGGCAACGTCGGCCCTGCGCCCTCTGGCGGCCATCGCCCGGAACCATGCCGAGGGGATCCTGGCTCTGACCGCAGACCAGAACCTTGCCTTCATCCCCGGGTCGGCCGAAGCCCGTGAGGAACTGGAGACGGCACTGCAACAGGCCGGTTTCGGGGATCAAGGTGCGAAAGAGCGGGTCCCCTTTCGCATCTGCCCGGGCAGTCACGTCTGCCGTCTCGGTCTTGCCCCCACGCGGGACGTCGCCCGGCAGGTGCTCGCCGTGATGGGGGAGAAGGCCCGCGCCCTGGACTGGGCCATCTCCGGCTGCCCCAATTCCTGCGCCCAGCCCCAACTGGCCCAGGCCGGCATCCTGACAACGAAGGTGGTCCGCGACGCCGAAGGGAATCGCCAGCCGCGCTTCACCCTCTTCCGCCGGCAAACCCCCGGTCTGGGAGAGGCGGTGGCGCAGGACCTGGGCCTGGAAGAATTGCTCCAAAAGGTGGCCGAATTAGGGTAGCGGACGTCGCCGCCAGGCATCGGCCGTGGTAACATTAAAAAAAACGCTGCTCCGTTTTTCATCGACTTGAAAGGAGACTGCAATGAGTCGCATCTTTTCCGACAACTCCCTGTCCATCGGCCGGACTCCGCTGGTCCGCCTCAACCGCCTCGCTCCCGAAGGCGGGGCCACCATCCTCGCCAAGATCGAGGGACGCAATCCCGCCTACTCGGTAAAATGCCGCATCGGCGCCGCCATGGTCTGGGACGCCGAGAAAAAGGGGCTGCTCACCCCCGGCAAGGAGATCGTCGAGCCGACCAGCGGCAACACCGGCATCGCCCTCGCCTTCGTCGCCGCCGCCCGCGGCATTCCCGTTACCCTGACCATGCCCGACACGATGAGCCTCGAGCGGCGCAAGGTCCTCAAGGCCTTCGGCGCCAACCTGATCCTCACCCCCGGGGCCAAGGGGATGGCCGGCGCCATCGCCGAAGCCGAACAGATGGCGGCCGCCGACCCCGAGCGCTACGTTCTGATGCACCAGTTCAAAAACCCGGCGAATCCCGGCCATCCACGAACAGACCACCGGCCCGGAGATCTGGGAGGACACCGAGGGGCAGGTGGACGTGCTGGTCTCCGGGGTCGGCACCGGCGGCACCATCACCGGCATCTCCCGCTACATCAAAAAGACCCGGGGCAGGGCAGCTGCTTTCGGTGGCGGTGGAGCCGACGACAGCCCGGTCATCACCCAGACACTTGCCGGCGCAGGAGCTCAAACCCGGCCCCCACAAGATCCAGGGCATCGGCGCCGGCTTCATCCCCGACACCCTCGACCTCTCCCTGGTCGACCGGGTCGAGCAGGTGAGCAACGACGAGGCGATCGACTTCGCCCGCCGCCTGGCCACTGAAGAAGGCATCCTCTCGGGGATCTCCTGCGGCGCGGCGGCGGCGGTGGCGGTCCGGTTGGCAGCTCTTCCCGAATTCAAGGGAAAGACGATCGTCGCCATCCTCCCCGATGCGGGCGAGCGCTATCTCTCCAGCGTGCTCTTCGAGGGGATCGTCTGAGCGAAATAAGGCAAATCCCTTCACCACCCGTTCGCTTCGCTTGCGAGAGGACACTGAGAACGGCGGGAGTCTGCCCTCAAGCCGGGGAAATTTCTTTTTCAAGAATCTTCTCAGTGCCCTCGGTGTCTACTGATAAAAAACGGCTATCAGTGTTTCTGCATTTTTTGAGTTGACAATCAAATTTTGTTTCTTTATCGTTTAACTCAAATACTGTCTTTATCGAGAGTGGCGGAGGGACAGGCCCTGCGAAGCCACAGCAACCGGTCCGCCGACGCTGCAAGCGAAGGTGGATGCCAGGTGCTAATTCCTGCTCGCCGACGCCCATGGGGGCGAAGGCGGGAAAGATGAGGACGGAGCTTCGCAAGCGATCGTCATCCCGAACCGATCCTCTGCCGAAGCCCCTTCTCATCCCCACCGAGAAGGGGCTTTTTTCATGCCCCTCGCTGCCAAAGGGGGATGACCCATGAACCGCAGCAATTCGTGCATTGACCCTGGAGAGCCGCCTGGTCCAGATCGGCGTCGGCCGCGACGAGACGAACCGGCGGCGATCAGCTTTCCCATCTACCCCAGCGCCACCTACCGGCACCCGGGGGTCGGGGAGAGCACCGGCTACGACTACACCCGCTCGGGCAACCCGACCCGGCAGCTTCTCGAGGAGGCTCTCGCCCAGCTCGAGGGGGGCGCCCGGGGCTCTGGCCTTTTCCTCGGGAATGGCGGCGCTGACCACCCTTTTTCTGCACTTCGCCGCCGGCGATCACCTGCTCGTCTCCCAGGACCTCTACGGCGGCACCTACCGGGTGCTGGACCAGATCTTCGCCAAACTCGGCCTCGCCATCAGCCACCGTCGACACCACCGACGCCGCGGCGGTCGCCGAGGCGATCGTCCCGCAGACAAAGGCCCTGCTGGTGGAGACCCCGGGCAACCCCCTGCTCGGGGTCGCCGACCTGGCGGCGCTCGGGCAGCTCTGCCGAAAACAGGGCCTGCTCTTCATCGTCGACAACACCTTTCTCACCCCGGTGCTGCAGCGGCCGCTTGACTTCGGGCCGACGTCGTCGTCCATTCAGCGACCAAGTACCTCGGCGGCCACAACGACCTGTGCGCCGGAGCCCTGGTTGCCGCGATCCGGAACTGGGCGAGCGGCTCTACTTTTTGCAGAATTCCACCGGCGCGATCCTCCCGCCACAGGACTGCTGGCTGCTGATTCGCAGCCTCAAAACCCTGGCGCTGCGCATGGAGCGCCACTGCGGAAGCGCCCTCGCCGTCGCCCGCTGGCTCCGCTCCCATCCCCGGGTGACGGCGGTCTACTATCCCGGTCTTGAAGAACATCCGGGCCACTCCCTTTCCCGGCGGCAGACCGAAGGCTTTGGGGGCATGGTCTCCTTCCGTGTGCAAAGTCCCGAGTGCGCCCGCCGACTCCTGAAGCGGCTGCGGCTCATCTCCTTTGCCGAGAGCCTCGGCGGTGTCGAGTCGCTCATCACTCTGCCGGCTCTGCAGACCCACGGCGACATCCCTGTACAGGAGCGGGAGCGGCTCGGTATCTGCGAGAGCCTCCTGCGCCTGTCGGTGGGAATCGAACATGTCGAGGACATCATTGCCGACCTCGAGCAGGCGCTGGCATAAAATGCAGGATTCGGGGAACAGGTACCAGAAATCTGGTTTTCCTGAAACCTGAAACCCGAAACCTTTTTTCATAGAGGATCCCATGACGAAAAAACAGACGTACCGCTCCGCCACCCTCCTCGTCCATCAGGGCACGGACCGCGACCCCGGCACCGGGGCCGCGGTCGTGCCGATCTACGGTAGCCTCGACCTACCATCACCCCCAGGGGCAGGCCGGGAGTTACGATTACGCCCGCAGCGGCAATCCCAGCCGCGCCCAGGTCGAGGAGGCGATCGCCCTGCTGGAAGGGGGCGAGCGCGGCTTCGCCTTTGCCTCGGGGATGGCGGCCGTCGGCAGCGCCCTCTCCCTGCTCAAGGCCGGCGACCACCTGATCGCCCCCGAAGACCTCTACGGCGGCACCTGGCGCTACCTGAGCACGGTCCTGCCACAGCAGGGCATCGAGGTCAGTTTCGTCGACGCCACCGACCTCGACGGGATCGAGTCCGCCATCCGCCCCAATTCCCGCGGGATCTTCCTCGAGACCCCCTCCAACCCCCTGTTCAAGATCACCGATCTGCGCGGCGTGGCGGAGATCGGGCGGCGCCGCCAGCTGCTCACCCTGCTCGACAACACCTTCATGACGCCTCTGCTGCAGCGCCCCCTCGAGCTCGGCATCGATGTCGCCATCCACAGCGCCACCAAATTTCTCGGCGGCCACTGCGACCTTCTCGCCGGGCTGGTCGCCGTTGCCGACCCGGCGCTCGGGAGCCGGCTGAAGCATTTCCAGAACGCCTTCGGCGCAGTCCTCTCCCCCTTCGACTCCTTTTTGCTGGCGCGGGGCATCAAGACCCTCAAGCTGCGCCTGGAGGCGGCCCAGAGAAACGCCGCCCTTCTCGCCGAACGCCTGCAGGCGCACCCGGCGGTGGCCCGGGTCCACTTTCCCGGCCTGTCGGATTTTCCGGGTCGCGATCGCCATTTCGCCCAGGCCGCCGGTCCGGGAGCGGTCCTCTCCTTCGAACTGAGGTCCGTAGCAGGCATCAAGACGTTGCTCGAGCGGCTGCGCCTGCCGATCATCGCTCCGAGCCTCGGCGGGGTGGAAACCATCCTCACCCACTGCTGGTCCATGTCCCACGCCGCCATCCCCGCGGCCGTGAAGAACAGGCTCGGCCTCGGCGAAGCCCTGATGCGGCTTTCGGTCGGCATCGAGGACCCGGAGGACCTCTGGGAGGATCTGGAGGAGGGGTTGAAATACGGGTGACGCGGGATGTGGAAGGAGGGAGGCGGAATGCGAAAGTTTTTCGCGATTAGCGTACCGCGATCCGCGTCCCCGGGTTGACTTCGTTAACCCGTTAATCCGGTTGACAATCCCACCCCTTTCCGTTAGAGTGCATCCTGACAATCACATAGCATCGTCTTTATCAAGAGTGGTGGAGGGAAAGGCCCTGTGAAACCACAGCAACCGGTCCGTCGAAGCGGGCGCCAGGTGCTAATTCCTGCTTGTCGAAGCCCTCGAGGCGAAGACGGGAGAGATGAGGACGGAGCCCGGAAGATACCCGACGCGTTCGATTCCGTATCCAAAGGCCCCTTCCCATCACTATGGGAAGGGGCCTTTTACATGAAGCACCGGGAGTCAAGGGGCCCTTGAAGGAAAACACTGGCATCGTCACAACCGAATTCGCCGAGTTCGACATCGAACTGCAGCTGGAGAGCGGACGGCTGCTGGGGCCCCTCACCCTCGCCTACGAGACCTACGGCCGCTCAACGCCGAGCGATCGAACGCGATCCTGGTCACCCACGCCTGGACCGGGGATGCCCACGCCGCCGGCCGCCACTCCCCCGAGGACCGCAAAGCGGGCTGGTGGGACGACTTGATCGGCCCGGGCAAGGTCCTCGACACCGACCGCTACTTCGTCCTCTGCTCCAACGTGATCGGCTCCTGCAAGGGCTCCACCGGCCCGACCAGCACCAATCCTCGCACCGGCCGCCCCTACAACCTCTCCTTCCCGGTACTCATGGTGCGCGACATGGTGCGGGCGCAGAAGCTGCTCCTCGATCGCCTCGGCATCGACTCCCTGCTGACCGTCATCGGCGGCAGCATGGGGGCGATGCAGGCCCTGGAATGGGGAATTCTCTATCCCGAGAGGGTCCGCTCCATCGTCCCCATCGCCGGCACCGGGCGCACCTCGCCGATGGCGATCGCCCTCAACGCCCTGGCCCGCCAGGCGATCTTCAACGACCCGATGTGGAAGAAGGGGAACTACAAGCCCGAACATCCCCCCGCCGACGGCTTGGCCCTGGCCCGGGCGGTCGGCCACATCTCCTTTCTCTCCGACGCCTCCATGCATCTGAAGTTCGGCCGGCGCTTTTCGGTCCGGGACGGGATGTTCGACTTTTTCGGCCAGTTCGAAGTCGAGCGCTACCTCGAATACAACGGCGCGAATTTCGTCGACCGCTTCGACACCAACTCTTTCCTCTACCTGGCCAAGGCCCTCGACCTGTACGACGTGGGCTGGAATTTCGAAAGCCGCGAGGAGGCCCTCGCCCGCCTGCAGTGCCCCTCGTTGTGGTTCGCCTTTACTTCCGACTGGCTCTATCCGCCCTATCAGACCGAGGAGGTGGTCGCCATCCTCGCGAAGCTGGCCAAACCGGCCGAATACCACCTGATCGAATCGGATTACGGCCACGACTCCTTTCTCGTCGAACCGGAAAAATTCCTCCCCCTGATCGTCGCCTTTCTCGAGCGCGTGGGAGACCTTTAAGGCCTTTCAACATAAAAGGCGCGAAGCTGCGGAGGAATCCAGACCAGTCTACCGGTTCAGGCCTGTCCCTCTGCGCCTTCGCGCCTTTGCGTTAAAGCCGCTTTTCGTTTTTTCGAACGTCCCAACCGCTCTTTGTTCTTGAATCTCCAGTTCTGAATTTCCGGATTCGGTTATTCAGAGCCGAAAAGATCGAGCTGGGCGAAGCGATGCTCCTCGATCTTGAAAGGACGGGGCAGAAAGCGGGGGCAGTCGACGAGCAGGGTGCCGGCCGTCTGCCGACAGCTCCGCAGGCACTTGGCGCAAAGCGTGTTGCATTCCTGTTGCTTAGCTGGGGTTTTCACAGGCACTCTCCCCGGCTCCCCGGAGCGTGGTTGCCGCCTGGTGGCTTCAGGCGGTCCGTTTGTGAACCTCGGCGATGGCCGCCTTGAGGCGGGCGAGCCCCTCCTCTTCCGGCTCGATCGCCACCTCGATGCGGTTGTCGGGCTTGGTGTGGCGGTAGAGGGGATCGTAGTACCGGACCATCAGCTCCCCCACCAGCTCCTCCCAGTCCCCCTGTTCAAGAAGGCCCAGCAAAGAGTCCACCTCCTCCTTTCCAAGGCGCCGCTTCAGCGCCTGAATGGGCCGCACATAGGCGTGCCTGGCCTCTTCGCTCACCGGGTAATCATCGAGAATGACCCGCACCCGGTAATCCAACGAAGCCTTGATCCACAGGGTGGTTTCCACCTGCAAGGCCCGATAGACGTCGGCGGGAAGAACGAGCTTGCCGATAGTGCGGCTTTCCCCCTCTGTCAGGGCGTAGCCGCCGGCAGGGATGCGCCGCAGCTGATCCCACAGAAGGGCCTCGAAGGCTTTCTGGCTGGGCTGGGGCGAGAGACCGAGGCCGCCGAAGGCGCTGCCGCGGTGGCAAGCGAGCCCTTCCAGATCGATGACGGGATAGCCCTCGTCCCGCAGCCGCAGCAACAGGCGGGTTTTGCCAACGCCGGTCAGGCCGCGCAAGACCAGCAGCCGCCCCCACTCCCCCCGCTCGAAAAACTCCCGCACATGAGCCCGAAACGCCTTGTGCCCGCCGATTACCTGGCGCGCCGGAATCCCGGCCAGATCCAGAAAGGAGGCGAGCGCCCGGCTGCGGGCGCCCCCGCGCCAACAAAAGACGACGACGGGTTTGCGGCTCTGCCCCCGGGCATCGGCGACTTTTTCCACCATGTGCGGAATTTTGGGGGCGACGATTTCCACCCCCCGACGCCGGGCGATGGGGGGCCCCTGCTGCTTGTACAGGGTGCCGACCAGGGCCCGCTCTTCGTTGTCGAAGATCGGCACGTTGATCGCCCCCGGGATAGTCGCCTCGGCGAACTCGGCAGGGCTGCGGGCATCCACCAGCAGAGCCCCCTTCTCGCGCAGGGTGAGGGCGGTGGCCAGATCGATGGTCAATTCGGACATAAATAGATAAATACCGGGAAAAGAAAACGTTTTATATGCCGGATGTTTTATACCGGAAATTCGACTTTCACACAAGTTCTTCCCCATTTATCCGGTTCGCGAAAAAAAGGACCTCACGGATGTTGACATTTGGCCACCCACCGCGTATGCTTGCGTCTTCGTTGTCGCGGGGTAGAGCAGTCTGGTAGCTCGTCGGGCTCATAACCCGGAGGTCGGAGGTTCAAATCCTCCCCCCGCAACCAATACACGCAAAGGGACTTGCCTGAGGCAAGTCCCTTTTTATTTGCCCGAACTTCGGGCCGGGTTGCAGAACGATTAACAACAACGGGCCGCTTCTGCGAAGCGGCCCGTTGTCCTTCCACACGACCAGGGAGTTTTAAAAACTGTAATACACGGCCGCTCCCACCCCGAAATCGGGGCTGCCGTCGGCGAGGCCCTTCGACAGATAGCCCTTCAGGGAAATGGTGTCGGAGACCCAGTATTTGCCGTTGAGCCGTGCCTCGAGAAGGTTGGAGGACTGGTCAGAGGGGGGCGAGGACCACCAGAGGGAGACGGTGGGGAGGAACCGGTCGGTCAGCGGCCGTCCCCCCTCGACTTCGATGGTACCGTAATCCTTTAGCCCGAGATCGGAATTCGAGCCCTGGAAGATGTAACGTCCCTCGGCGAAGGTATACCAGCCGCGGATCCACTTGACCGCCCCGAGGCCGACCCCGATGTCGAATTCTCCCGTCCCCAGGCCCTTGTCCTCGTCGGCGGTGGGGAACTTGAGATAGAGCAGAGGGCGCAGGGCCGGAGCGGTTTGGGTCTCTTTCTGGATCACGTATCCGGCGGTCAAGGTGATATCCCCCAACCCGCTCTGCGAGTCATCGACATTGAGTGCAGAGCTTGAGCCCATCATCCCTCCCCGGCTCCCCCGCTGGGTCGAGAACCGCATCCCGCCGGAGAAAATAGTGGTGCTGTTGCTCTGGTAGAGGTAGGGGATCACCAATTCGAAGTCAAGCCGCTTGGTGGGATAGTAATCGATCATCACCGGAACACTGACCGAATCGGTGGTCTGGGAAGTCCCGTAATCGCCCGTGGCGTAATTGAAGCCGAGCCCCACGGCGTATTTTTTCGCCTCGGCGGCAGATGACCTCTGCGGAGAAAGCATCATCCCCAGCAAAAGGACCACCCCCGCTCCCAAAAAAAACCGTACAGATCCTCTCCTCATCGTTTCCTCCCTTTCAGTTTCCCGGTCTCTTTATCTCTGTTGTTGCAAAACCTGCGGGCATGCAGAGCCGCCTTGTTCGCCCCATTATATCCCGGAGCCTGTATTATTCCATTGGCGAGAACACTGCGGACACGGGTTAAAGAAATGCCAGCCTTCCCGCCCCGGCCGAGGGAGCCGCATTCCGCCCGGTTTTGCTGACAAAAAGTGGCGCCCTTGCGGGGTACCTGCACAATTTCCCGCCCTCAACCTCTTGCAAAATTTTCCCCACCTGCAGTATCCTGTCTAGAGGAAGTTGTTACCGAAAATCGCCACCTTACCCACCAAACCAGACAAGTGAACGGATTTATTACGGCTTTGGAAATCATGGTGCGCCGACCACGCCCTGCTTTTTGGCTCGAATACTGCAAATCTCGTACGCCGACAGGGCGGCTCGGGTCGATATCGCTCGGCCAGCCCAATTTTCTCGAAATCCCGGAGTTTGATCGTGTTACGGTCAGGAAGAGGGCAGCAGCGATGACCCACCGGCGGTTATCACTGGCCCCCCATTCCCCTGGCGGAGATCCGGCATGAAGGGCACCCTCCTGATTTCAATCTGCGTCCTCTTGTCCCTGTTTGTGGGCGCCCTTCGCGCATTCGCCAACGGAAGCCCCAAGTTCCCGAAACAAGCACTCATCGCCCTTTACTGTCCCCGGGAAGTTCCGAAAAGAGCCCAATGGGCTGATCCGGGGCTGACCTTCCCCGGAGCGCTCCCCTCTCGAACGAGGGCGAAAAGGCCTTTGCGGGGAAATTCGTCTCCGGCCCCTGCGCCCATCCGTCTCGGCACCGTCGGGGCCCTGACCTCTCTCAATTTTCAGACCAGAAGTGCTCTCACCCCCTACCTCGGCGCCAAATTCGGATTGTCGGATCCGGCCAATGGCCGGTTGATTGTGCCGAAAAAAGTCCTCCAGGAAGAGAAAACCAATTTCCTGCCGTACCGTTTGGGATTCGGCCTTGGATGCGAGGTGGATAAAAACCTGAACCTGAATCTGGGATACCGGTTCGGCCTTCCTACCGAATTTCTTTTCAAAGACACGCTAAGAAATGGCCTGACGCCCCCCGAGGAGGGCAACGAGGTCTCCCTGAGAATCAGGATGAACTTCTAGCGGACTGTCGAAAAGTGGCAATAACGGGGCATGGGCCCAGGTTTTGAGGCCTCGCCTCTCCGGGATCGCCCCGCCGTGCTTCGGGCGTCAAACGATCTCGGGCCACCATGAGAAATACCGGAAAAACCCTCCTTGTCCCAGCGACCTCCTTCTCGAGGGCAAAAACCGTCGAAAAACGGATCTCGCGAAAACCCGCCCGAGAGGCCTTTGCGGCCAGTTCCTGGCGATCGAATCCTTTGTGCCCGGTAAACTCCGGCCCGTGGAAAGAACCGTCCTCCTGATCCAGATCGGCGATGCACAAAATTCCAGCCGGGTTCAGCAGCGCACGGAAGCGGCCCAGCAGCTGATCGGTATCCGGGACGTGATGGAGGGTCATTGCCGAATAAATCAGGTCGACCCTTTCGTCCGGTAGAGGATCGACGGCGAGATCCAAGGCCACGGGACGCATTGTCGAGATGCCGCTGGAGCGAAGTTTTTCCCGTAGGACTTCCAGCATGCCTTCTGAGCTGTCGGCGAGAATAATCGAGCCCAGCGAGGGGCGCAGGGCAAAACTCAAAAGCCCCGTACCGCACCCGTACTCCAGAGCCGACATGGTGTCGTTCAACGGCACGCTGGCCTTGATCGCCTCGGCAATGACGCGCGCCCGCTCCCTTTTGACGGGATCGTCGTCCCAGCTTCGGGCTTTGACATCGAATTCATTCATCCCAACCACCTTCCACAAAATAAATCTCTTTTCACCGCCGCTCTCCCCCTTTTCGGGACATTAAATCAATCGGTCGTCACCATCAGAAAAAAGGCGATGAGAAACCCGAGTGCCGCAATGAGAACGGTAAAGGCGACCCCCATCATGATCCCATGACGGGGCCCTGTCGCGCCCTCGCGGTGGTAGGAGACGCTGAAGCGCCAATAACGCACCGCCGCAGCGACGGCCATCAGCGCCCCGAGCACGACCATGATGGTTCCCGCCCAGAAGGAAAGGGCCTTCGGATACACATCGGCGGCAGCGTGGGGCATGGTCATCCGCAGAACCAGCCCGAAGCGGTCGATCACAAACCCCAGGGCCATCAACCCGAGGGCGGAACGGATCCAGGCCATAAGGGTGCGTTCGGCCGCGAAATAAATCAGGCGATGGGCCATCGTCTCGGAATCGAGCTTTTCCTTCTCCATCCTTCCCTCTCCTGAGGCGCCGTTAGGGATCAAGAAGCTCCCTTTTAATTTTTACCACAACCTTTTTAATCTGCTCCGGGCGATCACCGGCGATCAGGCCGGGCATATGGGCATCCTGCGAAAAGAACGCCACAAAGATCCCCGGGACGAGTTCGACGCGCCCCGGCCCCTGCGAAGGGCGTCGATAAAAGGCCACATCCTTTGTTGGGTCAAAGGGGATTTCCGGCACCAGGGTTTCCTCCGGTGACCACTCACACCCTTCCCGTCCCAGCAGAACGACCTGAATGTCCACGAAGCTGCGGTGAGCTTCGAAAAGGGCCTCGGAGGGAGGGCGGCTCGCATAGCCGGAGACCAGGGCAAAGATCTCCTCTCCCTGGATCGGAATCCTTCCCTTCGCGACATCCGGGGCCAGTCCCCGCAGAAAGGTGAACGCCTTGTCCCAAGCTGCTCCGAAGGGATACTGCGCGGCGTTTTCCAGACGATCGACAATCATATCAGTTCTCCTGCGGCAGCAGCTCTCCCCTTTACAGCTTGCCGCCTTCCGTGCGCAGAGCCCGAACCCGTTCCACCACAGGGGGGTGGGAGTAGTAAAACCAGGCATAGATCGGGTGGGGATGCAGATTGGCGAGGTTCTCGCGGGAGAGCTTGACCAGGGCCGTGGCGAGATCGCCGGGGTTTTCCGTGATCCTGCAGGCAAAGCGATCGGCCTGCCGTTCGTGGTGCCGGGAGAGCCAGGCGCTGAGGGGAGTCAGGGGAAAGGTCGCCAGGGAGGCGAGAAAGCCGAGAATCACCACCTGTGCATAGAAGGATGCGGAATCCAGCCCCAGCAGGGCGGGAACCCCACCCCAGCCGATCAGGCGATAGGCACCGTAAAAAAGAACCAGTGAAATCAGCTCGGTAAGAAGAATTCGCTTCCGGATATGGCCTTTTTTCCAGTGTCCCACCTCGTGGGCGAGAACGGCCAGGATCTCCCCATCGGCCATCTGTTCGAGCAGCGTGTCGAATAGAACGATCCGCTTGACCCGGCCGATGCCGCTGAAATAGGCATTCGAGTGGCGGCTGCGGCGCGAGGCATTGACCTGCATTACCCGGCTCACCTGCAGCCCTGCCTTCTCCATCAGCGCGCGGATCTTCTCTTCCAGCCCCTCTTTGCCGACCGGCTCGAATTTGAAAAAAAGCGGCTCGATCACATAGGGGGAGAGGTACATCAGAAAGAGGGTCACCAGCGCGAAAAACCCCCAGACCCACAGCCACCAGAAACGGGGACTGACGCGGACCAGAGCGAGAGCGCCGGCCACCAGCAGGCCGAGCAGCACGGCCGAAAGCAGCGTCGTTTTCACCAGATCGGAAAACCACAGACGCATCGTCATGGTGTTGAAGCCGAAACGCTTTTCGAGACGGAAGTTGCGGTACAGGCTGAAGGGGGCATCCACCACCGTCTGCACGAGCACCAGCCCGAGGAAAAACAGGAGGCCGCCACCGATGAAGGAAGGGAGGGTCTCACCGATCCAGCGGTCGTAGAGGGGAAGCAGTCCGCCGAACAGAAAGACGAGCAGCAGAAGGTTGCCGAAGAGGGATTCGACCAGGCCGATCCGGTTTTTGGCGAAGGTGTAGGCGGCGGTGCGCCGCAACGTTTCAGGGTCGATCGTATCGGCGAACTCGGCGGGGACGCGATCGCCGAACCGTTTCAGGTGCCGAAGATTCAGCGTTTGGAGGAAAAGTCGGACGCCCAGAAACAGCAGGTAGAGAAGAAGAATTTCCATGGCGCCCATCATAGCCGATCAGCGTTTTGCCGTCGAGGGGAAAGACCTGTCGACACCGGCCGAAGCCTTGAAAGAAAGCCGGTCAAAGTTCAGTCAGATAACTTTTGGCCCGCTCCAGTTCGCCTTCCAGCTGGCGCAGTATCGCCGGGATCGGCGCCAGAACCCCCCGGCTGGCCAGACTTTCCAGCTCTCCAGTCATCTGATGGGCCTTCTTGCCGCCGAAAATGCCCATCACGCTCTTGAATTGATGGGCACACCGCTCCACCTCCCGGCTGTCGCCTCGCTCGAGGGCCTGCTGAATCTCGGACATCCGCGTGGGGATTTCGGCGACGAACTGCGCGGCCAGATCGGCCAGAAATTTTCGGTCGCCGTTGACGGCTTTGAGCGAATCCGACAGATCGATGGGGGCTTCTTCCGCAGGCGCACTCCTCTGCCGGTTGCTGCCGAGCTGCCCCTCAATGGCGTCGAAGAGCGTTTCGGCCTCGATCGGCTTGGTGACGATGGCGTCCATCCCCGCGGCGAGGCATTTGTCCCGGTCTTCTTTCAGGGCATGGGCGGTGAGGCCGATGATCGGGATGCGCGTCTCTTCCCCGCCGGCCTCCTTTTGCCGAATGATGCGGGTCGCTTCAAGGCCGTCCATCCCCGGCATCTGCACATCCATCAGAATGAGATCATAGGATTTTTCCACCAGCGCGTCCAGAACTCCGCGGCCACTTTCAACGGCGGTGGCCTGCCACCCTTTTCGTTCAAGCAGGGCCAGAACCAGCCGCTGATTGATCAGGTTGTCCTCGGCCAGCAGAATGTCGGCCCCCGCCACCCCCTCAGGGAGAGAAGGGCTCTGGGCCCCGGAGGACGAGAGGACCGGGGGCGGTGTCGCCAAGAGGTGAAAGGTTTCGTCCAGCAAGGCGCGCAATTCGCCCTGCCCGACCGGTTTGACCAGAAAGGAAGCGATCCCCGCTTCCCGGCAGCGCGGGCCGATCCCCGGCGCCTCGTCGGAGGTAATCATCAGAATCGTCAGGGCGCGAAAAGCGGGATTTTGCCGGATTTCCCCGGCGACGGCAAAGCCGTCCCGGCCCGGCATGCGGGAGTCGAGCAGCAGCAGTTGAAAAGGCGTCCCGCTTTGGCTGGCGCGATGCAGCAGATCGAGGCATTCATCCCCTCCGGCCGCCGTCTCGACCGCCATTCCCAGGGGGCTCAACATTTCCTTGAGAATGCGGCGATTGGTCGCATTGTCGTCCACCACCAGAACGTTCATGCCGTCGAGTCCCCTTTCGGGCGGCTCGGACGGGGAGCTTGGCGCTGCGTCGGCCCGGGGCAGGGTGACGATGAAAGAGAAGGTGCTTCCCACCCCTTGCCGGCTTTCGACGTCCATGACCCCGCCCATCAGCTCGACGATTTCCCGGGAAATGGTCAACCCCAGCCCGGTACCGCCGAATTTTGCCGCCGATTCGACCTGGCTGAACTTGCGAAAGAGGCGATCCCTCTTCTCTTCGGCAATACCGATACCGGTATCGCTGACTGAAAAGCGCAGCGGAATCCGGTCCGTCCTGTCGCGGGCTTCCGCCGCGGCTTCGACCCGCACCATGACCTGCCCCGCTTCGGTGAATTTGATGGCGTTGCCGATCAGATTGAACAGCACCTGGCGCAGGCGATGGGGGTCGCCGATGACGGCATCGGGAACATCGGGGGCGATGTGGCAGAGAAGTTCCAGCCCCTTCTGGTGCGCTTGCACGGCCAGTGCCTTGGCGGTTTTTTCCACCGTATCGCGCACGTCGAAGCGTAGCGCATCGAGCTCCATGCCGGCCGGCCTCGATCTTGGAAAAGTCCAGAATATCGTTGATGATCTTCAACAGGGCCCGGGAGGAGGTTTTGACCATGTCCAGATATTCCCCCTGTTCCCGGTTCAGCTCGGTTCCGAGGGTCAGTTCGGTCATGCCGATGATGGCATTCATCGGCGTGCGGATCTCATGACTCATGGTCGCCAGAAATTCGCTTTTGGCCCGGGTGGCCGCCTCGGCGGTTTCCTTCGCCCGACGGAGTTCCTCCTCGGTCCGCCGGCGCTCTTCCAGTTCGGAGCGCAGGGCCGTTTCCGATCGGACCAGATTGCGGAAAATGGAGGCATAGGGCTTACGCAGGGACTCTCCCACCAGGGCCCGGTAGATCAGCACCAGAGAAACCAGCTTCAGGCCGTGCCCCAGAAAGTTGAAGATTCCGGTAACGTCGCCATAGAGGGTAAAGAAGAGCTCGCTGAGAACCTTGGCGGCAAGGGCCAGAAGAAGAAACCGCAGGATGCGCCGATCGGAAAAAGCCTTTTTGTACACCAGCAAAACACCCGAGAGGGCAAAAGCGGCCGAAATCAGGTATTCGCTGACGATTTTAAAGGGGGTCAGACCGGCTCCCGGCCGAAAACAGGTGGGAAAAATTTCCAGGGGATAGATGGCCGCCACCAGGATCGCAGCGACGGCCAGGTAGCAAGCCAGCAGCTTGCCGGGCGCGAATGACCGGCCCCGGTCCGCCAGCAGGGCGGCGAGGAGAAAGGTGGCGGCTTCCAGGTAGCGGGCGGCAATCCAGAACTGGGTCGCCAGATTGGCCCCGGGAGGGGGAAAGACCCCCATCCCCTTGTAGGCGAGGGCGTGCAGCAGATCGAGGGCGCCGACGGCAAGATACCCCACCCCCAGGATGAGCAGGGTTTCGTTGCGAACAAAGGAACGGGTATTCCAACTGATGCTGAAAACCGTGATCGCTACGGTGATGGCCAGGACTTCGATGATGCCGTGGAAAAGGAGGTAGTTCTCCCGGCTGAGCGGATAGAGGGCCGCCAGCGCCAGAAGGCCGATTAAAATCTGGAAGGCAATCCGTCGGCCCCCGGAGGGAGGGAAATTCGGTGCCACGGGGTCGGACCAGCGGGACTCTTCCGGCTTGGCGGCAAAAGCGTTCAAGAGAGAATCCTTCTCTGCGGGTCGAGGAGGTGAACGAAGTGCGACAGGGGACCTCCCCCTGCCGGGTGAGACGGTCAGTATACCTCCTTTTAAATCGGTTTGTCATGCACTAAATCGATGGACCATGACGCCGCTGCGGAGGGTCACCACCTGCCGGGAAAACCCTGGTATCTGAATGTGTTTGATTGCGGCACAAGGCCAAAGAAGGAGGGGGGGACGAAGCAAGAAAAGCCCGGCGGCATCTTCCGGGAAGGGATGAAACGGAGTGAACGCGGGGGGGGGCGGACCCTATTCCAACCTGATCGCGTGATCGTTGTGGGCCCCCTGGGAAAACTCCATGAGGCTCAGGATGCGGATGATCAGCCGCGACTCGACCTGGGGCATTCCCGATTTTTCCCCCGGAACGAAGCCGTCCAATATTCCCACCTCGGCAGTCTCTTCCACCCTGCCGGCGAGTTGATACCCGATGCCCGAGGAGGACTCGAGGACCACCACGGCAACCAGGGGATTGTCGGCGACGTTCTCCAGGGTTTTGGGGCAGAACCAGGCCTCGAAGACCACATGATCTTCGTCGGGCACCTTCAGCTCCTGTCCGACCGCCAGGTGGGGCTGCCCGTCTGCATCCGCCGAGGCGACAAAAGCCCGGCCGGTTTCCTCCAAAAACCGCTTCATTTTGTCGGAAATCATATTAACTCCTCCTCCTGCGACTCCAGATACCGTTCGGCCTGCATCGCGGCCATGCATCCGGACCCGGCGGCGGTCACCGCCTGGCGAAAGACCCGGTCCTGCACATCGCCTGCAGCGAATACGCCGGGAACGCTGGTTTCGGTAAAATTCCGGGAAACGATGTACCCTTCGGGGTCCAGCTCCAGTTGTCCGCGGAAAAGGGCGGTGTTGGGACGATGACCGATGGCGATAAAAACACCGTCGCAGATGATCTCCTCCTCCTGCTGCCCGCTCTGCAGGTCCTTCACCCGCACGCCGCGCACACCACTTTGCTTGTCGCCCAGAATCTCGGTCAGCATGGTATGCAGGCGAAAGGAGACCCGCTTGTTTTTCCTGGCCCGCTCCTGCATCGGCGGCACGGCCCGCAGGGTTTCCCCCCGATGCACAACCATCACTTCCCGGGCGAAGCGGGCGATGAAGGCCGCCTCCCCCATGGCGGTGTCGCCGCCGCCGACGACCACCACCTTTTTGCCCTTGTAGAAGAAGGCGTCGCAGGTGGCACAGACCGACACGCCCCGCCCCAGAAGCTCCCGCTCGTTGGGAAGCCCAAGCATCTTGGGGGAGGCGCCGGTGGCGACAATCAGGGTGCGTCCCCGGTAGCAGGTCTTCCCGACATAGGCCTCGAAGGGGGCCTTGGAGAGATCGACGGCGGTCACTTCGCCGGTCACGATATTGGTGCCGAAGCGCCGGGCCTGCCGTTCCATCTCCGCCATCAGCTCCGGGCCCTGAATGCCGTCGGGAAACCCCGGATAGTTGTCCACCGAGGTGGTCTTGGTCAGCTGTCCCCCCGGCGTCACCCCCTGGATGATAAGCGGGCAGCAGTTGCTGCGGGCGGCGTACAGGCCCGCCGTCAGGCCGGCCGGTCCGGAGCCGAGAATCAGGTGGCGAAAGACAGGGTCACAGGAGGGCATGTTCGGCCTCCTTGAACTGTTCTTCCGCATGGTAGGAGGAGCGCACCAGGGGACCGGCCTCCACATGACTGAACCCGAGAGCGAACGCTTCCCGGGCCAGCTCGTCGAACTCCTCCGGCGGCACGTAGCGGGCCACCGGATGGTGCCCGCGGGTGGGGGCCAGGTACTGCCCCAGCGTGAGCAGGGCGCAGCCGGCGCGACGCAGGTCTTGCAGAGCGGCCAGCAGCTCCTTCCGGCTCTCCCCCATGCCGAGCATCAGACCCGACTTGGTCGGAATCCGCGGCGCCAGTTCCCGGGCCGTGGCCAGAAGCTCCAGGGAGCGCTCGTAGGAGGCGCCCTGCCGCACCTGCGGGTAGAGGCGCGGAACGGTCTCCAGGTTGTGGCCGAGGATGTCCGGGGCGGCCTCGAGAATGACAGCCAGGGCACTGCGGTTTCCCCGCAGATCGGGGATAAGCAACTCCACCCGGCACTTCGGGGCGGCCCGGCGGATCTCGCCGATCAGGCGGGCAAACTGCGCCGCCCCGCCGTCGGCCAGATCGTCCCGGGTGACGGAGGTCACCACGGCGTGCTTCAAGCCGAGCTCGGCCACCGCTGCGGCCACCTTCGCCGGTTCCTGCGGATCGGGGGGCAGGGGCGCCTCCGCCTGAACGTTGCAGAAGCGGCAGTCGCGGGTGCAGCGATCCCCCAGGATCATGAAGGTCGCCGTGCCCCGGCTCCAGCACTCACCCTGGTTGGGACAGGCGGCACTGCGACAGACCGAGTGCAATCCGGCGTTTCGGTGGTAGCGGTCGATGCGGGCGTATTCGGGCCCGGCAGGAAACCGGACCTTGAGCCATTCGGGTTTTCGTTCGATCGGAGGTTTCATCATGCCTTACCTGCTCAGATTTAACGATTAATTCTCAGACTATCCTTCGAATTGTACCGGGAATGGGATCGGGAGCACAGAAAAAAAGCCCCGAAAAGGCCAGAGAAAAAATTTTCCGGCCGGGGACGTGCCCCTCACCCGCCCTCCCCCGTATACCGGCTGGCGAAAACCCGGGCGAACCCGGCGATAACCTCTGCCTCCACCTCGGCCAAAGAAACGGCTCGACCGAGGTGGCGCTCCATGGAGGTCATGGCCACCCCGGCAAGGCCGCAGGGAACGATGGCAGAGAAACCGGCGAGGTCGACGCCGACGTTGAGAGAAAAGCCGTGCCAGCTGATCCAGCGACGCACCGCGATGCCGATCGAGGCGATCTTCTCGCCCCGCACCCAGACCCCGGTCTTCCCCACAACGCGCTCCCCTGCGATACCGAAGGCGGCGAGCGCTTCGATGAGAACCTCCTCCAGCATGCGAAGAAATCGGTGGAGATCCCGCCCCAGAGGGTCGAGATCGACGATGGGATAGCCCGTCAGCTGGCCGGGCCCGTGGTAGGTCGCATCACCGCCGCGACCGACCTGCAGCAGGTCGACCCCGCGCTCCTTCAGAGCATCGGGAGAAACCAGCAGGCTTCCCTGTCGGGCGCCGCGGCCGAGGGTAACCACCGGGTCGTGCTCGACCAGCACGAGGACATCCTCCGCAGCCTCCCGGCGGCGAGCCACCAGGTCCTCCTGCAGGGCCAGAGCCTCCCGGTAGGAAAGCCGGCCCGGCCGCAGGGAGCGGAAGCGGCGCGCGAGGCTCCTCTCCTCGAGAAGGGACTCCCGGTCCGGCACGAGAATCCTACTGCCAGGAGATGCAGGTCACCGGGCAGGCGTCGATGGCTTCCTGGATCTTATCCTCGGGCGCGCCGGTGGGATCATACACCTCGGCCAAGCCGTCGTCGTTCATGCGAAAGACTTCGGGAACCGTGTCCGCGCAAAGATTGCAGCTGATGCATACATCCTGGTCGACAATGGGGGTCCGGGCCATGGCTCTCTCCTTTTTCAGATTTTTTCAAAATTCGACTTGTCCGCCCCGCACAGGGGGCACACCCAGTCGGCGGGCAGATCCTCGAACGCCGTTCCGGCGGCGATGCCGTTGCCGGGATCCCCTTCGGCGGGATCGTAAATGTAATCACAGATGACACAGCGATACTTGGCCATAACTTCCTCCTGACATGGAAATGAACAAAGCCCAGGTTGGTCTTCCCTATTCTAGACGATTTCCCCGCGCTGACAAGATGGCTGAGGCGGCAAAAGGCTGAAAATGTTCACCGCCCCTTGAGAAATAGCGGCTACTCCGTGGCAGCATCAGGACGGACCGGCGTTCCCTCGGGAACGATCTTGACGAAATGGGACCGGCAGTCCGACAGAATCCCTTCCACCCAGCCGGCCTCCTCGCCCTGGTTGGAGTGCAGCAACTCCCGATGGTATTGGCGCAGCAGCTCGTCGACGGCGACGACATCCTCCTCTTCCAGCTCGCGGATTTCCACCCGAGCCCCGCGGGCAAACCGGCGCTGCAGCGCCTCGCGGGTCATTCCCATCGGCGCGTCGAGGTGACAGTAGACCGCTCCCCCGGTCATCCCCGAGCAGACCCAGGGTCCGGGATCGCCGAGGACAACCGCTCGGCCGGCGGTCATGTATTCAAAGGCGAAGCCCTTGAGATTGGCCCGGCCGGCCAGGGGAGCGTCAGCGGACGGCAGGGGGCGGCGGATGCGTCCGCCGAGCACCACATCCGCCCCGGAGAGACGGATGCAGGCCCGGCTGTCGGCGTCCCCCTGGATGAGGAAGGTCCCCCCCTGGGCGCCGTAGGCGAGGCCCTTGCCCACCGACCCGCCGACCCGCACGCCGTCGCGGTTCTCCCCCTTGAGAACGACGATCTTGCCGCCGAGGGCGCACTTGCCCAGACCGTCCTGGACCCCGCCCTCCACCCGGATGTTGATCGGCGCAATGTTGAAAGCGGCCAGCCCGTTGCCGGGGATCGCATCGCGGCGAAAGTGAAGGAGCGCCCGCTCCTCGCGGTCGTAGCGACCCTCCCGGTAGCCCCGGGTGAGGGCGCCCGCCAGGTGGGTGCCGATCGCCCGGTCGCTGCTGGAGGCGGTGTCGTCGTCGTAGCGCACCCGCTTCTCGCCGGCGTCGAAGGCCTCGGTGACCAGGGTGGCGATCAGGGAGGTCAGATAATTGAGGGGCTTGCGGATGATCCGCACCTTGCCCTCGGGACGCCGGTCGCCACCTTCGGTGACGGGCGCGAGCAGAGCCGCGAGGTCGAGCCGGTCACTGCCGCGGGCCTGCACCAGCAGATCGGCCCGTCCGACCAGATCCTGGGTGCGCCGATAACCGAGCTTGGCGGTGATGGCGCGGACCTCCTGGCCCAGAGCGCGGAAAAAGGTGGTTTCGTAGATGATGCCGTTCTCCAGCACCCGCGGCACGAAGCGCTTGAGCCCCCGGCGCTGCGCCTCCGCCGGCGATTCGATCTGCGTGGCGATACCGACGTGGCAGGTGTCGAGATGGCACCCCCGACAGGTGGTGCAGCCGATCACCACCATCGCCATGGTGCCGAAGCCGACCCGGTTGGCCCCCAGCAGCATGAGCTTGACCACGTCGCGCCCGGTGCGGGCGCCGCCGTCGGCCCAGATCTCCACCCGCTGACGCATTCCCGCTTCCAGCAGGGCCCGGTGGGCTTCGCGCACGCCGATTTCCGCCGGCAGCCCGACGAACTTGATGGCGTGCTTGCGGGCGGCGCCGGTGCCGCCGTCGTAGCCGCTGACGGTGATGATGTCGGCACCGGCCTTGGCCATCCCCATGGCGATGGTGCCGATGCCGGCCACCGCCGGCACCTTGACCGAAATGCGGGCGCGGGGGTTGGCGGTACGCAGCTCCTCGATGATCTGGGCCAGATCCTCGATGGAGTAGATGTCATGGTTGTTCGACGGGGAGATCAGCGCCGACGCCGACGGCGGCATTGCGCGCGGCGGCGATCTTCGCGGTCACCTTGAAGCCCGGCAGGTGCCCCCCTTCGCCCGGCTTGGCGCCCTGGCCGACCTTGATCTCGAGAAAATCGGCAGAATTGAGCAGCTCCATGTGGACGCCGAAGCGCCCCGAGGCGATCTGCTGCCCTCGGTTTTTGCGGTAGTCGCCCGAGCATGTCGGCGATCTCGCCCCCTTCGCCGTTCATGCAGATGATGTTGAGGCGCTTGGCCGCCTCGGCGTAGATGCGAAAGGGGGTCTCCCCCTGGGAGCCGAAGCTCATCGCCGAGAAGAGGATCGGCAGGTCGTGGCCGCCGACGCAGGCGTCCACCTCCTCGGGGTCGACGCGAGAGCTCCTCGGGGAACCGGAAATCGATGAGATGGCGGATGGCCAGGGGATGCTCGCGCCTCGAGCTGACGGATCAGCCGCGAGAGGTCGGGGTAGCTCTCCTCCATCTTGGCCACCGCCCCGACCATCTTCCAGATCCGCGGGATAGAGGCGGAACTGCGCCGGCACCGGCTGCTTTTCCGTGCGGCGGGCGACGGCGCGCTGCGCTCGCGCTGGTCGGCTCGAGCATCGCCAGGGTCAAGCCCGCCGCGCTCGGAGCCGCAGAAGTCGGGGGTTTCGAAGAGCATCGCCAGCTCCGGCGCAAGGCCGATGGAGGCGAAGTACTTGCCGTAGCCGCCGATCTCGTGAATCCCCATGGTGGAGATGACCTTTTCCAGCCCCCGGGCAAGGACCGTCAGCGTCCTCTCCAGCCCCCCCTCCTCCGCGGACGCTACCTCCCAGAGCAGGTAGGGGCAGAGGGCGTCGGCCCCCATGCCGCGCAGAAAGATCAGGTCGTGAAGGTTGCGCAGGGCGCCCGAACGAACGACCAGAGCGGTGCGGCGCCGCAGGCACTCGCCGTGCCGGTCCACCCGCTCCTTGAGGGTGCGGTGCAACACCGCCACCGCCAGCGAGGGGTCGAGAAAGGCGTGGGCCGGGCCGAAGACGGCGCCGTCGTCGAGCAGCAGCAGCTCCGCGCCCCGGGCGACGGCCCGCGCCGCCTCCTCGCCGAGGCGCTCCAGCGCCTCGGCCACCGTTTCCTTGCGGCGCAGGGTGCAGGAGAGCTTCCGGTAGCGGGGCCGGCCCTTTTCGCTGAAATGGGCAAGCAGCGCCTCCAGCGTACAGGTACCGAACCTGCGGGCCGTCTCGGCATCCGCCGCATCATGCCCAAGCCGCCGCCCCCCGGTCAACAGATGGAATGTCGAGCGCCACCGCCCGCCGAGCTCCCCCTTTCAGCCGCGGCCGGGGCCCGAGAGCGATCCGGGTGGAGAAGTGCTCCGCCTCCCGCTCCCGGTCGATAGCCGGGTTGGTGACCACGGCCACCTGCTCCTTGAAATAGTCGGGCAGGTTCTGGCGGGTAACCGCCAGCGCCGCCAGAGGGCCGTCGTAGCCGAGGGAGGCGATGGGGTCCTGAGCGCTTTTCGCCATCTCCTTCAGATTGCGCAGGTCGCTGTTCTTCCAGGCAAAGGCCGAGAGCAGATTCTCCCGCAGGAAGGAATCACCCTGCCGCGAAGAAGGCTCCGGAGCCAGGGAAGGCTCGGGGAGGCTCGCCCCAAAAGTCAGCGCCGTGCGCTGGATCGACAGCCGGGTTCGGCGCCGAAACAGCCGGCCGACCTCCCGCTGCAGCTCGGGGTGCGCGAGCACCTGGAGCTTCTTGCCGGGCACCGCCCGCACCCCCAGCTTCTCCCCGGGAGCAAGCGGCTTGGGATCGGCCAGAATCTCCTCGTGGGGCACGACGCCCAGCTCCGAGGAAATGAACCACTCCTTGTCCGTTTCGCCGAACCACAACGGGCGCAGCCCCATGGCATCGACGCTGAAGACGCAGGCATCGCGGTGGCGGGCGATCACCGCCGCGGGACCCTGGGCGCTCGCCTGCCAGAACCGCCGGAAAAAGCCGTAGGTCGCCTGCAGCTCCTCGGGCAGATGGGCCATTTCGCTGACGATGGGCGGAAAGATCATCTCCATCGCCTCGAACAGGGTGAGTCCGTAGCGGTGGATGAGCCCCTCGAGGGTGCGGTTGAGGTCCTGGGAATCGCTGCCGCCGGCGGGCAGGGGAATCCCCAGCATCTGCGCCTCTTCGCGCAGCCGGGCGATGGTGTTGATCTCGCCGTTGTGCCCGAGCAGGCTGAAGGGCTGGGCCCGCTCCACGGTCGGCAGGGTGTTGGTCGAAAAGCGGCTGTGGCCGATGGTCACCGCCGAGAGAAAATCCCGGCGCTTGAGCTCCGGATAGTAGCGGGAGAGGATCTCGGGAGCGCCGTGCACCTTGTAGGAGGCTACATGCCCCGAGAGGGAGGCGACGTGGACCGGCAGGTCCGTTTCCAGCCCGATATGAAGGTCGTACAGAAGAGCCGGCGCCGCGGCCGGATCGGGAAGCAGCAGGGCCACCTGCCAGAATGCCGGCTCGGCCCGCCGGGCCCGGAAGGAGAGGACCTCGCTGCGCACCTCGCCCCGGCGCTCCAGCAGCACCCGCGCCCCGGCCTGCCGGAACCGCTCCAGAATCGCCGCCTGCAGCTCCGGCGCGCTGCCCAAGGCCGCCGGGGAGAGCAGCAGATGACCGACGGCGAATCCCGGGTGATCGGCCAGCTCGGCGTCCTCTCCCGCGCCGGCCAGGATCTGCCGCCAGAGCGGCCGGGGGATGTCGGTCAGAATGCCGCAGCCGTCCCCCTCGCCGTCGATCTCCCCGGCCCGGTGCCCCATTTTGATGAGGGCCTCGATGGTCCGCTGCACGTTGCCATGGGTCGGCCGGCCGGCCTTGTTGAGATAGCCGATGATGGCGCAGGCATCGCGCTCGGCCGGGAGAAGTCCTGAAGGATCGTCGCGAGAAGGAAAGAGGGGAACTTTAGTCATCAGAGCACCTGGAAGATGTGAAAAGGCTGCAGAAAGTTTCGCCGAAGCGGGCGTGGGGGGAAAAGCGCTCGCCCTCCTCCGCTCCCCGGCTCGGCAACAAGAGATTTGCGAAGCAGCCAAGGGCCGATACGTACCCCGGAGTGTACCGGGGTCTCATTAAATTCTACCCGGTTCGGGGCGAGAGGCAAACGAAAAGGTGATGGCGGCGCAAAAAATCCGCCCTACGGCGTTACGGCGCTTTTTCAGGATTTCGATCATCCTGATGGTGGCCTTCGCCCATGAAAAGCCATCAGGGCTTGTAGATCGACATTTTTGCTTAGCCATCTCCCAGGAGCTGTTGCGAAAGCATCAAAGGTGGCATGCCCAATGGCTACACCGAGCATAGCCTTCGAGAGGCCGCTTGGCAACAGTGGGGATAGCGGGGATGGTAGAATACTAGGCGGGTATAATTACGAAAATACGCAGGAAAGGAAAAAGGCCATGAAGTCTGCCAAAACCACCAGCGCCGCAAGCGGGCATTTCACTTTGGGACCTATCGATGCCGGCGTCACCATCGGACACGTCCATCTCAAGGTCGCCAATTTGCAACGGGCGCTCGACTTCTACTGCGGCGTTCTCGGTTTCGCGCTGACCCAGCGCATGGGCCGCGACGCCGCCTTCGTCTCAGCCGGCGGGTACCATCATCACATCGGCCTCAACACGTGGGAGAGCCGTGGCGGCGCACCGCCGCCTGCTGGCTCGACGGGGCTGTACCATGTGGCTATCCGCTACCCCACGCGGGCCGCCCTTGCCGCCGCCCTGCGGCGGCTCGAAACGGCCGGGATCCCCCTTGAGGGCGCCGCCGACCATGGGGTCAGCGAGGCCCTCTACCTGCACGACCCGGACGGCAACGGCCTCGAGCTGTACTGGGACCGTCCGCGGGAGAGCTGGCCACGCACCCCGGATGGGAGCCTGGCGATGGGAACCGAGCGCCTCGACCTGAACGCGCTTCGCCGCGAGGCGCCGGCGGAGGGTCAGTGAGCCTTGATCGGCTGACAGAGAAGCTCCGCCTCTTCGGCCGGGCGGCCACATGAATTACACTCGTATTTCAGGGTCTTGAGCATAATGCCGCACATCTCTGCCGTCTCTCCGGTCGATCCGCAATAGTCCTCTTTCCCCCGAACCTGACGGGGGGTGCACAATTCCTTGCTCGCGTCGGAAACCACGCCGCAGGTCCCGCATTCGAATATCTCTTTCATGATCGGCTCCTTTTTGTGTGCCAATTGCTGATTCATTTAGTCATAGTTTAACACACTCGGAAGCACGATGAAAAAAAGTCCTGCCCGGCCGGAGAAGGAAACCGAGCAAAAATAAAGCAAGGCGGACCGATCGGTCCGCCTTGCCGGCTTTCAAGGGGAAAGGGGGGAGGTTCAGATCATCTCGAGCAGCACCCGGACAGTCTTTTCGATCCCCTCGGCCGCTTCGCTGATGCGCCCGGCGAGCATATAGGCGGGGGAGGAGACCATCTTGTTTTCCCGGTCGACGACGAATTCGCGCACCGGGCAGGCAACATGCTCGGTGCCCATGGCGCTCAGAGCAGCCGCCGTCGCTTCATCGGTGCCGATGGTAAGCTTGTGGGCGATCTTGTCGCTGCCGAGCACCTTGGAGACGAGCGCCGGAGCGATGCAGACGGCCGCCAGAGGCTTTTTGGCGGCGACCACCTCACGAACCAGGCGGGCCACCTCGGGCTGCACCGTACAGTCGGCTCCTTTGACAGCGAAATCACAGAGATTTTTGGCTGCCCCAAAGCCCCCGGGGAAGATCAGCGCATCGAGTTCGGCCGCGCTCACCTCCTTGATATCCCGGATCTGCCCCCGGGCGATGCGGGCCGACTCGACCAGCACATTGCGCGTTTCCCCTTCGGCGACCTCGCCCGTCAGGTGGTTGATCACGTGCATCTGCTCGATGTTCGGTGCCATACAGACGGCTTCGGCCCCCGCCCGGTCGATTGCCAGCAGGGTGATGACTGCTTCGTGAATTTCGCTCCCGTCGTAAACGCCACAGCCGGAAAGAACAACGCCAATCTTTGCCATGATGACCTCCCTGTTGAAACATGATAGAGCCCGAAAAGAGGACTGCTCACCAGAAAGTATACAGGATAGATTAAAATGCGAAAGGCAGCCTGCAGTTGGCGCAGAAGATCAGTCTTTGGAATAGATGACCGCGACGGCCCGCGGGCGGGCCTCCCCCACGGCCACGTACCCGTGGGGTTCGTTGGAATCGTAGTAGACCGAGTCGCCCGGTCCCATGAGCATGACCTCGTCGCCGTAATGGAACTCCAGCTTCCCTTCGAGCAGGAAAAGAAATTCCTCTCCTTCGTGACTGACCTGAAGCGCATCCCTCCACTCACGGGCCTCGAATTCCACCAGAAAGGGCTCCAGGTTGCAGTAGCGCTTTCCCGAGGCGAGGGAATGGTAAATGTACGGCGGCGCACTGCCCCAGTGGGACCGGCGCGGGAGCTTGCGGCTCTCCCCGGCACGCACCAGAACGCACTTTTCGGTATCCCCCTCCTCCTGGAAAAAGGTATGGAGACCGACCTTAAAGGCTTTGGCGATCCGCAGCAGGGTGGCCAGAGGCGGGATCACCTGCTCGTTTTCCACTTGAGAGAGAAGGGGCTTGGAAAGGCCGGTGGCATCGGCAAGGGCCTGCAGGGTCATGCGCCGGTCCTGGCGCAGCCGCCGGATTTTCATGCCGATTTGCAGCTCCTTCACCTCTTCCCGAAAATTCTCCATAACTATCTGACCTCGCAGGGATTTTAATTAGTTTTACCCCGCCGGCGCGGGCAAGTCAAGGGTTTTCTCGGGCGCCTTCCGCCCTCTGCTTTGCCTCCCGCAAGCCATCCCGTTAGTTTTTGCGGACGCATCAAACAGCGGAACGGCATCGCCCCGGACGTCGGCGGCGACGGAACGGCCATTTCCCGGCGCTGCCGGACAAAAGGGCTATTAATCCAGGGAGATAAAAGAATGCCGGGCGAATGGACTTCGGTTGCTCCTCCTACCAGGGTGTTATAATTGACAAAAATTTTCTTTTTCGCTACTCTGCCCCTGCATTTGCCAAGGAAAGAGAGGAACCATGAAACCCCTTTTGCGCCCGCTGATTTTCAGCCTTCTGCTTTCCTTTCTGATGCTCTCCGTCACTGGCTGCCACCAGGAAAAGGGCACGACCTTCAATGTTTCCGCGCGCGACCGGAAGGCCGAGCCGCCGGTGAAAGAGCCGCCCAAGGAGATTCTGGCCTCCCAGCAGGCGTTTATCGAAGTCGCCCGCAAGGCGACCCCGATGACCGTCAATATTCGCGCCGACCGGGTTGAATCGCTCAACGGGAACATGGGCAAGCTGTTCGAGCAGTTCAACCAGTTCTTCGGCGACCTGTTCCCCAATCATCCGCCGCTCCAACGCAAGGAGCAGATTCTGGGCTCTGGCTTTATCATCAGCTCGGACGGCTACATTCTGACCAACAACCACGTCATCAAGGGGGCTCAGAAGATCAAGGTCAAACTGGCCGACGCCCGGGTTTTCGACGCCAAGGTGGTGGGAGCCGATCCCCGCACCGACGTGGCGGTGCTGAAAATCGACGCCAAGCAGAAACTGCCGGCGGCGGTTCTGGCAGATTCGGACAAGCTGCAGGTCGGCCAGTGGGCCCTCGCCATCGGCAACCCCTTCGGTCTCGGGCGAACCCTGACCGTCGGCGTGGTTTCCGCCACCGGCCGCACCAACCTCGGCATCGAGGCGTACGAGGACTTTATCCAGACCGACGCTTCGATCAATCCCGGCAATTCCGGGGGCCCGCTGCTCAACATTTACGGCGAAGTGGTCGGCATCAACACCGCCATCGTCTCGTCGGGCCAGGGAATCGGATTTGCGATCCCCATCAACCTGGCCAAATCAGTCGCCGAACAGTTGATCAAAACCGGCAAGGTCGTCCGCGGCTGGCTGGGAGTCAGCATCCAGCCGCTCTCACCGGCGCTGGCCCAGTCCTTCGGCCTGGAGACGACCGAAGGCGCCCTGGTCAATCGGGTCGTCTCCGGCTCGCCCGCCGAAAAGGCGGGAATCAGGAGGGGCGACGTTCTGCTGACCTTCAACGGCAGGAAAATCAGCGGGCCGGGCGACCTGCAGGTCCTGGTTGCCAGCGCCCCCGCCGGAAAAGCGGTAAAGATCGGCCTGTTGCGCGACGGAAAACACCTCTCGCTGCAGGTCACCCTCGCCGAGCAGAAACCCTCCGAGAGCGCCGCCGCTTCTCCGACGACGGGGGGCCAGACGACCAGCTTCGGCCTGACCGTGGCTCCATCGAAGGGCAACCAGGGCGTGCGGGTGGAAAAGGTTGATCCCGACAGCCCCGCCGCCGGCGCAGGCGTACGTCCAGGCGACGTCATTCTTTCGGTCAACCATACCGACGTCAATGATCCGGCAACCTTCTATGACGCCGCCCGCAAGGCCCAAAAGAGCGAAAACGTGGTCCTTCTGCTTCGCCGCGGGCATACGACGATCTATCTCGCCTTCCCGACCTCCTGACCGGATACCCGGAAGGCCTTACGAAAGGTTCGGTGTCGAAACCGACCGTTCACACTTCGGAGTGGCCATGGCACGACTCGTAGAAAATCCCGATCTCGCATTTCGGCTGGCGCGGGCGATCGTCTCGGACATCGCCCTGTACAACCAGGAAAAAGTCAAGGATGGGATCAAAAACGACAACATTTTCGAACTGCTCACCGAGGAGCTGCAGGAGGGCCGGGAGCATTTCTACACCCGGGTTTCCCCGGATATCCCTGACCGGGATCATCTGTACGACCGTGCCATTGTCGATGTCATGATCAAACAGGCGGGCAAGATCGAAAGTCCTATCTGGTAGATGGACACAGTTTACCGGTTTACCTTCGAGGCGGGCCGCGCCCCTGAGCGGCTCGACCGCTTTCTCGCCGACTGCCTGCCGGAGCTGACCCGTTCCCAGTTGAAAAAACTGATCGACGAGGGGCGGCTTTTTCTCGATGGCAGCCCCGCCAAGGCGGGAACCAAGCTGAAGGGGGGCGAAATCCTCACCCTCGGGGTTCCGGCTCCCGCCGCCGCCGAGGCTCTTCCCGAGGCAATTCCGCTGCCGATCCTCTTCGAGGATCGGCACCTGATCGTGATCGACAAACCGGCCGGCATGGTGGTGCATCCCGCGCCCGGCCATCAGGGCGGAACCCTGGTCAACGCCCTGCTCCACCACTGCCGAGACCTGGCCGGAGTCGGCGGCGAACTGCGCCCGGGCATCGTTCACCGGCTCGACAAGGACACCTCGGGCGTGCTGGTGGCCACCAAGGACGATGCCACCCACAACGGCCTCGCCCGCCAGTTCAAGGCCCACTCCATCACCCGCTGCTATGTCGCCCTGGTGCACGGCCTGGTGCAGAAGGACAAGGGGACGGTGGATCGGCCCATCGGCCGCCATCCGACCCAGCGCCAAAAGATGAGCGGCAAGGCCCGCAGCGGCCGACGCGCCGTCACCCACTGGCGGGTGATCCGGCGCTACGACCAGGACCGACTTACCCTGGTCGCCTTAACCCTTGAAACCGGCCGCACGCACCAGCTTCGCGTCCATTTCTCCGAGATGAATTTTCCCATGGTCGGCGATCCGGTGTACGGCAGTCCCGGCCGGACCAATGCCCTGAGCGACCCGGCTCTGCGCAAACGGATCCAGAGTCTGCATCGCCAGGCCCTCCATGCCCGCCAGCTCGGCTTCATTCATCCCGCCACCGGCGACTACATGGAATTTCAAAGCCCGCTGCCGGCAGACCTGGCGGAGATCATCGGCTATCTTGACCATAAATACGGAATCGAGGGAGACCTCGACCTTGAACGGAGTTCGCAATGAAACTATCTCGACGGGGAAAAATCAGTTACCTGGAACCTTCCTGGACGCGTCAAGCGGGGGTGGAGGCCGGATTTACCACCCGCAACGGCGGGGTCAGTCGGCCGCCATACAATTCCTTGAATCTCGGCTTCAACACGGAGGACCCCCGCCACAACGTGGAGGGCAACCGCTCTACCCTGGCTCGCGCTTTCGGGGTACAGCCGCACCTTCTGCTCACCGTGCGCCAGGTCCACGGCACCGATCTGCTGATCATCGATGAGCCCAACCCCGATCTCTCGCATTTCCTTTCCATCGAATGCGACGGCATCGTCACCAACCAGCCCGGCATCCAGATCGGCATCCTGGTCGCCGATTGCTATCCGGTTCTCCTCTTCGATCCGCGCCAACGGGTGGCTGCGGCCGTCCATGTCGGTTGGCGGGGAGCGGCGGCAGGGATTCTGGGAAAGACCCTGCGCGCGCTCCAGGAGACCTTCGACAGCCGTCCCGAACACATCCGGGCCGCGGTGGGCCCGGGCATCGGCGCTCACCACTACGAGGTGGACCGCCCCGTTCGCGACGCCTTTCGGCAGGGATCGGGGCACTGGGACCAGATCGCCAAAGAGGTGGCCCTGGGCAAATGGCATCTCGATCTGCAAAAGAGCTGCCTGCTGCAGCTGGAAGCGGCCGGCCTCGAACCGGCCCATCTGGAAGCCACCGAAGAGGATACCTGCTGCCACCGGGAACTGTTCTTCTCCCACCGCCGGGACAAGGGGCAAACGGGACGTCAGATGGGCTTTCTCATGATGTCGGCGGGCAGTTAAAAAGGCAGGGCCGTTTCCGGCCCTGCCCTGGCAAAAGAACTCCCTCCCGACCATTCACATCACATTTTCAGCTCATTCCGAACGTTTTGCGGAAAGCGGCCAGGCCGCCAAGGCCGAGGCCCAGCAGTAAAATGGTGCCCGGCTCCGGAACGGGCGCGGTGTTGCCGTTGTCGCCCGGCGGATCGAGGGGCGGGTCGATCCCCTGATCCAAGGCCGTATCGGCGATGATCTGAAAGTCCATCTGCGATCCCGAAGGCGGATCTGTTCCCTCGAGCCAGCTCAACTCCGCGAGGCCGCTGAGGCTCCAGTCCCCGGCCAGCGCGAAACCGCTCGTCGAGGTCAGGCTCTCTCCGTCCACGACCTGCAGAGAGGAGAGACCCTGAGGCGCGCCGTTTCCCCCCGCGACGCTCAGGTTCTCCAACCCCACCGTCCCTTGTGAGCCGTGACTGGCTTTCAGCCTGAATTCAAGAGAGGTAAGCCTCCGGTCGGCTCCCAGGTCGGTGCCGATCGAATAGGGCGTTCCTCCGTCCCAAATGGTGAAGGTGGCCATGCCGGTCTCGCCGGCGTATCCCAGGGCGAAGGCATACGGCACGCCGCTCTGCCAGGTCCAGTCCCTGATCCTGGCAGGAGAGGACTGGCCTCCGGGGGCAAGGGAAAACTCCCAACTGCCCGGACCGCTTCCCCCGGCGCGGCCCTTCAGGGTCATGGGGGTGGCCGCGGCCGTGCCCGCCAGCATCGCTCCCATCAGAAAAACCGCGACAACGGTCAGTGCCTTTTTCATCTCTTCCCTCCCCTGTTTCATTTGAAGGTCTTAAAATACACACTGTCCAACAGTAGCAACTTCCGTTCCAACTCTTAAACCATTGGTTTCAGGATGGTTTTACCCAAAGACTTTCTTTCCCGGATTCGCTGTAAGATTTCCCGGCACCGATCGGTTCCCTCCTCCAAGGGAAATCTGTGCGGCTTTCAACGGCATCGACCGGACGGTGCTCGCCCCCCCTCCCCCGTATGCAGCCCTGTTTCGCGGCAATACGAAGCGAACTACGGTTCAAATTAAACAACTTAGGTTGGATATCCCGGCACAGCGGCGGCCAAGGACCTTCCGGGCAATGGTTTATCCCTCCTTTCCCCGTGGGGAAGCAGAACGTTTCGGTGAGAGAATGACGACGGGGGAAGGGCGAAAAGGTGTAAGGATTTTTGACAGAAGAAGAGAATGAAAAGGAATGGGGCGCGGGGGCAAGGGGTCTTTGGCGAGGAGACTCCCCGCTAGGCGAGCCCCAGCCGGCGGAGAGCTTCGGGGGGCGCCGCATCGTAATGGGAAAATTCCATGGTGAAGGTTCCCCGCCCCCGGGTGGCGCTGCGCAGTTCGGTCATGTAACCGAACATTTCGGAGAGAGGAACCGTCGCGCGAATAACCTCGATATCGCTTCGGGATTGCATCCCCTCCACCCGGCCCCGCTTTTGCTGCAAGCTCCCGAGGACCCGCCCGGCATGTTCCGCGGGAACGACGAGTTCGAGGGCCATCACCGGTTCGAGCAGCAGGGGCGCGGCCGCCCGCGCCGCCAGGGACAGGCCGCGCTGGGCGGCGGCGCGCAAACCGAGGTCGGTGGTGACGCCCGTCTGAAACGGCGCTTCGGCCACCCGCACTTCCACGTCGGTGAGGGGATAGCCCGAGCGAACCCCGGCAGCGCAGGCCTGCTCGAGGCTCTCGCGCACAACCGCTGCCAGTTCGGCGGGCAGGGAGGCTTCCGCGGCGCTATCGAGTTGGATGCGCACCCCGGCGCCCCGCGTCAGAGGGGTCAGCTTCAGCAGGACCTCGCCGCCCTGAACCTTGCCTTCGGCCTCCCGGTGAAAGACCTCGCGCCGCTCCGCCGGTTTGCTCAAGGTTTCCCGATACACCACCTGGGGGCGGCCGACCGTGACCGCCACTCCGAAATCCCGCGACAGGCGCTCGACGATCACTTCGAGGTGGAGTTCCCCCATGCCGGCCAGAAGGGTCTGCCCTGTCTCTTCGTCTTCCCGGACCCGAAAGGTGGGATCCTCCCACTGCAGCTTTTCCAGCGACGGCCAGAGCCTTTCCCGGTCCGCCACCCGCTTCGGCTCCACCGCCAGCGAAACCACCGGCTCGGGAACACTCATCCCGGCCAGTTGCAGGGGATGGCCGGGGCAACACAGAGTGTCCCCGGTCAGCACGCCCTTGAGGCCGGCGGCGGCCACGATGTCCCCCGCCTGGGCCTCCTCGCGGCGCTCCCGCTTGTGGGCATGCATAAGAAAGAGTCGGGCGACCCGCTCCTGGCCCCCGCGGGTGCCGTTCTCCACAAGCTCGCCGGCCTTCAGGCGACCGGAATAGAGGCGCAGATAGGTCAGCTTGCGCCCTTCATCGGCAAGGACCTTGAAGGCCAGGGCACAGAGCGGCCCCCGCGGATCGCAGGGAAGCGTCTCGGGTTCCCCGTCGTCCCGAGGATGGCGGGCCGTCACCGGCGGGGTCTCCAGCGGCGAGGGGAGGAAGGTCGCGACCGCGTCCAGCAGGGGCTGAATCCCCTTGTTGCGAAGCGCCGCGCCGAGCAGCACCGGAAAGAGCCGGCAGGCCAGGGTGCCCCTGCGCAGAGCCTGCTCCAGCCGGGCTGCCGCCACCTCCTTGCCCTCGAGAAAATCCGCCAGAATGGTATCGTCGAAGTCGGCCGCCGCCTCGACGATCCGCTCCCGCGCCGCGCGAACCTCTTCCAGGCGATCCGAGGGGATCGGCGCGACTTCCAGGGTGCGGCCCAGATCGGCATCGGCAAAGGTGATCATCTGCCGGGAAAGCAGATCGATCACCCCGGCGAACTCCCCTTCCGCGCCTACCGGCAACTGAAGCAGCACGGGCCGGGCGCCGAGCAGCGCCGCCATCTGCTGCAGGACTCCGGGAAGATCGGCGCCGACGCGGTCCATCTTGTTGACCAGGGCAAGGCGCGGCACCCGGTAGCGGTCGGCCTGCCGCCAGACCGACTCGCTCTGGGGCTGCACTCCCTCCACCGCGCTGAAGATCGCGACCGCCCCGTCGAGAACCCGCAGGGAGCGCTCGACTTCGATGGTGAAGTCGATATGGCCGGGGGTGTCGATCAGGTTGATCCGGATCTCCTTCCAGCGGCAGGCGGTACTGGTGGCGGTGATGGTGATGCCGCGCTCCTGCTCCTGCGCCATCCAGTCCATGGTGGCCGAGCCGTCGTGAACCTCTCCCATGCGGTGGATCTCGTCGGAGTAAAAGAGTATCCGCTCCGATACGGTGGTCTTGCCGGCATCGATATGGGAGATGATGCCGATGTTGCGGATATGTCCGAGGGAAGCCGATTCTTTCATCTCAGGCACTCAACCCCTTGCGGATCTGGTAGAGCTCGTCCAGATCCAGATTGTTGAGCTCGAAATACTCCCGTTCGAGCTCCTCCACATAAAAACGGTCGAGACCGCTGTTTTCGAGAAAGTCCTCGCGCAAAGCGATGTCGCGGTTGGCGATGATCGGCGGCAGCAGGGTATGCAGATAGACCGCCTCTTTTTTGATATTGACCACCACCTCCCGAAACAGCGTCTTGGGGATTTGCTCCCGAACGAGGCCTTTGTGGTGCAACTCCTCGGCGACTTCGGCGAGCAGGGATTCCTGCTCGGCCGGGCTGTTGTAGCGGGAGTAAAAATGCTGAATCCGCTCCTTGACGTGGCCCTGGAGGAGGGAGAAGAGGGCCGCCTCCCGGTCGACACCGTCGAGCTGGTCGAGCAGCCCCTGCACCGTCAGGCACCCCTCCTCGATCTGTTCCAGCCCTCTCTGCAGGCAACGGATCTTCTTGCGGCCGAATCGCCCGAGGTATTTGTTTCCCAGAATGCAGGAGAAGAACAGCTCCTCGAAAAGTCCCGGGGAGAGGGATTCGAAAGCCTTTTTGTTGCCGAGCAGACTGCGGACCTTTTCCTCGGAGAAGCGTACGTCGTCCATGAAGGCCAGCTGGTTGATGACGGAGGAAGTGGTCTCGTAGCGATCGAAGTAGGTGACGATGGAGGAGAAGTTTTCCAGCAGCGCCATGTCCGCACCGTCGCGAATCTTCTCGTCGCAGGCCTTGCCCGTCTCGAGGAGGATCTGTTCGAAGGTGTGGTCGCGGTTTTCGCTGGCGCGCCGTTTGGCCTGCAGTAATTTAAGCATATCCTCCCGGTCGATGCGGGCATCGATCTGCCGCTCCTGCAGGAAAATGCCTTCCAGAATCTGCCGGGTTTCCGCCAGATAATGCTGCTCCTCAAGATCGATGAGCTGGTCGTGTTTCAGCACCTCGTCGAGGGGAAAGAAGAGAGCGGCGGGGATTTTATTGCGCACCGAGAGGGTCTTGAGACGGGTCAGCCGGGCGTTCTCAAGCCGGCCGATGCCGCCTTTGCGGTGGCCTTCGATCAGGATGCTCTTGTACTCATCGACGATCCGGCGATTGTCGGGATGCTTGTACATGACATCGATGCGGATGCGTTCCTGCTGATAGTCGTCGATTCCCAGTTCCTCGGCCAGTTCTTGAAGGGCGGCAAAATCCCGGTCGGAGATCGCTTTGCGGCGAAAGTACCCCTGCTGAAAAGCGTCCTGATACCGCTGGTGCTTTTTGTGGATCAGCTTGACCACGCAGAGAAAACTTTTGTGCCCGAGCAGCCCGGCCATTTCGTCGGCGAGACCGGTGTCGTCCCTGGCGCCGACGAGGGGGGAGCGCTTGAGAAACTTCCCCAGAAGCCGCAGGATCTCCTCCTGCTGCTCGCACAGGGCACCACAGACCGAGCCGGTGAGAAAGAAGAAGTAATTACAGACCGCGTTGCCCTCGAAAAAAATCCGCTCGTAGCTCTGGCGCCCTTCCGTCGCGTCGGTGAAGAGCAGACTGCCATCCTCCCGGGAGGTGGCCCCGAACAGGACCAGGCGATTGCGAACATCCCCCTTGGCCAGATCGGCCAGGGGCTGGTCGACCCCGAACATGTACTCGCAAAAAGCGCCGCCGTTCCCCCGGTGGACGACCCCCCCTCGCTCGAGGAGACATTCGCTCCCCGGGGAAAAGAGCCGCAGCGTCTCTCCGGAGGTGGCGTAAAAGTGGCGCAGAGACGCCTCTCTGCCGACGGCGGTGGCGAAGAATTCGAGCGTGTCGTACAGATGACCGTGAAGCCGGATTTCCTGGTGCATGAGGGTCTCGTCCGCAGATGGGCGTTTTTGATCGGCCCGCTCAGATGCTCATCTCGATGCGCTGCCCGTCAAAGGCCAGCTCCGCTCCGGCCGGCAGTTCGGCACCGTGCCGGTGATGGTCCACGTCATGGCCCAGATGGGTGAGCACCGTTCGCCGGGGTTCCAGGCGGGCCGCCACATCGAGCGCCTGACGGATGTTGAAGTGGGTGGTATGGGGCCGAAAACGCAGCGCGTCGATGATCAGCACGTCCAGATTCCGCAGCCGCCGCTCCGTCTTCTCGGGGATGGCGTTGCAATCGGTCAGGTAGGCGAGCGCTCCGACGCGAAACCCGAGGGATTCGCCCCTGCCGTGAACCAGCGGCAAGGGCTCGATCGGCAGTCCGAAAAGATCGAAGGGCCCGCTCACCGTACGGGTGATGAGCCGGGGACGGTATCCAGGCTCAGGCTCGTCGTCGAAAATGTACCCGAAGTTTCGGCGAATCGCGGTGATGGTTCGGGCGGAGCCGAAAACGGGGATGGCTTTCCCGGAAAAGGCGCTGAAGGGGCGCAGATCGTCGATCCCGTGGAGATGATCGGCATGGGTGTGGGTAAAAAGGACCGCATCGATGCGGGAGACCTTTTCGCGCAGCATCTGGGTGCGCAGGTCGGTGGCGGTGTCGATGAGGATATTCCTCCCGCCGTAAGTCAGCAGAGCGCTGCACCGGGTCCGGATATTGCGGGGAGTGCCCGAGGTACAGACGGCGCAGGAACACCCCACCACCGGAACCCCGGTACTGGTGCCCGACCCCAGAATGGTGAGCAGAAGCGTCCCCCCGCTCATGCCTGGAACATCCCCACCTCCTTCTCGAGGGCTTCGGTCTGGCGCAGCAGAATCTCCACGACGTGATCGAGTTCGGCGGTCCGCCCGGCGTTGCCTTCGGCGATCTCGCGCAGGCTGGAGACCGCTTCGACCACCTGGCGGCTGCGGCTGCTCTGCTCCTGGGTGGCCCCGTCGATGCGCTCGATCATGGTCTGGATCTGCTCCATGCTGACGGTGATCTGGCGGCTGCCCTTGGCCTGCTCGCCGGTACTGAACTTGCCGTGGGAAGCGATCTCCTTCACCACTTCCACCGCCTGGCCCAGTTGCCGCGTCCCCTCGGTCTGCTGCTTGATGGCCGAGGCGATCTGGCCGAGCATGGCGGTCACCTGGTTGATGGAGTCGGTGATCTGCTGACTGCCCCGGGACTGTTCCTGGGTCGCCGAAACGATACTGCGAATCTGGTCGGCCGCCTGGAGGGTGCTTGTGCGGATCTTTTCCAGGGCCGCCCCGGCGACCCGCGAGCGGGCCACCTCCTGGTGCACCCGCTCGCTGCCGGCGGCCATGGCGGCAACCGCCTCCTTGGTTCCGTTCTGGAGGTCGGCGATGATCGCCGCGATTTCCTTGGTGGAAACGGCAGTTCGCTCGGCCAGTTCGCGAATTTCGTCCGCCACCACGGCAAACCCCCTCCCCTGCTCGCCGGCCTGCGCGGCGATAATGGCGGCATTCAGGGCGAGCAGGCTGGTCTGATCGGCCACTTCGTCGATCACCGTCAGAATCTTGCCGATGGCCTGGGACTGGCTGCCCAGACCGCGGATGGCCTCTGCCGCCCGGTCCACGGTTTCACGCACGGCCCCGATGCCTTCGATCGTCTCATCCACCGCTTCCTTCCCCCGCTGGGCGTCGCGGGCTACCTCCTCGGAGTGCTGGTTGGTTTTTTCGGCATTCTCCTCGATCTCCTTGATGGCCGCATCCATCTGGGCGATGGAAGAGGCGGTCCCCGCCGCCGACAGGGAGAGCAGATCCACGTTTTCGGTGATCTCCTGGGAGGTGACCGACATCTGATTGATCGAGCTGGAGACCTCGTCGACCGTCGCGAAAAGTTTTTCCATCTGCGAGGAGATCTCCTCAATGGTCGCGCCCAGCTCCAGGGTGGCCGAGGAACTCTCTTCCGCCGAGGAGACCAGGGCCCGGGTACTCTCGGCCACGCCCGAGATCGTCTCGTCGATCCCTTTGATGGCCCGGAACGATTCCTCCAGCGCCTGGGACTGGCGCACCGCCCCGCTGTTGACCTCGGCAGAGGAAAGACGGATTTTCTCGGTCGCCTCCACCAGATCCCTGGCGACCGACCGGGCGCCGCGCACCATCACCCGCAGCCGTTTGACAAAACGATTGAAATTTCCCGCCAGCTTGCCCACTTCATCCCCGGAACGAACTGCCAGGGTCCGGGTCAGATCCCCTTCCCCTTCGGCGATCTCCCGCAGATTTTCCACCACTTCCCTCAAGGGGCGCACCAAGCCATTGGTGAGAAGCAGACCGAATACCAACGCCAATACCGCCATGACAACCAAAGTCGTCAAGAGGGCCTGCCGGATCTTGTTGCGGGCGGAGAGCATCTGCGACCGGGGCAGGGCCATGAGAACGCCTTTTTTCGCTCCGTCGAGGGGAGTGAAGGCGAGGGCGTAGGAAACGCCGTTTAGAGTGATTTTCTTCTCGGAGCCGCTCAGAATCCGGTTGATGTCGATCGCCTTCAAAGCGGAGATCGTGGCCCCCGCAACCCCGGCCGAGTTGAAAAACGCCACCTCGGCACCACTGCCCGACTGAATCCTGCGGGCCAATCCCCGGCCGAAAAAGGTCGCCCCTACCAGAATTCCAACCGTCTCGTCATGAAAGGTGACCGGTGCCGCAGTCACAAGGGAAAACCTGCCCTCGAACACCTCCGATGCGGTAGAAGTCTGCCCGCGAAGGCTCGCCTGAACGACCGGGTCGTCCAGACCGTTTTTTTGGGGGAGCTTCTCGTCTCCGGCCACCGACCGGAACAAGCGGTTTCCATTCTTGTCCAGCATCTCCACGATATCGCAGCCCAGAAGCGCCTGGTCGTTCCGGAGAGTCCGTTCAAGGGCTCCTCTCTTCCCGGTCAGAACCGCCTCCCAGCCAGCAGTCTGAAGATCCGTCCCCTGGGCCACCATTTGGATGTAATTGGACTGCTCCCGCTGGACGTTGCCGACCATCTGGGTGGCGAAGTTGGAGACGTCCTTGAGCCGCAATTGCATGTCCTTGCCCATTTGCTGGTCGGTCAGATGGGAGACGATGCCAAGGATCACGACCACGGGAATCACCGAAAGGCCGAGGAGCGGCACGAGAATTTTCCAACGCAAACCGAGCTTTTTGAACATGGTCGCTGTCCTTGTCGGGTGAGATTGTCGCACTCCGGTCGCCGGCAGAGAAGCCCGCGCGTTTCCGATGCGCACCGGAGGAATTTTGGGCGCGGCGGGAGCGTCAGGGAGGGTGCCTGGCGGCGCGTGCCCTGGCTGGCCGGCAGTCCTGAAAAAAATAGCATTTCTTAACGGGGCCTGGCAACACTATTCCACAGCAAAATCGTGTCCTGGCGCAAGATTGGGCCCTTCGCCGCTCCCCTTTCCCCCCGCCACCGGGAAGGCACCTCTTGTGATGTAAATGGGCCACGGCGCCGCCCTCCCCCCGAGCATCGTTTCGTGTTGCCCTCACGGTTGCTTCCGGGCCCATTCTTGGCAGACTTAGGGGGAGCATCCGGTAAATCATCGGGAGGATCTCATGCCTTTGCGACTGGCGACGCTGCTGCGCCCATTCGAAGACTTTTTCAAACATCAGGCCTCAGGGGGGATCGTCCTGCTGGGGGCCACCCTGCTCGCCCTCGCCCTGGCCAACTCGCCTCTCGGCGGGCTCTACCATCACTTCTGGGAAATCAACTTCACCCTCGGGCTCGAGGGGTTCGGCCTCACCCAGACCCTGCACCACTGGGTCAACGACGGGTTGATGGCGGTCTTCTTTTTCGTGGTGGGGCTGGAAATCAAGCGAGAATTTCTGGCCGGCGAACTGGCCAGTTTGCGAAACGCCGCCCTTCCCATCGCCGCAGCCCTCGGCGGGATGCTGGTGCCGGCCCTTCTCTTCCGGCTGGTGGTCCCCGATCCTCCCGCGGCCAACGGCTGGGGCATCCCCATGGCCACCGACATCGCCTTCGCTCTGGGGATCGTCGCCCTGCTGGGCAACCGGATTCCCCGCTCCCTGGCGATCTTTCTGACCGCCCTGGCGATCGTCGACGATCTGGGGGCGGTGCTCGTCATCGCCATTTTCTATACCGGCAATCTCTCCACAGCGGCCCTGGGGATGGCGGGGGTCTTCTTTCTCCTGCTGGTGATCGGCAACCGGATCGGCCTGCAGCATCCCAACTTTTACGCCCTGGTCGGCTTCGCCCTATGGGTCGCGCTCCTGAAATCCGGCATCCACGCCTCGGTGGCCGGGGTGCTGATCGGCGCGACCATCCCGGTCACGCCCCGGCACTCCTACGACGAATTCCTGCGGCATTCAAACACCCTCCTCGACCGCTATCGCTCCGTCGAAACGATTCGGGGCCCCTTTCTTCACGAGGAACGTCTCGGGGCCCTGCTGGCCCTGGAGCACATCTGCCAGGATGCCATGAGCCCGCTGCAGCGCATGGAGCATGTCATGGGCGATTGGGTGATTTTCGGCGTCCTGCCCCTCTTTGCGCTGGCCAACGCCGGCATCTCCCTGAGCGCAGCGGATCTGGCCGCGTCCCTTTCGCACCCCCTGACCCTGGGCGTGGCCCTCGGCCTGCTGATCGGCAAGCCGCTGGGAATAGTGCTTTTTTCCTGGGGCGCCGTGCGCCTCAAGATGGCCGATCTGCCCCGGGGAACGCGCTGGGCGGACATCCTGGGGATCGGCATCCTGGGGGGCATCGGCTTTACCATGTCGCTCTTCATCGCCAATCTGGCCTTCACCGACCCGCAGCGCATCGCCGAGGCCAAGGTCGGCATCTTCGTCGCCTCCCTGGTGGCGGGGCTGGCCGGCTATGCCTTTTTTGCCAGAACCGGGATTAACCGAGAGGAGCGCTGAGCCTCCCCGCAAGATCCCCTTCGGGGGAAGGTACAGCGCCTGCGGCGATGGGCACCGTTGTCCCGCCCCAGACGATACCCTTTTGCCGCTGATCTGTCGCACGGTCCCAGCGTCTCCCTGGCTCCCTTTCATTTCTTGTCCGGGCACCGTTCCCACCGCGCCGACCGCCCCTCCGGCACAGGCCGCCCCAAGCTGCGCCAGCCCCGTTTTTCCTTGACTTATCCGGCCGTTTTGCTAATTTACATGACTTGACTTTCGCCGCTCAAAGGACCCTGCGGGAGAACCGAAATGGATTACAAAGAGACCCTCAACCTGCCCGTCACCGACTTCCCCATGCGCGGCAATCTCCCCAAGCGCGAACCGGAGATGCTGGAGCAGTGGGAGGAAGGCGGAGCTCTACCGCAAGCTCGAGGCCGCCGGCCGGGAACAGCCCCCGTTCATCCTGCATGACGGCCCCCCCTACGCCAACGGCCACACCCATATCGGCCACGCCCTGAACAAGATCCTCAAGGACATCGTCATCAAGAGCCGGCGCATGCAGGGCTTCTACGCCCCCTACGTGCCGGGCTGGGACTGCCACGGGCTGCCGATCGAGCTGAAGGTCGACCAGGAGCTCGGCAGCAAGAAGCGCGAGATGAGCAAGGCGGAGATCCGCAAGGAATGCCGCGCCTACGCCGGCAAATGGGTCGAGATCCAGAGCGCCGAATTCCAGCGCCTCGGCGTCTTCGGCGACTGGGAGCATCCCTACCTGACCATGACCACCGACTACGAGGCGGCCACCGCCCGCGAGCTGGCCCGCTTCGCCGAGCGCGGCGGGCTCTACAAGGGGAAGAAGCCGGTCCACTGGTGCTCCTCCTGCGTCACCGCCCTGGCCGAGGCCGAGGTCGAGTACGCCGACCACACCTCGCCGTCGATCTACGTCAAGTTCCCCTTCGCCGACGAGCTGCCCGCAGAGCTGGCGCGACCTGGCAGGGCAAGCGGCTCTTCTTCGTCATCTGGACCACCACCCCCTGGACCATCCCGGCCAACCTGGCGATCTGCCTCAACCCCGAGCTCCCCTACGTGGCGGTCGGAGACCGGCGACGAGGCTGCTGGTGATGGCCGAGGGGCTCTACGAGAAGGTTCTCGCCGAACTGGGGATCAGCGACTACACGGTGCTGGCCACCTTCGAGCGCGCCCGTCTTCGAGGGGAAGAACTGCCGCCACCCCTTCTACGAGCGCGACTCGCTGCTCATGCTCGGCGACCACGTCACCCTCGAAGCCGGCACCGGCTGCGTCCACACCGCCCCCGGCCACGGCCAGGACGACTACCTGACCGGCCTGCGCTACGGCCTGGAGATCTACAACCCGGTCGACGACTACGGCCGCTACCGCGAGGACGTCGAGTTCTTCGCCGGCATGCACGTGCAGCAGGAGGCCAACGCCGCGGTCAGCGCCAAGCTCGCGGAGGTCGGCGCGCTGCTCGGCGAGGGCAAGATCTCCCACAGCTACCCGCACTGCTGGCGCTGCAAGAAGCCGATCATCTTCCGCGCCACCGAGCAGTGGTTCATCGCCATGGAGGCCAACGACCTGCGCGCAGCAAGGCGCTGCAGGCACATCAACGACGTGCAGTGGATCCCCCACTGGGGGCGCGAGCGGATCTACAGCATGATCGAGAACCGCCCCGACTGGTGCATCAGCCGCCAGCGCACCTGGGGGGTGCCGATCACCGCCTTCTACTGCGAGAAGTGCGGCGAGTCCCTGGCCGACGGCAAGACCATGCACCACGTCGCCGACCTCTTCGCCGAGGGCGGCAGCGACATCTGGTTCGAGCGCGAGGCGAAGGAGCTGCTGCCCGGCAGGGACCGTCTGCCCCAAGTGCGGCCACGACGACTTCAACAAGGAGAAGGACATCCTCGACGTCTGGTTCGACTCCGGGGTCTCCCACGCCGCCGTCCTCGAGCAGCGCGACAACCTCGGCGCGCCGGCCGACATGTACCTGGAGGGGAGCGACCAGCACCGCGGCTGGTTCCACTCGAGCCTGCTGGCCGCCGTCGGCACCCGCGGCATCGCCCCCTACAAGGCGGTGCTCACCCACGGCTTCGTCGTCGACGGCGCCGGCAAGAAGATGTCCAAGTGCCAGGGCAACGTCATCGCCCCCGAGGAGGTGATCAAGAAGTTCGGCGCCGAGATCCTGCGCCTGTGGGTCGCCGCCCAGGACTACCGCGACGACATCCGCATCAGCGAGGAGATCCTGCAGCGGCTCTCCGACGCCTACCGGCGCATCCGCAACACCGCCCGCTACATCCTCGGCAACCTGCACGGCTTCGACCCGGCCACCGACGCGTTCGCCGACGGCGAGCTGCTGGAGATCGACCGCTGGGCCCTCTCGCGCCTGGAGGGGCTGGTCGGCCGGGTGGAGCGGGCCTACAACGAGTACGAGTTCCACGTCCTCTACCACGCGGTGCACAACTTCTGCAGCGTCGACATGAGCGCCTTCTACCTCGACGTGCTCAAGGACCGGCTCTACACGGCGCCGAAAAAGAGCCTGGCGCGGCGCAGCGCCCAGACGCGCCATGTACCGCATTCTCGACGCCCTGACCCGGCTGATCGCCCCGGTCCTCTCCTTCACCGCCGACGAGATCTGGCGCAGCCTGCCGGGCGAGCGCGAGCCGAAGCGTGCACCTGGCCGGCTTCCCCCGCTTCGAGACCAGTCTTCTCGACGCCGAGCTGGAGGCGCGCTACGAGAAGCTGCTCGCGGTGCGCTCCGACGTCTCCAAGGCCCTGGAGCTGGCCCGCAACGACAAGCGCATCGGCCACTCCCTCGACGCCCGGGTGCTGCTCGCCGCCCCGGCGGGTCCCTGGCGGGAGCTGCTCGAGAGCTACCGCGACGAGTTGGCCACCCTGTTCATCGTCTCCCAGGTGGAGCTCGCCGAAGCCCTGCCCGAAGCGGTGGAGGGCGAAGAGGTCGACGGTCTGCGGGTCCGGGTCGAGAAAGCTCTCGGCGAAAAATGCGCACGCTGCTGGAACTACGCGACCACCATCGGCGAGAGCGACGAACATCCCGACGGTCTGCCACCGCTGCCGCGCGGCGCTGGGGGAGTAGGGGCACCCTTCGTGGGTGCCCGAATCGGGCAGGCGCACGGCCTGCTCTTCCATTCCATTTATCCCAATTGCAGCGAGAAACCATGTCCCGCTACCGCCGCTGCTGAGCATCACCGGAATCGTCCTGGTCCTCGACCAGGCTACCAAGCTCTACATCGACCGCCACTTCTTTCAGGGGCAATCGCTCGCGGTGATCCCGGGCTTCTTCAACTTCACCTACGTGCGCAACAAGGGGGCGGCCTTCGGCATCTTCGCCCACAGCGCACTGCGCATGCCCTTTTTCATCGGCGTATCGCTGGTCGCCGCCCTCGGCATCCTCTGGTATCTGCGCCGCATTCACCTCGAACAGCGCCTGCTGCAGCTTTTCCCTCTCCCTGATCTTCGCCGGGGCGCTGGGCAATCTCATCGACCGCGTCCGCCTGCGGCGAAGTGATCGATTTTCTCGACGTCCACTGGCACCGCTACCACTGGCCGGCCTTCAACATCGCCGATTCGGCGATCACCGTCGGCGTCTGCCTGCTGCTGATCGATATCTGGCGGGAGGAGCGACGGAAGAAGGGACCGGACAGAGGGAAATAGACTCGGTTCGGTTTTCCCTACCGGTTTCAGGTTTTATGCCTGATTCTCCCTTATCGGATTTCTATGATGCCCCCTCTCCCACAGGGGGGAGAGGGAGAATCTCACCATTTGCCTCGTCTTTTTCTCCCCCCGTTCCCGGTCATTTCTTCTCCACCTCTTCGATGCTCAGGGCCTCCTCGGCTGCGTGCGCGAGGTTGCGCAGAATCTCCCACTCCCTCTCGAAATAGCGCCAGGAGCCGGCCCAACGGCCGAGCTCCTCTTCCTTGGGGCGCGGCCGAGCGACGATCAACGCCCGATAGAGTTCGAGAAGTCGTGCGGCCATCTTCTCCATGGAAAACGCCGCGGCGGTCGCGAGAGAGGCCTCCCTCAGCTCGCGCCGCCGGCCGGGGGCGAGAGCGGCGTACCAGAGAAGCGCCCGGCCCAGCGCGTGCTCATCGAGCTGTGACACCAGACGGCCATTTTGGCCGTCGCGCACCACCTCGCGCACTCCGGGACCATCCACTGCCACCACCGGCGTGCCCGCCGCCATCGCCTCGGTCAGCACCATCCCCTGGGTTTCGCTTTGCGAGGCGAACAGAAACACATCCATGGCCCGATAGGCCGCCACCAGATCCTCCGCCTCCAGCACCCCCAACCGGTGCAGACGGGAGCCGACGCGCCGTTCCGCGAAGAGCCGGACCATCGCTTCGCTCGCCGGGCCGGCGCCCGCCAGCAGAAAGTGCGCGCAGGGGGTGGCGCGCAGGAAATCTGCCGCCACTCTGGCCAGAAAAAGCGGGTTCTTCTCTTCGGCCAGCCGCCCGATATGCCCGGCGACAAAGGCCTCGGGGGGAATGCCGAGGCTCTGGCGCAGGGCAGAGGCCTCCCCCGGCGAAAACAGCGTCAGATCGACTCCGGTAGGGATGACCTCGATCGGCACCGCAACCCCCCGGGCGCGAAGCATTTCGGCCACTGACGCGCTCGGAGCGATGACGGCGTCGCACAGGTTGGCGTAGCCGGTCGCCAGATCGACGGCAAAGCGCTGCAGCCGCGGGGATTCGCCCGGCAGGTAGTGGGTGTAGCGCTCGTATAAGGTATGATGGGTAAAGACCACCGGCAGGCGGCGTGCGGCGCCGACGCGCAGAGCGGTCTCGCCGAGCAGAAAAGGGTGGTGGGAATGGACCACCTCCGGGTTCAGATCCCGCAGGGCCCGGCTGACCCGGCCGGGCAAAGGGACAGGCACCGAAAAGCTGCTGCCCGCGAACTCCCGGATCGAAGGCAGGCGCACCACGTCCCTTTCCGTTTTCGCCTCTCCCTCGAAGCTCGGCGCCACGACCACCACCCGATGGCCCCGCCGGCGAAAGGCGCTGGTAAACCCCAGGACGCTGCGGGCCACCCCGCCGACATGGGGCGTGAAGGTATTGGTGACCATCAGGATGTTCATGCCCCTGCCCTCTCCAGCGTCACCGTGGCCACCTGCGGTCCCACCAGCGCCGGAACAAACCCCGGCAGACGCACCTCGATCGCCTCCGGAGGCTGCCGCCAGGAGGCCTCCCAGTCGAGGCGCACCGCCTCCCCCGTGGGCACGATAGTGAGGCTCACCGACCCGAACGCCGTCGGCGCCGGGCCGAAGGCGATGGGGCTCTCCTGCGCCAGCCAGGCGGGGAAGATCCCCGCGGCGAGGATCAGCCGCGCCCCTTCCTCGCGCACAAAGCAGTTGCGCTGCATCAGAACCCACTCGGCCGAGGCCCAGACGTGATGCCCGTCGCCCATGCACCCCCCGCCGGTCCCGGGATGGATCGCCTCGGGCCACTCGCCCGTGGGCGAGGCCAGCTCGGCCACGGTCCGAAACAGATCGAGGGCCCGAGGGTCCCCTCCACGCAGCAGCACCTGGGCCAGATGCAGAGTCAGGTAGGGGTTGATCCCCGAATGGATGACGTCCTGAAAGAAGCCGCCGTTGACCATCGCCCGCTCGAGCAGAAAGGCCACCGTGTCAAGCAGCCGCGGGTCGTCCGGGGCGAAGAGCTGCAGGGGATAGCCGGCCGCCAGCGACCCGACCGCCCCGCAGTCGAGCCGCCGGTAGGGAGAGGCGGGCATGCCGGGCCGCCCCAGGCGCACGGCCACCCGGGCCAGGCTCGCCGTGAGATCGGCCGCGAACCGGTCGGCTTCGCCCCGCAAGGCGGCGGCCCGCTCGCCCGCGCCGAGCCCTTCGAGAAGGAACGCGCCGGCGCGCAGCCCCGCCACCCCCCAGAAGTCGTCCCAATAGTAGTAGTCGTTGGGTCCCAGGTGCTCGGCGCTGAAACCGGCGGGCAACAGCCCGGCGGTGCGTAACTCGCCTCCGGCGGGAAGGCGCTTGCGCCCGATCCAGCGGGCCCCCTTCGCAATCGCCCGGCTCCAGGCGGGCTTGGGGGGGCGCCCGGTCAGGCGGCAGAAGCGTTCCAGGATCCAGAGCGCCTCGCCGTTGGAATCCCACTCCCCTTCCTGGGAATGGAAGAAGCCGCTCGGCCGCTGGCGCTCCGGAAAGGTGTCGAGGACCCGTTCGACACGCCCCTCGAGCCCGAGGCAGAGCAGGGCATGCAGGATGAAGGCAGCGTCGCGAAACCAGAACCGCTTGTAGGTGTAGGGGCCGGGATAGACCTCGCCGCCGGGGGAATGAAGCACCAGGGAGCGCACCGCCGCCTCGAAGAGCCGTTGAAAAAGCGGCTCCGGCAGGCGGGCGGCGACCGACACCGCCGAGGGCCGCGCGCCAGGAACCTGGGACTCTTCCGGCACGACTGCCCTTTTCCAGAGGCACGCTCACCCGCAGCGTGGCGCCCTGCCTCACCCACGGCAAAGAGGGCCGCGGCGGTGGCCATGCCCACCCGGCAGTAGACCCCTTCGGCAGGGCCGGCTTCGAACAGCCGCGCGTGGACGTCGCCGCCGCGGTAATCGGAAAAACAGAAGCGATCGGCGGCAGGCTCGAAACGGACGGCCTGCCGACGGTCGATACGCCACCCGCGCCAGGCCGGCTTCCGGCCTCGATCCGCTGGACGAAGCTGACCCCTTCGGGGTTGTACGGTCGCAGGGCCACCACCAAAAAGCCCCCCCGGGCGCTGCGGGCGGTAACTTCCAGACGGCAGACAGCCCGGCCTTCTTCCTCCTCGACCAGGGCCCGGGTGCGCAGCTCATCGCCCTCGCCGGCGCTGCATGTCACGACCGCCGCCCCTGCCTCGGTGTCCAGCCGCTGCTCCAGCCCCTTCATCTGGGAGGGAACGAGCCACGGTCCCCCTTCCCGCACCAGCCAGCAATCGAGAGACCAACCGTCGAAAAAGGGGGTCAGCAGACCCCGGGGGTCGACGATGGGGATCTGCTCCTCATCGGGGAGGCCGATGGCGGTCCAGTTGCGGTGAGTCAGGTTGATGTGGGTGATGGAGAAGGCCCGGGGGATGAAGGCCGGGTCGTGGGGATTGTACTGGCGCTCTACCCAGAAGGGCCAGATCCAGTCGAGGTTGTGCTGGATGGCGCCGGTGTTGAGCAGGCCGCGGGCATGAAACACCACCCCGGCGCGCAGCAGCTCGAGCGGCCCTTTGACCTCCAGAGGCTGACCGAAGCGCTCCAGCCGCGAAATGAGGCTGATCGGATCGACCAGCCCGCGGGAGCGCGCCCACCGCCTGACCACCTGCTTCCACGGAAACCAGCGCCACAGCATGTTCGATCCCCCCGGAGTCTGCGGTTCGACAACGATCGGGTATGCCTAGAGCTTAATTTAACAGGCCCCTTTTGCAAGGGGATGACGGGAACGCCGTGGGGAAGAGCACAGGGGAGCAAGGGTCGGGTGGGAAGCTGTCGGAGACGCCTGAGAGGGCAGCGGGGGGGGTCAGTGGAGAAATTTTTCCACGCGCCGTCTCACCTCCACCACATCGAAGGGCTTGGTGATGTAGTCGTCGGCCCCCGCGGCGAAGGCCTCCTGGCGGTCCCTCTCCTGGGCCTTTGCCGTCATGACGATGATCCGAATGCGCGAGGTTTCGGGATCGCTTTTCAAATACCGGGCGACCTGATAGCCGTCGAGGGCGCCGGGCATCATGATATCGAGCAGCATGACGTCCGGCTTGAGCTGGCGGGCCAACTCGAGGGCCCGCTCACCGTTTTCCGCGCAGTGGAGCTGCCGGCCTTCGGTCCGCAGCACGAGCTCAAGCAAGCGGATGGTTTCCGGGTGATCGTCGACGATAAGGACTTTTTCCACCGTCACCTCCCTGAGGGCGTCGCGAGAACGCACCAACTGCGGCGCTGCTGCCATTGCTCTCGCTGCTTCGACCTACCTATCTACGCCTCATTGCTCGATAATGGCGCGCCTTGCATTGGGCGCTTTTTGCTTAGCCATCCCATCATGTGCTTTCTGGCGAAAGCATCCTCCTTAACGGATTTCACCGGTACGCCTCGGCCAGAGGCAGGATGAGGCGCACGGTCGTCCCCTGTGCCGGTCGGCTCTCCACCCGGATAGATCCGCCGTGGGCCTCGATGATGGTTCTGACCAGGCTCATGCCGAGCCCGAGGCCTGCCGAGGCCGTGTTGGAAGCATCCGCCCGATAGAATTTATCGAAAACCCTCTCCACCTGTTCCGGGGTCATGCCGATCCCCTGGTCGGCGATGCTGAACTCGTAGTGATCACCCGCCTTCTGGCCGAAGAGGCGAACAATACTGTCGGAGGAGGAATATTTTATCGCATTGCTGAGGAGGTTCTCGAAGACCTCGGCGAGTTTCTCCCGATCCACCACCAGACGCGTATCGTCGGCGGCGATCTCGACCTGGAGCCGCTGCCCGGCCGAAAGTGCCCGGAAAAACATTTCGGCCTCACGCACCAGATCCCGCACCGAACAAAAGGACTTGACGAAAGAGAGGCCCCTTCCGGCCTCCGCCCGGGCGATGTCGAGCAGATCGGCGATGATCTTGCCCAGGGCCACCGATTTTTCATGGATGTAGGAGAGGGCCTCGCGCTGTTCCTCCGCGGCGATCCCCTGTTGGAGCAACAGCACCTGGGAAAATCCCTGGATGGCGGTCAGCGGGGTGCGCAGCTCATGGGCCGCGGTGGAAATGAACTCGGTCTTCATTCGATCGCTCTTCCGCAGGGCTTCTTCGGCCTTTTTCCGCTCGGTGATGTCCATACAGAGCTCGACCACCCCCTCCAGCTCACCCGCCGCATTGCGCGCCGGATACCCCCTGACGTACCAGACCCGGCCCTCCTCGGCGGTGATTTCGCCCGTGCAGGGGCGGCCGGTCCGCAGCGCCTCGAGCACCGGACAGTGCCGACAGGGGGTTTGGCGCCGATGCCACGCCTCCCAGCAATGGCGTCCCACCAGCTGGTCGAAGGAGATGGGCAGCGATCTGGACCGCCATCCGATTGGCCCAGGTAATGCGCATCTCGGTGTCAAAATAGATCACCAGCTCTTCGGTGCTCTCCAGGATGAGCCCTTTTTCCCATTCGGATTTCCGCAGCGACGCCTCTGCCTGCAGCCGTTCGGAGATGTCGCGGGCAACGACGATCCCATAGGGGCTCTCGCCGAAGTCATCCATCGAGAGATCGACCTCCACGGGGACTTCACTTCCGTTCCTGCACCGCAGAACGGTCGAAACCATTTTCGCGGCGCCCCCCTGAGAGGGCTCCCGGGGCCACCTCAAGCGCTCAAGATCCACCACCTCTGCCAGGCTGCGCGTGAGCAGCTCTTCACGGGAGTACCCCAACTGACGGCAGGCGGCGGCGTTCGCATCGACAATCCGCTCCGATGGCAGCGCCACCAGCAGAATCGCATCGAGGGTGGAATCCAGGAGTCTGCGGAACCGCTCCAGCTCCTCGAGCCGGCTCTGGAGCTGCGGATAGTAGCTCTTGCGGAAGGAGCTCTCCCCCAGGCCGATGAGCCGGTCCTGGAGGGACTTGCGCCTTTCCTCGTCGTCAGAGGGCTTCGCCATAGATGACCTCGATATCCCCGGCGCTGGGCGACCGCGGATTGGTGGCCATACAGGGGTCGTGCATCGCATTCTTGGCCAGAAAGGGAAGATCGACCCCCTTGACCCCCAGTGTGCCAAGCGTCACGTCCAGCCCCGCCTCTTTTCTCAGGCGGCGGAGCTCCTTCACCAGGGCGGCTTTTTTCTGTTTTTCCGTCATCCCCTCGAGATGCAGTCCCAGCGCCCGGCCGACCTCCTCGAAGCGCTCCGGGGCGGAGAGAAAATTGAACTCCACCACCCGCTCGAGCAGGATGGCGTTGCACTCGCCGTGGGGAAGGTCCAGATAACCTCCGAGGCTGTGGGCCATGGCGTGGCTGGCGCCCAGGATCGCATTGGAGAAGGCCAGGCCCGCAAAAAGGCTGCCCCGCATCATCCGGGTGCGCAGCTCGAGATCCAGGGGGTTGCGGGCAGAGGGGAGCAGGTTGTTCCCGATCAGCCGCATCGCTTCCAGAGCGTGCAGGTCGGTCATGCTCGAACTGGCGGTGGAGACGAAGGCCTCCACCGCATGGGTCAGCGCGTCCATCCCGGTGCAGGCCGTCTGAAAGGGGTCCAGGGTGTTCAGAGTCATGGGGTCGATGAGGGAGACATCCGGCACCACCGCTTTGCTGACGATGGCGATTTTGAGCCGCTCCCGCAGGTCGAGGATGATGGCAAACTGCGACACATCGGCGGAAGCCCCCCCGGTTGTGGGAACGCAGATCAAGGGCGGCATCGGCTGGCGGACCTGATCGATCCCCTCGAACTCGAGGATGGGACGCCGGTTGCTGCTGACGATGCCGATTCCCTTGGCACAATCGGTGGGACTGCCGCCTCCCACGGCGACGAGCAGGTTGCATTCCTCGGCCTGATAGACCTCGGCGCCCGCCATGATCTCGTCGGCCCGGGGATTGGGGGAAACCCCCGAAAAGACGGCGAAGGGCAGACCGGCTTCGGCCAGGCTCTCCCCCACGTCCTTCGCCCAACCGGCGGCCTGAACGCCCGGATCGGTCACCAGGAGCACCTTTCGTCCCCCCAGATTCCTGGCGTAGCGGCCCGCCTGATATCGGGAGCCGACCCCGAAAAGAAATTCGGGGGCCACGAATTTCCGTAAATCGGTAGGATTCACCTTTTTCAACCACCATCCGCTGTTTCTGCGAGGGCATTAATCTTAAGTATACACGATTTTCTGCTGCCGGATCATCCCCCCTTCCCCGCATCAATTAATCCGCATTCAAGCAAACGCGGTCAATTCGTATTATAATTGATTACGACAATGGTAACAAATCGAGTTCTTCACCACGGTGGGCGCGCGCCGGCTTTTCTCTGCACGAGCCCGAAGGGAGGAGGAAATGAAACCCCTATTTGCGGCGATCGGCGTTTTGGCGATGGTCCTGGCCGGCTGTCACCAAAGCCAAGGGATGGATAAGACGGCCACCCAGCCCACTGCCCAGACCCGCACGGCGGTCTTTGCCGGCGGCTGCTTCTGGTGCACCGAATCGGACTTCGAAAAGGTTCCCGGGGTGATCGATGCCGTCTCGGGCTACACCGGCGGGCATGTGGCCGACCCGAGCTATGAGCAGGTTTCGGCCGGCGGCACCGGCCACGTGGAGGCGGTGAAGGTGATCTACGACCCCGCCAAGGTCAGCTATGCCCAGCTGCTCGACTGGTTCTGGCGCCACGTCGATCCCACTGACGCCGGCGGACAGTTCGTCGACCGCGGCTCCCAGTACCGAAGCGTCATCTTCACTGCCGACGCGGAGCAAAAGCGCCTGGCCGAGGCCTCGAAGGAGAAGCTGGCGGCCTCGGGGCGCTTCGACAAGCCGATCGTCACCCGGATCCTGCCGCTCGGCCCCTTCTACCGGGCCGAGGAGTATCACCAGAACTACTACAGGAAAAACCCCATCCGCTACCACTGGTACCGCTTCCATTCCGGGCGCGACCAGTTTCTTGAGAAGGTCTGGGGCAAGGAGAAGGACGTGCCGCCGCAGGAGCGCGTTTCCGTCAAAGGAGGACAAGATGAGCGACGCCATGCACGATAAGAAAAGCCCCAAGCCGGCGAATGCCGCAGTGACGAACGCCGACCCGGGCGCCGCACAGGCGCCGAAGCGCTACGCCATCCCCAGCGACGCCGAACTGCGTCGCCGCCTGACGCCGCTGCAGTATGACGTCACGCAGCACGGCGCCACCGAGCCGGCCTTCAACAATGCCTACTGGGACAACCACGCGCCGGGCATCTATGTCGATATCGTCTCCGGCGAGCCGCTCTTCAGCTCCACGGACAAGTTCGACTCCGGTACCGGCTGGCCGAGCTTCACCAAACCGCTGGTGCCGGAGAACATCGTCGAGAAAAAGGACCGCACCTTCTTCATGGTGCGCACCGAGGTCCGCAGCCGGCACGCCGGCTCCCACCTGGGGCACGTCTTCAAGGACGGTCCGCCGCCCACCGGCCTGCGTTACTGCCTTGATTCGGCGGCCCTGCGCTTCATCCCCAAGGAGGATCTTCAGAAAGAGGGGTACGGGCAGTTTCTGAAGCTGTTCAAGTAACGGGAAGAACCATTCCGTTTTTACCTTTGCGTCTTGAGGGAGCGAAGCGAGCGGGCGTTGAACTAAAGATCTGGTAGACTTTTATCCTGTTTTCATCGAATCACGCAAAGGAGACTCTGCCATGAACAACGAGCAAAAAGTCTTTCTGATCACCGGCGCCTCCACCGGCATCGGCCTCGCCACCGCCCGGCAGGCGGCCGAGGGGGGCTACCGGGTGGTGCTCGCCGCCCGCTCGAAGGAGAAACTGGACGCCATCGCCGCCGAGCTGGGCGGGCCGCAGCGGGCCCTGGCGCTCGCCTGCGACGTGGGCGACTGGGATGCGGTCAAAGCCATGGTGGAGGAGACCCTGTAGGCCTTCGGCCGCATCGACGTCGCCTTCGCCAACGCCGGCGGGGCCTGGGGCGGCCGCTACGTCGGCGGCGAGGACACCCCCGAGAAGTGGCGGCAGATGGTCATGACCAACGTCTTCGGCGCCGCCGCCACCGCGCGGCTCACCCTGCCCGAGCTGATCCGCAACAAGGGGCACCTGCTCCTCACCGGCTCGGTGGTCGGGCGGGTCTCCTCGCCGAACAACTTCTACTCGGCTACCAAATGGGCCGTGACCGGCATGGCCGACTCGCTGCGCAAGGCGTTGGTGGAAACCGGTGTGCGGGTGACTCTCGTCGAGCCGGGGCGCGTCGACACGCCGTTCTGGGAGAAGAGGCCGGAAGAGACAATGGTCACCGCCGACGATGTCGCCCGAGCGGTCCTCTTCGCCGTCTCCCAGCCGCCCCACGTCGACGTCAACGAAGTGCTCATCCGGCCGACGGGGCAGGAGCTCTGAGGGAAAGATGAGCGGCGCTCGGCCTTGCACTCCCCGAGCCAGCAAACAACTGAAGAGAAAAAACGCCTTCGGTCCCGAATCGGACCGGAGGCGTTTTTTTATCCCACCGGCCTCCTGTGTTCCCTCCGGAGAACACCCTTTCCCGCCTCTTTTCCAACGACCAAACCTCGCGGTAACGTTCCGAGGCGACCTTTCACCTTCGAACATGTCATAGTTTTGACTACGCCACCCCCCTATGAGCGAACATCCCCTTCCCACCCGCTGCCCTCCCAACCGCTTCCACTCGATAACCCATTATTATTTTAGCAAAAAATTCCCTCCAGAGCCAAAGGTCGCGAATGGATTCTGAGGGTCTTACCGATTGGCACGATTCTGGAAGTCAACATTCCCTTACGCCGGTTGGCGCCAAAAACCCCTTGCCCCTCGCAGGGAAGGGGCCGGGGATTTTGGCAGCCCCGCTCAGATGTTCTTCCTCATTGACATGTCAGGCCATCGTGACCCAGGTAAGACCTTCAATATGCCGAAAAGCGCTTTCTCTTCGCCTGTTGGGCTCGATCGAGATCGAACACAACGGCGAAGCGATCGCTCCGCGCCTGCCGACAAAAGGGCTGGCGCTGCTCGCCTATCTCGCCCTGCAGCCCGGAGTGCCTCAGCCGCGGCAGAAGCTGGCCGAGATTTTCTGGCCCGACCTGCCCGAAGAAGCGGCCCGCAGCAATCTCAGGCAGGTCCTGCTCGCCCTTAGGCGCCTGCTCCACGACCCCGGCAGCCGACTGCCTGGTCGCCGACCGTCACGCCCTCAGCTTCGCCTCGCAGGGTCCGCACGAACTCGATGCGACAGCGTTTCTCGCCCCCCTGCCGGAATGCCCGAGCGCGCCCGACAGGGCGCACTGCCTCGCCTGCCTGGGGCGCCTGGAGGCTCGGGTCGACCTGTACCGGGGGGAGCTGATGGAGGGATTCACGCTGGACGCGTGCCCCGAGTTCGAAGATTGGCTGGAGATCCGCCGGGAGGGGCTGCGGCAACGGGCGTTGCTGCTGCTGGAGCGCCTCGCCGCCTGCTGGGAAGCGCGGGGAGACGCCGGCAGATCCCTGGCCTTCGCCCTGCGCTTCAACGCGCTGGCGCCGTGGAACGACGAGGGGATCCGCCGGACCATGCGCCTGGCGGCGCTGAGCGGTCAGCGCGGCTTCGCCCTCAGTCGCTACGACAGTTTCCGCCGCACCCTCGAAGCGGAGCTCGGCGTGACGCCCGAAAAGGAGACCCGGCAACTGGCGCAGCGCATCCAGCGCGGCGAGATGGGGGCGACCGCCCCCGCCCGCCCCGCCCCGGAGGCCTCCTCCCCCGTCGAGCGGCGGCAGGTCACCATCCTCTCCTGCCGGTTCCTCCCCGATGCCGCCGGCGACCCGGAGGACGCCCTGCACCTGCTGCGGGCGCCCCGGACGCGCTGCCTGGAGATCGTGCGCGCCTGGGGTGGGCACGTCACCCGCGCCGAAGGGGGTGGTCTGCTGGCCTACTTCGGCTATCCGCGGGCGCACGAAAACGCGGCCCGGTTCGCCGTGCGCGCCGCCCTGGAGGTAGCGGAGGCAGCCTTTCCGGGGGTCGAGCGGCGCACCGGCGTGCATACCGGCCTGATCCTGGCGGACGGAGGCTCAGAGCTTCCAGACGTCCTCGGCCTGGCGTCGGGAACGGCGATCGGCCTGCGCCATCTGGCCGGGGACGGCGAGGTTCTCCTCAGCGCGGCGACGCGCGAGGTGGTGGAGGGCTACTTCGACTGCGCCCCCCTCGGAGAGCGCTCCCTGCCGGGCGTCTCCCGACCGGTTTCCTGTTGCCGGGCCCTCCGGGTGAGCGGCGCCAGAGACCGCCTGGAAGCCGCCGCCCGCCTGACGCCCCTCGTCGGCCGAGAGGAGGAAACGGCCTTTCTGGCGCAGAGATGGGACGCCGTCCGAAAAGGCGCGGCGGGGGCGGTCCTGCTGTGCGGCGAGCCCGGAATCGGCAAATCGCGTCTCGTCCACGCATTTGCAACAGCGGGTGGCCGCCTCCGCCGGTACCCTGCTGGCGCTGCAGTGCCTCCCCGAATCCAGCCGCTCCCCCTTTCAGCCGGTCATCGACCTGGTCGGCGCACGGCTCGGATTCTCCCTTGCCGACGACGCGCAGGCGCGCTTCGCCAGACTGGCCCGCGCCCTCGAGAAGCGGGGCGGCGAACGGCTCGGGGAGCGGATCACCCTGGCGGCAGAGGCTTGCTCACTGCCGATCGCCCCCCCGTATCGGGCGAGCGAGCTCTCGCCGCAGCAGCGGCGGGAGCGAAGCATGACGGCCCTGCTCGAGGAACTGCACCGACTCGCGGCCGCGGGCCCGGTGCTGGTGACGCTGGAGGACCTGCACTGGATCGACCCGAGCAGCCTCGAGCTGCTCTCGCGTCTGCTGACCGAGAGCCTCCCCCGGCGGTGCTGATCGTCATGACCGCGCGGCCGGAGTTCACTTCCCCCTGGCCGCAGGAGCGGGTGCCGCGACAATCCCTCGGCCCCCTGTCGGAACCGGCGATTCGCGCCCTGGTGGAGGCCACCGCCCCGCAGCTCGTCCCCGCGCTGCGTGCCGCGATCGTGGCGCGGGCCGACGGCGTGCCCCTCTTCGCCGAGGAACTGGGCCGCCTTCCCGCCACCGAACGGGGCCCGGCGATCCCGGCGAGCCTGCAGGACCTGCTGACGTCCCGTCTCGATGCCCTGGCGGCGGACAAGGGGCTCGCCCAGCTTGCCGCCGCCATCGGCCGCGATTTCTCCGCCGAACTGCTGGCGGAGCTGGCCCTGCGCGAGCTTCCCGAGGTGACCGAGGCCCTCCGGCGCATGGAGCAGACCGGTCTGGTGGCGGCGTCCGCACCGGCGCGGCTGGCGGTTCCGCCATGCCCTCTTTCGGGAGGCCGCCTATTGGTCGCAACCGCGGGCCGAACGCCAGGCCGCCCATGGCCGCATCGCCCGACTCCTTGAGGAACGCTTCCCCGAGGTGACCCGGCGGCGCCCCGAAGTGCTGGCCCGGCATTGGCAGGAGAGCGGCGAGGCCGTGCGCGCCATTTCCTACTGGCTTCGAGCGGGGCAGCGGGCCCAGCTCGACTGCGCCCATCGCGAGGCCCTCGGCCACCTTGACGCCGGCGTGGCGCTCCTGCCCCGCCTGCCGGAAGGGCAGGAGCGCATCCAGCTTGAACTGCCGCTGCAAGTGGGCCGGGGCGCCGCGGCCTACGCCCTGGAAGGCTACGCTTCCGCCACCGGAGCGTCTGCTTACGGGCGCGCCGTGGATCTCGGCGACCGGGCAGAGGGGACGCCGGAGGCTTTCCGGGCACTCTGGGGCCTGTGGGCCGGCACCAGCTCCCACTTCGGCTGGCGGCGCTCCTCGATCTGGCCCAACGGCTGCGGCGGCTGGCGCCGGGCGATAAGGATCCGGTGCGGAGCCAGCAGAGCCACTTCGCCATGGGCAACATCCAGTACTGGCGCGGCGAGTTCGAGGAGGCCCGCCGGCACCTGGAGCGGGCCATCGCCCTCTACGAGCCCGCCCATCACGAAGCCCTGATCACCGGCTACGGCGAAAACGCCTACGCCACCAGCGGAAGCTACCTCGGCTGGACCCTCTGCCAGCTCGGCTTCCCGGAACAGGCTATGACCGCCGGCCGACGGGCGGTCGCCGAGGCGCGGCGGGTCCAGCATCCCTTCAGCCTCGGGTACGCGCTCACCTTTTTCACGGCGCTGCACCGCATGCTGCGGCAGCCTGACGCGACCCTGGCGCTCGCCGAGGAGACGATGCGGCTCGGAACCGCCCACGGCTTTCCCCTCTGGCGGGTTGGGGCGGGCCTCAAGCACGGCTGGGCCCGGGTCATGCGGGGCGACGCCGGGGGGCTCGTGGAGATGCAGGAGTGCGTCGACGCGGTGCGCTCCCTGATGAGCGGCATCCTCGTCATCTTCCTCGAAACCCAGGCCGACGGCCTGCGCGAGGCCGGACGACCCGAAGCGGCCCTCGCCGTCATCGGGGAGGCCCTGGCGCTGGTGGAGCGGCTGGACGATCACCACGTCGAAGCCGAGCTCCACCGTCTGAAAGGGGCCTGCCTGCTCGACCAGAGCTCCGGCAACGCCGCCACCGCCGAGCGTTGCTTCCGCCACGCCCTCGCCGTCAGCCGCCGCCAACACGCTCTACTGCCCGAACTGCGCGCCGCCACGGCTCTGGCCCGTCTTCTCTCCGCCCGGGGACAGAGCGCCGAGGTCCGCCGCCTCCTCTCCGGAGTCTACCACCGCTTCACCGAAGGCTTCTCCTTCCCCGATCTCTGCGACGCCCGTCAGCTGCTCGACGCCCTCGATCCGAAGGGCTGCCGCCCCGGGTTCCCCCTGCGCACCCAACTGACGGTCGATTGACGGTCCCTCATTGCCCTCAGTGAAAATACAGATCTCCCGTGCCGAGCAGATACACCACAATCAAGGGCTTGCCGAATGAGACCGTAAAATGGTCCCGGATTTCCCGGCCGTACTTGGGAAAGGCGTCCGGATCGGCGGCGAGCACCCGCCTGACATTGTCCTTAATCACTCTGATCAAGCGGGTATTGTTGATGGTGTCCGGCGAAGCGCCGGAGTCGACATTGACATAGAAGGAGATATTATGCGTACTGGTGCTGTAGACCATCGAAATGGCGAAATCATCCGTCCCCACCGCCTGGACGAACTGACGGATGCAGTCAGCCAGCATCGCGTCCTGATAATCCCACCAGAAGGCGATCTGGATATGCCCTTTATCATCGGCTTCCTGTTGCAGGTCGGCGATCAGCTGATCCGCGCTGATATGATTACCTGTAAGAGTCGTCGTCATTTCATGGCTGTAGGATTTGAACGGGTACCAAAAGTTCATCCGGTTCCAATGACGACCGCCGCTGGCATACTTCCCGAACACATAATATCCATCGCCATCCTGATCGATATTCAGGTTGCCCATGGATTCACTGTGGTCGAATCCAGATCCGGAGGCTGCGGCATGCTGGAGTACGTTGAAGGCAAAATGGGACAATTGATCTGAAAACCAAGATCCGAATGAGATCGATGGTTGGATGACCAAAAAACCTGCTACCAAAATAATCGTCAGCCATCTGTTCATGGGGCTCTCCCGTTCAAAATATTTGGTTAGGCTATCGCCGCCAACACCCACTCGTCATGCCCTAGCCGTTGCAGCGCCTGGGCCGCACTCACCTTCGCGTCATGATGGTCGCCGGTGAGATGGGCCGTCAATATCTGCAGCGAAGCGGGCGCCAGGGCAACCAGGGCCTCGGTCGCCCCGGCCCGGATTTTCCAGTTCTCATCCTGCAAAAGCCGCGAGAGATGCGGCATGGCGCCTTCGTGCCGATGGCGTGCGATTCTGCGTAAGACCGCCAGGCGCACCTCCTCCGGCACGTCATCATCGAGCCACTGCCCCCACGGCAATGCCGTCCGGCCGGCCTCCAACGCCGCCGTCCGGACGGAAACTTCCTCGTGCCGCAAGAGAGATTCCAGGACCCTGTCATCCCGATCGGTAATCGCGAATCGCTTCAAGGCATTCAGGGCGTGTTTCAGCACCGCGACATCCTCGCCGGTCTCGAGAATCTCCATAAGGACGCGCTTGGTGATGGCGATCTTTTTTTGCACCGCCTGAGCGATGACCCAGGTCGCCACATCCGCGGGCAGCCGTCTCCAATTCTCCAGCAGCACGGCCAGGGAGGAAGGCTCTTTTCCGGACAGGATGCGCCGCACGCTCAGTCGGTAAGTCCCGGAAAGTTCCCCGATCCACAGGTTGAGGGTTTCCGCTCTCACCTCTTCGATGGGCAGGTTGTGATCGGAAAGAATGGCCACCCGCAGGGCCACCTCGGGGGCAAGCAGTGCCGTGCAGTCGCTCAGCAGGTTCGCCGCCAGGCGCTGCCGGGTGGCGCTGCCGCCGTCCGCCACCGCCCCGGCAAGCTGAGCGACCCGGCGAGAGGGGGGCAGAGAGGCGATCGTATCGGCACAGAGCAGCAGAACGGCGCTGTCGTCCTGGGCAAAAAACTCCCGTTCGGCGACGGCGTATTTTCGGACATCGTCAACCTGAAGCAGGATGCAGGTACACCAGGTGCGCTCCTCCTTCTCAGCGGTATTCTGGTAGCGCTCATGGAGCAGATCGATGAGCGCCGGATGGAGCTTTTGTCCGCCCCGTTTGGCCTGTTCCAGGTGGTTGTTGATTTCCCGCAGGGCGGCCAGCTTGACCGGCAAACGGTCACCCCTCAGGCAGGCGGACATCTCTTCGAGTGAGGAAATTCGGACTTCCATCGATCACCCCCCTATAACCCACCCGTCACCGATCAAGGTGACGACGACACCATTGGTTGATTTGCTGCCGACATCGTTTCTGATTTCATGGGTATAGGCCAATCCCGCCGGAATGGTGAACGCCGGGGAGAGATCGCTTGGACGCACGCGAGACTCGGGCTGGACGGAAAATATTTTCAGCCAGGTGAGGCAGACATACCACCCCACCGTCAGGTCGATGGTCGGCCGGTGATCGAACTCGATCCCCAACTGGTCCGGAGGGGTATCGGCCGGGGCATCGGCAGGAAGGGTCGCCTCGATCTCGGCCCCCAACGAGTGGACATCGGTCGCTTGGTACTGTGTGCCCCCCCAATAAGCGTTGATGCCGGAAATCCTGAGGTAGGTGGTGAAATTCAACCCGAGGATAGGCCCCGTGGAGACATTGGGCTTAACCCACTTGGCAAGTTTCTCCAATCTCGATTCGATTTCGATGGCGGGGGCCAGTTCCGGCTGAACAACGGCTATGCCTGCTTTCCCAAGAAGCTCGATAATTTCGAGCAGAGGAATCTGGACCTCCAGGGTCGTAGGGAAAGCCAGCCCCCCTGGGAATACGGGGAGGGAACTGACATGGGAGGCGATGCCGTGATTAAAGGACTGGGGTTCGGGAAGCGTGACATCCGGAATAATGGCGGCAATATCGCCAAGGCCGGGGACCAGCCCAATTATTTTTTTTTCAACCTCCAAACTAACCTTTTGTAAATTCACCAGGAACATGAGGAGGTCGAATTGTTGGGGATCCATGTCAATGCGGAACAGTTCATGCCAGGCATAGGTCCAATGGGAACTGAACGGATGGCGCCAGTCGAATTCGAAGGTTTCGCGCTGAAACTGAAACCCCATGCTCATCGTAAAGTTGGCATCGGCTCCGACCAGCATCCCGGCAACGAACTGGTCATTGGTAATATCCACCTGCATGGTATTGTCGTTGACCTCGCCCTGCACATCCATGGTGCCCGCCCAGTTAGGACCGGCCAGGCCGAAACCGAGACTCAATTGAACCGCCGCCGAGACCCTGCCGTGCAGGATGCTGATGTTGACGTCTTTATTCAGATCCAGGAGGTCGAAATCGAGGGCTTTCGCCCAACCTTTAGGGAAATGAAGATACTTGTAGAGCGGGATGGCCTTTTCATCGGCGATGTTGGCCGTATCCCCCGTTCCGATTTTGGTCGTCTCGATCTGATAACTTGCCATGGCTCGTCCCCCTTAGGCTGGAATTCCGACGACGATCGCGCTGGAGCGGTCGGCGAATTCGCAGAGAAACACGATCTTGCCGTCATCGGCGATGTGATTGGTCGTGGTGGAGAAGAAGATGTTCTTAACCGGCGAACCGCCATCCGAAAGGGTATCGCCGCTGGCCAGAATGATTTTGTGCTCGGCGCCGTCATAGGCGAAGAGGGAGGTACGCAGCCCGTCCTTCTCGGTTTCGGCATATTCGGTGTAGTAGAACACCCCGTCGGGCCCGACGCAGCCGGGGGTAAAGGAGGTGATTTTGTACCCCTTGGCCGTCACCCCGTCGGTGGTCTTGATCACCTGGTCGCCGGCGATGAGCCTCTCGTTGTATTGATCGGCGATTTTTGTGTAGATCGTGCCGTCGGGGGCGACGCGCGGGCCGTAATGAACCACGGCCGTATGGGTCGACCCGGCAACGTTAGGCCCGGCCGACAGCAGGAGAAGATCATTGGCGCTGCCCAGACTGCCGTGCAGGAGGCTGTTGACCGATCCGCCCGATCCATCCTGCTGCGCCCCGAGGAGCCCGGAACTCGAATGTGAGATGGTGGTGGAAAAGACATCGCCTTTATGGTCGACGATGCCGAAGCCGGTGACCTGCTCCTCCGTGCCGCTGAGAAACTGCCCCGTCTGCATCACCTGCATCGAGGCCGACAGCGTGGCGCCGGGAAGTTGGAAGAGGCCGGTTTGCGGATTCGATCCGGTGAGGTGATTGAGAACCACCAGAAGATCGTTGTCGTCCTGCAGACTGACGTCTCCAACGATGCCGGTCGATTTATACCGGTTCTGATGAAACGTATCCCCCACCCCCACAACCGGGTCGAAGCCGCTTCGCGCATCGTTGAGGTAGAGCCCGGTGCCCAGAGGGGTCCCGTTGTCGCCGGAAGCCCGGATGACGGCGGCGATGTTGCCGTCGCTATTGACGTCATGGGCGAGGAACTTTTTCACGGCACGACCGTCCGGCAGAACATCTCCGGCCAGAAGGGGCGTGTGCTCCTGCGCGATGAGCGGCTTCCGGTCGGTAAAGTCGACGTCGAGCTGAAACATGCCCTGCCGGCCGTCGACATCGTAGGCATCGAAGGTGATGATGCCGTCCCGGCCGATATGCGCCGAGCTGCCGAATTCGTAGACCGGCAGGGATCGGGAGGCCGCTCCGGCATCGCCGCCGGCCGACTTCAGCCGGTAAAAGTAATACCCGTTGGGGGTCGTAATGCCTCCCCCTGCGCCCCCCGAACCGGAACCGCACCCGGCGAGGATCAGCCCCCCCATGGCGCAGCTCGTCACTTTGATGAAATCCCTCCGACTGTAATCGCCCATCGCCATCTCCCTTTTCAACAACGGTTGCCGATTGCCCCTGCGGTGGCACCGGAAAAGCGGCCGCATACACCGAGGGAAAAAGATCCTCTCTCCGTCTTCGCCCGGCCGCCAAGGGCCCGGGCCGGGATCTTTCGACCTTTCGTGGCGGCAGCTTAATCCGCTCCCGTTAATCCAGCGTTAATCGCAAAATTCGGGCTGTCGGGAAGGGTGGATGGGAGAATTCGAGGCCGCGGAGAACGCTCGCGTGGCGGGAAAGGAGAGAAACGGCCTGGCGGAATTACGGAGCGGCCCCGGGGAAGGAAAACTCCTTGCAATTTGGCCACGGCCGTGCTAAAAGTTTCGTCTGTTGTTCCAAGGAATCGAGATGTCGGGGCGTAGCGCAGCCTGGTAGCGCACCTGCTTCGGGAGCAGGGGGTCGGAGGTTCAAATCCTCTCGCCCCGACCATACTTTTCCTTTTGTTTCAGCGGCTTGGAGATTCGAACTTCCGAGCCACCAAAGCAAACAAGAACGCCTCCGGTCCAAGTACGGTCCGGGGGCGTTTTTTTGTTTTCGCGATTCCGATTTTCCCCCGGGGTACTTTCCCCCGCACGGGACCGTGGGGGCTTTGGGGCTGGCGGCTACCTTGGGAGGCTCGCCCAGGAGGTCGAGATGTTGCGGGCCGGGGAGCGGCAGGGGCAGGGCGTTCTAGCGGCGGCCAGTGAGGCTGTCGAAGAGACTCCAAAAAAAACAGGCAACTGCGTAGGCACCGCCGAAGAAGAGCGGCGCGATGACGATGAGCAACACAATTCCGAGCAGGGTTTCCATATGTAAAGGATAGCGGCAATGTAGAGCATTTTCAATGAGGCTCTGTTTTTGGTGGCCGGTCTGGCCAACGCGCCGTACTGTTCGGCGTTTCCCTCGTGGCTTTGAAAACAAAGCCGCAGCCCGAAGAGGAAAAACTTTAGCCCCCTGCCTCGCAGGGGGCTTTCACGTACTACACAGCAGCCTTCTCGATCTGTTCCGCCACCCTTTGCGACGCTTTCCGCAGGGCATCCTGGGAGAGGTGAGCGTAGCGCAGCGTGGTAGTCTGGTCTAGGTGGCCGAGCAACTGTTGGGCCTCGTACAGGGTGCCCCCGTTCGACACGACCATCGCTCCGAAAGAGTGACGCAAATCGTGCAAGTGGAAGTCGCCGATTCCGCCCTCCTGGCAGGCCCCGGAAAAGGTTTTTCGCACCTCCGTCAGGTGCGGCTTCTTCGCGCCGGTCTTGGTCGGGAAAACGTAAGGGTTCTTTCCGTCCCATTCGTCCCGTAGCGCTTCCAGCACTGCCAGCGACTTGGCGTTCAGGAAAACGTTTCTTGCCCTGCTGTTCTTGGTCTCGGGCAGGTAGATAACAGGATGGAGAAGTAGGTTCAACAGAAAAAAATTTTATTTTCAGGTACTTATGCCAGCTTGTCCTGTCCGGAGGAAGGCTCCTTTTCCATACCTCCCGGAGGTAATGGCTGGGGAAGGCATGATCCTCCATGGGTTGACAAAAGAAAAAAATGTTCCTCTCCCCGATTGTGGGAAGAGGCACATTGGCAATTATCATTTTTATGGCTTGGTCAGCTGGTGAAGCGGCCCGGCCCAACCTCCCTGGCCTGACCGATGGAAGCGAGAGCGGCGAGGATCTCCAGCACCTTGGGTTCCCGGGCGTGCTTGAAGTGTTCCTTGAGTTCCTTGGCGGAGACGGGGCCGGTCTGCTGGGCCAGGGCGGCGCGGACGGCAGCCACCTGTTCGGGGAGGGTCTTGGGCCAGACGGGCTTTTCCCGGGCGAGAGCCGGTGCGACCAACCTTTCGGTTTCGAGAAGCTCGCCCTGTTTCCCTCCCAAGGTCCCGGAAGGGCACTGGTACTCCGGCCGCAGCCAGCGCACCACTCCCTGTTCCTCTTCTTTGACCCGCTCCCGGTTGAGGTCCACCAGCCGCTCCAGGATCGCTTCGTCGGAGAGGTCTGCGGGCCAGCCGTAGGCCTCGGCCACGGCGGCATCCAGCTCGTCGTGCAGTTGCCGCAGCACAGCCACCAGTCCATGTTCGTGGACCTGTTTCTCCTTGTCGGTCAGTTCCTCCCCGGCCCGCAGTTTCCCCAGCACGTTGTACATGCCGGTCATGGTCAGGTCGGGGAACTGTTCCTGTTGGCGCTTGCGGTGGGCGTCGAGGGCTTCGGCCAGTCGGCGGACGCGGGCCTTCTGGTCCTCGGTGGCATTGGGAAAGGGAAACTTTATTGAAACAATCCGTGTGATTGTAGAGTTGGATCGTTTCCGACACCCAACCACCCCCCAGCAGCCAAAGCCCAACACTCGTGTATTCTTTGACGAGAGAATCCCTAACAGCTCTCCAACGTCACTGGCAACGACTACGATCTTACTTTCGGCGATGATGTCACTTGGCACGAACTGAAAAATTCGATGCTTTGCTGTTCTAACGGTCGCTATGTACCTGTCGAGTCCCTCCAAGGCGGGCCGAAGGTCCTTCCGGGGCTCTCCGAAAATCCACCATTTCTCTCTATAGCTAGCGCGATTGTTCTGGTCCCTCTCTGGCTTGACTCGCTCTAGAACCCATTGGAACACTTCGGGAAACCGACTTCGCACTTCCTCAGGCTGTAGACCAAACAGGTCGATGACCATGAGCCCCCGTGGTCGTTGAGCAAGGTCGCGACCATTGCGGAAGTGCTTGATGTACTTCTCCAATCCTGGGATGCGCCCAAGACCAAGACTCGTCGTCTCCTCTTGGGCAACCTGAAACCCCTCGCCATGAAGCTTTACACCCATTGCACAAAGGTCGGCGTTCGCCCGCAGCTGTTCTGCCCCTGCCACGTTCGCCCCGATGGTAAGGTCGGCAAACAGCTTCCCCGTCCGGGTCTGGAGGTCGACGGCGAGCCCTTCGCCACCCGCCGAGCGTTCGCCTGTCACCCGCTGAAGAGTTCCCGGAAGTTCGCCCCCTTGACCCACGGTCATGGCGATGCGCACGGCGGCACCGTCGGCGGAGTCGACCCAGGGATGGTCGGGGATGGCGAACACCATCGAGAGCGGCGGCTTGGCCCCCAAGTGGTGCTGAACGACTTTGCGGTTGAAGGTCTGCGGAAGGCTGTTGGTGGTGATGAAACCGAAGCGCCGGGCCTTGCCCTTTCGGGTCAGCTCGGCCGCCTTGTGCCACCAGTACATGACGTACTCGGTGCTCTCCGGCACCTCCTTGTAGGTCTTGCGCAGCGCTTCGGCGTAGCCGTCTCCGAGGGCCTGCCTCATGCGCCAGTTGCCGATGAAGGGCGGATTGCCGACGATGAAGTCCGTCTCCGGCCAGTCGGCTTCCTTGGGGCCGACGTAGCGCAACAGCGGCACCCGGGCGGCCTCGTCGGGGACCTGTTCCCCCAGTCGTCGGGTGGAGCTTGGTCGTGACGCCGTCCCAGCGGGTGACGGGCTTGCCCCTCCTCGGCCAACACCGGCTCAGTGGAGTCCCAGGCCAGCACCGCGTCGCGGCACTCGATGTTGCGGAACTTCTTGATGACCGGCTCGGGGGGCTGGACGTTTCCCAGGGTGCGGTAGTGCCACTGCAGGTAGCCGATCCACAGCACCATGTCGGTGATGGCCGCTGCCGGGGGATTGACCTCGATGCCGAGCAGTTGGTGCGGGTCGACGGTGGTTCCTTCCAGACCCAGCAGGTCCTGGGATTCACCAAAACCGTCCAGGGCGTCGAGCACCTCCCCTTCCAGGCGCTTGAGGTGGTCGAAGGTGACGTAGAGGAAGTTGCCGCTGCCGCAGGCCGGATCGAGGACCCGCACGCCGCACAGCTGGTGGTGGAAAGCCTTGAGCTGAGCGATGGCCTCGGCCTGTTTCCCCTGCCCTGCCAGGGTGACGGCGGCGGCCAGCACCGCCTCCCAGTCGGCACGGAGAGGCTCGACCACGGTCGGCAGCACCAGACGCTCGACGTACTCCCGGGGGGTATAGTGCGCCCCCAGGTGGTGGCGCTCGGTGGGGTCGAGGGCACGCTCCAGCAGGGTGCCGAAGATGGCCGGTTCCACGTCCCGCCAGTCGGCCTTGCCCGCCCGCACCAGCATCTCCAGTTGGTCTTCGGAGAGAGGGATGGCCTCGGCCTCCTCGAAGAGCCCGCCGTTGAAGCGCAGGAGTTTTTCGCGCAGCACGGGGGAGAAGCCGCCGTCCTTCATGGTCTGCCACAGGCTCTCGGCCATGGGGGCGTACTTGGCGGCGGACCCGCGCAGGCTCTCCAGCAGTTCGGTGTAGCTGTTGTTCGGGATGAGGCCGATGTCCTCGGCGAACATGGTGAAGAGGCAGCGCTTGAGGAAGTTGCCGACCTTCTCCGCCGAGTGGCCGCTGGCCTCCAGGGACTTCGCCAGCCGTGCCAGCCGGTCCGCCACTTCCCGCGTGACCTTGGCGGAGCGCTTGGCCGGGTCGAGGCTATGCGGGTCGGTCCAGACCGTGAGTAGCAGTTCCCGCACCTCGGGCCGGATCAGATCGTCCAGGGCGATGCGGTGGGAGCGAGGGTCGGGAAACGGGAGGTAGGCCTTGCCGGTGCAGGAAAACTCGCTGTAGAGCTCGATGCTGTGGCCGACGTCGACCACAACCAGGAACGGCGGCCAGCCCTCATCTAGAGGCAGCGCCTTGGCGTAGCGCTCCGCCTGGTTCTTGGCGGCCTGCATGGCCTTGTCCCAGCCTTTGGTGCCGCGCTGGGCCGTCCCCGTCTTGAGCTTCTTGGCCAGTTCAGGGAAGAGCGGAGCCGTGTTCTTGTCGCTGCCTTGCTTGGCCTCCAGCACAAAGCAGCCGCGCTTGTACAGGTCGATGTAGTTGGGGGAGGTGTTGCCGTCGCCGTGTTGGAAGGTGACGGTGCGCTCGAACACGTAGGCGTTTTCGCTGTCGTAGGGCTTGGTCGGTTCGGGGCGGGGGATGTCGAGCTGGTCGCACAGCTCGGACAGAAACAGCTGGTAGTTGGCCCGCTCGGCACCGCCGGAGGCCTTCCAGATCTGGACGAACTCGGCTATGCTGGCGTGTTCTCGGGTGTAGGCGGTCTGGGTCTCGGACATGGTCCCCCCTGGGAATGGCATCGGAGGGGCACAGGATACCGTTTCCGGACCGAAATGGGAAGAAGTTTTCAGCACTTGCGGCATGGGATGCCCGCAGATTGTGCGGTCTCGCTGCGGTCCTGCTGTGCGTGGGCGGCGGTTCAAATCTCTTTACCCCGACCGGTTTTCTTGAACGGCTCTTAAAGTGAAGCGCCTGCGCTCCGTAAAGGATTGCAGGCGGTTTTATTTTGTTTTGCGAGATAAGGAAGTTTTGACAATAGCCATATCTCGCGATCTCGGGCTGGGGAGCGTTTTCCCTTTTTCCTTTCAGTCGGGCACCGGTTCCGGCTCCGCCTCCAGCGCCTCTTCCGCCTCCGGCTCGCCCTCCTCCCGTCCCTGCGGCAGAATCAGATTGAGGAGCACACCGGTGATGCCGGCGAGGCCGATCCCCTCGAAGGTGACCGGGCCGAAGCTGAACTTGAGACCGCCGACGCCGAGAACCACCGTCAGGGCGACGATGACCATGTTCCGCGCTTCGAGCAGATCCTCGCCGGCCCGCACCAAGGTGTTGAGGCCGACCACCATGATCGCGCCGAAGAGCAGCAGCATGATCCCGCCCATGACCGGCACCGGCACGGTCCGCAGCAGGGTGCCGACCTTGCCGACGAAGGCGAGGGCGACGGCGCACAGGGCGGTCCAGGTCATGATCGCCGGGTTGAAGACCCGGGTGAGCGCCACCGCGCCGGTGACTTCGGAGTAGGTGGTGTTGGGCGGCCCACCGAGAAAGGCCGCCAGGCTCGATGCAAGCCCGTCGCCAAGGAGGGTGCGGTGGATGCCGGGATCTTTTAAAAAATCGGTTTCGGCGACGGAACCGATGGCAAGAATATCGCCGAAATGCTCGATGGCCGGGGCGATCGCCACCGGGATCATGTAGATCACCGCCGACCAGTTCCATTTGGGAAAAACGAAGGAAGGCACGGCGAACCAGGGGGCCCTGACCACCGCGGTGAAATCGACGACCCCCATGCCCAGGGCAACCAGATAGCCGGCGATCAAGCCGAAGATGATCGGCACCAGCCGCACGAAACCGCGACCGAAGAGAGAGGCGACGAGGGTGACCCCTAGCGCCGTCATGGAGATGATCATCGCCGTGTGGTGCGGCACCAGAACGAGGGCCCCGTCGCCGGAGCGCCCCGTCGCCATGTGGACCGCCACGGGAGCGAGGATCAGGCCGATCACCATGATCACCGGACCGGTAACGATGGGGGGAAAGATCCGGGAGACCACCTGCACGCCGCGCAGGTAGACGATGGCGGACAGCAGGATGTAGAAAACGCCGGCGGCGGCCAGCCCGCAGAGGGTCGCGGGAATCCCCCAGGTCTTGACGCCGTAGATGATCGGGGCGATGAAGGCGAAGGAGGAAGCCAGAAAGACCGGGACCTTACCCTTGGTGGTGACCTGGAAAAGCAGGGTGCCGATCCCCGCGGTGAAGAGGGCGACGTTGGGGTCAAGACCGGTCAGCAGCGGAACCAGGACCAGAGCGCCGAAGGCGACGAAGAGCATCTGGGCGCCGAGAACGGAATCCCGCAGCCGGAAACGGTAGCGGGTCGAGTGGATTTCATGCGTGGCAGGCATACGTGATCCTCAAGAAAATAAGCGGCGTCCCGCGAGGGGGACGGTCGATAAATTATTTGGTGCCGAAAATCTTGTCCCCGGCATCGCCGAGCCCGGGCAGGATGTATCCCTGCTCGTTCAGCCCCTCGTCGATGGCGGCCACGTAGATGTCGACGTCGGGGTGGGTCTCCTGAAGCTTGCCGATCCCTTCGGGGGCCGAGACCAGGAACAGTCCCTTGATCCGCTTGCAGCCGGCTTTTTTGAGCATGTCGACGGTGGCGACGACGCTGCCGCCGGTGGCGAGCATCGGATCGAGGATCAGGGCGGTGCGGTCGCGCATCTTGTCGGTCAATTTCTTGAAGTAACAGACCGGCTGCAGGGATTCTTCATCCCGATAAAGGCCCATGACGCTGACCTTGGCGCTGGGGATGAGGTCAAGGACGCCGTCCATCATGCCGAGTCCGGCCCGCAGGATGGGAACCACCGTTATCTTCTTCCCCTTGATCTGGCGAACCTGGACCGGCCCGGCCCAGCCCTGGATGGTCACCCTCTCCGTCTCCAGGTCCTTGGTCGCTTCATAGGTCAGCAACCGCGCCACCTCGGAGGCCAGTTCGCGAAAGTCCTTGGTGCTGATGTTCTTCTTGCGCATGAGTCCCAGTTTGTGCTTGACCAGCGGATGGTCAACTTCGAATACCGCCATCGTCCTCTCCTTGCTGCAGAATAGTTTTCCATGACAACGATTTGTGCCTCTTAATCCGTCTGTTGGCTTGGTAGAATATATTGAACGTGCCGATAAGGCAAGCCGCAGATGTCACGTCCCTTTCGATTCCTTTCCCCCTTGCGTCCACACCGGTGTCTGTCCGGAAAAACATGGCCCTTCTCCCCTCCCCTACCTGACAAAACGACGGAACGGCTCGAAAAAAAGAAACGCCTCCGTCCCCATGGGGGACGGAGGCGTTTCTTTCTCTCTTTCACGCTACCTCACGGACGCTGTTTTTGGGCGAGTTTTGCGGTAAATTTCTCCAGATCGATGACGAACCGCTCGTGCTCGCCACGGCCGATGATGTCCACTTCATCCCGGGCCTCCACCTCCCACCGGGTCTTGCGTCCTTCGACAGCGACGCAGCGCACCTGCGCCGTCACCTGCATCCCCGGGGGCGTCGCCGCCTCATGGGTGACGTTGACCAGGGTGCCGACCGTTCGTTCCCCGGCGTCCAGATGCGGGGCCAGCGCTTCCATGCAGGCCCACTCCAGAAACCCCACCATGAAGCCGGTCGCAAACACTTCGGGCATTTCCTGAAACCGCTCGGACTCCGGATACAGATGGGGCACCGTCTTGGTCTTGGGGACCGTGTAGGTCAGGGTGTATTCCAATCCCGGTCGCAGCGTTTCTTTCATCTCAAGCTCCTTTCTTGAGGGGCCAAATCCTCGATTATGAGGAAAATGCCTGAAAACAGACGCGTTCCACATTCATTTTCAAAGACTGCCGGTTACTCCCCCCTTCCCCTTCTTTTCGGTCAGGGCGTTACAGTGGCCGCACCGGCATTCCACCTTTCTCTCCTTCGCTTCCGATTTTCCTTTAAAACACTTGCCATGTTCGGTTCCGAATCGAACCTTTTAACCTTTCTTGAGACGGGCTCTGAACCTTCATTATATCAACATGCGAATTTCCATACTGACAAAGAAAAAAGGCGATGTGCAAAATTCCGCCTTGAATTCCTGGCGGAGGGCCTTAAGATTGTTTTAATTTCAGGTGTGCGATAACCGATATCGGTTCATTTCTGCCATTGGAGTGGATCAAGAAAAGCCTGCGAAAATTGGGATTCGTGAAAGGGATTATCCGCCGGCGCCAAGCTGTGCTCGGCAGCGGTTTGTTATGTTTATTGCCAATTCGGCTGCTTCTCTGGGAGGGACCTAACCACAGGAGCAGATGATGACGATTCGAACCGGAGTATTTTATCTCGGACTGATTTTGAGCCTGGCCGCCTGCGGTGGTGACGATGGTTCCACCATAGCCTCCGTCCCATCTACCGACCCCTCGCCCGTTATCACCCCTACCGACCCCTCGCCCGTTATCACTCCAACCGATCCCTCGCCCTCGGGAACCCTCATCGCAAACGCAGGCATCGATCAGAATGTTCTGACCGGCTCAAGGGTGCGCCTGGATGGCAGCGCCAGCGAGGCTGCCGACGGCGAGAGGCTGGCCTACGCCTGGTCGATGCTGCTGAATCCTTCCGGTAGCCGTGCGAGGCTGAGCGACGCGACGGTGGTCAATCCGACGTTCGTCGCAGATCGCGACGGCAGATATGTCGCCAGGCTGGTGGTGAACGACGGCGAAAGCGACAGTGCCCCGGACATGGTGACCATCACAGCGGCAACAACGAACCTGCCTCCTGTCGCCAACGCGGGTCCCGACCAGACTGTCAAGATTGGGGCAACGGTAAGGTTGGACGGCAGCGGCAGCACCGACGCCAACGGCGATGCTCTGCGCTATTTCTGGACTCCGCTTAGGACCCCCTCGGGAAGCAGCGCCGTTTTGAGCAACCCCTCGGCGGTCAATCCGACCTTTACAGCCGATCGCGACGGCAGCTATGTGTTCCGGCTGGTGGCGAACGACGGTACCGTCGACAGTGCCCCGGATACCATCGCCGTGACGGCTGCGGCGGAGGGCATCTACGTCTCGATCGACACATTCGGGGCGAGCATCCCCGAAACAAACGCCAAGTGGTGGGGCGGCGTGAAGGGCCCGAACGGCAAGATCTACGGCATTCCGTACGACGCCGACGATGTCTTGATCATCGATCCGGCCACCAACACTGCGAAGCGCAGCTCGATGGGAGCCGAGTCTGTCCGGCTCCAGCAAATGGGCGAGCGGGTGTCTTGGGCCTGACGGAAAGATTTATGGCGTCCCCTATAATGCCCCGGACGTTCTGGTCATCGACCCCGCTGCGGGAACCGCCGTTCGCACCGACTTTGGCCTGAACCTCAGCGGCTCCTCAAAGTGGGCCGGGGCGGTGCTGGGCCGGGATCGCAAGATCTACTGCATGCCACGGGATGCCACCGACATCCTGATCATCGATCCCGCCTCCGGGACAGCCACCCTCAGCACCATGGGGGCCAATCTCGCGGGCGGTACCAAGTGGTCCGGCGGAATTCTTGCGCCCAACGGGAAGATTTATGGTGTCCCCCGGGAAGCACAGGACATCCTCGTCATCGATCCGGCTTCGGGCACGGCTTCCCGCAGTACTCTGGGAGCAGCACCCTTCACCAGCCATGACCGCTATGCCGAAGGCATTCTCGCGCCCAACGGCAAGATCTACGCCATCCCCTACACCGACTCCCCCAGCATTCTGATCATCGATCCGGCCGCCGGAACGGCCACTCTCAGTACGATGGGGGCAAATCTTTCCGGGTCGGGGTGGTCCGAGGCAGTTCTAGGCCCGGATGGCAGAATCTACGCCGTCCCCTATACCGCCTCCGACATGCTGATCATTGATCCGGCGGCCGGAACGGCGACGCGCCGACCGGTTGACGGGGTGAAGGAACTCGATTCGATCGGCAAGTGGGTGATGGGCGATATCGCAGGCGCCACATTCTACGGCATCCCCTACGGTTCCCAGAAAATCATCCGTGTGGAACTGCTCGGCGGGGGAGATTGACCCCTTTCCCGCGCTCTCTTTAGACCAGGGGATCGATGGCGGCCGGATGACAGGCCGTCGTCGATCCCTCCCGTTGATAACCTCCCTTAAAACACCCCCTTGGCAATCTCTCACCGTGCCGGTCCCCACCTGGGGTTTCCAGGGATTAATCTTGTTTTTCCCCCCGGGACGTGTTAAAAAAGCCTGTTTGCCTCCGCCCAGCCGGCACCCCCAATTGTCGGAACTTTGCAAGGGGGGAGATGGCTTCCTGGGGGGGGGAATGTTAGAGAGGTTTTCGACGTGAATTTTGTCTTGTTTCTGCTTGCCAGCTATCTGATCGGTGCCATTCCCACTGGCGTCATTCTCACCCGGCTGATCGGGGGCGGCGACGTCCGCCAGGCCGGCAGCGGCAACATCGGCGCGACCAACGTCTACCGCACCTTCGGCCGGCGCCTCGGGGTCCTGACCCTGATCGGCGACTGCCTGAAGGGGGTGGCGCCGGTCCTTTTCGCCGCAGCCTATCTGCACCTGCCAGACTTGCAGCTCGGCACCGTGGCCCTGGCGGTTTTCCTCGGCCATTGCTACCCCGTCTACCTCGGCTTTAAGGGGGGCAAAGGGGTGGCGACCGCTCTCGGCGTCTTTCTCGTTCTCTCGCCCCTGGCGGTGCTGGTGGCCTTCTGCCTGTTCGCCCTGGTCCTCTGGAAATGGCGCTACGTCTCCCTCGCCTCCATCTCTGCGGCCGGCGCCATCCCCTTTCTGGGTCTTTTGACCGAACGCTCCCTTCCCCTGTTCGTGGCCACCCTGCTCATCGCCGCCGTGGTCATCCTGCGTCATCGGGCCAATATCGAGCGCCTGCGCGCGGGAACCGAATCGCGCTTCAAGGCCTGAGGTCAAGAAAGCCGGATCGTCGCTGTCCACCTTGACAGACCGGCGCCCTCCCCACTAAACTAGTTCCTATTGATAAAACCTTCCTCTCCCCTTGCGGATCTGCCCTCCATGTCCAAGCGCCGTTTTCTTTTCTTCACCCTCTGCCTCACCCTTGTCGCCGGCGCTCTGCTGGCGGGCCTGGCGACGGCACGTTTCGTGAAAAACCCGGTGAAACCGCCGCAGCCGAAGACCCTGGTTATTCCCGCCGGAGCCTCCCTTCCGGTCGTGGCCCGGCAGCTGGCGCGACGCCCGGGTGGTGAGCAGCTCCCTCGGCTTTCGCCTCCTCGCCCGCCTGCGCGGGGACGCCGGCCGGCTGCAGGCCGGTGAGTACCGCTTTGCCGAAGGGGCAACGCCGGGGGCGATCCTCGAGCGGCTGGTGGCCGGTGACGTGCTGCGCCACCGGGTCACCATCCCCGAGGGATGGACCCTGGCGGAGATCGCAAAGCGGCTCGCCGCAGCGGGGCTGACGAATCGCCGGACCTTTCTCGCCCGGGCCACCGATCCCGCTTTTATCCACGCCTTGGGCGTCGATGCGCCGACCCTGGAGGGGTATCTCTTCCCCGAAACGTACACCTTCGTTCGGGGGATGACCCCGGGCCAGGAGATCCGGGCCATGTTCGCCGAGCTCGAGGACCATCTCAGCCCTCCCCTGCTCAAGGCCGCCCGCGCCCGGGGCCTCAATCGCCGGCAGCTGCTGACCCTGGCCTCGATCATTCAGAAGGAGGCGGGCAGCGCCGCTGAGATGCCCCTGATCGCCGGCGTCTTCTACAACCGCCTGCGGCGGGGGATGCCCCTGCAGTCAGACCCGACGGTCATCTACGGACTGAAGAACTTCGACGGCAACCTGACCCGCCGTGACCTGGAGGCCCCCACCCCCTACAATACCTACTGCATCCGCGGGCTGCCGCCGGGCCCCATCGCCAGCCCCGGGATGGCGGCCCTGCAAGCCGCTGCGCACCCGGCCCAGAATGATTATCTCTACTTTGTGGCCCGGGGCGACGGCACCCACGCCTTTTCCCGAACCCTGAGGGAACATGATCGGGCGGTGCGCCGCTACCAGCTGCATCGTTGAGATACCGCCGGTTTTTCCTGTAACCGTGAGGGAGGTATCCCCCCTCACGCCTCCCCTGTCGGCAGCTGCAAAGCCTCATAAAATCAAGGTATCGCCAAGCGAATTCACAGATTCAAGGTGAAAAAAAGGGCCGGTGACAACCGACCCTTTTTTTCACACCATAACCGTGGTTGCGCGCGTCAGTAGAAGACCAGCAGATACACGTTGGCGATCGCGACGCTGATGACCATGTAGAGAAAGCCGATCTTCATGAATTTGAGAAAGGAGATGTTGTGTCCGCGCGCCTCGGCGATGCCGACGGTGACCACGTTGGCCGAGGCACCGATCATGGTGCCGTTGCCGCCCAGGCAGGCGCCCAGAGCCAGGGCCCACCACAGGACGCCGCTCTGGGAGCCGGGGATCACCTGGGTCAGGTAAGCGGTGATCGGCAACATGGTGGCGGTAAAGGGAATATTGTCGATAAAGGCGCTCATAATCGCCGAGCCCCAGAGAATCATGCAGATGGCCGCCGTCATGTGCCCGCGGGAGGCTTCGAGAATCCAGTCGGCGATCAGGGAGAGCAGTCCGCTCTCCTCGACCGCGCCGATGATGATGAACAGGAAGAGGAAAAAGAGCAGGGTGGCCCAGTCGATCTCCTTTTCCATGAACTCCTGAACCCGCACCCGGCCGGTCAGCAGCGCATAGGCGAAAAAGAGCGAGGCGCCGAAGAGCGCGGCGACGCTGACCTCCATGTGCCAGATACTGTGGGTGAGAAACAGGCAGATGACCAGGGCCAGCACCGCCAGCCCCACCCCGAGCAGTTTACGGTCGGTGATCCGATGTTCCTCCCTCAGGGCCCGGGCGAAAGCGGCCGGGTCTTCCACTTTTCCCTCATGATACTCCTTGCCGTAAAAAAGCTTGCTGACGATGAAGAGCGGCACCATGATGACCATGCAGAGAAACGCAAGGTTATGCAAAAACGAGAGGAAAGAGAGCCCGGCGTAGGAGCCGATCATGATGTTCGGCGGGTCGCCGATCAGGGTCGCGGTGCCGCCGACATTGGAAGCCAGGGTCTCGGGGATGAGCAGGGCCAGCGGCGAGATCCCCAGGGCGAGGGAGATCTCGATGGTCACCGGAGCGACCAGCAGCATGGTGGTGACGTTGTCGAGAAAAGCCGAGGTCACCGCCGTAAACACCATCAGGATGAGGGCGAGCACCAGAATATTGCCCCGGGCGGCGGAAAAACAGCGGGCCGCGGCCCACTGGAAGATCCCCGATTCCTTCAACACGCCGACGATCACCATCATCCCCAGCAGCAGCAGGATGACGTTGAGGTCGATCTTGTGCATGGCGGTCTCGAAGGAGATGATGTGGTATGCGGGATTGGTGCTGCCGAAGATGGCCGAGACCGCCAGGATGACCGCCGCTCCGAGCATCGCGACGATCGTCCGGTGCAGGATCTCAAGGGTAATCATGGCGTAGACCCCCAGCAGGACCAGGGTGGCGATCCAGAAGGCCGGGCCTAGAACCCGCTTGAGGGAAATGTTCTTCTGGAGGAAAAATTCGTTGTCCCGCTGTGCGAACTGGCTCAGGGTAAAAGTTTCCCGGACCAGCTTAAAACTGGACTTATGGATCTCAAGGGAAACGGAGGAATCGGCGGGCAAGGGGTGGTTGAGGTCGAGATCCACCAGGAATTCGCCATCGCCCTGGGAGAGGATCTTTTCGGCTTTAGTCCCACGGTGAAGCTTGCCGTTGATCCACACATGAATATCCGCATCCTGGACCGGGTCCCGATGGGGATCCAGAATATGTCCGGAGATTAAGATCCGGGAGATCACACCGGAGGAATGACTATCGTGGCTCGCTGCTCGAACCGTCCCCGGCGAACTAAATACAAAAAGCCCCAAAACTACAAAAAACCAACTCCAATTCATTTGCCTCATTGCTGCCTCGTCTTCCCCAAGGGCCCTTCACCGCACAAGGACGCCAATCCCAGGTTCCCTTTCTACTGTTCTCATCAGAAATCTCCGGATAAAGAAGATAGATCAGGCTTCGGCCTCTTGCACCCTAAACATTCGCGTTTCGCCTATAGCACATTGTCATAAATTCCCTGGTAAAATGAAACATGAGAAACGAAGAAATCGATTGGAAATAATCTATAATTTGGTTCCATTTTTAATCAAAAAGATTTCGATTATGTAAATCAAACGAGCCTGCATTTTATGAGCTCTATTGAGTTTTTCCTTCGGAACCGAGAATAGCATTTACCACCCCTTTAATCTTCGCTCCTTGTTCTGATCGGTGACCGGCGTTGAATTCAAACCGCCACCGAGAACCCGTGTTAGTGCCTGTCACTTCCCAACCACGGCCTCGGCCAGTACCTCGGCGATATCCCGCACCCTGCACGGTCTCGGCCTTTTCGTCCTTGAGACCGTCCTCGAACATGGTCATGCAGTACGGGCAGGCCACGCAGATCGTCTCCGGCTGCTGGGCGAGCGCCTCGCGCACCCGCTCGATGTTGATCCGCGTGCCCTCGTGCTCCTCCATCCACATCCGGCCGCCGCCGGCTCCGCAGCAGAAGGAATTCTCCCGCGGCGCTCGAACTCCTCGGGGGCACTGCCGGTGGCGGCGGCGACCACCGTCCGCGGCGCGGCGTATTCGTCGTTGTGGCGGCCGAGGTAGCAGGAATCGTGGAAGAGGACCTTCCCCTGGTCTCTTGGCGGCCGGGACCTGGCAGTCGCCGCCGGAGGCGGTCAGCTCGGCCAGCAGCTGGCTGTGGTGGATGACCTCGAGCTCCAGGCCGTACTGGCGGTAGTCGTTCTTGAGGGTCGAGAAGCAGTGCGGGCACTGGGTGATGATCTTTTTCACGCCCGCGCTCCCGGAACAGGGCGACGTTTTTTTGCGCCAGCTGGTCGAAGACATACTCGTTGCCGAGCCGGCGCAGGCTGTCGCCGCAGCACAGCTCGTCCTTGCCGAGAATCCCCCAGGAGAGGCCGGCCTGGTCGAGCAGGGTCGCCAGGGCCACGGTGACATGCTTGTTGCGGGTGTCGAAGGCGCCGGCGCAGCCGACGAAGAAGAGATATTCGGTCTCCCCGGCCACGAAAGGGCGCTCGCCGAGCTGGCTGCTCCACTTGGTGCGCTCGGCCGGGGCGATCCCCCAGGGGTTGCTGCGCTGCTCCATGTTCTCGAAGAGGTTGAGCAGCTCCTCGGGGAACTTCGCCTCGCTCTCCACCAGGTGGCGGCGCATCTTGACGATCTTGCGGCATGTGCTCGATGAGCACCGGGCAGGCCTGCAGGCAGGCGCCGCAGGTGGTGCAGGCCCACAGCGCCTCCTCGCTGTTGCAGCCCTCGCCGGCCTCGCCGATCAGCGGCAGGCGCGGCTCTCGCCGCTCTTGAGCAGGGTGGCGTTCTCGAGGAAATTGACCTTGATGTCGTGCACCACCTGGCGCGGGTTGAGGGACTTGCCGGTGGCGCGGGCCGGGCAGTCGTCCTGGCAGCGGCCGCACTCGGTGCAGGTGTAGCCATCGAGGATGTCCTTCCAGGTGAAGCGCTCGACGCTGCCGACGCCGAAGGTCTCTCGCCCGGCGACGAACGTCTCGCGGGGCTGGGTGTTGGGCTTCTCCAGCGCACTGAAGAAGCAGTTGGGGATGGCGGTTAGGATGTGCATGTGCTTGCTGCGCGGCAGCAGGTTCAGAAAGAGCAGCAGCACCAGCGGCATGGACCCACCAGGCGGTGGTTGCCACCGCTTGCAGGACGCCGCGGAGCAGAGGCCGGAAAGGCCGCGGCCACCGCCCGCGAGACAGGCATCCAGGCAGCGGCGGCCTCCCTGCCGAGGGCGATATCGACGGCGTGCAGGCAGAAAAAGGCAACCATCAGGACGGCGATGAACGCGAGGATGACAAAGGCCTCGCCGCTGCGGGCGCTGGCGTAGCCGCTTTCGAGATAGTCAGGCGGGAAGAAGAGCCGGCGGGCAGCGGCGATGACCACGCAGACCAGAGCGACCAGCGAGACCAGGTCGAAAGCCAGCGCCAGCGGATGATAGAGGACCCCGGGCAGAGCCGAGAGGCGCAGAGACGGGAAAAAACCCGGCGAGCAGAAACTCGCCGTTGGCGAGCAGCAGAACCAGAAAGGACCAGAAAATCAGCAGGTGGTTGAAGCCGAAGGGACGCTTGACCACCCGCGCTGGCCCAGGGCATAGCGCAGCATCGCCCTCAGCCGGGCGCCGGGTTGGGAGAAGCGGTCCTCGCTCCGGCAGAGAGCGAGCAGGGAAAAGCGCTGGTAACAACTAAAGGCGAAGAACGCCAGGGCGACGATAAATAGGGGGATGAATATCAGGTGCTGGGCAGACATCTCGATTCATTCTCCGAATTCGTTAGGCGCTCTGGCGCCGGTTGCTCTGGCGCAGCTCGCGGACGCGGGCGGTGATCGGCGGGGATGATCTGGAACAGGTCGCCGACGATGCCGTAGTGGGCGATCTGGAAGATCGGCGCCTCGGGATCGCGGTTGATGGCGATGATGACGTCCGAGTCCTGCATGCCCGACCATGTGCTGGATGGCGCCGGAGATGCCGCAGGCGATGTAGACCTTCGGCCGCACCGTCTTGCCGGTCTGGCCGACCTGGCGCTCGCCGGGCATCCAGCCGGCGTCCACGGCGCTGCGCGAGGCGCCGACCACCCCGCCGAGCTCGTCGGCGAGCTCCTGGAGCATGGCGAAGTTCTCCTTGGCCATCATGCCGCGGCCGCCGGAGACGATGATGTCGGCCGCCGGCGATGTCGACCTTGCCGGCCCGCCTGTCCTCGATGACCTCGAGGACCTTGGCCAGGATCTCTTCCTCGGGCGGCGCGAAGTCGTCGCGGATGATGGTGCCGCTCGCGTCCGGCTGACGGACTCGGGCATCGGCATGACGTGGGGCCGGACGGTGGCCATCTGCGGCCGGAACTTGTCGCACATGATGGTCGCCATGATGTTGCCGCCGAAGGCCGGGCGGGTCTGCATCAGGTTGCGCTTGTCGTCGATGGCGAGGCCGGTGCAGTCGGCGGTGAGGCCGGTCTTGACCACGGTGGCCACCGCCCCGGCGAGGTCGCGGCCGACGCCGGTCGCGCCCATCAGCACCACCTCCGGCTTGTGCTTGTCGATCAGGTGGCACAGGGCCCGGGTGTACGGCTTCGGTGCGGTAGTGGCGGTAGACCGGGGCGTCGAGCAGGATAGGCCTGGTCGGCCCCGTAGGCGAAGGCCTCGTGGCACAGATGCTCGACCTGATGGCCGATGACCACGGCACAGAGCGGCACCTGCAGGGCGTCGGCCAGGGCCCGGCCGGCGACCGAGCAGCTCCCAGGAGACCTTGGCCGGCTCGCCCCCGGTCTGCTCGATGAAGACCCAGACCCCGCGGTAGGCGGCTAGAGCGCCTGCAGGCGCTGTCTCCTCGGGATCGAGCTCCTCTTCCGACCGGCCGCTTCGCCGGCCTGCTGCCGAGCCAATCTCGTCGAGAATCGCCTGCTCCTCCGGCGGTGAAGAACATCTCGATCGCCTGGGCCGGGCAGACCTTGACGCATTTGACGCAGCCGATGCACTTGGCCAAATCGATGATCGGCTCGCCGGCCTCGTTCATGGTGATGGCGTCGACCGGGCAGGAGCTGCTGCAGCGCTCGCCGCAGGCGATGCAGCTGCCGTCGATAAGCGCGGGCCTTGCCCCGGGGTTTTTTCAACTTTTTCGGTTCACTCATGATCCGGTCCTCGCATGTCACTGGCCGGCTCACAGGGCCAGCAGATCCTTGTCCAGCAGTTTGTCGACCAGCAGATGCGCGGTCCCGCTCGGATCTTTCGCGCCGTCGCCGAGGATCTCCCCCTTCTCGCGCTCGGGAGAGAAGATCCGGCTGACCCAGGTCGGCGAGCCCTTGAGGCCGATGGCTGCTCCGTCGAGCTGCAGCACCTCGTTGTTCCAGACCTTGATCTCGGCATCTTTGCGCCGCCAGGCGCATCGGTACGGTGGGGTAGCGGGGGCGGTTGAGTTCGCGCACCACGGTCAGCACCGCCGGCAGCGGCGCCTCGACGATCTCGTGGCGCCCCTCGAGCTTGCGCCGCACGCGGACGGTCTTCCTTGTCAAGGTCGATTTCCTCGATGCGATCCACCAGAGTCAGCTGGCTGTAGCCGAGGCGGCTGGCGATGCCGGGGCCGACCTGGGCGGTGTCGCCGTCGATGGTCTGCTTGCCGCAGATCACCAGGGCGACCTCTTCCTCGTTCCCCGAGCCGGCGGATGGCGGCGGAGAGGACCCTGCTGGTCGCCAGGGTGTCGGCGCCGCCGAAAACCCGGTCGGAAAGCAGAATCGCCTCGTCGACGCCCACCGCGCAGGCCTTGCGCAGGGTCGCCTCGGCATTGGGCGGGCCCATCGACAGGGTCACCGCGCGCACGCCGTAGCGGTCCTTGAGGCGCAGGCTCTCCTCCAGGGCGTGGGTGTCGTAGGGATTCATGATGAAGGGAATGCCTTCGCGAACCAGGGTGTTGGTCACCGGGTCGATCTGCACCTGGGTGGTGTCTGGGACCTGTTTGATGCAGGAAATCACGAGCATGTCCACAACCTCTATTCTGTAGAATCCGCCTAGACCAAAATATCCGGCTGTCTACGCCCAACTATCAGCATTATGACAAGCCGGATGAAATTGAAATGATCAATCGAAAATGTGCTTCTGTTGAAAAGCTTCGCTGGGCCTTTCGACCTACTTATTTCTACCGAATGCCCAGTTTTCAAAGAGGACGCATTCAATACGCGAGGAAACCAAGGTCGTTATCTGTTCCTGTTCTCCCTGCTGCCGCTGCGTCCGTCGAATCAGGATTGAACCTTCTTTGGCTCTTCGACCACCGGCACCACCAGAACCGGCCACTGGGTGCGGCGCAGAACCCGGTGCACGACGCTGCCGAGCAGATTCTGATCGAAGATTCCCTGCCCATGGGTGCCGAACACCAGGAGGTCTGCGTTCACCTCCTCGGCCATTTTCAGGATTTGGGCCACCGCGTAACCATGCACGACTTCGATGCCGGCTACGGCGTCGATTTGCTCAGGATGGCCATTCAACTGCTCGTCGGCGAACTCTTTCAGCCTTTTCTTCAAGGCTTCGACGATTTCTGTCTTGAGCTTTTCAGCCCGCTTCTTATAGGTCTCCTCCCCGATCAAGGCAGCTAGGTAATTCTGATGGGAGGGATCCATCTCTTCCACGACGTGCAGGATGTGGACTTTGGCACCGTAGCGCTGGGCGACCCCCAGGGCATGACGAAAAACCGGAAAGGAATTCGGTGCCATGTCGGTGGTATATAGAATCGTCTTATACTTGGGAATCATCGTAATGCTCCTTTGACCTGCGGAGGGGGCAGCAACCCACGTTATTCGGTGATGGGAACGATCAGGGAGGGGCGGCGGGATTTGCGCAGAACCCTCTCTGGCGACATGCCCGAGGAAAGTATATTTTCCCACCCCTTTGCTGTGGCTGCCGAAAACCAGCAGATCGGCGTTCACGCGGTCACTGGCCTGGAGAATCCCCACCACCGGACTGGAGCCGACGACGACCTCAATGCCAGCCACGTAGGCCAAAGGTTCCGCATCATCGGGTAGCTCTTCGGCAGCGAAAATTTCCAGCCGCTGGCGAATGGTTGCGGCAATTCCCTTGGTCAGATTCTGGTTTTCTTCCTCGGCTCGGGGCTGCCCTTCGTCATCGGGGTGGTAGCCGTAAAACGAGTACTCGTGTTGGCGGGCGTTGAAGGCGGAACTGGAGATGACGTGGACAAAGTAAATCTTGGCCCTGTAGGTTTGGGCAAAACTGACGGCATGCCTGAAAACCCCCCGGACATTTTTTGACATGTCTGAGGCATACAATATGGTCTGATAATTTGGAAGCATGGCATCTCTCCTTGTTGGACGGGTTGCCAAATCATTAACGTCCATGGGTTAAAAGATCAATATTCTCAGACACTTGAATCCTTTTGGATTTATTTTACCCGGCCCGTGATCCGAGCAGGACCACGGGCTTCTTCAAAACATCCTACCGGTGTCCAGTGTCGACCTACCCCACATTCAGATGGCCAAAGGCATCCTCTTGCTCATGAACTGCGGCAACCAGGGTTTTGCCCATTTCCGCGGGGCTCATTGCCACCTTGATGCCGCACTCGCGAGGATCGCCATCTTCTCCGCCGCGTTTCCCTTGCCGCCGGAGATGATCGCGCCGGCATGCCCCATGCGCTTGCCGGCAGGCGCCGTCGCCCCGGCGATGAAGGCGGCCACCGGCTTGGTCATGTGGTTCTTGCACGTACTCGGCGGCCTCCTCCTCGGCGTCGCCGCCGATCTCGCCGATCATGATCACCGCCTCGGTGCGCCGGATCGTTCTCGAACATCTTCAAGGACGTCGAGAAGCTGGTGCCGTTGACCGGGTCGCCGCCGATGCCGACGCAGGTGCGTCTGGCCGATATCGCGGGTGGTCAGCTGCCAGACCGCCTCGTAGGTCAGGGTGCCGGAGCGGGAGACGACGCCGACCGGCCCCGGCTTGTGGATGTAGCCGGGCATGATGCCGATCTTGCACTCGCCCGGGGTGATGACGCCGGGGCAGTTGGGGCCGATCAGCCGGGTCTTCTTCCCCTGCAGGTAGTGCTTGACCTTGACCATGTCGAGCACCGGCATCCCCTCGGTGATGCAGATCACCAGCTCGAGGCCGGCCTCGACCGCCTCCATGATGGCGTCGGCGGCGCCGATCGGCGGCACGTAGATCACCGAGGCGTTGGCCCCGGTCTTGGCCACCGCCTCTTCCACGGTGTCGAAGACCGGAAAGCCGTCGATCGCTGGTCCCGCCCTTGCCGGGGGTGACCCCGCCGACCATCTGGGTGCCGTAGTCGCGTGCGCCCTGGGCGTGGAACAGACCGGTCGCGCCGGTGATCCCCTGGGTGATGACCTTGGTGTTCTTATCGACCAGTATGCTCATTGCTTCTCTCTCCCTTAGCCCGCGGCCTGACCGCTTTGACGATCTTCTTGCGGCGGCGTCGGCCATGCCGTCGGCGCTAACGATGTTCAGCCCGCTCTCGGCCAGCATCTTCTTGCCCAGCTCGACGTTGGTCCCTTCCAGGCGCACCACCAGCGGCACCTGTGATGCCGACCTGCTTGGCCGCCTCGATGACCCCGGTGGCGATGACGTCGCACTTCATGATGCCGCCGAAGATGTTGACCAGGATCCCTTTGACCTTCTTGTCCGAGAGGATGATCTTGAACGCCTCGGTGACCCGCTCGATGGTCGCTCCGCCCCCGACATCGAGGAAGTTGGCCGGGTCGCCGCCGTAGTGCTTGATGATGTCCATGGTCGCCATGGCCAGGCCGGCGCCGTTGACCATGCAGCCGATGTTGCCGTCGAGGGCGATGTAGGAGAGGTCGTACTGGGAGGCCTCGATCTCGCATGTGGTCCTCTTCGTCGTAGTCGCGCAGGTCGCGGATGCGCGGTGTGGCGGAACAGGGCGTTGTCGTCGAAGTTGAACTTGGCGTCGAGGCACAGCAGGTTCCCCTCGGTGGTCATGCACCAGGGGGTTGATCTCGAGCAGCGAGCAGTCGGCACTCGACGAAGGCCTTGTAGAGATTCATGCAGCAGCGGCACCGCCTGCTTGACCTGCGCCACGGCGAAGCCGAGCTTGAAGGCGACCTTGCGGGCCTGGAAGGAGGCCAGCCCGATCAGCGGATCGATGGGCTCGAAGAAGATCTTCTCCGGGGTCTTGGCGGCCACCTCCTCGATGTCCATCCCCCCTTCGGCCGAGGCCATCAGGGTCACCTTGGAGGTGGCGCGGTCGACCAGCAGCGAGACGTAGAACTCGTTGGCGATGTTGCACCCCTTCTCGACCAGCACCCGCTTGACCATCTTCCCTTCGGGGCCGGTCTGGTGGGTGACCAGGGTCATGCCGATCATCTCCCGGGCAAGGTCTGCGCACTTCGTCGGGGGTCTTGCGCCATCTTGACGCCGCCGCCCTTGCCGCGGCCGCCGGCGTGGATCTGGGCCTTGACCACCCAGGGCCCATCCCCGAGGCGCTTGGCCCACTCCCGGGCGCTGGCGCTGTTGTAGACCACGTGCCCCTCGGGAACGGCCACCCCGAACTTGCGCAGAATCTCTTTTGCCTGGTACTCGTGAATGTTCACCGTACTCCTCCATAGGTTCGACCGCGACCCGCGGCCTTCACTGGAAAAACAGGCCCGGCCCTCTCGGGACCGGGATGTTTCTCACGCCCGCATCGGGCTATTTCGTCAATCGCTCGGTCAGCGCCGGCACGAACTGCTTGAGATCGGCGACCACCAGCACGTCGGCCACCTCGCCGATGGGGGCGTCCTTGTCGGTGTTGATCGCCACCACGAACTCCGACTTCTTCATCCCGGCCAGGTGCTGCATCGCGCCGGAGATGCCGCAGGCGACGTAGAGCTTGGGCGCCACCGTCTGCCCGGTGGTCCCCACCTGGCGATTGTGGTCGGCCCAGCCGGCATCGACCACCGGGCGGCTGGCGCCGTACTCGCCGTGCAGCGCCTTGGCCAGGCCCTCGATCATCGCCAGGTTCTCCGGCTTGCCGATGCCGCGCCCGGCGCTGACGATGACCTCGGCCTTGGTCAGGTCGACCCCGCCCTTCTCCGCCGCCTCGTAGCCGAGAAACTCCAGCCTTGCCGGCGGCACCGGCGTTCAGGTTCTCGACCTGCGGGGTTGCCGGCCGGCTCACTCGGCGAGGCTGAAGGCCCCGGCCTGCAGGGTGACGACGGTGACGGCGGTCTGCGGCTTGACCGTGCCGGCGCAGCTTGGCGTTGCAGGCCGGCACCACGAAGGCACCGTCCGCGACAGTCGACCACCTCGGAGACCTGGGCGGCCTTCAGCGCCAGCGCCAGGCGCGGGGCGAGATCCCAGCCGTAGGAGGAGTGGCGAAAACGACCAGGTCGGGCCGCTCCTTCTCCACACCTCCAGCAGCAGCGCCTTGTGCAGAGCCGGGTTGTATTCGCCGAGCTTGCCGCGTCGGCCAGGTAGAGCGGCCGTCGAAGTGCGGCAGGTCCGGGCGCTGCCGACCAGGAACATGACGCCTCGGCGCCGAGCTTCCGGGCGAAGGCGTAGGGTTCGTAGCTGGAGGCGAGCAGCTTGCCGTCGCGGGATTCCGCAATCAGCAGTGCTTTCATGGACTCCTTTTTGAAACTCCGTTCTCTATAAGGAATCTTCGAGCTTTGCATTCACCTGGTACTCTGGCTTGCAGCCGACTCGACTGAGTTACGCCAAATACCGTGGTCTTCTCCTTGAGCAGCTCGATCAGCTTGTCGCCCAGCTCGCCCACCTCCCCCTCGAGAACCAGGCCGCCGCCCTTCTTCTCGGGGTAGGCGATCTTCGCGGTGGCGGTCAGCGGCTCGACCTTGAGCAGGTCGGCGACGGCTACGACCTGACGAGCTCCTTCTTCTTGGCCTTCATGATGTTGGGCAGGGTCGGGTAGCGCGGGGTGTTGAGGCCGAGCTGGCAGGTGAAGAGCGCCGGCAGCGGCACCTTCACCACCGCCTTGAGCCCCCCTTCCAGCTCCCGGCGCACGGTGACGGCGCCGTCCTCGCAGGCGAAACCGACCACGGTGGTGACCGTACGGCATCCCGAGCATTTCGCCGAGCAGCACGCCGACCTGGGCGGAACCGCGGTCCTGGGACTGCATGCCGGTAAAAATCAGCGTCGAAGGCTTCGCCCCGGGCATATTCGGCGAGGATCGCGGCGATCTCGAAGGGATCCTTCTGCTGGCGCTCGGCTCGTCCTTGATGTGCACGGCGCGGTCGGCGCCCATGGCGAGCGCCTTCTTGATCGCCTCCTTGACCCGGTCGGGGCCGATGGAGAGCGACCACCAGTTCGGCCGCCGGTCTGCTCCTTGAGCTGCACCGCCTGCTCGACGGCATACTCGTCGTACTCGTTCATCCGCCAGGCGAGGTCCTGGTCGCTGTACCAGGTCCCGGCGGGATCGATCTTGAAGCGCGATTCCATGTCCGGAACCTGCTTGATGCAGACGAGAATCTTCATGGTGTGACCTCCTCGGTGTGTTTGTCGCGTCGGCGTATCCGTCCCATCGGTCCCATGCTTTTCGGCGCTTCTTAAAGCCGCTCCGCCAGCAGTTCCGGCGAGATCCCGCGGCGCCAGCTGCTCCTCCAGCCCGGCCCCCTTGATGCCGTCCTCGAACATGGTCAGGCAGAAGGGGCAGTTGGAGACGCAGCAGCGGCGCGCCGGTCTGCGGCGGCCATGCCGGACCCGCGTCTCGCTGATGCGGGTCCCCAGCTTCTCCTCGGCGAGGATGCGCCCGCCGCCGGCGCCGCAGCAGAAGGACTCGGCGTGGTGCTTTTCCATCTCGGCGATGCTGCCGCCGGCGGCCGCGATGAGCTCTCGCGGCGCGGGTAGATGTCGTTGTGGCGGCCCAGGTAGCAGGAGTCGTGGTAGGTGCAGGCGAAACGCTCGGCGTTGAGCGGGAGCTTGCCCGCCTGCGAGCAGCTCGCTCGAGCAAGACGGTGTAGTGCTCGACCTCGGCGACCTCGAAGCCGAGGTCCCGGTAGTCCTTGGCCAGGGTGTTGAAGCAGTGCGGGCAGGCTGGTGACGATCCGCTTCACCCCGTAGCCCTTGATCAGCTCGATGTTCTCGGCGGCCACGCTCTGGTAGAGGTACTCGTTGCCGAGCTTGCGCACCGGCTCGCCGCAGCACTTCTCCTCTTTGCCGAGGATGCCGACCTTGAGCCCGGCGGCCTGGCAGAGGCGGATGAAGCTCCTGGCGACCTTGATGTTGCGCTTGTCGAAGGAGGCGTAGCAGCCGACGAAGTAGAGCAGGTCGACCTCGGGGTCCTCGGCGAGGGGCTTGACGCCGAGCTCCAGCGGCCCAGTCGCCGCGGCCGGCGTAGCCCATCCCCAGGGGATTGCCGTTGACCTCGACGGCCTCGGCGGCAGCTCTGCACCTCCTCGCCGGGGAACTCCCCCTCCATCAGCACCAGGTTGCGGCGCATCTCGACGATCTTGGGGACGTGCTCGATGGCGCGCCGGGCAGATCTCCTGGCAGGCGCGGCAGGTGGTGCAGGCCCACGAGCGTCTCCTTGCCGACGGTCTCGATCAGGCCGGCCTCGGGGGCGGTGAAGGCGAGCTGCTGGAGCTGGTTGACGACCTTCATCGGCGAGAGGGGCTTGTCGGTGGCGGAGGCCGGGCAGCGGTCCTGGCAGCGCTTGCAGAAGGTGCAGGCATCGCCGTCGAAGAGGTCCTTCCAGGTGAGCTCGGCGAGCTTGCCGGCGCCGAAGCTCTCGGCCTCCTCGTCCTCCAGGTCGAGGGTGACAAGCTTGCCCGTCGGGCCGCGGTCGGCGAAGAGGTAGTTGGCCGGGGTGGTGAGGAGGTGGCGCAGCTTGGTGAAGGGGATCAGGGCGATGAAGCCAGGCCAGCAGGCAGGTGCAGCCACCACATGGCCAGGTGCAGGGTGCGCAGGGCGGCCGGGCTCATCCCGGAGAGGGCTTGGGCGACAGACCAGCCCCACCGGGCGACCAGGCGGCCGAGGGGCGTGCCGAGCTCGGTGACCGCCATGCGCGCGCCCTCGATGAGAAAGCCGGTGACCAGGATGACGAGGAGCAGGCCGTGCATCAGGGCGTTGTCGCGCACTCGTCGGCAGCCCCTCGGGCGCAGCAGGTAGCGGCGCACGAGCAGCCCGGCGAGCATGAGCGATGCCGACCAGCCCGGCGAGATCGAGGACCAGGGAGAAGACGAGGTAGAAGTTGCCCTTGAGGAAGCTCACCCCGAAGAGGGGATGGAGCGATGTCGGCCTGGACGAAGATCAGGGTGGTGCCGATGGTGAGCAGGACGAAGCCCCAGAAGAAGAGGCCGTGGGCGGTGCCGGCGCCGGGGACGCGCAGCACCCTGGTCTGGCCGAGGACCTGCTTCAGGCAGCGGCGATGCGCGCGCCGAGATTGTCGGTGCGCGCCAGGGGCTTGCCCTGGCGGTAGACCCGGATGCGCCGCCAGAAGCCCCACACCAGCGCCACAGCGCCGCCAGGGTCAGCAGGTACATGGGGACGAGGGTGCCCGCGCCGTGGCCGACGTTCCAGTAGATTTCCCGGGTATACTCCATCTATTTAGTCCCTTCACTTGCTTCTGGTGCCGGTCGCTTCAGCGCGATGAGGGCCGGGGGTGCCGGAGTCACCCCCCCAAAGGAAGACCGCTGCTGCCTCCCCGCTTAAACGCGCTCGATGACGACGGTCAGGCCCTGGCCGACGCCGATGCAGAGGCTGACGATGGCGTAGCGGCCCTGGCAGCGCTGCAACTGGCGGGCGGCGGTCAACGCCAGCCGGGCGCCGGAGGCGCCGAGCGGATGCCCGATGGCGATGGCGCCGCCGTTGGGGTTCACCCGGCTGTCGTCGGCGGCGAGGCCGAGCAGCTTCTGACAGGCCAGCATCTGGGTGGCAAATGCTTCGTTGATCTCGATGACGTCCATGTCTCCCAGAGTGAGGCCGGCCCGCTTTAGCGCCTTGTTGATGGCGTCTACCGGACCGATCCCCATGATTCGCGGCTCCACCCCGGAAGCGGCTCCCGAAAGGATCCGAACCATCGGCTCGGCCCCGGCCCGTTCACCGACTGCCCGGCTGCCGACCAGCAGGGCCGCCGCCCCGTCGTTGACCCCAGAGGCATTGCCGGCAGTGACCACTCCGTCGGGGAAGAGGGGCTTGAGCTTAGCCAGGGCGGCCATATCGGAGCCGGGGCGGGGGTGTTCGTCTTCATCGACGATCCGCGGGGGAGTCTTCCGGCCGGTGGGGACGCTCAACGGCAGGATCTCCTCCCGGTAGAACCCATCGGCCTTGGCCGCGGCGTATTTGGCCTGGGACCAGGCGGCAAACCGATCCGCCTCTTCGCGGCTGATGGAGAATTCCTTGGCGACGTTTTCCGCCGTCTCCGGCATCGCCCAGTTACCGTGGGTGGCATCCAGTTTCGGGTTGGGAAAACGGGTGCCGATGGTCGTATCGTACATCTCGGCCCGGCGGCTGAAGGCGGCGGGAGACTTGCCCAGGACAAAGGGAGCGCGGGTCATGCTCTCCACCCCACCGGTCAGGAAAAGGTCCCCTTCGCCGCAGGTAATGGCTCGGGCCGAGTCGAGGACCGCCGCCAGGCCGCTGGCGCAGAGACGGTTGACGGTCTGACCGGGAACCGAGACGGGCAGGCCGGCGACCAGCGAGGCATGACGGGCGACGTTGCGGTTATCTTCGCCGGCCTGGTTGGCACAGCCGAAAATCACATCCTCAACCTGTTCGGCGGCGAAGGGAGAGCGGTCAACCAGCGCCTTGATGACTTCGGCCGCCAGATCGTCGGTGCGGACCGGGGCCAGGACGCCTCCATGGCGGCCGAAGGCCGTGCGCACGCCGTCGTAGATATACGCGTCAAGCATAAAAACACCTTCCTTTAAGGTTCAGGGGTCAACAGGGATACACCGAGGCCTGCCCGGCGCGTCAGCCAGGGGCTGGGCCGGTAGCGGGGGTCTCCGTAAAAAGCGAACATATTCTGCAGGATCGTCAAAATCCGCTTCGCCCCGAGGGCGTCGCCAAGGGCGAGCGGACCCCGCGGATAGCCAAGGCCCAGGGTCACCGCCCGATCGATGTCCTCCGGCGTGGCGACCCGTTGCTGCGCCATGTCACAGCCGATATTGACGATGGTGGCGACAACCCGCTGGGCCACAAACCCGGCACTGTCGCGGATCACCGACACAGGCACCCCATCACTGCCGAAAAGGCCATGGGCGGCGGCACGGCTGGCCGGGGAGGTCAAGGGGGTTAGCATCAGGGTGCGGCGCTTGTCGAGGCCCAACAGGGGATCGAGGGCCACTGTGCGCGAGGGATCGAGCCCCTCGGCGAGAGCCGCCGTCGTCGCATCGCCGCCGAGGGGCGCCACCACGCAGAGGCATTCCGCCCCGGGGACGGCCCCGGGGTCCAGCTTGGCGCCCAGGCGGGCCACCAGAGCGCATATCGCCTCGTGCGCCGCACCATTGGCGGGGCTGACCCACACCGAAGCGGGGCGGGCCTCCGGGAGGGCGGGCACCGGCGTCGGCGTCGGCGCAGCCCGCCCCTCGCTGTAGGTGTAAAATCCCCGACCGGTTTTCCGCCCGAGGACCCCCCCCGTTACCCGCTGCTGGGCGATCGGCGAGGGACGGTAACGCGGCTCCTGGTAATACTGATGATAGATCGATTCGATGACCGGATGGGTGACATCCAGCCCCGTCAGATCCATCAACTCGAAGGGCCCCATGCGGAAGCCTGCCGCCTCCCGGAGAATCCGGTCGATGTCGTAAAATTCGGCCACCGACTCTCCCAGCAGGCGGAAGGCCTCGGTGACGAAGCCCCGGCCGGCATGGTTGACGATGAACCCCGGCGTATCCTTCGCCCGAACCGGGGCGTGGCCCATCTGCCGGGCCAATTCGGTCAGGGTCCGGCCAACCCACTCTTCCGTCAGCAACCCGTCAATGACTTCGACCACCTTCATCAAGGGAACCGGGTTGAAAAAGTGAAATCCTCCCACCCTTCCCGGCTCCGCACAGGCCGCGGCGATAGCGGTGACCGACAGGGAGGATGTATTGGTGGCGAGCAGACACCGGGGAGAGACGACCGACTCCAACTCCCTGAACAGGTCCCGTTTGACCTGCAGATCCTCGATCACCGCCTCGACAACCACCTGGCAGGGCGCCAGGGCCCGAATTCCATCGGCCGCTTCCAGCCGCTCGATCGACGCCTCGGCCTCCTCAGGAACAAGCTTCCCCTTCTCCACCAGCCGCCGGATCATCTTCTGGACAAACTGAATGGCCTCGGGAATCGCCTCCCGACGGCTGTCGTAAAGGAGCACGCGAACGCCGGCCAGGGCCGCGATCTGGGCAATCCCCCGCCCCATGGCCCCGGCACCGACGATGCCGAGGACCAGGTTCTCCATGTCAGGTTTCGCATCCATTTAATCTTATCTCCCGGTGTAGGTCGGTTTGCGTTTTTCGAAAAAGGCCGCCATCCCCTCTTTCTGATCTGCAGTGGCGAAGAGCAGCTGAAACGCCTTGCGCTCGACCATCAGGGCAGTCTCCAGCGGGGCGTCCTCGCCCGCCTGCACCACCTCCTTCATCTGCTCCACAGCCAAAGGTGGCATCCTGCTGATCTGCTTGGCCATCTTCAGGGCGGTGTCCAGCACTTCGGCATCCGGCACAACTTCACTGGCCAAACCCATGGCGTAGGCGTCACGGCCGGAAACCGGCTGTCCAGTGAGAACCATCTTCATGGTCTGGTACTTACCAACCGCCCGCAGCAGACGCTGAGTCCCTCCGGCGCCAGGCATGATTCCGACCTTAACCTCGGGCTGGGCGAAGCTGGCCGACTCGCCGGCGATAATAATGTCGGCGTGCATGGCCAGCTCGCAACCTCCTCCCCAGGCGTAGCCGTTAACGGCCGCGATTACCGGTTTAGGGCATCGAGAGATGGCCTGCCAGAGAAAATGAACCCGGCGCAACATGACCTCGAGAGGCCCACTGCCGGCGAGCTCCCCCAAATCGGCGCCGGCGGCAAAGGCCGCCTCGTCCCCGGTCAGGACAATGCATCGGACCTCTGGATCCCCGCCTAGAGCGGTGAAATGCTCGGCCAACGCCTGCCGCACCTCGGAGTTAAGGGCGTTTTTGGCCTCGGGGCGATTGATTTTGAGTAGGGCCACCCCTTCCAATGGATGCTCCAGCAATACCGATGACATGTTCAACCTCCAGTTCTTTACCAATTGTTTCCCGGGAAAGCCTGGAACGAATGCGCTAACCCGACCGGGCGAAACCAAGATCTGTATTTACAATTGCATACAATGTTGCATGCAAAATAATCTATCGACCAAAACACTCTTTGTCAAGAATATTTTTCCGAAGCCGTCGAGATTCCTTTTGACTACCCCAAGGGGGGCCGAATCGCCTTTTCCTATTTGTGTAACGCCGGTCTATTGTCGATTAGCTGAGGGAAATATTTCCTTGACAAGGAGGTGACAGTTTTGTAACTTGCATTTTACATACAATTTCGTATGCAATGAATGCGAGCGGAGGTTGACGCCAGAGGTCCCGCCCGCTCCCTTTTCATAAAAAAGGACTACCAATCCACCGGCTCAAGGAGGAAGGATCATGATCCATGATGAAACAACCCTAAATGTCATGCTCGAGACGGTCGCGCGGTTCGTCAAGGAGCGGCTGATTCCGATCGAGGAAGAGGTCTCGGAAACCGACCACATCCCCGAGGAAATCGTCGATGAAATGCGAGAGCTCGGTCTCTTTGGTCTTTCCATCCCGGAGGAATATGGTGGACTCGGCCTGACCCTCGAAGAAGAGATGCTGGTGATCTTCGAGCTCTGCCATGCCGCACCGACGTTCCGTTCAGTCATCGGCACCAATGTCGGCATCGGTTCTCTGGGTATCACTTTCGACGGAACCGATGAGCAGAAGAGAAAGTACCTGCCCCGCCTCGCCACAGGCGAGCTCATCGCGTCATTCTGTCTGACCGAACCCGAGTCGGGCTCCGATGCCGGCTCCCTGAGAACCTCGGCGGTCAGGAACAGCGACCATTTTGTACTAAACGGAACCAAACGGTTCATTACCAACGCCCCCGAAGCCGGGCTCTTCACCGTTTTTGCCCGTACCAATCCCAAGTGAAAAAGGAGCAAAGGGGGTCAGCGGCTTTTTGGTTGATGCCGACACCCCAGGACTGTCCCTCGGGAAACATGAGAAGAAGATGGGGCAGTGGGGAGGCCACGTCTGTGACGTAATCTTCGAGGATTGTCGGGTTCCCGCCTCGGCCCTGATCGGCGGCCTGGAAGGCCAGGGATTTAAAACCGCCATGAAAATCCTCGACAAGTCCCGCACCCACATCGCGGCAGTCTGCGTCGGTGCGGCTGAACGGATCATCGATGAAGCCCTCAACTATGCCCTCGACCGCAAGCAGTTCGGCAGGGCAATCGGCGAGTTTCAGATGATCCAGGCGATGCTTGCCGACTGCAAGGCCGAAGCCTATGCCGCCCGCTGCATGGTCCTCGACGCCGCCCGCAAGTACGACTTGAAGAAAAACATCAGCCTCGAGGCCTCCTGCGCCAAGCTTTTCTCATCCGAAATGGTCTGTCGGGTCGCCGACAAGGGAGTGCAGATCCACGGAGGCTACGGTTATACCCGCGAATATGCGGTGGAGAGGTTCTTCCGCGACATGCGCCTGTTCCGGATCTTCGAAGGCACCAGTCAGATCCAGCAGACGATCATTGCCAAGAACATGATAAAGAACGCACGCTGATCATCCCACCTGTTGATGCCCGGCTCCGACCCTCCGGCCACCGTCGGGCCTTCAGCCCATTCCGAGGTAATGACAATGAAACGTGGACAGATCTTGGCCGTTTGTCTTAGCCAGAACAAAGGCGAGAGGAAACGAAACATCGCCCAGGGGGAACTGCTTTCCAACTGGGGACTGAAAAACGACGCGCACGCTGGCGGCGGCCACCGCCAGCTCAGTCTCCTCGCCCAGGAGAGCATCGACAAAATGGTCGCCATGGGGCTTAAGGTCGGTGCCGGAGATTTTGCCGAAAATCTCACCACCGAAGGGGTCGATCTCATGTCCCTGCCGATCGGCAGCAGGCTGCGAATCGGCCAAACCATCCTGCTGGAGATCACCCAGATCGGCAAGGAGTGTCACAATCGCTGCGCCATCTATCACCAGGCTGGCGATTGCGTCATGCCCAAGGAAGGGGTCTTCGCGGTCATCAAGTCGGGGGGCACCGTCTCCGCGGAGACCCCATCACCGTCGTCGGCAACTGAGCGAAACCGGGCGGCCATGCCTCCTTCGACTTTCGAGTGGGAAGAATTGATCTCGGTGCTCTTTCTCACCGCGCAGTTTCTCCCCTCTTCTCTCTGGCCGACGATCGAGGATACCTTTGCCATCTCCTACGCCTAAACGGATCTGGTCTTTTTACTGATCACCACAGGTTTTCTGACCGGGATGTTCGGCGCCCTGCTGCTGGCCGGCCGGACAAACCCACCGCCAGGTCATCATCGGCTCGACCCTGCTCCTTGGTGTGGCGCTGGTCGGCACCTCCCGGGCCGGCACCCTCTGGCAGCCACATCTCAGCATTCTGGCCATCGGCCTGACGACCGGGTTCTACCTCCCATCGGCATCCACGAGCTGGCACCGAGCCTGGCGTTCATCTCGCGGCTCCGACCCGGGCCGAGTTGGCGCTAGCCCGGCTTCCTGGCGCGGCACCTTCCTGGTAGACGGACTGGCCGCCCTGTTCCTGAGCGGCCACCGTCATCGCACCCCACCCACAGCTTCCAGGCCCCTTTCTCATTGCAAGTTTTCCGGCCGGGCAGTCCGGCGGGACCTTTTCCTTCCATAAAACCAAAGAGGCTGTCCCAGACGCTTTCAGAAATCCAGGACAGCCTCAAAATCATTTTCCGTCACCTCAGAGAGCGCCGCGAAGATTCGGTAAAAATTGTATCTCCCGGATTTGGAACCGGTTTTCGATTCTTGCAGGCCCGTTCGCTTTGCCCTTCCTCGGACACAGCGAACGGACGGTAAGAAAGGTCTTTCTCTTAGGGGCACTTGCGACCGCTGGCTCAAACGCCTTTTCCAGGCACGCCAAGGCCCCGCTACGGATTTCCGCTCCGCCGGCTTTCCCCGTGCACTCTCGGAGCGGCTTCGGCAAGGGCAAGGGGGAGATCTTTCCCTCGTCGGCAATCGAATGAAGGAACTCGTCCTCTCCTTCGCGCAGGCGGAACCGGGCCAGCAGGTCCCGCAGTCGCGTCGCCTGGTTGGCCAGCTCCTGCGCCGCAGCAGCGCTTTCTTCACTGTTAGCGGTGTTGGTCTGGGTCACCTGTTCGATCTGGTCCAGTCCGGTAGAAATCTGCCCGATCCCCTGAGCCTGCTCACTGGAAGATGCGGCGATTTCGGCCACCAGGTCGCTGGTCTTGGAAATACGGCCGAGGATATCCGACAACGCCTTGGCGGTGCGGCCGGCGATTTCTGTTCCGCGCTCGGTCTTGGCCACCGTGGCCAGAATCAGGTCGGCGGTTTCCCTGGCGGCGCTGGCGCTGCGGCCGGCAAGGTTTCGGACTTCCTCGGCGACCACCGCGAATCCTTTCCCGTGCTGTCCGGCCCGGGCGGCCTCAACGGCGGCGTTGAGTGCCAGCAGATTGGTTTGAAAGGCGATTTCCTCAATCGCCCCGATGATCTTGGATATATTGCCCCCGGCCGCGTGGATTTCCGCCATTGCGGCGCTCATCTCCTCCATCTGGCTGGCTCCGTTTTCAGCCGCAACCTTTGCCTCACTGGAGAGTTGGTTGGCCAATTTGGCGCTTTCGGCATTGTCCTGGGTCTGTTTGGAAATAGTGTTGACCGAGGCGGAAATCTCCTCCATTGAAGCGGCCGATTCGGTCGCTCCCTGTGACAGAGACTGGGCGGCGTCCGAAATGTTGGACGCGCCGACGTCGATCTGTTCCCCGGCGGTTCGAATCTGGGCCAGAAGGCCGTTGAGATCGTCCCCGACCTTTTTCAGAGCGCCGCGCACGAGCAATACATTC
>CAWANI010000026.1:0-36097 GCA_963783365.1 uncultured delta proteobacterium | reverse complement strand
TGAATAATGTCTAAAGAGCTAGGTCTCCCCGGAAAGCCCCTGCGTGGGGCACTGGTCGGCTTCGGCAACGTGGCGATTCGCGCCCATCTGCCGATCTGGCGGGACAACCCCGATTTTCGTATTGAAGCGGTTATCGAGCCGCATCCGGATCGGGCCCGCCTTGTCGCCGATTATCTACCGGAAATCCCGGTGTATCCGGGCCTCGAGGCGCTGCAGGGGAAGAGCTCGATCGATTTCGTCGACATCTGCACGCCTCCCGGGATGCATGCCGAAACCATCCTGGGGGCCTGTCGGGGCGGACTTCACGTGTTTTGCGAAAAACCGTTGGTGACCGCCTGGGAGGATTTCGAACGGGTCTGTCTGGCCTGCCGTGCAAGCGGAACGGTGGTATTTTCCGTCAATAACTGGAAATATGCGCCCTTATGGGACCGTACCCTGACCCTTGTTCGCGAGGGACACCTCGGGAGAATCCGATCGGTTTCTCTCGAGGTGCAGCGCACGACCTCATCCGGAGGCGGCGCATCCGACTGGCGAAGCCGGCCCGAGATCGCCGGCGGCGGCATCCTTCTCGATCACGGTTGGCACAATCTGTATCTGATTGCAGCCCTGATCGGGCAGTATCCGGAGTCGATTTCTGTTAAGATGGGTTTAGGAACTCGCGGGGCGAAAGAGGTTGAAGACGAAGTGGATTTAGGAATTTGCTATCCCGGGGCCGAAGCCAAGCTCTCTTTAACCTGGAGAGCCGACGCGAGGAAGAATCTCGGGAAAATTCAAGGAGAGAGGGGCGCTCTCCTGATCAACGACGATCATTTGCTGCTGATGCCTCACGGAGCCGCCTCCGGTCGTTTTGATTTTGCGGAAGCCCTTTCGGCCGGGTCGCATCATCTGGAATGGATGAGACCGGTGCGTGACGCCTTTCTTCGCGAGATCACCGATAGGACGGTTCGGGGAACCAATCTGAAAGAAGCCGGTTTCTGCGCCCGAATAGTCGATTTGGCCTATCGGGCCCATGGGGCCGGCCTTCAGAACGCAAAAGTTCCCATCCCCATTTGAAAAGAAGTAGGTTACAAAGACAAGATGAAACGATTTCATTTGGTGACTCTCCTTATCGGCGCGGCTCTGTTGGCAGGGCTGATCTGGTCGATTGGGCTCGATTCATTGGTGAGGGACTTCGCTGTTCTGGGATGGGGGCTGGTCCCCCTCGTTCTGATCGAAGGCGTGGCGGCGATCTTTCATACGATGGGGTGGCGACGCTGTCTCTCCGGCCCCCACCGGAAGTTGTCTTTCTGGCGGGTTTTCGGCATTCGCATGGCGGGGTCCTCGATCAACTATCTGACGCCGACCGCCTCTTTAGGGGGGGAGGTGACCAAAAGTGCCCTCTTGTTCGATCATTTTCGAAGCGCCGATGCTGCCACGGGGGTGATCGTCGATAAACTCTCTTACTCCCTTGCTCAGGTAGCTCTAGCCTCCACCGGTTCCATCGTCATCGTTCTTTTCCTCGGGGTCTCCCTCCCCACGGGAGTCTGGGTCGGCGTCCTGGCTGGAAGTGTTCTGCTGGCGGCCGGGATCGGTGGTTTCCTCCTGGTTCAGAAATACGGGAAGCTAGGCGCGGTGGTGCGCTGGCTGGTCGCCCGCAAAGTCGGGGGCCGGACCATGGCGAAGGCCGGAGATCATATCACTCAGGTAGACCTGGCATTGAAGGTGTTCTACCGAAACCAGCCCTGGGACCTGCCCCTCTCCATTCTCTGGCACGTCGGGGGGCTGGCTTGTGGCGTTTTGCAGAGTTGGTATTTTTTATATCTGATGACCGGTCACTCTCATCTGTTGCTGGCCGCCGGAATCTGGTGTCTGGGAACCCTGGTCGACCTGGTCGCTTTCGCAATCCCTCTGGATATCGGCGTTCTGGAAGCCACCCGCGTGATGGTTTTTCGGATCTTCGGGCTCACTTCGGCGCTCGGTCTGACCTTCGGCGTCGCCCTCAGGGTTGAACAGATTTTCTGGGCACTCATCGGTCTCGTCATTTATCTGGGGTTCGTCGGCGGCCGAAAGAATAAAGTCGTTCCTCAAACCGAAACGGCCCGAGAGGGCCACTGACCTACAGCTGCGAGAAGGGCCATAATGAAATGTTCAGGTTTATTCCGGAAAGGACGGGGCCCCATGAAGTGGTGGTTTGCCGCGCTGATCGTTTTGGTGGCGGGGTACGTTCATGCGGATCAGCAGGAGCAGGGCACCCTGGTTCTGACGTTACCCCAGATGATCGCTATGGCCTGCGCCAACAATCCCGAAATTCGGGCTGCCGAAAGCGGGGCCGCCGTGGCCAGAAGCGATCTCAAGCAGGTAGAGGCGGCGTATTATCCCCAGTTCGACATGACGGCCGTCGCCGGGCCGGTGAACGATGCCAAAGAACCGATTATTCTCAACAACCGGATTCACGATCCGTCCCCCGGCCTCAGCTTCAACAGCATCGGCATCTTCGGGATGCTCGATTTTACCTTGAGCCAGCCTCTGTACACCTTCGGCAAACTCTCCCATCGCGAAGAAGCGGCGCGCAAGGGGTATGAGGCCGCCACCCTGCAAATCGAATCGAAGCGAAACGAAATCGCTTTACGGGTGAAGCGGCTCTATTACGCCCTGGTTCTGGCGAGGATGGGGGTGCAGGCGACCGGCGATGCCATGGATTTTTTCAAAGACGCCCGCCGGCGAATCTCCAGGCTTCTGGATCTGGGCTCGGTTAACGTCACCGAGAGCGATCTTTATCGGATCGATGCCTTCGAGGCCGACACCCTGCGATCGCGAGCGGAAGCGGAAAAGGGCAAGAGGGTGGCCCACTTCGCCTTGCAGTCCCTTTTGCAACTGCCCCCCGATCAAGCCTTCAAACCGGCGGCTTCGAAGCTGAAAATCGAGGGGCGCTCTTTGCCTGACCAGAAGATTTACATCCGCAGGGCCTTGGAACATCGTCCCGAAATCAGGCAGCTCAAAGACGCCCTCTCCGCCCAAAAGGCCCAGATCAAAGCGGCCAGAAGCGACCGCTTGCCGACGATTTTCGCCGCCCTGAAAGGATCTCTGGCCGGGGCGCCCGGGCGCGACCATCTCGACAATCCCTACATCTTCGACCAGTTCAACCACGCTTATGCCGGCGTGGTCGCCGGGATGAAATGGAACTGGGATTTCGGCATCAGCAGTGCACGGATAGAAAAGTCGCAGGCGGAGTACAACACCCTGGTGAACATGAAAAATAACGCCGAAATGAACATCCCGATCCAGGTGACGCAGTACTACCAGGAACTCCTCGAATGGAAAAAATCCGCCGAAACCTATCATCGGGCGGCGATCGCTTCGCGCAAGTGGATCGTTTCGGCGATGACCGATTTCGACATGGGGGTCGGCAACGCCCAGGACATGCTCACCGGCATCGAAAAATACGGTCATAATCAGGGCCAGTACCTGCAGGCCGTCTTCAATTACAAGCTGTCCCTCGCCCAACTGAATTACGCGGCGGGCAATTTCAACAGCCAACCAGAGTAACCGGGCATGCCTTTTTACCAGAAAGTATTCCATCGAATTTTAATGATTCAAAGCGCCCATCCCTGGCGCACCATTCTCGTTGCCCTGCTCCTGGCGGTTTTGTCCATCGGCTACACGGTCCACAACCTCGAATTTCTGACCAGTCAGATGGATCTGATTTCCCCGGAAAACCGGTTGGTTAAACTGTCGGAAAAAATTTCCTCCATCGATAAGCTCGACCGCTTCGTGGTCGTGATCCAGGGCCCGAAGGATAGCCGGTCGCTCGCTTTTCTGCATGCTTTGGTGCCCCGCCTGGGTTCCGACCGGGACTATTTCGAGCAGGTCTTCTACCGGGTGAATCCGGACAAGTTTCGTCCCTGGTCGCTGTTGTATCTCGACCATAAGGATCTGGAACAGTTCCGCGACAATCTGAGCGAGCACCGGCAACTCCTGCAGCAGCTCAACCGTTCGCCCGATCTGAACACCTTTTTCGCTGCCATCAACCATGAAATGACAGAGAAAATGGTGGGCGAACTGTTCACCGGTTTTCTTGAAAAACCCGCCACCGGCACTGCGGAGAAGCCGCTCAATCTCAATTTTCTGATCAACACCCTGACGGAGATGCGCCGCTGGGTGGATGGAAACCGCCACTTCGTTTCCCCCTGGAAATCCTTTTTCTCCTCCGGAGAGCCGGGCGGGGAGGGGCAGGAGGGCTATTTCTGGTCCGACCACCACCGCTACCTGCTGCTCTTTGTCACCCCGCAGCAAACCAGCGGCTTCGCCGGCGCGGCAGACTCCCTGGGGCATTTGCGATCGACCATCGATCAGGTGAAATCGGGCTTTCCCGACATTCAGGTGGGGGTCACGGGCCAGGCGGCCCTCGATGCCGATGAGATGGGCGCGGCGCTACGCGATATGAGTCTCGCCACCGGGCTGTCTCTGCTCGGCCTGACGCTGCTCCTGACCCTTTTCTGGCGGGGCTTCCGGCGACCTCTGCTGGAGATCACCGAACTGGTGATCGCCCTGTCGTGGACCTTCGGCCTGACGACCCTGGTAGTCGGCCACCTCAATATCCTCTCGGTGACGTTTGCTCCCCTGTTGCTGGGGCTCGGCATCGATTACGGCATCCACTGGTTTGCCCGCTACCAGGAGGAAGAAGAGCGCCACACCGACAAGAGGGAAACGATTCGGGTTACCATGCTGCTGCTGGGCCCCGGCATTCTCATGGCGGGAATTACCGCCGCATTTTCCTTTTTTCCGCTGGTCCTTACCGGCTTTCGGGGACTTGCCGAACTGGGCATCATCACCTTCATGGGGATGCTCATGACGACGGTCACCACCATCTGTGTGCTGCCTGCGCTGACCCTGGTCTTCGATCGCCCCGGGAAAAGAGCACGGGTTCACAACCCCCTGGCCAGCCCCGGCGGCACCCGATATCTGTTGAGGCTCAACAACCGCCGAGCGAGGCTGCTGATCCTTCCCTTTATCGTCGCCCTGGGATTTTCGGCCTGGGGAGCCCTGCACGTGAAGTTCGATCTGAACATGCTCAACCTGCAGGCGCCGAATGCCGAATCGGTTGTCTGGGAGCGAAAGCTCATTCAGGGAACGAAGAATTCCAGCCTGTACGGCGCGATTCTGGCTCACTCGCTCGAAGAGGTTCGGTCGGAAACCGCAAAACTGAAGACCTTTCCGGCGGTGGCCGAAATTAAGAGTATCGCCAGCTTCCTGCCGAACAACCAGAAGTCGAAAATTGACTTCCTGCAGGGCCTGCAGCCGCTGATCTCGGGGATCGGCTCCTTCGCCCCGGCCAAGGGGGGAGTCGCTATCGACGCGTTGGGGGACACCCTCGGCCGAATTCGTTTCAAAATGTTGAAATCGAGCGGGGCCGAGTGGGGGGAGAACAAACCCCTTGAGTCACAAATGACCCAGGTGCGCGGCCTCATCGCGCAGTTGCAGGACCGTTTTCGAACAAAAAGACAGGCGCAACTGGAGGCCTCCCTGAATTCCTTTCAAAAGGCCTTGATGGGGGATCTTTCTGATAAATTCCATATTCTGCGCCAGAACATGAACGCCCGGCCGATGGCGGTGAACGACTTGCCGGAGTCGATACGGGCGCGTTTTATTACCCATGAAGGACTTTTTCTCATCCGGATTTTCCCGGCACGCAACATCTGGCAGCCCGACTTGCTCGGCAAGTTCGTCAAGGATCTGCGCTCCGTTGACGCAGATGCCATCGGTGATCCGGTAACGCTTTACATCTTTACCCAGGCATTTCGCAATGCGTGCCTCAAGGCTGCGGTGTTTGCGGTTGTTTTTATCGTCGTTCTGCTGGTCATTACCTTTCGGCGAATGTCGGATGTCTTTTTCGCCATGGTGCCGCTGGTGGTCGGCACCATCCTGACCCTGGGACTGATGAAACTGTTCGGCATCAATTTCAACCTGGCCAACAGCCTCTTCCTCCCTCTGGTTGTCGGTGCCGGAGTAGAATATGGTATCATTCTCGTGCAACGCTGGCGGCAGGGAGACCCGGCGGAGCAGAACATCTCTCTGCCGTACAGTACCGCCAAGGGCGTCATCCTCGCCGGTTTGACCACCACCATCGGTTTTGGCAGCCTGACCATATCGCACCATCGCGGGATTCACAGCCTGGGACTGCTGGCGATGATCGGCAGCCTGAGTATCCTCGCTGCGGCGGTTATTTTTCTCCCGGCATTGATGCAACTGCTGATCCATTTTCCTCGCAAATCGTCCAACCGCCCCCCGAAGGGCGGATCCAAAGGATGATGAACTATCGGAGATTTTATGAAAAAACTGATTCTCGTTCTGATTCTGACCACCGTCACCCTCCTTACCCTGCCGTGCTCCGGCGTTTGGGCTGCTGCGCCGACGAACCGGGTTCACGGCATGCTCAACAAGGTCATGGCGATTCAGAACGACCCTGCCCTGCAGGGAGACGCTCATCGCGAACAGCGCCGGGAGGCGATCCAGAAAGTGATCCTGGATAATTTCAATTTCCAGTCCATGGCGAAAGAGGCCCTCGGCAAGCAGTGGGAAAAACTCTCCGGGAAACAGCGGAGCGAATTTGAAGATGTTTTCCAGGTGCTTTTCGGCGACTCTTATACCCGTCTGGTGCTGAATTTTCTCCATCGGGAAAAAATCAGCTATCAGCAGGAAACGATCCATGGCAAGACCGCAGAAGTCAAAACAACTATTTACCGAAGTGACGAGGAGATCCCGGTGAACTACCGTCTGGCTTCAGCCCAAAAAGGGTGGCTGGTGACAGACGTGACGATAGACGGGGTCAGTATCGTGGAGAATTACCGCAATACATTTGCCCGTGTGATTCAACGGCAATCCTTCCAGAGCCTGATGGACAAGATGCGGTTGCAGCAGCGGGCGATCAAGAAAGAATCCTAAGAGAGATCGCGGGCCTTATGGATCTTTTACTTATACTCCTGGGTGGTCTGAACGGGGTTGCGCTAGCCTACCTGCTGTATTCCTTTTACTGCACGCTTCGGCTCTTCCCCTCCGACAGGTTGGATGGGCGAGTGCCGGAATCGATCCTGCCGCCGGTTTCCATCATCAAGCCGGTCGCCGGAATCGAAGAGCAAACCCGGGAAAATTTTCTCAGTTTCTGTACCCAGGACTATCCGGAATATGAGATTGTCTTCGCCCTCGCCGATCCGAAGGACCCGGTTCTGCCGCTGCTTGAGGAGCTACGGAGGGAGTTCCCCGCGCGAAACATTCGGTGGCGGATCGTCCATGAGAACCGGGGCCCCAACTACAAGGTCGGCAATCTGGTCGGCGCCGTGCGAGAGGCTCGCTACGAGCTGCTGGTATTCAACGACAGCGATATGCGGGCCGCTCCGGACTATCTTAGAGAGGTGGCCTCGGCCTTTCTGCCGGAGAAGGTCGGTCTCGTGACCTGCCTCTATCGAAGTGTAAACCTCCACACCCTCCCTGCCGCTCTTCACGCCCTGACTTTGCAGACAGGATTCGTGCCGAGCGTTGCCGTCTCTCGAAAGACCGAAGGCCTCTCTTATGCATTCGGCGCCACCATATGTACCAGCAAAGAGGTTCTCAACTGTTTCGGCGGACTCGAAACCCTGGCAGACTATCTGGCCGACGATTACCAGATGGGCTATCGGACCCATCGGGCCGGGCTTCGGGTGGAACTCGCTCCCGTGCTGGTCGACGATGTGTGTGGACGGCTGCGGTTCAAAGACTACTTGCGACATCAGTTGCGCTGGGCCGTCACCCAGCGGGTCTGCCGACCTGGCGGGTATTATGCCTCCATCGTCACCCACGCAACCTCTCTCTCTCTTCTCCTGCTTGTCGCAACCCGCTTCTCCCTCCATGCCCTCTTCTATTTTCTCATCGTTTGCGGTCTGCGGATCGTCTCCTCCCATTGGCTCAATCGGCGTTTTTTCAGAAACCGGGAAATCGGCCGGTATTTCTGGCTCATCCCGTTCAACGACCTGCTCAACACCCTGATCTGGGCGCTTAGCCTTCTCCGGAATACCGTGCAATGGAGACAGCGGCGTTTTTATGTTCTGGCCGGGGGAAGAATGGTTGAATTAGGACGCACGCAGGCGGATTGATTCGGGAGGTGGAAGGCGCCGGGAAGAGCTAACCCCGGGATCCCGGTTTTCGCCGGTTCCGCCGCCCCTGCAGGAGGGCATCCGCCGAATAGATCGCCAGCCCCACCCAGATCATGATGAAACTGAGCAGATGGATCCGGGAAAACGGTTCGTGAAAGAGCCCGACGGCCCAGACAAAGTGAAGACTCGGGGTGATATACTGCATGAATCCGACCGTCGCCAGGCGAAGTCGACGGGCGGCGCCGACGAACAACAGCAGGGGAATGGCCGTGACCAGGCCGGACAGGGGTAGCAGCAGGTCGAAACGCAGGGAACCGGTGAGAAATGAGCTGTTTCCCTGGTGAGACAAGTAGAGAAGGTAGGCGAGACCCAGGGGAGCGAGCAACAGGGCTTCCACGGTCTGCCCGACCAGGGCCTCGATCCGGGCGATTTTGCGCAGCAAGCCGTAGAGCCCGAAGGAGCAGGCGAGAGTCAGGGCGATCCAGGGAACTTTCCCCAGGTAGATGGTCAGGGTTGTCACGCCGAGGATCGCGCACAGCACGCTGATCTTCTGCCGGCCGTTCAGCCGCTCGCCCAGAAAAAGAAAACCCAGCAGCACGCTGACCAGCGGATTGAGAAAGTACCCGAGACTCGATTGGAGCACCTCGCCGTTTTCAACGGCATAGACGAAGGTCAACCAGTTGACCCCGATCAGCAGGGTCGATCCGCACAGGGTCAGGAGCAGGGTCCGGTCTTTCAGGGTGCGAAGGACCGCACCGAGCTGACCGCGCAGGGTCACCGTCAGGCTGAGAAACAGCAACGCCCAGCATACCCGGTGAGCGACGATTTCCACCGATCCCGCACCGGCCAGGGCCTTGAAAAAAAGAGGGAAACAGCCCCAGACCAGGTAAGCACTCAGGCCGAAAAGGACTCCCTGGCGCGTACGGTTGGGTGGCGGGGGGGCGGAAGAGGTGGCAGAAGTCATTCGCTAAATTTGCACCTCACCGGCAAAAAATGCAAGCGCTCTGTTATCTTTTTCCTGGAGAGCTTCGGTCGGTGGTTCAATATCCTCGTTTTTTTGGACCCGCGATGTTTCGGATCGACGTGCGGAGGTGGCGGGCATGCACAAGGACAACGTCCTGAACGTTATGGAACAGTCGCCGGAAAAAACGGAGCGCTTCCTGCGTGCCTGGAAACGTGGGGTGGCGTTTCTCGGCCCGCACCTCTTCGGGCCGGGTTCGCTTAAGACCGCCCGTGACCGCGACGCGTTACAGCCGATACGGGAAAAAGTGGAGGCGGTATTCGCCAAGGAGAGTGGCGGAGAGGAGCAGTTTCTGGCGGCGATGGTAAGTTTTTACGATCCCGCCTGGGGTGAAGAGCTGGCGGCGCGTATCGATTGCTACAAATCGGTCTGCGGCCTGACCTACAATTTTGATCACGAGCGGATGGAAATCCTCTGTGAACTGCTGTGCAACTTCCAGGGGTGGTAACGTTTCGCGCCCGTATCCTCTTCAGCCGACCTGCAGCGCCCGATACCCTCCCAGAACGATCCCCCTTTCCTGCAGCTTCTCTCGTACCCGCGGGCTGCAAAGCGCCCTTAGTTCCTCCTCAAAGCGGTAGCCCGAAGCCCAGCGGGCCAGTTCCGCGGGAGCAGAGAGTGCCGGGTGGGTACCGATTTCAGTGACGCCTGGCTCGAGATGATCGAGGAGCGCCAGCAGGTAAGCTTCATCCAGGCGCCCGCTGGCCAGAAGACCGTAAAAACGGTCAGGATGAGAAAATCCTTTCCCCTGTAATTTCTTCAGCGCCCGGGCGCTCAGCCGGGAATACACCAGAGAGTGAAACGTTTTGTGAAGAAGCCGTCCCGGATCGATCCGACAGTTGACGGCCAGATCTTCAAGGGGAAGCCGAAAGGAGGGGATGGCATATTTCTCCATCAGAGGCAGAAGGTTGTTCACCACGGCGGGATGGACGTGGAAATGGAGATGCCCGTCGAGATGGGTGGGTGTCAGCCCGGTATCGAGGAACTTTTGGATCTGCGCCTCGATCTCTCTTTCAAGCTGCAGCCGCTGAGGGCGGCTGAAATAAAACCGGAAGCCGGCGGCAACGGGATTTTCGGGAAGCCACCCCCCGGCATCGACAAGGTTCGGGAGCTCCTGCCGAGGAAGGGTGCTTCGGCTGCGGACCAGGCTGATATGGATGCCCACTTCGAGGGTCGGATGTTGCCGGGCGAGGGACACCGCTTCTTCGAAAGCGCCGCCGTTGACCATGAGGCTGGCGCTGGTGAGGATGCCTTGCCGATGGGCCTGAATAACGGCGGCGTTGATGAACGGCGAGAATCCGAAGTCGTCGCCGGTGACGATCAGTATTCTGGCCTTGCTGGTCATGAGGCCTCGGAAGATATTGCGGCCCGACTTTCGTAAAGGCTGAGGCCCCAGAGAATTGTGGCGAAAAGATAGGTTCCGGCCGCCGCCCCCAGCAGAAACCATCCGAGGCGGTTAAACAGCGCCAGGAACACCACCAGATAGGCAAAATCCCGATTGCTGAGCAGGGCCAGCAGGCGAACAAGCCGAGGAGATTGGGCGAGAGCCTCGGGCGTGCGGCGCAGGATGCACTGGTACACGGCGATAAGGCACAGGAGAAAACCTCCCAGCATCCACCATAGGGCGTGCAGGTACAGGGGGTCACCCGACGCGCGGAAAAGTCCGAAAGCGATCCCGACAAAAACCGCGAAGTGCACCAGATTATCGGTGGTCACATCCAGATAATGGCCGAAAACCGACTCCATCAGTTTCAGGCGGGCCACCTCGCCATCCACGCCATCGACGATGACGCATAACAAAAACAGCAGCGCCCCAGCCAGATGGGAGCCGTATTCCGGTCGCGACAACAGAAACGCACCGCTTGAACCGATGGCAACCCCGCCAAGGGTGATCCAGTTGGGTGAAACCCGCCGCCTGGCCAGCCGCCCGCTGATGAAACGGGAAATTCTCCGGTCGACGTGACGGGCGAGAAAACCGTCATCGGGGGACTGGAAGGCGAGGGATGCCACCAGTTTGCCTTCGGCCTGGCGCTCCTGACCGCTCCCTTCGGTCAGCAGGTGCGGCAGCCCGGCCACTCCGGTCAGTTTACGGGCGCCGACCGGCAGGTCTGCTGCCGGTCGGCCTTCCCAGAGGGAGGGTAGGAGGGGCAGCATGTCGGCGCTTTCCCCCAGCAGCATTTGGCAGGATTTCGCCCCTTCTTCGGAAACATAGGCGGAGATTCCCGAGGCTTCGGTTGCGTTGAGAAAACGGGCGAGGCCGAACCGGTCGAAAACCAGGTTGGCTTTCAAGGCCAGAACTCGCCCCTTGTCGGGCAGGTTGAGGCGCGCTGATACCTCTTCGAGGGCGCCCCGATCGAGCGTGGGCTGGAAGGCGTCGCCGGGAAGGAGGTCACCGAGAAGCGGCCTCAGATCTTCGCTTCGGCCGAATACGTGAATCCTGTCCACCTTTAGTCGGCGAAGGATCAGGACGGCGCGGCGAATGGCGGGAACCCCGAATATCGGAAGGAGTCCCAAATCGTCAGGAGCGAGAACAAGGGCGGTCGTTTCCATAGAGGCCTATCTGTTCCGGTATAAGCGAGTTCCCGGATGGGCGGGAATTCTGTCTCCGTCCGATTCGCCGATCTTAAAAGCGCCTTCGCAGGGCCAGGTGAAAATCGACATCCGGAGCGGTCTCCACCAGAATCGGCTCCGAAATGCCCAGGTCGAAAAATGTCTTTTTCGCCAGGGCAAAGGTAAACCCGACATCTACCTGAGTGGCCCAGGGTCCCAGGGCATTTATCCGGGTATCGCGAAAAAACGGAGAATGAACGTCGAGCTGGGCCTTAAGGGCCATCCATGTGAGGGGAGCCCAGCCGAATCCCAGAGTACCAAACCCCACGAGATGCCGGGTCATGTCCTCCAGAACCTCGCTGTTGTTGATCCAGACCCCGCCGATCTCCCCGAAAAGAGTCAGGTCCCAAGCGGATAGCGATGCGGGATCGGTCCCGGCAAGAGCCAGGGAAAAATCAGTACTGCCGCTTCCCAGAAGACGGTCGCTGTCGCCGGTAGGAAGTTTGAGCCCCAGACGTAGCGCCGCCGAGCGACCTTTGGGCGCATCGTCGCGATAGAGACGGACGCCCAGTGACATCATCAGGTCGCCGAGGCCCGAAGTCGAATTCTCGATATCGATGCGGGTCACCCCATTTCGAATGTATTGATAATCGAGCTGGTTGTTTTTGACCTCGTTCCTGCTTTTGTTGGTAAAGTGAAAGACGTTGTGAAACCCCTCGATGAAGCCGTCGAAGACTCCTCCGGTGTGGGCGACATAGGGGACATCCAGACCGATTTCAAGCGTCTTGTTCAGACCGTAACGAAGAGCGAGGGTGGTGCGGTAGGTCTCTCCGTCAAAATTCAGGGTTTCATTGGGATTCTTCCCTTTATTGAAGTTATTGGCGATATCCAGAACCACCCGTCCCTCCAGGTGCCCGGAAGGCGTGAGGGTACCACCTTCGGCCGGGGGAAGCCCGAAAATCTGGGTCACGGGGCTCATGTGCCGGGAGTAAAAAGGATAGACAGCAAAGGCTTCCGCCCGATTGGACCAGCCCAGTACGAAAAGAATGGAGATTAAAACGACAGGACATGCCAATTTAATCAATCGCATGCGTTTCACTTCCGGCTGAAGACCTTTAACATGATCCAGATTCATAGAGCGACTCCCTCAATGAGAAATGCAATTCGGCAAGAAAGATGCTTTCGCCAAAACTCATGGGATGACTAAGTAAAAATTTCGTCCTACAAGGCTTGGTGGTTTTTCAGGGGCGAAGGCCACCATCAGGATGGTCGGGCCCCTGAAAAAGCGCCGTAACGCCGTAGGGCGGACTTTTTGCGACGTCATCAAGGAAGCCACTATGGCAGAATCAATTATGAGGATCAAGAATTTCGAAGGGTTTGAACCCTTTATCAGCTCTATTGGGGCCATTTGCGGGGGGCATTGACCCGACCACGTTGTTCAGACTCCCGGCTGGGAGCGGAAATAGGACTTTGCTCCGAATTCTTCGGTGCGTTTTCGGCTGCTGGCGCCGGTAATGCGCTCTCTGGGTCCGCGGGGAAGGCGGATCCCCCTTTCATGAAGAAATCTGCGTCTGTGTGGAAGATTGCCGCCGTTTGTTCATCCTCCGGCAGGCAGGCCGCCAGAGTGTCTTCCAAGGAAGCCTGCCAGGGGCTTTTGAGTGCCTTGAGGGCTGTCACGAAATCTTGACGCAGTCGTATCAGATCGAGGGCCAGAAGAGGACGACGCAAGAGCTTGCCGAGAAGGACTGTAGGCTGGAGAACTCCGTTATGGCTCAAGATATCGACCAGATCCGCGGGAAGGCTGCGGTCGACAGGATCGCAGATGGCCCGCAGGGCAAAAAAGGGAACGGCCGCTTCCCGCGCAGCGCAGGCGACTGCGGCACTTTCCATGTCGACGGCGAAACAGCCACTCTTTGAAAAAAGAGCCTGCTTTTCTGCCGAATTCTGCACGGGTGTGGCGCCGGTCGCGATCGGCCCCCTGAAAACCCTCCTTCCGCTGTCAGCCAATTGTTGACTGAGAAGGTCGGCATACTCGCCGGCCGTAGGCCAGAAGCAGTCCTCTGGGCCATCCTCGTGACGGCAAACCTGATCGGCGACAATCAGATCGCCTGGTTTCAAGGCTGGCCGAAGACCGCCTGACACGCCGGTTATACCGAGAGTGCAAACCCCTTGACGGACCAGCCACCGCGCGGCGGAGAGGGCGTTCTCCGGCCCTATCCCGGAGCGGATGACCAGAAGGGTATGTCCCGACGGAAGTGCGTGACGGTGGGTCAGCCATCGCCCCTGTCGTCGCCAGTGCTTTTTACCTATGACGGCCTTCGCTTCGGCGGGAAGGGCGATGACCAAACCAAGAATCTTTGCCATGGCAAATGTTATCGGACTGCGGGAAGAGACACATCAGCCGGGCGTTGAAATTTCATTTCATCCTGGCAGGTATTGCCGCCGGTGCTGAGCCGTCGGTAGACACCGAGTGCCCAGGTGGGGAAATACTGGCTGTATCCATGATAGCGCAAATAAAAAACCTTGGGGAAGCCGGTGCCGGTGAAGAGTTTTTCGTCCCAGCCCCCGTGGGCGTTTTGAGCGTTTTGAAGGTAGCGGATACCCTGCTTAACGGCTCGGCTATAAACTTCTCCGGCCGCCATCAGCCCGAGCAGAGCCCAGGCGGTCTGCGACGGTGTGCCGACGCCCTGACCGGCCAGGCTCGGATCATTGTAGGTATAACACGTTTCGCCCCAGCTGCCGTCAGGATTCTGTACCGACTTCAGCCAGTTGACGGCCCGGCGGATATAGGTTTGGGACGGATCCTCGCCGACCTGGTGGAGGGCGGCCAAGACCGACCAGGTGCCGTAGATGTAATTCACTCCCCAGCGGCCGAACCACCCGCCGAATTCTTCCTGCTCCTCTCGCAGAAAGGCGAGAGCTCGGGCGATTGGAAGGAAATTCTTATCGAAACCGAGCATGGCCAGAAGTTCGATGCACCGTGCCGTCACATCTGAAGTGCTCGGATCGAGCAAGGCTCCATGGTCGGCAAACGGGATGTGATTGAGGTAAAGGTAGTGGTTGTCGATATCGAAGGCTCCCCAGCCGCCGTCGGAACTCTGCATCCCCAGAACCCAGTTGACCGCCTTGGCGATCCTCTCCCTGTATTCGACCTTTTGGGTAAAGACCCCGGCCCGCAACAGGGCCATGAGGACCATCGGGGTGTCATCTATATCCGGATAAAAAGTGTTCTCGAATTGAAAGGCCCACCCTCCCGGCTCCAGATCGGGAGCCCGGTTGGCCCAATCGCCCCGAGCGAATATCTGTTTTTCGAAAAGCCATTTCACTGCGGATTCAGCGGCGTCGCTGTCCGGTGAAACCCCTGCTTCCATTGCCGCTGAAAGGCTTAGGCAGGTATCCCATATCGGCGAGACACAGGGTTGGCAGAGACTTTCCTCTCCCCGGTCGAGGAGGAGATCCTCCAGCGCTTGAACGCCGCGGGCGAGTTCCGGGTGATCTTCCGGGTATCCGAGAACCTGCATGGCCATGACGGCATTGGCCATGGCCGGGAAAATAGCGCCGATGCCTCCTTCGCCCGACATTCTTTTCAAGGTCCATTCTTCGGCCAGCCGTAAGGCTTTTCTCCTGGGCCCCGCGGGAAAAAAACGCTCGGTTCGTTTCAGGAGCCGGTCCAGAAAGATAAAGATATTCTTGAAGGGGGCCTTCAAGGAGTATCGATCGAGATGACGAAGTGTTCCAGGTTCCTCGAGAAACAGTTCACGTAACTGCTCCTGGGGGGCGAGAGGACATACCGGACGTTTGGCATAGAGGATAAGCAGAGGGACGACGACCGTTCGGGACCAGTAGGAGACCTTATCCAGATGAAAAAAGAACCACTTCGGAAGAAGCATGATCTCGATCGGCATGGCAGGGGCCGTGCGCCAGGGGATCTGTCCGAAAAGGGCCAGGGTGAGCCGTGTGAAAACATTGACCTTGGCGGCTCCCCCCAGGCTGAGAATCAGGGTGCGGGCCTTAATCATGTGGGTGGCGGAAGGGCTTTCGCCCGCCAGCTTGAGAGCGAAATAGGCTTTTACCGAGGCGCTGATGTCGGCGGTTCCTCCTTCGTACAAGGGCCATCCGCCATCGGGAAGCTGACGACGACGAAGGTAGGTTGTCAACCGTTCGAGCCGATCGGGGTCAATTTTTTCCCCTCTGAAACGCTGAAGGAAGATATATTCCGACGGGATCGTCGTGTCCGCTTCCAGATCGAAAACCCAATATCCCTTCGCATGTTGCAGGGCTAAAAGATGGTCTGTGGCGCGCGCAAGACTTTGTGTCAATTTCCCGGGAATAGCAGGAGGAATCTTGGACGAATTTTGTTCACGGGGCGAATACTTGAGCGAGGATTGGCCCACGCGCTGGAAACGATTGGATTGAAACGGAGATTCACTGATATACATTCTTTCCCTCCGCAGAACGCCTCTGGCAAAGCTGATTTGGGGCTGGTTTGCGCCCGAACCTTCTCAAATATGCCAAATATTCGGCACAATGCAATTGGCAGGCGGTGAAAAACCTGTGGATCGTATTTTACCCCCTGCCCTTAAATAAATAAATATATTTTAACAAAAATTCGGTCTAGCGGGATGTTCGATGCGTTTCCTGAAAGCTTGGGAAAGAAAGTTTTGTGGTCACAAGTAGTGATGGCTTTTCCCGATAAAGGAAAGGGAGGGGACTTCATTGGGCATCTTTTGGGGCTGGAAGGGTTGGTACCTCAGCGGGGCAGGGCTCTCATCGATCAGCCAAACGGTCGTTCTGGCGCAAAGCCTCATACAGCACGATGCCAGCGGAGGTCGAAAGGTTGAGGCTGCGGACGATGGGTGAAAAAATGGGAATCCGGATAGCCCGGTCGGCGTGGGAGGTCAGAAGACTTTCGGGCAATCCCTGGGTTTCTTTTCCGAAAACCAGAAAGTCGCCCGGCTGGAAGTCGGCTTGTGCATAGGACATCCGGGCTGTTTTTGACGTGTACCACCACCCCCGATCCGGAAAGGCGCCTTGTAACGCCTCCAGGGACGGCCAGTGCCGTATGTCCACAGCCTCCCAGTAGTCGAGTCCGGCCCGGCGCAGGTATCGATCTTCGAGAGAGAACCCGAGTTTCCCTACGAGGTGGAGAATGGTCCCGGTGGCACCGCACAAACGGGCGATATTGCCTGTATTCGGGGGGATTTCAGGTTCGATCAGAACGATGTGAAATGGCTCGGAACTTTTCATGGCAGCCGACTATAGCATGTCGGGAAATTTCCGGGCAAGAAAAAGGCGGGCTCAGTGAGCCCGCCTGTGATGCCCTTACCCGGGGTAGTGAAGAAAATCATCAGGGGCCATCGGAGAGGGCCCCTTGTCCGCTGTTGGGCAGGCAATCTGCCCTTTAAAGGATCGATTGTCCTCAAGCGGTTTACTCTGCGTAGCCTTCGGGGTACCAAGAGAACATGTGTGGAATTTTTTCCATGTACCACCATGAACATAGCGGGTCAACAGGGCAATGAAAAAGAGCAATTAGTCGTCTCCTCCGGTCCAGTTGCGAGACCCGTGGCAGGAGTTTGTACAGGTCTGAGTCGTCGGGTCGTAACTGCTGACCAGGGTTCCCGCGCCGCCGATGGTCACAGCCGCCGGGCCCTCCATCGGTGAAGTAGCGAGGTGGCCGAAGTGATTTTGCTTCAGCTTTGAGGCACTGTGGCACACAGTGCAGGCCTTCCCGCTGTGTTCGCCGTGTTGGCCCGATGAATAACTGTTGTATTGGGCGGTGCCGTAGGCGTGGCATGATTTGCACTGGGTGCTTACGTCGATTGAACCGGTGTACCAATCGGGGGTGGTTTCCCCACCGTGGCAGCTGACGTTGACACAGGTTGCCGTACCGTCGGGGTTTTCCGAGGCGATGCCGCTCTTGGCATCAAAAGTGGACGATATCCCGATTTCCACGACCCCGTTCTGGTGAATGTGATCGCTGTGACAAACATCGCAGTTCGTGCCGACGTCCGCCAGGGTCTGGTGGGCGGCGTGGGCACCGGCCACATTGGGGTCGGTGGATCCATCCGGCGGCAGTCCGTGGCAGGAGCCGCAGGCGGGCGTGGTATCGCCTCCAGTCGCTGTGCCGCTTCCGGAAGACGAAGAAGTGGCCAGCGCATCGGCGATGGCCTGAATGTCCGCGCTCGTCAGGCTGGAGAGGGAGCTCATGGCGCCGACGGTGCTGATGGCGTTCTGGATCTGGTCGGCGGTGGCGCCGGCCTTGGCGCTGCTGGCCAGGGCGCCGTGGCAGGCGGCACAGTTATCGGCGTAGAGGGTGGCGCCGTCGGGCGCGGCAGGCTGCGTGGTGCCGGTGGAGCCGCTGCCGCTTCCGGTTGAAGGCACCGTTGCCAACGCATCGGCGATGGCCTGAATGTCCGCGCTCGTCAGGTTGGAGAGGGAGCTCATGGCGCCGACGGTGCTGATGGCGTTCTGGATCTGGTCGGCGGTGGCGCCGGCCTTGGCGCTGCTGGCCAGGGCGCCGTGGCAGGCGGCACAGTTATCGGCGTAGAGGGTGGCGCCGTCGGGCGCGGCAGGCTGCGTGGTGCCGGTGGAGCCGCTGCCCGTGGTGGGAGCGGGCGGCAGGACGCTGGCGATCGCCTGGATCTGATCGGCGCTCAAGGACGACAAAGCCCCCATCCCGCCAATGTTGTTGTTGATGGCGTTCTGGATCTGGTCGGCGGTGGCACCGGCTTTGGTGCTGGTCGCCAAAGGGCCGTGGCAGCTGGAGCAGTCGGTGACGTATAGGGTGGTTCCGTCAATCGGAGAGCCGGAGTCGCCGGTCTGGGGCGTTGGCAGGACAGCTGCTATGGCCTGGATTTCCTCAGGGGTCAGGCTGGAAAGGGATTGCATGGCGCTGACCGTGTTGATGGCCGTCTGAATCTCGGCGGCCGTTCGGCCGGGTTTGGTCGTTTCGGCCAGGTCTCCATGACAGGTTGCGCAGTTGTCGGCGTAGAGGGTGGCGCCGTCAAGCGTGGCCGGTGGTGTGGTGGCGCTGCCGGTGCCATCGTCCGTTCCGGAATCGGTACCGGACTGGGCGCCGCTGTGGCCGAGACGCTCCTGGAGAAAGGTCGTGACCAGTGAGGGCGCCTGCGCCCAGGCTGTCTGAAGGAGATTGTCGACATAATCGGTCGTCAGCTGATCAGGATGACTTTTCAACTCTTGTCGCACCTGATCGGTGACGGTTTGGGCAAGGTGGGCCATGGTGTTGGCGACATCACCCACGGTGACCCGGGTTCCTGTTTGCGTGGAAATCGAGGCAGCCAGCGTGGAAAATGACTGTTGGTTAAAGACGGTGCGAATTCCTGCGATCAGGTCCCGGAAAAGGGCCGCTTTGTCGGCATCGGTCAGCGCATCGGCCCCGGCGTTATAATTGTTCTCTGAACTCATAAATGCGTTGGCGGCCATGTTGGCGAGCAGGGTTCGGAGTTGATCGTCTGTGACGGAGGTCTGGCTGCCGAGACCGGCCATGGGGTCGGCAGTCAAGTCGGCAGCCGTTACCCCGTTAAGCCCGGCACTCTTGAGGAGTTCAAGGATCTGATCTTGCGACGCCCCATTGGCTAGAAGGGTGGTCAACGGCGAGACGGTCAATGAACCGGAGATTTTTTCAGGGACTTTGACTTTCAGGATCCCTTCATAGGGCGCCCCTGCATGTTCTCCTTGGGAGCCGAGGATCATCTCCACTGTAGAGCCGAGAGTTAGAGGTTTGGAAAAATGAAATTGCCCGTTTGTATCCGACGGGGTCGACCTCAGTTGCAGAATGTTGCCATCGGAGCCGACTTCCTGAAAAATGGCTCCGACGATATATGGGTCCGCGGCTGTCAGCGTGACCGACGATTTTCCTTGAGCTGACGCATCTCCGTTGCCGCCCCCACAGGCGGTCAGGAATGGCAATGTTGCAAATGCCAGCAATAGAAGTAAATATCTAATGGTTGTTTTTTTGATTTTCAATGCACGACTCCTTGTAAAATTGTTCATTTAGTTTTCCGGGCGATCTGAAAATCCATAATTTCCCGGAATCTTCAAAAAGAATTTGCTGACCTATTCGCATTTTTACGCCTACCTGATGCTCTCCTTTCCTTAATTGATATTTGCAATTTGGGACGATTTCAAATATCCCCGGACGATCGTATTGGGACTGCTCAATAGGTCACTGAACTAATGGCAAATCCCTTGCCAACCCCTTGAAGTCGAAAGGCTCATGGAGTAAAAAGATCGTGAATCTGAAGATTTATCAGGAAATAATCTGAAATGGGCAAAAGATGGAGATCAGGGGAGGGGTGAGAGAGGATGGTTATATCGCATCAGAGAGGAACAATTTTGGGCGCGGATTTCGCAACACGGGTGAAAACAAAAGGGAGCCCGAGGCTCCCTTTTGTTTTCACCTTAATTGAAAGAAAAGGCTCAACCCTGGCTGGTGCGCAGAGCCTGATCGAGGTCCGCGATAATGTCTTCAACGTCTTCGATTCCCACGGAAACCCGGATGTAGTCCGGGGTGACCCCGGCGCTGAGCTGTTCTTCGGCGCTCAACTGCTGGTGGGTGGTGGTCGCCGGGTGGATTACCAGCGTTTTCGCATCGCCGATGTTGGCAAGGTGGCTGGCCAGATGGACGTTGTCGATGAATTTTTTACCGGCTTCGGCACCGCCTCGGATGCCGAAGCCGAGAATCGCCCCCTGGCCGGCGGGGAGGTATTTCTGGGCCCGCTCGTAGTCCTCATGGCTGGGGAGGCCCGGGTAATTGACCCAGGCCACCGCCGGATGGGACTCGAGGAACTGGGCGACTTTCAGGGCGTTCTCGCAATGACGGGGCATGCGCACATGGAGGGTTTCCAGCCCCTGGAGAAAGAGAAAGCTGTTGAAAGGGGAGAGGGCCGGCCCCATATCCCGCAAGAGAGTGATCCGCATCTTGAGGATATAGGCCAGATTGCCCAGCGCTTCGTGGTACACCAGCCCGTGATAGCTGGGGTCCGGGGTGGTAAACTCGGGAAACCGGCCGCTGGACCAGTCGAACTTGCCGCTGTCCACCACAGCGCCACCAATACTGGTGCCGTGCCCGCCGATGAATTTGGTCAGTGAATAGCAGACGATGTCGGCGCCGTGGTCGATGGGGCGGAACAGAACCGGAGTGGCCACCGTATTGTCTACGATAAAGGGGAGCCCGTTGTCGTGGGCCACCTTGGCGATGGCCTCGAAATCGTCGACATTGTTTTTGGGATTGCCGATGGTCTCGGCATAAACCGCCTTGGTGTTCTCGTCGATAGCGTTGGCGACGTTTTGGGGATCGGAAGAATCGACGAAGCGCACCTCGATACCCATGCGGGCAAAGGTGTGATGGAAGAGATTATACGTGCCCCCATAGAGATAATTGCTCGCAACGATGTTGTCCCCTGACTTGGTCAGGTTGAGAATGGCCAGAGTGATGGCCGAGGAGCCGGAGGCCACGGCCAGGGCGCCGACGCCGCCATCCATTTCGGCCAGACGTTTTTCGAGAACGTCGGTGGTGGGATTCATCAGCCGGGTATAGATGTTGCCCATTTCCTTGAGGGCGAAGAGATTGGCTGCATGCTCCGAGGAGGTGAATACGTAGGAGCTGGTCTGATAAATAGGGACCGCCCGGGAGTTGGTGGTCGGGTCCGGAACCTGTCCGGCGTGCAGAGCTTTGGTTCCGAGACGGAATTCTTTCGGGTCCGACATGGATACCTCCTTTGGGGTGAATTATCGCGAGTAGAAAGGTAAAGAAAAACTTGGTTGAAGAATTAACATAGACCATCAGTTGAGTCAAGATAATGCGAAGTCCCTTGCAATTGATACAAGTTTACAAAGAATGAGGGGAAAAATCCAGAAGGTCTTCATGAATCGGTGAGAAAAGAGCGGGCCGGTAAGAGCCGTATCTCGTTTTCTTGCAAAAAGAGCAGGCGACGGGAGGTGCTTTCCGTGCCCCTCTGACAGATTAATCCAGTCCTTGTAGAGACTTTTCGCCTCGGGTATGCTGTCGTCCACATGAGGCTAGAATAAAATCGCTATTCGAATCGGAGACAGTTTGTGGATATTTTTGCTATCGAGGCGACGGTTCGCGAACTCGCTGAAAAACTCATCGGCGCTCGAATCAACAAGATTCATCAGCCGGGTTCTGAGGAAATCATTTTCCGGCTTTGGCACCGCGGGGAAGACCTGCGCCTGTTGATATCCGCTTCGCCGCAATTGAGCCGCATCCACCTGACGCGCGACTCCTTTCCCAACCCATTCACACCGCCCCGGTTTTGCCAATTGTTGCGCGCCCGGCTCTCTCGGCTGACCGGCATCGAACAGGTGGCGGGGGAGCGGATCGTGAAACTCACTTTCTCGGGCAAAGAAGGCGCGTCGCATGTTCTTATGGCGGAACTCCTGGGTCGCCATGCCAACCTGGTGCTTGTCGACCGGCAGGGACAGATCGTCGATGCCATGAAGAGGGTGTCGGGGGAAGGCGCCCGACGTCGGCTGCTCCCCGGCCTCCCCTATGTGCTGCCAGCGGAGCCGGAGAGGTTTTTTTTAGCCGATGGTCTGCCTGAAACCATGCCGACAGGGGATTTCGAGCATTGGCTGATGCAGAACCTCTCCCCCATGTCCCCTCTGATGGCCAGGGATCTGGCCGCGGGTATGGAGCAGGGAAGGGAGCCCCGGGAGGTTCTGGATCGTTTCCGGCGGGATTGGCGAAACGGAGAATGGCGTCCGGCCATCGGCCTTTTGCGGGGGAAAGAGATCCTTTCGGTTCTTCCCTTGCGATATCTGTCCTTAGAAAATGCGCGCTTTTTCCCAACGGTGTCCGAAGCCGCAGCGGCCTTCTATCTTCCCCGAGCTCTTTTCTCCGGTGCCATCGGAGAACGGGATGAACTGGTGAAAGTGGTTCGCAAGGGATTGAAGCGGCTGGCGTCACGGCTGGAAAAAATTGAATTGCAGAGGGCCTCTGCCGAAGACAGCGATGGCCAGCGGCGCATCGGCGAGCTGCTGTTGGCCAATCTCCATCGGCTCTCCAAGGGGGCGGACCAAGTTGTTCTGGAGGACTTTTTTCAGGACCCTCCCGCACCGATCACCATCCCCCTCGACCCGCGGCTCTCTCCCCAGGAAAATGCCGAGCAGTACTTCAAGGGTTTTAAAAAAGGGAAAAGAGGGATAGGCCACCTCGCGAGGCGCATCGAGGAAACACGAGCCGAGCAGGAATGGTTTGAGCAGGTGGCCCTCTCACTCGACGAAGCTGAGGCCCCGCAGGACCTGGGAGCGATTCGCGAGGAACTCGAGGCAGCCGGACGGATTCCCCACCGGAAGGGACCGGTTGACAGAAATCGTGCGGCTGATCCAAAACAGGGGGTGCGCCGTCTCGAGACCCCCATGGGGAACGTGGTCCTGTGGGGAAAAAACAATCGGACCAACGACCACGTCAGCAAGCACGTAGCTGGCCCTGAAGATCTCTGGTTCCACGCCCACCAGATGCCCGGCTGCCACCTGGTTCTTAAAGCGAGGCTCAAGACCGAGGATATTCCGGAGAGCGAAATCCTGTTCGCCGCTTCCATTGCCGCCGGATTTTCCCGGGGCCGAAATGCCGGAAAGGTGGAAGTGATGGTCAGTCAGGGGAAGTGGGTTCACAAGCCGAAAGGCGCCCGGCCCGGGCTGGTCACCGTCGAGCGTTATCGAACTGTGGTGGTCAGGCCCTTCCGGCCGGAATTGGCTTGAACTGAAATCGTCTTTCTTTCATTTTTTTATTGCAATGGAACCAGCCTTTTGTTATAAAGTCTCTCGCTTCAAGCCGAAGTGGTGGAATTGGTAGACACGCTAGGTTCAGGGTCTAGTGGGCGTAGGCCCGTGGGAGTTCGAGTCTCCCCTTCGGCACCAGAATTTAAAGGGCTGTAATCCATTAGGATTACAGCCCTTTTGCGTTACTGGTTGCAGGTCGGTGGGGGCACAGATCGATTTCAGGCGGTTGTACGGACAACCCGCCAGAAGAAACTCTTAACATCGGTTGGGACCGAACACACGATAACCGGCAAAGCGAAAAACATCCGTCGGGCGTAACTGGCAGGTGAGGGCGCCGGCAACGGCGCGTGGGGTCATTTGTCATCTGGCGATATTTGAGTTCGATTCCAGCAGCATCGAAGTCGGAAAAGTTTTGCGTCTTGCCCCTTCAGGTATAAGTCTGGCAGCAAGGCGAGCCCGGTAGTGTGGGCACGGCCCACCTTGTTGATTCAAGCATCAAAAAAACCCGGTGGGCGGTGCCAACACTACAAAAAAAGACCGATGTCCTGATTGCATTTCCAGGGGAGGGACCAATTTCATCCTGGACTAACCGGCGGGGAAGATTGCATTTTCGTCCAAGTCCTGCGACAATCCGAGGTCAAATCCGACCCCGAGGAGGACCGCATGGAACTGATCGATATTACACGTAAACTCTCCGAAAATCTTCACGCTCTGACTTTCGGCAAGCCGGTTGCCGCCGTTTACAATCCCCTGGAATACGCGTGGAAGTGTCACGAGGCGTATCTGAAAAAATATGGCAGCGGAACCAAGGAGACGGTATTTCTCGGCATGAATCCCGGCCCTTGGGGGATGGCGCAGACCGGAGTGCCTTTCGGTGAAATCTCCATCGTCCGCGATTGGCTGAAGATCAACGAACCGGTGGGGCGGCCACCCGAGGAACATCCTGCCAAACCGGTGACGGGGTTGGAATGCAAACGGAGCGAAGTGAGCGGCAGGCGTCTCTGGGGACTGTTCCGGGAAATCTTCGGGACACCGGAGAGTTTCTTCCACCGATTTTTCGTGGTCAATTATTGTCCTCTTCTTTTCCTGGAGGAGTCGGGACGCAATCGCACCCCTGTTCAGCTGGCGGCAAGCGAGCGGCGGCAACTGCTGACCATCTGCGACGAGGCTTTGCGTAAGAGCGTTGCGGCCCTGGGGGCAACGACCGTGATCGGCGTCGGTGTTTTTGCCGAAGAGCGCGCCCGTGAGGCGCTGGCGCAACAGGATGTCGCTGTCGGCCGCATCCTGCATCCCAGCCCGGCCAGTCCGGCCGCTAATCGGAACTGGGCGGGGCAGGTCCTCGACCAATTGCGGGATCTCGGCATTCGTCTGGAGCCGTGAGGAAATCATGGCCGGCAAACCGTGAAGGCCTTATTGACAAATGGTCATCGCTGTTAAACTTTGCAGGTGTTTGAAAGCATCCACAAACAGTGACTTGCAAGGAGGCGAGATGGAAACAACCCGCTTACAAGGCATCGACATCGACGCTTCGAGGATCGTTCTCGGAACCTGGGCCATCGGCGGCTGGATGTGGGGTGGCAGCGACGAGGAGGAGTCGATCCGGACGATCCACGCCGCTCTCGATCAGGGGATCAACGTGATCGACACCGCGCCCGTCTACGGTTTCGGGCGCTCGGAGGAGATCGTCGGCAAGGCTCTGGCTCGGCGCGGGGGGCGTGATCGACTCGTCATCGCCACCAAAGTCGCCCTGGAGTGGCGGGATGGAAAGGTCTTTCGCAATGCGACCGCCGTCCGGATCGAGGCCGAAATCGAGGATTCTCTTCGCCGCCTCGGAACCGACACCATCGATCTCTATCAGGTCCACTGGCCCGATCCCCTGGTACCTATCGAGGAGACGGCAGCCGCCATGGCCAAGCTTCACCGGCAGGGGAAGATCCGCGCCATCGGCGTGAGCAACTACTCTCCCGAGCAGATGGATCTCTTCCGCCAGGCGGCTCCGCTACAGAGCTGTCAGCCGCCATACAATCTGTTCGAGCGGCAGATCGAGCGCGACGTTCTGCCTTACTGTAAAGAGAAGGGCATCGCTCTGCTCGCCTACGGCGCCCTTTGCCGGGGGTTGCTCAGCGGCAAAATGACAGCGGACCGAAAATTCGAAGGGGATGACCTGCGGAAAATCGATCCGAAGTTTCAAACAGCCCCGCTTCGATCAGTATCTCGCGGCTGTCGACAAGCTCGACCGGTTCGCCAGGGAGCGCTACGGGATGAACGTGATGGCGCTGGCCGTGCGCTGGATTCTCGACCAGGGGGTGGATTTTGCCCTGTGGGGAGCGCGCCACCCCGGTCAGCTGGAAGGTGTCGGCGCGGTGAGCGGGTGGACCCTAAGCGGCGAGGATGAAGAAGAGATCGACCGGATTCTTCAGGAGGCGGTCATCGATCCCGTCGGGCCCGAGTTCATGGCGCCCCCGGTCCGCTCCACTGAGGGGGGCGGAGCGGCAGGGCATTAAACGAAGGCGTACGCTACTGCGACGATATTTTTAACTTTCGGAACGCACGCAGCGAAGATTGCCTTTGAGAGCTGTTTTGAAACAGCCGTTGCAGGAATTGCACAGCGAGAGGGTGGTGCCGTTGGCCCGGCGCCAGCGTTGCGGCAGGCTTGGTTCGTGAACCAGGGGGCGCGACAGGGAAATAAAATCGGCCTCCTGATGGCGGAGAATCCTTTTGGCCGTCCACAGGCTGCGAATCCCGCCGACTACCATGACCGGGCAGCGAACGACTTGCTTGACCGCCTTCGCCAAGGGCAGGTTGTAGGCTTCCTGGTCGGGGGAGATGATGTTCCGGCGCAGGGGGGTGCGGTCCCCCGAAGCTGGGGTTCCGCTGCTCACTTCGATGGCGTCGACCCCGGCGGCGTCCAGCGCCGCGGCGACCTGAACGGCCTCCGCCAGGGCGAACCCTTCCGGCACGTAATCGCTGCCCGTGAGTTTGATCAGGAGAGGAAAATCGGGCCCCACGACCTCCCGCATTTTACCGACCACCTCCAGGAGCAAACGCCTCCGTCCCTGAAGATCCCCCCCGTAGGTATCGGTACGCCGGTTGGTGTGCGGAGAGAGAAACTGGTTGAGAAGGTAGCCGTGGGCGGCGTGCAACTGGACCCCGTCGAAGCCGTATCGCCGGGCCCGCAGCGCGGCGGCGGCAAACGCCCCGGGCAGGGCTTCGATCTCCGCCATGGTCATCTCCCGGGGAGTTTCCGGATGATACTGGGGAGCCGCGACGGCCGATGGCGCAGCGGGCTGGCCGCCGCACAGGGTTTCGCGGGTCTGTCCGCCGGCGTGGCCGAGTTGAATGATGATCTTTCCCCCCTCCCCATGGACCGCCTCGCAGAGAGCCCTCATTTCTGCGGCATAGGCATCATCGTACAGTCCCATGGTTCCCGGCAACGGTTTGCCCGCGGGGCTGACATAGGTGAACCCGGTTGTGATCAGTCCGACGCCACCCCGGGCCAGATCGCGATACAGGGCGATCAGCTCAGGTGTCGGCCGGCCCTCGGCGGTGCACATCCCTTCCCAGGTGGCCGACCGGACCAGGCGGTTTGCCAGATGCATTCCGCCGATCCTGGCGGGTTCGAACAGTTGCGGGGGCGATGGGTTCATCGGCAGATTCTCCATGAAAGTCAGAGGCGAACGATCGCATCCGGAAGTACCGTCAGACGGACCCCTTTTTCGGGGCCGACGGTAAAGGAATTCTCGATGCCGATCGCCCCGATACCGGGGAAGACGAACTTCGGTTCGATGGCAACGGTCTGATGAAGCTTCAAGGGGGTCTTGAACCCCTGGGCGAGGATGGGGAATTCGTCCAGTTCTAGGCCGATCCCGTGACCGACGAACTTGGCCTGTTCGCCGGGGACACCCATGAAATTGCCGGCGAGTCCTGCTGCCTCCGCCAGGGCGGCTGCCCCGGCGAACAGCTCTGCGCCGTCATTGCCCGGCTTGAGGTTCTCCTCCAGGTACCCCTGGATCTCCAGGGCCGCCTCGAACGCTTTCTCCACTTCCGGCCGCAGGGAACCGATGACGAACATTCGGGTCATATCGCTGACGTAGCCGTCGTAAACGCCGGTATAATCGAGAAGTATCGGCATGTCGCGCTCGATGATGGCGGTCGAGGCGCCGTGCGGGGAGGCGCCGGAAAGCCCCCTTCCGGTTACCGCGCCGTCGAAAAAGCCCGGCTGGGCCGCACTTTCCCCCACGACGGCCAGCCCTTGGAAGAGCTCCTGGTTGAAAGCCCGCATCCGTACGTAGCCTTCGCTGCCAAGTTTTCTGGCCCGGTACTCGAATTCCGCAGCCAGATCGACCTCCCGCATCCCCGGTCGAAGAAATTCGGGAACCTGGGCGAAGGTGGCGCAGAGCTTTTCCGCACTCTGCCGCATCTTCTCCAGCTCCCAGGGGGATTTCACCGATCGCAGCTCCCGATTGATGGTGGAAATATCGGCAAATTCCCTGCCGGGGAGCACCTTGGCGAAAAAATTCAGTTGCTGGGCCGGCAGCACGTCATAGGTGAGGCCGATCTTGCCGGCAGCGGAGCCGAAGAGCTCGGGCAGCAGCTTGCTGGAAGGAAAAGGACGAATGTCGTCGATGGGGCTTTCGGCCTGGGCGCGTAGGTAGCTCTTGCGCACCAGCAGCATGGGATTGCCGTCGGTCGGGACCCAGAGGACCGAATTCTGACGGGTTCCGGCAAAATAATAGACGTCGATCGGGTAGACGAAGAGCGCGCCGTCCAGGTCTTTGGATTGCAGTTGCTCCTGCAGGCGACGAATCCTCCGGGTACATTCCTGTTGCATAGCCATATCGGTTCTCCTCAAGCGAAGTTGTCCCTGTCAAAAGGCGGCCTCGTTACGCATCTTCGGCCGTTCTTCCTTCCTCACTCACATGTTGCGCCGGTACTGCCCGCCGACCTCGTACAGCGCCTGGGTGATCTGCCCCAGCGAGGCGACCCGAACCGTCTCCATCAGTTCGGCGAAGATATTCCCCCCCGCATCGGCCACCTGTTGCAGGCGCTTGAGAGCCGAAGGGGCCGTCTCACGGTGGCTGTACTGAAAGGAGCGCAGGTTGGCGATCTGCTGATCTTTCTCCTCCCGGGTCGCCCGGGCCAGCTGCTCGGGGAGCCGGTATCCCTCCTCTTCGGCACGGGGATTGAGGTAGGTGTTGACGCCGATGATCGGCAGTTCCCCGGTATGTTTCTTGTGCTCGTAGAGAAGGGATTCATCCTGAATCTTACTGCGCTGGTACTGAGTCTCCATGGCGCCGAGAACGCCGCCGCGCTCATGGATACGCTCGAATTCGGCCAGCACCGCCTCCTCGACCAGATCCGTCAGCTCCTCGATAATGAAGGCCCCCTGCAGCGGGTTTTCGTTCTTCGCCAATCCCAGTTCCTTGGTAATGATCATCTGGATCGCCATGGCGCGACGCACCGATTCCTCGGTCGGGGTGGTGACCGCCTCGTCATAGGCGTTGGTGTGCAGGGAATTGCAGTTGTCGTAAATCGCCATCAGCGCCTGCAGGGTGGTGCGGATGTCGTTGAAGTTCATCTCCTGGGCGTGCAGGGAGCGCCCCGAGGTCTGGATGTGGTACTTGAGCATCTGGCTGCGGGCGTTGGCGCCGTAGCGTGTCGCGCAGCACCACCGACCAGATGCGCCGCGCCACCCGGCCGATGACCGTGTACTCGGCGTCGAGGCCGTTGCTGAAGAAGAAGGAGAGGTTGGGGGCGAAGTCGTCGATGTGCATGCCCCGCGACAGGTAGTACTCGACGAAGGTGAAGCCGTTGGCCAGGGTGAAGGCGAGCTGGCTGATGGGGTTGGCGCCGGCCTCGGCGATGTGGTAGCCGCTGATGGAGACCGAGTAGTAGTTGCGCACCTGCTGGTCGATGAAGAACTGCTGGATGTCCCCCATCATGCTCAGCGCGAACTCGGTGGAGAAGATGCAGGTGTTCTGCCCCTGGTCTTCCTTCAGAATGTCGGCCTGCACCGTGCCGCGCACCGTCTGCAGGGTGCAGGAGCGGATCCCGGCGCTCTCATCGGCGCTCGGCTCCCGCCCTTCGCGATCGGCGGAATTTCTCCAGCTGCTGGCGGATGGCGGTATTGAAGAACATCGCCAGCAGGATCGGCGCCGGGCCGTTGACCGTCATCGAGACGCTGGTCATCGGGTCGCAGAGGTCGAAGCCGGCGAAGAGCTTGTCCATGTCGTCCTGGGTGCAGATAGAGACCCCGCTTTCGCCGACCTTGCCGTAGATGTCGGGGCGCTCGTCGGGGTCTTCGCCGTAGAGGGTGACGCTGTCGAAGGCGGTGGAGAGGCGCTTGGCGGCATCGTCCTTGGTCAGGATAGTGGAAGCGGCGGTTGGTGCGCTCCGGCGTCCCCTCGCCGGCGAACTGGCGCTTGGGATCCTCGGCGGTGCGTTTGAAGGGGAAGAGCCCGGCGGTGTAGGGGAAGCGTCCCGGGCAGGTTCTCCTTGCATGGTCCACTTGACGATCTCGCCCCAGTCGGCATAGTCGGGGAGGCAGACCCGCGGAATCCTGGTTCCCGAGAGGGTGGTGGTGAAGAGTTCGGTGCGGATCTCCTTGTCGCGCACCCTGGTCACCATCACCTCCCGGCGGTAGGCGCTCTTTCAGCTGCGGCCACTCGGCGAGGGTCTTCAGGGTCTCCGGGGCGAGTTCCGCCCGGCGTCGTCGGCGATGGCCCTGCGTCGAGATCGGCGAGGCTCGGCCGCTGCCGGCCGGGCGCAGCAGGGTCCCGGGCCCCGTTGAGCTGGAAAAGCCGGCGGGCGGCCTGCGCCTGCTCGGCATTGCCTTGCGGTAGTTGCGGGCGGTGCGGGCGATCTCGCCGAGGTAGCCGGCCTGCTCGGGGGGGATGATCTGGTGCCGGCGGCTCTGGCGGGCACCGATCTGCAGCTGCGAGACCCAGCCGAGCCCCTTTTTTTCGTTGAGCGCGTCGATGAGCGCCCGGTAGAGGACGTTGGTGCCGGCGTCGTTGAACTGTGCTGGCGATGGTGCCGTAGACGGGGAGCTCGGTCGTCGGGGCCGTCGAACAGGTTGCGGTTGCGGCGGAACTGCTTGCGCACGTTGCGCAGGGCGTCCTCGGCCCCCTTCTTCTCCATCTTGTTCAAGGCGATCAGGTCGGCGAAGTCGAGCATGTCGATCTTCTCCAGCTGGGTCGGGGCGCCGAACTCGCTGGTCATGACGTAGAGGGAGACGTCGCAGACCTCGACGATGGCCGGCATCCCCCTGGCCGATGCCGCTGGTCTCGACGATGATCAGGTCGAAGGCGGCGGCCCTGAGCACGTCGAGGGCCTCGCCGATGGCCGCTGAGAGCTCGATGTCGATTGGCGGGTGGCCAGGGAGCGCATGTAGACCCGCGGGGAGTCGATGGCGTTCATGCGGATGCGGTCGCCGAGCAGGGCGCCTCCGGTGCGCTGCCGGGTCGGATCGACGGAGAGGATGGCCAGCTGCTTGTCCGGAAAATCGCGCAGAAACCGCCGCACCAGTTCGTCGGTCAGCGAGCTCTTGCCGGCGCCGCCGGTGCCGGTGATGCCGAGCACCGGCACCTTCACCGCTGATCGGGCAGAGCCGCCCGACAGCATTTTCGACGCCGGCGACTCTTTGGTGAGGGCGAGCTCCGCCAGGGTGATCAGGCGGGCGACGCGCCGGGGGCTTCTCGCGCAAGGCGCCAGGTCCGTTTCGAGGTGTCGCGGGGTGGGGAAGTCGCAGGCCTCAGCTTGACGTTGATCATCCCCTGCAGCCCCAGCTTGCGACCGTCCTCGGGCGAAAAGATCCGGCAGATGCCGTAGCCGTGCAGCTCCTCGATCTCCGTCGGGAAGGATGACCCCGCCGCCGCCGCCGAAAATTTTGATGTGGCCCGGCCCCCGCTCCCGGAGCAGGTCGTGATGTACTTGAAGAACTCCATGTGTCCGCCCTGGTAGGAGCTGACGGCGATCCCCTGCACGTCTTCGTGGATGGCCGCGGTGACGATCTCCTCGCGCCGAGCGGTTGTGCCCCAGATGCACCACCTCGGCGCCGGAATCCTGCAGCATGCGGCGCATGATGTTGATGGAGACGTCGTGGCCGTCGTAGAGGCTGGTGGCGGTGACGAAGCGGATGGGGTTGTGGAGTTGGAAGGCGTCGGTTTCCATGGTATTTCCTCCTGATTCGGTAAGCCTGGAGTAACGATTCAGTAAAGGCGTAAACGACTTCACACTGCCCCCTCTCGGGGCCGCATGAACCGATCCTTGATGGCGGCGCAAAACTCACCAACGAATAGACAGATTCGAAACATTGTTTTAGCAATGTTTGTGCCAAGGGATATCTTGAAATTACTTCATATATGATTATGTTTAATTTCTGGGCAGTTATGAGGTTTTAAAGGGCGCTGGACAAAAAGAAAAAATGTTTTACTTGATTTGTGTGTCTATCTCTGTTAACAGTTGATCGTGTTTGGCCTGCTGAAACCTTATGGGGCGGCGAACTTCAGAGAGATGTCAGCTTCCGTTTACACTCGCTCGTCAGGTTGACAGTTTCGAGGTTTGAGCAGGGGAGAGGCTGAAAGACAAGGCTCTGGCCGGGGCTCGGGCCGGCGAGTTTCGAACCTTACGGGGGGACCCGGATCATGCAATTCGTACAAATGGTCAGCCGAACCGCATTCGACCTGGAGTCGCTTCTTCAGAATCAGGACTGGTGGATTGTGGCTCTCGATCGGGAGCAGCGCGTGATTGCTTCCAACAACGTCTGTCGCGCCATCCTCGGCGTTGAGGGGGAAGATCTTTCGGGGAAGCGGCTGGAGGATTTCGTCAAATTGGGGCACGTCAATTCCCTGATGACGAAAGGGGTCTGTTTCCGCTCGCAGCCCGTTCCGGTGGAAGCGGGTAAGCTGATCTGTCATTATGTTCCCAAAGTCGAGAACGGGCAATTGGCGGGCGGCATTCTGGCTGTCGACAAAGAGGTTCTCGCCCAGGACGATCTCTCCTATATCGAACTTCACGATATGGTTCGGACCCTGGGGACGATCATGGATCTGGCCTACGAGGGAACCATTATCGTCGATGAAGAAGGGTTTGTCGTTCTGGTCAATCAGGCCTTTGCCGATCTGCTCGGCATCCGCGCTCAGGATATGATCGGCAAGCACATTCTCAAAGCCTACCCCAATTCCAAGCTTTCTCGTCTCCCCATCGTGATGCAGACCGGAAAACCTGAGGTCGGCTGGCCGCATCTGCTCAACGGCCGGGAAGTAGTGGTCTGTCGCTACCCCCTGGTCAGAAACGGTCGTCCGATCGGCGCCCTGGGCAAGGTGCTGATTCAGGACCCGCAGGAAATCGTCCGGTTGGCCGGTCAGGCCCGCTCCCGCACCCGCGGCTCTTCCGCGTCTCCCCAGATCGCCGAGGCGGGAGGGTTTCGCTACGACATCAATAGTATTATCGGCCACAGCAAGGTGATGAAGGGGCTCAAGGAGACCCTGCTGCGGGTTGCGGAGCGAAACTCCAATATTTTGCTGATCGGCGAGAGCGGAACCGGCAAGGAGCTTTTCGCCCACGCCATCCACGCCGCCAGCAAGCGGCGTAACGGCCCTTTTGTCAAAATGAACTGCGCCGCCATCCCCGAGCACCTGCTGGAGTCGGAACTTTTCGGCTATCTGGACGGCGCCTTTACCGGCGCCAAAAGGGGTGGGCAGATCGGCAAATTCGAGCTGGCCCATAACGGGACGATTTTTCTGGACGAAATCAGCGACATGTCCCTGCCGATGCAGGCCAAATTGTTGCGGATTCTCCAGGAAAAAGAGTTTACGCCACTCGGTAGCAATGCCTCCAAGCGGGTCGACGTACGGATTATCGCCGCCACCAATGTCAAGCTCGAAGAGCTTGTGAAGGAGGGCAGGTTCCGCGAGGATCTCTACTACCGGCTCAATGTCATGGCTCTCGCCATCCCTCCTTTGCGCGATCGAACGGAGGACATCTATTTTCTCGTCAATCATTTCATCGATCACTTCAACGACGAATTCGGAGTGGAGGTGCAGGGGCTTGATTCGAAAGCCTGGGAAGCGATCAGAGGATACGGTTTTCCGGGGAATATCCGGGAACTGCGCAACCTTATTGAAAGCGCTTTCAATGTGGTCGACGGGTCTTTGATTTTAAATAAACATCTGCCCTTTCACCTTCGTCAACTTCCTCCCAAAAGACTTCTTTCCGGAAGCGGGGAGGGGGGACGAATATCTCGATTGCGTCGGTCGCCAGTCTTTACAGGAAATCATGGCGGGATTGGAGCGGCAAATTCTCGAGAGGGCGCTCGATAAAAGCCGGGGAAACAAGCTCAGGGCCGCTGCCCTATTGGGCATCTCCCGTCCCGGCTTTTATAAAAAACTGCAGAAATACCGGATGCTCTGAGGTCGGCATGAGCCCGGTCATCGACAATTGAACGGGTGCGGCATCGGTCTGAATTTTCACTCCTTCCCATTTATTGAAGTTGACGTTGTTGAGGATGTGTAAACTTTCGTTTACGTGTATAGAAATTTAACAACGTTTTAAAATCCATCATAATATTCCTTCTTTGCAGTCTTGATCACTTCAGGTTTTTCCATTTCCATCTTTGTGTGTTAATATTTGTGACACTTGATTCTTTCTGAACATCCTTAAATTTAATAAAAAATAAGTGCGATGGACGGTTGAAATGCCTGTTCTGTCCTGCAAAACCATTATTTATTGTAATTAAAACTCAGTTTGGCATTGGCCTTGCTATGTAAGGGGTGATAGTCCAATCAAGGAATTTATTCCCCTGGAGGTAACCAATGAAGATTCTCGTCTGCATCAAGCAGGTCCCCGACATGGAGTCGCGCTTCAAGGTCAACGCCGCCGGCACCTGGTACGACACCGCCGAGCTGGCCTGGCGGATCAACGAGTACGACGAGTACGCCGTCGAGCAGGCGGTGCGGCTCAAGGAGGAGTCGGCGGTGCCGAGATCACCGTGGTCTCCGTCGGCCCCGAACGGGTCAAGGAGGCGATCAAGAAGGCCCTGGCCATGGGCGCCGACAGGGGGGTGCAGATCGCGGACGAGGCGAGCTGCGGGAAGGACCCCTTCGCCATCGCCTCGATCCTCGCCGAGTACGCCCGGCCGCAGGGCTTCGACCTGATCCTGACCGGGATGCAGAGCCAGGACCGCGGCTCGGCCCAGGTCGGGGTGCTGCTGGCCGAGATGCTGGGGATCCCGGCCGTCACCACCATCGTCGACTTCGCCTGCGCCGACGGTGCCCTCACCCTCAAGCGCGAGCTCGAAGGGGGACTCAAGGCGCTGGTCAAAGCCCGGCTGCCGGCCCTCTTCACCTGCCAGCTGGGGCTCAACACCCCGCGCTACCCGACCCTGCCCAACATCATGAAGGCCAAGAAGAAGGAGCTGGCGAGCCTCGCCGTCGCCGACCTGCTCCCGGTCGAGCCGCTGGCGGGGACCCAGAAGGTGGCCTTCCCGGAGAAGAAGGGGGGCGGGCTGGTGCTCGAAGGGGAGGTCGCCGCCCTGGCCGACCAGCTGCTCGGCATCATCAAGGAGAAGACCACGGTCTTCAAATCGTGGATAAGAGGCTATGTCCTTTTCATTTTAGTCGGCCGCGTTCGCTTTTTTGACTTCATAGGTCCTTGCTGACGGGACCATAAAACGTAAATGACGACGGATAAAAGCGCTTTTCATGGTTACCATTGTGCCTCAGTAATATTACAACCTATAATATCGATCCAAAGGTTTCCAATAGGAGGAGAGATGAAAGCACTACTGGTTGGCGAATACCGCGAAGGAAGCCCCTCGCCAGCAGCTACGAGCCGCTCGCCTTCGCCCGGAAGCTGGGGGCCGAGGCGGTGATGTTCGCCGTCGGCAGCGCCGCGGAGCTGCCGCTTCGACGGCAGGCTCTACCTGGCCGAGGCGGCCGCCGGCGGCGAATACGATCCGCAGGGGCACAAGGCGCTGCTTCTCGAGGTGGTGGAGAAGGAGCGCCCCGACCTCGTCGTCTTCGGCCATTCCTCCTACGGCTGGGACCTCGCCCCACGGCTGGCCCTGGCCCTCAGGGCAGCGCAGGCTTCCGAGGTGGTCGAGGTCGAGGAGGGCGCCTTCGTGGTGCCGGTCTGCAACGGCAAACTGCGCCGGCAGGTGCGGCCGAGCGCCGGGACCGTGGTGACCCTGCAGGCCGGTGCCTTCACCCTGGCCGAGGAGCCCGCCGGCACCCCGCTGGTGGAATCTCGACGCCGGGCCGCCGGCGGCGTGGAGTTGGTCGGCTACGAGGCGGCGGCGAAGGGTGAGGTCGACCTCTCCCGCGCCGAGGTGATCGTCAGCGCCGGCCGCGGTGTCGGCAAGCCGGAGAACGTTGCGGTCATCGCCGCCCTGGCCGAGGCCTTCGGCGGCGACTCGGCGCCAGCCGGCCGGTGGTCGACGCCGGCTGGGCCGACCACAGTCGCCAGGTGGGGACCACCGGGCAGACGGTCGCGCCCAAGCTCTACCTCGCCTGCGGCATCTCCGGCGCCATCCAGCACCTGGCCGGGATGAAGAAGTCGGGCTTCGTGGTCGCCATCAACAAGGACAGGGACGCCCCCATCGGCGAGATCGCCGACGTGCTGGTGGTCGCCGACGTCCTGCAGCTGGCGCCGGCGCTGACGG
>CAWANI010000025.1:0-140311 GCA_963783365.1 uncultured delta proteobacterium | reverse complement strand
CCGGTCGAGCCGGGTGTCGTAGGAGTCGAGGTCGGTCACCAGGGCCACCTGCTCCAGGTAGTCCTGCAGCGTCCCCTCGGTGCCGCGGTGCTCCTCCATCCCCTTGAGCAGCTCCTCGAGGTTCTGCAGCCGCTCTTTCGCCTCCTCGGTGCGCTCCTCGCGCAGCATCGGGCCGTAGCCCGTCTCCTCGATCAGCTCGGCGGTGAGCTGGGGATAGGGCAGGCGCAGCAGGCGGGATTGAAAGGAGTCGATCAGGGCGACGAAGGCCGCGACCTTCCTGGCGGCGGCGCCCTTGAGCAGGCCCCGCTCGAGGGCCAGCCGGCAGGCGGGGAGAAAGCCGCCCGCCTCCTCCTCGAAGGCGGCGATGCGCTCGACGGTGGTCTCGCCGATCCCCCGGGCGGGGACGTTGATGATGCGCCGTGCGGAGAGGGAGTCGGCGGGATTGACGAGCACCCGCAGGTAGGCGAGCACGTCCTTGATCTCCATGCGGGCGAAGAACTTGACGCCCGCCGACCATGACGTAGGGAAGCCGCTCGCGCACCAGCGCCTCCTCGAGGGAGCGCGACTGGGCGTTGGTGCGGTAGAAGACCGCCATGATCGCGCAGGTGGCGTCCCGGCGCATGCAGCCGGGCGATCTCGCGAGGCGACGAAGCGCGACTCCTCCAGATCGTCGGGGAGGGCCTCGAGGGTGATCTTCTCCCCGGCGGGGTTCTCCGTCCAGAGGGTCTTCCCCTTGCGGCCGACGTTGCGGGCGACCACCTCGCCGGCGGCCTCGAGGATGGTCGCCGTCGAGCGGTAGTTCTGCTCGAGGCGGATGACGGTGCAGCCGGGATAATCGCGCTCGAAGCCGAGGATGTTGCCGATCTCGGCGCCGCGCCAGCGGTAGATCGACTGGTCGTCGTCGCCCACCACGCAGAGGTTGCGGTGGACCCGCGGCGAGCAGGTGCACCAGCCGGTACTGGATCTGGTTGGTGTCCTGGAATTCGTCGACCAGCAGGTACCGGAAGCGGCGGCGGTAGCGTCTCGAGGACCGCTTCGTCGGTTTCGAAGAGGCGCACGGCGTAGAGGAGCAGGTCGCCGAAATCGAGGGCGTTGGCCTGCTGCAGCCGCTGCTGGTAGCGCTGCGTAGACCCGCGCCGTCAGCTCGCCGTAGTAGTCGCCGCGCTCGACGGTCCTCGGGGAGCTGACCCCGGTTCTTGGCGCCGTCGATGGCGGCGGCGGCCGCCCGCGGCTTGAGGACCTTCTCGGAGATGTCGAGTTCGCGCAGGACCTCCTTGAGCAGCCGCTCCTGGTCCTGGTCGTCGTAGATGGTGAAGTCGGAGGTGAAGCCGAGAGCGCCGATCTCCCGGCGCAGGATGCGCACGCAGGCGGCGTGGAAGGTGCGCCACCCAGGGCAGCTCCGCTTCGCCGAGGAGCCGCGCCAGCCGCTCCTTCATCTCGGCGGCGGCCTTGTTGGTGAAGGTCACCGCCAGGATGCTGCCAGGGGGCGACCCCGTGCTCGCGGATCAGCCAGGCGACGCGGTGGGTGAGGGTGCGGGTCTTGCCGGAGCCGGCGCCCGGCCAGGATCAGCAGGGGGCCGTCGCCATGGCTGCACCGCCTGGCGCTGGGGCGGGTTGAGTCCGGCCAGCAGGTCAGTCATCGCCCTCATCCTCGAGGGTGCGCGCCATCAGCGCCCGGTTGTAGGCCGAGACCATGTCGCGGCGGGAGATGATCCCCACCAGCTTGCGTCCGGTCGCCCTGTCGACCACCGGCAGCTGCTCGATGTTGCGGTAGCCGATGCGGCGCATGGCCGTATCGAGATCCTCGTCCTCGTAGGCGGTGATGACATTGAGGGTGGCCAGCTCCTTGACCACCACCAGGTCCATCAGGTCGCGCTCGAAGACCACCCCCATGAAGTCCTGCACCGAGATGATGCCGGTCAGCTCGCCGTTGCGGTTGACCAGGGGAAAGTTGGTGTGGCGGGTGCTGGCGATGAACTGGGCGAACTGGCCCAGGGTCATGTTCTCGGGAATCGCCTCGGGATCGCGCACCATCACCTCGGCGACCCGCAGCGACTTCATGATGTTGCGCTCCTTGCCGGCCTCCAGGTCGATCCCTTCCAGGGCCAGCTCGGCGGTATCGAGGCTGTCCTTCTTGAAGTGGTGGCAGATCATCGTGCCGATGACGCAGGCGAGCATGATGGGGATGATGACCTGGTAGGAGCCGGTCATCTCGAAGAGCAGGAAGATCCCGGTCATCGGCGCGTGGGTGGCGGCGGAGAGAAAGGCGCCCATGCCGACCAGGGCGTAGGCGCCCGGCATGGTCACCGAGTGGGGGAAGAAGCCAGCTGCGCCAGCTTGCCGAAGGTGCCGCCGATGACCGCGCCGATGTAGAGCGCCGGGGCGAAGAGCCCGCCGGGCAGCCCGGAGCCGAGGGTGATCGAGGTGGCGACCATCTTCATGAGGATGAGGGCCCCGAGCAGGTACCAGACCCCGTGGCCGTGCAGCACCGTCTGCATGAAGGGATAGCCGTTGCCGAAGACCTGGGGAAAGGCGATGCCGATCACCCCCACCATCAGGCCGCCGAGGACGGGCTTGAGCAGGGGGGGAACGGTCAGGTTTTTGAAAAAGTGGCCGATGCGCAGATGCAGGTCGATGAAGCCGGCGGCCAGAGAGCCGACGATCACCCCCAGGATCACGTAGAGGACGAGCTCCCAGGGGGTCGCGACCTTGTAGGCGGGAACGCATGCAGCGCCGGAACGTTGCCGAGCAGCGCGCGGGAGACGACGGTGCTCATGCCGCTGGCGATGACGATGGGGGTGAAGCTGGAGAGCTCGAAGGAGGAGAGCAGGACGATCTCCTGGGCGAAGAAGACCCCGGCGATGGGGGCGTTGAAGGTGGCGGCGATGCCGGCCCCCGAGCCGCAGGCGACCAGGATCTTGAGCCGGTCGCCGCTCATCTTGAAGGCCTGGCCGAACTGGCTGCCGATCGCCCCGCCGATCTGGGCGATCGGGCCCTCCTGGCCGGCGGAGCCGCCGGTCCCCAGGGTGATGGCGCTGGCGATGCCGCGGGTGAAGATGCGTGCGGGCCGAGACCTTGGCACCCCGCAGGTTGACCCGCTCCAGAAAGGCGGGAAAGCCGAACTTGAGATCCTTGGCAAAGAAGAGGCCGAAGGGGATCATCAGCAGGCCGCCGATCGCGGGGAAGAGGATCACCCAGAAGCGGCTCATGCTCCAGTGGTCGAAGGAGATGTGGAAGAACTGGCTGCCCTGGACGATGACCAGCCAGTGGAACAGGTCGATCAGCTTGCGCAGGCCGTAGTTGCCGATGCCGGCCATGAGGCCGATCGCCGCCGCAAGGATGGCCATGAAGGTGTTTTCGCTGACGTGAAAACGGCTGACCAGAGCCGTGTTCTTTTTCAGCAGCCAGTCAAAAATCCTGCTTTTCTGAAAAACTTGGGGGACCCTCACGGTGTTGTCTTTCTGCGTATCCAGAGGTTCAGAACCGTTGCCGGGTGCGGCCCCGGGGAGGGGGGAGGGAGGCGGCGCCATCCTCCTGAGCAGGACAGCGAAGTTGTGAAAGAGACCGCACCTTCGGGCAAATGCGCATTCTAAATCGTTTGTTTCGCAGAAATCAAGGGGAAAATTCGCGGGACGCGGGACGAGGATTGCGGGAATTAGGCAAAGGTTTTCCGCGTGCCGCGATGAGGGCCGCGGCATTCAAAGGCCCCCCACGTACTGGGTTTCGCAGACCGCCACCTTGCGTCTTAACGCATCAGGCGTCACGGCCCTCCCGGCCGCCTCAAACCCCACCCGCACCGTGAGCCCCTTGCCCCCCTCTCCTTCTTCGAGAAGGACGCGGGCGCCGTGGCGCTCGGCGATGCTCTTGACGATGGCGAGGCCGAGGCCGCTGCCGGTGGCGCCGCTGCCAGCGCGCCGGTAGAAGCGGTCGAAGACCCGCTCCCGCTCGGCGGCAGGGATGCCGCAGCCGGTATCGCGGACTTCGAGCAGCCTTTGGCGCGCCCGGCGAGCGATGACGACGTCCACCCGCCCTGCCGGCGGCGTGTGGCGCAGGGCGTTGTCGATCAGATTGCCCAGCAGAATCCGCAAGGCCTCCGGGTCGCCATCGACCCGCGCCGTTTCCCCGCCGACCAGGCCGAGATCGACCCCCTTGTCCCGGGCCCGCTGGGCAAATTCAGCCAGAACGGTGCCTGCCAGTTCTCGCAAATCGACCGGAGAAAAAGAGCGCTGCGGCGCGTCGGGTTCGAGCCGGGCCATGGTCAGCAGCTGCTGCACCAGGTGGGTGGCGCGGCTCAGCCCCCCCTTGACCTGGGCGAGGGCGGCGGCACGCTGTGCCGAAGTGGCCGCCCGCTCGAGCAACTGGATCTGCAGGCTCACCGCCGTCAGGGGGGTGCGCAGCTCGTGGGCGGCATCGGCGACGAACCGGCGCTGGCTTTCAAGGGCCTGTGCCAGCCGCCCGAACAGCTCGTTCAGGGCCTCGACCAGCGGCCGGATCTCCTGCGGCAGCCCCTCTTCGGCCAGAGGGGCAAGAGAGGCCGAATGGCGCTCTCCCACGGCGGCGGCGATCCGGGTGAGCGGCTTGAGGCCGACGCCGACCACCGTCCAGACGAGCAGGAGCAGAACCGGGATCAGCCCCAGCACCGGCCCCAGATTGCTCACGGCGATCTGCGCGCTCATCTCCTGGCGCTCCCCCAGGGGCTGGGAGACCTGAATGATGCGGCGGGCCTCGAAAAGAGCGTAGCTTCGCCAGCCGCGGCTCTGCCAGGAACGGGTGGCGAAGCCCGGTCGCTTCGGCAGGGGAAGGGCGATGGCCGGCCGTGAGCTGTATTGCAGCCCGCCGCCGCGGCGCCACACCTGCACCAGAAACCCCTCCTCGTTGTCGCCTTGCCCCTCGCCCCGCGGCACGCTCGGCCCGAAGTGCCGCTGATGCTGCTGGGTCAGCGCCATTTTGCGCAACTGGTAGTCGAAGAGATCGCGGACGTTTTCCCGCGCCACCACGTAACTGATCACCCCGGCCAGGGCGACCGCCAGCACCAGCCCGGACATCAGCCACCACAGCAGGCGTCTGCGGATCGAGCTCATGGTCCCTTCCCCGCCATGTAGCCGACGCCCCGCACGTTGAGGATAAGCTCACGGCCGAGTTTTTTGCGCAGATGGTGGATATGGACCTCGACCGCGTTGCTGCCGACTTCCTCGTTCCAGCCGTAGAGGCGCTCTTCGAGCTGCTCGCGGGAGAGCACGGCGCCGGGGCGCTCCAAAAGGGCGCTGAGCAGGGCGAACTCCCGGGACGAAAGGCTCACGGGGCGGCCGCGGTGCCGGACTTCGCGGGTGGCTGGATTCAGACTCAGCTCGCCGTGCACGATGAGCGGCTCGGCCCGGCCCGTGCGCCGCCGGACGACGGCGCGGATGCGGGCCGCCAACTCATCGAGATCGAAGGGTTTGACCAGGTAATCGTCGGCCCCGGCGTCGAGGCCGCCGATCCGGTCGCTCACCGCATCGCGGGCGGTGAGAATCAGCACCGCCACCGCGTTGCCGCCGCGGCGCAGATTCGCCAGCAGCTCGAGGCCCGAGCGGCCCGGCAGGCCAAGATCGAGCAGCACCACGGCGTAGGCCTCGTCAGAGAGGGCCAGCTCGGCCTCTTCGCCGTCGCGCACCCAGTCGACGGCGAAGCCGTCCTGACGCAGCCCCTGCCGGACGCTCTCGCCGATCATCGGATCGTCTTCCACCAGCAGAACACGCATGGGGTTTCTTTCTGGACCACTTCTCTGGGGTTGAAAACCTGAAAAACCAAATAACCACTGAGGACACCGAGAGCACTGAGAAAATTCTTGAAAAAACCTTCATTCCCAAGGTTCAAAAGACTCTATCGATTTTCTCATGCCGTTCTCGGTGTCCTCTAGTGAGCGAAGCGAACGGGTGGTGAAAATGCTTTTCCTTGCCCCTTGCCCCCGCCCCTCGAACCTTGGGCCTTGGGCCTCGGCCCTATCCCGCCTTTTTCTTCTCCAGCACATGGAACAGCACCGGCATCACCAGCAGCACCAGCGGCAATTGTACCACCAGACCGGCGATGATGGCTACCGCCAGGGGCTGCTGCATGGCCGAGCCCTGGCCGAGGGCGAAAGCGAGGGGCAGCAGGGTGAGGATCGCCGCCACCGTCGTCATGGCGATGGGGCGCATGCGGTTCTTGCCGGCCTCGACCAGGGCGGTGCGATGATCCATGCTGCCGATCAGCTCCTGGTATTCGGAGAAGTAGAAGATGGCCACCTCGGTGACGATGCCGATGATCATCGTCATCCCCATGATGGCCGAGATATTCAGCTCGATGCCGGTCGCCCACAGGCCGATGAAGACCGCCGAGGCCGCCAGCAGCGGGATCGCCAGGATGGAGAGCGCCACCCGGAAGCGCTCGTAGAGAAAGAGCAGCAGCAGAAAGACCAGCGCCACGGCGGCGGCGAAGACCATCCGCAGCCCGTTGAAGGCGATCTGCTGCTGCCGGTAGAGGCCCGCCCAGTTGGTAGTACATCCCCTGCGGCAGCAGCTGGGGCTCGCCCATCACCTTTTTCACGTCGCGGATCACCGAGCCCATGTCGCGGCCGCTGATGCGGGCGGTCACCGCCACCATGCGCTTGAGGTCCTCGCGGCTGATCTGGGGCTGCCCGGTGACCGGGACGATGCGGGCGACCCGGCTCAGGGGGAAGAGATGGCCGTCGGGCGCCCGCATGCGCAGATGGCGCCAGGTCGGGCACGGTGTCGCGCAGCCGGTGGGGAATCCAGACCCGCACCCCGATCATCTTGACCCCGCTTTGCACATGGGTGGTGACGGTGCCGCTGAGGGCGTCCTGCAGCAGGCGCGTGACCGCCTCGGGGTCGACCCCCTCGAGCGCCGCCTTGCTCCGGTCGACGTGGATCTCCAGGGCGTCGCCGGCGGGATTGATGCCGTTTTGCACCCCGACGATCCCCTTGATCCCACCGATTTTGCCGGCGACGGTCTTTGCCGCCGCATCCAACTGTTTGGCGTTGTCGGAGAAGAGTTTGATTTCCACCGGCTGCGGCACGGCGGTGAGATCGCCGATGAGATCTTCCATCAGCTGGGCCATCTCGATATCGAGACCGGGAACCTTTTGTTCGACCCTGGTGCGAATGGCGTCCATCACCTGCCAGATGGGCCGGCGCGAGCCGGACTTGAGACGGACGAAGAAGTCGCCCTCGTTGGCCTCGGTCAGGGTCCCCCCGAGGGCGGTGCCGGTGCGGCGCGAATAGGTGTCGACGGCGGGATTGTTCTGGATGATCTTTTCCACCTGTCCCAGCAGCCGGTCCGTTTCGGCGAGGGAGGTGCCGGGAGGACTGCGATAGTCGAGGATGAAGCCCCCCTCGTCCATGCTCGGCATGAACCCCGAGCCGACCTGACGATAGGCCAGCCAGCCGGCGGCGAGCAGGGGCACCACCAGCAGCAGGACCAGCAGGGGCCGGGCCAGAAGACGGGTGAGCAGGGTCTCGTAACGGCGGTGGAACCAGTCGGTAAGCCGCCCCCCTTCCTTCTGATTGGCATCCTTTTCGCCGAGCAGGTGATCGGCGAGAATCGGCACGGCCAGCCAGGTGATCAGGAAGGAGATGAAGAGGGCCGAGGCCATGGTCAGCGAGAGCGCCTTGAAAAAGGCGCCGGTCACCCCGCTCAAGAAAGCGAGCGGGACGAAGATGACCATGGTGGCGGCGCTGGAGCCGGACAGCGGGGAGAAGAACTCGAGGGCCGCTTTCATCACCCGGCCGTGGTGGCTCGCCGCCGCCGCGCATGCGGCGGATGATGTGTTCGACCATGACGATCGAATCGTCGATGATCAGGCCGACCGCCGCCGCCATCCCCCCGAGGGTCATGATGTTGAAACTCATGCCGAAGAAATAGAGAAGGTCGACGGTGGCCGCCAGCACCGCCGGCACGACCATGATGGCGATCAGGGTGATCTTCCAGGTTGCGCAGGAACAGCAGCAGCACCAGCGCCGCGAGGCCGATGCCGATGAGGATGGCGTCCCGCACGCTGGCGGCCGACGCGAGCACCAGGCGACTCTGGTCGTACCAGTTGGCGATGGTCACCCCTTTGCGGGATCTGCGGCCGGTATTGCTTCAGCTTGGCCTTGATCTGCCGGGCGATCTGCACGCTGTTGCCGCCGGGCTGCTGGTAGATGTTCAGCAGAACCGCCGGCCTGCCGTCGGCGGTCACCCGAATCCATTGGGGGACGCTGTCCACCTTGACGGTGGCCACGTCCTCGAGGCGCACCAGACCATTGGCGCCGCTTTTGAGAACCGTCCGGCGGATTGCATCGAGGTTTTTCAACCGGGTGTCCGACACGGCGAGGTAGAGCTTGTAATGATCCTGCAACCGCCCCACGGCCTGGACCACGTTGGCGGCCGAGAGGGTCCGGGCGACATCGTTCAACCCCAGCCCGTAGGCCTGCAGGCGGGCCGGATCGACGGTGACGCGGTACTCCTCCACCGCGCCGCCGACGACCCCGATGCGGGCCACCCCGGCGACGCTCGAGAGCAGCGGCCGCAGCTGATAGCGGGCGAGATCGTGCAGCGCGGTCGGCGAGACCGAGGACGAGGTCAGGCTGTAGGCGAGGATGGGAAAGACGGTCGGGTCCATGCGCCGGGTTTCCAGCGAGGTCCCGGCCGGCAGGGAGGAGAGGATCTGGGTGATGGCGGAGTTGACCTGCAGGGTCGCTTTTGCCATGTCGGTGCCCCAGTCCATATAGATCGACACATCGGCCGTGCCGCGACTGGTGGTGGAGCGCACCCGGCGCACCCCCGGCACCCGCCGCACGGCCACTTCCACCGGCCGGGTCACCTGCAGCACCATCTGGTCGGCGGGCCGGTCCCCGGCGTCGAGGGTCACATCGATGCGGGGAAAGTCGACCTTCGGGAAGAGCTTGACGGGCAGCTTGAAGGAGGCCGCCACCCCGGCGATGGCGAGCAGCACCAGCAGAAAGAGGATCGAACGACGGTGGGCCTGAATCCACTGGGTGAAATTCATTTGGCGGCCTCGCGCACGGCCATTCCGTCTTTCAGCTCATAATTGCCCTGCACCACCAACTTAAGCGATGGGTCGAGAGGCCCGCGGATAGCGACCCGCTGCCCCGATTCGATCCCCGTCTGCACGGCGACCCGCCGGGCATGGCCCCCTTGGATCTGAAAGACATAGGCGCCCTGCGCATCGCGCAGCACGGCCGAGCGCGGCACCGCCCAGGCGGTCTCGCGTTTCAGCTGGATCGCGCCAAGCACCCGCATTCCGGGCAGAAAATGGTGCCGCTTGCCGGGGATCGCCACCATCACATCGACCAGGCGGGTCTGGGGATTGATGATGCCGTGAACGGCAGAGACGCGGCCCGCCACCGTGCGGCTGCGGTCGAAGACCGAAGTAATCCGCACCGGCATCCCCTTTTTGACCAGATGCGCCTGCTCCGGCTCGACCCCCAGATCGGCCTGCAGGGCCCCCTTCGGCGCCAGCTGCAGCACCGTGGTCCCGGCGGGGACCCGGTCGCCCTGTTTGACCTTCACCCCGGTGACGATGCCGTCAAAGGGGGCCGTAACCCGCTCGGCGCCGCTGCCGGTGCCGAGCCTGCGCTGGGCCTGCAGGGCGGAGCGCGCATCGGCCAGAGCCTGGCGCGCCGCGGCCAGCTGATCGCGGGTGGCCAGGTGCTGGGCCAGCAGCCGCTCGGTTCGCTTGACCTTGGCGCGGGCGTAGGTGACCGCCGAGACCGCCTTCTGGTAGTCGAGGGAGGCCCCCGGAGCCGTGCGGAAACGCAGCAGCGAAGTCCCCTTGGCGACCACCTGGCCGGCACTCACCAGCAGGCGGGAGACCTCCCCGGCGCGGGGAAAGTTGATGTTGACCGTCAGGCGCCGGTCGGCCTCGATGACACCGTAGGCGGGCAGGCGCGAGGAGAGAGGCGCTTTTTTCAGGGCGGCGGTCTGGACCAGGACGCTGGGGGCATCGGCGGCGACGGCCGGGGTGGTGCCCAGGAGCAGAAAGATGGTGAGCACGGAGATCATTCGGGTTGTCATGGGGTGTAATCCTTAGTGCATAGTCCGGAAATCTTATTAAAAACAAAGGCATAAAACCGGCGGGCCTGGCCGCCAAAGCCTTGGCGACGGCGGTTCGCGTCCCGCCAGACGCCTTACTTTTGTCCAAACGGCAACAAAAGTAAGCAAAAATGCCTTTCCCTGCCGGGAGCATTTCTTTCGCCAGTTTCTGGAGGAACTTTCGAACGACCGTGCCGGCGACCTGTTCTGCGCTTCGTGGCAGCTCCACGTGAGCGGGGCTGTGCGCTGGGGGAATAAGGTTAATCGTATTTTACCGCCCGTTCGCTTCGCTCTCTCAAGACGCAAAGAATTCGTTGAAATCCTCTGCGTCTTCGCGCCTCTGCGTTAAAATGTCTGGGCTTTTCAATATCCAGTGCCACATGCGTCCGAGGCGACTTACCTTCCCGCCGCCGACAAATCGCTGCCGAGGAGGATCTGCAGGGCGATGCGCTGATCGAGGATTGTTTGACCGAGATTGACCAGGGCGATGCGGTTCTTGATCAGGCTGGTCCGCAGGGTGAGATAGGTCATCTCGTCGATGTTGCCGGCGCGAAAGGCGGCCTCGGAATCTTTCACCGCTTTTTCCTGCAGAGCAATGCCCCGACGCACCCGGGCCCGCTGCGCTTCGAGCAGCTTCTGGTCGGCCAGGATTCTGGAAATGGTGCTTCTGGCCTCCATCAGCCGGGTTTCGAATTCATCGTAGAGCCGCTGCCGGTCGGCTTTGGTCACGGCTATTTTCCCCCGATTGCGGTTGAAAAGGGGCAGGTTCAGCGAGACGCTGAAACCGAGGGTATGCACGTTGCTGGTGTCGCTGGCGCGGGTCAGGCCGACGTTCAGCGCCGGGAACTGCTCGAGGATCGCCCGGCGATAGGCCAGATCGCCGCTGCGATAGCCGGCCTGCAGGGCGAGGAGGTCGGGACGCCGACAGGCGAGCCGGGCCGTCAGCGCCTTCACCTGAGCTTCGTCCAGGGGGGGCGCGGTCGCCTGACCGACCAGAGGAAGGTCGACTTCCGGCGAGATTCCCAAAAGCTGATTCAGCTCATGGTGGGTGCGGTTGCGCCGGCGCTGCAGATCGTTGATCCGCCGCTCGGAATCCTGCAGGGCGGCCAGATCGGCATCGGCCACATCCACCGTCGTATTTCCCTCCCGCAGGGCCTGCCGGACGTGCGCGTAGCGGCGCGCCAGCAGGGTTCGCTCATCCTGCAGAAGCCGCAAAAGACGGTTCTGCACCATCGACCGGACAAACAGTCGGCGCGCCCGGGCCACGACCTGCCAGTCCTGCCACAGCAGTTCCAGATCGGCCTGGCGCAGCCTGGCGTGGCCCGCGGCCTTGGCGACGCGGTGGGTGATCAGCGATTCGAAATCGTAGCTCAACCCCACACTGGTGGCGGTCGAAGAGGAACCGGAAACGTCGTTGGTCGGAAAATCGGCCCCCACGCTCAGCTGGGGATCGGGCAGCAGGCCGGCGGCAAAGGCCTGGGCCCGGGCGATTCCGGCCTTGTCCCGGGCCAGTTTCAGCTCGGGATTGTTGGCGACCGCCAGCATCGCCACCTCGGTGACGTCGAGGCCATCCCGTGGATCGAAGCGATGCGGCGCCAGGTGCGGGACCTGCAACCGGGCGAGATCGATGCCCGGTCGGGGGATTTTGTGGGGAAAAGAGGCCTGCAGATCGAGCGGTTTCGCCCGATAGGCGGCACACCCGCTGAGCAGAATCATGCAAAGGGGCAATAGCAACCGTAACAATTTCATGATGATGCCTGATCGCTCATGCCGTGACGCAAAATGCGTGACGGGAAATCGGTCGAAAGGTTAAGAACGCGCCGAATATAGTTCTATCTGATTATGCACCACTCATCAAGTGGCGGGGGGGCGCAGCAGGAGGACTCTTCCCCCCGTACACCGGGATCGAAAGGTAACGGAGGAATCTTAAATCAGACTTAACGGCTGGCGGGCAAAGAGAAGGGGCGGATCGTTTGGGGCGGGCGCCACAAGGGACAGGGGCGGCGATCAGGAGGAGATGGGCAGTTTGAGAGAGAGCAGGACGCGGCCCTCCTGCTGGACGTCACTCTGTCCGGAGGCGGCCTGGTAGCCGCCGTCGAGGTGAACTTCAATGCCGGGATTCCCGGCTCCCCCGCCGGTGGCGCGCCAGCCGAGGCCACCTTGAATCTGCAGGGATTCGTTCCAGAGGTCGCGGCTCTGCCGGCGGCTCATGGAAAAAGTCAGGTTTCCTTTCCAGGGGGCCTTCGGCCGATAGATGCCGGCCAGTCCTGTCGTCATTCCCTGCACCTCGACGCCCTCGATGTCGGCCGAGTGCGTCAGATTGAAAAAGGGGTTGACCTGAAAAGTCGGCGAGCCCACATCGACAAAGGCCTTCAGGCCGAGCTGCCGGGTCCTGCTTGTCTCTTGGGCCGGATCTTCCCGGGTGGCGAGATTCCAGTCGAATTCCCAGGAGCAGGGGGAGGAGCCGAAGGCCAGACTCAGCCCGGAATCCTCGCCCTGCCGGGCGTCGACAAGCTCCCCACCGGAGAAGAAGTTCCGCCGGCGGGACCTGTGATGATATACCTTCCAAACGGGGTGCTCCAGGAAGAACGGCAGAGGAATTGCCGCGAACATCATCTGCGGATGAAGCGTCACATCCACGGAGATCTGCCACACCTCGCCCTGCGAAAGCCCGGCGAGTCGGTCGACGTTTTCCGTCTTCCGCTCGGCATCGGTCTGCAACTGGAAGGCCCACCAGGAAAGCCCCCCCTGGAAATGGGAGCGTTCCACATTCGCCTCTTCTCCCGGGAAGGCGGGGCTGGCAAAGCGCGAACCGATCCGCTGCCAATCGAGATGCAGCTGGTAATGTACGGGGACGTAGGGAAGCCAGCCTCCGGCAGATACGCCGCCGTGGACCGCCAGGGCGCTGCCGGGACCTCGAAGGGTGTTCTCGGCGCCGGCCACCTCCCCCTCCAGATGAAAGGGGCCGACCGCCTTCCCCGCGGCGGCAAGGGACCAGGCGCTGAGCCCCCCAGGACCGTTGACGACGGAAACCGTCGCGTTCAGGGGAAGGCCTGCATCCTTTTCACCCCCCAGGAAAAGGCGGGTTCCGACCAGGCGGTTGGCAGGATCGCTCAGCGCCAACCCGGGATGCGGGTCAGCGGTTTCGCCGGCAGGAAGGACAAAGAGGGTCAGTCGTGACGCTTCGGAGGCCCCTCCCACCCGCAGCGAGACGCCGGGGCGCACCATGCCCTGCCAGACCAGACTCTGTCCCTGAAATTCCTGCCGTCCGACGCTCACCGTGACGGGGCCCCGGCTGCCCGTGAGCCGGTTCCGGCTCCAGTCGAGCCGGTCCGCCTCTTCTATTTCCCCCGAGGGCAAGGCGGCGACATCTTTGTGAAAATAAACAGCGCCGTCCCCCGTATTCGGCTCTGCCAGGGTCAACGTCTGGCCGCTGGAGGAATGCAGGGTCCAGGTCATACCATCGGCTGCGGCAGAACGCACCGACAGGGGACAGCCCAGCAAGGTTGCCACCAGACAGATTAGGATCGGCAGCGAATATGACTTTTTCTCGAGCCCCATGCCCGATTATCTGGCAAGGATCGTACCGTTTTCCCGTAAGGGCACCGCCTGGTGCTGCCCGATTCCCTCAAAAAAAGCGGACCCCCCGATGAGGGTCCGCATGGATAAGGTCATAGTGATTTGCGAGAAGCGCTGTGACTTCCCGTTATTTCAGGTTCTGGATCTCCTCTTCGGTCAGGTCCTGATGACCGCCGTTCTGCAGCATGTGGCTCACGGCCCCGGTGTGGCAGGAGGAGCAGACCGAGGTCGTCTTGGTGGTCCGGAGATTGTCGGCCGGATCGGCAAGGTCGGCGCCCTCGTCGGTTGTCGTGTCGAGCACCACATCCTGCAGCGGCACCGTATACGTCCCGGCGAGATGGCACGTCTCGCAGTTACTCAGGATACCGGGGAAGGTCACATCGGCGAAGGTGGTCGGATTGCCGCTGAAACCGTAGACGGTGATGTTGGTGGCGTCATGGATTCCGTGGATCAGCACCTTGAAGTCGATGGCCTGCTGCGTCTTGCCGTCAGGCGCGTCTGCCGCGGTAATCCCGCCGCGCCGCTCGATATCGGTGGCATTGGGGTTGTGACAGAGCACGCAAAGCCGGACGTTGTCGGTTCGATTTTCTCCGTGCAGGCTGAGCTGGAAGTGGCACGCCTTGCACTTGTCGGCCATATCTCCCATCTGCACCACATCTCGGCGCAGGTAACCCGAATCCGTCGAGATCGGCGTGCCGTCCAGATTGAAATCCTTGGTGGGGCAATAGACCGGAATCCGCGCGAAACTGCCCGTGGCCGGGTCCGTAACGGCGGGATGCCCTTCCATGGCCACCGTCACGGCCGTGACGCCGTCGGGGATGGTGGCAGTCACCGTATAGGTGCCGTCGCCATTGTCCGTTCCATTGGCCAGAGCGTCAATGGAAATGGGCTGCCCCACATCCTGCCCCGCGTTCTGGACTTCCTCGGGCGGGTAGGCGATGTCCACGGCAAGGCGGCTGTCGCCGGTCGAGGCTTGGGCAAATGGCGTATCGGCACTGGCGCCGTTGAGCACATACGGCGTGTCGGCATTATTGGGATTGGTCACGCTGTAGGTGACGGAGAGGGTTCGACTTGTATCATCGAAGGAAGCGTCGACAATATTGTACTGGAAGTTGGCCGATTGCGCCTCGGCGAAGACGGTGTGAACGGCGGTTACGTTGATGCCGTTCGGGAAGGCCGGCGGGAAGGCAATACCGCCGGTTTCAGCAGGATGACACGCCTGGCAGTTGGCCGCGCCGGGGAGAGGTCCCCCGGGGTGGGCCGTGAACCCTGCGGGAGTGGTGTTGTCGAAGGTGATGTCATGGCAGGAAGCGCAGGCAGTCACTGAGGGCACATTCTTCCAGTTGTCGCTGTCGGTTCCCCCCTGGTGGCAGGTGGTGCAGTTGCGGATGTCCTGAGGGTAGGTCACATCGGAAAAATCGCCGAGGTTAGCGAACGTTTTCGCATCGTGGATGCGGTGGATCATCGGCCCGAATTCCGCTTCGCCATTGCCGTTGGGCGTTGCCGTCCCGAGTTCGTTGGTGTGGCAGACAACGCAGGCGGTGGCCAGGTAGCGATCGCCGCCATGGAAATCGGGTACGTCGAACTTATTCCCGCTCAGCGGACTGCCCAACCGGCCATGGCAGGCATCGCAGGCATCGGTGGTGACGATATCCCGGGTGATCGCCGTCCCCGTCCCCGGTACATCAAGAGTGACGTTCAGCGCGTTCTGGACCAGGGGACCGTTTGGTTCGAGGATGAGCAACACGCGGGTCATAAAGGTTGGATCGTAGGGGTTCGTCAGGGTCGAATCGGTGCCGATGTCGACCGTGGAAACGTAGGTGTAGCTACCATCTCCGTTGTCGGTCAGCTCGGGCGGAGTGGTAAAGTTCCGATCGTTTCGGTTCAGACCCGCCCAGAAGGTGGTGGGCTCGCCGGCGGTGGTGTCAGGATGCAGCTGGGCGTAGGCGATCCGCACATACTCGAGGCGGCCGGCGTTGTTTGGATTTTCCACCGCGAGGCCGGTCACCGGGCTGCCGTTGGCATCCGTCACGGTGAAAACCGTGGTGGCGAACATCGAACCCGCTGCCGTTCCCGGATTGACTGTAAAGCTGTCGATGGTGGCGTTAAGCTCGACCGGGGCAGTCAAGCCGGGATGGATGGTCGAAACGTCGGCGATTGCCCCGGATGAGTGGCAGGTGCCGCATGCTTCGGCGGTGTTGGAACCGGGAGCCGCGGGGCCTGTCGGGCCAGGGGGGCCTGCCGGTCCCCGGTTGCCACTATCCCCTTTACATCCTGCCAGCGCAAGGAACAGCGCCAACAAGAAAAAAAGGAGATACCTTGACAGATTCTTTTGCTTTTTCATTTTACGCTCCTTCTTCATTTAATGAATTATCCCTCTTTCCTGTCCTTACCCGGAACCGGAAACACCGGTCAGTGCGGGGAATCTCTGCCGTGCATCGTTATTTTCCTCCTCTGAAAAAGGTCCCTTCGTCCTAGAGTAAACCCGCTTATTCTCACTCCGGTTTCCCGCAGCAAATCTCTTTATTTTTTTATTGGTTACACCAAATTAGCAAATGGCAATTTTGCCTGGTAGGAGTCAGTAAATCATGGATTCAGGCCTTGTCAAATGCGCGGGAATGAAAAATATTCGCCCCCAACGACTTAAAGATGGAAAAGGGCCTGGAACCCCAGGCCCTTTTCCTTTGCCACTTTTGCTCAGTCATTGCCACCAGGAATTTTGCCGATTACCAGGTTCTTGTCTCTCCCTGATGGCAGGCCGCGTTGTTGTTGGTGCAGGTCGAGGCCTGGGGATTGAAGTTGATGAAATCCTGAATGGTCGCGGCCGGATCCCCTTCGAACTCCGGCGTATCCAGGCCGCTGAAATGACCGGTCGCCAACTTGCCCGTGTCGTGGCAGATGTAGCAGGCGAAATTGAGTACTTCCACATGAAATGCATGCTGGCCGGAATAGGGGCTGTTGTACTGAGGCGTCTGAGGAGCGGTGCCCACCTGGTGGCAGCTGGTACAGTCCTGATCGACGTTGATCTGCCCGGTCTGCCAGTCGGGAGTTTGCTGGCCGCCGTGGCAGCTGACGTTGCTGCAGGTACCGGTACCGGGGTCGCCCGGGGCGGGGGAAAGGATGCCGCACCGCTCTTCGCGTTGTACGCCGCCAGGAAGGCGACATCCGCCGGGGACGAGGTGTCGTAATGCTTCAAGGTGCCGCTGCCGGCTCCGTTGTGGCATGTGTTGCACACCCCGTTGACTTTCGGCAACGCGTTGTGCGCGGCATGGGCTCCGGCCCGGTTCGGACGCGCCGTGCCGTCGGGCGGCTTGGCATGACAGGAATCGCAGGTGCCAAGCACGAAATTGGGCGGCCCGGCCGAGTGGCAATCACGGCAGGCGGGGGAGATCGCCCCGCCCGTTTCCTGATGGCACGTGAAGCAGGGCGGGGCGTTGTCGATCGCCGCTTTGGGATGCTCGTCGGGCAGCAGCCACTGCGCTCCCAGCGGATGGGGCTGGTCGGTGTTCGGAGCCCCGTCGTTTTCATCCGCGCAGCCGCCCGTCAGCACCGCCAGGAAAAGGAAAATGCACAGGATCGCCAGTTTACGCATGTCCATTCCTCCTTCTTCTTATCCGTGGCAGGGAACGCAGGTTTTCGAGGCCTTGGGGTTGCCGTGACAGCGGAAACAGGATGTCGGGTCGAGTCGCCCGTCGATCCGGTGGCGCGACAGGTAGTCGCCCCGATGTTGGAACCGCCGGTAATTCTCCGTCTGGTTCTTGATCGAGGGCTTGAGCTCGATGCCGGTGTTGTGGCAGTCGTTGCAGAAGCTCGTCGTATGGCACATGGCGCACACCTGGGTCTTCTGGTAGGCCTCCATGCGGTGGTTATCCATAAAGTAGGGGGTGTGGTTGAAGCGCTGGTAATCGACGTTGGCGTCGCGCTTGTCGTGACATTCGGTACAGGTGGGGCGCTTGCCCTGTTCGACTTCATAGGGGTGCTTGGCGGGGTAGTCGAAGCCGCTCTTCATCGTTGCACAGGCGGCCAGCGAGGCCAGGGCGATCACCACCGTAAGGAAAAGGAGCACATTTTTATTCAGCATGACACAACTCCCTGTTTCGAGAAATTTGACTTAAGAAGATTGGAAACAAACCAAACCTGCCTTAACGCCCGTTCGCTTCGCTCTCTCGAGACGCCAAGACGCTGAGAGGATCGAATGGATAAATCTTTATAACGGGTTTCCCCTGCGGCTCCGCGCCTCCGCGTTAAAGCCGGCCTTGATTTTGACTTAAGACTTCGAAAACAAAGCAAAATCTTGTTTAACGCCCGTTCGCTTCGCTCTCTCGAGACGCCAAGACGCTTAGAGGATCAAATGGATAAATCTTTATAACGGGTTTCCCCTGCGGCTCCGCGCCTCCGCGTTAAAGCCGGCCTTGATTTTGACTTAAGACTTCGAAAACAAAGCAAATCTTGTTTAACGCCCGTTCGCTTCGCTCTCTCAAGCCGCCAAGACGCTGAGAGGATCGAATGGATAAATCTTTATAACGGGTTTCCCCTGCGGCTCCGCGCCTCCGCGTTAAAGCCGGCCTTGATTTTGACTTAAGACTTCGAAAACAAAGCAAATCTTGTTTAACGCCCGTTCGCTTCGCTCTCTCAAGCCGCCAAGACGCTGAGAGGATCAAAGGGATAAATCTCTATAACGGGTTTCCTCCGCGGCTCCGCGCCTCCGCGTTAAAGCCGGCCTTGATTTTGACTTAAGACTTCGAAAACAAAGCAAATCTTCTTTAACGCCCGTTCGCTTCGCTCTCTCAAGCCGCCAAGACGCTGAGAGGATCAAAGGGATAAATCGCTATAACGGGTTTCCTCCGCGGCTCCGCGCCTCCGCGTTAAAGCCGGCCTTGATTTTGACTTAAGACTTCGAAAACAAAGCAAATCTTGTTTAACGCCCGTTCGCTTCGCTCTCTCAAGCCGCCAAGACGCTGAGAGGATCAAAGGGATAAATCACTATAACGGGTTTCCTCTGCGTCTCCGCGCCTCTGCGTTAAAGATGGCTTCGTTTTTCATCGTCTTCGGGTCCATGTGGAACTGTATTTTGCTTTCTGGCTAACACCTCGAAAATGAAAGCCCTTGCGGCCTACATGTCAAAGGTATAGGTCGCTTTCAGCAGAGCGCGCAGATCGTCGTCGAAGTAGGGATCGGTGCTGTAGTCGCCGGAGAGCTTGATCTGCAGGGCGTTCTTGAGAAAATTCGAGCCGACCCCCAGGGAGAGGAAGAGGGCGTTGTTCTGGTCGTAGATCGACTGGTCGTAGTAGGCGTAGACAAGGTCACCGGTGACGAACTTGAAGGGAACCATCTTCCCCAACTGGTCGTAGTAGAAGTAGGCCCGGGTGAGCAGGTAGCGGTCCTGGTCGCGATCGCCGTCCATGCGGCCGATCTCGCCGCCGACCGAGGTCAGCCCCTGGCCGTGCCAGGTGAGCAGCCCGGCATAGTAGTAGGCCGCGCCGGTGTCGCCCTCGTCATAGTCGTAGCCCTTGAATTTGACGCCGATGTCCCACTGGGAATATTTGCGCCACAGGATGTCCGTCCCGTAGCTGGTAAAGGCCTGATCGGTGGCGGCGAGCACGATGAAGGGATTGGCGGTGTTCACGCCGGTACCGAAGTAATCCTGGTAGCGGAAATGCTGGAAGAAGGGGCGAAAGTGAAAATCGGCGATGTTGAAGCGCAGCTCATAGGAGTGCTCGCCCCAGCCGTCGGTGCGCAGGTTGTAGGAGGAGAACCCGGAGAGCCCCGCCCCGAAGGGGAGTACGGCGTTGAGGTCCAAGGCGATCTTCTCTTCCTGCTCATCGCCGTCGTTGTTCACCACCTTGTAGGAGACGCCGATATCGTAGAGGGAGCCGAGGTGATGGCCGATGCGGGCGCCGAAGATGCTGTCGCCGCTTCGCCCCTGCTCGGAATCAAGGGCCGAAGGCTGGCCGCCGTAGGCGGAGAGGGTGAAGTAGGGGCTCAGGTCGAAGGCGATCCGGCCGCCGTCGACGCTTTCGTTCGAGACCCCTTCGAAGACATAGAAGCGCCCGACCTTCAGGTCGAGGTTGTTGAGGGGCCGGGAGTACTCCAGGTAGCCGTACAGAAGATCGCCGTTGGTCTGGTCGGAGTAAACGCCGCTATCAGCGAGATCGGCCCGTCCCCAGCCATAGAGGTGAAAGGAGAGGCCCTTGCTCTGCAGGTTGCCGCCGTCTACCTGCAGGAACTCGTAGCCTGGAACGGCCGTGTTGCCGCCTACGCTCGAAGACCCGAAGAAGGGTATCGGAGCTGAAGTGAATGTTGGCCCCCCAGGCGATCCCCGGCAAAAAGGCCAACCCGACGACCATCAACCACAATCCCCGCCGTGTGTTACCCATCTTCGTCATTTGGCGAACCCCCTGTTGAACGAGCCTGCATCTCTTGAAATAATTTGCGGCCATACGTAAATTAGATAGAGTGCAATGAATTATAGGCAATGTTTTGGGGAGTTCAACCATTGGATAAAAAAATAGGCGAACTCCGAAGAGTTCGCCCGAATGTGCTCATAACATGAATGGACTGTGTAATTAGGTACTCGTTGTCAGCTTAGAGCGCGTTTACCTTGTCGATGCTCGCGTTCAGCACCTGATGCACGAAGCTGGGGTTGTGGACGCCGTGGCTCAGGTCGTTTTCGACCAGGGACAGGTTCCAGAGCGCCTTGGCCAGGATCTGGCCGGGGGCGTCGGGAGCGTCGGTGGAGGCCAAGGCCGGCAGATTAACATTGTTGCCCACCTGAACACCGCTCGCGTCATCGATTTCCACGTAGTTGCCGCTGTGGCCGCTGTGGAGGGTCGCGGTCTGGCCATCAGCCAGGGTTAAACTATTGAGTTTCAGAACCGCAGATGTAATCGCGTCGCTGAGGACAGCAGTTTCGGCATCAACCGAGTCCGCCACACCCTGACCGTTGAAGCCGGCACCATGGCAATTGGCGCAGATGCTCAGGTCGGCTTTGAAGGTGTGGTTGGTCTGGGCGGCGCTGTTGCTGAATTCCGCCGGACCGGGGATCTGGTCCATGTGGCAGTTGACGCAGGTGTTCTCGATGTTGGAGTGAGCGCCGCGTACGCCCTGAACGAAGTAGGCGTTGCGGCCCATCAGCACGCTGCCCTGGGGACCATGGTGAGCCGTCCCGTAGGAGGTCAGCACGCCAAAGTACTGATTGCCGTCCTCGTGGAGACCATAGACCACGTTGCCGCTATCATCGGTGGTTTCCCCGCGACGGCCGGCATGGCAGGCGAAGCAGACGGCGCCTTTACCGACGCCCACGGCGGCAAAGCCGGAGGGCAGCATCGGGGTGTTGCCGTTGAGCCGCACGATGCCCGTGCCATGGGCACCGGAAACATCACCGGGGTTGTGGGGATCGTGGCAGGTGACGCAGGTCTGGGGCTGCACGTTGTCCGTGGTGAGCGGCTGACCGGCGTTGAGCGTATCGATGGGGAAATCCATCGGCGCGGAGTTGCCCGCCGCGAGTTGGTCAAGCCAGGCGATGGCGCCCTGGGCCGAGTGGCAACCGGCGCACCCGGATCTGGCGCCGGCGTGATCTGCAGTGGCATAGCTCGCGTGGCCACTGGTCTGCCACTCCTGGAAACGCCCGTGATGGGTCGGCTCACCGTGACAGGAGCCGCAGAGATCGGACGAGTAGCTGAAACGCTCGGGCATCAGCGCCTGGTCGGCGTTGTTGTGCAGCGGCGAGCCGTTGGGGCCATGGCAGTTCTCGCACTGAATGTTGGTGAAGGACGCCACCTGGGGGTAATCGTTGAGGAGGTTCGTCCAGTTGTCCGGGTTGGCGATCGGCATGCCGCCGTTGCTGGCCGGGAAATACTTGTCAAGGAAGGCGGCATAGTTCGCCTGATCGTCGACGCCGCCGTTTTTGACCTCGAGGTCCCACCCGACCGCATGGCACTGCAGGCAGTGCTCGGCATAATGGCCGCCGGCGTTGAGGTTCTGGGAGAAGATTTCCGCATGACCGGATATCTGCCACCCGGCGGTTGCGCTGGCGATTCTCGCTTTGGTGTCGGCGTTCGACAGCAGGCCATGGCAATTACCGCACATGGAAGGATCGGGATTGCCGTTCGCGTCCACTGAAGCCTGCCCGGCCACAGCGCCGTTGCCAAGGAAACCCCATTTGCCGGCAAAGATTTTCAGGGTCGCGCCGCTGGTGGCGTCGGTGAGGTCGTACTCGCCGGTGACATCAGGAGTGAAATAAGGATTCTGGGTATCGGCGTCGGCCAGGGTCGCCTTGGAGGTCTCCGGGGCCGTCATGCTCCAGGACGCATCGGTTACGCCGTGGAGAAGGACCGGAATACCGAGAGGCACATTCTGCAGGCCGGTGGTGTCTTTAAAAGGCAGGGCCACAGCGATTTCGAGGTCCTGCTCTACGGTAGACCCGTCGCTCAGGGTAACTTCGGCCTTCAGATTCAAGGCACCGGCCTCTTCCAGATCGAAAGGGTTGATCCCCATGACCATGTCACGGTCAATCAAGGCGCTACTCCCGCTGCTCTCGACGACGCGGGAAGCGACCACATCGAAATACTGATCCTTGAAGAAGGTCACATCCGGCAGGGTCACCGTATAGGCTTTGCTGTCGCTGACCGCAGCGGTCGCGGCAACAGCCGACAGAGTCACACCGGCAGGCGCACCGATCAGCTTCACGCTCTGGACCGAAAGGCCATTGCCGGCAAAGGTAACGCTCGCCGTCCCCCCGGGAGTGGCAACGGTGTCGGTTCCAACGGTCGTGGTGACCGCACCGGTGCCTCCCGAGGCACTGGGATCAAGAGCCGCATCCTTGGTCATCGTCTGCCCGGCAACCACGCTGACGGTGGCCGTCGCATCGGTGTATCCGGGGGCGCTGAACGTGATGCTGTAAACCCCGATCGGCACATCCGAGACGGTGTAGGTGCCGTCGGTATTGACAGCAGGGGTGACGCCGTCGACAGCCGGGTCAAGAGTTACGGTTCCGTTGGCGATCACCACCTTCGTGCCGCTGTCGGTAATGGTTCCGGAAATGGTGCCGGTGCTGACCCCGTCGGCACCAGCCGCGCCTGTGGCTCCTGTGGCACCGGGAGTCCCAGCGGCGCCTGGAGCCCCGTTGCTGCCATCGTCGCCGCTACATCCGGTCATCACCAATGCGATGCCCAGGAGTGCGACAAACAGAAGTTTGTGCAGTACCTTCAATTTTCTCATCTTCCAACTCTCCTTTTTACAGTGAAAAGCTGCCATCCCACACCATATGAAATGGCTCCTCCTAAATTGCCGGTCTTTGGGTTTGGTAACCCGCAGAAACCGACTCCAACAACATCTAAAAAGCCGCATACCCTACTTTTCGGTCATTTGACCGCGTCATTCGGCCATATTGCCGGGGGGTTTTTTTGAAGAATCTTGTCTCCCGATCAAACATCGGCAAACGATGCGTTTAAACCGTTAAATTAAATGGGGTTTATAAACAAAACCATTCTAATCATATTTATGAAGTTGTTTGAAATGGGACTTGAATAAGGAAATTACGTTAATGATGCTGCAGATTTCAGACCAAAATAACGCCCTTCGGGGCTTTTTTGGGGGCGGGCCTGCTATTTTTTTAATTTTTATCGGCCCATGAATTAATGCTTTGGTGTCCTCAAGTCGATTCACCGAAGCATTCCTCTATTGATTTTTTTATCGATTTTTCAATGTGTTTGGAAATATAAGCTTTCGCGCTATTCAAACCTTTTGACCGCCGCTTGAGGCGGAGAATGGCAAGTGAATGGCGAGAACTGGAACTATTCTCACCAAAGGGCCCATTGCCTCGAGTTAATATGATACAGGAGGGGTTATTTGTTTCGATGATGGGTTTTTCTGGAAGGGGGAGGGATAGCCGGAAGATTCGCGCTAACTCTTTCTTTGGTGGGATTTGGCCGGTTTCGCGTTAAAACACCATTTTCAAGCTGCGCCCCAACATCCGCGGTGGTCGGCCGTCGCGCTTTTTTTGTATGAAATTAGCCTTGCCCCAGCGTTCTTGTCCTTCGTTCAGGGGGATCGTTTCTTCACCTCTCGGCTGCTGGAGCGGGCACCTTGTCCCCTCCCCAGGTCGACCGATATAAAAAGGGCGGGCCTTGCGGCCCGCCCAATAGAAACAATCATTCCATCAAAATACTTAGATTCAGCAAATGCCCGTCGTCAAATTAATTGGCGACGTTAAAAGCGGCATCCGAACCATGACAGACCGCGCACTGACCCGCGTTGGCATTGATATGGGTCGTAGTGTCTGCGTTGTCACCGTGGCAGCCGATGCAAGGCTGCAGGTACGGTTTGGTGTTCCAGGTGGTGTCCCCGGAGGAGTGACAGGCCTGGCAGCGGGTGAGCTGCTGCGGGAAGAAGACGTCGCCCCAGGTGTGGCCACCGAGGTCGCCATCGGCCGTGTTGCCGGAATGAACCGCATGCACCCGGTTGGAGATCTGATCTCCATGGTTGCCGGACTGGTCATGGCAAGCCAGGCAGTAGTCGGTGTTGAAGGGCACGTCGTGGGCATATTTGCCGGCGATGTGCATCCGGGTGTTGCCATGGCAGTTGACGCAGGCGTCGCCGGCTACTTTGGCTTCGACTTTGTCGGTGCCGATCTGCATGTTGATCAGGCCGGTGGAGCCGGTCACGTAATCGGTATTGCTGATTCCGCCGTAATCGCTAACCTGAGCCTGAACCATATAGGTGCCGGCGGGCAGGTCGGCGGGGATGGCTTCCAGCTGATAGTGGAAACCGTTGGCATCAGCGGTCACTGCCGGATCGGTGGTGGGCAGCAGCAGGCTGTGCTCCTGCTCCGGAGTCACCGTGGGATCGGCCGCAACGGCGGCTTGGTAAGCCGGGTCAGTTGTGGAGCCTGTGGCCAGGACCGGCAGAGCTTTAGCACGAGGGCCGTAAACCATCAGGACCGCCGAAGAGAGCCCGCCGCCGGAAACGCCTTTGGCGGAGGTTGCATCGGTGGAAAGAGTGGTGTAGACACTCCCGGGGACGTCCTGACCTTTATTCGGGCCAGAGGCGTAGGTCAAAGTGACCGTTACCATCGGGGCTTCACCGGCAACGTAATCGGTCCCATTGGCCGGAGGTGTCATGCTGATGTTCACGTTGAATTCGGCAACGTCCATCGGCTGGGCATGAAGGGCCGAATCCGGAGCGATGTCGTGAGCTTCAGTGACGCTGGCGCCGACGTTGCGAATCAACATGCCCGGTCGCGGGGTGGCAAACCTGGCAGTTGCTGTCCGGCTGAGGTCCGCCGGGATGGTTGGCGCCAGTGGCGAAGTTGATGTCGACATGGCAGGTACCGCAAATCTGAGCCGTGGGATGGGTCTTCCAGTTGTCGACCTCGGTACCGGGCTGGTCAGCGGGGTTGCTATGGCAGACGGCGCAGTTGGCGATGCCGATATCATTGCCATTAGCATCAGTGGTGACGATGTTCCCTTGCGGATAGGACACCTCAGACCAGTCGTCCTTCGGCGTAATGGCGTTGCCGAGGGCGTCGGTGGTGCTCGCAGTATTATTGATCGCGGCATGGATCTGATGGATCAGCGAGGGAAAGAAGCGCCCGTCCGTAACCAATGAGCCCTTCATGTGACGCTGGCTGGCGTCGGTGGAGCTCCCGTAGAGGGGGCTGTGGCACAGCACGCAGAAGCGGGTGTCGGGATAATGGCTGGCGTGCGCCGCGTTGTCCATTTGCGGGCCGTGGCACTTCTCGCAGGCCTGGATGGTAACGAACTGGCGCTGGGAATCGATCTGCGTAGCGTTGACGCCGGCAGCAGGAACCCCGGAGAAATCGAGGAAACCACCAGCGGAGTTGTAGCTGTCGCTCCCCACAGCCGGATCCCGGACCTCAATCGCCAGACGCTGATTGTCGGTAGCCTTGTAGTCGTCGGCATTCAGGCCGGCAGCGGCAGCGGCATCCTTGTCACCGAAGACATACGTAAAGGTATAGGTGTAGGTGCCGTCGCCATTGTCCACCAGATTGGCAGCATCGGCGGACTCACGAGCGTACGTCTCAAAGTACGGGGTGCTGTAGGTCGTGGTCGTGGTACCGGTAACGGCGCCGTTCTCAACCACGGGGTCGGTTACCGTTTCACCGGCGGGAACTTCATCGGCCAGCATAAAGCTGACGGCGTCGGCCGAAATGCCGGCAACGGGGTTTCCGTCGGAATCGGCGACGGAGAAGGTCACGACCGCGTTGTTGGTCGCGTTGGTGGTCAGGGAGATGTTCGAGATGGTCAGGTTGCCGTTATGGACGGCTTCCAGGTAGTGCACGCCAAATGTACCAGCGGCAGGACCAGCCGGACCCTGAGCACCGGGGGCGCCGGTCGCACCCTGAGCACCGGGGGCGCCCGGAGCGCCGGCGGCACCCTGGGGACCGGTAGCCCCGTCGTCGCCGCTACAGCCGAACAGGCCGAGCGACAGCCCCAACAGGCCAATCAACAATAGCCTCTGTACTGCTTTGAACTTCTTCATGCTCTTCTTACTCCTTCCATTCATGTTGAGCACATTCGCCATCCAACCATTAGATGGCTTCAAAAACATAGGTTTTCCAGTCGCCGCCGAATAAAGATCTTCCCGCGGCCGATTTAACTTCCTCTTTTTGTCGCTATCACCTCCCCACCGCAAAATGGCTTTTTGAGAGGTCTCCCGACGATGCTACCTGCCGGCCGCCCTTAGTGGGGACGGTCGACCGTCGGCGTCCCTCCCAGATCGACGATCGAATCGTAGAGCAGCTGCTCGACATAGATACCGTTATGAATGAAGCTGGCGGGATCCTTGTCGGCAAATTGCCAGTTGTAGGCCGCCTTGAGCTGGGCAGGCGTGGTGATATTGCCGAAATAGGGATAGCCGGCCTGATGCGCCACGCCCTGGCTGGTGAGCTGGGTCAGAAGCTCGGACTTTGAGGGTATCGATGTTGGACTTGAGCAGGTCGACCAGGGTCAGCGTTTCGAAGCTGGTCCCGCCGTGGCAGACCGTACATTCGCCAGGGCGACGGCAGGAAGGTATGATTGGCGCTTTGGCCCCATATGGCAGCCGATGCAGGTCTTTTTGTCGCTCGGCGCATGATCGAACTTGCCCGCGTAATGCTGATCGGGATATTCGTAGCCGCCTTTGGCTTCATCCCCGTACATGGTCGCCCCGGCGGCGGTGTAGTGAATATTGACGAACTTATAGGTCCCGTCGCTCTGCGGACCGGCGGCTATCGCGGCATCGACCGACGCCCCCGACGCTCTTCCCGAATGGCACGTCAGGCAGAGCTTGTTCGCATCGTCACCAAGCAGGTCCACGCTCTCGCCCGAGGGGAAAGTGAAGGTCGTATCCCGCGTGCCGTCGGCGTTCAGGAAACTGCGCGGTGCGCCAAGGGCAAATTGACCCGTCGCTGTTTTTAGCCGTCAGGTCATGGCAGCTGCCGCAGGCGATAACGCGCGCCTGGTCGGCATCGAGGTTGTAGGTCACCGTGCCATCGGCATCGGTCGTGCTGGCCGCCAGCCCCTTGGTCAACTTGACGAACTCGCTTCCGGAGTGGCATTTGGCGCAGGCGGCCTCCTGGGGATACCAGAAGGGCTCGGCCTGATAGTCCCCATGCAGATGGGGCGTCTGCGCCCAATCGGTGGCAATAGCTCGAGGCGTTCGACGCGGTGAACTTGGTCGCGCCATGGGGATCGTGGCAATTGAGGCAGGCCCGCTCGTCCGCGGCGTTGATGTTGTAACCCTCGACCTGAGGCGTGTTCGGGTTGTCGAAATGGCTGTCGGCGAACTGGTTGATGGCATCGTGGATGGCCGTATCCATCTTGGCCGGATCGAGCGAATAGGAAAAGGTGTTGGACGCGGGATCGAAGGTGGCCGTCAAAAACACCTGATGGCAGGTCGTGCAAAGCTGAAATGATGCCGAATACTCAGTGACCTGAATATCCTGCGCCGGAGAGATAGCCTGGCCATGGTCGTCCACCGTATCCTGTCCGGTGGACGTCACCGCCTGGGCCCGCAGCTCGCCCGAATGGGGATCATGGCAGGTGCGGCACTGCACGGGCTCGCCGTCGTCAGTACGCTCTTACCCGCCAGCGCGGTAGCCATCTCTTGCGTCGTCATCCCCAATGTCTAGAGGGGCAAACTGCCGAAAACCCTCGTCCGCATGGCAACGGGCACACAGGGGGGCTATCTTTCCGTCCCCCCCTTTCGCAGCGTCGGCGGAGAGAAAATGTTTGCTCGCCTTGTAATTCGCCAGGATGTTCAGCCCGAAGGGATGGTGCGCATTGTGGCTCTCCGGCATCGTCTGGTTATGGCACTTGCCGCAGACGCTATAGTCAGGAGTCGGCTGGGGCATCGGCCCAAGGCCATAGTGATGGATGCCGCCGCCATGGCAGGCTTCGCAGGTCACCGCAGCCAGTCCCTGGGCCGGAACATTCTCCGGCGCAATCAGTTTGGCAACGCCAGACGCATCGTCGGCGATCGGGTTGTGGCAGTTCACGCAGGGCTCGCCCGAATCGGCGGTGACATGGGTGCTGTGGACCACATGTTTGCTGCCGAGATATTTCGAGACCAGGTCCGGATCCTGCGAGAAGCTCGGCAGGTTCTGGGATTCGATCAAATCTTGAATGGTGCCGGGATCTTTGTGGCAATTGATGCAAAGATCGGCTCCGACATAGGCATTGCCGCTCGGATCGGCACCGATATTCCCGGGGGCACCTGCCGTCTGGTCTGCCGCCGGCCCCTCTCCCCGGTTGCTGCCGCAGCCCCAAAGTGGCAACATCAGAACCGCCCCGAGGGCCAGACAGATCAACTTGCTCCTATTCATTCCAATCTCCTTGAACTCGATGGAAATGCAAATTTAATGGCAGCGCCGGCAGGTTTTGCCGCCGCTGGCGCTCTCGATCCGGCCTTTCATATTGTTCCAATCGTCCGGATGGGGATTCACCATCAGGCCCGTTCTGGCGCTGTGGCACTTGAGGCAGACCTCCCCCTCGGGGTGGCAGGCCTGGCAGGTGGCCAGATTTTTCCGGGCTTCGCGGGCGTGCCCTTCGGCCCACTCATGGGCGGGGCAGCACCGAGTTGGGGTGGCAGGTCTGGCACTGATCTTCGGTAAAGGAAGAGTGAGGGGTGCCGGCCACCTTCAGGTCGCTCCAGCCGCGACGATGGGAAACCCCGGCCAGATCGTCCCGGTCGAACTCCTCGTGGCATTTCACGCAGAAGCTCTTCTCATGGCAGCTCGCGCAGAGCTGGGGATTGGTCCGGGCCGCGATCGGATGGGTCACGCGAAAATCCGACCGATGAACATTGACCATGTTGTTGCCGAACTTCCCAAATTCATCTGCCGTACCCGCATCGGTATGGCACTCCAGGCAGAAATCCTGCTCGTGACAGGCGCTGCAGTCAACCACATGCCCCTTGGCATACTGGCGGTGGTTCAGCGCCCAGGTCGGGCCGTGGGTCTTGAGACCGGGAAGCGATGCTTTCTCATAAAAATCGGCGTCGTGGCACTGGGAGCAGACGAGTTTTTTGTCGGGAACGATGCTCTCGGCATCCTTCACATGGCAGGTCGAACAGGGCATCCCCTGAAGAAAATCCAGATGAAATGCGTGGTCGAACTCGGCTGCGAAAGCCGGGACCGCCCCCAGGGTCATCACAAGCACACAGGCCAGCAAACTGCGAATCATATCGAAACTCCCTTTATCAGAAGAGGACGTTCAGACGGACGCGACCCTGGTAATAGTTCCCCCAGGTATCGCTGTCGATGCGTTCCACCTTGGCCTGGACGTTGACCTTGCGGTTGACGTAGGCGGTGGCATCGGCCCACAGCCGCGTGCTGGTGGTGTCGTTGTTATCCTCGTCGATTCGCCGGTCCAGAACATTCAGCTCGCCGCCGACGCCGGCCTGCAGGTACCGATTAAAAAGATAGGCCGCCCGGGCCTTGACGCCGTTGAGGTCCTGCCCGCCGCTGCCGGCCGCACGGACGACACCGGTCAGGTAGCCGGAGAAACGATCGGTGCGGATTTTTTCCACCCCCACTTCGAACACATCGGCATCGGAAGCATCCTTGTAGAATTCATGGGTGTAGCGCCCGAAAGCCCGAACGCTGTCGTTGAGAAAGTAGTTCAGTTCGGCCAGCGCCTGCTGATACTCGTCGACGGCGAACACCGAATAAATCGAGGACGCCGAAAAAACCGGCAACGAATAGAGGTATTCGGTGCGCAGGTTCCACTTGTGGCTGGCGTGATACTGCAGCCCACCGAGGAAATAGCTTACGCTGTTGGTGAGGTAATCGAACTGCACTTCGGTGTAGGCATGCAGCAGGTTGCGGAAGTCGTAGTCGCCATTGAAGCCGAAGAGCTGCTCATCCATGCGCCCCTTTTTCCATTTGGCCAGATAGGAGACGCCGAGGTTGAGGGTTTTGAGAAAGCGGCCGGACAGTTCGGCCCCCGAGACGAGGTCCTGAGCGTTGTAGCCATTGTAATAGGCCACATCCCCCCCGCCGAAGAGTTTGAGACTCATCGGCCCCAGACCGTGGTAATCGAGGGTGAGTCCGTCCATGAGCGAAGCGCCGGCAGTGGTAGCGATGAACTGGCGGCCAAGCTGAAAGTCGAGGTGGTGGAAAAGGTCTTTCTTTTCCAGATAGGCGTAATAGAGATGACTGTCGGTGTCGAAGGAGTCGCCCTTCAGCGTTTTCCCCAGGCGCCCGTATCCGCGAAAGTTAAGTCCGTGCCCGTCGATATCGTTGAGATTGAGAAGGAGATATTCATAGGCCGGAACGACCTGATTCCCTTCGCCGTTGTCGAACATTTCAATCTCGGTGCTTGATCGTCCCGAAACGGAAAATGCCAAAGCGCTGCCCGCAGGCCAAAGCGCCAGCATGGCAGCGGCAATAAACAAGGAAAACCAATGCCGGAATTTCATTTTTCCTCCTGAAACCGATCGAAAACGAAAGATGGTACGTTGCGAAACCAGAAACGGTTTTCGCTATTTCACGGACCCTTCCGTCATTTGACGAATCCCTCGGGGCCCCAGTCGCCGCTTTCCCGAAAGCAAGGGCGGACCTCCACTTGCCTAACATTTATCTGGCGGAAAAGCCAAAGCCCCAGAAATCATTAGATACAAAACCATTCCGACAGCGAGGGAGCTCTCCCCCATGCGCCCTATTGAACAAGGCACCTGCAAGACCGGGAAAAATCCTTCAACGGACCCGGTTCAAGCGTGAATGGTGCAACAATGCAGGCTCCGGGCCAAATTTTTATTTAGAAAAAGCTTATCTGATCAAAGAAAAGGAAAGGGATTGATCTTATCCGGCAACAAGAATGGAATCGAATCCATTGCACTGAGCAGTAACCTTAACAACGAATAATGTTACAAAGCTCACAAGAAACACGATTCTCCGTTCAATTCAATACGGGGGCGATTGTATAGAAAAAATAAAATTTGACAACCCCTCTTTCAAACAGACCCAATGGCGGTTCGCTCATCAACCTTCTCAGAGATCTTTAATTGTTCACAATTTGTTCATAAAAAAAAGGCGGGCCGAAGCCCGCCTTTAATGGCACATCACACGTCAGTTTGGAGGGTGGGAAAATCCCACCATGAAATTACTGACCCAGCTGCGATTCGATGGCGTTGATGACGTCCGTGTACGGAGCGTCCGCCGTCGGCACACGGTAGCCGAACTGCTTCGTGTGCTGATTCAAGGAATCCAGAGCACCGGTGGCGCTTTCCTTGATGTCCTGAGCGCGGTGGCAGGAACCGCAGGCGCGGGAAGCCGGGCCGACGGTCACGTTACCTTCCGGCCCACCGATCACGCTGCCGATCCACTCGGTCTGATCGGGCACGTTGTAGACACCCGCCTTATGGCACGCCTCGCAGTCCTGCAGTGGTGAAGGTCGGGAAGACGAACTCTTCCGTCGGGAAGACGTGAAGCGCATGCACGTAGGAGTCGATGGACCGACTCTGCTGCTCATAGTGACCAGCCGCACTGGAGGTGTTGTGGCAGAAGACGCAGGCGTTCTCGTTGCCGACCGTGGTGTGGCCGTGGGTATCGCCTGTTGTGAATGATGATGTTGTCGTGGCAGGTGTTGCACTTGGCGTTGTCGACCGGCGAATCCCGCTCGGTATCGAGGCTGCCGTCGGCGAGGTCGATGTCCTTGGTCACGGCCTTGACGGCAACCATGTGGTTCGCGCCCCGTCCTGAATCTCGGGCACGCCGATGACCCCGACGTCCAGCTTGGTCGCCTTGTAGGTGGTCAGCTTGTCGCTGAGCGGGAAGACGGTGGTCGCTTCAGCCGGTCGAGGCATCGACAGGTCGAGTCGGCGATGATGTCGTCCTTGCGGATGTTGTCGTAATCGGCGATGTTGTTGGAGCCCCAACCGTAGTAGCCGACCAGGACCCGGATCCCTTCGGACTCGTTGTTGCGATCGGAAGGCAGGCCGAGGAAGGCCGGGCCGTTGGCGGTGACGTCGGCATTGAGGACGTCGTGACGGCGTCGCCGGCGGCGTCCTTGGCGCCCCAGGTGATGGTCAGGGTGGAGGCCGCCTCATCATAGGTGATGTTGTCGATGGAATAGGTGTAGCGCAGGGTCCCGGCGGCAGCGTCTGCAGCGAGGCATACTTGACGCTGTCGAAGCCGCGGTGGACCTGCTGGAAGGTCGGCGCGATGCCGCCCGTCATGTGGCAGCTGTTGCAGGCCTGGTGCGGGGATGGCTGTGCGGCACGACCTTCGTCAGGGGCAGAGGCACCACGGTGTTGGTGTTGGGATCGACGTCCGCGTGGCAGGTGGTGCAGATCTGGCTTTGGTGAAGTTGGCGTCCGACAGGGTCATGTCGAATTTGTCTTTCGCGGCGTCCGTACTGTAGGTGTGGCAGGTCACGCAGTTCGCCATCGACTGGGGATAGGGGAACTCGTTGTTGTGGGACGCATGAACGTCGGTCATGACGTTGGCGGTGTAGGCGTAATTGGCATCGCCGAAGAAGACGGAGCCGTCCTCGCCCTCGCGGGTATCGTAGTGGCAGTTCTTGCAGGCGACGAAATCGTCGAGGCCGGCCACCACAGCGCCGCGATAGCCGTGCTTCAGGTAGGGCGTGCCGTGGCACTTCTCGCAGGAGGAGACAGTCGACGGCGGCGGTGTAGGTCCAGGTCACCGAACTTGACGCCGCCATTGGAAACTTCGTTGTACATCTGGACATGGCCGGCCGTCGGTGCGCCGCGACCGGATCCTTGGCGAAGTAGCAGTAGATGTCGCCGTCGATGGTGCCGCCGTTGGTGCCGTCGTTGAAGAAGTAGGGCACCTGGCCGGTGAGGGTAAACCCGTTGGCAGTCGGTCGCCATGTCAGGCTGCCCGCATCCGGGAAGGTGCCGCCAGTGGCGAGGCTCGCATCGGGAGTGAGCGGCCCACATGGCCCGCGTTCTGTCGAGGGTGGCCGGATTGATGCTCGGATCGTGAAGGTGAAGGTCCGCGCTGACGTCATACAGCGTAGTGTCAGTCGGCATCCTGGTGCCGCTGTCGGTAACCGTGACGTTGCTGAAGGAGCCCTTCAGCGGGGAGGTGGCATTGGTGCTGCCTGTCTTTGGCCTTCGCGAAATTGGCCTGGTGGGCCGAGCCAGCGTCGGTGTGACAGGTGGCGCACGACTCGGGAGCCGCCGTCGCCATCGGCGAGGCCGTTGCATCCTTGCCCGCAGGGCCCTGCGGTCCCGGTGTCTCCATTGCAGCCGCCCAAGGTCATCGCCAGAGCGACCATGGCCGTCAGCGTCAGCAAACGGCTGAACTTTGAAATCTTCCTACCCATTTGTACTCCTCCTTTTTGGGTTATCTTTCCCCTCCGGCACCTGCATGGAACCAGCGGGAACTCGATTAACGGCTGGATTTTTCCAAAGATCCAACCGGCCACTACAAATCAACGGGGAGCTTCCCTCGTGGAACATGGTGACGATTCCGTCGATAGGTGCATAATCCATTCCCAAAATATTTTAAGGAAAATCCTTTTGACCTAGATTCTTAATTAGACCAAGACAATACACCAACCATTGCGAACAAACAAGGCTTTTTACGGAGGAGCCCTGCTTCCATCGCAATAGGGGGGAAAAGAAAGGGAGATTCAGCAGATCGCGATTTGACGAATTTGCGCTTGAGGGGTTACGCGATATGGCGAGGGGGGTTCGGTACGAGGGGTGCCAAGATATACCGGCGGCCGCTTGTGCCGGGGGAGGCATGGGCCCCGGGTTAAATGCTACTCCTCCAAAAGCGAGCGCATGGTCGAGAAAAAATCGGAGGCCATCCGGTCCTGTTCCTCCTCCGTCACTTCGGCGGGGGCTTCGGCTGACGCTTCGTGCAGCAGCTCGGCGGGGATCTCCTCCAAAAAACGGCTGGGCACGCGCATCTGCATCTTGCCGTATTTCTTGCGTCTTTCGGCATGAAGCAGGGTCAGGCGGGTGCGCGCCCGGGTGATGCCGACATAGCAGAGGCGGCGCTCTTCGTCGACGTCGAAGGTTTCGTCGATGGACTTTTTGTGGGGGAGATAATCCTCTTCCACTCCGACAAGAAAAACGTGAGGGAATTCGAGCCCCTTGCTGGAGTGAAGGCTCATCAGAACCACGGCATCCTTGGCGAGTTTCTCCTCCTTGCTGCCACGGGGCGGCTCGTCGCGGTCGAGCAGCGACACCTTTTCCAGAAATCCGGCCAGGGTCGGTTTCTCCTCGCGCTGTTGGAAGGAGGCCATGGCGTTTATGACCTCCTCGACGTTTTCCACCCGGCGCCGGGCCTTTTGCGGATCGTCGGCGGTGCGGTAGAGCTCATCTTCCATCCCCAGCTCGTCGATAAAAACCCGGCCGATTTCGGCAAAATCGGCCGCCCGCTGAAAGCGCGCCCGGAAGCGCTCCATGAAGTCGACGAAGGCGGCGATCGCCTCCCGGCTCTTCTCTCCCAGCCCCTCGACCTCGACAGGATCCTTCAGGACCTCCCAGAGGGAGCGCTCCTGTTCGGCGGAAAAACGGATCAAGCGGTCGGCGGTGGTTTCGCCGATACCCCGTTTGGGGGTATTGAGAATACGCAGCAGGTTGACCTCGTCGCGGGGGTTGACCAGCACCTTGAAGTAGGCGACCGTGTCCTTGACTTCCTTGCGGTCGAAGAACTGCTGTCCGCCGATCAGCACGTACGGGATGTTCTCGTAGCGCAGCTGCTCTTCGAAGGCCCGGGACTGGACGTTGGTCCGGTAGAGGATGGCGAAATCCCGGTAATCCAGCTTGTGACGGAAGCGCTCGGCATGGATCCGCTCGACGACCATCCGGGCTTCGTCTTCCTCGTCGGCGCAGCGCAGCAGGTCGATGGCGGCCCCCGGTCCGGCCGCCGTCCACAGAACCTTTTCCTTGCGCTGCCGGTTGTTTTTGATGACCGCGTTGGCGGCAGCCAGGATATTGCCGGTGGAGCGGTAGTTCTGTTCCAGCTTGATGACCCGCGCGCCGCTGAAGTCTTTTTCGAAATCGAGGATGTTGCCGAGATCGGCCCCGCGCCAGCCGTAGATCGACTGGTCGTCGTCGCCCACCACGCACAGATTGCCGTGTCCGGCGCACAGCAGCCGCAGCAGCCGGTACTGGGCGGCGTTGGTGTCCTGGTACTCGTCGACCATGACGTAGCGAAAACGCTGCTGCGTCTTGGCGAGCACCTCGGGATGCTCTTCGAGCAGGCGCACCGTGAGCATCAGGATGTCGTCGAAGTCGATGGCGTTAAAGGCCTTGAGAGCCCGCTGGTAGCGGGGATAGACCTCGGCCGTCACCGCCCCGTAGTCGTCCTGAGGCCGGCAGGAATAGGCGTCGGGCGGGATCAGACGGTTCTTGGCATCGGAGATCATCCAGAGAACGCGCTCGGCATCGATCTTTTTCCCCCGCAGATCGAGAGTCTGCACCAGATCCCGGATCAGCCGGGTCTGGTCCGCTGTTCCGTAGATCGAAAAATTCTTCTTGTAGCCGAGGCAGCCGATCTCCTCGCGCAGCAGCCGGACCCCGAGCGAATGAAAGGTGGAGATGATCATGCCCCGGCACTGCCGCTTGCCCACCAGCTCTTCGACCCGCTCCTTCATTTCCCGGGCCGCCTTGTTGGTAAAGGTCACGGCCAGCAGCTGTTCGGCGGGGATGCCCTTCTGCAGCAGCAGGCAGGCGATCCGAAAGGTGATGACCCGGGTCTTGCCGGAGCCGGCCCCCGCAAGAAGCAGAAGGGGCCCTTCGGTGTGGCGCACGGCGGCGAGCTGTTCGGGATTGAGGGTGGTGAGGTCCAAGAAAACTCCGTGCGGAATGCGGGACGCGGGACGCGGGCGCGGGAAAAGCTTTAGGGTGTCGGCCATCAGGTTTCGGGTGTCGGGTTCAAACCTGAATCCTGAAACCTGATTCCTGAATCCTTGTTTCCGGGTCGCCGCGTGCCGGCTTCAATACCACAAAGGAGCGTGGCGGCACAAGGGACAAAAATTGGCAACGAACCTGCCGAAATCACTGCTTGATTTTTCCGGGTCCCTTCTGTATCGTACCGCCCATGTTCAGGATTTTCGTATTTCTCATCGGCCTCGGCTGGGCCTCTCTGCTGCTCGTTTCCTGGGGAACCAGCGCCGAAATGCCCAAGCAGGCGACCAGCCCCCCTGCCCGGATCCAGACCGCGTCCTCCCGCGTCGGTTAGCCCCCGTAACGCCGGTCGCCCTATGCGGTCACCGCCGACTCCCCTGGCAGGTTCCGCGGCGCTCGAGTTCCCCGTCGATGGCGTTGAGCACCTCCCACTTGTTCAGAGACCAGAGCGGCGCCAGCAGCAGATCCCGCGGCCCGTCCCCGGTCAGGCGATGGATCAGGGTCTCGGCGGGAAGCCGCTCGAGAAAGTCGGCGGCCAGCGCAACGTACTCCGCCTGCTCCAACACTGCGATCTCCCCCCCTTTATAAAGATCCCCCAACGGCGTTCCCTCCAACACATGCAGCAGATGGATCTTGATGCCGTCGACCCCCAGGCGCGCCATCTCGTCGGCGGTGGCCAGCATCTGCTCCCGTCCCTCGCCCGGCAATCCCAGAATGACATGAACACAGACCCGCAGACCCCGCTCCCTGGCAGCGGCATAGGACTTGAGAAAGGTCTCGTAGTCGTGGCCGCGGCGCAAAAAGGTCAGGGTCGCATCGTGAACGCTCTGCAGGCCGAGCTCCAGCCAGAAGTAGGTCCGACGGTGAAACTCCGCCAGCAGATCGAGCACCTCGTCGCCGAGACAATCGGGCCGGGTGCCCACGGCCAGACCGCACACCCCGGGCGCTCCGAGCGCCTCGGCATAGAGGGCGCGCAGCCGCGCCGCCGGGGCAAAGGTGTTGGAAAAGGGCTGAAAATAGGCGAGAAACCGCCGGGCCTTGTATTTGCGGATCATGACCTCGCTGCCCCGGGCAATCTGCTCGGCCACGGGAACGCTGCGGGCAATCCCGACCGCCCCCGAGCCGCCCGGGTCGCAGAACAGGCAGCCCGGCAACTGCCGCGTCCCCCCGCGGTTGGGACAGGAAAATCCCGCATCGACGGAGATCTTGTGGACCCGTTCGCCGAAGAGCTGTTTCAGATGTTCGGAAAAATTGTTGTAGCGTTTGGCGGACATGGCGTTCCAGAGTCGAGGCTGAAGGTTCAAGTTAAAAACCTGAAGGCCGGGACGCGGTTCGCGGCTCGCGGAGCGCGGAAGTCAAAAGCATTTCTCGTCCCGCGTTCCGCGAACCGCATCCCCCACTATGCCACCACCGCATGGCGAGGGCAAGGCCAAAGCCACAGCCTATCCATCCTTCATTAACACTTCCTCCGCATCCCTCCCCCGTTCGTTGCAATAGCGGCCGGGGCTGATATACTTTCTCGGCGCCTCTCCCTGCAATCCGTTTTCGTTCCGACTGCTTTTGCTTTCTTCTTGGTGACTCGCGTGGAACCTCGCTGCTGCTGGCAAAAGGAGCATATTTCTCGGGAGGACTGTCCTTTCATCCGCGAGGGGGAGCAGGAGCTCCTTTTCAACCGCAAAAAACGCTTTCTGCTGCGCTGTCTCGAATGCCCGCGGTTTCTGGCCGATCTGCGTAACCTGAACGGCGGGTCAGGGGGCCTGTCCGATCTTTTCCCCTACATGATCGAGGAACTGCTGAGTCTCAGGGTCCAGGTCCAGTCCCTCTCCGGGCAGATCGAGTCCCGAGCCCGGGAGGTCAAATTCCTCCACGAGGTGAGCCTGGTTCTGCAGACATCGACCGATGTCGATGAAGTGATCGCCATGGCCCTGACCGCCATCACGGCGGGCAAGGGCTTCGGCCTGAACCGGGCGATTCTGCTGCTGGTCGACAAGGAGCGCCAGAACCTGCAAGGCTACTTCGCCGTCGGCCCGCGGACGCTGGAGGATGCCGGACGCATCTGGAAGGAAATCGAAGCGCAGGGCTTTACCCTGCGCGAGATGGCGAGGACCTTCTTCGAGCAGAAGATGGCCGCCGAGAAGGAAAAGTTTGAGGATCTTCTGAAACTGCTTTCCACGCCGCTCAGCCGTTCCGACCATCTGTTCGTGCGCACCCTCAACGATCAGGTATCGTGCCACATCCCCAATCTGGCCCGGGAGCCGGGCATCGATCCCGCCCAGGCGAACGCGCTCCAGGTCAAGGAGCTGGTCATGGTGCCGCTGGCCAGCAAGAACCGGCGCATCGGGCTGCTGCTGGCCGACAATATCATCAACGGCCGCCCCATTTCCACCGAGGACCTCCATTCCCTCGAAACCTTTGCCCTGCCGGTCGCCTTCGCCCTGGAGAGGGCCTCACTGTACGAGCGGCTGCAGCAGGATCTCGACCGCCTGACCGATGCGCACCGCCGCCTGAAGGAGCAGCAGGAGCAGATCCTGCGCATGGAGCAGATGGCCCTGGTCGGCAAGATCACCTCCAACATCGCCCACTCCATTCGCAACCCGCTGACCATTATCGGCGGATTCGCCCGTACCCTGATCAAGACCACCCCCGCCGGAGACGCCAAGCGGCTCTACATCGAGTCGATCGTCAAGGAGGCCAAACGGCTGGAGGAGGTGCTCGAGGAAGTTCTCAACTACTCCGAATCTCTGCATCCGACCTTCGATTTCTGGGACCTCAACCAGCTCGTCGCCGGGGTTTACGCCGGCCTGAAGGACGATATCGGCATGGCAGGCGTCGAATGCAGTCTCGATTTCGATGCTTCGCTGCCTTTGGTGCGGATCGATCATAAAAAAATGGCCTACTGTCTGCGCAATATTCTCAACAACTCCCTGGATGCAACCCCCGCGGGGGGGAAAATGGGCATCCGCACCCTTCGAAACGAAGACGAAGTCCGGATCGTCCTGACCGATACCGGGTCGGGCATCAGCAAGGAGATCCTCCAGGCGATCGAAAGACCCTTCTTTTCCACCAAGGAAAAGGGGAGCGGACTGGGTCTTGCCTTGTGCGCCAGAATTCTCGAGGAGCATGGCGCCCGCCTCGAGGTCCGCAGCAACGAAGGCCCCGGGACGACAATCACCATCAGCCTGAAACTGCCGGAGCGGGTAACGCCGGCGAATCAACCACCGTTGGGCACCTAGAAGAAACGATTCAGCCACCGAACTCAAGGGAGGAGAACCATGCCTCGACTGCTTGTCGTCGACGACGAAAGAGATATCCGCCACCTGTTTGTAGCCGAGCTGGAGGAAGAGGGGTATCAGGTGGAGGCCGCCGGCAGCGCCTCGGCTGCCGCCGACCTGCTGCAGAATCAGGAATTCGACCTGATCATTCTGGATATCCAGATGAAGGGAGAGAGCGGTCTGCAACTGCTGCAGAACATCGTGCGGGAGAAATCCGACCTTCCGGTTATCCTCTGCACCGCCTTCAGCTGCTATAAGGATGATTTCTCTTCCTGGCTGGCCGACGCCTATGTCGTCAAGAGCTCGGACCTTGACGGAATTGAAAAATGAAGTCAAACGCTTACTGGCTAAATAAGAGCTGGTTTGGGGTCCTGGGCCGGGTTCAGGAAATAGATCACCGGAGCCTGGCGCCCACCTCCTGCCACTTGACACCTATCCCGGAGGGAATCTCTATGAAAGCAGTTCTCATGGCGGGAGGCTTCGGCACCCGCATCCAGCCGCTGACCATCAACCTGCCCAAGCCGATGATTCCCCTCGTCAACCGTCCGATCATGCTGCACATCATCGAGCTGCTGAAAAAGCACGGCATCAACGATCTGATCCTGCTGCTCTACCATCAGCCCGAAGTCGTCAAGAACTTTTTCGGCGACGGCAGCGAATTCGGCGTGCACATTACCTACGTCACCCCCTTGGAGGATTTCGGTACGGCGGGTGCCGTCAAGGCGGCGGCAAAATTCCTCGACGAGCGGTTTCTCATCATCAGCGGCGATCTGCTGACGGACATCGACCTCTCGCGAGGTGGTGCGTTTCCATGAGGAGAATCGAGCGGAAGCGACCATCACCCTGACCGCGGTCAAGGACCCGCTGCAGTTCGGGGTGGTGATCACCGATAAACAGGGGCGGATTACCAAGTTCCTGGAGAAACCGGGGTGGGGAGAAGTCTTCTCCGACACCGTCAACACCGGCATCTATGTGCTGGAACCCGAGGTTCTGGAGCGCATCCCCGTCGGGGAAAACCGGGACTGGTCGAAGGATGTTTTTCCGCAGATGCTGGCCGAGCAGGCCCCGCTTTTCGGCTGCAACCTGCCGGGATACTGGGCCGACATCGGCAACACCGAAGCCTACCTGGAGGCCTTTCGGGACATCGCCGGCCGCCGGGTGGCCGTCGGCATCAAAGAGCCGCCGGCGATGGAAGGGAAAAACGCCATCTATCTGGGAAAGGATACCGTGGTCGCCACCCGTGATCTGTCGCTGCTCGAGGGGCTGGTAGTCCTCGGCGACAACACCCAGGTGCTGGGAAGGGCCCGGTTGAAAAACTGCGTGGTGGGGCGCAACTGCGTCATCGAAGACGGCGCCGAGCTGGAGGACGCCATTCTCTGGGACAACGTCTACCTGAAAAAGGGATGCCGCATCCAGGGCACGGTGCTTTGTCACAAGGTTCGGGTGGGCCAGGGCGTGGTGGCCGAAGAAGGCGCGGTGGTCGGCGACGAGACCCGCATCGGCGACGAAACCTATATTAAAAAAGACGTGAAGATCTGGCCCCGCAAGGTCGTCGAAAACGGTTCGATCGTTACCACCAATCTGATCTGGGGAGAAAAATGGCGCAAAAGCCTCTTTGAAGAGGCCATCGTGCGCGGGGTCACCAACGTCGAGCTGACTCCCGAATTTTCCGCCAAGCTCGGGGCGGCCTATGGGTCCACCCTGGCCAAGGATGCCTTCGTTCTTGCCGGGCGCGACGCCATTCGCTCTTCCCGGATGTTGAAACGCTCCTTCGTCGGCGGCCTGTTGTCGGCCGGCATCAACGTGCGCGACTGCAAGCTGGTTTCCCTGCCCGTTCTGCGCTACAAACTCACCACTTTCGGCGAGGTCGGCGGCGTACACTTTCGCCAGTCGCCGGAGGACCCGGCAACCACCGAAATCGTTTTCTTCGATGCCGAGGGCAACGAGATCCCCTCCTCCGTTGCCAAGGGGATCGAGCGCATTTTCTTCAAAGAGAACTTCCGCCGGGCGCACTACTCGGACCCGGGCGGCATCTGGGAAATTCCCCGGATTCACGATTACTACCGGGAGGGATTTCTCCGGGCGCTCGATGGAGAGGTTCTGCGCCGGGCCGCTCCTAAGATCGTGGTCGATCTCAACCACTCTCCCGCCGGCGATCTGCTCCCCTCCCTGTTGAACAGCCTGGGGTGCGAGGTTATCGAACTGAACTCCCACTTCGGCAACAGCGGCGAAGGCAGCACCCCGGAACAGGCCCAGCGGGCCATGGATCAGCTCTCGCGCATCGTCGTCACCCTGGGGGCGACGGCCGGCTTCTGGCTTGGCCCCTCGGGGGAGAAGCTCTGTCTGATCGATGAGACGGGAGCGGTCCTCTCCGACATCGAAGCCCTCACCGCCCTGACCGCCCTTGTCTGCGGGGCCGAAAGCGGCGGCAGCCTGGTCGTGCCCGTATCGGCGCCCCAGGTGGTGGAGGAACTGGCACGGGAGGCGGGGCTGACGGTGAAACGCACTAAAACCGACGGCCGGTCGCTGGTGGAGACCGCCAAAGAAAGGCAGGTGCAAATGGCGGCCGCCATGGACGGGCGGTTTGCCTTTCCCCGCTTTCACGCCAATTTCGACGCCCTCTTCACGGTGGCGAAAACGGTGGAACTTCTTGCCCGCGCCGGCAAACCCCTGGGGCAGGTGCGAAAGAGCGTTCCCCGCCGGGCGTTTCGCCACGTGCAGATTCCCTGCTCCCGAGAGCTCAAGGGGGGGATCATGCGCAAAATGAGCGAGGATTCCGTCGATCTCGACGCCTCCTATATCGACGGTGTCAAGGTACAGGTCACCGACGGCTGGGTGCTGGTGCTGCCCGATCAATACCGGCCCGTGGCCCATGTGTACGCCGAATCCGTCGATGAAAAGCGTGCCGGGGAGCTGTTGGAAACCTACCGGAACAAGGTGGAAGAGTGGAAGAGGGAGTTGATGCAAGGGTAAAAAGGCGGGAATCGGGCTCCGGGATTCAGGCACCAGGTCCTGCCAGACACCGGAAACCTGAAACCGGATACCTGACCCCGGAGGTGTTATGTCCGAATTGCGGTGGGACCCTTTAAAAATGAGCTGGGTCATCATTACCAATGAGCGCGGGAGATCGCCGCGAGATTATTTTCTCGAACGCAAGAAGGTGCCGGTCACCGCCTGCCCCTTCTGCTACGGCCGGGAGGATAAAACGCCTGCCGAAATTTTCGCCATCCGCCCCCAGACCACCCGCCCCGATACCCCGGGGTGGAAGGTTCGGGTCATTCCCCACAAATATCCGGCCCTGCGAATCGAAGGGGCCCTGGACAAGAGGCGGATGGGCCTCTACGACGTGATGAACGGCGTCGGCGCCCATGAGGCCATCATCGAAAACCCCGATCACGAGCGCAGCATGGCCGATTTCGAACCCGCCGAGATCGTCGATGTCCTGCGGGCCTACCGCGCCCGGCTGCTCGACCTGCGCAGGGACCCCCGCTTCCGCTACATTCTGATCTTTAAAAACCACGGCTTCGAAGCGGGAGCGGGCATCGCCCACTCCTACTCGCAGCTCATCGCCGTGCCGCTCACTCCGCCGGTCGCGACCACGGAACTGGGCTCCTGCCGGGATTACTTCCGCCAGAAAGAGCGCTGCCTGATGTGCGACATCCTCGCCCAGGAGGAAGCGGATGCCCGAAGAATCGTCTGCCATGACGAACAATTCGTGGTCTTTGCCCCCTACGCCTCGAGCTTTCCCTTTGAAATGCGCCTGGCGCCCAAGCGCCACAGCCACGATTTCGCCCTGTTGACCGATCAGGAACTGCTGCCCCTGGCGAAAATCCTCAAGGATATCCTGCTTCGCCTGCGCATCGTTCTCAAGGATCCCCCCTTCAACTTCGTCCTGCATACCGCCCCCCCCATGCACCTGCGGCTTGGCAAGCCCGGCTACTGGGGCTCGCTTCCCTACGACTACCACTGGCATCTCGAACTGGTGCCCCGCCTGACCAAGATCGAGGGCTTCGAGTGGGGAACGGGATTCTTTATCAATCCGACTGCGCCGGAGGAGGCCGCCCGTTACCTGCGGGAGGCCGACACCTCGGCGATTTTATGACGGGGCCGCAGAAAAATCCTCGTCGGGATTGATATTCCGGCAAAATCTCGTAAAAGTGTTTGGGTATGGTCCCAAACGCAATCACTATCGGAGAGAGATGACACCCTTGGAAAAAAAACCGCGCCGCTATTTCCCCTTGCCCCTCCAGATATCGGCCAAGGCCTGGGAAAACTACGCCCTGTCGCTGGACCTGCTCCGCGAGGTCCCTTCTTCCCCTCTCTATCCCCTACGGCTTTTGGCCGAGTGTCTGCAGAAAAAATCTCCGGGACACCCGGCCGGCGCCGGATATCTCAACGTGTTGGCCCTGCTGAGCACGATTTTCCGCTTCGTGGCCTCCCGCTATCTCGAGGTGCGCCACTGTTCCATCGGGTCCGCCGAACTTACGATCCAGGAGCGCACCCTGCCCTTTCCGGCTCTCTCGCCGGTTCTGGAAACCTTCGTCAGCCTCTACCCGCCGACGGAGGTCCTCGAGGGAGCAGACCGATCCGAGTTTCTCTCCGGAGGGCAGGGGCCCGCCAACCGTCAGGCCGCTGTGGTCGAGCTCTTTCTGCTCGCCGTGCAGATGAACAATCCCGGCGCCGCCCGGGCGGCGGAGCTGTTCGACGACACCGAGTTGAACCATCGCTGCGCCTACCGGGACATGGTGACCCGGCTGGATAACACCTTGCAGCAGGAACCCGCGCCTGATCTTCTCGGCGGTTCGCTGCTCGAGCTGCTCAAGGCTCCGCTTAAAGCCGCTCCCTTTTCCCTGAGCGGCCAGCTGCGCTACATTCGTGAACACTGGGCCGGCATTTTGCCGGCCGGCCTGCTGCAGAACATCCTGAGCGCTTTCGACCTGCTTGAGGAAGAGGAAATGCAGCGCGGCGGCGGGCCGGGACCGATCCCCACGCCCCGCTTCGGCCGGGGCGCCGCCGATCTCAGCTATGACGAGCCGGAGCGATTTTCCCCGGACTGGGACTGGATGTCCAATGTGGTGCTGCTGGCCAAAACCATCTACGTCTGGCTCGACCAACTGACCAAAAAGTACGGCCGACCCATCGCCAGCCTCGATCAGATCCCCGACGAGGAACTCGATCTGCTCGCCCGCAGAGGATTTTCATCCCTCTGGCTGATCGGCATCTGGGAGCGCTCCCCGGCCTCGAAGAAGATCAAACAGATCATGGGCAATCCCGAGGCCGTCTCTTCGGCCTATTCCCTGTACGACTACACGGTGGCGCAGGATCTGGGCGGAGAGGCGGCCCTGGGCAAGCTTGAGGAGCGTTGCTGGCAGCGGGGAATTCGCCTCGGCTGCGACGTGGTCCCCAACCATATGGGCATCTATTCCAAATGGGTCAAGGACCATCCCGACTGGTTCATCCAGAGGGACCATCCCCCCTTCCCGAGCTACCGCTTTACCGGCACCGACCTCTCCTTCGACGATGAAATCGGCCTGCAGATCGAAGACGGCTACTGGAGTCACAGCGAGGCGGGCGTGGTTTTCAAGTATATCCACCACCCCAGCGGCCGGGTGCGCTACATCTACCACGGCAACGACGGCACCCACCTGCCCTGGAACGACACCGCCCAACTGAACTTTCTGCTGCCCGAGGTGCGCGAGGCGATGATTCAAACGATCCTGCGCGTGGCGCGCCGGTTCAAGATCATCCGCTTCGATGCGGCCATGACCCTGGCCAAAAAACACTACCAGCGGCTGTGGTATCCCCAGCCGGGAGGAGGCGCCGGCGTGCCCAGCCGGGCCGAGCATGCCATGTCCCGCGAGGAGTTCGACCGGGTCTTTCCGGTGGAGTTCTGGCGCGAGGTGGTGGACCGGGTCTCCGCCGAGGTGCCCGACACCTTGCTGCTGGCGGAGGCCTTCTGGCTGATGGAGGGGTACTTCGTCCGCACCCTGGGAATGCACCGGGTGTACAACAGCGCCTTCATGAACATGCTGAAGAACGAGGAGAACGGCAAGTACCGGGGCGTGCTCAAAAACATCCTCGACTTCAACCACGAGATCCTCAAACGCTTCGTCAATTTCATGAGCAACCCCGACGAGGCGACAGCCGCCGAGCAATTCGGCACGGGTGACAAATATTTCGGCGTGGCCGTTATGCTGGTAACGATGCCGGGGCTGCCGATGTTCGGCCATGGCCAGGTGGAGGGGTTTCGGGAAAAGTACGGCATGGAATACCGCAAGGCCTACTGGGACGAGACGGTCGACGAGGCCCTGCTGCACCACCACGAAAACCAGATCTTCCCGCTGATGCGCCGCCGGCATCTGTTCAGCGGCTCGCAGAATTTCGTCCTCTACGACTTCTACAGCGGCGGCCACGTCAACGAGGACGTATTCGCCTACAGTAACGGCTCTGGCGCCGAAAAAGCCCTGGTGATCTACAACAATCGCTACGCCGAATCGGGCGGCTGGCTCTCCTCCTCAGTCCCGAAGAAGATTCGGGACGCCGACGGGCGCGAATCGGTCTCCCGGCCGACCCTGGGCGAGGCCCTCGGCATCAATGCCGCGCACGGCTATTTCTACCGCTTCCGCGATGTCCGGACGGGTCTGGACTATCTGCGGCGGGGGCACGACCTGATCGAAAGCGGCCTCTACCTCCACCTCGGGCCGTACCAGTACCATGTCTTTCTCGACTTTGGCGAAATCCGCGACGAGGACGGCTGCTGGGAGCAGCTCTGCAGCCGTCTCAACGGGCAGGGAGCCCCCGGCCTGGACCACGAGGTCAAAAAAATCCGTTATGCCGACATCATCGAGGCCTTCGGCAAGATCCTGTCGCCTCCGGTCCTGGAAACCTTCGGCCGGATGCCGGGAACAGCAGTCCAGACCTGGGATTCGCTGAAGGATTGGGCTCTCTTGAAAGCCGCCCTGGAGCGGTTCTTCACGGTCGCGACAGCCAAAAGCGGAGCGCTGGAAACGGCCGAGGAGGCGGTCGCCGGGATCCTCGGGGACGTCCAGGCCGCAACGGAACTCGCCACGGTGAAAAGCCGGATCAAGGCAGAGCGCGAGGCATTGGCGGCGTTTCGCAAAGGGATGCCGAGCCGCCGCCAGGCAGCCACAACCCAGCGCACGGCCGGTTTTTTCAGGATTTTTCTGCCCTGGCTGGTGATGCGCCGCCTCGGCGAACCGCAGAGCGCGGCCGACTGGCTGGAGGAGTTCCAACTCTCGCAGGCCCTCCACCACCTCCTTCAGGACCCCGCCTTCGATGCTTTCGGCCTCTCCCCTGCCGAGGCGGCCGGCAACGCCCTTCTGGCGACGATTCTCACCCGTCATCAGGACCTCGGCCGAGCAGGCGAGCCCCTCCGCCAAGGATTTATCCGGCTGTTGGAGGATCCCCGGGTACAGGATTTTCTCGGCTTCAACTGGTACGGAGGGGTGCAGTGGTTCAACCGTGAGCGGCTGGAAACGCTGACATACTGGCTGTTCTTCACAGCGTGTGTTCGCGCCGTCGCCCGCTTTCCCGAAGATCGCTCCGGCCTGCTGCGTCATGTGGCCGAACTTAACCGTTATTTCGAAGACTGCCGACAGAAGGCGGACCAGAGCCATTACCGGCTGGATAAGTTCCGGAAAATCCTTTAAGGGACTTGGAATTAACTGATATACTAGATTTTACGCTCAGATTTAGGTTAGATTTGTCGTTCCTGATTGAGCAAAACCGCAGGCATAGCAGGGCTACGCTGAGGATTTTGTGATTGAAGGGGCGGCAAAGATGACCTGAAGATGAGATGTAAAACGGTATATTGGTTAGTCCCGAGTCCCTAAGCTAGCGGGTCACCTCGAACCCTCAGGTTTTTGCCATGAAAATTCTTCTGGTCGCCTCCGAAGTCGCCCCTTTCGCCAAAACCGGCGGACTGGCGGATGTGGCGGGCTCCCTGCCCCGCGCCTTGCGCCAATCCGGACACGATGTCCGGATCATGCTGCCATGCTACAGAGCCGTTGAGGAACATGGATTCTCTCTGCGCAAAGGGAGAAAGAGCGTGGAGATCCCGATCGACGGCACCCTGCGCAAAGGGCTGCTGCGCCAGAGCACCCTTGAGAACGTTCCGGTCTACTTCATCGAAAACCGAGAATTTTTCCACCGCGAAGGTCTCTACGGAACGGCGGCCGGGGACTACCCGGACAATGGCCAGCGGTTCGGCTTCTTCTGCCGGGCAGCCCTGGAAATGCTGCGCCGCCTCGATTTTCGCCCCGACATTCTGCACCTCAACGACTGGCAGACGTCCCTGATCCCCGTGCTGCTGCGCACTGAGTTCAAGAACGACCCCTTCTTCTCCTCGATCGGCTCCTTGCTGACCATTCACAACCTCGGCTACCAGGGGCTTTTCCCCCCTGCCGTTCTGGACTCGGTGGGGCTCGATCGCGGCCTGTTCAAGGTCTCCGGGCTGGAATTCTACGGCCAGGTTTCATTTCTGAAGGGGGGAGTACTCTATGCCGATATCCTCAACACCGTCTCCCCAACGTACTGCCGGGAAATCCAGACACCTGAAATGGGCCTCGCCTTCGACGGCATTCTGGCCAGTCGCAAAAACTCCCTGTACGGGGTCCTCAACGGCCTTGACCAGAAACTCTGGGATCCCGCTCTCGATACCACCCTTCCCGTCGCCTACAGCGCCGCCGATCTGCGGGGAAAGGCCGCCAATAAAAAGGCCCTGCAAAAAGAGCTGGGGCTCGAGGCGGCTTCGGCCACCCCGCTGGTCGCCATGGTCACCCGCCTGGACACCCAGAAGGGCTTGGATCTGGTGGTAGAGGCCTGGGAGAAACTCGTCGGCCACAACCTCCAGTTCGTGCTGCTCGGCACGGGGGATCAGGAGCACATGAACCGCTTTGCCCGGCTGCAAGGCCTCTATCCAGGACGGGTTTCCATTCAGCTGCAGTTCGACGACGCCCTGGCTCGGCGCATCTATGCCGGCAGCGACATCTTCCTTATGCCGAGCCGATATGAGCCGTGCGGCCTGGGACAACTCATCGCCCTTCGTTACGGCAGCGTCCCTCTGGTGCGAAAAACGGGAGGGCTGGCGGATACGGTCACCGATCCGGCCGAGAACCCGCAAAAGGCCAACGGCTTCACCTTCAAAGAGGCCACCGCGCCTGCCCTGCTGGCGGCGCTGGAACGGGCCTTAGGCCTGTACGCCGACCGCCGGGCCTGGCTGAAACTGGTCAAGCGGGGGATGGGACAGGATTTCTCCTGGAGCACCTCGGCACAGCGCTATCTGGAACTCTATCAAAAAGCCGCGGAGGTCCGAGGTGGGTGAAGAAAAAAAAGACGTTACGTCGGCAACTGAGGAGGCGCGTTTCCCGGAACTGGAGGAGCTGCAGCGCGATGTGGAAAAGCGCATCCGGGACAACCAGCGGTTTCTGGAGCGCTTCATGGATGAGGACTTTCCTGACGAGGAGGAGTCCGAGGACGGGGACGAGGGAGAGATTTTCGAGGAATTGTAGGGGCGAACTCCTAGTTCGCCCGGATTGCGGGACGCGGAAGGCTAAAGCCTTGAGGAACGCGGTTCGCGGATCGCGAAAAGCCTTTGAATTCCGCGTGCCGCAAACCGCGCCCCGCGTGTCTGGATCTATCCGCGGCCTTTCAGATACTCCTCCCACTCTACCGGCAGGAGGTGTTTTTTCCGGTTGTTGCATTCCTTGCAGGCCGGGACGCAATTTCCTTTCGTGCTGTGCCCTCCCCGCACCAGGGGGACGATGTGGTCGAGCGTCAACAGTCCCGGCGAAACGCTCGCCCCGCAATAGTGGCAGCGCCCCGCGGCGATGCGGTTTTTCCACCACTGGCTCTTGCGCAGGGCGCGGGCCTTCTCCCGCTCCCTCCGAAGATGTTCCTCTGATATTTCCAGATCGAATTCCACCATATATCCTTCTTTGAAAATTTCGGCTTAAGGTATTGAAAGCAAAAACAAATCTATTTTAACGCCCGTTCGCTACGCTCTCTCAATACGCCAAGACGCAAAGGATAAGTCGCAAAGAAATCAGTTAAAGAAGTTCCTCTGTGTCTCCGCGCCTCCGCGTTAAAGATGGCTTTGATTTTCATTGTCTTCGGGTGGGGCGTATGCCCATGGGGGACTGTCTTGCCGTTTTTCCAGCCGCATTCTAGCACGTCCCTGAAAATCTGTCTTCCCCTTGCCTCCGGAAAACAGCGGGTTAGACTGTCAATGACAGACTTAAATCCGGCTTCTGACTCCTGATACTGCTTTGCAAGATTCCCTTGAAGCCCCTCTCCCCGACCCTCTCCCACAGCGGGGAGAGGGGGAAATCCGTGAATATGACAAAGGAGAGCTAAAGAGGTGCATCCATGCGCAGCATCGACAATCAGATCATACTGATAACCGGCGCCACCGACGGTCTGGGCCGGATGGTGGCCGAAGATCTCGCCGGACAGGGCGCAACAATCCTTCTCCATGGCCGAAACCCCGCGAAGGGAGAGGCCGTGCTCAAGGAAATCCAGCGCGCGACGGGCAGCGATCGCCTTCGGTACTACAACGCGGACCTCTCCTCCCTGGCCGAAGTTCGCCGCCTCGCCGATGAGATATCGGTCGAGCAGCCCCGTCTCGATGTCCTTGCCAACAACGCCGGCCTCGGCGCCGGGCCCCATCCCAAGGTCCGCGAAACCAGCCCCGACGGCTTCGAGCTGCGGCTGGCGGTCAACTACCTCGCGCCCTTCCTGCTCACCCGCCTGCTGCTGCCGCTGCTGCGCGCCGCCGCCGAAGCCGACGGGACGGCCCGCATCGTCAACGTCGCCTCGGTCGCGCAGCAGGCCCTCGACTTCGACGATCCGATGCTGGAAAAGGGCTACGACGGCATGCGGGCCTACAGCCAGAGCAAACTGGCGCTGGTCATGTTCACCTTCGACCTGGCCCGGGAATTGGAGGGAAGCGGCATCACCGCCAACGTCCTGCATCCCGCCTCCCTCATGGACACGAAGATGGTCCGCGAGTGGTTCGGGGCACCTCGGACCACCGTCGCAGAAGGCGCCCGGGCTTTGGAGCATCTGGTGCTCGCCGAAGAGCTCGAGCGGATCTCCGGCGCCTATTTCGACGGACAGCGTCAGGCGAGGGCCCAGGCCCAGGCCTACGACGAAGAAGCCCGGCGGCGGCTGCGGGAGCTGAGCGAGCGCTGGGTGGAGCAGGGATCTTCCCGCTGATCGCGGGTCGCTCCGCTGTCCCCTGCCGCCCGGTGCGGATGTCGATCGCCCGGTGAACCAACCCGTAGCCCGGGCGGAACCTGAGACGCACCTGATGGAACCGTTCCGCCCCCTCCCGGGCGGACACGTCAACCTCATCGAAGGAGATCGCCATGGAAGAGATGTTCTGCTACCAGTGTGAACAGGCGGCCGGGGGCACCGGCTGCACCAAGGTCGGCGTCTGCGGCAAGCAGCCTGACGCCGCCGCCATCCAGGACCTGATCGTCTGGGGGCTCAAGGGGATGGCCTTCTGGGCCGACCTGGCACGCCAAAAAGGGGCGATCGACCGGGAGATCGACATCCACATGGTGGAGGCGATGTTCTCCACGGTCACCAACGTCGACTTCGACCCGAAGACGCTGTGCCGCCGTGGCGCAGAAGACCGCCCGGATGCGCGAGCAGGCCCAGCAGCTCTTCGAGAAGGCCAACGGCGGCCCTTTCCAGGGAGAAGTCCCCGAAGCGGCCAAATCGTGGACGGCACCGACAACGGCCGAGCAGGCGGAGGCCGAGGGACGCAAGCATCCGGTCAAGGATCCCTCGATCGACTCGGACGTCCACTCGGTGCAGCAGATTCTCATCTACGGCTGCAAGGGAATGAGCGCCTACGCCGACCACTGCCATATCCTGGGGCGTGACGACGATGCGGTCTACGGCTTTCTGCACAAGGCAATGGCCGCGACCCTCGACAAGGGCAAGGGGCTGATGGATTTCGTCAACCTCGCCATGGAGTGCGGGAAGGTGAACATCCAATGTACCGGCCTGCTGAACGAGGCGCACAGCGAGCGCTTCGAGGCCCCGACCCCCACCAAGGTCAGCATCGGCACCCGCCACGGCAAGGGGATTCTCGTCTCCGGCCACGACCTGAAGATGCTCGAGGAGCTGCTCAAGCAGACCGAAGGCAAGGGGATCGACGTCTACACCCACGTCGAAATGCTGCCGGCCCACGGCTACCCCGGGCTCAAGAAGTACCCGCACCTGGCGGGCAACTTCGGCGGCGCCTGGCAGGACCAATACAAGGAATTCCAGGACTTCCCCGGCGCCATCATCTTCAACACCAACTGCATCCAGCGGCCTGCCGAGGCCTACAAGGACCGGCTCTTCACCTGGGGCCGGGTGCAGTGGCCGGGCGTGAAACATATCGAGGGATGGGACTTCTCCGAGGTCATCGAGGCGGCCCTCACCTCTTCCAACGTGGCGGAGAGGGCGGACAAGGAGATCCTCACCGGCTGCGGACACAAGGCGGTCCTCGGCATGGCGGACAAGGTCATCGACGCGGTCAAGGCCGGCAAGATCCGCCGCTTCTTCGTCATCGGCGGCTGCGACGGCGCCAAGACGGGGCGCAACTACTACACCAAGTTCGCCGAGCAGCTGCCGCCGGATACCGTCATCCTGACGCTGGCCTGCGGCAAGTTCCGTTTCAACAAGCTCGACCTCGGCGACATCGAGGGGATTCCGCGGCTGCTCGACGTGGGCCAGTGCAACGACGCCTACTCGGCGATCCAGATCGCCCTGGCCCTGGCCGACGCCTTCGACTGCGGGGTGAACGACCTGCCGCTCTCCATTATCCTTTCCTGGTACGAGCAGAAGGCGGTGGTGGTGCTGCTCTCGCTGCTCTCGCTGGGGATCAAGAACATGAAAATCGGCCCCAGTCTGCCCGCCTTCATCACCCCCAACGTGCTCAATTTTCTGGTCGAGAATTTCAACCTGGCGCCGATCGGGACGGTGGAGGAGGATATGAAACGGATTCTGGGGTGAAAGCGGAATGGTTTTTAAATTGAACAGGAGGTTTTGAATTCTCCCCTTCGCTCACAGCCGGAGCGGGGTGGGCGTTTCGGGAAACATACGGGCAAATGTCTGAGCGCAGCGAGTTTTTGCCCGTCCCCGAAACGTCTGCCTCGCGATTCTTGCAGGGGGAAAGATCCCGATAAACTTCTAAAAAACCCCCTTACTTCAAAAACCGAATGGTGAACGGATACCGAAAGGTTTCGCCGTTTCGGGTCTTGACCGCGGCGATAATGATCAGAATGAGGTCTATCAGGGAGAGGAGAATCAGCAGGGGAATGCCGATGACGATCACCACCAGCAGGCCGGCGATCAGCAGATAAATGGTCATGCTGATCTGAAAATTGAGGGCCGCCTTGGCCTGCGCATCGACGAGCGGATAGGCCGGCCCCTTGTAGAGCCAGACGGCCAACGGTCCGAGAATGTTCCCGAAGGGCAGCAGATAGCCGACCAGAGCGCTCAAATGGCAGAGCATGGCCCAGTTGCGCGCCTTCAGATCGTTCTGCTCGAGGAGCTCATTCACCCAGTGCCTCTTTCTGCCCCCCGCTGGGACACACTGTCTAGAAAAGCAAGGGTCGACTGCAGGGTGCGGTTGACCACCTGCTCGCGACGGATTCCCGCCGCGCCCAGGACCCTGAGCGCTTCGCCGAACTCTCCCACCCCCTGGGCGATATGGGCATCGCTGCCCACCGCGACCGGGGTACCGAAGCGGGCGCACAGCCGGGCGATTTCATTGCAATTGCCCTCGCTTCCCTTGCGGCTGACCCCGAAGGAGGAATTGTTGATCTCCAGCGCCGTTCCCGTTTCGGCCCCGCGGCGCGCCACCGCCTCGTAATCAAGAGGAAAATGGGGATTCCCCGGATGGCTGATGATATGGACCCTGGCCCGATCCATCAGCGCCAGCACCGCCCGGGTGTTGGCCTCGCGGCCCCGCTGGTCGAAGTCGCACCCTTCATGAAAGCCCGCCAGGATAAGATCGAGCCGGTTCAGAAGGTTTTCCGGCAGATCCAGCTCCCCCTCGCCGACGATGTTCGCCTCCACCCCCTTGAGCACTCTTACCCCATTTAAGGTTTCTGGAACGAACCGCAACGCCGCAAAATGGTACAGATGGGGGCCGCCGGGAACGGCGGGCCCGTGGTCGGTCATCCCCACCAGGCGCAACCCCTTGTCCTTGGCCGCAGCCGTGATCTCCCCGATGGTGCTGTAGGCATGGCCCGAGGCCACGGTGTGAATATGCAAATCGGCTTCCGGTTGAATAGGGATAGGCATTCTGTTCCTTTCTCAGCGCCGGCGCATTCCTCGCCGGTCTTTTTCGGCGGATTTTTCATCTTAGCACAAATTCAGCCATTCGTAACTCCGGATGTGATCCCAGGTCGGCTCAGGAAATCATTGACTTTACCGCCGGGGTATGATACCCAATCAGCAAGGCACAAGGACCACCGGGCGAGGAATCGCGAGAATGGCACATCCCTTCATTGCACAGGCAACCCGAGCTATCAGCGCAGCGGCCGTTTCGGCCGCACGGTCTTGCTCTACCTGTCGCCTTGGGATGACAACCTAGTCCCGCAAAACCACGATGAATCAAAAGGCCATGGGTAGAAAAACCATGGCCTTTTCTTATTTTCGGCGCCGCCGCGACAAGTCCCCCCCGGATGGGAGTGGTGGAAAAGATACCGGAAGATCTTCTTCGAAACAACAATCTCAAGCAGGATGGGAGAGACAGCATGCGCAACAATATCGTTCACATCGGAGCGGGCGAACTGACCTACGAAATCCGGGCCATCGTCGAAATCGCCGAAAAGCTCAACAAGCTCGGCATGAAGACCAACATGGAAAATATCGGCGATCCGGTGGCCAAGGGGGAAAAAATCCCCCAGTGGATGAAACAGATCGTGGCCGACATGGCCATGAAAGACTGCTCCTATGCCTATTGCGCAACCAGGGGACTTCTGGAAACCCGTCAGTTTCTCGCTGACCGAACCAACCGGCGGGGAAAGACCCAGATTACTCCTGACGATGTCATCTTCTTTAACGGGCTCGGCGACGCGATTCAAAAGGTTTATGGCCTGCTGCGCCGCGAAGCCCGCGTGATCGGTCCCTCCCCGACCTACTCCACGCATTCCTCGGGCGAAGCCGCCCATGCCGGTCAAAAACCGGTCTCTTACCGCCTCGATCCCGACAACAACTGGTATCCGGATCTGGACGATCTGCGCCTGTCGGTTCAGTACAATCCGGCCATCTCCGGAATTCTCATCATCAACCCCGACAACCCCACCGGGGCCGTCTATCCCGAACGCATCCTGCGCGAAATGATCGCCATTGCGAAGGAGTTCGATCTTTTCATCATTTGCGACGAGATCTATCACAATCTCGTCTACAACGGCCAGTCGACCAAGCCGATTTCCGACCTGATCGGCGATGTGCCCGCCATCGCCATGAAGGGGATCAGCAAGGAACTTCCCTGGCCCGGAGCGCGCTGCGGATGGATCGAGGTCTACAACGCCGACAAGGATCCGCTCTTCAAGCGCTACATCCAGAGCGTTCTCGACTCCAAAATGGTGGAAGTCTGCTCGACCACCCTCCCGCAGAAAGTCATCCCCCCCCTCTTGAGCCATCCGGAATATGCCACCTATCTTCAGGAGCGCGTTTCCCGCTACGAAAAGTTCTCCAATATCGCCTACGATCTGCTCAAGGTCGTCCCGGGCATCAAGGTCAACCGGACGAACGGCGCCTTTTACATGGCGGTCGTCTTTGAGAAGGGCAAGCTCAACGACCGTCAGACTTTGCCGATCAAAAACCAGGAGATACAGCACCTGGTGGAGGGCCTGGTCAGCCAGCCAGGGGTCTCTCTGGACAAGCGCCTGGTCTATTATCTACTGGCCTCGACGGGGATCTGCGTGGTGCCCATCTCCTCTTTCTGTACCGCCGAACTCGGTTTTCGGATCACCCTGCTGGAGCGCGACGAAAAGGAATTCACCCAGATCTTCAAAACGATGGCAGAGGCGATCGGCGCCTATCTCAATTCCTGAACATCCGCGATCCGACGTTATCGAGCAGGGCCGGCCTCAATGCCGGCCCTTTTTCTGAACAGTGCTGTCGCCCTGTTTCAACCTGCGCAAAAGTGATATTCTTAGCCCATGACGACCCTGGTTAAACCTCACCTCGATACCGCTGTCACCTCACCGCAGGATCTGATCGATTACCTGGCTCGCGGGGCCAGAACCCCCGAAACCCAGGGGATCGGCACCGAGATGGAAAAACTGGTTCTCGATGCCGAAAGCGGCGAAGCGGCTTCGTATCCGCGGATCGAAACTCTGTTCGAAAAACTCGAGCAAACGGGAAACTGGCGCGGTATTCGCGAAAACGGCCACCTGATCGCCCTGATCGGAGAGAGCTCCTCCATTACCCTGGAGCCAGGCGGACAGTTGGAGCTTTCGGGGCAGCTCTGTCCCGATATCCACTGCTGCGGCGCCGACTTTTTCCACCACATCGAGCAGATTCTGGCCCAGGGCGAGCCGCTGGGGCTGTGCTTCCTGGGGTTGGGGGTGCAACCCTTTACCCCCCTGGCGCAGATCGACTGGCTGCCCAAAGCCCGCTACCAGGTGATGGGGCCCTACATGCTGCGCACCGGCGACATGGGCCAGCGGATGATGAAACAGACCGCCGGTCTGCAGGTCAACCTCGACTATGCCGACGAAACGGACTGCATCGACAAGCTCCGCCTCGGGCTCTCCATCGCCTCTGTGCTGTACGCCCTGTTCGCCAATTCGCCGATCATGGAAGGGCGACCGACGGGTTTTCTCTCCACCCGAGGGGAAATCTGGTCCCGCACCGACCCCGATCGCACCGGCCTGGTGCCGGCGCTGTTTCGGGAAGGAGCCGGCTTCGCCACATACGTGGAATACGCCCTCGACGTGCCGATGTATTTCATCGTCCGCGATGGGCGTATCCGGAATTTCACTCGCGAACGGATCACCTTTCGCCGCTATCTGGCCGAAGGCTACCAGGGGTTCCGCCCGACCCTCGGCGACTGGGATCAGCACCTCTCCACCCTCTTTCCCGAGGTGCGGCTGCGCCCCCAGATCGAATTCCGGCCGCCCGACAGCCTGCCCCCCCACCTGACCCTGTCGGTGGCGGCCCTGGTCAAGGGGCTCCTTTACGATGATGCAGCCCGCCAGGAAGCCTGGTCTCTTTTCAAAGATCAGGACGACGCAGCCCGGGACGCCCTCTATCGCCAATCCTGGCGCATGGGACTGAAAACCCCCATGGAGGGCAGAACTCTGCGGGAGGTGGCGCTCGATCTCCTCGGCATCTCGCGAGGTGGCCTTCGTCGACAGCAACGAATGAACCGGCGAGGGCTTGACGAATCGATCTTTCTGGACGGGATCGAAGAGATTGCCGACAGCGGCATCACCCTCGCAGAGCGGGTGCTGGCCCGTTGGCAGGGGAGCCAGGCCGAAAAACTGGCCATGCTCAAGGAGCACTGCGGTTTTCGGCCCACCGCACACTAGTGTCCCGTTTGGTTAGTCCTTTTAGTGAATTCTGAGGTCTTTTGTTCGCTGGCAAGGCGCGTCGACACAGGCCTAGCCTGCGCTAAGCCGATGAGACGGAACGCAGCCAGCGGGCAAAAGACCAGAATGAATGAATGGAATTAACCAATCGGGACACTGGACGCTGCGTGTCTGTGCGATCGCACACTCTGGCTACTGGCCGAACGCTACCGGATTTTTACGGGGTTCCCCGTGGCGATTTTCGGGGCGGAGGGATAGACTGACCACCATCGACGGCGCACCAACACCGGCGCTCCGGCGAGACCTTCTTCAACCTCCTTCTTTTCCATTCCCAACCCCGCCTCGGGGCCGATTCTGCGGGCCGCCTCTCCCGCATCGGCCCCGAGGCGTTTCTGTCCGAAAACGGATCTTTTTCCCTCTTTCCACTTCGAAGGCGGTTATTCCGCGGCTTCCATGGTATCGTGGGAGCGCAGAAACGTGATGTATTCCGGCGAGAGGCGGTGCGCCTCGGCGCCTCGGAGCATCGCCTCCAGGTAGGCCGGGCTCGGCTTCAACCCGCTGCGAAACTTGGCGGCACGGTAGGCCATGCATTCCAGCTCTCCCCGCAAAGTCTGGACCATGATCGCCTGGCGCCGGTAATGGCCCCGCTCGACGCCCTCATATACATCAAGGTTGGCCAGGCTCGCCTCGGGGACATCGTAAACAACCCCCTCGACCACGCTCCCCCGATCATCCTGCAGGTCCGCCTTGCCCGTGCCGTCAGCCCCCGGCTTGTGGAAAACCAGCCGGAAGTCACGAGCTTTGCCGGAGCAGACGCGACTGAATTCGATCCCGCGATCCGCAAGAGTCTCCTCATCCATATTGTTCCCGTAGGCAAAATAGAGCATGGACGATCCTCCTTTTAATCATTTTATCCGGTCGGTTTTTTCGTCAGGCATCTGACCTTCATAGTTTACCGATGATTCTGCCGTTGTCTTCTCTACTTTCTGCGAGGAATTCGGTAAACCTTTTTTCCGCCTTTTTCGTCTAATAGTCAACTCGAGCCGGCTTGACCGGCCCATTGACAGAAAAAGGGCATAAGCGTACCTTCTTTCCATGGACGGTCAGACCGAACAAATCCTCTTGGCACAGATCAGGGAAGGCGACCCGGCGGGCTTTGAGCAGCTGGTTCTGGCGCACACGGCCAAAACCGTCAATCTGGCCTTTCGGCTGGTGGGCAATCGGGAAGAGGCCGAAGATATCGCCCAGGAGGCGTTCCTGCGGCTCCATCGGGCGCTGCCCTCCTTCCGGGGAGAGAGCAGCATCTCCACCTGGCTCTACCGCACCGTTTCCCGGCTGGCCATCGATCACCTGCGGCGGGAGAAGATCAAGCGAAAACTCTTCTTCTTCCGCCATGCGAACGATGAGGCGGACCCCATGGAGACGGTTCCCGACCCGGCCGCCTCGCCCCAGGATCAGGTTGTCGCAGCCGAATCGGGACGGCGCCTGGCGCAAGCTCTAAAGCTGCTCTCGCCCCGTCAGCGGGCCGTCTTCACCCTGAGACATCAGGAGGAGATGACGCTGAAGGAGATCGCCTCTGTGCTCGAGCTCGAAGAAGGGACCGTCAAGGCGCACCTGCACCGGGCCGTACACCTGCTGCGAAAGGAACTGAAGGATCTGCAAAGGGAATCGCCATGAATCATCAGATAGAGAAATGCAACGAAGATCTCCTGCACCTCTATTACTATCGGGAACTCGACGAAGACGCCCGCAAACGGCTGGAATGCCATCTGGCCGACTGCGCTTCCTGTCGCGAGAGTCTGCGGGAACTGGAACAGGTTCTGGACGCGATTCCCAGGTCTGACGCGGTGATGACAAACGCCGAAGCCCGGCGCTTCACCGACCGGGTCATTGGGCAGACCCGCCGGCGGCGACGAAGCCCGCTGGCCGTCTGGGGAGGCAGTCTTGCAGCCGCCGCAGCTGCGCTCATTGTTTTCCTGGTGACCTGGAACCCGGGGCCGACGCCTCTTCCCCAACCCGGCCACGGGTCCCGTTTGACCGCCGACGTGGAGGTCATGCAAAACTATGACATGTTGCAAAATCTCGACCTGCTCGAGAATCTGGACATGCTGCAACAGTTGGAGAGCCGGGGATGATCCGCCTGAGGAGCGCAATTCCCGCTTTGCTGCTGCCGGTTCTGCTCTTACTTTCCTGGCCGGCGGGGGTCAGGGCCGAGGAAAAACCGGCTGATGTGCATGGAGCAAAAGAGAAATCCGCAGGAAAAACTCCGGAGAAGAAACCGAACAAAGTCTCTTCTCTCAGCAAGGAGGATCGCGAAGTGGTTAAAAATCTCGATCTGCTCGAGATGATGGCGCTGCTCAAGGATATGGACGTTCTGACCGAGACGGAGGACAAGAAATGAAACGGATGTGGCTCCTTTGTTTACTGTTAGTCGTCTGTCTTCTGTCGGCAAAACCGCTTTTTGCCGCCGGCGGAGGCAGCCCGAATCCGCCAGGGCAGATAACTGCCGGCGGCTCGCCGAAGGGACAGAATCTGCAGGAAGCCCTTCGTCGCTGGCAGCAGCTTTCTCCCGAAGAGCGCCAAAAGCTGCGCGAGCGCTATCGCCAGTTCAAGGCCCTTCCTCCAGAGCAACAGAAAGAACTGCGGCAGCGATTGCAGCGCTTTCGGCAGATGAACCCGGCCCAAAGGCAGCGCATCATCTCACGGTTTCATCGCTGGCAGCGCCTCCCCGCCGGCGAGAAAAAGCAGCTGCGAGAGGATTTTCAGCGCTTCAAGGCCCTTTCACCCCAACAGCAGAGAAAACTTCGCCAGGAGCTCAACGGCCTGAACAAGCTCTCCCCTTCGCAGCGCTGGCAGCGCCGGCAGGAAATCCGCAATCACTTTTTCGGTGGCGGAGGCGGGGGACGCATGGGGCCTGGAGGGTTTGGCGGGCACATGATGGGGCGGTAGAAAGCAGCAATTCTCGATAAGATGCGTTGAGAGTTGCAAAATTCGGACTTCGGAAATTGAAGAAAAAAACAAATGCAAACCTCTCTTAACGCCCGTTCGCTTTGCTCTCTCAAGACGCAGAGACGCTGAGGATAAGACGCAAAAAGAAATTAGGAATGTGGGTTTCTCTGCGCCTCCGCGACTCCGCGTTAAAGTCAGCCTCGATTTTTATCGACACGTTTAACTGAAATCCACCTTAACTGAAAAGGCCCGGCTTACGCCGGGCCTTCATTTTTACAGAATATAAAAACGGGTGCGGATTTTACGCTCGTCCACTCACTGCAGTTTGTAAGCAAAGAGCGCCGAGCGGGTGGAGTGAAGGAACGTGCCGGAGGTAAAGGCCTCTGCCAGAACCGCCTCGGGGTGGCCATCGTTGTCGATATCGGCCAGACGAAAATCGGCCAGATAGCCTTCCAACGGGTGGGTATGCCAGACCTGGCGCAAGGTGTAACCGTCCCACTGCATGGCCATCAGGCGGCTGGAACCGAAGCTGGGGTGGCGGGCCATGATCCGCGAGCCTTCGTTGGCGGGCACCAGAATCTCGTTGTTGCCGTCGATCCCGATCCGCGCCTTGGGGAAAACTTCGCGGAACTCCACTGAGCCGGCCGGAGCGCCCGTATCGGGACGCTTGAAGGAGGTTTCCCGGCCGCCGAAGTGGTCGCCGCTTTTCCAGAGTTTGTCGCCACTCAGGGTCATGACCTGCAGGTAATCCGATTCCGAAAGGGAGGCCAGCAGGGTGTTCCCGTGGGCTCCCCGAAAGGGAACAAACCCATAGAGATCGACCCCGAAGGGGAGTTTGAAGTTTGGCCCCTGGACCAGTTCTCCCCCGCTCAGTTTCACTCGAAATACCGGTTTTTCATAATCCTTGTCCTCTTCCCCCATCCGTTCGGCGCAGAGCACCCGCCCCTCGCCGGGAAGGGGTACGGTGCGAAAGTACCAGGGGATGTTGCGCTGCACCACCTGGTAGCCGGTGCCGCTCCAGGCAACCTCCATGGAGCGCAAGTGGTTGTCGAAAGCGGCGGTGACATAGAGTTCGTGACGACCATCGCCGTTCAGATCCGCGTCGTCGAGTTCCACCGCCTTGGCGGTTTCGAAAGACACATGGGCCAGGGTGGTAAGATGCCCCTTTTCAAGGCGGTAAATTTCCAGGTGATCGGCAAAGGCCACAGCCGTTTCAAGCTTGCCGTCGCCATCAAGATCCGCCACCGCGATCCCCACCGGCTTGCCCTTCATGATCGGGCTCTTCCAGACGCCGGCGGCAGGTGGCTGGGTATCCCGAACGATCGCCGAGCTCCCTCCGGCAGGCGCCGACGACGTCCCTTGCACCGCCGGCGCCGAAGCCGCGGCGACGATGCCACTGGCAACCGCCGTCGTCGGCACCGGAACCGTTGAAACCGCCGGCTTCGCTGCCGGCGAAGCAGCCGATTTGGCAGCGACGGGCGCCGCCAGCACCCCGGCGGGCAGGGGAAAGGCGTGGATCACCTGAAAATCGGGCCCGCGGACCACAAGGGAACGGGGGGTCAGAATAAAGGTCAGCGCCGCATTGCCGGACGCGGAGGGAGCCGGTTTCGCCGGGCGGTTTTGCTGGGCTGCGGCGAAATTGCGCCAGGCCAGCTGGGGCAGGGCATCCCGCAGGGCGCTGAAAACGGGCTCTCCCTCGCCGGTATAATCCCAGAAGACGGCATCCATATTCTCGAAGCGGCGAATCAGGTCGCCCTTGCCGATTCCAGAACTCTTCCCGACGGGACGGGCGTAGGAGTAACCGGAGCGCACCTGGGTCACTTCCAGCAGTCCCTTAACCTTATCGAGGGTGCCGAGGACTTTGCCGGTCACTGGATGGACGATTTTCTTGCCGGGAGTGACGACGCTGAACAGATCCCCTTCGCTCACCCCGCGGGAGGCATCGAGGTCGATGAGGAACTGGCCGTTGACCGGCATGATGACGTAGCCGGACAGCGGCTTGAAATCCCGAGCCACCTGGGCGCTGAAAGGCGAAGCAGCAACGGCGGGAGAACACCACAGGGACACGAGGGCCAGGGTCGCAAGGGACCATTTGAATACCTGCCGATACATCATGCAAACCTCTTGGATGGGAAGGGATGGGCGATCCCCAAGTCGTAGTGGGGCGGCGGGGGACCGTCACTTCAATGATGAAGCACAGATTCCGTCTAATCCGTTTAACATCCGCAAGACGGCCTTGTCAATCTCTTTGTCCCCGCCCTGGGACATCTTCCAATAAAAAAACCCCCGGGGAAAATCCCCGGGGGCATGGTTCAGGCAGAGAACCGATTAGTAAGGCACGTTGACCATGAGCACGGCGGTGTACAGATCGTCGGGGCTCTGGCAGCGGCGTTTTTGTAGAAGTTGCCGAGGAAGCCATAAGCGCCACGCAGGCTGAGGTCGACCTTTTCGGCGACTTTCATGCCGACCTGGCCGTCAATTTCGAAGCCAAGGCTGGTGCCATCATTCGCGACCAGACCATTGGGATCCTTCTTGGCAGCAGCATAGTAACCGGCACCCCACTTGAGGTAGAGACCGGGCACCGGCGCATTGGGCACGTTGTACTGGCCGCTGTAGGCGATGCCCATAGAGGCCATAGCCGGCATAAGCGGCGTCGGTCAGGGCATGGCGGCCGCCGGCACCATCGGTGTAGTAGATGTCGCTGAGGAAGATCTGCGAGTTTTCGTCGTAGAACTCGAACCCACCCTGGCCGCGCTGGAAGAAGGCGAAGGTGTTGTCGTGGTTGGCGCTGTCGTCAGCATTCATGTAGATGAGCCGCAGGCCCATGTGGCCGTTGGGGATCAGCATGTTGCCTTTGACGGTGGCGGCCCAGGCGTTACCCGACTCGTCGCCGGCAGCGGTGGCATTGTGGTGGTTGTACAGGAAGAAACCCTGCAGACCGAAGACGCCGAATTTGTAGTCGCCATGGACGCCGGCCCACCAGGCGTTCGCCTGGACCGCGTCGGTCTGGTCATTGTTGTCGTAGAAGTCGAGACCCGCCTTGGCGAAGTCGCCGTACTTCTGGCTCAGCTGAACCGCATAGAAGTCGTTGTCATCCCATGCCGAGAGGCTGCCTTCGTCCTTCTTGAAGTAGGCGAGGGTCACGTTCGTACCGGCGAGGCTGAAGTCGCCGCGGATCCCGGCCTGGTCGTCATAAAGAATGATGCCGCCCTCGTTGTCGTGGAAGGTCTGGACGCCGATCCGGGTGGAAAGAGCGGTGTTGGGGATCTTGACGTCGAGGTAGACGTTCTTGGTCTCGACGTTGACGCCGTCGGCGCCGGCCCGGCCGCCGCCGCCGATGTCGCCCTTGGAAGCCAGGCCCCAGTCGGTGTCGATCTCGGCATAGTAGACGAAGTGGACGTACTCGTTGAGGTTGTCCTGGAACTTCATCCGCAGACGGTTGTCGACCATGCTGTTGGACTTGCTGTCCTTCTGGATGGTGTTGCCGGTATTCTGGGTAATCATCTGGGTACGGAAATAGCCGTTGAGCTTGTAGTCGGCCAGCGCCGGGGACGCCATGAGCAGACTCACCACAATTGCAATAAATACTTTTGTATAATTACTCACTTTTGCCTCCTGAATGAAAAATAAAATTTCGCGCTTGCGGGGTTGCGACCCGCTCCCGAACTTCGCGGCAGGACGTTCGGGCAAGACCTTGCTTAGGGATTAGGAGCAGGTACGGTGGATTCAACGTACCCGCAGGCGGGACATTCGACGCGCATGGTCTTACCTGTTGGTGCATGCCTGCACATGCCGAAAGCGAGACTGCCGAGATCGCCGCAACTGCGAAAGCAGTCGGTTTTCGCATCCATTCACCTCCTTTCCCTTTTGAAATGATTCCGTTTTGCGCATCAGGTGCAAAAACACTACAAAACAAAACCCCAATCAACCTCTACAAGGATGGTGCCAAAAAACCACTTTGTTAATTAATTTTCCCTCTTTACAACTGACTGGAATAAAAGAGCTTTTTATAACAGTCGGAACATGGTGGGTCTTGCTGCCCTCGCGGTCTGTGGGGTTTTCACCACACAAGTCGCTTTTTGGCCACGTAACGAGGGCGCTGGGAACCGGCAACAGATCCAGCCGAGCCCCCTTCTTATTCGGATCCTTCGATTGTCAAAGACCCAAGTACGAACCTCATTGGTCTCGGGCCAGTTTTTTCACGGCCTTGATGAGTTTGGGTGCCGGCACCAGACCACTGAAATCGCGATAAACTTTGAAATTCCGGTCGATGATGATGACCCGGGGGATCAGAAAGACATCGTAGGCCCTTCGCACCCGGCCATCGTCGAGCAGGGCGACGGAGGTGACGGTATGCGTCCTCTTCTTAAGAGTTTCCCGCACCATTTGATCGGTATCCTGCAGAAAAACCTCGACAACGACGGCTCCGGCCTTCTTGAGTTCCGGCGCGGCGGTCTGAAATATCTCCTGGGCCTCCTGACGGCAGGTGGGGCACCAGGTGGTGGCCAGTTTGAGAATGATGATGTGGCCTTTGAAATCGGACAGGGAAACCTTCTGACCGTCCGGCGTCGGCAGGGTAAAATCGGGGGGAGTGGTATTGTATTCGAGGGCTGCCGCAGATCCGGCCGAAAAAAGCAGAATGAGAATAAGCAGGAGGTGCGGGAAAACCCTTTTCTTCATTGAACCCTCCGAAAGCAAGAGCACTTGGCGAACTTCATCCAAGTATAAGCCAACCGCTCCGCTCCGCAAACAAAGCAAACAACCCGCCGGTTTGTTTTAGAACCATGGCGTTCAGTATAAATTTATAAAACGCAAAGTCAAGACAAAAAACAACGCCGTTTCGCCCTCGGAATCAGGGTATATCACACGTGAAACTCCTTGTCACATTTAATTTTTTTATCACCCTGAGGACCTTCATTCGGACCGGCCTCGTCAGCCGATCGCTCCGATCCCCGAGCCGACCGTCAATGGGTCTGGCACAATTCGGTCAATACGCCGCCGGTGGCCCTGGGGTGAAGAAAAGCGATCCTGGTTCCGTGGGCTCCGAAACGGGGGGTTTCGTCGATCAGGCGAACATTCTGCCCTTTGAGGGATTCCAACGCGGCCGAGAGATCGGCAACTTCATAGGCGATATGGTGAATTCCCTCGCCGTTTTTTTCCAGGAATTTCCAAACCGCCGAGTCCTCGCAGGTCGGCTCCAGCAGTTCGATGCGGCTCTCCCCCACCGCCAGGAAAGCCACCCGCACCTTTTGCTCCGGAACCTCCTCCGTTCCCTCCAGGGCCATCCCCAGCACGTCGCGATAGAGGGGAAGGGCGCTTTCGATACTCTTTACGGCGATACCGATGTGGTTGATTTTGTTCGTTTTCATGCAAAAAGTTCCTTTTAACGCAGAGGCGCGGAGACGCAGAGAAAATCTTTTATTCAGGGAGTCCGTTCACAACGCGATGAATTCCGTCCTTTACGAATTTCTCACCAAAATTGATTATAAGTCCAAGATTCTTTCCCGTGAGGCGTAGATAGGTTAAAAGCTGGCTTTTGAACAGCAAGTTGAAATTTTCAACGGCTTTTACCTCAACAATTACCCTGTCCGCAACAAGCAGGTCTAAGAAAAGAGGCTTTTTCACTTCTTGCCCCTTGTAAATCACTGGAACGGGAACCTGACGCTTCACTGCGACACCCCGAAGGCCGAGTTCCCAAGCCATGGCGGATTCATAGACTTCTTCCAACAGTCCTGGCCCGCCCAGCTCCCGATGAACTTCAATTGCCGCGCCTATTATCTCCCCGGCTAATTTGTTCAGGTCCATTCCCCCTTGCCTTTCTCAGCGTCTCTGCGCCTCCGCGTTAAATAGAAAGAGTTTACAGCACCACCGTCTCCTGATGCTCGCCGAAGATTTTCCGCAGGACGTCGGAGATTTCCCCGAGGGTCGCGTAGACCTTGACCGCGGCGAGGATATGGGGCATGAGGTTTTCCGTTCCTCGCGCCGCCTCCTTCAGCCGCTCGAGGCGCTCGGCGACCGCAGCAGCATCCCGGCCGCCCTTCACTTGCTGCCAAGGCCTTTTTCTGGGCGATTTCGACCTCAGGTTTGATTCTGAGCAGATCCTTCGGTGGCTCTTCTTCAGTCTTGAATCGATTGACTCCGACGATGATCTGATCATCGCTTTCGATCGCCTTCTGGTAGGCGTAGGCGCTGTCCTGGATCTCTTTCTGCTGAAAACCCCGGTTGATCGCCTCAGCGGCACCGCCCAGATCGTCGATCTTACCGATGTAGGCGAGGGCTTTCTCCTCGATCTGATCGGTAAGGCTCTCCACCAGATAGGAGCCGGCCAACGGGTCGATGGAATCGGCCACGCCGGATTCATGGGCGATGACCTGCTGGGTGCGCAGGGCGATGCGCACCGAATGCTCGGTCGGCAGGGACAACGCTTCGTCGCGGCTGTTGGTGTGCAGCGACTGGGTGCCGCCGAGCACCGCCGCCAGGGCCTGGAGGGTGACCCGCATGATGTTGTTGTCCGGCTGCTGGGCGGTCAGGGTACAGCCGGCGGTCTGGGTGTGGAAGCGAAGCATCTGGCTGCGCGGATTCTTGGCGCCGAAGCGCTCTTTCATGAGCTTTGCCCAGATCCGCCGCGCCGCCCGGAACTTGGCCACTTCTTCGAGCAGATTGTTGTGGGCGTTGAAGAAAAAAGCCAGCCGGGGCGCGAACTCGTCGACGTCGAGACCCGCCTTGATGGCCGCCTCCACATAGGCGACGCCGTCGGCCAGGGTGAAGGCCACCTCCTGCACGGCGGAAGAACCGGCTTCGCGGATGTGATATCCCGAGATGGAGATGGTGTTCCACTTGGGCACCTGGTCTTTGCAGAAGGCGAAGATGTCGGTAATGATGCGCATCGACTGGGCCGGCGGGTAGATGTAGGTGCCGCGGGCCATGTATTCCTTGAGGATGTCGTTCTGGATGGTCCCCATGACCTTATCGGCGGAGACCCCCTGTTTTTCCGCCACGGCGATATACATGGCAAGCAGGATCGCGGCGGTGGCGTTGATGGTCATGGAGGTGGAGACCTTATCGAGGGGAATCCGATCGAAGAGCATCTCCATGTCCGCCAGCGAATCGATGGCCACCCCCACCTTGCCAACCTCGCCGTCGGCCATGGCGCTGTCCGAATCGTATCCCATCTGGGTCGGCAGATCGAAGGCCACCGAGAGACCGGTCTGCCCCTGCTCGAGCAGATAGCGATAACGCTCGTTCGATTCGCGGGCGGTTCCGAACCCTGCGTACTGCCGCATGGTCCAGAACTGGCCGCGGTACATAGTCGGCTGAACGCCCCGCACATAGGGATATTCGCCCGGCAGCCCCAGTTTTTCCATGTAGCCGGCCGCTTCGCCCTCCGGGGTGAAGACCCGCTCCATCTCAATCCCGGAGGTGGTTTCGAATTTCGGCTTGCGCTCGGATCGCTTATCGAGAACTTTCTTCAAGGTGTTCTCTTCCCAGCGCTGCTTTTCGTCCTGAATACTCATATAAATCGCTCCTTTTTAGCGCGAAAACGCAAAATTTCTGTTTTACCCTAAAGGTTTATGGTTGAAGTTCAACACCCGGCAGGAGGAAAACGACTCCATCCCCCCTCGAGTTTCCGCGGATGCTACCGGCGTTACCTCTCTCGGCTTTGATGCGTTCAGGTTGAAACCGTTGCCAGGATTTAACAGAGACGACACGTGGATTTTCGGTGATGAAAAAGATCGCGAAAGGCTTCCCCTCTTACGCTGGGCGCCACACTCAGATTAACGCGTGACGATCGCCAGCACCTCGACCTCTCCGCCGTCATAGGAAAGCAACCGATGCTTGAGGGAGGAATCGAAGTAGACCGCGTCCCCCTCTTCCAGCAGAATCCGCTCCTCCTCAAGAAGAATCTCCGCTCTGCCTTTCAGAATCAGCAGAAATTCCTCCCCCTCATGGTTGTACAACGCCTCGTCACGCGCTCGCTCCGAGACGGTGAGCAGGAAGGGCTCCATCTTTTTGTTGCGCTTGCGGAAGGAGAGTGCCTCATAGGTATAACCGTGCCCGGTTCCCGTTCTGGAGATCACCCGACTGACCACCCGTCGCTCACCTCTTTTAACCACCTCGAATTTTCGTTCTTCTTCCTCCTCTTCGAAGAACATGCTGATTTTCACATCGAAAAATCGAGCGATTTTGGACAAGGTCGCTATCGGCGGAGAGACGTTGTTGTTTTCGACCTGGGAGATCAAGGCGGGGGAAAAGCCCGTCTCGCGAGCCACATCCTGCAGAGTCAATTTGCGGGCTTTACGCAGTTTTTTTATTTTGGCTCCAATGTTGTACTCCATCTCCGGCCTTTCTCAGTAAAAATAAAATAAGGTTTTATCTCAGGGTCGATATAACCGAAAACACACGAAATGTCAATAACTTTATTTATTCAGGATAAAACTGATCTTGGTTGTCAACGGCCTCTTCGCGCCCTCAATTCAGGCGTGGCCTCTCCGGCTTCGCCCAGAAGTGAGAGACGCCTAAATCGTGATGCGGATTTGAGAGCCGCCCCCCGTTGCCATAGTTTACTATAGGAGATTTGTTTAGGGAAATTAAAATTTCTCGCTTATCCGGGACAGCCTGAGCGAACGAGCCGCCCGGAGGTACAACGCTTGATTCTGATTATCCGGAAAGAGCCATTCTGAAAATGACGAAGTTTGGTAAGTGATCCGAACTCAGCGAGGGAAAATTTTTTCGGGAAAGCTTGCTTAAAACGCCGGATAAATTTTTACTAATTCCAAATAACGGTCTATTTTCAAATTGCTGAGCGAATCGTATTTGCCCGGGGGGACTTCCGCCCCTGTTCACTCGAACAATCCTGCTTCTCCAGCCGGTCACACTGGCAGGGCAAAGGTCAAAAATCCATTATTTCTTATCCGGTTAGACGCATTGTAAAAATCTTTCGCAGACACCGGCGCTCGCCGCGGGGAAAATCGACAAGAAAGATGGAGCGCCCACCCGGTTGCAGGATTGTGTCGGTGCACAGAGTTTTTCATTAAAAATACCAGGCTCATTTTAAACCAATGGTATGCCTCTCAAAACAACAAACGACATAACATACTGTTTTATCAATACTTTTTTATTTTTTTCACTTGCAAAAAAAACGCATCCCCCTATAATGTTCACACTAGTTAGTAATTTTGACCATATTACGCGAGAGGAGGACGCCATGAGATGTCCCGTATGTAAAAATCGAGAGCACGTAGATATCGACCTTCATTCGGATGGATTCGCCGAAGACATCATCGAATGCCGTGTCTGCGGCACGATCTGGTCCGTCAATCACGGAGTCACGGAAATCGTCAAAGACCCCCAGGAAAAATCTTTTCTGGAAGCAAAATCCGAGTGTGTCGAAGGCGACGATTACAGCTGGGTCGCCTGATGCGGTGCCAGCCAGGATTCTGCGCCGGCAAAAATTCGATAGACCTGAAGCGACGAGGCGGTCATAGCACATGACCGCCTCGTCGCTTTTTATCATTTCCCGCGAGCAATCTTCCGGACGCTTTTAAATTAAAAGTCCGAAAGGTTGGCCGCGTCCCCGCCCCCCTCTCCTGCCAACCCCGACCTCCCTTTGATATACACCGCCCAACCCAGTGGGAAACCAAACCCCGCCCGTGAAGGCGGGGCCGGTCGACCTCCGGGAAAATCCAAAGGGCAAAAACGAACGCTGCGGATTTCCCGTATCAGAGAACGGCCTTGAGATAGTCCGCGGTCATCGCCCGTTTTTTCCGCTCAAGGTCCTTCGGATCCACCTCGACGAATTTTTCGTCCGGGGTGACCTTGAACAGCGGCTGCCCCTTGGTGACGATGACGCCATCCCCCCTCTCCATCAGGATCTTATCGATGGTTCCGGAGAAGGGAGCATTGACCTTGTTGAACATCTTCATGACTTCGATGATGTAGAGCGGCTGCCCTTTGTCGAAATGCATCCCTTCGGTAACGAAGGGCGGCATCCCCGGGGCCTCCTGGGCGTAGTACATCCCGCCGCACAGCGAAACGATCTCGTCGGCCTTGGTGGACGGCGGCGGCACCAGGATCTTCTTCATCCGCGCCTGCAGATCGGGATCGTTCAGGTATTCGGGGATGGTGACCTCGAGATCCTCCTCCACCCGGAAATCATAGAAATCGGTTTTTTGCGCCAGCATAAACAACACGCCGAGCAGCTCGTTGCCTGCTTCGAAGCCGAAATGGGCCGAACGGATCTGCTCCCAGCCGGCGGCATCGAAACCGCCCTGGGGCTTTTCCTGAGCGAGAATCTCGTTGAGCTTGACGAACTCGTCCTTTTCCCAGGTTGAACTTCTCGCGCAGCTCGATCGTAGAACCGCAGGGCGTTCTGCAGCAGTTCATTGTCGTGGGACCAGATCACTTCGGCCGCGGGCGCCTTCGGATCGAAAGTCCATATTGAGATACTCGTAGGTCTCATCGAGGATCACCAGGGGATTTCGGAGCCAGACCAGCCTGCCGTTCTCGATCCGGAAAGTTCTTCCGGTTGAGGCTCAAGCCAGCCGGCGAGCAGGTGCGGGTCAGCCAGCAGGCGCTCCATGGGCCGGGTCAGCAGGGTCCCTTTGCGGTCGAGGATCTGGTTGAGGGCCTTGGCTGCTTCGGGGTCATCGGCCACCTTGTTTAGCGTAGTGCTTCTTCATCTCAAGAAGGCGAACACCGGATCGAGCTTGCTGGCTTCCTCCTTGAGCTCGCCGACCAGGGTCAGGTAGGGGACGACGAAGCGGGTGGTCGGCTTGGCCATGACGTTCTGGCCGAGGAACCAGTTGACCAGTCCGTAATGGAACTCCAGGTTGGTCGCCAGGTTGGTGCCGCGCAGGACGGTGCTGCGCAGGACCTTGGCGAGGTGCTGGTAGCTGGCGAGCCGGTCCTCCCCCTTGGTCAGCAGCAGGGCGATGTTGGAGTCGTAGGCCCCGGCCAGGGTGTAGCGCATGAACAGGCCGGTGTCGGGATTGGCGATGCAGATCCCCTGATCGTCGCGAATCTCCCCTTCGATCGGCGGTTCGACCAGTAGCGGATCACCCCGCCGGCGTCGGGGACAGCGAGCAGTCGGTGGCGTTCAGCCGCGCTTCGACGCCGGCCTGAAGCGCGGCAGCCGCTCGGGTCGGGGCAGACGCTCCTTGTGCCGGGCCAGCAGCGCCATCGCCTCGACCAGCGACTCGACGACGAAATAATCGTTCTTATCCTTGGGATTGGTGAATTTCAGGCTGTAGACCAGCTCGGTCACCCGGTGCTCGACCTGGATGCGGGTGTTGACCTCCATGAAGAAGTGGCGGTCGCGGTCGACGATGCACTCGAAGGTCGAGGCCGAGTCGAGGCCGACCGCCTGGCCGAAGCGGGCCGCCTCCTCCTCCATCCGCGCCGAGAACCTGCAGGTCGGTTTCGAGGGCCTCGGCCTCGGCCTTCCGGCCGGCGTTCTTCGCCTTTTCGATCGGCGGCGCCAGCCCCTCCTGGGTCACCGAGACCTCCAGCAGCTTCTGCTCGTGCATCTGCAGCGAGCAGTCGCGCCCCCCCAGGGCGATGCACCACTTGCCGTTGCCGAGCAGCTGGATCTCGTTGTGGCGGGTCTGCTCGATGTTCAGCTCGATCAGGACGTTCTTGTTGTCGCCGACGCCGTTGGCCTTGACCTCGTTGCAGCACCTCGCGCACCAGGGCCGGGCGCATCGGCGGCCGCCTTCTCGATCATCCGCCTCGTCGGGGTTCTTCGTCGTCAGCAGCGAGCCGCCGAGGATGCGCTGCCCCTTGCCGCCGCCGCCGCCGATCGCCTTGAGGCGGATGCGGCTGCCGGGGTAGTTCCCTGAACATCGCGGCGCACTTCGGCCTGGACCTGGGCGCAGAGCTCCTCGATGGAGAAGAGGTCGATCCCCTTTTCGTAGGAGGCGAAGAGGATCTGGTCGGCCAGCTCCTCCAGGGAGAGCTCTTTGTCGTCGAGGACCTTCTCGTCGCACCTTGAGCCCCTCGGCCTTGACCACCGCCAGCAGCGCCTCGCGGCTGGGGTGTTTTTTGAGCAGGGTGCGGGCGGTGACGTTGTCGATCCCCGGGGTGACGCTGACCCCCGACGTTGAGAGCGGTGCGCTTGGCCTCGTCCTTTTTCCCGGCGCCGCGCCTGGGTCGCGGAGCAGGGACCGATGAATTTGAGCCCGGCCTTCTCGATGGCCGCGACGAACTCCTCGTCTTCGGCCATGAAGCCGTAGCCGGCGAAGATGGAGTCGTAGCCGTTGTCCTTGGCGATCTGGATGATCTGGTGGATGCGCTCGACCCGCTCTTCCTTGCTGGCCCCGGTGTAGTCGGGAACCCGGTGGACACGGCTCGGATCGGTCAGCTTGGCGCAGCTCGGGTGAGAGGGCGTTGGGGTAGACGATGGAGTCCTTCTCCGAGAGCAGGATGCCGTAATGGGTGATCCCCATCTCCTCGTAGACGTCCATCGCCTCCTTGCGGATCGGACCGCGGCAGACGATGAGCGGCTTCAGGTCCTCGCAGGAGAAGGACCGCACCCAGTCGGACGAGGATTGGCTCAGGCGCCGGTCGCGATGGATCAGCGGATTGTTCCGGTAGGAATCGTGACTTTGGCCAGCTGGCCGAACCTTATCCTTGTAGCCTTCAATGGTCTTCAACATGGGTCGGGGACTCTCTTTGATATAGTCAAAATTGGGGGTACATTGGGTCTCTCTCCATTGTGTTCCGGGTGAGGGCGGAAAATCCGTCACTGATTTAATGGAATTCGCGCTGCGGACCGGACATCGGCGAAGGCTTGTAATGGCGGAGGAAGAAACTCAGGTTCTCCCCCAGCACCTGGCGCAGGTCGGTGGGCATCACGATGGAGGAGATCGAGCCGAGAGCGAGCCCTTCCTTCGGGTTCATCAGCTCCTTTTCGTAGCGCTGGTTGAGCGGGGCCTCCTGGGCCTTGAGCCAATCGGCCGCTTCCGCCTCGGCGTCCCTCTTCGCCCCGTCCCCGTCCATGCCGGCCGCGATCCGCTCCTGGGTCCCCTGTTTCACCCGTCCGGGAACCGAGCCGCGCAGCTTGCGCAGCTCATCCTTGTAGACGAACTCCTTGCCGGCCGGCCCCATGACCGCCAGGCGGGTGGTCGGCAGGGCCAGCACCATGTCGGCACCGGTCGGATAGTTGTTGTAGGAGGCATAGGCGCCGCCGAAGGCGTTGCGCAGGATCAGCAGGATGCGCGGGGTGCGCACGTCGACGATGGCATCGAGCATGGAGCGGCCGGCCTGAACGATGCCGCGGGCCTCCTGCTCGCTTCCCGGCAGAAAGCCGGTGGTGTCCTCCATGAAGATGATCGGGATGTTGTAGATATTGCAGAAGCGTACGAAGCGCGCAATCTTGGTGGCCGAATCGCAGTCGATCTGGCCCGAGGCCACCGCGCTGTTGTTGGCGACGAAGCCGACGACGTTGCCGCCGAGGCGGCCGAAAGCGGTGACCACTTCGCGGGCCCGCTCCGGCTGGAGTTCGAAGTAGTCGCCGTGATCGCACATCTGCTGGATGATGATCGACACGTCGAAGGGAGTATTGAAGCCGGTTGGCGAATTGAAGGCCTTCTTGAGCAGGGTATTGATCTCCCAGGTCTTGCGGTCGAGAGGATCGCTGGTTTCCTGGAAAGGCGCCATCACGCTGTTGTTGTCGGGCAGATAGCTGAGCAGCCGTACCGCGGTGCGCAGGGCGGCGACCTCGTCGTTGACGGTGAGGTCGACCACCCCCGACTGACCGTGGACCTTGGGGCCACCGAGCTCCTCGGGGGTGATGTCCTCGCCGAGGACCGATTTGACCACGCCGGGGCCGGTCAGGCCGAAGAAGGTTTCGTTGGGCTGGATGAGAAAGCTGCCCTGGCGGGGGAGATAGCTGCCGCCGCCGGCGTTGAAGCCGAACATGCACATGATGCTCGGTACCACCCCGCTGATTTTGCGCAGGGCGGTGAAGGCCTCGGCATAGCCGTCGAGGCCGCCGACGCCGGCGGGAACGAAGGCGCCGGCGCTGTCGTTCATGCCGATGAGGGGAATCCCTTTCTCCCCGGCCATCTTGAACAGCTTGGCCAGCTTGCTGCCGTTGGTGGCATCGATGGAGCCGGCGCGCACGGTGAAGTCGTGCCCGTACAGCGCCACGTCGCGGCCGTCGATATTGAGGATGCCGGTCACCAGCGAGGCGCCGTCGAGGTTCTTGCCCCAGTTCTGGAACAGGATGTTGGGGCTGTTTTCGGTCAGGACCCTGATGCGCTCCCAGACGGTCATCCGCCTCTTGAAATGCTGCTTCTCGATCTGATCGATCCTGACCGAATTGACGGGGCGCTGAATCAGGTCGTACCCCTCCTTCATCACCTCTTCATAGGCGCCCGTTTCCCGGGAGATCTCCCCGGGGATATTAAATTCGACTTTTTCGTCCGAATCAAACGGATTTTTCAATGACGGTTTAATCGCTTTTTCGGCCATTTCGGTCATCCCTCTGGTAATTGAATGGTTTCTGTCCGAGACCCCCCTGGTGTTTTCGACCATCCCCCGGCCTTCACTCTCTGGGCGGCATACCCTCTCCCGGTGCGCGCTTCTTGCACAACGACCCGCAACTTCGACGCTTATCGGCCCCCATGGTGCCACCACGCCCCGACAGGCGCCATCGGCGCAACGAATTGCTTTATTGATTTATTGATTTTTCTCGTCAAGAAAAAGAATTACGGTTCGGCCGGATGGCTTGGCGGCACCTCCTCCCCGTGCGGAACCGAAGTCGGATTGTATATTTACGCAGCCGTCCGACTAAAATAAAAAGTAGTTCTATCCCAAGAGGATATATCGGAAAATCCGCGATTTGTCAATAGAAATAATTTACCCTTGGTAAAACCGCTTTATTGAAAATAAAGCAGCGGCACTGGGATGGGGTCGCTTCTACCCTTACAAAACATTCCCCGGAGGGAACCGTTTGATTTTCAAACTTCTGTTTTGTTTTCGATATTCGGTTTGGCAGTGGGATGGGTTCAAAAGGATCCCGTCCCCACTGCCCCGCTGGCCGGCATATTGACTTTTTCAAGCGAATCCTCTACGTTTAGCTGACTCGGGCTCCGCCGTTACCGCCCAACGCCGCGGCGATCCAGACGGTTCGCCGCCCTCGCCTTGTCAGGAGAAGCTTTCGTTGTCGCGCAATCACCTCAAGCTGCCTTTGGGCGTCCGTCTCTGGCCGAGCGAATACCGCTCGGCGAAAAATCGCCTGCGCGAGGGGTACACCTTCGCCCCCCTGGAGAACTCCACCGACTCCTACCGTTTCACCGCCGTGGCCGATATCGACAAAATCCCCGCTATTTTCAAGGCATTCCGGTCCGCGCTTCCCGAGGAGTCATTTTTTATTCTCGAGTATTACCAGGAAGAAGCCGACCAAAACCAGGAGCAGCAACCGGTCCCGACCGTCTATTATTCTCCTTACTTTGCCACCGAGGAGGTTCTGGATGCCCTCGAACCCTATCTGCCCCGCCTGATTCATGACGGTTTCGTGGGCTTCGGCCTGGCCAACAATCGCGCCGGAATGGAGCTCTTTTATTCCGAAGAAAAAGTGCTGACGTGCTTTACCGGCAACCATATACGGATCATGGACTTACTGGCCGGGCACGGATTGCACCATACTCCTGAGCTGCTCTTCCCAACCGATCTGGGGCACGATCACCTTTCGCTCCTGTGCCATCCGCACCAAAGCCTTCCCCACCCCTTTTCGACCATGTCCGAATCGGAGCTGGACTATCTCCGGTTCTGCGAAGAACTGGTCGAACAACTCGATATGTATCCGGTGGATGACAGCCTTTCGTTCTTTCTCTCCAAAAGGGAACAGGATGCGATCGAAACCCGCCTGTTGGCGCACGAGGAATTCGCCGAATTTGCCGAGGAGGATTTCGGCAGCCTGCTGTTGGACTGGAACGATTTCGTCGGCGAATGCGAAGCGGCTTTCGAAGGGGATCTCTGGGAGTATCGGCAGGGGCTGAAAATCCGGGATATGATTCAATACGTTGTCGACGGGGCGCCGGAGGCGCTGGCGGGGAAAATCCGCGACATCGTTGCCGAGGCCGACGCCGCGTTCCAGACCAATCTGGTCGATCGGCGCAGGCGCCTCGATCCTCCCAGCGACCTTCCGCTGCCGGACGACCGGTTCTGGTACCGGGGCATGGTCCGCAACCCCGGCGCCTATCTGCGCCGGGACCTGATCCGACAGGGCTGGTTCAAACAATGATTGCCCTGATCGCCGCCGTCCCCCTGGAAACCGACCTCCTGCGCCGGGAGCTTTGCCCCTGCGAGGTGCGCAGTTGCGGCCACCGGGATCTTCTTCTGGGGTCCCTGTGCGGACAGCCGGTCGCCCTTCTCCACAGCGGCGTGGGAAAGGCCGGCGCCGCGGCGGCAACCGCCTCTCTGCTGGAATCCTACCGTCCGGAGGCCGTCATCGTCCTCGGCTGCGGCGGCGCCTATGCCGACCGGAAGCTGGGCATCGGAGACCTGGCGCTCGCCACCGAGGAGCTGTACGGCGACGAGGGCGTTTTGACTCCCGAAGGGTTCCGGGACATGGAAGCCCTCGGCTTTCCCCTTGTTCAGCGCAACGGCTTGCGTCTTTTTAACCGGTTTCCCGTCGCCCCGGATCTGCAGAAGAAGGCGGAATCCCTCCTCCCTGCCGTTGCCGCCGAATACGGAAAAGGGCTGGCAACGGGACCGTTCGTCACCGTCTCCACCTGCTCCGGAACCACCGCCCGCGGTCGGGAAATGGCCAAGCGCACGGGCGGAATCTGCGAAAACATGGAAGGGGCTGCGGCGGCCCAGATCTGTCACCTGAACGGGGTTCCGTTCCTGGAAATCCGTGGCATTTCCAATCTCACCGAAGATCGCGACCTGAGCCGCTGGGACCTGAAGAGCGCTGCGGAAATTGCCCAGAGGGCCGTGAAGGCTCTGCTGATCGGGTGGGATGCGGAGAAGGATTCGGCATGAACACTCTCCTGACCCTCGGTTATTCCCCCTGCCCCAACGACACTTTCATCTTTTACGCCCTGACCCACGGCCGCATCCCCCTGGAGGGACTGCGCGTCGAAGAGCGCCTCGAGGATGTCGAAACGCTCAACCGGCTGGCCCTCCAGGGCACCCTCGATCTGACGAAGATTTCGTACCACGCCCTGGGTCACCTGCGGCGGGACTATGCCCTGCTGAAAAGCGGGGGAGCGCTCGGCAGGGGGTGCGGCCCCCTGGTCATCGCTGCGAGGGAAACCTCCATGGAGGAATTGCGCGGAAAGCGCATCGCCATTCCGGGACAATTGACTACGGCCAATCTGCTGCTGCAACTCTTCGGGGAAGGCTATGAAAATGTCCTGATCCTGCCCTTTGATCGCATCATGGAAGCGGTCAAAAGGGGGGTCGCCGCGGCCGGCGTCATCATCCATGAGTCGCGTTTTACCTATCGCGATCACGGCCTGGTTCAGGTGCTGGATCTCGGCGAGTGGTGGGAGCGGACCACCGGCCTGCCGATTCCCCTCGGCGGGATTCTCGCCCGTCGCTCTCTGGGGGCGTCCCTGATCCGCACCATCGACCGTGCCGTTCGTCAGAGCGTCGAATACGCCCTGGCCCGTCCGGAGGAGCCGAAGGCATACATCAAGACGCACGCCCAGGAACTCTCCGACCAGGTGACGGCCAGCCACATCGCCCTCTACGTAAACGATTTCTCCCTCGACCTGGGAGAAGAGGGCGTCAAGGCGGTGGAAACCCTCTTCGCCCGGGCGGAGGAGCGGGGGATCATCCCCCCTGCGATCTGCCGCTGTTTGTTTAGAAGCAGGTTTCGGGCATCAGGATTCATAAAGCCAGCCAAACACAAAAGCGGCCCCCTTTCAAAGGGCCGCTTTTGTTTTACCTGAAACCTGTTTCCCTACGCCTGGGGCCGACTACCCTTGCATGCGCACCGCCTTGATGAAATGGGCGCCGACGGCCTTTTCCAGCTTGCCGATGGTTTCCTCATCGGCCGGCGTGTCGAGGGAGAGGACGACCATCGCCTCGCCGGCTTTGGCGCGGCGCCCGAGGTTCATCGAGCCGATATTGATGCCGCTCTCGCCGAGGATAGTGCCGATCTTGCCGATCAAGCCCGGCGTGTCGGCATAGGTCATAACCAGCATGTGCTCCTCGGGCTGAAAATCGGTCATAAAGTCGCGCATCTTGACGATTTTCGGAATCCCTTCGAAGAGCGTCCCGGCGATGATCCGCTTCCCTTCCGGGGTCTCGAGGATCAGGGTGATCAGGTTGGAGAAGGACTCCGATTCGGTGGTCCGCACCTCCTCGACGGCGATGCCCATGCTCTTGGCGACGAGGCGGGCATTGACCATGTTCACTTCCTGCTCGGTGTGCCGGTTGAGCAGGGCGGCGAGGCCGGCCACCGTCAGGGGCATGCAGTCGTAGCGGGCCAGTTTGCCGTTATAGACGAAGGTGGCCTTGTTGGGGTTGGGCGGTGCGAGCTGGGAGATGAATTCGCCGATCTTGCTCACCAGCCCCATGAAAGGCTTCATGTGTTCCATCAGGTCGGGGTCGAATTTGGGAATATTCACGGCGTTTTCGAGGGGACGCCCGTCCAGGTAGTTGATAATTTCCCGGCTGACATCCACCGCCACGTTCTTCTGCGCCTCGAAGGTGTTGGCTCCCAGGTGGGGCGTCACCACCATGCGGGGATGGGCGATGAGTTTTTTCAGGATCTCGGTCTCCGGCGGCTCCTGGCTCCAGACGTCGAAAGCCGAGCCGGCCACCTTGCCGCTCTCGAGGGCTTCGAGCAGCGCCTGCTCGTTGATGATTCCGCCGCGAGCGCAGTTGACGACGATCACGCCGTCTTTCATCCCCTGAAAATGCTCGGCCCGGATCATGCCGCGGGTTTCCTCATTCAAGGGGGTGTGAACGGTGATCACGTCGGAGAAACGAATGATGTCTTCCAGCGGCACCAGTTTAACGCCCAGGTCGACCGCCCTTTTTTCGGCGATGTAGGGGTCGCAGGCCAACACCTCCATCTCGAAGGACTTGGCTCGCAGGGCGACCCGGCCGCCGACCTTGCCGAGGCCGATGATCCCCAGGGTCTTGCCCTTGAGTTCGGTTCCGGTAAAGGGCGCCCGTTTCCATTCGCCGCGCTTGAGGCACTCGTTGGCCACCGTTACGTTGCGGCACAGGGAGAGCAGGATCGCCATGGTATGTTCGGCCGCCGAGTTGGTATTGCCGAAAGGAGCGTTGACGACGATGATCCCTTTATTGCTGGCGTACTCCACATCGACATTGTCGATGCCGACTCCGGCCCGAGCGATGATTTTCAGTTTGGTCGCATGGTCGATCAGGGGAGGGTCGACCCGGGTGCCGCTGCGGGTGATGATGGCATCGTAGGAGCCGATAACCTGGTGAAGTTCGGCCACGGAGAGACCGAGTTTTATATCGAGCGCGATGCGGGGATCATCCAGTAGGGGCTGAAGCCCTTCCTGGGAAATCTCGTCAGTAATGAGAACCTTCATGGGTACTCCTTCCGTTGCCGAATGGGTGGATTTACGCCAGCTTACGGCTGACCTCCGAAACGGGAAGTTTAAAACTTTTCGCCAGACCTGTCAACGACGGAGGGAACGAAGCAGAGGGGGATGAGACGGGGCTAAAACTCGACCTGGATGCCGATTTCCATCACCCGTTCGGGCGGGATGTTGTAAAAAGTGGTCGGCCGCAGGGAATTGCGAGACATGAAGGCGAACAGTTTCTCCCGCCACAGCATCATGCCGGGAACCTTTTCGGTAGGAATGAGGGTTTCCCGACCCAGATAAAAGGTGGTGGCTTCCAGATCGATCGTCAGCCCGAAGGCTTCGCAGGAGCGCAGCGCCACGGGGATGTTGGGGCTTTGCATGAAACCGTAGTAGACCAGAACACGAAAAACCCCCTGACCGTGGTCGGTGACCTCCAGCCTCTCGGCCGCCGGAACCCGGGGGATCTCCCTGGTCACTGCGGTCAGGATCACCACCTGCTCCTGCAACACCTGATTGTGCTCCAGGTGGTGAAGCAGCATGGGCGGAGTGCCCGAGCGGTTGCCGGTGAGAAACACGGCCGTGCCGGGAACCCGCGGGGGTGGGTCGGGCGCCAGCCGCCGCAGGAACACATCCAGCGGCTCAATGTCTTTGCTGAGTTTCGCGCCCAGCAGCTCACGCCCTCGCCGCCATGTCGCCATCAACGTGAAGACCCCGGCGCCGGCGACAAGGGGAAACCAGCCGCCGTCGAGGATTTTGAACAGATTGGCGCCGAAAAAGGCCAGATCGACCGTCAGAAACAGGGTGATCACCAGCGCGGAGAGGATCGGGTGCCAGCCCCAGCGCTCGCGGGTGATGAAAAAGGCAAGGATGGTGGTAATCACCATTGTGGTGGTCACGGCCACCCCGTAGGCAGCCGCCAGGTGGCTCGAGGAGCCGAAACCAACGGCCAGGGCGATGGTAAAAGCCATCAGAATCCAGTTGATTCCCGGCATGTAGATCTGGCCGATCTCCGCCGAGGAGGTCTGGACGATCCGCATCCGGGGGAACTGTTCCAGGGCGACGGCCTGCCGGGTCAGGGAAAAAGCACCGGAGATCACCGCCTGCGAAGCGATCACCGTTGCGGCCGTCGCCAGCAGGATAAGGGGATAGAGAGCCCAGGGCGGCGCGAGTTGGTAAAAGGGGTTTTTGATCGCCTTGGGGCTGCTCAACATCAGGGCTCCCTGACCGAAGTAGTTGAGCAGCAGGCCGGGCAGCACAAGGGAGAACCAGGCGAACCGGATGGGACCGGCGCCGAAATGGCCCAGGTCGGCGTACAGGGCCTCGCCGCCGGTCACGACCAGAAAGACGGCGCCGAGCACCAGCAGACCCGCCGCGCCGTTATGCACGAAAAAGTACAGGGCATGGCGGGGGTCGACCGCGGTCAGGACCACGGGCGCTCGCCAGATCCCGGAGATGCCCAAAGCGGCCAGTACCAGAAACCAGACGATCATGACCGGACCGAATACCGACCCGACGACGGCGGTCCCCTGTTTCTGGAAGAGAAACAGCAGCACGAGAATGAGGACCGTGAGGGGTATCACAAAATGGCTCATGGCCGGTACCGCAACCTCGAGCCCCTCCATGGCGCTCATCACCGAGATGGCCGGCGTGATGACGCCGTCGCCGTAGAGCAGCGCGGCGCCGAACAGCCCGAGCACGAGCAGCACCCGTCGTTTGTTCTGCGGCGGCCCCTGCCAGGGATCGAGCAGCGCCAGCAGGGCGAGAATTCCCCCTTCGCCACGGTTGTCGGCCCGCATCACGAAGAGCAGGTATTTGATGGAGATGACGAGGATCAGCGACCAGAAGATCAGGGAGAGAACGCCGAAGATATTTTCCGGGGTGGGAGGAAAAGGGGTGACGCCATGAAAACATTCGCGCAGGGCGTAGAGGGGACTGGTGCCGATATCGCCGTAGACCACCCCGAGAGCCGCCAGGCTCACCAGAAAAAACCGGCCCCGCTCCTTCTCCTCCGGGCCGGTTTTCTCAGGCCTTTCGGGGGACGGCTCCGCTTGTATATTCCCGGCATGTTCGGTCATAGGCCTTCCCATCGGCTCCCCGACCAGAGGGGCTCAAGGAAAGTCGGTGTACCTTCTTTGCAAACCGGATCCGCCCAGCACCCTTTGCGTTTTCCCCACCAAGAGGCTTTCGCTGCGCGCCTGTCCCTTACTTAAAAGGTCCGTCGTTTTTTTCGGGAAAACTTGCCGAGAAGCCAGCCAAAGAAGAAAACCCCGCCGCCGGCCAAAAACCACTGGATCATGCCGGTGTACAAGGTGCGGGACTCTTCGTTGCGAAGCTTTTCCGCTTCCGAGGAAAGCTGTTCGTTCTCGCTTTTCAGCTGATCGCGCTCTTTGACCAGCGCCATCACCTGCTGCGAGTTCTTTTTCAACGCACTGTATTTTGCCGTCAGTTCCTGCAGCTGTTTTTGACTGGCGGCCAGGGCTGTGGCGGTTTCACCCGCCTTGTTCTGGGCTTGTTGAACCTGCTCGCGCAAATTTTTACTGGCTGAATCGAGCTTTTCGGCCATTTCGTCCCGACTCTTTTTGAGGGCGGCCACCTGGTCGGCGAGTTGATCCCGCTCTTTGCGCAAGCCGGCGATAATCACCGGCTTCGGCGTTTCAGCGTCAAGATACTGCTTCTTTACATACCCTTCCAGCCCCTTTTGGGTCCGCACTTTGGCATAATGAGGCCCCTCCGCCAGAACCTCCAGGGGCGTTCCGGTTTTCAAGGTGGTGAGTATCTTGGCATCCGGCCCCTTATCGGCCCGCAGGGTGATGATCAGCTGATCGGACACATACCGCGTAGTATCGGCCCGGCCGGGCGCGGGCAGGATAAAAAGCGCCGCCAGCGCGAGAAGACCGACCGATACTCTGAAAAAAAGCTTCATATCGAACTCCGAAGAAATTCTCTTTATTATTGCACTCGCAAAAACTCACCGGATGGCTAGTGTCCCGTTTGGTTAGTCCTTTTAGAGAGTTCTGAGGTCTTTTGTTCGCTGGCAAGGCGCGTCGACCCAGGCCTAGCCTGCTCTAAGCCGAGGAGACGGAACGCAGCCAGCGGGCAAAAGGACCAGAATTAATGAATGGAATTAACCAATCGGGACACTGATCGAAGCTCCGCCCCGCCGCCCTGGTTCAATGGGCCACCGCCGAGGGGATACTCTTTTTCTTTTCAGCCGTCATCGTGGCGCTTTGTTCGGCGAGCATGTCGCTGAGAACGGCCATGGCTTCGTCGGTGTAGGGATCGTCGGAGAGATCCTTAATCCAAAGGTCCCTTTTTTCCTTTTCACTCATATTGGCGGAGGTCTTCGACGAGTCCGCCATGCCGGGTCCGTGAAAGGGGATCCCCGATGTTTTCTCCACCTGGCGGGCCTCTTGCCGTTCTTTACGAACATCGGCAATATTCAGTGACTGACGGGTCTGCTCGCTGCGCTCTTTGGCCAGACGGGCCTCATCGGCAAGTTCCGTGAAGGCGGGCTCCGTCTCAACCCGCCGGTGGCTGTCGGCCTTGATCGCAGCCAGATCGATCCCCTTCCGGGGCCACTTGGTGAAAGCGGTCGGCGCCACCGTGTCCCAGGGCAGGGAGTACTCCAGGTACTTCTCCCCTGTCTTGAGATAGCGCAAGCCGTCCGGCAGAACGATGTCGGGCGTCACCCCCCGATCCTGGGTCGATTCACCGGTCACCCGGTAAAATTTCTGAATGGTGATTTTCAACGCCCCCAAGGGCTTGTATTGGTTCATATTGGAAAAGGGAACACTTCGATCCAGATCGATCATGGCCTGTACCGTGCCCTTGCCATGGGTCCGGGCCCCGCCGACGATAATCGCCCGTCCGTAGTCCTGCAGGGCGCCGGCGAGGATCTCGGAAGCCGAAGCGCTGAATTCGTTCACCAGAACCACCATCGGACCGGAATAGTCGACGGAGGGGTCCTTGTCGGAGAGGACCTCGATTTTCCCGGTGCTGTTTTTCACCTGGACCACGGGGCCCGTCTTGATGAACAGCCCGGCGATCTGGATGGCGTCGGTGAGGGCGCCGCCGCCGTCATTGCGCAAATCAAGAATCAGGCCGCTGATGTGATGCTTCGTCAGTTTCTGCAGCTCACGCCTCACGTCGTCCGTGGCATTGCGGTTCTTTTCGCCCTCTTTGGTTTTCTGGAAATCCCGATAGAAACTGGGGATTTTAATATAACCGAAGGTCTTCCCGCTCTTTTTATCGTGCAGATCCGCCCCTTTGACAAAGGTGTCCTCGATCTGGACCACGTCGCGAACGATCGGAATGACCAGATGCTTCCCGTCGGGTTTTTTGACCGTCAGCCGAACCTCGGTCCCCTTTTTACCCCGAATCAGGCGCACGGCGTCACGGATGTTGGTGTCGGTGATATCGACGGGTTCGGCGCTGCCCTGGCCCACGGCGAGGATGATGTCCTCGGGGCGCAGCTGGCCCTGGCGGGCGGCGGCGCTGCCGGGGATGATGCTGACGACCTTGATGTAGCCATCCTCTTCACGCAGGGTGGCCCCGATCCCCTCCAGCGAACCGCGCATCTGAATATCGAAGTCCTCTTCGGTGGCCGGGGCGAAATAATTGGTGTGCGGGTCGTAGGCCATGGCAATGGCGTTGAACAGATTGTCGAGATGGTCCTCAGGTTTCTCCTCGAGCATGCGGGTGAAAAAATCCTCATAGCGTTTCAGGATCTTCTCCCGAGCCTCCTGGCGAAGCTCCTCGGAGCTCTTTTTTTCGAGCTTAACACCCTTTGCGGCGGTTTTGGCACTCTCGTCCTGGTCCTCCACCAGGTTCAGGTAGCGATTGAGGACCTGGTACTTCAAAGTCTTTCGCCAGCGCTCCCGCAGCTGCTGCACGGTGCGGCAGTAGTCGATTTTTTCGGGATCGGTTTGCAGGCTTTCCTTGCGGGAGAAGTCGAATTTTCCGGCCAGAATGACCCGCGCCATTTTGCGGGCTTGAATCACCCTTTCGCGCAGCAGTCGTCCGGCGACTTTCGGCAATTCGAGATTTCCGGATTTGAGTTCGTCGTCGATCAGGGTGTCATAGGTCCGCAGCTCTTCCACATCCTTCTGCAGAAGAAACCGTTTCTGGGAGTCGAGCTGCTTCAAGAAAAGCCCGAAGGCTTCCTTGGACAGCTGATCGTCGATCGGTTTGTGGCTGAAATGGTTGAGGGGAAGCTGCTGACGCAGCAAATAGCTCAGCAGCAAGGCCCGATTGGCCTGAAAATCGCCCTGCCCGTGACCGACCTGCCCCCAGGCGATGCCCGAGAAGAGGGTGAGCAACACCAGGAACAGGACGACAAGGCGGGATCGTATGCGCGAAATTACCATGGTAGATTCTTCATGGAGGTCCACGCGAAGAAAAGTGCAGGATTCGCGGACCTCTCTTCTCCTTTTCTGAAGGGTGAGGTTACGCCGGCGACCAGAGATGAAACGAATATTTGCACAATACTTTGTCTTCACCTGCTGGGTCAACGTTTTGATGCCAACCGGGGAAACTTTCCCGCGGCCTCGGCGAGATACCGAAGCCTGGGAAAACATTCGGGTAAGGCGAGAAAATCCACGCGGGCTTATGGACCGCTTTTACGGGGTCCCACCCCGAACCAGAGGAGAAGCCCGACAAGGGGGAGAACCAGAATAATAAGGATCCAGGTCACTTTCATGGCGGGGGAAGGGCCTCTCTGTACAACGTCGCTGATCGCCCAGATATCTGCGAGCAGAATGAGCAATCCCACAATATCGCCGATCATTTGGTCATCTCTCCGCCGGATGGTCCACTTACGACAGAAAATGTCCTTGCTTCCCCTTTCGTCCCCCTGCAGACCGTTGCAAAAACAACCTGTCGCAATTCGGAAAATTCTTTTCCGGATTTGCGCTTTAAAAACAGCCGGATCGGCTTTTCAAAAATCGTCTAGAGGGGGGAGAAACCGGCCTCCGGAGAGCCGGTTTCACGCAGAGAACAGGGACCTTGGTACGCCTTCGCCAGCCAACTGCCTTTTCCCGTTTATTTTACCACTCCCATCAACCCGATTCGACCCATCTGGCATAAAACCCAAATTTAAGGCAAAAATATCGAAAAGTCAACAACTTGACGCTTGGCCTCCGAAGTGCCCAACGCCGCTCCTCCATTCAGCCTGCAGCAGCTCCGGCCCTCAGCCCCCGCCCGAGCCGGGCAACTTCATTAAATTTATAAGGGCGCCCACCGAAATAGCTGTTCTCCAATCGGCGGAAAGTGTTATGATGCGCTGCTAACACCCTGCTTAAAGGGCGGAATTCCAGGTCAGGGGCAGGATGGTAAGTAAATGAAAAGGATCGTGATTGCCTCCGCGGATGCCGCTGCGACACGCCTCGTTGCAAGCACCTTAGATGCCGACTACGGGACGGCTACGGCCGGAATGGAGACCTGGCCCGCAACGGTCCGTGACCTCAAACCCGAGGTCGTGTTTATCGACATCGAATTTCTTGGCGTTTTCCCGGCGTCCGCCGGGGAACCTGCCCTGCGAAGCGCTCTCGACTTTTTGCGTCTTGCGGGTTCCGTGCGGGAAATCATCGTTCTGGCCTCGGTCGATCGGACCGCAGCCGCGTTGGGGGCCATTGTCGCCGGAGCCGATCATTTCCTCACCTTGCCACTTCACGTCGAAGATCTGGCCTTCGTCAAGGAAGACCTGAAAACCACCCTGCAGGGAAAAGCCGGGATCGAAGAGCCGGTCGACCGTTTCGGCAAGATCAATTCTCTGGAACTGATCCATACCGGCAACCCCCGAATGAAGGAAGTTTTCGCCAAGGTACGGGCGGTGGCGCCGACCCGAAGCACGGTCCTTCTCACCGGGGAGACCGGCACCGGAAAGGGCGTGGTGGCGCGCCTGATTCACCACCGCAGCGACCGCCGCCAGGGACCTTTTATCAGCCTCCACTGCGGCGCAATCCCCGAACCGCTCCTCGAAAGTGAGCTCTTCGGCCACGAGAAGGGGGCGTTTACCGGCGCCACCCGCCGCAAATTCGGGAAATTCGAGCTGGCTCGGGGAGGAACGCTCTTTCTGGATGAAATCGGCACCATTTCCTCTGCCACCCAGATCAAGCTGCTTCAAATTTTGCAGGAGAAGAGATTCTCGCGGGTCGGCGGCGAAGAGACCATCGAAGCGGATGTGCGGGTTATCGCCGCCACCAACGATGATCTGGCCCGGCGCTGCACCGAGGGGTCCTTCCGCCTGGATCTCTATTACCGGCTCAACGTCTTCCCCATTGAAATCCCGCCCCTGCGCGCTCGGCGGGAGGACATCCCGATTCTGGTGAGCATTTTTCTCAAGCGTCTGAACCAGTTCGGCGGCAAGGACATCGAGGGGATCGATCCGCGCATCATGGAGGCTTTTCGCAGATATCCCTGGCCCGGAAATATCCGGGAGCTGGAAAATCTCGTCGAACGCGCCTACATCCTTGAAGCGGGACGAATCCTGGGACCCGCCGGTTTTCCCGCGGATCTCTTCTCCTCCGAAGCCGATCGGTCCTCCGTCCCGGTGAACACCGACCGCCCCCTCGCCGAGGCTCGCCGACAAGCCCTCGAAGAATTCGAAATGCAATATCTGGTGAAGCTCCTCCGGGAGCATCGCGGGTTTCTGCAACAGGTGGCCGACAAGGCGGGCATCGGTGTGCGACAGCTGCACAAATTGATGAGTCGCTACCACCTCGACAAGAGAGACTTCCGCCAGAATCCCCGCCATCGCTGAACCGGAATCGCTCCTTCCGGTTTGGGCCGAAGCGGCCCTGCCGCTTCCGGTTTCGCTATTTCTCCATTGACCATCTACCGTTACCCCCCTCCACCGCACACCCAACGGCCGCCAGATCCCTCGAATCGGAATTCCCCGTTCCGGTCCGGACCGCCGCCCCCAAATAATCCATCTTATTGTTTCTAAAATGATTTATGCGCTTGGCCCCGTTTATGCTTTAGCATCGCGAGGAAAAAAGGGATGCGGAAGAAATCGAGATCAAAGGGATTCCGTTCCTGGATCACCAGGGCCGTAAAGCGGTTACGGCCAAGAAGTGCAAACTTATCCACGCGGAGGAAACAGAATGAAAAAGATGCACAAAGTAGCAACCGGTTTGGTCGTCCTGAGTTTTGCCATGTTGCCGATGACCTCACTGGCGGCCGAGAAAACCATCCCCGCCAAGGCGCCGGCAAAGGTCGAAGCGCCGGCAAAAACGCAACCGACGGCCCCGAAAGTCGTGAAGTCTTCACATAAAGTGAAACATCACCGGGGGGGCATGAGTCACGAGAAGGCGATGGCGGTGCAAAAGGCCCTGAACGCCCACGGCGCACACTTGAAAGTGGATGGGAAATTCGGCAAGACCTCCCGCCAGGTCCTGGAAAAATTCCAAAAGGAGAACGGCCTGAAAGCCACCGGGCGCCTCAACAAGAAGACCCTGGCCAAACTGCAGACAGCCGGGAAATAGTCCGTTTCTATCTGAATGCGGTAAGTCAAAAAGGGACCGATGGGGGAGGGCAACAGCCCTCCCCCATCGGTATTTTTCCCCTGGTAACGATTCACCCGAAGGGTTTCACGGTCCCTTGGCGGAAGCGAAAAGAACCAGCTTCGCAGCAGCCGCTCACTCCACTTTGCCAAAATCCCCCTTCACGCCTCCTCGCGATGTACGGCGAAGGGCCCCCAGGCCTGAGAGGTCGGCATCACCTCCACGCTGTTGATATTGACCCGATCAGGCAGACTCACGGTCCAGAAAACAATCTCTGCGATATCCTCCGCGGCCAACGGCTCGGTTCCCTGGTAGGTCTTTTCGGCCCGGGCGGCGTCGCCCTTGAAGCGGACCACCGAGAACTCGGTTTCCGCCATCCCCGGCGCAATGTTGGTCACCCGCACGCGGGTGCCAAGCAGATCGCAGCGCAGGTTGCGGGAAAACTGCTGAACAAAGGCTTTGGTGGCTCCGTAGACGTTCCCGCCGGGGTAGGGCCAGCTGCCCGCCACCGAGCCGATGTTGACGATGTGCCCACGGTCGCGGCTCACCATCCCCGGCAGCAGGGCGCGCGTGCAGTAGATCAGTCCCTTGATGTTGGTGTCGACCATGGTGTCCCAGTCATCGAGGCTCGCCTTGGGGGCCCCCTCGAGGCCCAGGGCCAGCCCGGCGTTGTTGACCAGAACTTCCACCTCCCGAAACCCGGCGGGCAATTGCGCCAGGGTCTCTTCCACCTGATCGCGCCGGCGCACATCGAGAGTCAGGACTTGGACCTCGGTCTTTCCTTCCAATTCCTCGCGCAAGGCCTCTAACCGCTCGGTGCGGCGGGCCGCCAGAACCAGGGGCCGGCCGGCCTCGGCAAACTTTCGGGCACAGCTCTGCCCGAAGCCGGAGGTCGCTCCCGTGATGAAAACCGTTCCTTTCATGCCTAAATTCTCCCTTCATTCAATCCAGTTCGCTTTGTCCGACAAACGGCGCCGTTTCGGCGCACCGTTTCATTCTACCTTTTTTTCGATGCCGCGCCAGAGAGATTAACGTGCGGAGATCCTTCTCGAATTCCGTCCGCCTCCGGAAGCCTATGCGATCAGAGGGTCTTTCATCGACCTTCTTCCTTGACGCCTCGACAGAAGGTGGTATCCGATAAGAAATAGCCTTGAACGTGCGCTTAAGAGAGGGAGACCGGCCATGCCGTCGCAGGAAATCCAGAAAATGCTGCACACCATCGAACGGGAGTGCGAATTCTGCAGTCCTCAGACCGGCCGCCGCAAAATCAGGGAAGCGGTCCTGCAGGCGATGGCGGAGGTGCCGCGAGAGGAATTCGTCCCACACGAACAGCGCTCATACGCCTATGCCGATCAGGCGTTGCCCATCGGGGAGGGGCAGACGATTTCGCAACCGTTCATCGTGGCCCTGATGACCGACCTTCTCGAACCCCAAAAAGGGGATGTGATGCTGGAGATCGGCACCGGTTCGGGGTACCAGGCGGCGGTGCTCTCCCGACTGGTGAAAAAGGTTTACAGCATCGAAGTCGTTCCCCGCCTGGCCAGGGAGGCGGCCGAACGGCTGGGCTGGCTCGGCTATGACAATATCGAAATTCAAACCGGGGACGGCTACCGGGGATGGCCGCAACTGGCGCCCTTCGACGGCATCATCGTCACCGCGGCGGCCGGTCACGTACCCGCCCCCCTGGTGGAACAGCTGAAACCGGGATCCTCTCTGATCATCCCCGTCGGTCTTCCCTACAGGCCTCAGGATCTGGTGGTGATCGAGAAGAGTGAGGACGGCCGCACCCGCACCCGGAAGGTCCTGGGCGTTGCTTTTGTCCCGCTCACCGGGGACCATGGCGTCGCGCAGAACCACCCCTGATCGGGCGCCCGAGTGGAGGAAATCCCTCTTTTTCATTAAGGGGAGCGGAGGTAAACCCCATGAATCCGAATGAACCGCCCGCGCCGTGAAACGCTTCCTGCACATTGCCGGCATACTGCTCCTGCCCCTTTTTCTGGGAGGGTGGGGGGCCCCGTCTCTCTCCGAAGAAGCCAATTGGCGGGTGGATTGGTGGGTCCATTACGACGAGGTTCGAAAAGATCCCCGGGCCTATCTGGGAAAAACCCTGCTGTTGGGGGGAAGTATCGCCAGCATCTCCGCCAGCCGAGAAGGGACGATGATGGAAGTTCTCTGTTTTCCTCTCGACTCCCACGACCGCCCCGACCAAAAGGCGGTCTCGTGCGGACACTTCTGGGCCAAGACCGCCCGCACTCTCGATCCGGACCGTTTCAGTCCCGGACGCTGGATCACCCTCATCGGCACGGTCCTCGGCCCCCGCCCGCAGGCGGAAAAACCGCCGGAGCAGGGCGCTCCCCTCTTCCAAATCGTGCGCCTCCGTCTCTGGCCGGAACCCCAACCCTGGCCCTCCTACGGATATCCGCCCTCTTACGACCCCTGGTGCGATTCCTTCTACGGCCCCTCCTGGGGCCCTCCCTACACCCCCTTCTGCCGGTGACTTATCGGCCTAAACTCTTGTGTCGACAGTTCCATGGGTGTAAACTGACGCTCTTGGAATTTCACACTCGAGGGGTGCCATGTCGGTCTCTGCCGTTTTCGACAAAACCAAAACACTGCTGGAGATGATCAAGTTCTCCCACACCGTCTTCGCCTTTCCCTTTGCCTTGATGGGGGTGATTCTGGCTTCTTTGAAAAACGGAGCCCCGCCGAGCCTGGGGCAGATCTTCTGGATCTGCGTGGCGATGGTCGGAGCGCGCTCCGGGGCGATGGGGCTGAACCGCATCATCGACGCCCGCATCGACGCCGAGAACCCCCGCACCGCCGGCCGCCACATCCCCGCCGGCAAGGTCTCGCGCAGAGAGGCGTGGCTGTTCGTGGTCGTCTCGCTGGCCACGCTGCTGGTCGCCGCCTGGATGCTCAACCCCCTTTGCTTCTACCTCTCGCCGCTGGTGCTTTTCTTCTTCACCCTCTACGCCTTCTGCAAGCGGTTTACCTCCCTCGCCCATATCGTGCTGGGAATCTGCCTGGGGGCGGCGCCGGTGGGGGCCTGGATCGCCCTGCGCGGCGATGTCGGCTGGCAGGTGGTGGTGCTCGGGATTGCGGTCCTTTTCTGGGTGGCCGGGTTCGACATCTTCTATGCCCTGCAGGATCTGGAGTTCGACCGCGAGAAGGGGCTGCACTCCATCCCCGCCAAGCTGGGGGTTGAGCGCTCCATCCTGCTGGTGCGCGCCTTTCACGGTATCATGGTCGTTTCTCCTGCTGCTTCTGCTGATCGGCACCGGCCTCGGGTGGATCTACTTTGCTCGGCGTGGCTGGTCGTCGCCGGCCTGCTGATCTACGAGCACAGCCTGGTCAAACCGGACGATCTGAGCCGGCTCGACGCCGCCTTCTTCAATATGAACGGCTACATCAGCGTGACGATCTTCCTCTTCACCCTGATCGACGCTCTGTGGCAGGGCGGTAGGGGCGTCCTGTGGGCGCCCAAGTGCAGGGGGCAGGAGGCACGAGACCTGAGGGCAGGCACGAGACCTGCCCCTACATGGGGAAATTGCCATGAATTCGATTGTCGTCGCCATCACCGGGGCTTCCGGTGCCATCTACGGCCTGCGCCTGGTCGAGGAGCTGCTGAGAGCCGACTGCCGGGTGACCCTCCTTCTGACCGGATCGGGACTGGATGTGCTGCGCTACGAGACCGGCCTGGAGTGGGAGGGATCGACCACGGCGCGCAAGCAGTTGATCCGCGACTACTTCGGCGGCAGCCGCAAGCTGGAGCATTACGACGAAAAGGATCTTTTCGCTCCCGCCGCCAGCGGCTCGTCGGCTCCCGATGCGGTGGTGATCGCCCCCTGCTCGATGGGAACGGCGGGCCGCATCGCCGCCGGCGTCAGTGACAATCTGATCGAGCGGGTGGCGGATGTGGCCCTCAAGGAGGGCCGCGACCTCCTGCTGGTTCCCCGGGAGACGCCCTTCAACCAGATTCACCTGGAGAACCTGCTGCGGCTCTCCCGCGCCGGTGCCCGGATCATCCCGGCCATGCCGGCCTTCTATCACCGGCCGAAGAAAATCGAGGATCTGGTCGACTTCGTCGTCGGCAAGATTCTGGATAACCTGAAAATCCCCCACACGCTGTTCCAGCGGTGGGGGGAAGATGTGGGATAAGAGGTAGGGGCAGGCCCCTGTGCCTGCCCTGGTTAGCTGTTTCAAGCAGGGCAACCACAGGGGGTTGCCCCTACATGGTCTTGGTCATATGCCGAATTTATTCGAAGCCATCCGTACAAAAATCGACGCCGGCGTCCGCATCACCGACGCCGAGGCGCTGGCGCTGTTCGAATCCAACGACCTGCTCGCCATCGGCGAGCTGGCGGCCCAGGCCAACCGGCCGACGAAACGGCGAGAAGGTCTACTTCAACGTCAACCGGCACGTCAACTACACCAACCTCTGCGTCAACCGCTGCACCTTCTGCGCCTTTTCCAAGGGGGTGGAGGACGAGGGGTGCTACACCCTGGCCCTCAACGACATCCTCGCCAAGGCCGCCGAGGCGAGCGGCCGCCGGGGCGACGGAGCTGCACATGGTGGGCGGGCTGCATCCCGAGCTCCCCTTCGATTTCTACCTGGAGATGCTCGCCGCCATCCGCGCCGACAACCCCGCGCTGCACATCAAGGCCTTCACCGCGGTGGAGATCGACTACTTCGCCCGCATCACCGGACAGAGCGTCGCCCAGGTCGTCGCCGAGCTCAAGGAGGCGGGGCTCGGCTCCATGCCCGGCGGCGGCGCGGAGATCCTCCGCACAGGAGGTGCGCGAGCGGATCTGCCCGGAGAAGATCTCCGGCGAGCGCTGGCTGGAGGTGATCGAAACGGTCCACCGGCCGGGGCTGAAGACCAACGCCACCATGCTCTTCGGCCACCTCGAGGAGCTACGCCGACCGGGTCGACCACCTGGCGCAGGCTGCGCGCCCTGCAGGATCGCACCGGCGGCTTCCAGGCCTTCATTCCGCTCGCCTTCCAGCCCGACAACACCCGGGTGCCCGGCGCCAGGGGGGTCGGCGGCGTCGACGCCCTCAAGACCCTGGCGATCAGCCCGCATCTATCTCGACAACTTCCGCCACGTCAAGGCCTACTGGGTGATGCTCGGCCTCAAGATCGCCCAGGTGGCCCTCGCCTTCGGCGTCAACGACCTCGACGGCACGGTGGTGGAGGAGAAGATCGGCCACGACGCCGGCGCCGACTCCCCCCAGGCCCTCGCCAAGGAACAGATCTGCACGCTGATCCGCAAGGCGGGCAAGGTGCCGGTGGAGCGCGACACGCTGTACCGGGAGCTGAAGGTTTATTGACAATGACAATGGACGAAATGGATGACTTCCCGGGGATGGTTCCCTATCCGCTGATCTTCCCGGATGCCGAAGAAGGGGTGGTGGGCCTGAACCTGCCCCGCAAGGTCGGCAAGGCGAAGGCCGGGGCATACAGCTTCGTCGAGGCCTATTGCGTGGAAGAGGGGTGCGACTGCCGACGCACGGCGATTCTGGTAATCGACGCCAAGGGGAAGAAAGCGGCGACGATCGAATTCGGCTTCGACCCCGATGAACCGCTGGCCGGTCCGTTTCTCGACGAATACGAAAAGCAGTCGGTTGGCGCCGGGGATCTGCTGCAGATTTTCGTCGAGGCCATCAACGACAACCCCAACTGGGTAAAGGGGATGCACAAACGCTACAAACAGGTCCGAAAAAGAGTCGATGGCCGCGCCTATCGGGGTAAAGCCTTCCCCAAACCGAGTTCTATGGAACGCGTCATCAAGCCGCCCGAGGAAGATGAGCATCCTTTCGATGCCTTTCAGACGCTGGTGGACGCGGCTGTGAATACTCCGCCCATGAGTGGCCGGCGAAAGAAGACGCCGGCTGCGGCCCAAGGTTCCCTCTTCTCCGATGATACCCGGCCCGCCGGGAGGATGGCGGACTTGGTGGAGCGATACCGCGAGGACCGCCCTTTCGAAGTGCACGGCGCCCGCCAGACCGAGCTTCGCAGCTATCTGCACGCTCACGACCGGGCCGCCGAGGAGTTGATCGAAGAGCTTCGTACTTGGCACGGCCGGGAAGACGAAGAGCTTCTCGATGCGGCTCTGCGGCTTCTCAGGGATGCCCTGGAAATCCTGCGGGTCGACCTGGAGCGACGGCGCCCCGAGGCGGCACGGCGCATGGAGAAGTGGCAGGGGGCTCTGGCCCGGCGTATCTTCACCGAGGACGTCGACCCCCTCCTCGGCGCCATGGTGACGCAGGAACTGCTCAATGCCCGGGTCGATATTCTGCCGGAGCTCCACGACGCCAACAGCCGGCGGATGCTGGCTGGCCTCGAATCGGCGCCCGACTTTGAGGCAAATCCCGAAAAGGCCCTGCTCGATCTTCTCGGCGACATGGAAAAAGAGGGCGCCGATACCCCCCACGAACTGTTAGAAGTCATTCTGCAGACGATGGCCGTGGGGGACGTCGAGGTCCAGGTCAATCTCTGCCGGCTGCTGCTGGAGATCGACCACCCGACGGTGCGCGAGGCGGCAGTGCTGATGCTCTTTCATCCCCAGGCCGAAGTGCGCGCCGGCGTGGCGCAGGTACTGGCCGAGGTCGACGGTCAACGGCTGACCCCGGCGAGCCTGCGACGGCTGATTCTGGCCCGCAACTGGTTTCCCGAGATGCTCCGTGCCAGGATCGACCAGGCCGTGACCAATGCCCGCAAGACGCGGGTGGAGTGCGCTCCTTTGCCCAAACGGGTCGGAATGACCGTCTACGCCAGCGCCGTCGACGGGGCGATGGCCCAGACCTTTCAGGTGATGGTGCCCGAGGGGAAAGGTGTTCCTCTGCTGCTCGATCATGCCCAAAAAGGGCTCGGGCATCGCGGATGCCTTCCTCGTCCATCTGGCGGGAAAGCGCGAGCGCAGGGAGTTTCTCGCCATGCTAGGCCGCGAGACCGGCGCGGTGGAGGTGTCGGCCGATTACCTCCACCAGCGCCTCTGCCAGGCGCTGGCCGACGGCGCCGAAAACGACAAGGTCCCCTGCCACTGGCTGGTGGCCACCGCCGAGCGGCTCGGCTGCGACCAGTGGAAAGCCGCGCCTCTCGATGTTGCCGCCGAGCTGGCCGCGCTGAGCGCCGAGCTCGAACGCCGGGACGAACGTTTAATGACCGAAGGCTATCGGGAGAAGGCGCTTGAAGCTGCCGCGGCCTGGGCGGAGGAACAGCCCTTTGCCTTTTCCTGGTTTGAGGACGACGCCGAGGTCGACGCGGCGATAAAACGGGCGCAGGGAAAGAAGCGCCGCCCGGCCCCCCACCGCTGTATTGACGCGATCCTGGAGAAAATCCTCCCGCCTCGCCGGCGCCTGTGGCTGGAACGCCTGGTGCTGGCCGCCCTCTGGCTCAAGGCGGCGAAAAAACCGCCGGTCCCCTGGGAGCAGATGGTCCTGGTGGCCGAGGCGGTCGCCGACGAGGCGCTGCCGCTGGAAGAGATTCCGCTAATGATGATGATCGCCGGCCACAGTTTCGGTGCCTATCTGGGGCGTTTGGAAGAGGGGGACTGAAATGACTTTTTTGGGGGGACCGTCATGCTGCGACTGAGCGAGCAGGAGAACCAGGAGATCGTCCGCTTTCTGGAGGCGGACAAGGAACTGCCGGAAAAGTACCGCTTTCTGCTCTTCGGCGACAAGCGCGAGGTCGAGCTGGTCTGGAACGGCAAGAGCGGCGAGGTCTGCAACATCGTCCTTCCCTTCCAAACCATCGAGCAGGTGGACGAGCCGCGCGCCGAGAAGCCGGAGGATTCCGCTATCCAGGGCGACCTCTTCGCCATGGATAATCGCGGCCGGCAGCTCAAGGGGTGGACCAACAAGCTGATCTGGGGGACAACAAGCTGATCCTATCCAGTCGCTCAAAAACGGCCCCCTGCGTGAGGAAATCGAGAAGCAGGGGGGCCTCAAGCTCATCTACATCGACCCGCCCTTCGACGTCGGCGCCGATTTTTCCATGGACATCGCGATTGGCGGCGACACCTTCACCAAGAAGCCGAACATCCTCGAAGAGATCGCCTACCGCGACACCTGGGGCAAGGGCGCCGATTCCTTCATTGCCATGATCTACGAGCGGCTGGCGCTGATGCGGGATCTGCTGGCGGAGGATGGGAGTATTTTCGGCTTCGAGTTCGAAATGGGACTCTTCCCCAACGTTCTCGACGAGGCGCGCGGCAAGGGGATCGATATCGCTCCCAAGTACATCCCGGCCGAGGTCTTCGACAAACGGGCGGTGGAGAAGAACCAGGTGGTCTTTCACGACGTCTCCTTCATCGAGGTCAAACCGCATGTCGTAGGGGCGCGGCGTGGGGCGCCCGCCACTGTCGCCGTCGAACTGACCGACTTCTCGGTCTTCTACTCGCAGGACTCCATCGCCCACGCCGAGGCGACCCTGAAGAACAAGGGGAGCAAGATCGTCGTCGAGAAGGGGCAGATCGTCAAGGTCAGCAAGGACAAGGACGGCATCGTCACCCGCGAGCAGCTCACACGCCACTGGACCGACTGGATCGACTATTGGTCGGTCGACTTCGACTATGAGAGCAAGCGGGAGATCATCCGGGTGCCGATCGTGCCGGAAACCCAGGAAGCGTTCGAGGGGATGGGCGATGCCCAGCTGTCGCTGGCGACCTATGAGGAGCAGTGGACCGGCGATTATGTCTTCGAGAACGAATGGCAGTCCTTCCGCACCAAGAAGGATCGCTCCCTGGAGTTGGTCAGCGTCGCCCACGAATGCCAGGCCGGCCGGCGTAAGATCGCGGTGAAGGTGGTGGACATTTTCGGCAACGACACCATGACGATTGTCGAGGTTTCGGTGTGATTTTGGTTCATTTCAAAACCGGGAGGGGGCTTCATGAGAAAGGCAGAAAGATCGAGGTGTTGGATAGAGAAGTAACGGTCCGGTCCATTCGCCAGGAAGACTATATTTGCCTGACGGACATCGGGCGCTACAAAGACAGCGAACGGACCGATGACCTTATCCGCAACTGGATGCGCAACCGTAACACGATTGAATTTCTGGGCCTCTGGGAACAGCTGAACAACCCGGCGTTTAATTCCGTCGAATTCGAGGGGTTTAGAAAACAGGCCGGACTCAACAGTTTCATCCTGACGCCGAAACAATGGATCGAGAAGACCGAGGCCGTCGGCATCGTCTCCAAAGCCGGGCGCCATGGCGGCACCTATGCACACAAGGATATCGCCTTCGAGTTTGCCGCCTGGATTTCCGTCGAGTTCAAGCTCTACCTCATCAAGGAGTTCCAACGGCTCAAGGAGACCGAGCACGCACAGCTGGGTTGGGATATACGGCGCAATCTGACGAAGATCAACTACCGCATTCACACCGACGCCATTCAGGCCAATCTGATTCCGGCAGAGTTGTCCGCCAAACAGGTCAAGCTGGTTTATGCCAGCGAGGCCGATGTGCTGAACATGGCCCTGTTCGGCATGACGGCCCGGCAGTGGCGCGATGCCAATCCTGGCGAGAAGGGAAACATCCGCGACTTTGCCAATGCCGCGCAGTTCATCTGCCTGGCCAACCTGGAGACGCTGAATGCGCTCTTCATCCAGGAGGGAATGGAACAGGGGGCGCGGCTGACCAAGCTGAACCGGATCGCCATCGAACAAATGAAGCTGCTGACCGAAGAGCGCGGTATCGGGCAACTGGAGGGGAATAGCTCATGGCCCTTCATCCGGACTTTCCCAATTCACCCCACGCGATCCTCAATCCGGAAGTGCGCTGGTTCCCGGCGGATGAGGCGCTGCGCGACACCGGCATGGACAAGCTGATGCCGCCGCTGGTGTCGCAGCTGCGGCGCAAGGTGAAGGAGTTTCGCGACGGCGGCTATGTCGGCGCGAGCGAAACCAGCCGGAGTCTGTTGAACTGGTGGTTCAAGGAGCCGCATCTGCTGGAGCGGACGGATGGAACGACGACCGAGTTTCAGTATTTCTTCGCCCAGCGCGAGGCGCTGGAGACGGTCATCTACCTCTATGAGGTGGTCGGCGCCAAGGACAAGTTCGACCTGATGCGCTTCGACAGCAGCGGCGCGGTGTCGGCCAGCATGTTCGACGAGAGCTGGCGGCGCTATGTGGTCAAGATGGCGACCGGCAGCGGCAAGACCAAGGTGCTGAGCCTGGCGCTGGCCTGGAGTTTCTTCCACAAGCTCTACGAGCCGGACTCGACGCTGTCGCGCAACTTCCTGGTGATCGCCCCCAACATCATCGTCCTCGACCGCATCTACAAGGATTTCCAGGGGCTGCGCATCTTCTTCGAGGATCCGGTGATTCCCGACAACGGCTTCGATGGCCGCAACTGGCGGGACGATTTCCAGCTGACCCTGCACATCCAGGACGAGGTGCGGGTAACGCGCCCGGTCGGCAACATCTTTCTGACCAACATCCACCGCGTCTATTCCGGCGAGGAGATTCCGCCGTCGCCGGACGACGACAACACCATGGATTACTTCCTCGGCAAGCGCCCGAGCGGAGCGACCACCGATTCCAAGGTCGATCTGGGGATGATCGTGCGCGACATCGACGAGCTGATGGTCCTCAACGACGAGGCGCACCATATCCACGACGCGAAGCTGGCCTGGTTCCAGTCGATTCAGGACATCCACAATCGGCTTTTGCAGAAGGGGGATGCGCTTTCCCTGCAACTCGACGTGACGGCGACGCCGAAGCACAACAACGGCGCCATCTTCGTGCAGACCGTGGCCGACTACCCGCTGGTCGAAGCGATCTGGCAGAACGTGGTCAAGCATCCGGTCCTTCCCGACGCCGCCAGCCGGGCCAAACTCCAGGAGCGGCAGAGCGCCAGGTACACCGAGAAGTACGCCGACTATCTCGATCTGGGCGTGATCGAGTGGCGCAAGGCTTTTGATGAGCACCAGAAGCTGGGCAAGAAGGCCATCCTCTTCGTCATGACCGACGACACGCGCAACTGCGACGACGTGGCAGAGTATCTGGAGGGACGCTATCCGGAGCTGAAGGATGCGGTGCTGGTCATCCACACCAAGAACAACGGCGAGATTTCCGAGGCAGCCTCGGGCAAGGCCAAGGAAGAGCTGGAGCGGCTGCGCAAGCAGGCCAACGACATCGATTCGCCGGAGAGCCCCTACAAGGCGATCGTCTCGGTGCTGATGCTCAAGGAAGGGTGGGACGTGCGCAACGTGACGACCATCGTCGGTCTGCGCGCCTACGCCGCCAAGAGCAACATCCTCCCCGAGCAGACCCTGGGGCGGGGCCTGCGCAAGATGTATCCCGGCGATATCGAGGAATACGTCAGCGTGGTCGGCACCGACGCCTTCATGGAGTTTGTCGAGTCGATCCAGGCCGAGGGGGTTGAACTGGAACGCAAGGCGATGGGCGAAGGAACCGGGGCCAAGACGCCGCTGGTGATCGAGGTCGATAACGAGAACGACAAGAAGGACCTCGACAAGTTGGATATCGACATCCCGGTCCTGTCGCCGCGCATTTATCGCGAATACAAGAATCTGGCCGACCTGGATACCGGCGCGATGGCCCATCCAGGCGCTGCTCTACCGGCAGTTCAGCGAAGAAGAGCAGCGGGAAATCGTTTTCAAGGACATCACCACCGGCGAGATCACCCACACCACGATTCTCGACAGCGCCGGGGTTGCCGACTACCGCAGCGTGATCGGCTACTTTGCCCAGACGATCATGAAGGAGCTGCGGCTGGTAAGCGGTTACGATGTTCTCTACGGCAAGGTCAAGACCTTCGTGCGAGAAGCGCTGTTCGGGACAGACGGTCGATCTCGAGTCGCCCAATACCCTGCGCAACCTCTCGGAACTGGCCGCCACGAAAACGGTGATCGAACCTTCAAGAAGGCGATCAACGAACTGACCGTGCGCGACAAAGGGCGACGCGGAGATCCGGGACACCATCAAGCTGCGCCAGACCCGCCCTTTTGTCGTGAAGGACCAGGGCTATCTGATGGCGAAAAAGAGCGTCTTCAACCGCGTCATCGGCGACAGCCACTTCGAGTTGCGCTTTGCCAGTTTTCTGGAGGATTGCAGCGATGTCGTCGTCCTACGCCAAGAACTATCTGGCGGTGCATTTCAAACTGGACTATGTCAAGGCCGATGGCGACATCTCCAACTACTACCCGGACTTTCTGGTGAAACTGACCGATGGCCGGATCGTGGTGGTCGAGACCAAGGGGCAGGTAGACGAGGATGTGCCGCTGAAAATGGCCCGGCTGCGTCAATGGTGCGAGGACCTTAACGCCTTGCAGGCGGATGTGAAATACGCCTTTGCTTATGTGGACGATGAAAGTTTCAAGAAATATGCGCCGAAAAATTTCCGCCAGATTCTCGAAGGATTCAAGGCATATCAGTGATGGGACATAGCAGAGATCCAAAAACAAATTGAAGCCGGTGTGGGCATCGACCGCGAACAGGCCCTCTGGCTGCTGACCGAGGCCGACCTGCTCGCCGTCGGCAAGCTGGCCGATGCCATCCGCAAGCGCGAAGCATCCCGCAAGGGCGGGTGACCTTCGTCGTCGACCGCAACGTCAACTACACCAACGTCTGCCAGTCGCAGTGTAAGTTCTGCGCCTTCTACCGCCAGGCCGACGCGCCGGACGCCTACCTCCTCGCCTACGAGACGATCTTCGCCAAGGTGCAGGAACTGGTCGAGCACGGCGGCACCCAGCTGCTCATGCAGGGGGGGCTGCACCCGGAGCTGAAGATCGACTGGTTCGAGGAGCTCTTCCGGCAGATCAAGGCGCGCTTTCCGGCAGTGCAGATCCATTCCCTCTCCCCGGCCGAGGTGATCCACATCGCCCGCCTCTCCGGCCTCTCCATGCCCGAGTGCCTGGCGCCGGCTGCAGGCCGCCGGCCTCGACTCGGTCCCCGGCGGCGGCGCCGAGGTGCTGGTCGACGAGGTGCGCCAGGAGATCTCCCCCAACAAGATCGGCTGGCGCGACTGGGCGGCGGTGATGGAGGAGGCGCACGCCCTGGGGATGCGGACCACGGCGACGATGATGTTCGGCAGCAAGGAGACGCCGGCGGACATCGTCGAGCACCTCTTCCGGGTGCGGGAGATCCAGGCGCGGACCGGCGGCTTCACCGCCTTCATCCCCTGGACCTTCCAGCCCGGCGGCACCGAGCTGGGCGGCGAGACGGCGAGCGGCGTCGAGTACCTCAAGGTCCTCGCCCTCTCGCGCATCGTCCTCGACAACGTCGACAACATCCAGGCGAGCTGGGTGACGCAAGGGGCGATGATGGCCCAGGTCGCGCTCTTCTTCGGCGCCAACGACCTCGGCGGCACCATGCTCGAGGAGAACGTCGTCGCCGCCGCCGGCTGCTCCTTCCGCATGTCGCAGGAGGAGGTCGTCGAGCTCGCCCGCGGCGCGGGGTTCACCCCGGCCAAGCGCAATACCAGGTACGAGATTCTGGAAACCTATTATAACCACTAGAGACACGGAGACCCGGAGAAGAACGATTGTTGGAAAAGGTTCCGGAATGGTTTCTCCTCATCCGACTCTGGCGGCTACCTTCTCCCTCAGGGAGAAGGGAAACAATGAACAAAGTTGGTTTATCCATTCAATTTTTGGAGCTTTTCATGATCCCCTTGCGCAAGAACATCGCCGAGATGGCCGGCTACGTCCCCGGCTTCCAGCCCGCGGACGAGGCGGCCTGGATCAAGCTCAACACCAACGAGAACCCCTATCCCCCCTCGCCGCGGTGCGCGAGGCGATCCTCGCCGAGGTCGGGGCGGACGGGGCCAACCTGCGCAAGTACCCCGACGCGGCAAGCAGCGAGATGCGCCGGGTGGCGGCGGAGCTCTACGGCTTCGACCCCTCCTGGGTGATCACCGCCAACGGCTCCGACGAGCTGCTCAACAACCTGATCCGCGCCTTCGCCGGCGAAGGGGAGGAGGTCGCCTACGTCCACCCCTCCTACTCCTACTACGCGACCCTGGCCGAGATCCAGGGGGCGAAGATCCGCACCTTCGGCCTCACCGACGACTTCAAGCTGGCCGATTTCCCGAGCGCTACGAGGGGAAGATCTTCTTTCTCACCAGCCCCAACGCGCCCCTCGGTTTCGCCTTTCCCCTCGACTACATCGAGGAGATCGCCGCAGCGCTGCGCCGGGATGCTGGTGGTCGACGAGGCCTACGTCGACTTCGCCGACGGCACGCGCCCTGGAGCTGGTGAAAAAATACGAGAACGTCGTCGTCACCCGCACCTTCTCCAAGAGCTACGCCCTGGCCGGGATGCGCCTCGGCCTCGCCGTCGCCCGCCCCGAGGTGATCGCGGCCCTCGACAAGATCCGCGACCACTACCACCTCGACCGCCTGGCGCTGGTCGCGGCGAGCGCCGCCCTCGCCGACCAGGCCTATCTCGCCGGGACGGTGGGGCGCATCCGCGCCACCCGCGCCCGGTTCGTCGCCGAGCTGCGCGCCCTCGGCTACCGCGGTCATCGACTCGCAGACCAACTTCGTCTTCGCCTCTCCCCCCGACGGCGACGGCAAGCGCGTCTACGAGGCGCTCTTCGCCCGCAAGATCCTGGTGCGCCACTTCTCCGACCCGCTTCTCAAGCACGGCCTGCGCATCACCGTCGGCACCGAGGCGGAGATGGAGAGGACTGCTGGCGGCGCTCAGGGAGATCGGGTAGCCTTCAGCCTCTGACCAATTAGAGAAACTCCAAACGACTTCCAGAGAGAGATAACGATATGGCCACCACCCAACCCCAAGCCATCCACCTCAAGGACTACACTCCCCCCGCCTACCTCGTCGACACCGCCGACCTGCACTTCGACCTGGGCGAGAAAGTCACCACCGTTTCTTCGCGCCTGCAGTTCCGACGCAATCCGGACCACCCGGGAACCTCCCGCCCCCTGGTCCTTTTCGGTCGAGAGCTCGAACTGATCGCGTTGCGTCTGAACGGCCGTTCCCTCGATGCGGCAGAGTATCAAACGGACGAGGAAACCCTGACCGTTGCGGAGGTCCCCGCCGAGTTTCTCCTGGAGCTCGAAACCCGCATCCGGCCTTCGGAGAACACCTCCCTGGAGGGCCTCTACCGCTCGAGCGGCAATTTCTGCACCCAGTGCGAAGCCCAGGGTTTTCGCAAAATCACCTACTACCCCGACCGACCGGACGTCATGGCCCGCTTCACCACCACCATTGTCGCCGACAAAGAGAGCTGCCCGGTGCTGCTCTCAAACGGCAACCTGGTCGAGAGCGGCGAACTGGCGGGCGGGCGCCACTTCGCCCGCTGGGAGGACCCTTTCCGAAAGCCCAGCTACCTCTTCGCCCTGGTGGCCGGCCGTCTGGTGAAGATCGAGGATGGATTCACTACCCGCTCGGGACGGGAGGTAACGCTGCAGATCTTCGTCGAGGAGCGCAACCGGGCGAAATGCGACCACGCCATGGCCTCGCTGAAAAAGGCGATGCGCTGGGACGAGGAGGTCTTCGGCCTGGAGTACGACCTCGACATCTACATGATCGTAGCGGTGGACGACTTCAACATGGGGGCGATGGAGAACAAGGGGCTGAACGTCTTCAACTCCAAGTACGTCCTCGCCCGGCCGGAAACCGCCACCGACGCCGATTTTCAGGCGATCGAGGAGGTCATCGGCCACGAGTACTTCCACAACTGGACCGGCAACCGCGTCACCTGCCGCGACTGGTTCCAGCTCTCCCTCAAGGAGGGGCTGACGGTCTTTCGCGACCAGCAGTTCTCCGCCGACATGACCTCCCGGGCGGTCAAGCGCATCGAGGATGTGCGCCTGCTGCGCAACGCCCAGTTCCCAGAGGACGCCGGCCCGACGGCCCATCCGGTACGGCCCGCATCGTACGTGGAGATCAACAACTTCTACACCGCGACCGTCTACCACAAGGGCGCCGAGGTGATCCGCATGATCCACACCCTGCTCGGCCAGGATGCCTTCCGCACCGGGCTCCGGCTCTACCTCGAGCGGCACGACGGCCAGGCGGCCACCGTGGAGGATTTCGTCGCCGCCATGGCCGAGGCGGGCCGGATCGACCTCGATCAGTTCATGCGCTGGTACCGCCAGGCGGGCACTCCCGAGCTGACGGTGACCCGCAGCTACGATGCGACGGCTAAAACGTACGCCCTGACGGTGCGCCAGCACACCCCGGCCACCCCCGGGCAGAAGGAAAAAGAGCCCTTCCATATCCCCCTGGCAATCGGTCTGCTCGACGGCCGCGGCAACGACCTGCCACTGCAGCTCGACGGGGAAGAGCGGCCCTCCGAGAGCGGCACCCGGGTACTTAGCCTGCGGGAGAAAGAAGAGGCCTTCCGCTTCGTCGGCATCGCCGAGGAACCGGTGCCGTCTGTGCTGCGGGGGTTTTCCGCCCCTGCAAAACTCGCCATCGACCTCTCCGACGAAGAGCTCGCCTTTCTCATGGCCCACGACAGCGATGCCTTCAACCGCTGGGAGGCCGGGCAGCAGCTTGCGACACGCGTCCTGCTCGCCATGATCGACGATCTGCGAACAGGCCGTCCCCCGGCCCCGAATCCGGTCTTTATCGAAGCATTCGCCAAAACCCTCGCCGATACCGAAGCCGACCCGGCCCTGATCGCCTTGGCACTGACCTTGCCGACCGAGACCTATCTCGCCGAGAGGATGGAAAATGCCGATCCCGAAGCGATTCACCAGGTCCGGGAGCATCTTCGGCGGAGCCTCGCCGAGGAGCTGCAAGGATCGTTTCGGAAGACCTTTCACGCTCTCGCCGATAATGGGCCGTACAGCATCGCCCCGGCGGCGGTCGGTCGGCGCCACCTTAAAAACCTCTGCCTGGCCTACCTGATGACCCTGGCTGAGACAGCCCCCCTGAAAGAGTGCCTGACCCAGTTCCGTGAGGGGAGCAACATGAGTGATGTGCTCGCCGCCCTCGGCTGCCTGGCGAACTGGCAGGGGCCGGAGCGGCAGGAGGCGCTGGACGCCTTCTATGCCAAATGGCAGGGCGATCCTCTGGTGGTCGACAAGTGGCTCACCCTCCAGGCGACGTCCCGGCTCCCCGGTACCCTGAAAGAAGTCGAAAGCCTGCTGCACCATCCAGCCTTCAACCTGAAAAACCCCAACAAGGTGCGGGCCCTGATCGGCGCCTTCTGCCAGGGAAACCCCGCCCGCTTCCACGCTGCGGACGGCGCCGGCTACGCCTTTCTGGGGAAGCGGATCCTCGAACTCGATCCGCTTAACCCCCAGGTAGCCTCCCGGTTGGTCCTGCCCCTGACGCGCTGGCGCCGCTACGACGAAAACCGGCAGCGGATGATGAGGATCCAGCTCGAGCGCATCGCCACCCTCCCCGGGCTGTCTCGGGACGTGTTTGAAATGGTCAGCAAAAGTCTGGGATAGAGGCAGGTCTCTATCGGGAATCTGGTGTAACCAGCATCCCATTCCTGAATCCTCATCTTGCTGAAAAGGATACAACCATGAGTGCTACGGAAAACGCGAGAAAGTTCCTGATCATCGGCTGCGGCGATATCGGTCGGCGGGTGGCGAAGCTGGCGCTGGCGGAGGGGACGGAGGTGGCCGCCCTGGCCCGAACGCCAAAGAGGGCGAAAGAGCTGCGAGAGCTCGGCGTCAAAACCGTTTCAGGGGATCTGGACGGCCCGGGACCGATCGCGGATCTTCCGACCAAGGGGGCCACGGTCTTCTACTTCGCCCCCCCGCCCGGCGGCGGCGACATCGATCCCCGCATCCGGGTGTTCTGCGGCTCGGTCGCCCCCGGCGAGGAGCCGGCGAAGGTGGTTCTCATCAGCACCAGCGGAGTCTACGGCGACTGCCGCGGCGAGACCGTCACCGAGGAAACCCCGCCCAATCCCCAGACGCCCCGGGCCCGGCGCCGCTTCGACGCCGAGACCATCCTGCACGCCTGGGGGACCCACCGGCAGGTGCCGGTGGTCATCCTGCGGGTCACCGGCATCTACGGGCCCGGCCGCCTGCCGCTCAACCGCCTGCGGGAGGGCCATCCGGTCCTGCGGGAGGAGGAGGCGCCCTTCACCAACCGCATCCATGCCGAGGACCTCGCCCGCATCGCCCTGGCGGCAGCGGAAAAAGGGGGAAATGGGGAGATCTTCAACGTCAGCGACGGCCACGCCTCGACGATGACCGCCTACTTCAACGCGATCGCCGATGCCTTCGACCTGCCCCGCCCGCGCCAGATATCGCCGGCCGAGGCGAAAGAGGTAATGAATCCGCTGATGCTCTCCTACCTCTCCGAATCCCGGCGCATGGACAACCGGAAAATGCTCACCAGGCTCGGTATTCACCTGTGCTATCCCGATCTTGCCGCCGGACTGCGGGGGATACTGGCCGAAGGGCGCTGACCGTTTCCCGCTGACACGCTTTTTCCCCGGCGAAAAATCCTTCCAATCTCTGTTATCCTTTTGGCATGGATGCGTTCCTGTCCATCCTGAAGGAGGGCCTATGGAAGAATCACAGGGCAAAGACCGGCGGAAATTTCTCAAAACGGTCGGAACGGGCATCGTGGCGGTGGGGGTCAGTACCGTCCTGGGAGCCGACTGGGAGGCGCTCGCCCGGGCGATGGAATCCTCCCTGGCGGGGGAGGGGTTTCCCCATATTCCCGGCATGACCCCTGAAATCACTCCGAACAACCGTTTCTACAAGGTCTCCATCAGCTGGTTCGGCAACCCGGACCTCGACGCCACCGCCTGGCGGCTGAGCGTCGGAGGACTGGTCGAAACCCCCCTCACCCTGACCTACGATGACCTCCAAGCCCTGCCGGCGGTGGAGGAATACGCCACTCTCAAATGTATCGGGGATCCCATAGACGGCTCCGCCATGGGCAACGCCCTCTGGAAAGGGGTGCGCCTCAAAGATCTGTTCGCACATGCCGGCGGGGCGAAATCCACCGCTAGCGAGATCATTCTGCGGGCGGCGGACAAGTACAGCGACAGCTTCCCCCTGAAAAAAGCCCTGGAAAAGGGGACCATTCTGGCCTACCGGATGAACGGGGCGCCCTTGCCCAAAGACCACGGATTCCCCGCCCGGGTGATTGTTCCGGGCATCTACGGCATGAAGAACGTCAAATGGCTCACCGACCTGGAGTTGGCGGACTATGATTATAAGGGATATTGGGAAAAGCGCGGCTGGAGCGATGTGGCCCGCTACCGGACCATCTCCCGGGTCGACCTGCCGAAAACGGCCCTCCCCCAGGGAAAACCGGCCTTCATCGCAGGGGTCGCTTTCGCAGGGGATCGAGGCATCCGCAAGGTCGAGGTCAGCCTGGACGGGGGCAGCACCTGGCGAAACACAAAATTAAAACCCGCCCTCTCTCCCTACAGCTGGGTGCTCTGGGCCTATCCGTGGGCCGATCCTCAGCCGGGTACCTACCAAGTGACGGCCCGCACCACAGACGGCAGCGGCGCTGTGCAGCAGAGCCGGCCCGCGCCGTCCTTTCCCAAGGGCGCCGCCGGTCTCGACCGGATCGAGGTCACGGTGAAATGACCGTGGAGCGTCACGAAATTCAGGGGGGATTCTGCCATGAGCTTTGAAACCCTTCTCTCGCCGGTGGATTTTCTCGGCAGCAGGTTTCCGAAATTGCCCCTGGAAGCGGAGCTGCGCTCCTATGAAGCCTGGTGGGAGAAGGAGGGCATCGCCATCTCCGAGGCGACCGATCGCGCCGGAACCCCCTGGCTGCGGATGTTCGACCGCTTCGGCGAGCGCATCGACGAGATTCTTTTCGCCCCTGAATACCGAAGGATGCTCTACCGGGGTTACCGCGAAGGGCTCGTCTGGCGAGCCTTCGAAGGACCGTCGCTGCAACCGTGTTACCTGTTCGGGTATCTCACCGCCTTTTTCGATCCGGGGCTGTACTGCCCCTACACCGTTTCTCTCGCCACCGCCGCCCCTTTGTGGAAATACGGATCGGAGGAGCTCAAGGCCCGGTTCCTCGCCCCCCTGCTGCGTCGGGACGATTCGGTCTGGCAGGGGGCAACCTGGATGACCGAGGCGAAGGGGGGCTCGGACCTGGGTGCCGCGGTCGAGACGGAGGCCCGGCCAGCGGGCGACCGCTGGCTGCTGACCGGCGACAAGTATTTTGCCAGCAACGTCGGGGCCGAGCTGGCGGTGGTGGCCGCCCGGCCCGGGGGGGCGCCCGCCGGCGTCCGGGGCCTCGCCCTTTTTCTGCTGCCGAAGTTCCGCGAGGACGGTGCCCGCAATTACACTGTCCGCCGCCTCAAGGATAAGGTCGGGACCCGCTCGGTGCCCACCGGGGAAGTGGAATTGCGGCAGAGCGAGGCCTGGCTTTTGGGGCGGGCCGAAGGGGGCATCTACCAGATTCTCGAAGTGCTCAACCTCTCCCGGGTCGCCAACGCGGTGGCGAGCGTCGCCCTCGCCCAGCGGGCGCTGCGCGAGGCGCTGGTGTTCGCCCGCAGGCGCGAGGCGTTCGGCAAACCGATCCTCGAGCATCCCCTGCTGCGCCGCCAGTTCGGCGAGCGGACCGAGGCGCTGAAGACCGCCTTTGCCCTCGCCTGGGAGGCCGCGACTCTGCTGGACGAGGTGTGGACGGAGACGCCGCCCTACAGCCCCCGCACCCACCTGTTCCGGCTGGTCGCCCATCTGGCCAAGCTCCACACCGCCGAATTCGCCGCCCAGAGTGGCAAATGGGCGATGGAGGTTCACGGCGGCATGGGAGTTCTGGCCGAAGTGCCGGCCGAGCGCTGGTTTCGTGAGGCGATGGTCCTCGCCATCTGGGAGGGCACCTCCCATCGGCAGATCCTCGACGGGCTGGAGGTCATGCAGCGCAAAGGTGCCCACAACCTCCTGTTCGCGCACCTGGAGGGGGCCGCGGAGCCCAAGGCCCTGGCCCTCATTCAACAGCAGGTGGCGAACCACCTGGCGCTCAGCGAGGATGAGCAGGAAGCGAGCGCCGAGCGACTGTTTGCCGATCTGGCCCGATTTACCGGGGAAACCCTGAGACGAAGATCCTGAAAAATCACGTTAAAAACCGATGGCTCACCATACCCTGAAATCTTCCTACGCCCGGCTGACCGAACGCCTGAACCGCTTTCCCCAAGGGGCTCCGCCGTCGGAACTTCTGTTCCGGATCTTGCGGATGCTTTTCAGCGAACGGGAGGCGGAGCGAATCGCCCTGCTGCCGATCAAGCCCTTCACTGCCGAGAAAGCGGCGCGCCTCTGGAAGATCCCCCCGGCCGCGGCCCGAAATCTTCTCGATGCCTTCTGCTCCCGGGGACTGCTGGTGGACATGGAGCAGAAGAACCGGACCGTCTACACCCTGCCGCCTCCCATGGCCGGTTTTTTCGAATTCTCCCTGATGCGGGTGCGGGCGGACATCGACCAGGGGACACTGAGCACCCTCTTCCATCAGTACCTTAACGTCGAGGAGGATTTTCTCAAGGATCTGTTCGGCGGCGGGGAAATCCAGCTCGGCCGGATCCTGGTGCATGAACCGGTTCTCTCGGGGGAAGAATCCCTTCACGTTCTGGACCATGAGCGCGCCACCGAAACGATCAAAAACGCCTCCCACATCGGCGTTGGGCTCTGCTTCTGCCGGCACAAAAAGAGCCACCTGGATCAGGCCTGCGAGGCTCCCCTGGCGATCTGCATGAGCCTCAATCTGGCCGCTGCCTCGCTGATCAAGCACGGTTTTGCCCGGCGGGTGGAGTCGGCCGAAGGCCTCGATCTGCTGCAGACCGCCTACGGCCACAACCTGGTACAATTCGGGGAGAACGTCCGGGAAGGAATGAACTTCATCTGCCACTGCTGCAGCTGCTGCTGCGATGCGCTATTCGCCGCCCGCCGCTTCGGGATGCTGCAGCCGGTGCACACCACCGGTTTTATTCCCGAGGTGCAGGAGTTCGCCTGCAGCGGCTGCGGGAAATGCGCAAAAATCTGCCCGGTGGATGCCCTGACGCTGACCTCTTGCGGGGAGGACCCACCGGCGAGGCAAAAGGTCCGCCTCGAGGAGGAGCGCTGTCTCGGCTGCGGCCTCTGCCTCCGCGCCTGCCCGAGCGGCGCTTTGCGCCTCAGGCGGCGCTCCGCAACAGGTCATCACCCCCGTCAACTCGGTGCACCGCACGGTGCTGATGGCCGTCGAGCGGGGCACCCTGCAGCACCTGATTTTCGACAACCGGGTGCTGTGGAGCCACCGGGCGCTGGCCGCGGTGCTGGGGGCGATTCTGAAGCTGGCACCGGTCAAGCGGGCCCTGGCAGGCCGGCAGCTCCGATCCCGCTACCTGGAATTTCTGGTCAACCGGGAATTTCGGACATGGGAGGGGGCGAAATGAGGCGAATTGCAGGCCGCCGCAATCGCACCAAAACCTCCAAGGATATCGACCCAAACCGCCCTCCGCTGCCAATCCGCAGGTCCGGGGCCTGGCCATTTTGGCTAAAAAAGCCGCACCCTGTCGCCCAGCATCTCGTAGGCCACCAGATACGTCGCCGCGTTCCACGATTGCCCCGGCATCCCCATCGGCACGCCACTGCGGCCGTGAAACCATTCGTTGAATTGCCAACCTCCCTCGCGGTTGACGGCCGCCAGCCGTTCGAGCACGGTCCACGCCTCTCCCTCCAGACCCAGCTTTTTCAGCAGCATCACCCAGAAGCCGCCGACAAAGGGCCAGATGCCGCCGTTGTGGTACTGGTGGGGAAGATTCTGGCGATGGCGCCCCATGTAGGTGCGCCAGAGGAAACTGTCTTTTTCGATCGGCGCCCCCACCACCCGGACCGGGTAGGGGCCATCGGCGCCGAGGGCTCGAAGGGCATCGACGATCCTCGAGGCTCGAGAGGTGTCGGCCAGACCGGTCAGGGCGGCCAGAATGTTGCCGAACAGGTCGATTTCCTCTCCCCAGAAGGAAAAATTGACGAAACTCAGATAAAAGTCGGTCGGCTTGGCCTTGTTGCGAATATAGTGCACCATCAGCCGGGCGCGGCGATGCTCGGGCACGGCGTTGCCGAAAGGATACAGCAGCTGGTTGGCGTAGTCCCGCGTCACCTCTGCGCCCGGTAGTCGATAGAGCCTTTTCACCCAGTACCACAGCGCGTTGGTATAGAGAACAAAGCCGGAGCGGGGCATGATATCCGCCCAGTCGCTGGCTTCGTTCTGCTGCAACAGGTGCCAGACCGGGTGCTCCTGACAGGAAAGCCATGTCAGCACCCGTCCGGGCAGTTTACTTCCGGGAGAGGGTGCTGCGCAAGGGGGAGGGGCGGATCATGGCTCCGGTCTGGCGTGGGGATAGGAAGTCGGGCGTACTGATGGGCGGGTTTTCGAGATGTTTTTCCGTAAATATTCGATACATTCCTCGCTCCGTAGAGGCGAAGCGAAATACGTTCCTTGCATCTCGGTACAGTTTCGGCTGGCCAGAATGGTTTGCTGCTCCAGTGTTTCCACACCTTGAGCCACGGCTTGCAGGTTGAAGCTGTGAGAGATGGCGATGATCGCTTCGACGATCGCCGCTTTATCCGGATCACTCGTCATCTCCCAGACAAAGGACTGGTCGATTTTTATCCGGTCGATCGGAAAATTTTTCAGGTGATTGAGGGAAGAATGGCCGGTACCGAAATTATCGACCGCCAGGCCAATGCCTCGAATTTTCAAATCCGTTAAAATTTCGATGGCCTCCTGCACATCCTCCATGATGGTTCCCTCGGTCAGCTCCAACTCCAACAGCTGCGGTGCCAGATCCGCTTCGGTCAGTATCCGATCCAGGATATCGATCAGATTGGGCTGCCTGAACTGACTTCGCGACAGGTTGACTCCAACCCTGAGGGGCTGCTGACCATTGGCGTTCCACGCCTTTCCCCAAGCGCAGACGGTCCGCAGCATCCACTCTCCAAGAGGAAAAATTAACCCCGTTTCTTCGGCCAGAGGCAGAAAGCGCTCCGGCGGCAGCACCCCCAGCTCGGGATGCCGCCACCTCGGAAACGCCTCCACTCCTGTGGGATGCCCCTTTTTCACATCCCATTGGGGTTGATACACCATGAAGAATTCGTTCTTGGACAAGGCCAGCCCCAACGCATTTTCCAATTGCTGTCTTTCCAGCTCCTTGTGGTTCAGCTCCCGGGAATAAAACCGGTAATTGTTGCGACCCCGCTCTTTGGCGTCGTACATGGCCAGATCGCCGTTTTTCAGCAGGGTATCGATACTCTCGCCATCGGTGGGGAAAAGGGCGATGCCGATACTTCCGGTCGTGTACAGCTCCCGCTTTCCAAGCCGTATCGGGTTTGATAGTTTCTCAAGGATGTGCCGGGCGGCGAAAGCCGCATCTCCTTCGTGGTCGATGGTGGTCAGAATGACGACAAACTCGTCCCCTCCCAGACGCGCCACCGTATCACTTTCGCGCAGGCCGTCCCTTAACCGCTGCGCCACCGACTGCAGCAAGCGGTCTCCAGTGACATGGCCCAGGGTGTCGTTGATTTTTTTAAAATTATCCAGATCGAGAAACAGCAGCCCGACCATCCCTTTTTTACGCTTCGCCTGCGTCAGTGCTTGATTCAGCCGGTCCATAAAAAGAGCCCGGTTGGGCAGTTCCGTGAGGGGGTCGTAAAACGCCAACCGCTGGATTCGCTTCTCCGTCCGCTTGCGCGCGGTAATCTCCTTCACGACGTGAACCACTTTGCCAACTCGGCCAGAAGCTTCTTTTATGGGGAAAGCGGACACCTCGGCATATTCATCCTCGCCGGCTTCTCCCCGGTGACAATGTTCGGTCACCGCCGGTTCCCCCGTCGCTATCGCTTGGCGCAGGGGACAAAACCCCTTCGCTAAAGTGCAGGTCCCCCATCGGCCGTCGGCGACCCGATAAAACGGCCTCCCGATAACCTCTTTTTCGGACGCCAGACCAAAGGCGTTCATAAAACTCCGATTGACGCCCAGGATTGCCTGGTCCGCAGCATCCACTATAGCGATCGGATCCCCCAGGCTATCCAGGACCGCCTGAGAAAAACCCTCGGAAACGCCGCCTTTCCATTCCCCTGTTTTCTCCTGGGAGCCGAAGAAAAACACCATCGTTCCCGCCACCATCCCATCGCTGCCGAAGAGGCGCTGGAAGAGGATTTCCTGGGTTTTGCTTCCCGGAAGCGAATCGTCCCGCTTTTCAAAGAGCCGCTCCGGACTACTGTCTTTCGAAAAGGCGCTGATTTCCTCCGCCAGCCATTCCGCCGGATTTTCCCGGACGCCGCCCTTTTCCCGCCCCGGCCCCGTAAAATCCCGGGATCCGTTCAGGGCTGACCGGTTCATATAGGTGACTTGATTTTCCCGGTTGAACAACAGGACGGGAACGGTCCAATGATCGATAAGTTCCAAATTGTTTTCCGATCGTCTCGCGGCCAATTCGGTCTCCATGGATCGTATGCTTTCGCACCCTTCGTTGCCGACGAAAACGCCCATCCTCTTTACGAAGATGGGCCCGGATTATTCCTCTTCGGCCGAGGAGGGAGACGGCCTGAATAATCGCCTCTCTTCGGAAACTCGGCAATTCGCCAAGGTGTGGTCCGGAGTCTTGTGCCGGCTGATGCCTCTGATTTTCTCTCTGGGGAGGCACTGGATTGGTTAACTTTCTCTTAAAAGGTAAGTCGATCTCCACCTTTGTCAACCACGGAAATGAACTTTTCTTCTCTAAAATTCATTCTCTTAAATTGCACTCCTCCCTTTCTTTACGTATACTTCATTAAGTTATAGGATTTGGGGGGATTTCCAACTTGCGGTTTATTTCACCCTAGAAAAGAACACGGCGTCGGCACCACAACCAAACCGATTATCCCTTGACTGTCTGGGGAGCCTTTTGCTTGCACCCTCCTTTGTGGGGGCGATTCTCCTGCGAGGTACCTATGGAGATCGCGGACGCGGACGCCAAGGATTTCTGCGAGCAGTTCACCCCCCCCCGAACAACCGCTCATCAAAGCCTTGGGCGCCCGCCGCACCTGACGGCACGGCGCCCTGTGAAAAAAGGAGAGAACCATGGAACAGCGGCGGCATTTCGGACGCATCCCTTTCGGGACCACCACCTTCCTTGAAATTGATGACCGATCCATTACCGGGACGCTTCTCGATATCTCTCTCAAGGGTGCCCTGATTTCACTTGAAACACCCATAAAGTCGGACGAAGGGCATCCCTGCCGGCTGACCGTTCCCCTTTCCGAAGAGGTCGTTCTCAATTTCAACGCTGAAGTCGTCCATTGCCAGCCCGATCGGACCGGGATTAAATTTACCATGCTCGACAGCGATACGTTCTCGCATCTGGTGCGATTGCTTGAATTGAATAGTGGGGATGCGGAACAGGTTGAAAAAGAATTGCGCTTTCTGGCTCAGTCCCGGGAAAAATCCTGACGGCCGCAGAGTCCTCCGGCGGCTTCATTTGGCCAGCCCGGTTCCGTCCAGGCCGCTTCGGACCCTTGCGAATACTGATCGTTTTTCCCCATCCAAACGCTCTTCTCGCGGATTTCCATCCGAAACCGCCCCCTGACCGTAATGCGGACCTCACCCGCCCTGGGCATGGTGATTGTCGAAATCGAGAAAATAGGCTCTTACCCGGCAATTTTCCATCTGTGGCCCCTGGCAGAGGTGCCGAATAAAGTCCTGGTCCCGGTTTTCGGCCGAGCTCCGGTAAGCCCTGTAAAATCGACAATTGTCCAGAAATTTACATGGGGTGGTCATACGGCAGCCTTTCTCCTGGATATCAGTTTCTCCCTTAGAGATTAGCCGGTTTTAAACATTTTTCAATATCTCCCCCGGTTCATGTTTTACGGGAATCCGCCCTGTTCGTGCTTTTTTCCCCGTCGTCCCCCTTCCGATGAATGGCGTTCTTGGAAACCGATGATCGCCCGAGCATTTTCCGTTGAGTTTCTCGGCAGATCAACACCGGATAATCAGCCCCGCGGCGTGCGAAATATCACGTGTTCTAAAATCAGAGCTGCCAGTACGCCGACAACGAAGCCATTGCCGAGGGTCGGTCGGAGAGTAACTGGAAAAGAGGACAACACTTCTGGCGGCAAGAAGGCGACGAGAGTGCCGAGCAGGAGAGACAAGCCCACTGTCAGGCCGTGTTCGAACCGAAAATCGTTCCCCTGAAAAAGCACCGACAGACCGGCGGCGATCTGCGCGCAGAGAATGTAGGTCAATACGCAGCCGATGACGAGGGAAGGAATGTGACCGATCACCCCGATCGCCAGCGGCGAGAAAGACAGTACCAGCAGAGAGAGTGCCGCGGGGAGCAGGGTGTAGCGCGAAGCGCACCCCGTAACCGCGACAACGCCTGGGCTCAGGGAAAAATCGACGGGTCCCAGAACGCCGAGGAAGCCTGCAAGCGCATTTGCCATCCCGGTAAAGGCCACCCCCCGGGTAATGCGGCGGGGCATTTCGGCAGGCTTGAGGAGCTCGGCCATCGCCTGAATGGACCCCAGATCGTTGATCGATAGGGCCAGATAACAGAAAAAGAAGGAAATCAAAACGCCAGGGTCGATCACCAACCTGGTGGTCAAATGATGAAAAATCCCCGCCACGGGAGACGCCGGCGACGATACCGTCCCGGATTCGATGCCCCGGAAGAGCAGCGGATATAGAGCTGTTCCAACAACCAGGGCCCAGACGATCAGTGTCGATTTCCAGATGCCGGACAATCGGCTCTGGGCCAAAAACATCAGCAACAGAAAAGCCAGGGCGAAGGCCAGATGAGATGCGGATGAGGCGGCAGAGGTGCCGATGATCAAATGCTGGAGCGTCGGTGCGAGATTGAAACCGATCAGCAATAGAACGGTTGCGACCACCGGGGGCGTGAACAGTCTCTGCAAATACCGAAAGAGTCCTGAGACGCTCGCGAGCGCGAGGGCCAGCCCTCCCAACAGAATGGTCGAATAAACGGCATCCACCGAGACGCTGCGGCTGGCAATAACGCCGATCAGCAAAACGGTGGAAGGACCGGCGATCAAGGGCAAGCGATGCCCCGCCAGGACTTGACAAAAGAGGGTGATCCCTGTCACGAAACAGAGCTTCTGCAGGTAGAGCACTTGATTGCCGTAAGTGCTGTACTGTAAGGTGCCGACGACCCTCCCGAGAATGAGAATCCCCGGCAAGGCGACGGCCAGCCACTGAAGGCCGAACAAAAGCAGGGGACCTAACGGGGGACGCTCATCGAGGCCGTAGCGGAATTCCACTTCCTATCCTCCTTGAATATAATAATACGATCACAACGGTTCGCCGCCATCTTCGCAGATGAAAATGAAACGGCCGAAAAACCAAGGGAGCCCTTTTTTAAAATGGGACGGGGAGAGTCTTTACGCTCCCCTTTTATATCAGTAAAAAGCCTGAAGGGCCAATCCGGCAGGGCCTTGACGACGTGTTCGCGGATATCGGCGGGGGGAATGGGCGGCTCAACCGGTGTGGTGAACGAAATGGTTTCTTTGTTACGAAGGAAAAAGGGCCGGGCACTGCTCCCGGCCCACTCTAAACACTACCTCAGCTGTTAATGTTTCGTTTCCAGGCAGTTCGTTTTACTCCAGGTCTTTTTTTCCCCATTGACATCCACCTCGAATTCCTCCTCCCCGCAGGAGAGGATTTTTCCGATCTGGTGGGTGACGATGTGCTTAACCCAGAGATCCTTTCCGGTTCCTACCGACTGGCAGATTTTTTGAAATTCGGGGGTTCTCATGGCGTGCCTCCTTGTCGTTTGAACACTCGCCCCTGCCTTTTGTCGAAAAATTATACCACCGGCGGCGATTTCGGAAAGACGAGGTTCCCTGAGACAAATGCAAAAGCCCCGAACGATCGTCCGGGGCTTTTGCCGTTCCAGGAAGTAGGCGGTATTCAAGAACCGTATATTGCCCGTTTAGCCAATTCCATGACCGCTCCGGGGATGATCCCCATGTAGAAAACACCGATAAGCGAGAGGACAATGGAAATAACGGCCCCGACCGGTGCTTTGACCCAGCCGAAATTCTCGGTGGGATCGCGGAAATACATGTACACCATGACCCGCAGATAATAGTAGAGGGAAACGGCCGAGTTCAGGACACCGATCACGGCCAGCCAGACGTATCCGGCTTTGACGGCGCCGGCGAAAATATAGAACTTCCCGGCGAAACCCGCTGTCGGCGGAATTCCCATCAGAGACAGGAGGAAAATTGTCATGGCGACGCCCAGAAAGGGTTTCTTGTACCCGAACCCGGAGAGACCTTCGAGGGTGAGGTTTTCCTCTCCTTGCTTACCGGCCAGCACCAGCACGGCAAAGGCGCCGAGATTCATGAAGGTATAGGCCAGCATGTAAAAGAGGACGCCGGAGACGCCAATGGTGTTGGCCGCAACCATACCGACCAGGGCATAGCCCGCGTGGGCAATGGAGGAATAGGCCAGCATCCGCTTGACGTTGGTCTGGTTGATGGCGATGACATTGCCGACGATCATGGTCAGCACGGCCAGGATCCACAGCAGGGCGGTCCACTCCCCGCGCATTCCGCCGAGCCCAAGGAAGAAGACCCGCAGGAAGGCGGCGAAGGCGGCGGCCTTCGGCCCCGCACTCATAAAAGCGGTGATTGGCGTGGGCGCTCCCTGATAGACATCGGGTGTCCACATATGGAAGGGTGCCGCGGCAATTTTGAAGAGAAACCCGACGCCCAGAAGCACCATGGCAGCGAGGGCCATGGGATTGGCAAGAACCGCTCCCCGATGCAGGTAAATGTAGCGACTGATCTGGGCGACGTTGGTCGATCCGGTGACCCCATAGATCAAAGCGATGCCGTAGAGCAGAAATCCGGTCGAGAACGCACCGAGCAGAAAATACTTGAGACCCGCTTCATTGGAGCGCAGTTGCCCGCGGAAGAACCCGGCGAGGACATAAAGGGAGATCGACAGAACCTCGAGACCGAGAAAAATGGTCATCAGATCGGTCCCCGAGGCCATCCACATGGCACCGGCGGTTGTGAACAGAATCAGCGGGTAGTATTCGCCCACCGGATACCCTTCGCGCTTCAGATACTCGTCCGACATGAGGATGGTCAGGCCGGCGGCGATAAGGAAGATCATGTTGAAGAAGGTCGCGTAATTATCAAGCACCACGCTGCCGGAAAAGCCCACCAACAGGGGATGATGATTCCAGGCGCCGATGGCGACGAACCCGCTCGTGATCAGTGCGATAATACTGATCCAGGCGACGTGGGCCGTCTTACCACGGGGGGTGAAAGCGTTGATGAGCAGAAGCGCCATGCCGAAGCAGGAGAGCCAAAGCGAGGGACCGATGGCCGCGAAGTTGACGCTCTTCATGGCGATTTGTGCCAGATTATCCATGGAAATGCTCCTCCGGAAGCGGTGTTATGCCAAAAACCTTTATTGTTTCAATTCAACATGGTGCGGCTGTGCCGGCTGAACGATGGCTACCTGCTGGGTGCCTTTCACCTGGTGAAGCAGCTGCTCCATGGCCGGATCCATTTTGGAGAAGAAGGTGTTCGGGTAAATCCCGATCCAGAAGACGAACAGCAGCAGCGGGAGCATCAGTATCACTTCCCGGGCCGAGAGGTCTTTCAGCTTCTGGTTGGCGGGATTTTTCAATTCGCCGAACATAACTCGCTGGAACATCCAGAGCATGTAGACGGCAGCGAAAATGACCCCGCTGGTGGCAACGACGGCGAACCACCGCAGCTGACTTTCGAAGGCCCCCAACAGTGCCAGGAATTCGCCGACAAAGCCGTTGGTTCCGGGCAGGCCGATAGAAGAGAAGGTGATGATCATGAAGATGGTGGCGAATACCGGCATCTGTTTCGCCAGCCCGCCGAACTCGGAAATTTCACGGGTGTGGCGCCGCTCGTAGATGAAGCCGACGATAAGGAAGAGGGCACCGGTGGAAATCCCATGATTAACCATCTGAATCATCCCGCCTTCGAGCCCTTCCATATTAAGGGCGAGAATACCGAGCATGACGAATCCGAGGTGGGAAACCGACGAGTAGGCGACCAGTTTCTTCACGTCCTGCTGCATCATCGCCACCAGAGCGCCGTAAATGATACCGATGACGGAGAGCAGCGCCAGATACGGCAGGAACTGCTGAGTGGCTGCAGGGAACATCGGGATGGCGAAGCGAACGTATCCGTAAGTACCCATTTTCAGCATGATAGCCGCCAGAATAACGGAGCCGGCCGTCGGGGCTTCGGTATGCGCATCAGGCAACCACGTGTGCAGCGGAAACATCGGCACCTTGATGGCGAAGCTGAGGGCAAAGGCGAGGAAAAGCCAGGTCTGCGTCGCCGGGGCGATGGAGAGCTTGTAAAAATCGGCCACCGAGAAGCCGTGGGTAGCCAGCCCGGCATTGACCGCCAGGTAGTAGACGTAGATGATCGCCACCAGCATCAGCAGCGAGCCGACCGCCGTGTAAATAAAGAACTTCACTGCAGCGTAGATCCGGCGACCGCCGCCCCAGATGCCGATCATGAAGTACATGGGGATCAGCATCATTTCCCAGAAAACGTAAAACAGAAAGAGGTCAAGAGAAATAAACGCACCCAGCATGGCGGTTTCGAGCAGCAGCATCAGCGCCATGAAGCCCTTGACATTCTTTTCGACGGCGTGCCACGTGGAAAGCACAGCGATCGGCATGATGAAGGTCGTCAGCAATACCAGCCAGAGGCTGATGCCGTCCACCCCGACATTGTAGTTCATCTGGAAATAATGCCCGATACTGATCCAGTGAACGAACTCGGTATATTGCATCGCCCCGGAAGTCTTAAAAACCTTGTCGAAGGCCAGCGGCAGGCTCAGGACGAAGGTCAGCAGGGTGACCACCAGGGTAAAACTTTTGAGAAGGCCTTCATTCTCCCGGGGGATGAACAATACAGCCACCAGCCCCAGAATCGGGAGAAAGGTCATCAGGCTGAGAAGATGATGGGTCATGGGAATTCGCTCCTTATATCTCTATCACTAATCGGACAGCACTCTTACCTGACGACGTAGAAGGCAACGATCACGACCACGCCGAGCACCATGGTCATGGCGTAATTTTGCACCAGGCCGCTTTGGGTGATCCGCAGCCCCTTGGAACAGGCGTTGACGAATTTGCCGACCCCATTGACGATCCCGTCGACCACAACCACGTCGAATCCCCTCCAGAGGAAGGTGCCGAGGCGTTTGGTGGGATTGACGAAAAGAGCGTCATAGATTTCGTCCACATACCATTTGTTATAGACCGTGCGGGCCAGACCCTGGAATGCGGCAACGAACTTGCCGGGCAGCTCGGGACTGCGCACGTACATGACCCAGGCCACGAAGAGGCCGAAGATGGCGAGGGCGACAGAGATGGTCATCAGCCCGTACTGCAGACCAACCGCATGGGCCATGCCCGCCTTAAGGTGAATGCCGTAAACCTCCTGGGTATGTCCGAAGACCGGTTCGAAATAATTCTCGATCCGGTTGGTACCACCGAGGATTTCCGGAACGCCGACATACCCGCCAACGAAGGAGAGCAGACCCAGCACGATCAGCGGCACAGTAATAACCCAAGGGGATTCATGCAGGTGATGTTTGGCGTGCTCCGTGAGCCGTTCTTCACCGTAGAAGGTCATGAAGACCAGGCGGAACATGTAGAAGGCGGTCATGCCCGCAGCGATCGCGCCGACCACCCACAGCCAGACACTGCCGCGATTGGAGGCGAAGGACCACCAGAGAATCTCGTCCTTCGAGAAAAAGGCCGAGAAGAAAGGCAGACCGGAGATGGCGATGGTGGCGAACATGAACGTCCAGAAAGTGATCGGCATGTGCTTGCGCAACCCGCCCATGTAGCGCATGTCCTGCTCGCCGGAAAGGGCGTGGATGACCGAACCGGAACCGAGGAACAGACAGGCTTTGAAGAAGGCGTGGGTCATCAGGTGGAAAATGCCCGCACCGAAGGCCCCCACGCCCATGGCCAGGAACATGTAGCCGAGCTGGGAGACGGTAGAGTACGCCAGAACCCGTTTGATATCGTTTTGCGCCATGCCGATGCTGGCGGCGAAGATGGCCGTCGCCGCACCGATAATGGCGATCACCATCATCGTGTCCGGAGCCATGGCGAACAGACCGTTCATCCGACCGATCATGTAAACGCCTGCAGTAACCATGGTGGCGGCATGGATCAGCGCGGAGACCGGAGTCGGACCTTCCATCGCATCGGGCAACCAGGTGTAAAGGGGAATCTGGGCGGACTTGCCGGTAGCTCCAAGGAAGAAGAGCAGGGTGATGACCGTCACGATCAGGCTGCCGTTGCCGAGCAGGTGCCCCTGTTGGGCGATCTTGACGAAATTCAAGGTCCAGACGCCGTGCTCTTTGCCCATCGTCCAGAAGAGGGTGAACAGTCCGAGCAGAAAGCCGAAGTCGCCGATGCGGTTGACGACAAAGGCCTTCTTGGCGGCATCTCCGGCCGATTTCTTATGAAAGTAATACCCGATAAGGAGATACGAACAGAGGCCCACCCCTTCCCAACCGATGAACATGACCAGGGCGTTGTTGCCCAGAACCAGCATCAGCATGGAGAAGCAGAACAGGTTGAGGTAGGAGAAGTACCGGTAGAAACCTTCCTCTCCATGCATGTAGCCGATGGAATAGAGGTGAATGAGGGAACCGACCCCGGTCACAACCATGATCATCAGTGCCGACAGGGGGTCGAGGAGGAACCCCCAACTGACATGCAGCTGGCCGACGGAAATCCACGAACCGAGAATTTGCTCGTGAACTTTATTGGTGACCGGCTCGCCGAGCAGCTGAAAGAAGTAGCTGCAGGCGACCACGAAGGAAGAGGCGATCGCCAGGGTACCGATGGTCCCGACCACCTTCTCATTCTTGATCTTCTTGCCGAGAAGTCCGTTGATAATGGACCCCAGCAGGGGGAAGAATGGGATGAGCCACAGTTTGTCGTACATCTATATCTCCTCTAAACGGATTGGACCTCTATGCCAACCTGAAAACACTTACCATTTCAACAGGCTGATCTCGTCAACCTCGATGGATTCGCGATTCCGATACAGCGTGATCATCAACGCCAACCCAACGGCCGCCTCGGCAGCGGCGACGGTCATGACGAAGAAAACGAAAATCTGGCCGTTCAGATTCCCCAGGTACTGGGAAAGGGCAATAAAAGTGAGATTGACGGCATTGAGCATCAGCTCGATGCACATGAAAATGACAATGATGTTTTTCCGAATGAGAACCCCGAAGGTTCCCATCGAAAAGAGAATCGCACTGAGCACCAGGTAATGTTGAACCGAAACCATGATCGACCTCCTGTCCTCCTCGGCAGTTAAACGTCTTTTTTGGCCAGCACCACAGCGCCGATAATGGCCACCAGGAGCAGGATGGATGTAATTTCAAAGGGGAGAAGATATTGGGTGAACAACGCCTTCCCGATGAGTTCGGTGTGACCGACCTGCGCCACCGTCTGTGCGGTGATATTTCCTTTTAATCCCGTCGGGGCACCATGGTCGACGAAGACTATCGCCAACACCATGAGCAGAACCGACAGTCCCCCCGCCCCGGCCAGGCTGTGTACGTATCGCTTGACGGTCTCCGTCCCCAGATTCAACAGCATGATGACGAAAATAATCAGCACCATGATCGCTCCGGCGTAGACCATCACCTGAATAGCGGCCATGAACGGCGCATCGAGCATGACGTAAAAAATGGCCAGACAGAAGAAGGTGTTCACCAAAGCCAGGGCGCTGTTCACGGGATTTTTGCATTTGACCACCAGAAATCCGGAAACAACGGCGACCAGGGCGACCAGATAGAAAAAGAATGTTTCCATGGGTTCGACGCTCCTATACCGATTACTTGAGAAGTCGCTCTTTGGTGAAGGTGAAATTTTCGCGCTTGTAGTTGGCCAGCTCGTATTCACCGGTCATTTCCAGGGCCTCGACGGGACACGCCTCGACGCAGTAACCGCAGAAAATACAGCGCAACAGATCGATCTGGTAAATCCGGGGATATTTCTCCCCCTTGTCATTTTCGGCCGACTCGACGGTAATGCACTTGGCCGGGCAGACCGTGGGACACAGGTAACACGCCACACACTTTTCCCGGTCATGGGCGGGAACCAGCCGGTGCAGGCCGCGGAACCGCTCGCTCGGTTTCAGCTTCACGGCCGGGTATTGCACCGTGGTCGAATGGCCGGGCAGTATGTGCTTGAAGGTGATGCTCAATCCTTTGATCAGCTCTTTGAACATGGCCTTTCCTCTTCTCAAAAATTGATTACTGCAGGGCGACGATCACGGCGCCGGTGACCACGATGTTGGCCAAGGCCAGGGGCAGAAACACCTTCCATCCAAGGAACATCAGCTGGTCATAGCGCACCCGGGGAAAGGTCGCCCGCAGCCAGATGAAAAAGATCATGAAGGCGATCACCTTGATGAGGATGTTGATGAAGCCGGGGAAAGGCCCGGACCATCCGCCAAGGAAAAGGGTCGAGGCAATGGCGGCGATCACGATCATATTGGCGTATTCGGCCATGAAAAAGAGAGCGTATTTCATGGAGGAGTACTCGGTCCCGAAACCGGAAACCAGCTCGCTCTCGGCCTCGGGAAGGTCGAAAGGGGTTCGGTTGACTTCCGCCAGCCCGCAAACCACGAACAGGCAGAAGGCGAGGGGCTGAGTGAAAATGTACCAGTTCGGCAGAAAGTGGAAGACGCCGTAGAGCGGCAACTGCTGCTGTGCCACGATTCCTTTCAGGCTCAGGGTGCTTGAGAGCATGAAAACGGCGACAATGGCCAGGCCGGCAGACAGTTCGTAGGAAATCATCTGGGCCGAGGAGCGGATCCCGCCCATCAGCGAGTATTTGCTGTTGGAGCTCCAGCCGGCGAGCACGATGCCGTAGACCCCGAGGCCGGCAAAGGCCAGGATGTACAGCACCCCGACATTGAGGTCGGTGATCTGCATGGGCACCCGATAGCCGCCGATGAGGATGTCCGGACCAAAGGGGATGACCGCAATGGTGATAAAGGCAGGAACGACGATCATCATAGGCGCGAGAATGAACGCCACCTTGCTGGCCTTGGTCGGGATGATGTCCTCTTTGAAAAAGAGCTTGAGGCCGTCGGCGATCGGCTGCAGCAGTCCGTGCCAGCCGGTGAGCATGGGGCCGATGCGGGTCTGCATGTGGCCGATGATCTTGCGCTCGAGCCAGGTGGCGTAGGCGACCATCAGCATCACGACGGCGAAAACGACCAGAATTTTCACCACCATCACGCCCAAAAACAGGGGCGCATTGTTTGAGAGGCTCAATACTTCATGCGTCATGACAATCCTCTTCCTTGATCGATTAGAAACGTGACCTTTAAAAGAAAATCTTTAGAAACCAGGTTTATGCGGCGTCGTCATCTCCCCGAGATGCTTCTTCAGATAGCGGGCATCCCGGTGGTTCGGATTGATGGCCAGTGCCTTGTCCACAGCCTCGCCGGCTGCATCCATGAAATCGAGTTGCATATAGCACTCGGCCAGATGGATATAAGTGTCGACATCCTTGGGATTGAGCTTAAGAACCTGGTTGTAAGCCGTGGTGGCGTCGCCGAATTCTCCCAGTTTGCGGTAGGCTTCCCCGAGCATGAAGTGCGCGGGGACGAAGCGATCGGAGATCTCCACCGTTCGGCGAAACTCTTCCGCGGCCTCCTGCAGATTTCCCCGCTTGAACAGGGCCATTCCCAATTCGAACCGGGCCGAGGTGTAGGAGGGGCTGATCTGCACCACCTTCTCGAAGCGCTCGATGGCCTGGTCGATCTCCCCTTTCTGCGCAAACACCATCCCCAGAATGTAAAGGGCGCGGGTGTAATGGGGGTTGATTAGAATGGCCTCCTCCAGCGCCTGACGGGCCGATTCGAGATCATTGTTGCGCAGACAGGAGAGACCCAGCCGATAGTGGGTTTCGGCGCTGCCGGGATTGATCTGCAAGGCCCTACGAAAGCTTTCCTCGCTTCCCTTCAAATCACCGAGACCGTATTGGGCCATGCCCAACTTGAAGTAAACCCGAAAGGGTTCCTTCTCCCCTTCCAACGCCCGTTCGAAGGCGTCGATCGCCTCCTGAAGATCGCCTCGATCATAGAGAGCGAGGCCTTTGTAGTAATATCCCTTGGAGAAGTCGGGGCTCTGGGCCACCGCCTCATCCCAGAGTTGGACCGCCTGATCGATCAGGCCCCGGTGATAGTGGTCGAGGGCCTTCTGGTGCAGAAATTCGGCATCCTTGGCCAGATTGGAACCACACTGATCACAGAATTTGGCCCGAGCTGAAACCGGAGATTTACAGTGAGGGCAATTCATAGTCTCTCCTGGGAAGAAAAATTACTTCGCCAACTCGACCGAAACTGCCGCCGCGCCTTTATAAAGGCGATTCAGGCCGGCCGCGCCAAAATGGTAAGGAGCAAAAACGACGCCCTGCGGCAGACGGTCCTCAACTTTGGCCTTCAGCCGCAGTTCAACCCCGCCGGACTTCACCGTCACCATCTCGCCCGAAGTAACCTTCAGGGCGGCCGCATCTTCACGGCCGAGCTCGAGGTAGGGTTCGGGAACCACCGCCAAAGGCCCTTTGGCCCGGGTCGAGACGGTGCCGCTGTGATAGAGGGCGCTGCCGGAGATAAGGAGATAGGCCCCTTTCATCCCCTTGGCATTAGCTACGGGAACCACGGCCTTGGTCGCCGGGGCGAGGGTCTCACCTCCCCAGACGATCCCCTGCGGTCCGATGGTGTTGAAGTCGATGTCGCCGTAAGCCGAAACCTGGTTGCCGATTTCGGAGAACACCGCCGCTGGACCGGTGTACGCGACCGCCTCCCCAAGCTTTGCGGCCAACTGTTCGAAAATGGCCAGGTCGGTTTTGGCCTCTCCGGGGCTGGAAACACCGGGGCGGACCCGCTGAATGCGCCGCTCGGCGTTGGTGAAGGTGCCATCCTTTTCGGCGAAAGAGGCGGCGGGCAGCACCACGTCGGCCTGCAGGGCGGTCGGCGAGAGGAACAGGTCCTGAACAACCACGAAGGAGGCTTTTTCCAACGCTTTGACGACCTTGTCGCGATCGGGATAGGAGGAGAGCGGATCTTCACCCACCACGTAAAGGGCGGAGAGGTTCCCGCTGCCGGCCGCTTCCAGCATCCCCTGAGCACCCAGGGCCCCCGCTGCCGGCAGAACGCCGAGGTCGATCGCGCCCTGGCTGTTGGCCTTTTCCCCGCAAAGGTACAGGCCGCTTCCTTCCCGGCCGGCGTTGCCGGTCAGAATGGCGAGGTTGGCAGCGGCGGTGCCGAGCTCTTTGCTGTTGGCGGTAAAGGGAAGGCCGTAGGCCAGAAGAATGGCGCTTTTTTTGGCCTTGGCCAGCTGACGGGCGGCCTGACGGATGGTCTCGGCGGCGACGCCGGTCTCGGCCTCCACCTTCTCCGGCGTGGAATCCGCCAGAGCCTTTTTGAAGGCCTCGAGCCCCGTCACCCCTTCGGTAACGGCCAGTTCCTCGTCGATCAACACCTTCGCCATGGCGTTGAGCACGTTGACCTCGAGCCCCGGTCGGATGAGGAGTGTTTGCGCATGGGGCAGCTTGGTGAATTTCCCCTTTTTATCCGAGAGAACAAGCAACTGGGCATCGTGCCGTTTGACGGCCTGGTTGACCACCATGCCGAAAACCGGGTGCGTTTCGTAAAAATCGGAGCGGATGGAGAGGATGACGTCGCACTCCTCCACCTGGGGGAAGGTCCCGGTCGACGCCGTGACGCCGAGGGTTTCCCTGAGCCCTTCGGTGACCCCCCGATAGCACTCCCCGCCGGAATGATCGAGGTTTTCGGTACCGAGAGTGGCGGCCAGCTTTTTGAGGAGGAAAAATTCCTCGTTGGTCAGGCGCGCACCGCTCAGGATCCCCACGCCCTGCTCGCTTTGGGCTTTGGAGAATCCCGCGGCAACAGCCTCGAGCGCCTCCGGCCATTCGACTTCGACCAGTTGGCCGTCTTTTCGCACCAGGGGCTTTTTCAGCCGCTCCTCACTGTTGACGTAGGAGTAGCCGAACCGACCGCGAATACAGAGGTTGCCGTCGTTGACCCCGGTCTTGTCGTTGAAGCGGATGGTTTCGACCTTGTCCCGCAGCACCCCGAGAGTGACGGTACAGCCGTTGCCGCAGTAGCCGCAGACCGAATCGACTTCCTTGAGCTGCCAGGGGCGCGCCTTGAATTTGAAGGGGCGCGGAAGAATCGCACCTACCGGACACATGGACACGCACTGCCCGCAAAACTCGCAGTTCAGGCCGCGGTCGAAGGCCGTAGCGATCTTGGTCTCGAAGCCGCGGTTGATAAAGGAGTAGGAGCCGAAGCCGACGATTTCATCGCAAACCCGAGCGCACTTGCCGCACAGGACGCAGCGGTTCATGTTGCGTTCGATGAGGGGATTCACTTCGTCCTTCGGCAGATCGAACTTCTCGCCGGTGAACCGGTTGGGGTAGACCTCGTACTCGAAGGTCAGCTCCTGAAGATCGCACTCTCCCCCTTTGTCGCAGACCGGGCACTCGATTACATGGTTGACCAGCAGAAACTCTAGGACGGTCTTGCGCACCTTGCGAATTTCTTCCGAAGAGGTGGTCACGACCATCCCTTCGGTCACCGGCGTGGTGCAAGAAGGGATCAGACGTCCCTTCATCTGCTCGACTTCGACCAGACAGATACGACAGGCGCCGTAGGGCAGAAGCTTTTTGGCGTAACAGAGAACCGGAATATGGATTCCAGCTTCCCTGGCGGCCTCATAAATGGTCGATGTCTTCTTGACCGTGATTTCTTTGCCGTCAATCGTCAGAGTAACCATCTTAACCTCGTATCACCAAAGGGGAGGTATGAAGTGAAGACCAGGAGCGGCGAAGAGACAACCACCACCGTGGTCTCCGCCTCACAGATCGGCTTATTCGATCGCCATGAAGCGACAGGCGTCGTAGCAGGAGGTGCACTGGGTGCATTTCTCCTTGTCGATGACCGCAACGCCTCCCTTTTCCCATTTAATGGCATCCACCGGACAGATTTTGTAGCACAGTCCGCACTTCTTGCAGGCATTCTCCACCACTTCGAACTTGAGCAGCGACTTACAGGAGTTGGAGGGGCAATGCTTTTCCTTGATATGCGCTTCGTACTCGTGCCGGAAATAGCGAAGAGTCGACAGGACCGGATTCGGTGCGGTCTGGCCGAGACCGCACAGGGAGCTCTTCTTGATGTCCTTGGCCATATCCTCGAGCATCTCGATGTCGCCTTCCCGCCCTTCCCCGGCGCAGATCCGCTCGAGAATCTCAAGCATGATCTTCAGCCCGATACGACAGGGGATGCATTTGCCGCAGGACTCGACCCGGGTGAAGTTGAGGAAGAAACGGGCGATGTCGACCATGCAGGTCGTCTCGTCCATAACGACCAGGCCCCCCGAACCCATCATTGCGCCGGCCTTGATCAGCGAGTCATAGTCGACCTGGGCGTCGAGGGCTTCGGCCGGCAGACAGCCGCCGGAAGGTCCTCCCGCCTGCACCGCCTTGAATTTGCGGTTGTTGAGGATGCCGCCGCAGACGTCGTAGATGACCTCGCGCATCGTGGTTCCCGCAGGGACCTCCACCAGGCCGGTATGTTTAACCTTGCCGGTCAGGGCAAAAATCTTCGTCCCCTTGGTCCCGTCGGTGCCGATGCCAGCGTACCAGTCGGCACCGTTATAGAAGATGTAGGAAACGTTGGCGTAGGTCTCGACGTTGTTGATGTTGGTCGGCTTCCCCCAGAGACCGCGCACGGCGGGGAAGGGGGGACGGGGACGGGACATGCCCCGCTGCCCCTCGATGGAGGCCATCAGTGCCGTCTCTTCGCCGCAGACGAAGGCGCCGGCGCCGGCCTTGATACGCAGGTTGAACTCAAAGCCGAGCCCCATACAATCCTTGCCGAGGATGCCCCGCTCGTAGCAGGTATCGATCGCCTTCTGCAGGCGTTTAATGGCGAGCGGGTATTCGGCCCGGACGTAGACGTAGCCGTTGCGGCAGCCGATGGCATAGGCCGCGATCATCATCCCTTCGATGACGCCGTACGGATCGCCTTCGAGCACCGAGCGGTCCATAAAGGCCCCGGGGTCGCCCTCGTCGGCGTTGCAGATGAGGTATTTGTCGTTGCCGGGCGATGCCTTGGCGAAGGACCACTTGACGCCGGTAGGGAAGCCCCCGCCGCCACGACCGCGCAGACCGGCACGCTTGACCTCTTCGATCACCTCTTCGGGCTTCATGGTCACGGCCTTTTTGATGCCGGTGAATCCCTTGTGCTCGATGAAATCTTCGATGCTCTCGGCGTTGATCGTGCCGCAGCGGGAGAAAATAACCCGCATCTGCTTTTCGAGAAACTTGGCGTAGTAGGGGCCGGCGACCTTTTTCGGTACCGGCTCGTTACCGAGGATATGCTGCTCGACGATCTGCGGCACCAATTCGGGGGTACAGAAATCGTAGGTCACAGCCTCCTGGCCCGGCAGCAGGATATCGACCAGCACGTCGTTGGCGCAGAGCCCGCGGCAACCGGTGCCGACGACCTCGCAACGCTTGCCCACTTTGGCCTCGAGGCCCTGCTTGGCGAACTCCTGCTCGAAGGCTTCAGCCACCGCCTTGGCCCCGGAGGCAAGACCGCCGGTACCCTGACAGATCAGAACTTTTATCTTTTCAGCATTCGCGGCCATTGGATTCCATCCCCGCTCGTGTTGATGAGGTTGCAAGAACTGTTGCGCTTACTCCATCTCCTGGTACTTCTTGAGGACCTCGTTCATCTTCTGAACGGACATGCTGCCGTAGGTCGCATCGTTGACCATGATGACCGGCGCCATGCCGCAGGCGCCGATGCAGGCAACGAATTCAGCGGTGAACTTGAGATCTTCGGTGGTTTCGGCATGGCCGATTCCGAGCCGGTCCTTGAGGGTGTCGCCGATGCGGCCGGCCCCCTTGACGTGACAGGCGGTTCCCATGCAGACCCGGACGATGAATCTGCCCCGAGGCTCCAGATGAAACTGGGCGTAGAAGGTCAGGACGCCGTAGATCTGACTGGTGTAGACATTCAGTCGCTCGGCAACGAGATGGACGCACGGTTCGGGAATGAAGCCGTACTCGTCCTGGATCGCCTGAAGCACCGGCATGAGGGCGCCCTTCATCTCCAGGTACTTGTCGATAACCCGATTGGCAGCGGTCAGGTCGATTTCCTGCTCCTGAGCTTTTTCCGCAACGTTGCTCATAAAGAGATCCCTTTTCCCCTGAGATTGTTACCGGTCGATTTCGCCGAGCACCACGTCGAGGGTTCCGATGATCGCCACGGCGTCGGCAATCAGACTACCTTCCACCATCTGCGGCAGGGCCTGCAGATTGACGAAGGAGGCGGGCCGAACCTTCATCCGGTAAGGCTTGGGTGAGCCGTCCGAGATGAGATAGTAGCCGACCTCTCCCTTGGGATTTTCCACACCCTGGTAGATTTCGCCGGCCTCCGGCTTGAACCCTTCGCTGATGATCTTGAAGTGATGGATGAGCCCTTCGATGGTATTGACGACATCTTTTTTCGGCGGCAGACAGACCTTGGGGGCGTCGGCCAGCACGGGCCCCGGCTCGAGCCGGTCGAGAGCCTGGCGAATGATCTTGCAGGACTCGCGCATCTCGGTCAGCCGTACCCGGTACCGGGCCCAGGTGTCGCAGTCCTGCTCAACGGCGACCTTGAAGTCGTAGTTCTCGTAGCCGCAATAGGGATTGTCGCGCCGCAGGTCCCAGTCAACCCCCGAGCCGCGGACCGCCGGGCCGGAGAGGCCGATGTCGATCGCTTTCTCGGCAGTGATCCTGCCGACCCCCATGGTCCGCTTCTGCCAGATCTTGTTGCCGGTCAGCAGTCCCTCGTAGGTATCGATATGGCGGGGCATGGCTCGTCGACGAACTCGCGGATCTCCTGCTCCATGCCGGCGGGCAGATCGGCCGCCAGGCCGCCGACCCGGAAGTAGTTGGAGGTCATGCGGGCGCCGGAAACCTTCTCGTAGATATCGATGATCGTCTTCGCGCTCGCGGAAGCAGTAGATGAAAGACGGTCATGGCGCCGATATCGAGGGCGTGGGTCGCGAGCCAGACCAGGTGGCTCTTGATGCGGGTCAGCTCGGCCATGATCACCCGGATCGTCTTGGCCCGCTCGGGAATGGCGTCGGTGATGCCGAGCAGCTTTTCCACGGCCAGCACGTAGCCGAGATTGTTGCTCATCGGCGCCAGGTAGTCGAGGCGGTCGGTGAGGGGAATCACCTGGTGGTAGGTGCGGTGCTCGGAGATCTTTTCCGTGCCGCGGTGCAGGAAGCCGATATGGGGTGTCGGCCTTACCTGACTATCTCGCCATCGAGTTCGAGCACCAGCTGCAGCACCCCGTGGGTCGAGGGGTGCTGCGGCCCCATGTTTATGGTCATCGTTTCGGTCGTTGCCATCAGTATCCTCTTCTATCGAAAAGGTGAACGTTCCCGCAGGAAGGCCTTAGGAGAGTCGCCCCTGATACGGCTCCCGGTCGGGGCCCTGCAGCGGATAGTCCTTGCGCAGCGGGTGGCCGACCCAGTCGGCGGGCATCAGGATGCGGCGCAGGTCGGGATGGTTGTTGAAGGAGATCCCCATCAGGTCCCAACATTCCCGCTCGTGCCAGTTGGCCGTCGCCCAGACACCGCTGACGGTATCGACCCGCGGGGTCGCTCTCCTCCACCGGCACCTTGAGCCGCAGGCGCTCCTTGGTCGTCGATATTGTACAGGTTGTAGACCACCATGAAGCGCGGGGCCTGCCGAGGTAGTCGACCCCGCACAGGTCGGTGAGGAAGTTGTATCCTAGCTCCTGCTTGAGGAAGGAGGCGATGGCGACGATCTCTTCCTTCTTGACGGTCACGCGTCGTCTCTCCGCGGAACTCCGCGACCTCCAGGACGGAACCGGCGAATTTCCCCTTCAGCTTCGCAACGGCTGCATGTTCACTCATATCTCTTCATCCCTATCTGATGATGTCCGATGGGATTCGACCGGCTCAGGCCTCGTGGACCACTTCGCCAACGCCGATGGCGGCGCCGAAGGAGTTGCGCTCCTTCATGATCTTCTCCTGCAGCTTCATCGATGCCGTAAAGGAGACCTTCGGGCCGGGGCGGGCAACCGGGGACATAGACGTCGACCGGCAGCGCCTCGTCGATCCCCTGAACCACGCTGTAGGTGTCGAAGATTCCGCCCGGAGCAGGCACAGGCGCCCATGGCGATGACGTACTTGGGTTCGGGCATCTGCTCGTAGACGGTCTGGATGACCGGCAGCATCTTCTTGGTGACGGTGCCGGCGATGATGATGCAGTCGGCCTGGCGGGGGGAGGCGCGGAACAGGATCCCGAGGCGGTCGAGGTCGAAACGGGCGGCACCGGCGGCCATCATCTCAATGGCGCAGCAGGCCAGACCGAAGGTCATCGGCCACAGCGACCGGGACCGGGACCAGTTGACGAGCTTGTCCAGCGTGGTGGTGATGACGTTATTTCCCAGGGTTTGCTCTACTCCCATTCCAGCGCTCCTTTTTTCCAGACATAGATGTAACCGACGAGCAGGATCAGGATAAAGACCCCCATCTCGACGAAACCGAACATCCCCGAGCGCTTGAACATCACCGCCCAGGGATAGAGAAAGACCGCCTCGATGTCGAAGACGATGAAGAGCATGGCGATGATGTAGAACTTGACGGAGAACCGCTCGCGCGCCGTTCCGAAGGGCGGCATGCCGCACTCATAGGGGGCCAGCTTGACGGCCGATCGGCTTTTTCTGGCCGATCAGCCGGGACATGACGACCGACCCCAGGGCAAAGGCAAAGGCAATGGCGATGAGGACGAGTATCGGCAGATAACTCTCTAGCATGAAACAGCTCCTCCCAACGGTGTATTGTATGGACATCTTAATATGCTTAGCGGCCGGATCGTTTACGGCAGGCTCGGCGTGTGCAAGTTAGGATAAATTAAACCCTTTGTCAAGGAAAAAATACAGTATACTGTATGCACTTTTCCTGGATAGAACAGTGGTTTAACAGCAACTTTGAAAGGAGGAAGGTACGTTTTCCGTAGCGTCGATCCGACCACGTGAAAGGATTGGGTTTTTGTGGCTTTTTTACGCTTTTAACCCGCCGGCGATCTCGAGGCCGGCAAGAGGAAAATCATGGCGAGAACTGCCGCCCGGAAACGGCCTGCTCGAAGCGCCCTAGCGGCGGGCGCTCTCGATGCGATTCATCCCGGCGAGAAGCAGGCCGAGGGTGATAAAGGCCCCCGGCGGCAGAATCATGAGGAGCAAGGGCAAATAGTGAGGCGCCGAAAATACCGACGCCGAGGATGGAGCCGGCGCCGAACAGCTCCCGCACCGAGCCCAGCACGAACAGGGACAGGGTAAAACCCAGTCCCATCCCGGCACCGTCCACCAGGGAGGGGAGGATCGGATTTCTTCCGGCAAAGGCTTCGGCCCGCCCGAGAATGATGCAGTTGACCACGATCAGGGGGATGAAGATACCGAGGGCCTTGTACAGGTCGAAGGTATACGCCTCCATGCACAGCTGCACCACGGTGACGAAGGAGGCGATAAGAACGATGTAGGCGGGAATGCGCACCTTGGCGGGGATCACCTTGCGCATGCGAGGCCACTGCCACATTGGAGCAGACAAGCACGAAGGTCGTCGCCAGGCCCATGCCGAGGCCGTTGAGGGCGCTGGTAGTCACCGCCAGCGTCGGACACATCCCCAGGACCAGCCGGAAGGTGGGGTTTTCCCGCCAGAAACCTTTAAAAAATTCTCTGCCCAGATTCATCCCTTGCTCTCCCCGGTTGCGAGAATCCGGGACCGGTGATCCCGATAGAATTCGAGCCCCTTCTTGATTGCCTTGACCACCGCCCGCGGCGAAATGGTGGCGCCGGTGAGCTGGTCGAACTGCCCGCCGTCCTTCTTGACCCGCCAATCGGCGTTTTTCAGGCTTTTGCCTTGGAACTGATCCTTGAACCTGGGCTGGGTGATCTTGGCGCCCCAGCCCCGGGGTCTCGGAATTGGAGAGGATCTCGATGCCGGTGACCACGCCGTCGGGATGCACGCCGACCATGATCTCGATATCGCCGCCATACCCTTCGGTGGAAACCACCTTAAAGGCGACGCCGACCAGCTTCCCCTCCTTCTCGCCCCGATAAAAGGTGCGCTTCACCATCTGTCCCTTGCGGTTTTTCCCGATATCCAGCGCGACCGCATCGGCGGCCGGATCGTTATCGATAGTCGGCAGCACGGACTTGATCGCCTTAAGGGTCTGCAGACGACGCTGGTGAGCGATCGGCTCGCGGGTTCTCCCTTCGACCAGCGAAAGGATGAGACCGGCGACAACGGTGATGGCGGTCAAAACCAGGACAAGTCGGATCAGTTCTTTCATGATTCTTTCCTACCCAGCCTGCGGCATGGCGCCGAACTTCTTCGGCCGGGTGTAGCGGTCAATAAGAGGGGTGACGGCATTCATCAACAGGATGGCGAAGGAAACCCCTTCCGGATAGCCGCCGAACAGGCGGATGAGGATCGTGATCACGCCGCATCCGGCTCCGAAAATCAGCATCCCCTTGCCGGTGACCGGGGAGGTGACCATGTCGGTGGCCATGAACAGCGCCCCCAGCAGCATGCCGCCCGTCAGCAGATGAAACAGGGGACTAGGATAGCGGGAGGGATCGATCAGCCAGAACACCCCGGAAAAGATGCATGCGGTCCCCAGAAAAGCCGCCGGGATATGCCAGGTGATAATCCCTTTCCAAAGCAGATACGCCGCGCCCAACAGAAGCGCGATGGCCGAAACCTCGCCCAGGGAGCCGGCCATGTCGCCGACGAAATAACCCATCCAGCTCCCCTGCATCGCCGGCAGGTGGCCATGGAGCATGACAGCGGTCTTGGCCGCGCCCAGCGGGGTGGCCGTGGTCACCGCATCGGCGCCGGAAAAAAGCGGGGCGGGCGCGGTCCAGGTCGTCATCTGCACCGGGAAGGAGATCAGCAGCACCACCCGGGCCACCAGGGCGGGGTTGAAGGGGTTGTAGCCGAGCCCGCCGTAGACCTGTTTTCCCAGGCCGATGGCCACGGCGGCGCCGATCAGGGCCAGCCACCAGGGGCTGGTCGGGGGCAGGTTGAGTGCAAGCAGGATGCCGGTCACGACGGCGCTGCCGTCGGTCAGAGTCAGTGGCCGGCCCATGCCCCGGCGAAAGAGGGCCTCGGCGCCGAGACAGCCGCCGGTGCACAGGACCAGAACCAACAAGGCGTGCAGGCCGAAAAAATAGACGGCGACACCGCAGGCGGGCAGTAGCGCGAGAATGACCGCGCGCATCACCTTATTGGTGGTTTCCCCGCAGTGGATGTGGGGAGAAGAAGAGAGATAGAGCTGTTCCACGTCAGACATTCCTTCTCTTGGCCAGAATCGCCCCCTTGGCATAACGGATCGCCTGCACCAGGGGAATGGCGGCCGGGCAGGTAAAGGTGCAGCAGCCGCATTCAATGCAGTCCATGGCGTTCAATTCCTCCGCTTCGTCGACCAGGTCGAGCCGGGCGAACGCGGCGATGGAGGTGGGAAGGATGCGCGCCGGGCACACCCTGACGCAGCGGCCACAGCGGATGCAGGGTCCCTCCGGGGCCAGCGCCAGATCCCCCTGCCGAAAGAGCAGCAGCCCGGACGTGCCCCGGATCACCGGGGTGGCGAGGGAAAGCTGGGTCATTCCCATCATCGGCCCACCCGCAATAATCTTGGCGAGGTCCCCTGTCAGCCCGCCGCAAAATTCGACCAGATGAGAAAGGGGCGTCCCCACTCGCACCCGAAGGTTTTTCGGATTGGCGACCGCCGGGCCGGTGACGGTCACGATCCGTTCGATCAGCGGCCGGCCGCGCAGCACCGCATCGGCCACGGCCGCGGCGGTGGCGACGTTCTGAACCACCACCCCGACATCCATCGGCAGCCCCCCGCTGGGCACCTCCCGGCCGGTGAGCGCCAGAATCAACTGTTTCTCGGCCCCTTGCGGATATTTCACGGCCAAAGGATCGACCGCGACTCCGGCAGCGGTGCAGACATCCCGCATGGCAGCGATGGCGTCGGGCTTGTTGGCCTCGATGCCGACCCGGACCTGCTCCACTCCGAGCACCCGCTTCAGAATGAGAATCCCCTCGAGGACCGAATCCGTCTCTTCCAGCATCAGCCGATGGTCAGCGGTCAGGTACGGCTCACATTCGACCCCGTTGAGGATGAGGGTATCGATGGACTTATCGGCGGGAGGGGAGAGCTTGACGTGGGTCGGGAAGGTTGCGCCGCCCATGCCGACCATGCCGGCGTTGCGAATGAGATCGCGCAGCTGATCGGCCGTGAGATCTGCCGGATTGGTCGTGCCCGGGCCGTCAGCCCAGGCGTCCTCGCCATCGGGCCGGATGACGACCGCCGGAAGCGCCCTTCCGCTGGGATGCGGACGCGGCTCTACGGCGATCACCTCTCCGGAAGTGGAGGCATGCACGGGGACCGAGACGAACCCCTTGGCCGTCCCGACCATCTGTCCCTTTTTCACCAGATCTCCCGGTTTCACGCAGACCTCGGCCGGGGCGCCGATGTGCTGGGAAAGAGGAATCTCCAGCTCCTCGGGCAGGGGGCAGGTTTCGATGGCCTTGCGGGCCGACCACTCTTTACTGTCTGGCGGGTGCAGCCCGCCGGGAAAGGTTTTCAGGCGCATTCGTTTCTTCTTCCAATGATTTGCGCTTACGCGGCAGCCTCCGGATCCTTCACCGGCACTGCCGGCGGGGCGAAGGAGCTCCCCTCGGGGTACCCCTCGGTGAAATCCCGAATACATTTGGTCGGACACTTGGCCACGGCCGTCTCGGCCGTCCCGTCGCTATCGTAAACAACCCGGGCCAGGAAATCCTCGACCAGGTAGGCCTCGGGAGCCGTTTTGGCGCAAATATGACAGGCAATGCAGCCCACCTGACAGTATTTGCGAACCTGGGCGCCCTTGTCGTGGCTGTTACACAGCACGTGAACGGTCGATTTCAGGGGGGTCATGCGGATCACCGAACGGGGGCAGGCCGGGACGCACTTTCGGCAGCCGGTACATTTTTCGCGATCGATGACGGCCAGGCCTTCGGCGGTGATCTCGATGGCGTCGAAAGGACAGACCCGGGCGCAGGTTCCCAGCCCGAGGCAGCCGCCGGGGCAGGCCTTGGGCCCGTCGGCCACCTTCTGGGCGGCGTTGCAGTCGGTGAGCCCGAGGTAGCGGTACTTCGTTTTGGCCTTCCGGTTATCACCCTGGCAGAGCACGACTGCGACTTGGGGGTCGGCCTTCACCGCCGCCACGCCCATAATGTGGGCGATCTGGTCGAGGGTGCTCTGGCCCCCCGGCGTGCACAGGTTCGGGGAGGCCTCCCCGTCGGCGACCGCCTTGGCGTAGGCGCTGCAACCGGGGTACCCGCAGGCACCGCAATTGGCTCCGGAGAGGACTTCGAGAACGGCGAACTCACGCGGATCGATATCGACGGCAAATTTTCTGGCAGCGATTCCCAGGGCGATGGAAGCTACCAATCCGATGCCGCCCAGGCTGAGTACTGCAGCAAGCATAAAAACCTCAGGGGTCAGGCGTCAGATCCGAGATTTCAGATAATCCTGAATCCTGACGCCCGGGACCTGTCACTTTGTGTTATCCCTTAACCAGACCGGCGAAGCCCATGAAAGCCAGGGACAACAGGCCGGCCGTCACGAGGGCGATAGCCGTACCCCGAAAACTGTGGGGCACGGGGGCGAGATCGATGCGTTCGCGCAGCCCGGCGAAAAGCACCATTGCCAGGGTAAAACCGATCGACGCGCCGAGGGCAAAGACGACCGTTTCCAAAAAGGAATAGCCCTTCTGGATATTGAGCACCGCCACCCCGAGAACCGCACAGTTGGTAGTGATCAACGGCAGAAAAATGCCCAGCGATTGGTAAAGAACCGGGCTGACTTTTTGAATCACCATCTCCACCAGCTGCACCAGAGAAGCGATGACCAGGATAAAGGCGATGGTCTGCAGGTATTCGATCCCGAACGGGATAAGAATAAAGTACTGAATGAACCAGGTAACCACCGAGGCGATGGTCATCACGAAGATGACCGCCATCCCCATCCCCAGCGCGGTCTCGACTTTTTTGGATACCCCTAGAAAGGGGCAGATCCCCAGAAAGCGGGCCAACACGAAGTTGTTGACGAAAACGGCGCTCACCAGGATCAGCAGTAATTCGGCCATGCGATTCCCTCGTCAGTGTAAATTGGTCTGACCAGAGTTTATAAAACAAACGAGTCCATTAGTCAAATTGTTTTGTTTTCACCGGGTGATTTCCGCAAAGCAATGCCGGACCCCGCGGGAACTTCGGCCCGAACCGGTGGAAACAACGTTATTGCAAGCATCGGTCCAGAGAGCCGGGAGAGAGGAAATCAGCCTCTTCCGTGACCCCTCTGGTGCCTGGAAAGGCGGTTTTCGGCCAATACGGATAAATTTCGCCCCCGCCGGAGGCACTTTTTCCCCGCTGCCGCAGGGCCTTTTGCTGTTTTACCCTGCCCGGCCGCTCCCCTCCTTGACCTGGGTCAAGAATCCGGCGTGCTCCCGAAAGAGGCTGGAGCGGGGCCGGGTCGTTACTCGAATGAAGGTTCCCGACGGGGTCGCTTACCGGGAGAGGAGGCCTTTCACCTTTTCCGTCAGCAGCGGCGCCAGCTGCAGCACATCGGCCACCACCAGCACGTCGGCCACCTCGCCGATGGGCGCCTCCCTGTCCTTGTTGATGGCGACCACGAAGGCGGATTTCTTCATCCCCGCCAGGTGCTGGATCGCTCCGGAGATGCCGCAGGCCAGGTACAGCTTGGGCGCCACCGTCTGCCCGGTGGTGCCCACCTGCCGGCTGTGGTCGACCCATCCGGCGTCGACCACGGGGCGGCTCGCTCCGAGTTCGCCGCCGACGGCTTCGGCCAGTCGGGCAATGACCTGGACGTTCTCCTTCTTGCCGATGCCGCGACCGGCGCTGACGATGATCTCGGCCTTGGTCAGATCGACCGCGCCCTTCTCGGCGGCCTCATAGCCGCAGAACTCGAGGGCGCCGGAGGCCTCTGCTTCGAGTCTTTCGATCCGCGGGCTGCCGCCTGGCGCCTCGGCGGGGCCGAAGGCCCCGGCCTGCAGGGTGATCACCGCGGTGCCGGTGGTGGGCGCGACCGCCCGGCGCAGCTTGCCGTTGCACAGGGGGGTGAGGTAGGCGCCGTCGGCGATGTCGACCACTTCGGAGACCTGGGCGGCCTTGAGGGCGAGGGCGATGCGGGGGGCGAGGTCCCACCCGTAGGCGGAGTGGGCGAGAACGACGAGGTCGGGCTGTTCTTTTGCGATCGCCTGAAGCAAGAGCGCCTTGTGCCCGCCGGGGTTGAATTCGCCGCAAGCCGCGGCGTCGGCGAGGTAGAGGGTGCCGTCGAAGGCCGGCAGGGCGGCTTCGCTGCCGACGAGAAAGAGGGCGGCGTCGGCGCCGATCCGGCGGGCGAAGGCGAACAGCTCGTAGGTGCTCTCGAGCAGTTTGCCCTCGCGGGTTTCTCCGACGAGGAGTGCTTTCATGGTGGGGGCCTCCTGGATATTTGAAGGGATTGAAAAACTTTTTTTCACCACTGAGGGCACCGAGGAAACCTTGAGAAAATATTTTGTCCGTTTTCAAAAACGGGTTTTGGTTTTCTCCTGCAGTTCTCTGTGTTCTCTAGTGAGCGAAGCGAACGGGTGGTGAAAAGATCTTGCCTTTATTTATTGCCCCTACTTGAAAACGGGCGTCTTTTCCTTGAGGATGCCGAGCAGCTTGTCGGCGAGCTCGCCGATTTCTCCTTCGAGGATAAGGCCGCTGCCTTTTTTCTCGGGGAAGGCGACCTTTTGGGTCCGCGCCAGCGGTTCAACCTTGAGCAGATCGCCGACGTCGCAGGCGGCGAGCTCTTTTTCTTGGCCTTCATGATGTTGGGCAGCGTCGGGTAGCGCGGCGTGTTGAGCCCGAGCTGACAGGTGAACAGGGCCGGCGGCCGCACCTTGACGAGGGCCTTGATCCCTCCTTCGAGTTCGCGCTTGGCGCGGATGGTCCCCTCTTCCCAGGCGAAGTCGACGATGGTGGTGACCGCCGGGATGGCGAGCATTTCGGCGAGCAGCACCCCGACCTGGGCGCTGCCGCGGTCCTGGGACTGCATGCCGGTGAAGATCAGGTCGTAAGCCTCGGGCCGGGCGTGCTCGGCGAGGATCGAGGCGATCTCGTAGGGGTCTTTTTCGAAACTGGCGTCGTCCTTGATGTGCACCCCGCGGTCGGCGCCCATGGCGAGGGCCTTCTTGATGACTTCCTTGACCCGGTCGGGTCCGATGGAGAGGACGGTGAGTTCGGCATCGCCGAGCTGTTCCTTGAGCCGCACCGCCTGCTCGACGGCGTACTCGTCGTATTCGTTCATCCGCCAGGCGAGATCGCCGGCGTCGTACCAGGTGCCCGAGGCGTCGACCTTGAATCGGGACTCCATGTCCGGCACCTGCTTGATGCAGACCAGT